>CAVZTM010000001.1:0-69858 GCA_963778175.1 Ilumatobacteraceae bacterium
TCTCAACCATAGACCCGGTGAAATTGAAGTACGAGTAAAGATGCTCGTTAGCTGCGGAAGGACGGAAAGACCCCGTGGACCTTTACTATAACTTGGTGTTGAGTTTTGAATTGCGTTGTGTAGGATAGGTGGGAGACTTGGAAGCATTGGCGCCAGCCAGTGTGGAGTCATCGTTGAAATACCACCCTGCGTACTTTGGAGCTCTAACCTCGGTCCGTGATCCGGATCAGGGACAGCGCCAGGCGGGTAGTTTGACTGGGGCGGTCGCCTCCTAAAGAGTAACGGAGGCGCCCAAAGGTTCCCTCAGACTGGTCGGCAATCAGTCGTCGAGTGCAATGACACAAGGGAGCTTGACTGCGAGACCTACAAGTCGAGCAGGTACGAAAGTAGGGCATAGTGACCCGGCCATCACGTGTGGAAGTGTGGTCGCTCAACGGATAAAAGGTACCCCGGGGATAACAGGCTAATCTTCCCCAAGAGTCCATATCGACGGGAAGGTTTGGCACCTCGATGTCGGCTCATCGCATCCTGGGGCTGAAGCAGGTCCCAAGGGTTGGGCTGTTCGCCCATTAAAGCGGTACGCGAGCTGGGTTCAGAACGTCGTGAGACAGTTCGGTCCCTATCCTCCGCAGCCGAAGGAATACTGACAACTGCTGTCCTTAGTACGAGAGGACCGGGACGGACGTAGCTCTGGTGTGTCTGTTGTTTCGCCAGAAGCATCGCAGATTTGCTACCTACGGAAGGGATAACCGCTGAAAGCATCTAAGTGGGAAACCCGGTTGAAGATGAGTATTCCCATGCGGTTAACGCAGTAAGGCCCGTGACGAGACCATCACGTTGATAGGCCGGAGGTGTAAGCGTGGTAACACGTTCAGCCGACCGGTACTAATCGGCCGAGGGCTTGGTTTTGAACAGCTCGTGCTTGCTCTGGAGTCCTTGAGGAGAACCCTCATTGACAACTGATTTCGGTGACCATAGCGACAGGGTCACACCCGTTCCCATCCCGAACACGGAAGTTAAGCCTGTCAGCGCCGATGGTACTTGGGGAGTGATCCCCTGGGAGAGTAGGACGTCGCCGGATTTCGATCGAGGAACGCACCGTCCGGGTTTGCCGGCGGTGCGTTCTTCGCGTTTTCGCCCCAGATTGCTCTGCGACCCGTAGCATGGCGACCCATGTCCACGGGCTCCACCTCTCGTCCACCGCGCCGCGACGACGCTCGTCGTCCGAGCGGTCGTCCGTCTGGCAAGCCCGCCGGCAACGGCTCCGGCAAGTCGTACGGGAAGTCGTCTGGCAAGCCCGGCGACAAGCAGAGCCGGTACGGCAAGCCCTCGGACAAGCCGGGTGACAGGAGTTCCCGCTCCGGCAAACCCGGGGGTGCCGGCGGACGCTCGGGTGGTCGGCCGGCCGGTCGGTCCGGCGGTCGGCCCGGAAGTCGGTCCGGAGGCCGCGACGAGCGCCCCGCGCGCCCGCAGACGGAGGCGCAGCGCCGATCGCTGGAGGTCAAGGCTCGGCGGTTGCCGCGTGAGCCGGTCGATCCCGACCTCGAGCGCCAGCGCATCGAGGGTCGGACCACCGAGCAGTGGATCGACGAAGGATCGGTACGGCGGGCCGCCACCGGCGCCTCGAAGCGGGCTTCGACGCCTGATGCGGCGGCCACTGAGAACGCGCCACCCCGCAGGGCACCGAAGCCGCTCGACCCCGAGGTCGCCGCGGAACTGGTCGGCGCACTCGGCACCCAGCGTGGCACGCGGCTGTCCGAGCGGCTCGCCCAGGCGTCCGAGGCGCTGGACCGAGAACGGTTCCAGGAGGCCCGACGCATCGCCTCGTCGATCGCCAAGGAGGCACCGACGGTGGCGGCGGCGCACGAGATCGCCGGCCTGGCGAACTACCGCATGGGTCTGTACAAGCAGGCCGTCGCCGCGCTCCAGACCGCCCAGGACCTGCACGCCAACCCGGCGCTGTTGCCGGTGATCGCCGACTGCCAGCGGGCTCAGGGTCGCTGGGCCGCCGTGGATCTGGTGTGGCAGGAGATCAAGGCCACCTCGCCGAGCCAGGACGTGATGGCCGAGGGCCGCATCGTCGCGGCCGGAGCGCTCGCCGATCAGGGCGACCTGCGAGGCGCCCTCGAACTGATGGAGCCGGCCACCAAGCGACCGAAGGTGGTCCGGGACTTCAACCTGCGTCAGTGGTACGTGATCGCGGACCTGTACGACCGTCTGGGTGATCCGATCAGTGCTCGCCGTTGGTTTGCCGCGGTGGCGGAGCACGACGACGAGTTCGCCGACGTCACCGCTCGGCTCCGGACCCTGGGCCGCTGAGCCGGGCCGCTGGGCTGGGCCCGGCGACGGAACCGACGAGCTACCCTCCACACGATGGCGAGTTCGAGCTTCCGTGCCGGAGTGGTGGCCGCCGTGGTGAACTCGCGAGGTGAGCTCCTGGTGTTCGAGCGCAGCGATGTGCCAGGTGCGTGGCAGCTTCCGCAGGGCGGCATCGACATCGGTGAACGTCCGACGGAGGCGGCATGGAGGGAGTTGGGGGAGGAGACCGGCCTCTCCGGCGGGGACGTCGAACTGGTCGACGAGTACCCCGAGTGGCTCGTGTACGAGTTCCCCGAGCACGTGCGCGGCGCCGGCAAGCGCTTGGGTCAGGCGCAACGCTGGTTCCTCTTCCGTGCCCGGTCCGACGACGTGATCCCGACGCCCGACGAGATCGAGTTCGTCTCGTGGAAGTGGGCGGAGCCGACCTGGCTGCTCGCCCACGTCGTGGAGTTCCGCCTCTCCAGCTATCGCCCCGCACTCACCTGGCTGTCGACGCGGTGAACGACGATCTCTTCGCTGTGGCCGCCGAGGAGCAACGTCGCGCCCGGGCGCCGCTCGCAGCGCGGCTGCGGCCGCGCACCATCGACGACGTCGTCGGCCAGGATCACCTCGTCGGACCGGGCAAACCGCTGCGACGACTGGTCGAGACGGACCGGTTGTCGTCGGCGCTGCTCTGGGGACCACCCGGCACGGGCAAGACCACGCTGGCGCTCGCTGTTGCGGGGAGCACCGACCGAGCGTTCGAGCAGCTGTCGGCGGTGAACGCCGGCGTGAAGGACGTCCGCGAGACGATCGAACGGGCCCGTCAGCGGCTCGGGGAACGCGGCCAGGGAACGATCCTCTTCCTCGACGAGATCCACCGGTTCTCGAAGTCCCAGCAGGACGCCCTGCTGCCCGCCGTCGAGGACGGAACCCTCACGCTGATCGGCGCCACCACCGAGAACCCGTTCTTCGAGGTGAATGCGCCCCTTCGCAGCCGGTCGACGCTGTTCCGCCTCGAGCCACTCGATCGGGCCGCCATCGAGACGCTCGTGAGCCGAGGCCTCCAGGCCGAAGGCGCAACGGCCGACCCCGACGCCATCACGCTGCTCGTCGACCGGGCCGGCGGCGACGGTCGACAGGTGTTGACAGCGCTCGAGGTCGCCTGTGCACTGTCGGGATACGGGCATGTGGAACTCGAACACGTCGAGTCGGCCCTCGGGACCAGCGCACTGCGCTACGGCGTCGACGACCACTACGACGTGGTGAGTGCGTTCATCAAGTCGATGCGCGGGTCGGACCCCGATGCCTCCATCTACTGGCTCGCCCGGATGCTCGAAGCCGGCGAGGACGCCCGGTTCATCGCCCGACGGATGGTGATCTTCGCCTCCGAGGACGTCGGCCTCGCCGACAGCCAGGCGCTGCAGGTCGCCGTCGCCGCAGCGCACGCGCTCGAACACGTCGGTCTGCCGGAGGCGCAGCTGAACCTCGCCCAGGCAGCGGTGTACCTGGCGACCGCACCCAAGAGCAACCGGGCCGCACTGGCGATCTGGAACGCCCGGCAGGACGTTCGCGACGGCGCGGTGGGTGAGGTGCCCGCGCACCTCCGAGACTCGCACTACCAGGGCGCAGCGACACTCGGCCACGGTGTCGGATACGAGTATCCTCACGACCATGCTTCCGGTGCCCGCGATCAGCAGTACCTGCCCGACGGCCTGCAGGGCCGACGCTGGTACGAGCCGAGCGGGCATGGCGACGAGCTACCGGACGGCCGGCGCGCATGAAGGACCCGACGTGACCGCCGGCGAACTGGTGCTCGTCGTCGCAGCGGTGCTGTGTTGTCTCGGGTTCACGGCACTCGTCGTGGTGCTGATGCGCGTGCTGGATGCGCTGCGAGACGTGCGACGCGAGCTCGACGACCTTCGAGCCGAGACCACGCCGCTCATCCTGGAACTCCAGGACACGACCGATGAGGCTCGCGCGACCGTCAACGAGGCGCGTGCCGATCTCGAGCGCTTCGATCGAGTGCTCGGCTCCGCCGAAGCGATCAGCGACGCCGTCGGCGGCACGGTGACGAGGACGTCGTTCTCGACGCCGATGATCAAGGCGGCGGGACTGGCCCGCGGAACCTCGCGTACCATTGCCCGCCTTCGGGGCACGCCGCGCAGTCCGGCGATCGGTCCGATGACCGCTCCCCGCAGCGCACCGATCGCCGCCGCCAGGCATGTGGACGCCATCGAGGCCGCGCCCGCGACACGGTCGACCAGACAGAAACGGAGGCGACGCACATGATGAAGCGAGTCACCTGGTTCGCCGGCGGCGTCGTCGCCGGCGTCGCCACCGCCGGATACGCGAAGCGCAAGGTCAAGGCCACGGCGTCGCAGATCGCACCTGGCCAGATGGCCCGATCGGCCGCAGACAACATGCTGGCCAAGTCGCGAGATGTCCTCGACGCCGTCCGCGAGGGGCGCATGGTGATGAAGCACACCGAAGACGAGTTGCACGCTCGTCGTGACGGTCGGCTGGTGTCGCTCGACGAGCACGTCGGACCCGATGACCAGGTGTTCGTCGACGGGGTGCCGGTGGAGAGCGGACGCGTCATCGTGATGCGACCCAGACCACCCAAGGGGCGTCGGGTTCCCCGATGAGCCCCTCGCAGCTGGTCCAGCGGCTGCAGACGACGCTTCGTCCCGACCAGGTCCGCTGCACGGCCGCAGAACTCCACCTGTACCGCCACGACGCGTCCAATCTCGTCGGTGACGCCGCCGTCGTGTGTTTCGCCGAATCGACCGAGGATGTCCAGGCGATCGTCCGAGTCGCGAACGAGTTCGACGTGCCGTTCGTGGCCCGTGGCTCGGGCACCGGGTTGGCCGGGGGCGCGGTGCCGATGCCCGGCTCGATCGTCATCTCGACGTCCAAGATGAACCGGATCCTGTCGGTGGATCCGATCAACCGGTTGGCGTGGGTCGAGCCGGGTGTCCTGAACCTCGACCTGTCCCGCCAGATCGCACACCTCGGTGTGCACTTCGCCCCCGATCCGAGCAGCCAGCAGACCTGTTCGATCGGGGGGAACGTCGCGAACAACTCGGGCGGACCGCACTGCCTGGCCGACGGCGTGACGAGCGCCCACATCCATGCCATCGAGGTGGTGCTCCCCGACGGATCGTTGATCGAACTCGGCGGCGAGGAGCCCGAACCCGATGGCTACGACCTTCGCGGGGCGTTCGTCGGCAGCGAGGGCATGTTCGGCGTTGCGACGAAGATCTGCGTGAAGCTCATGCAGAACCCACCGGACGTGGCGACGATGCTGCTCGACTTCGCCGAGGTGGCCGACGGCGCGCAGTTGGTGAGCGACATCATCGCCGACGGCATCGTTCCGGCGGCCGTCGAGATGATGGATCAGCTGTGCCTGCAAGCGGTGGAGGAGTTCATCCATGCCGGTCTGCCGGTGCACCAGGCGGCGGCGCTCCTCGTCGAGGTGGTCGGTCTGCCCGCTGCAGTGGCGGCCCAGGTCGAGCGGATCCGTGAGCTGGCCACGTTGCGCAATGTCGGGACGGTGCGTGTCGCTGCCGACGACGCCGAACGGGCACTGCTCTGGAAGGGACGCAAGTCGGCCTTCGGCGCGATCGCCCGCATCAAGCCGAACTACTACTTGCACGACACCGTCGTTCCTCGTCATCGGCTGCCCGAGGTGCTGGAACAGGTCTACGAGATCGCGGCTCGGCACGACCTGCTCGTGCTCAACGTGTTCCATGCCGGCGACGGCAACCTGCACCCGCTGCTGGTCTACGACGCTCGCGAGCCAGGGGTGATCGATCGGGTCCACGCTGCCGGCGACGAGATCGTGCGGGCATCGGTCGCCGCCGGGGGAGTGCTGAGCGGTGAGCACGGGATCGGCCTCGAGAAGCGGGATCTGATGCCGCTCATGTTCTCCCCGGTGGACCTTGCAGCCCAGGCCGACCTGCGGCGGGCGTTCGATCCCGGCCTGCTGTCGAACCCCGACAAGGTGCTCCCGAGCCCGGCTCGGTGTGGTGATGTCCACGCCGTTCCCGACGGTGCCTGGGTGTGAGCCTGGACGACGCCGTCGCGGAGTTCGCCACTGCGGTCGGCACCGACGGACCCGTGACCATCAGCGGAGCCGGCACGCGTGGCGGCCCGGTGGCCGGGGTCCGGTGCGTCACGGCACCGACCGGGATCGAGTGGGTGCAGCCGGCGGAGATGACCATTCGCTGCGGCGCAGGGACGCCGGTCGCCGAGGTCGACGCAGCGCTGGCCGAGTTCGGGCAGTGCGTGGCGGTACCCGACGGCGGAACGATCGGTGGGGCGCTGGCGGTCGGACACAGTGGCGTGCGTCGGCTGGGGTGGGGGCCGGTTCGCGACACGGTGCTCCAGGTGCGGTACGTCTCGGCGGCCGGTGAGGTGGTGAAGGTCGGCGGGCCGACGGTGAAGAACGTGAGCGGGTTCGATCTCTGCCGCCTGCTGGTCGGGTCCCGAGGGACGCTCGGGTTTCTCGCCGACGTGATCCTGCGAACGCGACCCCGCCCCGTCGGTGAGCGATGGTTCACCAGTGAGCGTGACCCCTGGGACCTGCTGAGGGAGCTCTACCGTCCGACCTCGATCCTGTGGGACGGCGCGACGACGTGGGTCCTGCTCGACGGCCATCCTGATGACGTCCAGCGGCAGGTCGGGGCATCGGGGCTGCGCCCGGCGGATGGCCCTCCCGAGCTTCCCGAGCACCGATGGTCGGTGGCGCCGTCCTCGTTGACCGATCTGCGCTCCGCTCAGACCGTGACGGGGGCCGGGTCGTTCGTCGCCGAGATCGGTGTCGGCATCGTGCACCACACCCGACCGCCAGATTCGACCGACTCCCGACCGGGAGACGATCGACCTGCATCGTCGGATCACGTACGAGTTCGATCCCGACGGCCGTCTCAATCCCGGCGTCGACGTCCTCACCGGTCGATGATGCTGCCGGGAGCGGCCCGACGGGCCTACGTCGACGGGCCGATCCGTGACCCCGAGACCGCACGTCGGGCGGCTCGACGCGCCGCAGCGACCTGGGGCCTCGGCGAGCCCGTGCTGATGAGGATGGGCATGAATGCGATCTTCGAGGCCGACGCGATGGTGCTGCGCGTGAGCACGCCGTCCGTCGGCGCAGAGGCCTCACTCGCGCTGGCCGACGTGCTGCGCGCGTCACGGCCTTCGTGTGCCCGTGGCATCTCGCGACGACGTCGTCGTCCACGACGGCATGAGCGTGACCTGCTGGCACCGCATCGAGTCCGCCGACGAGCCGATCGACTGGCGGGCGGTGGGCGCGATGGTTCGGGTCGTGCACGGTCTCGACCCGGGCGTCCTGCCGGCGTCGGTTCCGCTGCCGTCGCCGTCGGCGTTGCCGTGGTGGGACTTCGATGCGCTGCTGGAGCGCACCGCGGCGGCGCTCGACGCACGCAGCTCGCCGGGGTATCGAGGACACGATCGACCGTCATCGCGACTGGCAGGGCTTCGGCGGCCAGGTGGTGTGTCACGGCGACGTCCATCCGGGCAACGTGATCATGACGGCCGACGGCCCGGTGCTGATCGACTGGGATCTGCTGTGCTGGGCGCCACCGGGGTGGGATCACGGGCCGATGCTCACGTGGGCCGACCGGTGGAGCGGCCCGTCGAGCGGCCCGTCGAGCGGCGGGAGTACGAGGCATTCGCCGAGGGGTACGGCCGGTCGTTGGCCGACGATCCGGCGACCCGAGCATTCTCGGAGCTCCGGTTGGTCGCCGCCACGTTGATGCGCCTCGTTGCCGGCATGGCGAACCCGGCGGCGATGCCCGAGGCGCAGCTGCGGTTGCGGTACTGGCGCGGCGATCCCGACGCGCCGGCGTGGACGGCGCAGTAGCCGGCCGCTCGGAGCGCCTACATGAAGCGGCGGATGATGCGCTGCTTCATGCTCGTGTAGGGCGGGTACATCAGCGCGGGGTCGGGACGGGTCGGCTTGTCGAGCACGGCCTTGTGGTGGGTGAACGTGTCGAAGCCGGCCTTGCCGTGGTACGCCCCCATGCCGCTGGCGCCGACTCCGCCGAAGGGGAGATCCGGCACGGCGAGGTGCATCACGGCATGGTTCAGCGTGACGCCACCGGCGGTGGTGTTCGCCACGACATGATCGAGGACGTCGTGGCTCTCGCTGAAGGCGTAGAGCGCCAGCGGCTTGTCACGATCGTTGACGAAGCGGATCGCCTCGTCGACGTCACCGATGGTGAGGATCGGGCAGAATCGGTCCGAAGATCTCGTCGGCCATGACCGCTGCATCGGGCTTGACCCCGGCGAGCACGGTCGGAGCGAGATAGCGGCTCTCCCGGTCTCCGTCGCCGCCGAACACGGTCGTGTCGTAGCCGCCGTCCTGGATGAGGCGCCAGAGGCGATCGAAGTGGTTGAGGTTGACGATCCGGGCGTAGTCGGGCGAGCGGCGCGGATCGGCGCCGTAGAAGGCGCGGACTGCATCGGCGAGCGCACCGAGGAACTCGTCCTCCACGCTGTCGTGGACGAGGACGTAGTCGGGTGCCACGCAGGTCTGGCCCGCGTTCAGGAACTTCGCCCAGGCGATCCGACGGGCGGCCACGGCAACGTTGGCGTCCTCGGCGACGATCGCCGGGCTCTTCCCGCCGAGCTCCAAGCGTGACGGGAGTGAGGTGTTCGGCCGCAGCGCGCATCACCACGCGACCCGACCTTGCCGTTGCCGGTGTAGAAGATGTGGTCGAATCGCTGCTCGAGCAGGACGGTGGTCTCCTCGACCGCTCCGGTCACGACGGCGACGACGTGGCGGTCGAAGTAGAGCGGTACCAGTTCCTCGATGAGCGCCGACACCGTCGGCGTGACCTCCGAGGGCTTCAGCACCGCCGTGTTGCCGGCGGCAAGGGCCGGCACCAGCGGTGCGAACAGCAACTGGACCGGGTAGTTCCACGGGGCGATGATGCACACCGTGCCCAAGGGGTCCGGATGCAGGCGGGCCTTGCCGGGCTTGAACGTGAGTGGCACCTTCACCTTCGCCGGGGTGGTCCACGCGTGCAGGTGCTTGAGCGTGTGATCGATCTCGTTCACCGTGAACGCGATCTCGGTCATGTAGGCCTCGATGCGTGGCTTGCCGACGTCGGCCACGAGCGCATCGACGAACCGATCCTCCTGCTCGGTCAGCATCGTGCGCAACCGACGCAGCTGTGCTTCACGCGAGTCGATCGTGCGAACGACCCCGGCGCGGAAGCCGTCGCGGAGGTCACCGACGATGGCGGGGATCTGGTCCAGAGCGGTCATCGACCCAGCGTAGGCCCGATCGAGGTGGTGCCGTCGCGGCGGCGATGGGCCTCACCGGCTCGGTGGGCCTCACGAAGGTTGGTGAGTCGGACAGAAGTAGCAGGTGCGGTTGGCGATCTCGATGCGGGCGATGGCATCGCCGCACAGCAGGCACCGGTCGCGCTTGTACGCGTAGGTCGCCTCGCCTGCGCCGGATCCGGTGGTTGCTCGCGATTCCGAGGTCGGCTCGACTGACCGTGACGATCCGACCGTCCTTCACGCCCTGGCGGAGCATGCCCTGGATGGTGGCCCACAGGGCAAGGAGCTCTGCCGGGTCGCAGTCGGCGCCGGGTCGCAGCGGGTGGATGCCGCACACGAACAGCGCCTCGGCGCGGTAGACGTTGCCGACGCCGCACACCACCGACTGGTCCATCAGCAGGTCGCCGATGCCACGCTTGCTCCGCAGCATCTTGTCGATCATGCGGTCGGGCGTCGAGCCCCGTCGGATCGGGTCGGGGCCGAGCCGGGCGAGGATGTCGGTGCGCACCGAGGGCGGGTCGATCGAACAGGCCGTCGGTCCACTGAGATCGATGGTGACGTACTCGTCGCGCTGCTCGTCGGGCTCGGTCTGCAGACGCATCCGCACCTCACCGATCGGGTCGGGCGAGCTGTCGGTCGTCTGGACACGGAACTTGCCGAACAGCCCGAGGTGGACGTGGCCCACCTCACCGGTCGACCATTCGTAGAACAGGTGCTTGCCGTACGGTTGAATTCGTTCGAGCACCGCGCCGTCGACCCGGTCGGCGTCGGCGAACCGGCCCTGCGGGCTCGACACCCGAATGGTTCGCCCGACGAGGAGCCGACCGTGGTCTCGGGCGATGCGGTGGATCGTGTGGCCTTCGGGCATGGACTGCTCGAGTATGGCCTTGGCGGTCGCCCAGGCGTAGTAGCCCGGCCAGTTGAGTTTCGGGACCGTGAAGTTGATCAACCCGAACACGTCGGCTCGGCTTTCGTCGGTGATGTACGGGTCGTATGCCATCCAGTCGACGTAGGCATCACCCGGATACAACGCGTCGTAGTAGTCGCGCCATCCGTAGTGACCCATCATGTTCCACACGAACACCGCGTTGGTCACACCGGCCTCACGCAACTTGGTCACCACCCGGCGGTACATCGCTGCGTAGTCCTGCGGTGTCATCCCCGAACCCGCCGTCGGCGTTCACGTTGTCCTCGGGCTCGTGATAGATGGTCAAGAACAACTTGCGCGGGTAGGCCTTGATGCTCGCTGCGATCGTGGCGATCTCGGCATCGGCAGCACCGTCTGCTGCTTGACGCCACGTGTACCTCGAGCTCGGCTTCCAGTTGTACAACAACAAACTGCGCTGCAGGCCTGGCCGCTGTGACATCGACACCTCGGCCGACGTCGGGAACTGGCCCGCCGGCCCGAAGTCCCGCCGCTGCTCGATCAGTGCGCGATCGGTCCCGGAATCCGGGACCGGATCCGCTCGGAAACCTCCGGCTACGGTGTGCGCCGATGGATTCGCCGTCGCCGACCACGGCGCTGTCGGTGCTCGGCCTCGATCCGGAGCTGCTGTCGACGTGCGTGAGCTGTGGGCTGTGCTTGCCGCACTGTCCGACGTTCCGGGTGACCGGTGAGGAGGGCTACTCGCCTCGCGGACGTATCGATGCCATGCGGGCGGTGGACAGCGGCACGCTGCGAGATCGACGAGTCGTTCGTCGACTTCGTCGAGACCTGCGTCCAGTGTCGGGGCTGCGAACCGGCCTGCCCCAGCGGCGTGCAGTTCGGTGCGCTCATGGAAGGCACTCGGACGGCGTTGGCAACGGCAGGTCGGATCACCCCCTGGTGGCAGCGACTCGGTTTCCGGGTGCTCGGGCACCATCGCACGCTGTTGGCGGGTTCGTCCGCCCTCGCGGTTGCCCAACGACTCCGCGTGGTGCCGCGTCGGCTCGGCGTGCCACCGCTGCCTCTCCGCCGGCCGCCGGCGGTCACCTCGACGGCCGGTGCTGCCGAGGCCGACGTGTGGCTCGTCACCGGGTGTGTCATGGACGCGTGGCAACGCGAGACGCATCGCAGTGCCGCTGCACTCGTCACGCTCACCGGCGCCACGTTCGCGGTGCCGGGCTCCGCGGGCGCCTGCTGCGGCGCGCTCCACGTCCACGCCGGGCTGCACGACGACGCGGCTGCGCTGGCCCGACGGGTGATCGACTCGATGCCCGGCGACGCACCGATCCTCGTGGACTCCGCCGGATGCGGTGCAGCGATGAAGGACTACGGCCATCTGCTCGGTACACCGGCGGCGACGCGGTTCAGCGAGCGGGTGCTGGACATCGACGAGTGGCTCGCCGCCAACCTCGATCGGCTGCCCGCTGCGTCGGGACCCAGACCGACGGTGATCGTCCAGGATCCGTGTCACCTCCGACACGTGCAGCGGACCCACGACTCGGTCCGCACGTTGTTGGCCCACGTCGCCGACGTGGTGGAACTCGACGACGACGGGCTGTGCTGCGGCGCCGGTGGCGCCTACTCGGCGCTCCAGCCGGACCTCGCCGGAGCGATCCGCGAGCGCAAGATCGGCGCCATCGAACGGGCCCGGGCCCGCTCGGGTGCCACCGTGGTCGCGAGCGCCAACCCGGGGTGTTCGATGCATCTCGCCGCGGTGCTCGACTGCGACGTGCGGCACCCCGTCGACATCGTGGCCGAGGCACTTCGGCGATGACCGGCGAGTACGACGAGTTCGTCGGACGGCTCGAGTCGATCGCCGCCGATCTCGACGAACTCGCCTTCGATCGTCTCCGCGAGGCCGTCGCCGACGGGGAGGTCGCCCGCCCGGCCGCCGACAAGCAGCTCATGCAGGCCCGTCGGGCGATCGAGAAGGCTGCCGACCTGCTCCGCCGGATCGACCAGACGGACTGACGGCCCACTCGGAGATCCGTGACGGTCAGACGTAGCTGTTGAGCACGCCGATCATCTCGATCAGATCGCTGTAGCCCCGCTTGGCGAACACCAGCGAGATCCGGTCCAGGTCGACCTTGTCGTCGTCACGGCGCTCCACCTTGAACGGTTCTGCCCGCTCGATCGACCCCTGTGGCGACGAGGTGTCCGAAGCGTTCGTTGAGCTCCGCCAACTGCTCGTCGTTCGGACCCTGGCGCATGCGGACGATCAGGTGATCGCCGACCTGGCGAATCGAGTCGTAGTTCGCGTAGAACCCGTCGATGATCCGGGCGGCCTCATCGCAGGAGCTGGTGATCGTGTACAGACCGATGTCGGTCGCCGACACGAGGCCGCGACCGATCAGCTGCTCGCGGACGAAGTCGTCGACGCGTTCCCAGTAGGGGTCGCCGGGCGCATCCAACAGGACGATCGGGACCGGGACGCCCTTGCCGGTCTGCGTGAGCGTCAGCAGCTCGAACATCTCGTCGAGCGTGCCGAACCCGCCAGGAAGGCAGACGAAGCCCTGGGACTCCTTGATGAGCATCACCTTGCGGGTGAAGAAGTACTTCATGCTGACGTGCTTCTCGTCGCCGGCGATGATCGAGTTGGCGCCCGACTCGAACGGCAGCCGGATCGACACGCCGATCGACATCTCCCGTCCGGCGCCCTCCATGCCGGCCTCCATGATCCCGGGGCCGGCCCCGGTGACCGTCATCCAGCCCTTGTCGGCCAGGGTCGCGGCGAGGCGGCGGGTGAGGTCGTAGAGCGGATCGTCGGCGCTCGTGCGCGCCGACCCGAAGATCGACACCTTGCGGCGGTGCTTGTAGGGAGCGAAGACGGCGTAGGCGTCACGCATTTCTGTCAGGGCTGCGGTGGCAATCTTGAGATCCAGCGTGTCAGGCTGGTCGCTGATGAGTCCGAGCGCTTCGGAAACGAGTTCTTCCGCCAGTCGAACATTCTCCGAAACTCCGAGCTCGGAGACGATCGATCGCGCCCGAGACGACGTGGTGTCGGATACATCTGGGTCCATGGAATCTCGATCGTACGGCCCGAGGTGGCAAGGACCGGTGCTGGGTCTGCTGGCGACCGGCGCGGGCCTCGCCGCCGCAGAGCTGATGGTGGGCCTGGTGCAGGGTTCCGCGTCGCCGGTGGTGCCCGTCGGCCAGGTGTTCATCGACCTGGTGCCCAAGCCACTGAAGAACTGGGCGATCGAGACCTTCGGGACGAACGACAAGGCGGTGCTGGTCGCCGGTGCACTCATCGTGGTCGTCGGGATCGGGATCGTCGTCGGCGTCCTGGCCATGCGCGGCGCCCGTGGCGCGGCCTATGCCCTCACCTGCGTGATCGGGTTCCTCGGCTCGTTCGCCGTGCTGACGCCGACCCGACCCCTCGCTGGCCAAGCTGCTGCCGACCATCGTCGGTACGGCGGTGTCGATCACCGTGCTGTGGTACCTCGCGCCTCGACCGGCCCGCACCGAGACGGCGACGGGTCCCGACGCGGATCCGATGGTCCGGCCCCAGACCATGGGCGTCGACCGGCGACGGTTCGTCGGCGGGGCGATCGGAATCGGTTCGGCGGCCGTGCTCGTCGGTGGGCTCGGCAGGATGCTCCAGCAGCGATTCGACGTGAGTGCCGAGCGCGCCACGATCGCCCTGCCGTCGACCAACGCCCCGACACCGGTGCTTCCCGGCAGACGCGCAACTGCCGGTCGAGGGACTGCAGCCGTTCGTGACCCCCAACGCCGACTTCTATCGCATCGACACGGCGCTGGTGATCCCCCAGGTGTCGAAGGATTCCTGGTCGCTCGACATCGGCGGAATGGTCGACAACCCGATGACCATCACGTTCGCCGACCTGTTGGCGCGCCCGCAGGTGGAGCGGTACATCACGTTGTCCTGCGTCTCGAACCCGGTCGGCGGCGACTACATCGGCAACGCGCTCTGGCAGGGCGTCCTGCTCAAGGACATCCTCGAGGAGGCAGGCGTCCAGGACGGCGCCACCCAGATCGTCAGCCGGTCGATCGACGGCTGGACGGCCGGCACGCCGACCGAGGTCGTCATGGACGGTCGCGATGCCCTGCTCGCCATCGCGATGAACGGTGAGCCGCTGCCGGCCCGCAACGGCTATCCCGTCCGGATCGTCGTCCCCGGTCTGTACGGCTACGTGTCGGCCACGAAGTGGGTGACCAGCATCGAGTTGACCCGGTGGGAGGACTACGACGCCTACTGGATCCCACGCGGTTGGTCCAAGGAGGGCCCGATCAAGACCATGGCCCGGATCGACACCCCGCGCAAACGCGATCACTCGGGCGAGGTGGCCGTCGGCGGCATGGCCTGGGCGATCCACAAGGGCGTGTCGAAGGTCCAGGTGCGCGTCGACGAAGGGGAGTGGCGCGACGCCGAACTCGGCGGCGTCCCCTCGAACGACACCTGGGTCCAGTGGGTCTACCGCCTGAACGCCGAGCCCGGCAAGCACCTCATCGAAGCGCGGGCCTTCGACGGTGACGGCGTGCCCCAGACCGAGGAGTACGCACCCGTCGCGCCCAACGGCGCCCAGGGCTACCCCCGCCTGACCATCAACGTCACCTCCGCCTGACGACACCATCCCCCGAACGCCCCTACCCAACCCGAAACTTCGCGCGATCCGGACGCTGTGGCGACCGAATCCCGCGAGATTTCGGTGGTGAGGCCGCGAGAGGCTGGGTCAGAGGGTGTCGGACTTGGCTTCGAGGGCGGTGATCAGCTCGTCGAAGGACTTCTGGAAGCTGGAGACGCCTTCGCGCTCGAGCTGGTCGGCGACGTCGTCCATGTCGACACCGACCTCGGCGAGAGCGGCCCAGATCGCCCGAGCGCCATCGACGTCGGTGTCGATCGTGCGGGCGAGCGTGCCATGGTCGGCGAACGCCGCGAGGGTGTTGTCGGGCAGGGTGTTGACCGAGTGCGGTCCGATGAGTTCGTCGACGTACAGGGTGTCGGGGTAGGCCGGGTTCTTGGTCGACGTCGATGCCCACAGTGGCCGCTGCACACGGGCGCCCCGAGCGGCCAGGGCCTCCCAGCGGGGCCCGGAGAACACGTCGGTGAAGAGCTGGTAGGCGAGCTTGGCCTGCGAGACGGCGGCCTTGCCCCGCAGGGCGAGTGCCTCGTCGCTGCCGATGGCCTCGAGTCGACGATCGACCTCGGAGTCGACGCGGCTGATGAAGAAGCTCGCCACGCTCGCCACCACGGAGAGATCGGCGCCCGGGTCGGCGGCGAGGCGTTCCAGACCTGCGAGATAGGACTCCATCACCTTGCCGTAGCGATCGAGGCTGAAGATCAGGGTGACGTTGATGGAGCGTCCCTCGGCGATCATCTGCTCGATCGGCGCCAGACCCTCCTGCGTGCCCGGGATCTTGACCATCAGGTTGCGCCGATCGATCTGCTCGTGGAGGTCTCGGGCAGCAGTCTCGGTTCCGGGGCCGTCGTGGGCGAGACCCGGATCGACTTCCACGCTGACGTACCCGTCGATGCCGCCCGACTGGTCGTACACCTTCGAAAAGACGTCGCAGGCGCCGTGGATGTCGCGGATCACCAGCGACCAGTAGTCGTCGACGATCGATCGTTCGAGGGTACGCACCTCGGCGAACTGCTCGTCGTAGTCACTCGAACCCTGGATCGCCTTCTGGAAGATCGAGGGATTCGACGTCAACCCCCGTACGCCGCTGTCGCGCAGCGCCACGAGTTGACCCGAGGTGATGTAGCCGCGCTGCAGGTTGTCGAGCCAGGCACTCTGGCCCTGCTGTTCGTACAGATCGATGAGACGGTTGATGGTGGCCATGGCGCTCCTCGGCAGCTGAATGGGGCAGGTGGATGGGGTCAGGCAATGAGCTCGAGCGCTCGCTGCACCACATGATCGACGTTGATGCCGAGCTTGTCGAGCACGAGTTCTCCGGGGGCGCTGGCGCCGAACCGATCGATCCCGATCGAGGCGTCGGCATAGCGCTCCCAACCGAACGTCGTGGCCGCCTCGACCGACAGCACGGGCACACCGGGCGGCAGGATCTCGTCTCGGAACGAGCGGCCCTGCGCCGCGAATCGATCCCAGCTCGGCAGGCTGACCACACGAGCGGCGACCCCACGATCGGCCAGCGCGGCGGCAGCGTCGACGCAGGTCGCGACCTCGCTGCCGGTGCCGATCAGCACCACCGCAGCGGGCGCCGTCCGGATCCGAGACGATCCCCGCACCGCGGGCGACGGCCGAGCCGTCGGTCGTGATCCGTATGTTCTGTCGGCTCAGGACCAGGACCGACGGTCCGTCGTGACGCACGACATCGGCCCAGGCCTGGATGGTCTCGTTGCCGTCGGCCGGTCTGATCACGTGGAGCCCCGGCATCGCCCGCAGGGTGGCCAGGTGCTCGACCGGCTGGTGCGTCGGCCCGTCCTCACCCACGCCGACCGAGTCGTGCGTGAACACGAAGCAGCACTTCGCGCCCGAGAGCGCGGCAAGGCGGATCGGAGGTCGCATGTAGTCGGCGAACACGAAGAACGTTCCGCCGATCGGCAGCGTCCCACCGTGGTGGGCCATCCCGACGAGCGCCGCACCCATGGCGTGCTCGCGGATTCCGTAGTGCAGGTACCGGCCGGACCGGTCCTGCGAGGTGAACGCGGTCGTGCGTGCCAGTCCGGTGCCGTTGCTCCCGGTCAGGTCGGCGGACCCGGACATCAGGCCGGGCAGACGGTCGTACGTCGCGTCCAAGGCCGTCTGGATCGCCTTGCGGGTCGCCAGCGACTCGCCGAACGCAAAGACCGGCAGGTCGGCATCCCAACCGTCGGTTCCCGTCGCCGGACCAGGCGGCCTTCCACTCGGGCGTCGCCGTGACGGCGCTGCTCGACAGCTCCCACGCGGCTCGCCACTGCGCCCCCCGTTCGCGGGCGTGCGCCCGATAGGCGTCGACGAGATCACCCGGCGCCCAGAACGGTTCGTCCGGGATGCCCATGACGGCTTTGGTCCGGGCGACGTCGTCCGCCGAGAACGGGTTGCCGTGGGCGCCGTGCGTGTCGACGTGATCAGGTGACGGCGCGCCGATGTGCGTGCGCAGGATCAGCAGCGAGGGGCGGTCGGTCGACTTCGCGGTGACGAGCGCCGCCTCGAGTGCATCGAGGTCGTCGGCGATCTCCCCGAGCTCGACGACATCCCAGCCGTAGGCCCGGAAGCGGGCGGCGACGTCGTCGTCGGTCGACAGGCTCGTCGGTCCGTCGATCGTGATGCGGTTGTCGTCGAAGACGCAGATCAGACGTCCGAGACGAAGGTGTCCGGCCAGCGATGCGGCCTCGTGGCTGATGCCCTCCATGAAGCAGCCGTCCCCGGCGATCACGAACGTGTGATGATCCTGGGCGTCGGCGCCGAAGCGGGCGCGCAGGTTCTCCTCGGCGATCGCCATGCCGACCGCGTTCGCGAAGCCCTGGCCGAGGGGGCCGGTCGTCACCTCGACGCCGGCGGTGTGGCCCGCCTCGGGGTGTCCCGGTGTCGCCGAGTCCCACTGTCGGAACGCCCGGAGATCGTCGAGTTCCAGGCCGAACCCGCTCAGGAACAGCATCGAGTACTGCAGGATCGACGCGTGCCCGTTGGAGAGGACGAAGCGGTCGCGGTCCGGCCAGGCGGGATCAGCCGGGTCGTGCCGGAGGACCCGGCTGTACAGCACGTGGGCGAGCGGGGCGAGCGCCATGGCCGTGCCCTGGTGGCCGCTGTTGGCGGCCAGCGGGCCGTCCATGGCCATTCCCCGCACGAGGGCGATCGCGAGCCGGTCCTGTTCCGCAGTCAATGCCACGACGGCGAGGGTACCCGACGGTCAGGCCGGAGGAAGCAGGGTGAAGGGCACGATGTGCCACGGGCCGTGATCGATGCGGCAGTGGGCGAACACCGTCCCGTACGCGTCGAACTCGAGCTCCCCGCGCACCAGACGGTAGGTGAACTTGCCGGGTTCCACGGTGAACGGGCTGACGTTTCGGGCGACCTGTTCGCTCTCCTCGCCGAGACCGCGCCGGAACACCACCTCGAACACACCGCTGCCGGACTCGTCCTGCGGACAGAAGATCAGGCCGATCAGGTGGGGCGTGAGCGTCACCGGCACCGGAGACGGCGAGGCCTGCGAGAACATCACGCCCGTCAGGTCGATCCGGGTCGACGGGCCCGGCGCCTGACGCATCTCGAAGTTCTCCACGAAGAGTGCGGCGACGATCTGCATGCGCCGAAAGGCTACGTCCCCCTCGGTTTGTGTGACACTTCGGTGCGGACGGACCAGCAGGCGGACCAACCGAACTGTCACACGAACCCCGAGAAATGCGAGGGCATCCATGAATCTGGCAGGCAGCGCTGCAATCGTCACGGGTGCCGGTACCGGCGTCGGCCGGGCCACGGCACTCGCGCTGGCGGAGGCCGGATGTTCGGTCGCCGTCAACTACAGCCGGTCGCGGGATGCCGCCGAGGAGGTCGCCGCGCTCGCCACCACGCACGGGGTGCAGGCGATCGCCGTGCAGGCCGACGTGTCGGTCGATGCGGACTGCCGTCGCCTGGTCGCCACGGCGGTGGAGGCCTTCGGACGACTCGACATCCTCGTCAACAACGCCGGCACCACGAGCTTCATCCCGCACCACGACCTGGAGGCGGTCACCCCCGAGATCTGGCAGACGATCATGGGCGTCAACCTGATCGGACCGTTCCAGATGGCGCGTGCTGCGGCCGACGCCCTGCGGGAGGGTGACGGCGGTCAGATCGTGAACATCTCCAGCGTCGCCGGTGTCTACGGCACCGGGAGCTCCATTCCGTACTGTGCCTCCAAGGCGGGGCTGAACAACCTGACCGTCACCCTCGCCCGGGTGCTCGGCCCGAAGGTGCAGGTCAACGCCGTGTGTCCGGGATTCATCGACGGTTCCTGGCTCCAGGCCGGCTTCGGGGACGCGTTCGACGCGGTGAAGCAGGCCGTCGTCGATCGATCGCTGCTCGGCGCCGTGTGTACCCCCGAGGACGTCAAGGATGCAGTGTTCGGGTTCCTGCTCGGATCGCGACTGACCACCGCCGAACTGGTCGTCGTCGACGGCGGCGTCGGTCGAGCGGTCTGATCTCCCGCCGGAATCCGAGGAGCGATCCGGAGTCGGTACTAGCGTTCAGTCCACCATGTCCGAGATCGGTGTCGTCGCCCCGCTCGAGGCGCCCGCGGAAGGGCGATCGACGCGTGACCAGATTCTCGATGCGGCGCTGATCTGTTTCGCGCAGAACGGCTACAGCGGGACCTCGCTCAACGACATCGCCGCCGAAGTGGGTATTCGGCGGCCGAGTCTGCTGCACCACTTCGGATCGAAGGAGGCGCTGTACGGCGAGGTGTTCGAGCGCCTCCTGTCGGACTGGTTCGCCCGGCTGGCCGGCGCCATCGAGTCCACGGCGACCGGCTGGCCGAAGATCGAGCAGGTCCTCCGTGCCGGGTTCGGGTACTTCGCCGACAACCCCTCGTACGTCACCTTGATGCGCCGAGAGGCGATCGACGGGGGATCACATCTCGGCATCGATCTCTCGGCAGTCCTGCGACCGATGTTCGATCAGGCGGCGGACTACTTCCGCCGGGAGATGGCCGCAGGGACCTTCCGGATGCACAACCCCGAGCAACTCCTGCTCACGGGATACGGAGCGCTGCTCAGCTACTTCTCCGACGCGCCGTTCCTCGAGGGTCTGCTGGACGAGAATCCGCTGTCGCCGGCCGCGCTCGATCGGCGAAGTGAACACATCATCGAGTTCTTCCGCGCCGCGCTGATCCCTGCCTGACGCCGCGGGCCCGACTCGCCGCCCCGAGCCTGCGCATCACCGCTTCCACACCAGGAGGTCACCTTCGCCACGCATGAGCAACGATCCCGGGAACACGCGTAGCCATCGCGGGGTCAGGCGCAACACCCCGAAGCTCTCGGCGTCGGGCGCGGTCCAACCCGGAATCAGCTTCGGGTCGTAGCCGACCGGAGCGGGACCGTCGGCGAAGCGGTTCCACCCGGTCACCTTCTCCTCGAGCGTCTCCTCCCACACGACGTCACAATCCGCCGTGCAGGTGTCCTGGGTCGCGTCCCAGTAGGTGACGGACACCATCGGCTGGTGGCGGAGGTCGGCGGCCTTCGGGGACAGCGGCGACGTGGCGATCCACCCGGTGAGCTCCTCGCCGTCCCACTCCCAGATGGGATGCAGCACCCGAGTGCGAGGCCGGCCGGCCCCGTCGACCGTGGCGACCGTCGCCCAGACGATCCGGTGGGCCATCTCGACGAATGCCGGGGCGACCCGGGAGAGCTCGGTCATGGAAGTACCTCCTGGTGACGTGGGCTGGTGACGTGGGCTGAGTTCGAGATCACCGTAGCCGTCCGGACACCAGGTGGCGGGAGCGATTCGGCGATACTCGACGGTGTGTCCGCACCTGCACCGAATCGAGCCTCCAACTACACGCCGTTGTCGGAGGCCGACGACGTCAGGTGGGCGCGGTTCGGTCAGTCCGAACGCGTCAACTTCCCGACGCTCCTCGGGTTCGTGGTCGAGGAGGTCCGGCTGGACTACTGCCGGATGCGGCTCCCGTTCCGCACCGAACTCCTGCAAGGGGGAGGGATCGTGCACGGCGGCGCGATCTCCGCGCTCCTCGACACCGTCGTGGTTCCCGCCGTCGGGTCGGCGCTCGACCAGTCCTTCCGGTACGCCACGGTGGACCTCCATGTGCAGTTCCTCAGCGCCGTCAAGCACGAGGACGTCGTTGCCGAGGGTTGGGTGACCAAGCGGGGCCGAACGGTCGTCTTCTGCGAGAGCGAGGCGTTCGGAGCGACGACGGGCCGGTTGGTCGCGAAGAGCGTGCTCACGTACAACGTGTCCCGGGGCGAGTGACCCACATCGCCACCCACCACGGCAGTACCGTGGCAGTCGCATGGCGACCCCAGACACGACCGCAGCCGCTGCCGGCGCGGACACGACCCTGTCCGAGCGCGACTCCAAGGCGATCCTCGCCGCGTACGGAGTCCCGATAGCGCCGGAGCGGCTCGTGACCGACGCCGGGGCCGCTGGCGACGCTGCCGACGAACTCGGCTACCCGGTGGTCGCCAAGCTGAACGGCGACGCCATCGCCCACAAGACCGAGCGCGGCCTGGTCCGGCTTCGTCTCGCGGACCGTGTCGCGGTGCAAGCGGCTGCTGCAGATCTGCTCGCAGCGGCGCTGCCCGACGACGGCGACGTGTCCGTCCTGATCGCGCCGATGATCTCGGGCAATCGAGAGTTGATCGCGGGGGTGATCCGCGATCCCCAGTTCGGGCCGACGGTGATGCTCGGGGTCGGCGGGATCCTGGCCGAAGCGGTCGCCGACGTCGTGTTCCGTCCCGCGCCGCTCGACGCCGTGACCGCGTCGGAGATGATCGATGACCTTGCGACGCAGAAGCTGCTCGGGCCGTTCCGCGGAGAAGCAGCCGTGGACCGACAGCAGCTCGCGGACGTCCTCGTCGGGCTCGGACGGCTCGCTCACGAGCGATCCGACGTCGCCAGCGTCGACATCAACCCGTTGATCGTGCAGCCGACGGGTCGGGTCGTGGCCGTCGATGGTCTCGTCGAACTCGGGGCCGACGGCGACCAGCCCCGTCCCACGAGCCGACCGCGCCCCTCGGACGAGCAGTTCCGGGCGCTGTTCGACCCGCGAGGCGTGCTCGTGACCGGAGCCTCGACCCACCCCGGCAAGTTCGGGTTCGTCTCGCTGCACAACCTGCTCGCCAGCGGGTATGAGGGTGCGGTCCACGGGACGAACCTCAAGGGCGAGGAGGTGCTCGGGATCGCCACGGTCGCCGACATCGCCGAACTCCCCGATGGTGAACTCGACCTCGTGTTCGTGTGCACCCCCGCCGCGAGCAACCCTGATCTCCTCCGCGCCTGCGCCGCAAAGGGGATCCGGGCGGCGTTCCTCACCTCGGCCGGATACGGCGAAGCCGGTGACGAAGGTCGGGTTGCCGAGGCCGAACTCGTGGCACTCGCCGACGAGCTCGGGATGTTGCTCGCAGGTCCGAACGGCCAGGGCGTGGTCAGCACGCCCGCCGATCTGTGCGCCCAGATCGTGGCGCCGTATCCGCCGGCCGGACGCATCGGCGTGGCGAGCCAGAGCGGGAACTTCGTGTCGAGTTTCATGAACATGTCACGGGCGAGTGGGGTCGGTATCAGCCGAGCCGTCTCGGCGGGCAACGCGGCGGCGGTGACGGTTGCCGACTATCTCGACTGGTACGCCGACGACGACGCCACGTCGGTCGGACTCGCCTACGTGGAGGGCATCGTCGACGGACGGGGCCTCATGGATCGGTTGGCGACGGCAGCCGCCCGCAAGCCGCTCGTGCTCGTGAAGGGCGGGGCGACCGAGGGCGGCGCCCAGGCGGCAGCGAGCCACACCGGGGCGTTGGCCGCCAACGACAAGATCTTCGACGGGGAGTGCCGGGCTGCCGGCATCACCCGTGCCGCCACGGTCACCGAGGCCTTCGAGGCTGCTGCGACGTTCGCCACCCAGCCGCTGCCGAAGGGGCCGAACACGATCGTGCTGACGACCGCCGGTGGTTGGGGAGTGGTGACCGCCGATGCGATCGCCCGTGATCCCGACATCGTCCTGATGGAGCTACCGGACGATCTCCGAGCAGCGATCGACGCCAAGCTGCCGCCCCGGTGGAGCCGCAACAATCCGGTCGACTGCGCCGGCGGCGAGGTGAGGGACACGATCCCCGAAGTGCTCGAGTTGATCGCGACGCACCCCGATGTCGATGCCGTGATCTACCTCGGTCTCGGCATCCAGAGCAACCAGGCGCGGATGATGCGCGAGGGCCGCTTCTATCCGGACCACGGCCTCGAGCGGATCGTGGCCTACCACGAACGTCAGGACGAGCGCTTCGCCGAGGCTGCCCACGATCTGAGCGTGCGGACGGGCAAGCCGATCCTGGTCGCCACCGAGCTGGCAACGGCCGACCCCGACAATGCCGGTCCGCGCGACCGTGCGGCGACTCGGCCGCCTGTGCTACCCGAGCGGCAGCCAGGCGGTCACTGCGCTCGGGCACCTCGTCAGGTACACGAAGTTCCGTGAGGCCCGTGGGCGGTGAATCCCCGGCTCGTCGAGGTCCGGCTCGTCGAGGTCGGGGTCGTCGAGGTCGGGGACCCGGGCCATGGTTGGTGCTGGGTGCGATCGCGCTCGTCCCGGCACTGATCCTGTTCGGCGGTGTTCGTGTGGTCGACGGGCCAGGACGACGTCGACCGAGGCAGCGCCCGTCGCCGAGGCGTCGAGTGTCACCCCGCCGGCGACGCCGGCGCTCACCACCGGCCTCATGACGTTCCGACGGATGCCGACGATCATCTCGCGCGACGTGAACGGCGAAGCGTTCCGGGGGGAGTCGAGCCGGTTCCTCGGCACGATCAACGACCGCTCGTGCGGGGTCATCTCCGTCGACGGGGAGGCGATGGCGTCACGAAACGAAGACCTGGCCGTCATCCCGGCCAGCAGCCAGAAGCTCCTCGTCGCCGCGGTGGCGCTCGAGCGGCTGGGCGAGGAGTTCCGCTACACCACCACCGTCGAGGCGGCAGCGGCCCCGGTCGACGGGGTGGTGACCGGGGACCTGTTCCTGGTCGGCGGTGGAGACCCACTGCTGTCGTCGGACTGGTACCCGGCGTCCAACATGGAGCGATATCCGGTCACGTCGCCGACATCGCTCGACCGGCTCGCCGACGAGGTCGTCGCGTCCGGCGTCGAGCAGGTGACCGGTGGGGTCGTCGGCGACGGATCGCGTTACGACGACGAGTTCTTCGCACCGGGATGGGGCGACGGGGTCGAAGGCCTCGAAGGTGGCCCGTACGACGCGCTGATGGTGAACGATTCGCGCGTGTTCGGCGACGACCTTCGGGCGAACGACCCGAACGAGGGGGCTGCTCGCGAGTTCACCCAGCTCCTCGAGGCTCGGGGCGTCGTCGTGGGCGCCGAGCCGTCATCGGGAACCGCGCCCGCCGACACGGTCGAGATCGCCTCGATCGAGTCGGCCCCGCTGGCGGCTGTGGTCGCCGAGATGCTCGGCAACAGCGACAACAACACCGCCGAGCTGGTCGTCAAGGAACTCGGGAGAAGCGACACCACCGTGGGCAACCGCGAGGCCGGCCTCGAGGTGATCCGCCGACAGCTCGTCGACTGGGGCGTCAACGTCGACTCGGTCGTCCTCGCCGATGGGTCCGGACTCAGCCTGGACAACCGCATCACCTGTGCCGCATTGGCGGCGGTGGTGGAGCGCTACGACAGTGACTCACCGATCGGCAAGGGCCTGCCGGTGGCAGGACAGACGGGCACGCTCTCGGAGGTCTTCGTCGACCACCCCGTCGCCGGACGGTTGACCGGAAAGACCGGCACCCTCAACAATCCGCCGTTCAACGTCGATCCGCCCGCGGTCAAGGCACTCGCCGGGTACCTGCCGATCGACGGTGGTGGCGAGGTCGAGTACGTGCTCATCCTGAACGGTCCGACCATCTCCGACCAGAGCGAGTACCGACCCGTGTGGAACCAGCTCGCGGACACGCTCGACACGTACCCGGCGGGCCCGGCGCCGGCACTGCTGGGGCCCCGATGAGCAACATGCGCGTCGACGTGGTGACCGGACCGGTGCGCTATCGGATGGCGCCGCTGTTCGCCCTCGTCGCGTTGGCACTGGTGCCGGTCGTGGCATTGACGGCCCTGCTCGTCTGGAGCGACGGTCAGGCCGACGAGAACGAGGCACAGGTCGGTTCGGACGACCCGGTCCCGCAGACCCGGGAACCGGTCGGAGCACCCTCGCCGGCCTTGACGACGGGATTCTTCAGCTTCCGACGCGCACCGGCGAGTGTGGCAACCGCCGGCGACGACAACCGGCTGTCCGACGCGATGAACGAGCTGGCCTTCTTCGTCGGTGAAGGCTCGTGCCTCGCCGTCTCGGTCGACGGTCGGCCGGTCCTTGCGCACAACGCTGACGCTCCGGTGATCCCGGCCAGTACCCACAAGCTCGCTGTGGCGGCGGTGGCACTCGAAGTGCTCGGACCCGACCACCGGTTCACCACCAAGGTCGTTGCCCCGACACCGGTCGACGGGGTCGTCGCGGGCGATCTCGTCCTGGTCGGAGGAGGCGACCCGCTGCTCGTCGCGGCGGACTTCCCCATCGCGGACGACAGCCAGCCGGCGTTCAACACCACCTCGCTCGACAGGCTCGCCGACGCGGTCGTCGGGGCCGGCATCACCAGCATCGACGGCTCGATCCTGGGTGATGGTTCCCGGTACGACGACGAGTTCGTGATTCCGTCGTGGGGGCCTGCGGTCGCCTTCGTCGAAGCCGGTCCCTACGACGCGCTGGTGGTCAACGACGCCCGAGTGCTCGGACGGACCGCTCGTCAGCGCAATCCCAGTGAGGCCGCCGCCCGGGAGTTCGCACGACTGTTGCGTGATCGCGATGTGCAGATCAGCGGCGGGATCGGGGTCGGCACCGCGGATCCGGCGCTCGCGGTGCTCGCATCGGTGGAGTCCGAGCCACTGACCGCCGTCCTGGCGGAGATGCTGACGACGAGCGACAACGACACCGCGGAGATGCTCCTCAAGGAGCTCGGCGTTGCCGACTCCGGCCAGGGCACCGTCGCCGCCGGCCTCAACGTGGTGGACCGGACACTTCGGGCGTGGGGAGTCCCGATGGAGGGCGTGCGACTGGTCGATGCCTCAGGGCTGAGTACCGACAATCGGATGACCTGTGCGGCGCTGTTGGCGGTCCTGCAGCGCGTGCAGGGGTCGCCGGTGGCCGCGGGTCTACCGGTTGCCGGAACGACCGGCACCCTGCAGGACGCGTTCGTCGGCACCGCACTCGAGGGCCGGTTGATCGCCAAGACCGGCACGTTGGGCAACCCACCGGCGAACCTCGACCCCCCGGCGGTCAAGGGCCTCGCCGGCTACCTCCCGACTCGCCGGTGGCAGCACGATCGAGTTCGTCATGATCCTCAATGGGCCGGACATCTCCGACCCGGACAACTACCTCGACTACTGGACGGCCCTCGGTGACCGGCTCGCCGCCTATCCGGCCGGACCGGACCCCGCGTCGGTCGGGCCGCTGACGGTGCTGATCGGGCCGTGCTGATCGGGCCGTGCTGAAACGGTCGGCCCGATGGGCAGGTCGGCCGTCACTCCTCTAGCGTCTGGACGTGGCTGTCCTCCCGATGTTCCCGCTCGGATCGGTCCTGTTGCCGGGCGGCATCCTGCCCTTGCACGTGTTCGAGCCCCGCTATCGCGACATGATCCGCGACTGCCTGCGCTCGGACGGTGAGCCGGAGTTCGGACAGGCACTGATCACCCACGGGTGGGAGACCGGGGGCGGTGACACCCGAGCGATGGTGGGAACCGTGGCGCAGATGCTCCAGGTCGACGCGCTCGACGAGGACCGGTACGCCCTGGTCGCCGTCGGTACCCGACGGATTCGGATCAACGCCTGGTTGCCGGACGATCCGTACCCGATCGCCGACGTCGACGACTGGCCGGATGTGGATCCGGATCCACCGAATCTCGGTCTGCACGTCGCCGCGACCCATACCCGCGTGCGAGCGGCCCTCGCGCTCGCGGCGCGACTGGGTGAAGCCGACGCCACCGATGCCGAGATCTCCGATGATCCACTCGTGGCCACCTATCACCTGGCAACGCTGGCACCGATCGGTCCTGCCGACCGCCTGAAGCTGCTCGCTGCCGAGGGTCCCGCTGATCGGCTCGATCTGCTCGACGGCATCCTCGACGACGTCGAAGCGATGTTGAGGTTCCGCCTTTCGTGACGGAACGGGCGCTCCGAGCCGTCGGCGGCGTTCAGGCCGCACGATGGGCGCGTGAACTCGTGATCAGCGCTCCGTCGGTCGTGAGCGCAGAGAGCCGGGACCGGGTCACGACGATCGCAACGATCGGTACCCATGCCTCGGGACCGAGGTACAAGGGGTGCGTCGTCGCTGCTGCCTGGCAGAATCGGCCGGCCTGAACGTCGATGGTCCACGAATCGCATTCCGTGGCGATGCGAATCATTCGGCTGTTGACCACTTCGGCGTCGACAGGCTCACACTCGTCGTGATTCGCGCACCTCGGTCCGGCGTTGCGTGCTCGTCGCCCGCGAAGGCGTCGTCACAGCGGACCGATTCGGGATCGATGATCACGACCGTGTCGGTCACGGCTGCAGCATTGACCGCGTCTGTCAGCGCGACCGTGTAGCCCTGATCGATGGGAGCTGTGGGTCGGATGACGATGTTCTGGCCGCACATCTCGATGGTCAGGTGGGGTGTACTGCGGTTCGGTTCGGACGTCGACGCTTCGAGCATGAATCGCCCTCCTCTCGGACCCGATCATGACCACCGGTCTTGACAGGCACGTAACAGACCGGCTCCGAAACGGTGACATCGCAGTGATCGAGAACACCGCGATGGTCGGTCGTGTGGACCGAGAGCCCGACGATCGGTCAGGCCTGGTGCGCTCCCACTCCGACGAGGTCCGGACACCGCGCGTGGCAGAATGAACTCCATGGCCGAGGTGCGCGAGACCAAGCTGCCAGGCGTCGGGGTGCGCCACGAGTTCACCACGCAGGATGGCACCGACATCGGTGTGCTCGTCTACCACGACGGTCGGCGGGAGATCCTGGTGTACGACTCCGACGATCCTGATGCGTGCACCTCGTTCATGACCTTGTCGAGCGCGGACACCCGCACCGTCTCGGAACTCCTCGGCGCCAGCCGTGTGACCGAGGCGGTGGCTGCGGTCCAGCAGGAGATCGAGGGTCTGGCGATCGAGTGGATCGAGATCGACGCGACGTCGCCGGCAGCGGGAGCCACGATCGGCGACGGGATGTATCGGACGCGGACCGGATCGTCGATCGTGGCCGTCATCCGCGACGGGACCTCGATCCCTGCGCCAGGGCCTGACTTCGGGCTGGCGACGGGCGACGTTGTCGTCGCGGTCGGCACGTCCGACGGACTCGCATCGATGCGAGAGCTGATCCGGCGCTGAACCCCACGTCGATGCTCCTCGCTGCCGGCTCCAGCGATGCTGCCCTCGCGTTCGTCGAGATCGGCGCGCTGGTGCTGGGACTCGCGTTACTGGCGCGGGTGGCCGGGCGCTTCGGAATCAGTGCGATCCCGCTCTACCTGCTGGCCGGATTGTCACTGGGGGAAGGGGGATTCGTCCAGCTCGACGTGAGCCTGGAGTTCTTCGAGATCGCCGCCGAGATCGGTGTGCTGCTCCTGCTGTTCGCGTTGGGACTCGAGTACTCCGAGGGGGAACTGCGCAGCGGACTGCGCTCCGGCTTCGCCCCCGGCCTTGTCGACATGCTGCTCAACGCGACACCGGGAGTCGCGTACGGCCTGATCGTGGGCTGGGATCCGCTGGCCGCAGCGCTACTCGGCGGAGTCACGTGGATCACCTCATCGGGCGTGGTCTCCAAGGTGCTGGCGGATCTGGGCCGTCTCGGCTTCCGTGAGACGCCGGCCGTGCTGAACCTCCTCGTCATCGAGGACCTGGCGATGGCCGTCTACCTCCCGGTCGTCGCCGCGCTGATCGTCGGCGGCTCGACGACGACGATGGCGACGAGCGTGGTGATCGCGCTGGTCGCGGTGGGGATCATCCTGCTCGCCGCGCTCCGGTATGGGCGGCGGTTCAGCGACCTCGTCGTCGGCGGCTCCGACGAGGCGCTGCTGCTCACCGTCTTCGGAATCACCGTGCTCGTCGCTGGTATCGCCCAGCAGATGCAGGTATCGGGCGCCGTCGGGGCCTTCCTCGTGGGATTGGCGCTGTCGGGTCAGGCCGAACGACGGGCGAGCATGCTGATCTTGCCCCTCCGGGACCTGTTCGCGGCCACGTTCTTCCTGTTCTTCGCCTTCCAGATCGACCCAGCAGATCTCCTCGGTGCAGCTGTCCCGGCGCTCCTGCTCGCCGTGGTCACCGCGACGACCAAGGTCGCGACCGGGTGGTACGCCGCCGGGCGAGTCGGCGCCGCACCGAAAGGTCGTCTACGGGCGGGCACCGTGCTGATCGCTCGCGGCGAGTTCTCCATCGTGATCGCAGCGTTGGGATCCGGCCTTGCCGACGGCCCGGATCTCACCGCCCTGGCCGCCGGCTACGTCCTGATCACTGCGGTCATCGGCCCGCTGGCGACCAAGTTCTCCGATCGCATCGTCCTACCCCCGCGCAGCGCTCGTCTCCCTCTGCGATTGCCCGAGCTGTAGCGCTCCCGCGGCCTGTTCGTGATAGAAACGATGCCCGTGTCCGACTCCAACGATCTCGAGCAGCGCCTGGCCCGCCGGGCAGAGCGGATCAAGGCCGCCAAAGACGACGCATCGGTCGGTGACATCGTCGATTTCGTCAAGGCCTACGCACAGCAGGAGACCCTCGGCCCGCTGAAGGGTGTCGGCACCTGGCTCGGCTACGGCGCGGCCGCGGCGCTGTCGCTCAGTATCGGGCTCGTGCTGCTGCTGGTGGGTCTGTTGCGGCTCCTCCAGGCGGAATGGACCCGTTCGGCGAGCGGTGCGTTGTCGTGGATCGCCTACCTCATCACGTTCCTCGTGGCCGTCGGGATCATCGCCCTGGCGATCTCGAGGGTGAAGAAGGCCACGTTGAACAAGGAACCGAAGTAAGGAGCTGAGCATGGCGAAACCCAACGCCCCCGTGGTCCCGGACAAGATCACCCCGACGGACCTGGAGAACAAGTTCAAGTCGCTGCAGGACGACCTCCAGGGACGAGTCGACGAGAAGAAGACGTCGATCGCGACCGTGGCCGCCGGCGGCGGACTGGTGTTGCTGATCATCTTCTTCCTGCTCGGTCGTCGTTCCGGCAGGCGCCGGAGCGCCGTCGTGGAGATTCGCCGGGTCTGATGTCCCTGCTCCCGTACGCGCTGCGACCCAAGGTCGTCCTTCGCGGTTTCGTGATCAAGCGCGGGCTCGTCCACCCCAACCCGCTGGTCCGGCCGATCGCCATGCTCCTGATCGGCCAGGGCGACTATCTGCGGGCCCGGGCCATGCGGCAGGGTCTCGTGCTCGGCAATCCGTTCTGGAGAGCAGTCGGCGGGGCCTTGATCGTGCGCGAGGTCAGCAAGCAGGTCTTCGCCAAGCCACCCGAACGACTCGCCCGACAACGGGTACGGCCCGGGCGTTTCGTCACGGTCACCGTCAGCGAGCCGCGGCTCGATCTGAGCCGTCGAGCGCGGCGAGCAGAACTCGACCGGTTGCGGACCGACGCCATGAGCAGCGTGCGCGCCTCCAAGCGACGCTCGTGAAGGTGCTGCTGCGCAACCCGCGGCGCGAGATCGAACTGGACGGCAAGCGCACCGTCAACCGGCTTCTCGACGAGCTGCAGCTGAGCCGCGAGGCGCACCTCGTGATCTGCAATGGAACGCTCGTCCCCGGAGACGCCCAGCTCGCCGACGACGACGTGATCGAGGTCCGACCCGTGATCTCCGGTGGTGCCGGATGACCGCTGCCGGCAGCAAGTGCAGAGTGTGCAAGGCACCCGCGGTGATCGACCTCCCGCGACACAACGCCCACTTCTGCGCGGAGCACCTCCAGCAGCTCTGTCGCCGTCAGATGGCCAAGGCGGTCGAGGACTTCGACATGTTCGGCCCCGAGGATCGGATCCTCGTCGCGGTCAGCGGTGGGAAGGACTCCCTGGCCGTCTGGGACATGCTTGATCGAGGCGGGGTATCAGGCCGATGGCCTGTACATCGGTCTCGGAATCGGGGAGTACTCCACCGACAGCGGCGGCTACGTCCGGCGTTTCGCGACCGAGCGCGGACTCACGCTGATCGAGATCGACCTCCGCGACGACTACGGCTACGACATTCCGACGGCTGCGCGGGCGACCGGGCGCGTGCCGTGCTCGGCCTGTGGGCTGTCGAAGCGCCGCCTGTTCGACCAGGCGGCACGAGATGGTGGTTACGACGTCGTCGTGACCGGCCACAACCTCGACGACGAGGCCGCCGTGCTGTTCGGCAACACGCTGCGGTGGGACATCGACTACCTCGCTCGACAGTTGCCCGTGCTGCCGGCCCAGCACGGGTTTCCGAAGAAGGCCAAACCTCTGGTCCGTTTGACGGAGCGGGAGATGGCGGCGTGGTGCCTGGTGCGCGGCATCGACTACGTGGTGGAGGAGTGCCCGATCGCGGCGGGGAACAGGCACCTGTCGTACAAGGAGTCGCTGAACCTGCTCGAGGTCAAGTCGCCCGGTGCGAAGGCATCGTTCTATCTGGGGTTCCTGGAGCGGATGGCGCCGCTGCTGGCGGGCCACTCCGCCGCCGCTGCCGGCGACCTCAACGACTGCGAGCGCTGCGGGTCGCCGACCACCGGTGAGGTGTGTGCGTTCTGTCGTCTCGTCGAGAAGGCCCACGCCCACGAGCCCGTCCCGGTCGAGATGGTGCTGTCGAAGGGGAGGCGCCGGTGACCGGTCTGTTCGCCGCGGGGGAGAAGGCGTTGCTGCTGGACTCCAAGAAGCGTCGGTATCTCGTGGAACTGGCCGACGACGGCGAGTTCCACAGCCACAACGGGTTCGTCGTGCACAGCGAGGTGATCGGCCAGCGCGAGGGCGTGGTCGTCCGCTCGACCAAGGGTTCGGAGTACATCGCCCTGCGACCGACCCTCGAGGACTTCGTCGTCGAGATGCCACGTGGCGCCCAGGTGATCTACCCGAAGGATCTCGGCCCGATCTGCATGCTGGCCGACATCGGGCCGGGGGTCCGAGTCTTCGAGACCGGTATCGGCTCCGGCGCGCTGTCGATGACCATGCTCAGGTACGGCGCCGACATCGTCGGGTACGAGATCCGCGACGATTTCGCGAACCGTGCCCGCAAGAACGTCCAGAGCTTCCTCGGCGAGGCGGCGCTCGATCGCTACGACGTGCACATCGCCGACAGCTACGAGGGCATCGCCGAGGAACTGGGGATGTTCGACCGGGTGGTCCTCGACCTGCCCGAGCCGTGGCAGGTCATCCCGAAGGCCGAGGCCGTGCTGCAACCCGGCGGCATCCTGCTGGCCTACACGCCGTCGATCACCCAGGCGGTCCAGGTGCGCGAGGCGTTGAAGGGGAAGTGGATCGATGCACGAACCATCGAGGTGCTCCATCGGGGCTGGCACATCGAGGGCCAGGCCGTGCGACCCGACCACCGCATGGTGGCGCACACCGCGTTCTTGAGCGTGGCGCGGTTCCTCGGACGCAACCCGGACTGAAGGCTCAGGGTTCGATGTAGATGCACTCGCCGGGGCATTCCTCGGCGGATTCGATGACGGCTTCGAGTTGACCGTCGGGGATCTCGGCGAGACCCTCCGCACCCTGCGGGTTGCCCTTGGCTTCGGCGAAGATCTTTCCACCTTCGACGACATAGGCGAGGCCGTCGTCGAGCAGGGTGAAGACGTCGGGCGCAATCTCCTCGCACAGGCCGTCGCCGGTGCACAGATCCTGGTCGATCCAGACCTTCATGTCAGTGGGCTCCTCGTTGCAATGGGTGCAGTGGTTGCAGTGGACGAAATGTCAACGACTGGAGTTTACACGGGCAAGCACGTGCAAACATGCTTCGGTCGCGTGCGTGTACATTCGCCCCATGGCTCTCGATGGTGACGATCGCTCCGCCGACCCGAACGCCGAACTGCTCGCACTGCAGGAGGAGGTCGCCCATCTGCGGATGCGTCTCGCCGATGCCCCCAAGCGTGTGCACTCGCTCGAGGAGCGCCTGCTCGAGACCAAGGGCCAGCTCGCGGCGGCAGTCGGCCAGAACGAGAAGCTGTCGTACACGCTCCGTGAGGCCCGCGAACACATCGCCACCCTGCGCGACGAGGTCGACAAGTTGTCGCAGCCGCCGTCGGCGTACGGAATCGTGGTCGGCAAGAACGACGACGACACCGTCGACATCCTGACCAGCGGGCGGAAGATGCGCGTGGCGCTGCACCCCGACATCGACCACGAGCTGCTGGACCGCGGCGCCGAGGTCGTGCTCAACGAGAGCTTCAACGTCGTGATGGCCCGCACGCCGGAGATCACCGGCGAGGTCGTGACCGTCAAGGAGGTCATGGACGACGGCGTCCGCATCGTGGTCGTCGGCCGCGCCGACGAGGAGCGGGTGTGCGAGATGGCCGATGCGATCCGCGGCATGCACATCCGTGCGGGCGATCACCTCCGACTCGATGTGCGCTCCAACCTGCTGCTCGAGAAACTGCCGCGGCCCGAGGTCGAGCACCTGCTGCTGGAGGAGGTGCCCGACATCTCCTACACCGACATCGGCGGGCTGGACGACCAGATCGAGCAGATCGCCGATGCCGTGGAGCTTCCGTTCCTGCACCAGGACCTGTTCGCCGAGCATCAGCTCCCCGCTCCGAAGGGAATCCTGCTGTACGGCCCTCCCGGGTGCGGCAAGACGTTGATCGCCAAGGCCGTCGCCAACAGCCTGGCGAAGAAGGTCGCCGAGACGGTCGGGGAGGGCAAGGGCCGCAGCTACTTCATCAACATCAAGGGCCCCGAGCTGCTGAACAAGTACGTCGGCGAGACCGAACGCCAGATCCGGCTCGTCTTCCAGCGGGCTCGGGAGAAGAGCGACGAGGGCTGGCCGGTCATCGTGTTCTTCGACGAGATGGATTCGATGTTCCGAACGCGGGGTTCGGGGATCAGCTCGGACATGGAGTCCACGATCGTCCCGCAGCTCCTTGCGGAGATCGACGGCGTCGAGGGGCTGAAGAACGTGATCGTGATCGGTGCGACCAACCGAGAGGACCTCATCGATCCGGCGATCCTGCGACCGGGCCGACTCGACGTGAAGATCAAGATCGAGCGACCGAACGCCGACGCGGCACGAGCGATCTTCGCCCGCTATCTGACCGACGAGATCCCGATCGCCGACGGTGAATCGATCCCGGAGATGATCGACGCAACCGTGACGGAGATGTACCGAGACGACGAGGCCAACCGGTTCCTCGAGGTCACCTACCAGAACGGCGACAAGGAGATCCTGTACTACAAGGACTTCTCGTCGGGAGCGATGATCGAGAACGTCGTGCGACGCGCCAAGAAGCTCGCCATCAAGCGGGTGATCAGCGGCGGCGCCAAGGGCGTCTCGACGCAGGACCTGCTGGACTCGATCAAGCAGGAGTACAAGGAACACGAGGATCTGCCGAACACCACGAACCCGGACGACTGGGCGAAGATCTCCGGCAAGAAGGGCGAGCGCATCGTGTTCATCCGCACGCTGGTGTCCAAGCCGGCCGAGAACGACGTGGCCGGCGGCCGAGCCATCGAACGGGTGCAGACCGGCCAGTACCTGTGAGGCGATTTCGATGAGCCGGCGACCGCGAGTACGACCTCGTCGTCTACGGGGCCACGAGCTTCGTGGGCCAGATCGTGTGCCGGTACCTCGTCGGGCGCCACGGTGTCGACGGTGACCTCGAGGTGGGCGATCGCCGGTCGGAGCGCCGACAAGCTCGCCTCGGTCGCCGCCGCCACGGGTGCAGCCGTGCCGCAGATCGTGGCCGATGCTGCCGATCGTCCGGCACTCGACGAGCTGGCGGAGTCGACATCAGTGGTCGTGTCGACGGTCGGTCCGTATGCGCTCTACGGGTCCGAACTCGTCGGCGCCGTGGTCGAGGCCGGGGTCGACTACTGCGACCTGACCGGTGAGGTCCAGTGGATGCGCCGGATGATCGACGAGCACCAGGCTCGCGCGGAGCAGACCGGAGCCCGAGTCGTGCACGCCTGCGGCTTCGACTCGATCCCGTCGGATCTCGGCGTGTGGTTCACCCAGCAGCGGGCGATCGAGACCTTCGGGGAGCCGTGCACGGAGGTGCGGATGTCCGTCGCCGGCGCCCGCGGTGGCGTCAGCGGGGGCACCGCGGCGAGCGGCATCAACATGTTCGAGGAGATGGCGAACGACCCCGAGTTGCGTGCGATCACCTCGGACCCCTACGTGCTCGCGCCGATCGACCAGCGTCACGGCCCGAAGCAGCCGGGCCTCGGGCGCCCGACACGCGATGCCAGGTTCGACAGCTGGGTCGCACCCTTCGTGATGGCCCCCACCAACAGCGCGGTCGTCCGTCGGAGCCACGCCCTGCTGGGTCTGCCGTGGGGGAGGGACTTCACGTACGGCGAGACGATGATGACCGGCGGGGGAATCACCGGCGGAGTGAAGGCCTACGCATTGACCGCAGGACTCGCCGCGATGGCCGGCGCCGGCAGCTTCGGCCCGACCCGCAAACTCCTGACGAAGATGATCCCGAAGCCGGGCGCAGGACCGAGCGAGGCCAAGCAGCTGGCCGGTTGGTTCGACCTCCGATTCGTCGGCACCACCGCCTCCGGGATGACGATCCGGACTCGGGTGACCGGCGATCAGGACCCGGGTTACGGGTCGACCGCCAAGATGCTGAGCGAGGCCGCCGCTGCGTTCGGCGACGTCGACCGGGCGACGCTCGGGGGTGGCTTCTGGACACCTGCGAGCGCCTTCGGCGACGTGCTGATCGAGCGGCTCGAGGCCCACGCCGGCGTCCGTTTCGACGTGATGTCGTAACGCACGGCACTCGCCTCCATCGATCCGCGCCGATTGTGACGAAGGTCACATCATGGACGGCGGCGGATTCGGCCGAACTGTGTGACACCCCTGTGCGCATGATGTGCGGACCGACTCCCTCCTTGTCCGATTCGTTGATGTGGAGGTGTGAACATGATGGACACCGACCGGTTACGGGTCGCCGTGGAGGCGTTGCTCGTGGCTGATCCTGAGTGCCTCGATGGAGGTGAATTGACGGCGCGTCGTGGCTGCGGCCAGCGCGGTGCGCGGCTGGTTGGATGCGTTCGAGGTGCGCTGCGCCCGACGCAGCCGCGAGCTCGCTGCAGCGGGGACGGCACCGCCGCCGGAGTCGTTGCTCGGTACCGTCGGGCGCCGCTCCGGCAAGGACGCCGCCGCGGTGACCGAACGTGATCGGGTGTGTGCCGCCACGCACGGGTTCGAAGATGCGCTGGCGAACGGTGCGGTGTCGGCGGGTCATGTCGATGCGCTCGCCAACGTGACCCGCCGTCTCGATGACGAACTGCGCGCGGAGTTCTTCTCCCACGAGGACCTGCTGCTCGATGCCGCCGCGACGTTGAGTGTGGATTCGTTCGAGCGGCAGTGCCGGGACCTGTCCCGCCACCTCGATCGCCGCCCGACCCGGCAGTGACGTCGACGAACTCGCCGCGCAGCGGGCGCGGTCGTGCGTGAAACGGTGGATCGACAAGACGACCGGCATGCATCACACGCATCTCGAACTCGACCCGGTCCGTGACGCCACCCTGCACGCCGCCGATCGACGCCCAGATCCGCCGGCTACGGCAGGCGGACGGCAACGCCCGCACCCCGTGGGCACAGTTGCAGGTCGACGCCGTGATCGCCGCGACCTCCGGTGGGCCCGGTGCGGAGCGGGTACCGGAGATCAGTGTGCTCGTCGACCACGACACCCTGATGTCGGGTTGGCACGCCCACAGCATCTGCGAAACCGACGACGGCATCCCGCTACCGGTCGAGACGGTCCGACGGATGTGTTGCGACGCCGACATCCTGCCGATCGTGCTCAACGGTGCCGGTGAGGTCCTCGACGTCGGACGCACCCGACGCACCGCCACCCGCGGCCCAACGCCGAGCGTTACGGGCCATGCACCGCACCTGCGCCCACCCCGACTGCACGCGTGGTGTTCTCCGCCTGCGACATCCACCACATCGCCTGGTGGGGACGAGATGACGGACCCACCGACATCGACAACCTCCTGCCGGTCTGCGACAAGCACCACCACCTCATCCACGAAGGCGGCTGGACCCTCACCATGACCCCCGACCGCATCGCCACCTGGACCCGACCCGACGGCACCGTCCACTGGACCGGCTCGACCATCGACCGACAACCATCGAAACGGCAACTCGCGACGAACCTGACGCACCCTTCACCACCTTCCGGCGACGGCGCCGACGGTCACGTGGACGCCGGCGTCCCATAGCTTGTGGTCGATGGGTCGAACTCCCGATGGCACACCTCCGTGCACGGGTGCCGATGTGCTGGAGATCGTCGGTCTGCTCATGTCCGCGGGCGTCGATCTCTGGGTCGACGGCGGGTGGGGGATCGACGCGCTACTGGGCGAACAGACACGTCCACACGCCGACCTCGATCTCGCACTTCCGACCCGACACTGGCAGCTCGCGCAGCGAGCGCTGGCGGAGCACTCCTTCAGGCTCATCCGAGATGACGGCCCGTACAACGTCGTGTTCATGGACCCACCGGGACGACTCGTCGACCTCCACGCCTTCGATGACACGACCACGGTCGTGGGCGCCGACGGCATCGAACGGCACGGTCCCGACGGGCTCGCCTACGAGGCGGGCGGATTCTGCGGTGTCGGCACGATCGAATGGCCATCGCGGTCGCCTGCATGAGCGCCGAGTTCCAGATGCGATCGCACGCCGGCTACGACGTGGACGACGACGACTGGCACGACGTGCGTCACCTCCACGAGCGATTCGGACTCCCGATTCCCGCGGACTATGCGCCGTGGACCTCCTGAGCGACCTGCGACGGACATCACGAGCTGAACATCTCGTCCGGCAATCACTCCGCTAGGTTCAGGTCATGGCGCTGACCAAGGTCTGCGGGATCGAGACCGAGTACGGCATCGTCGTGCGCGGGGGCGACAACAATCCGGTCTCCGCCTCCTCCATGCTCATCAACGCCTACGTCGCTGCCACCAATCGTGAGCGGGGCCGGATCAGTTGGGACTTCGAGGACGAACAGCCCGCCAACGATGCCCGAGGCTTCTCGCTCGACGAAGGGATCGCACCCGAGGTCGAGACCATGCTGGTCAACGCCGTGCTCACCAACGGCGCCCGGTACTACGTCGACCACGCCCATCCCGAGATCTCGACCCCCGAGGTCACGACGGCCCGAGAGGCACTCGTGTGGGATCGGGCCGCCGAGGAGATCGTGCGGGCATCCATGATCCACGTTGCCGAGTTGCTTCCGGACGGCGGCGAGATCATCGTGCACAAGAACAACTCCGACGGCAAGGGCAACAGCTACGGCTGTCACGAGAACTACCTGATCGCCCGCGAGGTGCCGTTCGGGCGACTCGCGAGCCAGATCACGTCCCACTTCGTGACCCGCCAGGTGTTCTGCGGGGCCGGCAAGGTCGGCTGCGAACTCCCGGGCCGACCCAACGATCACGTGCCGTACCAGCTGAGCCAGCGGGCCGACTTCTTCGAGGAGGAGATCGGCCTCGAGACCACCCTGAAACGACCGATCGTCAACACTCGCGACGAACCCCACGCCGACGCTCAGAAGTACCGGCGCCTGCACGTGATCGTCGGCGACGCGAACATGAGCGAGGTCGCCACGTACATGAAGGTCGCGACCACGGCGGTCGTGCTGGCGATGATCGAAGACGACGAGCTCGGCGACGAGTGGCTGCTCGGCAACCCGGTGGCGGCGATCCGTCAGGTGAGCCACGATCCGACACTGCGCCAGACCATCATGCTGCGCGACGGCAGCCGGGCGACCGCACTCGAGGTCCAGTGGGGCCTGCTTGGAGCGAGCACGCAAGTACGAGCAGTCGCACGGTCTGGCCTGCGTCGGCGATGATGTGGCCCTCGACGTGCTCGATCGCTGGGAGGCCGTGCTGACCGGGCTCGAGGCCGATCCGGTGACCGTTGCGAGCACCGTCGACTGGGTCGCCAAACAGCGCCTCGTCGACGGGTACGCAGCCCGCCACGGCATCGAACCCGGCGCCGCCCGCCTGAAGGCCATCGACCTGCAGTACCACGATCTACGCGCCGATCGGTGCCTTGCACTGCGGGCGGGTCTGGAGACCATCGTCGGCGTCGACGAGGTGACGGCTGCCATGACCGAGCCACCGACCACGACCCGCGCCTACTTCCGGGGCCGCTGTCTCACCAAGTTCCCCGACGAAGTCGTCGCGGCGAACTGGGACTCGCTCGTCTTCGACGTCGGCCTGCGACCCGCTCCGGCGGGTCCCGATGATGGAACCACTGCGCGGTACCGCCGAACACGTTGCTACGTTGATCGACGAGAGCGACACCGCACGGGAACTCCTCGATCGCCTCGGACAATGACCCACCCACACGACCATTGACCAGACGACCATTGACCAGACGACCATGACCAGACGACCAGTGAAGGGAAGCACACGCTGATGGCAGAACGCACCCAGAAGTCGAAGACCACCACGAGCCGCGACGCCGAGACCACCCAGGACGCCGCCCCGGCCGTCACGGAAACCGGCGAGAAGCTCAAGGCGGAACTCGACGACCTGCTCGACGAGATCGACGAGGTGCTCGAAACCAACGCGGAGGACTTCGTCAAGTCCTACGTGCAAAAAGGCGGTCAGTGACCCGTGACGATGCCGTTGTTCAGCACCGGGGATGATCCGGGCTCGAGCTTTCCCGAGTTGCTCCGCCGGGTCGGGCTCGCCCCCGCCGTGTTGAGCGGCGTGTCGACCGATGTCATGAGAGACCTCGCCGTGCCGCACGCCACCACCTGCGTTGCGCTCACCTACGCCGACGGTGTCGTCATGGCCGGTGATCGTCGGGCCACCTCCGGCAATCTCATCTCTCATCGAACCATGGAGAAGGTCGTCGAAGCCGACCGCCACAGCGGGGTCGCGATCGCGGGCGCCGCCGGACCGGCGATGGAGATGATCCGGTTGTTCCAGCTCCAGCTCGAGCACTACGAGAAGGTCGAAGGGTCGTCGCTCAGCCTGGAGGGCAAGGCGAACCAGCTGTCGATGATGGTCCGCAGCAATCTCTCCGCCGCGATGATGGGGATGGTGGTCGTGCCGATCTTCGGCGGCTACGACCTTCGCCGCCAGTGCGGGCGTCTCTGGGACTACGACGCCACGGGTGGTCGGTACGAGGAGCGAGACTTCGTCGCGACGGGCTCCGGCAGCCTGCATGCAGGAACGGTGATCAAGGTCGGCTACCGACCGGACATGAGCCGCGACGAGGCGATCAACCTGGCCGCCCGCTCGATCTGGGAGGCCGCCGACGCCGACTCCGCCACCGGCGGGCCCGATGCGCTCCGCGGGATCTATCCCGTCGTGGCGACGATCGATGCCGGTGGCTGGACGCGTCTCGATGACGACGACCTCGCCTCCCGATACGCCGCAATCGTTGCGGAGGTGCAGTCGCGATGAGCATGCCCTTCTACGTCGCACCCGAACAGATGATGAAGGACCGCGCGGACTTCGCCCGCAAGGGCATCGCGCGGGGCCGAGCGTTGGCAGCCGTCAGATATCTCGACGGCATCGTCATCGTCGCCGAGAACGGTTCGGAGACACTCCGCAAGGTCAGCGAGATCTACGACCGCATCGCCTTCGCCGGCGTCGGCAAGTACAACGAGTTCGACCAGCTGCGGGTGGCCGGAGTCCGTGCTGCCGATCTCAAGGGGTACCAGTACTCCCGCGACGACGTCGATGCCCGCAGCCTCGCCAACAGCTACGCGCAGATGCTCGGCACGATCTTCACCCACGAGATGAAGCCGATGGAAGTGGAGATTCTCGTCGCCGAGGTCGGTGTGGAACCGGCCGGTGACCAGATGTTCCACATCCTCTACGACGGCACCGTGATGGACGAACGCGACTACGCAGCCATCGGCGGGGACGCAGAAGCCATCAACGCCCGCCTCGCCGAGTCGTGGACGGATGGGCTGGACCGCGCAGCAGCCATCGGGGTGGGCATCGCTGCGATCGGTGGGCCCGACCGCACCATCGAGTCCGACGATCTCGAAGTCGCCGACCTCGCGCGGACCAACGGCCGCCGATGCTTCCACCGTCTCGCCGCCGCCGACCTCCCCTGACCCCGCCGACCGCGTCGAGTCTCGGCGCGACCTGTGCGCGCCCGGACTCATGGCGAGCAGTGCGTAGGGTGGAGGGATGGTGGCGATCGATCTCAACAGCGATCTGGGGGAGTCGTTCGGGGTCTGGACGGTGGGAGACGACGCGGCGATGCTCGGCGTCGTCACGAGCGCGAACGTCGCCTGCGGCTTCCATGCCGGCGATCCGAGCGTGCTCCGGGCGGCCTGCACGGGAGCAGTCCGGCACGGTGTGGCGATCGGCGCCCAGGTCTCCTACCCGGATCTCATGGGCTTCGGTCGCCGCCACCTCGACATGACGCCGGACGAACTCCGCGACGCGGTCCTGTACCAACTCGGCGCGCTCGACGCCTTCGCCCAGGTCGCAGGATCGGAGATCGCCTACGTGAAGCCGCACGGCGCCCTGTACCACTCGACGGCGACGGATCCGGCCCTTGCGCACGCGCTCGTCGATGCCGCTGCCGATTACGACTCGTCGCTCGCGATCCTCGGGCTCCCCGGTTCGGAGCTGCTCGCCGCCGCCGAACGAGTCGGACTGGACGCCGTCGCCGAAGCGTTCGCCGACCGGGCGTACCGGGCCGACGGCCGGCTGCTGTCGCGCCGCGAACCCGACAGCGTGCTGACCGACCCCGACGAGGTTGCCCGCCGCGCCGTGCGCATCGCTGTCGACAACGAGGTCGTGGCGGTCGACGGGTCGGTCGTGAGCGTGCGGGCCCGCTCGATCTGCGTGCACAGTGACACCCCGGGCGCCGTCGGCCTCGCACGCGCCGTACGCACGGCCCTGGACGCTGCCGGCGTCGGCGTCCGCCGCTTCACCGACGATCTGCGCCTGACGAGCTGACCCGCGATGCGGCGCCTGGCCTACGGACCCGCGGCCTGGCTCCTCGACGGCGTGGACGACCCCGCAGCGCTCGGTCGTGCCATCGCCGCCGCCGACATCGATGGCATCGACGACGTCGTGCCTGCCGAGTCCACCGTCCTCGTTCGATGCGCTGCCGCGACCGCTCTCACTGGTCGGCAGTCGTCTCGACTCGATCGTGCCGCTGCCGGCTGGACGCTGCCGACCAGGATCCTCTGATCATCGACGTCGTGTACGACGGCGCCGATCTCGCCGACGTCGCCCGCTGCGGTGGATCTCGCGGTCGACGAGGTCATCGAACGGCACCTGGCGGGTGAGTACACCGTGGCGTTCTGCGGCTTCAGCCCTGGATTCGGGTACCTGCGAGGACTCGACCCCGTCCTGCACATCGATCGGCGTGCCACGCCCCGCACCCGGGTGCCAGGTGGCTCCGTTGCCATCGCTGCGGGCTACAGCGCGGTGTATCCGTCGGCGTCTCCGGGAGGATGGCACCTGCTCGGCACGACCACGACGACGCTGTGGGACGATCGGGCCGATCCTCCCGCGCTGATGCTGCCGGGTCGGCGGGTTCGTTTCCGTCGGGTCGATCCGTGACTGCGGGACTCCGGGTGATCACCGCCGGGCGGGCGACCACCATCCAGGATCGTGGTCGCACCGGGCTCGCCCATCTCGGTGTTCCTCGGGCCGGTGCGGTCGACGTCGCCGCGGCGGATCTGGCCAACCGCCTCGTCGGCAACGCGCTCGGTGCGGCCGTTCTCGAGACCAACGGGGGCCTGGTGGTCGAAGCCGGTCGTCCGCTCGTCGTCGCCACCAGCGCCGGTGGGCACCGCTCCACCCTGGCGTTCGGCGATCGTGTCGATCGTGGAGCCAGCCGACGATCAGATGTGGGCCTACCTGGCCATTCGCGGCGGCGTCGACGTGCTGCCCGTGCTCGGCTCGCGCTGTCACGACACGCTGTCCGGCCTCGGACCGGCGGTGATCGCCGACGGGGTCGAGTTGCCGATCGGTGCCGATCCGGGCACGGACCTGCCCGCTGACCATGCGCCCGTGCGCCGACGCAGCGATCCGATCCGGTTGTGGCCAGGACCCCGTCGTGATCGGATCGTCGATCCGCTGACCATCCTCACGGGGAGGAGCGTGGACCGTGTCGGCGTCGGTGAGTCGTGTCGGAGTTCGCCTCGACGCCGGGCCCTTCGTCGCCGTCAGCGATGAGCGCCTCGCCAGCGAGGGTCTGGTGCCGGGGGCGATCCAGATCACGCCGTCGGGCGAACCCATCGTGATGCTCGCGAACCATCCGACCACCGGCGGCTATCCCGTCGTGGCCGTGGTCGACCCCGATGACCTGCACCTGGTGGCCCAGGCCCGGCCCGGCGCGATCCTCCGATTCACCCTGGCCTCGGCGCGATGAGTTCCGGCGCGACCTGTGCGCGCCCAGACTCATCGCGGTGCGGGTGGCGTGTGGGCTGGAGGGCGCGGAGGGTCGTGAGGGTGGCTAGGTTGCGGTTGATGGAGCGACGCATCTACGGACTCGAGAACGAGTACGGCGTCACGTGCACGCTGCGGGGCCAGCGTCGCCTCAGCCCGGACGAAGTCGCCCGGTACCTGTTCCGGCGGGTCGTCTCGTGGGGGCGGAGTTCCAACGTGTTCCTGCAGAACGGAGCCCGCCTCTACCTCGACGTGGGCTCCCATCCCGAGTACGCCACCCCGGAGTGTGACTCGCTCTACGAACTGATCGTGCACGACAAGGCGGGGGAGCGGATCCTCGAACAGCTCGTCGAATCCGCAGAACAGCGCCTCGCCGAGGAGTCGATCCGGGGCACGATCTACCTCTTCAAGAACAACACCGATTCCGCCGGCAACTCCTACGGCTGCCACGAGAACTACCTGACGAGTCGCGACGACGACCTCGGCCACTACGCCGAGGTGCTGATCCCGTTCCTGGTCTCCCGCCAGATCTACACCGGCGCCGGCAAGGTCCTGCAGACCGCCCGTGGCGCCACGTACTCGATCGCCCAACGAGCCGAACACATCTGGGAGGGGGTCTCGTCGGCGACCACGCGCAGCCGGCCGATCATCAACACCCGCGACGAACCCCACGCCGACGCAGAGAAGTACCGACGTCTCCATGTCATCGTCGGCGACTCCAACATGAGCGAGTACACCGGATTCGTCAAGGTCGGCGCCGCAGCCTGCATGCTGCGGATGCTCGAGGACAACAACGTGGTCCTGCGGGACATGACCCTGGAGAATCCCATCCGGGCCATCCGGGAGATCAGCCACGACATCACCTGCCGCAGAACGGTTCGACTCGCGAACGGCCGAGAGGTCTCCGCGCTCGACATCCAACGCGAGTATCTCGATCGAGCGCTTCGCTACGCCGACTCACAGGGATTTCCGCCACTCGAGCAGAAGGCACTGGAGATGTGGGAGCACTGCATCACCACCATCGAGAAGGACCCGCTCCTGCTCGATCGGGAAGTCGACTGGGTCATCAAGTACAAGCTGCTCGAGGCCTACCGGGCCCGCCACGACCTGCCCTTCGGTCACCCGCGGGTGCAGCTGCTGGATCTGCAGTACCACGACGTGTCACGCACACGGAGCCCGTTCTACAAGCTGCAGGACCGGGGGATGATCGAACGGATCTGCACCGACGACGACATCGCGCAAGCGATCGACGTCCCTCCGCAGACGACCCGCGCCCGGTTGCGGGGTGATTTCGTCAAGCGGGCCAAGGAACGCAAGCGGGACTACACCGTCGACTGGGTCCACCTCAAGCTCAACGACCAGGCCCAGCGCACCGTGCTGTGCAAGGACCCGTTCAAGAGCCGAGACGAACGCGTCGACCGGTTGATCGAGTCACTCTGACCTCGAGTTCGGGCGTGCCGGTGGATGGCGATCACCGGCGGTTACCGTTGGGGCTTCCATGACATCGGAGTCGACCATCCCCAGGACGCCGGACGAACCTGATCCCGAACCACCCGAGGTCGTCGCCGCGCCCGCCAAGCGGGTGTCCGGCGCGCGTGCGGTCTTCGACTGGATCGTCGTCATCGCCGTTGCGCTGCTCGTCGCGTTCGTGGTTCGCACCTTCGTCCTGGCGCACTTCGTCGTCGAGGGCGAGTCGATGTACTCGACGCTCGACACCGGCGACCGGGTGTTCGTGAACAAGCTCTCCTACCGCCTCCACGATCCGAACCGCGGCGACGTCGTGGTGCTGCACCAGATCACCGGGGCCTCCGAGCGTGACCTCATCAAGCGGGTCATCGGGTTGCCGGGGGAGACCGTCGAAGTGCGCAATTGCACCGTCCTGATCGACGGCAAGGTCCTCAACGAGCCCTACCTGGACCCCGAGGTCGTCACGCCGACCGACTGCGGTGGCGACTACACCCTCAACGGAACGGTGCCCGAGGACCATGTGTTCGTGATGGGCGACAACCGCGGTGGGTCACAGGACTCCCGGGTGATCGGCCCGATCAACGACGACGACCTCGTCGGGCGGGCGTTCGTGGTCTTCTGGCCGCAGGCCCACTGGCAGTGGCTCTGATCGAACCCGACGGTTCACCGAGTGCCGATCTCGGCAGCGAAGGCGTCCACCATCACGTCGACGTGATCGCTGTACACGGCATCGAGACCCATGCGCAACGCCGGTCTGAGCTCGTGTTCATGCTGGAGATCCCAGCCGAACGTGAACAGCCCGAAGCGATGGAACAGGGCGACCAGGCCCCCGTTCCAATCGGTGCGATGCAGGTTGATCCCGTCGATGCCGTGGCGTGACAGCTGCTCGGCCCGGCGTTCGAGCGGCTCCTTGATCCGGTCGAACCGGGTGGTCTGCAGGAGTCTCACCGGGGTGGAGGTCCGCGCGTCGAGTGCGGGCCGCAACGCGATGACGCGCTCCAGACTCGGCTCGCAGAGCCAGACCCGGTCGAGCATCGCAGCGTCGAGCACCTCCACGACATCCACGATGACCTCGGCCGATGCCGGATCCTTCAGGTCGAGCGACAGGGCGTAGTCGGTTCCGCAGGTCTCGATCAGCTCGCTGAGGGTCGGGATGTGCGCAGGGAGTTCGTCACGCCGGAACTCCCTGATCGGGCGCTTGCGGACTCCACGTTTGACCACGCCGTCGTGGTCCAACACCGCCACACCGTCTGCGGTCAACCAGACATCGCTCTCCAACCCGGTGGCACCCAGTTTCAACGCCAGCGCAAACGCCTCCAAGGTGTTCTCGGGGGCGTGCGCGCGTGCTCCTCGGTGGGCGAACCCGATCGGAGGGTCGAGGAGGGACGGGAGTCGTTGTTGCACTCCGAGACATGATGGCAGCCCCGTAGACTCGCCCTCGTGTTCAATCTGCAGGGCAGCGAGATCATCGTCATCCTGCTCATCGCGCTCGTCGTACTCGGCCCGGACCGGCTGCCCGATGCGGTACGTCGCTTCATGCAGACCTACAACGAGCTCAAGAAGATGGGAAGCGGCTTCCAGGCGGAGATCAAGTCGGCCTTCGACGAGCCGATGCGCGAGATGCGCGACACCGTGAGCACCATCCGCGATGCGGCCGACCCGACGAAACTCATGGCCGAAGCCGACGCCGAGAATCGGGTCAACGCCGATGCGAATGCCGCCGTTGCCGCCGAGCCCGTCGTCGGCCGAGCCCGTCGTCGGCCGAGCCCGTCGTCGCCGAGCCCGTCGTCGCCGAGCCCAGTCGTCACCGAGCCCGTGCGCCGCTCGCCCGTCGTCGAACCGGTGGTCGGCACCCTCACCTCCTCGTCGACCCCTCCGCCGCCTCCGCCCCGTCCGCCGGCGCGACCACCTTCGGCCAACGGGTCGGTGCCGGGTGAGTCGCTGGCCGAACACAGTGGGCCGGCGTCCTCATGAGTACCGACGAAGACGAGGTCGCACCTGCCGACACCATGACGCTGTCGGAGCACCTCGGTGAACTCCGGGTCCGGATCATCCGCAGCGCGCTGGCCGTCGCGATCGGCATGGTCCTGATCATCGCGTTCTACGACCAGGTCCTGGACTTCCTGCGCGAACCGTACGTCGACCTGTGCGCGAGCAAACCGAAGGACTTCTGCGACCCCACCCTGAACAACTTCAGCCCGACCGAGGGCATTGCGACCCGGATGCGCGTCGGTATGTACGGCGGGATCATCGTCGCGCTGCCGATCCTGCTCTGGCAGGCCTGGCGCTTCACCGTGCCGGCGTTGAACGCGAAGGAGAAGAAGTACGCAGTTCCGTTCGTCCTGGTCTCGATCGTGCTGTTCGCAGCGGGCGGAGCACTCGCCTATCTCACCGTCGGGCAAGCGCTCGAGTTCCTGATCGCCTGGTCGGGTTCGGACGTCAACCAGATCTTCTCGGTCAGCAGCTACATCAGCCTGATCGGGTTGATGATCTTCGCGTTCGGCCTCGGGTTCCTGCTGCCGGTGTTCATCGTCGGCCTCGAGTTGGTCGGCGCGGTCACTCCCCAGCGACTGCTGAAGAGTTGGCGACTCGCCCTCGTGTCGATCGCGGTGATTGCGGCAGTGATCACTCCCTCGGGTGATCCGGTCACCATGGCGTTGCTCGGTGTGCCGATGATGATCCTGTACTTCGTTGCGATCTTCGTCGGGTGGCTGGTCGTGCGGCGCCGACCGGTCGAGGAGTGACCGCCGACCACGTCACCGGTCGTCCCGATCGGGAGGCATTCGTCTCGCAGTACGCGTTCGGCGTCGATCGATTCCAGGTCGATGCGTTCGACGCGCTCGATCGTGGCGAGCACGTGGTCGTCGCGGTGCCGACCGGTAGCGGCAAGACCGTCGTGGCCGAGTACGGCATCCACCTCGCTCGCCTCGCGGGGCAACGGGCGTTCTACACGGCGCCGGTCAAGGCGCTCTCGAACCAGAAGTTCCGTGACCTCGTCGCCATGTACGGCGAGGACGACGTGGGCCTGCTGACCGGGGACAACTCGATCAACGGTGACGCCCCCATCGTCGTGATGACCACCGAGGTCCTGCGCAACATGATCTACGGCCGCTCGCGGCTCCTGCACGACCTCGGTCTCGTGGTGCTCGACGAAGTGCACTTCCTCCAGGACTCCTATCGGGGCCCGGTCTGGGAGGAGGTGATGATCCACCTTCCACAGCACGTTCGCCTCGTCTGCCTCTCGGCAACGGTCAGCAACGTCGACGAGCTGGCGGACTGGATCACGACCGTGCGTGGACCGACGGCGTCGATCGTCGAGCGCCGTCGACCGGTCCGGCTCGACAACGAGTATCTCGTGGCGGATCGCACGAACGATCGGCTCCGGATGCTCCCGGTCTTCGTCGACGGCCACGTCAACCGCGATGCGATCCAGCTCGACGAGTCCGCCGCCCGAGGCGGGTACGGTCGTGGACGGGACCCCCGTCGATCCGCCCGCGGTGGAGGCCAGGGATCGGGACGCAAGGTCCTTGCCCCTCCGGGGCGTGTCGAAACCGTCGAGCTGCTCGAACAGCGCAAGCTGTTGCCCGCCATCTACTTCATCTTCAGCCGGGCGCAGTGCGACGCCGCCGCCAAGGCGTGCATCGATGCCGGTCTCCGGCTCACCAGCCCGGAGGAACGATCCCAGATCACCCGGATCATCGACGCCCGGCTCGGCGGCCTCGACGCGGCCGACCTCGAGGTACTCGGATTCGCCCAGTTCGTCAACCAGCTCGACTGCGGGATCGCCGCACACCACGCCGGCATGGTCCCGCCGATGAAGGAGGTCGTCGAGGCCTGCTTCGTCGAAGGTCTCGTGAAGGTCGTGTTCGCCACCGAGACGCTCGCCGTCGGCATCAACATGCCGGCGCGCACGGTCGTCATCGAGAAGCTCACCAAGTTCACCGGCGAGCATCACGAGCAGCTGACACCCGGTCAGTACACCCAGCTCACGGGGCGGGCAGGACGGCGCGGCATCGACGACCTGGGAACTGCGGTGGTGCTGTGGTCCCCGTGGGTTCGGTTCGACGAGGTGGCCGAGCTGGCCGGGAGCTCGTCGTTCCATCTCCGATCGGCGTTCCATCCGACCTACAACATGGCCGCGAACCTGATCCGCACGTACAGCGTCGAGGAGGCCCATCACCTGCTGAATCTCTCCTTCGCCCAGTACCAGGCGGACCGGGACGTGGTGCGCCTCGAAGCCCGGCTCGAGCGACGACGCCTGGCTGCGGCGTCGCTCCGAGAGGAATCGCACTCGACGTTCGGAGACATCGACGAGTACCGACGACTCCGAGAGCAGGAGCAGGAACTCGCCGCCTCGGGTCGTGACGAACGCCGCCGCTCGATCGACGAGGCCCTCGCCGACCTACGACCGGGCGCCGTGATCCACATCGCCAAGGGCACGTACCGGGGAGCGGCGGCCGTGGTGGCGAGCGCCAACCGTAAGGGCGGCCTGCGCCTCACGCTGATCACCAAGTCCGCCAAGAGCCTCCACGCAATGGCCGAGGACTTCGATCAGGCTCCCGTCAGCGTCGGAACGCTGGTGCTGCCGACCCCCTGCGCGCCGAACACGAAGGACTACCGCAACGACGTGGCCCGCCGATTGCGCAAGGTCAAGCTGAATCCCGGGCTCAGCTCGAAGTCGTCTCGGAGCGATCGGAACGGTGAGCGGTCCGATCTGCACGCCGTGGCGCGGGATCCCGACCTGCGGGCCAAGGTTGCTGCGGCGGGTCAGGCGGACCGAATCGAGCGGGAGATCACCGATCTCGAACGACGGGTCAGCGGCAAGAACCTGTCGCTCGGCAAGGAGTTCGACCGGGTCCTGGCGGTGCTGACGACCTACGGCTACATCGACCGGCCGACGTGGACGCTCACCGAAGCCGGCGAGATGCTCGCGAGAACGTTTCACGAGTCGGATCTGCTGGTCACCGAAGTGGTCCGCTCCGGTGTGCTGGACGGCATCGGCCCGAGCGACCTGGCCGCGCTCGTCTCGATGCTGGTCTACGAGCATCGCAGCTCCGACACTCCACCGGCACCGTGGTACTCCTCCGACGACGTCCGATCCCGTGCTCGCCGGCTCCTTGCGGTCAGCGAAGACCTCCGCGCGAACGAACGCGGCCGTCGGACTCGCCGAGCATCGTGCCCCGGACCCGACGTTCGCGGCGATTGCCCATGCCTGGGTGGCCGGCGAGGGCTTTGCCGAGGTGGTGGGCGGCGACGAACTCACCGGCGGCGACTTCGTCCGCACCGTCAAGCAGCTCATCGACCTGCTCCGCCAGCTCGCCCTGATTGCTCCTGACCCGGAGACACGGCGGGCGGCCGCGGCTGCTGCCGAGCAGGCGTTTCGCGGGGTGGTCGCCGACAGTTCGGCTGCTGCCCCGGCCGGAGCGAGCTGATGACGATCAAGCCGAGCCGAGGGGTGGGGGCGCGTGGTCGAGCGCCCGGCGAACCTCGTGACCGTCACCGACGACGCCACCCTCGCGTCGCACCTCGACGCCCTCCGGCGGGATCCCACCCTTCCTCCGGTCGCGGTGAGCGGGGGGGATCTGGCCAGGACCGTCGGTGGTGTCGACCGTCCCGGCGTCGGTGGGTCGACGGTCAACGAGTTGCCGATCGATCTGCTCACCGTTCGCCTGGGAGGCAGGGCGGATCCGGTGACGGCGTGCGCCCACGTCGTGGCCCGCTCGCCGTGGTGGCGCGGAAGCTGGTGGCGGGGACCCGTCCTGGTCGTGATGAACGCCGAGTTCCTCGGATCCTTCGACGTCGCACCTCGGGGGCACCCCAACGACGGTCGGGTCGAGGTGTTGGAGGCCGGCACGGACCTGACGCTGCGCCAGCGCCTCGCGGCCCGCAAGCGCCTACGGACCGCCACCCATGTTCCCCACCCCGCGATCGCCACCCGTTCGGTTCGTCAGGCCTCGTGGACCTTCCGCCGGCCGATGGCGATCGCCATCGACGGTCGACGATGCGGTCGCACGACGACGATCGACGTGACCGTCACGCCGGACGCGGCGATCGTCCATGTCTGAGCGTTGGAATCAGCCCTGGTCAGCGCCCGCGGAGGATCCCAGGGACCCTGCAGCGGCTCTCCTAGAGTGACGTCCCGTGGCTGTCTACGTCCCAGAGTCCTTCACCGCGGACGAAGCGGACATTCTCCGGCGTTACTTCACGAACCTCGACGGTCCCGTGTTCGCACTGGTCAATCTGCCCGAAGTCGTGAAGGGCGCGTTGTTCGCCCGCTACAGCAGGAGCCACAAGTCACTGCGACGCTTGTTCCTCGACGAGTTCGTCGGCGATCTCGACGTCAGTGGTGACCATTCGGTCGATGCGACGATCGGCCTCGATCGCGCCGAGGAACTCTACGAGCGGGTGTTCTTCGACTACGGGGACGACTCGGTGGCCCAGCTCGGGGGCGTCCACCTCGCGTGTGAGCAAGCCTCCAACCTGTTGACCAAGATCCTCGAGTGGGGTCGGTTGATGAGTTACCTCGAGCAGAGCACCCGGTACATCCCCTACGACGTCCGCCTCGGTGGCCGCTACCGCTACTACCGGGATCCCGAGGTGTTGGCCGGACCGCTCGGCACCAGATACGTCGGTGACCTCGACCGCATCTTCGACGCCTACAGCCGCAGCCTCGACGTCGTCACCGAACACGTGCGGGCCTCGATCAGCCGTGGCCCCGACGACAGCGAGTTCGTGTACCGGACAGCGACGAGGGCCAAGGCGCTCGATGCGGTGCGCGGGATCCTTCCGGCCGCCGCCACGTCGAACGTCGGCATCTACGGCACCGGCCAGGCCTTCGAGGCCCTGCTGTTGCGAATGCGCTCCAGCTCGCTCCCCGAGGCGAGAGAGTACGCGGAGCTCATGCTGCACGAACTCCGCAAGGTGATTCCCAGCTTCCTGCGGCGTGTCGATCTGCCCGACCGAGGCGGACGTTGGAGCAGCTACCTGGAGACGACCCGAACCGACACTGCGGCAATCGTCGACCAACTGTTCGGGGACACCCCGGTCGATGCTGCCGGCGAGGTCGAACTCGTCGATTTCGATCCGGAGGCCGAGGACAAGCTGCTGGCCGCGATCTGTTACTCCCATTCGACCCTGCCGGAGCATCAACTCCTCGACCGGGTGCGCAGGCTCGGCGTCGACGAACGCGTGGCGTTGCTGCGGGCGTACGTGGGGGAGCGGGAGAACCGTCGCCACAAGCCCGGCCGCGCCTTCGAGCGTTCGTTCTACCGGTTCGACGTGCTGAGCGACTACGGGGCGTTTCGTGACATGCAGCGTCACCGGATGTTGACCATCGAGTGGCAGCGACTGACCCCGAACCACGGGTACAGCCGCCCGGAGCTCGTCGACGAGGCGGGACTCGGCGCCGAGTTCGACGAGGCCATGCAGCGTTCGGCGGCGCTCTACGACGCCCTCGACGCGAACTATCCGGCCCAGGCCTCCTACGCCGTGTCGATGGCGCATCGTTTGCGGTACATGATGCAGTTCAACGCTCGCGAGGCCATCCACATGCTCGAGCTGCGTTCTTCACCGCAGGGACATCCCTCGTACCGGCGGGTCGCCCTGGAGATGCACCGGTTGATCAGCGAGCGGGCGGGGCACCACGCCATCGCTGCCACGATGAGCCACATGACCACCGAGGCTCCGGAACTCGAACGCCTCGAATCGGAGCGTCGCGCCGAGGCAAAACGCGAGGGGACCTGAACCGGGAGACGACCTTTGTGACGGTTGTCACACACGTCGTCTCCCGCCCGGCGAGGCGCCCACGCCTATGCTCCCGCCGCAACCCCCAATTCGTTCGGTGACCACCGCACGACGAGATCGAAACGACGAGATGGCTGACGACGACATCAACGAGATCGAACCTGACGACGAGATCGAGAGCGAGGAGGACCTCGAGGTCGAACTCGAGATCGACCTCGACGACGAGATCGACCTCGAGGACGACGACGATCTTCCTGCCGACGAGGTCGACGACGACGACGTCGTGGTCGATGACGACGACGACGAGACCGTCGTCGAGGCACCACGGACGAAGCGAAAGAAGCGCTCCGACGACGACGAGGACGACGACGACGACGAACTCATCGCCGACGACGACGTCGAGGAGGATCTCGACAAGATCCTGAAGGACCGGCTCATCGCCTCCAGCGAGGACGACGAGGACGACGAGGACGACGACGAGCCCGACGCACGCGGTGAAGGCGGCGAGCGCCTCCTTCCCAAACAGCAGGACGAACAGCTGTGTCCGTCGTGCTTCCTGCTCGTGAAGGCGAGCGCGCCCAACTGCCCCGTTGGTGACGACGACTGCCCGATCTTCAGCTCCTGATCGCCCTGCCGTGAGCACCTTGTTCGACCAGGTGCCTGGAGCGATCGACCGGGTCCGGCGCGAGATCGTGCTGGCCCGCTTCATCGGCAAGCTTGCGGTGGACCAGGGGATCCGGGAGCTGCGGGCCCGTCTCGAGGAGGCGAACGGCACTCGAGCCGACTCCGCATCCGACCCTGCCCCGCCGCTCGAGGACGCCGGACCGCCCGCCCCACGCGAGGGCGGTGACGACATCGACGTGACACTGCTCGCACTCGCCGACTACGACCACCTCCCGGCATCTGATGTCGTCTCGAAGCTGGCCGGGCTCGAACCGGACGAGCGCGATGCCATCGAGGCCTACGAACTCAGCGGACGTCGGCGACGCACGATCCTCGGCAGGATCGAGCAGTTGAAGTCCGAGGCGACCGTAGTGGTCGACCCGATCGTCCGCCGGGCGGAACCAACGGACGCAGACGACGTTGCCCAACTCGAACTGCTCGAGCGGGAGGCCCGAGCCGCGCTGGTCGGCCAGCGGGGCGGCGATCGATGGCTCGTGGAGCACGGCGGCCGTCGCAGACCGATGGCCGCAGCGTTGCGGTCAGGTCGATGTCTGGGTGGCGGTCATCGGCGCCGTCGTGGTGGGCTACCTGGTTGCCGAACTCGGTGACGACCTGATCCTTCGCATCGATCAGGTGTGGGTGACGCCCGAGGCGCGAGAGGTCGGGTTCGGTGACGGTCTCCTGGCGGCGGCCATCGAGTCCGCCCACGGACGCGGAGGAATCGCCGTGCAGGGAGAGTCGCTCCCTGGTGATCGTCAGACCAAGAACCTCTACGAGCGAGCCGGCATCGTGGCCCGCCTGATCACGACGTTCCGGTGGTTCAACGACCCTTCCACTGCGGGGCCCGCTTCTCGATGAAGGCCTCGAGGCCTTCTTTGATGTCCTCCGAGCGCATCACGGTCCCCATGGCCTGATCGGTCATCCGCTTCAGGGTCTCGTCGTCCTCGGTCGCTGCGGCCAGCACCACCTTGCGGCTTTCCCAGACAGCCAGCGGCGCCGCGGCGGTGATCTGGCCGGCGAGGCGCAGGGCCTCCTCCGTCGCCTGACCGGGCTCGACCAGCCGGTTGACCAGCCCGAGTTCGTAGGCACGAGCAGCCGCCAGGGGTTCACCGGTGAGGATCAACTCCATCGCCGCCGACCGGCCGATGGCGCGAGGCAGGCGGAACAGGCCACCCGCACCGGCGACCAGGTTGCGCTTCGCTTCGGCGAGGCCGAATGCCGATCGGGTGGTGGCGACGACGAGATCGGCGGCGAGGACGATCTCGCATCCCCCTGCGGTGGCGAGGCCGTCGACGGCGACGATGACCGGCTTCTTGCGTTCGCGGTACGCGAAGCCGGCGAACCCACCTCGTTCGGTCACGAGCGAGCCGCCGGCGCCGGAGTTGATCGCCTTGAGATCTGCGCCGGCACAGAACACCGGGTTCGCCTGCCCCTCGGTGTTGGCCTGGATGATGCCGACCCAGATGTCGTCGTCGTTCTCCATCTGGTCGATCGCCGCTTCCATGGCCTCGGCGACGTCACCGTTGACGGCGTTGCGGGCGTCGGGACGATTGAGGGTGATGAGCGCAACGCGCTCGCGGGCTTCGTAGGTGACGATGTCGGACATGGCCGAGGATCGTAGGCGTCCGAGGTTGGTGCAGGCGAACCCGCTCAGACCTCGGCAGTGACGTCGGCAGTCTCCTCGACGACGGCAGCCTCTTCGACGACGGCAGCCTCTTCGACGACGGCAGTCTCTTCGACGACAGCGGCCTCTTCGACGACAGCGGTCTCTTCGACGACGGCGGCCTCTTCGACGACGGCGGTCTCTTCGACGACGGCGGTCTCTTCGACGACGGCAGTCTCTTCGACGACGGCGTCTCTTCGACGACGGCCGGGGCGCATCGGCACGCGGGGGTTGCTGGTCGGACGTGGCCCGACCCGGTTTGCGGGAATCCTTGCCGTCCCTGCGTCCGTCTTTGCGACCGTCCTTCGGGCCGTCCTTGCGCGGAGGTCCGGTCCGCAGCGGCTTGGGCTTGTGGGTCCCCTCGGGAATCTCGACGCCGAGCAGCGCCGCGATCTGCGGCAGGGCGGGTCCGAGACGCAGGGTGGTGGCCCGCAGATCGTCAGTGACGACGGACGGCGCCACCTGAGGTGTCACCAGCGTTCGTACCGGCGAGAAGGCAGCCGCCTCCAACACGGCGATCCACCGGTCGGCAGGATCCTCCGGCTGCAGGGCGGCAGTCGCGGCCTCTCCGAGCCGGCGGGCGAGGTCGGGCGGGAACATGACACCGGCCTTGGGTGGCTGCGAGGAGAGCCGAAGTGCCCGGATCACCCGGCCGACGCCGATCGCCGCGTCGATGTCACCGAACCAGAGCGTGAGTTCCTCGTCCTGCTTACGCGCCAGCGACGCCTTGAGGTCGTCGGAGATCGCCCGGGTCGACTCGTCGCGAGCCACGATCGGGTCCTCGCCGGCAGCGACGACACTGCGCAGGTCCCGCAGGTCCAGGTGTTCCATCTGGCGCTGTGCTGCCTCGGCGCGATCGAGCCACTCGGCAACGCGCAGCTTGGGCAGCATGTCCTCGGCCATCTTGACGACCGACTGCTCGGGCATCGTCGGCTGACCTGCTGCCTCGAGCTTGGCGTTCTCCTCCTTGACACGGCTGCGCACCGCACCCATGCCCTGGAGCGCCAACTCGGCGATCGGACGCTGCTCCTCGGGGAGATCGGCCAGCACGGCATTCCGTCGGGCCTTGCCCGGGCGAAGTCGCTTCGCCTTGGGACGCTGCGGGAGTTCGGGGGGCGCCTCGAAGTGCGGACGCGAGCGTCGGGAATCCGAGCGGTTGCCATCTCCAGATGCGCCACGACCGCCGTCGCGGGCACCGTCACGACGACCGTCTCGACCACCGTCTCGTCTGCCGTCACGCTTCGAATCACGCTTGCCGTCGCGCTTGCCGTCGCGCCGACCCCGATCGTCTCGCCCCTCGCTGCGCTCGCGCCGGGCGCGGGTCTCGATCACGGCTTCGAAGGGCTTCTCGCTCGGGAGGAGTTCGAGCACGATTGCTGTTCGAGCTCTTCTCCTTCGGCTTCATGACCGACTGCACCTCGATGCCGTCGAGCATCTGCTCGATCTCGACCTTGAGGATGTCGCCCACGGCGGAGCCCGCCGGGAGCATGCTCGCGGCGACCAAGCCGTTGGGCTTGCGGGCGCCCGCGGCGCGCCACGTCCACGAGCCGTCGGGGAGCGCGCTCGTCAGCTCGATTTCGATCCTTCGGGACATTGCGGCAACGGTACCGGGTTCCGACGGGAGAACTCCAACGAGTCGGTCCGTCGAGCGGTCAGCCGGTACCGTGCCGCCATGGCTGTCTACGCGCTCGGAGCGTTCGAACCGACCATCGACGGCGCGGCATTCGTGCATCCCGACGCCGTGGTGATCGGAGCCGTGACCATCGGGCCGCAGTCCTCGATCTGGCCCGGCGCCGTGCTGCGAGGCGATGGGGGAGAGATCCGCATCGGCGCACGCACGAGCGTGCAGGACAACGCCGTGCTCCACACCACGCCCGCAGTGGCCGACGATCGTGGGCGACGGGTGCGTGCTCGGACACCTCATCCACCTGGAGGGATGCACCATCGAAGACGACGTGATGATCGGCAACGCTGCGATGGTCCTGCACCGATCGGTCATCCACAGCGGCGCGGTGGTGGCAGCCAACTCGGTCGTGCTCAACGATGTCGACGTGCCCTCGGGCGCGCTGGCGGCCGGCTCACCGGCGGTGATCAAGCCCGGGCGGGCGCGCATCGACGACATCCGCGACAGCGCCCGCGCGTATGTCGAGCGCCTGGAGCTCTACCGGACCGGCCTGCGACGGATCGACTGACCCGTGCGGGCCTTCGTCGTCGTCGTGCCGGCCGCGGAAGCGGAGTTGGCCTCGGACGTGTTGTGGCAGCTCGGTGTCCGAGCGATCGAGGAACGTGGTGAGGATCCCGTCGAGTTGTGGACCGCGGTCGGTGACGATGACGAGTCCGTCCGGCGGGCGGCGGATCGGGTGGGGGAGCGGTGGTCGTGGCGCACCGAGACGGTCGATGACGACGCCGCGGACACCTGGCGCGACTTCGCCGGCCCGATGTGGGTCGATGACGGCCTCGTCGTCACCCCGGCGTGGCGGGAGTACACCTTCTCCGACGAGGTCGTCGTCGTGCCGATCGAACCCGGGGGAGCGTTCGGCCTCGGCGATCACCCGACCACGTTGCTGTCACTCCGAGCGATTCGCCCGCTCATCGAACCGTCCTGCACGCTGCTGGACGTCGGCTGCGGTACCGGCGTCCTCGCCGTGACGGCGGCCGTGCTCGGCGCCACGAGGGTGCGGGCCGTCGACATCGCATCGGCAGCCGTCGAGGCGACGGTCGACAACGCCCGCCGCAATGCGGTGGCTCGATGCATCGAGGTCGACACCTCCCCGGCGTCACTGCTCCAGGGCGAGTACGACGTCGTCGTGGCCAACATCCTCGCGCCGACGCTGGTCGAACTCGCCGACGATCTCCGTCGCCTGACGGCCCCCGATGGCCGGTTGGTGATCAGCGGCATCCTCGCCGAGCGCCACGACCACGTCCTCGCCGCCCTCGCCCCGATGCAGGTCGAGCAGACCGACGATCCTCGACGGCTGGGCCGCCGTCACCCTCCGCCACCCCTGAGATCCACGCCACTCGAGCCGAGCGATGAGTCTCGGCGCGCACAGGTCGCGCCGGAACTCATCGCGGTGGGGAGCCGACGAGGAGTCGTCGGATGTCGGCGGCATGGGGGAGCGACGGCACCGCTCCGTCGATGTCGTGGTCGCCAGCGCTCCGGCGGCGGCGGCGTAGCGGACCGCGGAGCGCATCGTGTCGCCGGCGGCGAGGCGAGCGGCCAACGCTCCGCAGAACGCATCGCCGGCGCCGGTGGTGTCGACCGCCTCGACCGTGAACGGATCCTGGTGCCACTCGACCGGCGAGCCGTCGCGGATCGGAACCGATGACCGTCACCCCGGCGGCGCCGCGGGTGGTGATCACGGTTCCGACGCCTCGATCGAGCAGCGCCATCGCGCCACCGAGCAGCTCGACTTCGTGCTCGTTGGGAATCACCACATCGCACAGGGCGAGCAGCTCGGCGGGGAGTTCCCGAGCGGGGGCCGGGTTGAGCACGGTGCGATTCCCGAGCCCACGAGCAGCCCGGAACGCGATGAGCACCTGCATCCACGGGGATCTCCAGCTGGGCGACGACGACGCGTGCTGCCGGTACCTGGCCACCGTCGACGAGATCGATTCGCGCCGGCGATCACCACGATGGTGTTCTCCGCCGCATCGTCGACGGTGATCACTGCCCGACCCGTCGGTGCTCCCTCGGCGACCAGCACGCCCTCGACGTCGATCCCTTCGGAGATGGCCAGTGCCCGAAGTCGTCGACCCGGCTCGTCATCGCCGACGGCACCCACGAACGCCACCGACGCGCCGCTTCGAGCCGCGGCGACGGCCTGGTTCAGGCCCTTGCCACCGGCATGTTCCGCGAACCCGGAGCCCAGCAGGGTCTCACCGGGACGGGGCAGCCGGGGCGTGGTCGCGACGAGATCGAGGTTGGCGCTGCCGATGACGGCGACGTCGAACACGCAGCTGCCGCGACCGGCACTCAGCTGGCGCGGGCGCGGATACCGATGGGGGCGATCAGGCGGAAGCCGGCGGCATGCCGTTCGTCCTCCGACTCGCCACCCCAGAACCCGTACTCGTGGTGCTCGCGGGCGAACGACACGCACTGGCGCTGCACCGAACACCCTGCGCAGACCTCTTTCGCCGCCAGCTCACGGCGCTCCCGAGCTTGTGGCCGTTCGGCTGCCGGGGGAAAGAACAAGTGGGTCAACCCTTTGCAGGCGCCGTCGCGCATCCAGTCGTCTTCCGTTTGGATCCGATCGATGGACACTTCGATGGCCGACATGTGCACCCCCGTGCGATGGTCTGTCCCCCTGTGGAACCGAGTTGTTCAGGCTCGGCGAAGCGACAGACTAAAGCGAATCAACCACCGAGTCAATTGTATGTGCCAACTAAATTCGTGACTGCCCGACGACGGCACCGACACCCGCGGCGAAGGTCTCGACGTCGTCGAGTGTCGTGTCCCAGGAGGCCATCCAACGGACTTCGTGCCGGCTGGTGTCCCAGTCCCAGAAGAAGCACCAGTCACGCAGGGGAGCGATGGCCTCGGGCGGGAGCCGGGCGAACACGCTGTTCACCGATGGCGGACGATCGATCTCGACGCCGGGGATGTCGACCGTCAAGCGGTGGAGTTCGGTCGCCATCGAGTTGGCGTGCGCCGCGAGGTCGATCCAGAGATCGTCCTCGAGCACTGCATTGAACTGCGCGGCGAGGAATCGCATCTTCGACGGCAACTGGGTGACCTGTTTGCGGACGAACTTCGAACCGACCTCGGCCTGCGGGTTCAGGAAGACCACGGCTTCGGCACCGAGCAGTCCGTTCTTGGTGCCGCCGAAGCTCACGACGTCCACCCCGGCGTCGACGGTGAAGGACCGCAGTGCCTCACGGGTTCCGCCGAGCGCGGCCGTTGCGTTGGCGATCCGGGCGCCGTCGAGATGCACGAGCATCCCCTGGGAATGGGCCTGTTCACACAGTGCGGCGACCTCGCCCGGTGTGTACAGCGTGCCGAGTTCGGTCGCCTGCGTGATCGACACCACCCCGGGCTGCACGTGGTGCTCGACGCCTTGGACGCCGGCGAGATCGGCCAGCTGCTCGGGGACGAGCTTGCCGTCGACCGACGGCAGGTCGATCAGCTTGGTGCCGAGCGCCCGTTCAGGGGCGCCGGTCTCGTCGACGGCGATGTGGGCCCAATCGGTGCACACGACACCGTGATGGGGCCCGGGAAGCGCACCGAGCATCGTTGCCAGCGCGAGCACGTTGGCGCCGGTCCCGTTGAACGCCAGCCGTGTCGTGACGTCGGCGCCGAAGAGTTCGCGGAAGCGCTCCGAGCATTCCCTGGTGAGGTCGTCGTTGCCGTAGGCGAGCCGGTGGCCGACGTTGGCGCGTGCGATGGCCTCGAGGACGGCGGGATGGGCGCCGGCGGCGTTGTCGCTCGCGAAGGCGCTCGAAGGCGGTGGCGGGAGGTTCACGACCACCGAGTCTCTCAGACCATCGAACGGTCCGCACCTGTCGGTCGCCTACATTTACGTCATGACGAAATCGGTGGATGACCAGACACCCGGGGGACCGGTCGCGCACTGCCGGTGGTGTCGTCGGGCGTTGCCTGCCCGGCGCGGACCGGGGCGGCCACGGGAGTTCTGTTCGCAGCGATGTCGCCAGTGGGACTGGGTGGCCCGCCAACGAGCCCGAGAGCTCCAGCTGAGTGACGACGAACTCGTCGTCGCACGAGCCGAACTCGACGGCCTGCACGACGAGCTGTACGTGCTGGCGTGCGCCGTGGAGGACGTCGAACGAGATCTCGCAGCACCGGGCCGGCGAACGGTCACCGAGCTCACCGACGCCGTGGACTGGCTCCTCGCGGCCGCCCGGCCCTTGCGGGACCGGGAGATCACGCCGTCGGCCTGAGGCGTCATGGAGGGCCGGCCCCGATCCCACCCGCTCGACCCACAACGCCCATAATCTTCGTTATGTCAATCTTGTCGGATTCGGGTGGACAGATCGATTCGGATGGACCAAGATGGGTGCTCCCCTGACACGAGGCGTTCACCGTGCTCCTTGACGGAATGCAGAGTTCGACCTGAGGTTCAGGGTCTGCCTCGACATTTCGTCGAGGCTCCAGGTTCACAGTGGGCGGACCGATCACAACATCGTGTTGGGAGAGAGGTCGTCCATGCTGTCCGAGAATCGACTGAAGCGTCGAACGCTGGCTGTCACCGGTCGGGCGCTCTGCGTCTCCGCAGCGGTCGGGCTCGGGTGCAGCCTGATCCCAGCGACGGTGTCCGCCTCCCCGGTCGTCGTCGCTTCTCCCTCGACGCCGACGCATCGTGGGGCTCGGCCAAGGCGCCACGGGCGCGGAGGTACGTGCCGTCCAGCAGGCCTTGATCAGCGCCGGCGTCCCCGTTCCCGGAGGCGCCGACGGCGTCTACGGACCCGCCACCCAGTCCGCCGTCACCGCATTCCAGTCCCGCAAGGGTCTGGCCGCAACGGGCACCATCGATGCAGCGACCGCCAGCGCACTCGGACTGGCGACCGCCGCGCCCGCCGCCCCGCGGCGACACCGTCGGCAGCACTCGCGGCGGCAACACCCGCCCCGGGCGCACCGGTCGTCGGTGCCACCGGTCCCGCAGTCGTCGCGCTCCAGCAGGCCCTCATGGCCGCCGGCGTGTGGCTGCCACGCGGGGCCGATGGCGTGTTCGGCACCGCCACGACCCGAGGGATCTCGAACTTCCAGAGCTGGAACCGCCTCACGGTGAGCGGAGTCGTCGACGCATCGACGTTCGCTCGCCTCAAACTCGGCGCGCCGGCGGCCAGCCCGACTCCCCCGGCTCCTGCGCGCCGGCACCGGCGGCCCCGGCATCGTCGTCGTTCTCGGGGATGCGCGCCGGAGCTCGGGGCGACAACGTCCGTGTACTGCAGCGGGCGCTGATCGCCGCCGGCGTCACCGTTCGCGGCGGCGCCGACGGAGTGTTCGGTGCGATGACGACCGCGGCGCTGACCACGTTCCAGCAATCCAAGGGTCTGGCTGCCTCCGGGGTGGTCGACGACGCGACGATCGCCGCGCTGGCGCTCTCCCCCGGTGCGCCGGCTCCGGCTCCGGCACCTGCGCCGACTCCCCCGGTCGCAGCGAGCCCGTACGTCGGACTGACGGTCGGTGCGACCGGCGACCGCGTCCGTGAGCTCCAACGAGCGTTGATGCGGACCGGCCTCGTGCTCCGTGGCGGTGCCGACGGATCGTTCGGCAACGCCACGCGCACCGCGCTGATCGCCTTCCAGGCGACCAACAACTTCCCGCAGACCGGCGTCGTCTCGGAGGGCGACGCGAAGACGCTGGGACTCGGCAGCACCTCGACGGCACCGCAGGGCGTCGCCCCGGCCGGCAACTTCGCGACGTTCGGGGAGCGGGGCGCCCGGGTCACGACCGTGCAGCAGGCGCTCATCAAGGCCGGCATCTCGATCAAGGGTGGCGCCGACGGGATCTTCGGTGCCGCGACCGCCGGTGCGATCATGGAGTTCCAGCGTCGGTCAGGGCTCACGCCCACCGGGAAGCTGGACGAGCAGACCGCCAACCGGCTCGGGAGCGCGCCCGCTCCGGCTCCGACTCCGGCTCCGACGGTCGCCGTGACGATCGACGTCTTCCCGGTCCAGGGACGCTGCTGGTTCGGGGACACCTGGATGGCGCCACGCGGCGGCGGTCGTCTCCACGAGGGCGTCGACATCATCGCTCCCAAGGGCAACCTGCTGTACGCCGCCGTCACCGGTCGGATCTCGCGTGTCTACACCGACTTCCCGGGAGCACTCGCCGGGAACGGGCTGCGCATCCAGCAGGACAACGGCACCTACTTCACGTACCTCCACATGGACACCTTCGCTGCCGGCATCGTGCTGGGCGCGCCGGTGACCGCCGGACAGGTCATCGGCACCGTGGGCAACACCGGGAACAGCGCGACCCCTCACCTGCACTTCGAGGTGCACCCGGGTGGCGGCGCAGCGGTCAATCCGTTCCCGCTCGTCAAGCCGATCGACGCGTGCAACGTGACCGCACCCCGCGCCTGACCGGCACCGAGTGCGTCCACCCGCTCGCCTGATCGCCCGGATACGCTGACGCGGACAATTGAATCGCCTGTTCACCCGAGCGGGAGAGTCGTCGACATCGACGGCGCCGAAGGAGCAACCTCCCCGGAATCTCTCAGGCACCCGGACCGCTCGGATGAGGCATGCTGGAAAGCGTCAGCTGGTACCGCTTCGGCCGCGTCGGTCGAGACCAGTTGTCCACCCAAGGGGAAAGTCGCGGCCATCACGGTGATGGACCGGTGCGAAACTCTCAGGTATCGATGACAGCAGGGGAAGTCCCACCGACCTTGGAGGCTTCCGTGTCCGCACCATCCGATTCCCGCCCCACTCCCCTGCGGGAGCTGATCGAACCCGATGAGTTCGTGCGACGCCATGTCGGCCCGACCCCCGACGACATCGCCCACATGCTCGCCGTCATCGGCGTCGACACGACCGGTGACCTCCTGGCCGCCACGATGCCGTCCTCGATCGTCGCCGGCAGCCGCGCTCGACCTGCCCGGCGGTGTGTCGGAGATGGAGGCGCTCGCGAAGCTCAGGGCCGTCGCCGCCCGGAACCGTCGGGTCACCAGCCTGATCGGCATGGGCTACACCGGCACGATCACGCCGCCGGTGATCGCCCGCAACGTGCTCGAGAACCCGTCCTGGTACACCGCGTACACGCCGTACCAACCCGAGATCAGCCAGGGCCGACTCGAGGCCCTCCTCAACTTCCAGACCCTCATCACCGAACTCACCGGGCTCGACGTCACGAACGCCTCGCTCCTCGACGAAGCAACGGCCGCCGCCGAGGCGATGACCATGGCCCGGCGACAGTCGAAGTCGTCGTCGAACCGGTTCGTCGTCCACCACGACACCCATCCCCAGACGATCGCCGTGCTCCGCACCCGGGCCGAGCCGGTCGGCATCGAACTCGTCGTCGGTGACGTCGAGGCACTCGACGACGCCGACGGCCTGTTCGGAGCGCTGTTCAGCCTGCCGGCATCCTCCGGGGCCGTCATCGACTGGACGACTGGCCATCGCACGCGTCCACGAGCTCGGCGGGATCGCCGTGGTGGTCACCGATCCACTGGCCTGCGTCCTCACCACTCCCCCGGGTCAGCTCGGCGCCGACATCGCCGTCGGCTCCGCCCAACGATTCGGCGTGCCGATGGGCTTCGGCGGACCACACGCCGCCTTCATCGCTGCGCACGAGCGGTCAGCGCGCTCGATGCCCGGGCGGATCGTCGGCGTCAGCACGGACACCGCCGGGCGCCCGGCGCTGCGCCTCGCGCTGCAGACGCGCGAGCAACACATCCGTCGCGAGAAGGCCACCTCGAACATCTGCACCGCGCAGGTACTGCTCGCCAACATCGCCGGGTTCTACGCCGCGTGGCACGGCCGCGACGGACTCACCCGGATCGCCGAACGGGTCCAGCGGCTCACGTCGATCGCTGCGGCCGGCCTGCGCGCCGGCGGGGTCGACGTGGTGAACGACACCTGGTTCGACACGCTGCGCCTGCGGGTCACGTCGGCCGATGCTGCGCTGTCGGCCGCACTCGCGGCGGGCTACAACATCCGGCGGGTCGACGACACATCGGTGTCGTTCACGTTCGACGAGACGACGTCGCTCGATGACGTCACCTCGATCGTCGCCGCCATGGGTGGCACGCCACTCGACGCCGCCGATGTCGATCTCGCACCCGACGGCTTGCCGAACGCCAGCCGACGGTCCGACGAGTTCCTCACCCAGTCGGTCTTCGATCGCTACCACAGCGAGCACGAGATGCTGCGGTACCTGCGGCGGCTCGAGCGACCGGGACCTCGCGCTCGATCGCACGATGATCCCGCTCGGGTCCTGCACGATGAAGCTCAACGCCACCTCGGAGATGGTGCCGATCACCTGGCCCGAGTTCGCCGACATCCATCCCTTCGCCCCCGTCGACCAGGTCGCCGGCTACCTCGAGATGATCGGCGACCTCGAACAGCGACTGGCCACGATCACCGGGTACGACGCCGTCAGCCTCCAACCGAACGCGGGCAGCCAGGGTGAGTACGCCGGCCTGCTGGCCATCCGGGCCTACCACCGGTCTCGGGGCGACGACCAGCGCACGGTGTGCCTCATCCCGTCGAGCGCCCACGGCACCAACGCCGCGAGCGCCGTGATGGCGGGCATGGAGGTGCACGTCGTCGCCTGTGACGACTCGGGCAACGTCGATCTCGACGACGTGCGGGCCAAGATCGCCGAGGTCGGCGACCGCCTCGCCGCCACGATGATCACCTACCCGTCGACCCACGGCGTGTTCGAAGCCGAGGTCGGTCAGCTGTGCGAGCTGATCCACGCTGCCGGTGGCCAGGTGTACGTCGACGGCGCCAATCTCAACGCGCTGGTCGGCCACGCCCGACCGGGCGAGTTCGGCGCCGACGTCAGTCACCTCAACCTCCACAAGACGTTCTGCATCCCCCACGGCGGTGGCGGGCCCGGGGTCGGACCGATCGGTGTTCGCTCCCATCTGGCTCCGTTCCTGCCCGGCCACCCGCTCCGTGACGATCAGCCCGTCGGTGCGGTGTCGGCGGCGCCGTACGGGTCGGCCGGCATCCTGCCGATCCCCTGGATGTACATCGAGATGATGGGTGGCAGCGGGCTCACCACGGCGACGACCATCGCCATCGTGGCCGCCAACTACATCGCCGAGCGCCTCGATCCTCACTTCCCGGTGCTGTACCGGGGGGCGGAGGGACGCGTGGCCCACGAGTGCATCCTCGACCTGCGGCCGATCACCAAGGCGACCGGCGTGACGGTCGACGACGTCGCAAAGCGGCTGATGGACTACGGCTTCCACGCTCCGACCATGAGCTTCCCCGTCGCCGGCACGCTGATGGTCGAACCGACCGAGAGCGAGTCGTTGCGGGAGATCGACCGGTTCTGCGACGCCATGATCGCCATCCGCACCGAGATCGATGCCGTGGCGTCGGGGGTCTGGGCACACGAGGACAGCCCGCTCCACCACGCCCCCCACACCGCCGAGGACCTGCTGGGCGACTGGGACCGTCCGTACTCGCGGGAGATGGCGGCGTTCCCGACCGTCTGCACTGCGGGCGTCGAAGTACTTCCCCGCCGTCTCGCGCATCGACGGCGCCCAGGGCGATCGCCACCTGATCTGTTCCTGCGAGCCCCTCGAGGCCTACGCGAACCGCTGACACCGTCCCGTTCGACCCGTGGCACTCGGGAGTAGCTTGACCCCATGGCTCAGGAACGCAACGATCCACTGGCTGACCTGTTCACGCTGTTCGCCGCTCCCCTGTCGGGCACGGTGCGTTCGCTCGAGCAGTTCCGCAAGGGCGTCGACGAGTTCCTGAAGGGCGTCGAGAACTTCAACCGCGCCATGGCCAACCTCAACGAGACCTCCGAGCGGATCAACGCACTGCTCGCCGACGTCGAGGAGCCGATCCGGGCCGCGATCCCCCAGGTCACCCGCACCGTCAAGGCCGCCGACGAGATGATGCAGGTCGTCAGTGGGCCGGCGATGGCGGTGGCTCCCGGGTTGAACCGTCTTGCCGAGACACTCAGCACCCCGGCGTTCGATCAGCTCCCCCATCAGATCGGCCAGTTCGCCGACGTACTCGGCGAGGTGTCCAGACGGCTGGGACCGCTCACCCAGCTGGCCGAATCCGCCGGTGGGATCTTCGGGGGATTCCGGGTCCCCGGCACCCGAACGTCGCACCCCGCGCCGCACCGCTCCCGAGCCGTCCCATCGTTCCATCGTGGCCACCGTGCACACCCCGGCGGCGCCAGAGCCCTCCCCGGCCCGCACACCGGCCGCCGCGGAAGAAGTCGGCGGCCAAGCGGTCCGCCGCGGCCAAGCGGTCGCCCGCCAAGAAGTCACCCGCCAAGAAGTCACCTGCCAAGAAGACGCCGGCCAAGAAGACGCCGGCCGCCACCAAGCGCGCCTCGGGCCCCACTGACCCGATCGCTTGCGATGAGCGAACGACCCGAATACGGGTACCTTCGCTCATCGCTGTCGGCGTGGTCATCGTCGCGATGAGCGAGCGGACCGTATACGGGTCCCTTCGCTCATCGCTGCGGGGTGGTGAGGCGTCAGCGGGTGACGAAGGGCGTGGGGACGACGGTCCCGGGAGCTCCTTGCCGCGGACGTCGATCGTGACCGGAGCGTCGACCGGTTCGGTGTCCGGGTGGCAGGAACGCCAGTGCGATGCCGTGACCGAGCACCGGTGAGAAGTTGCCACTCGTCACGACTCCGACGGGCGACCGTCCTGATGCACCGGTGCACTCCGGCCCGTGACGGGCCGGCGACCCTCGGTGGCGATGCCGACGAGCCGGCGCGATCGACGCCCGTTCGCGCTCGGCGATGGCTGCGTCCCTCCCGGTGAACTCCGGCTTGTCCCACGCCACGACCCATCCGAGCCCCGCCTGGAGCGAGGTGATCCCCGGCCCGAGTTCGTGGCCGTGGAGTGGGAGCGCTGCCTCCAGACGCAGGGTGTCGCGCGCACCGAGGCCGGCCGGGGCGATCCCGGCGGTCGCCAGCGCCCGCCAGAGCGCGCCAGCGGCTCGCTCGGCACGGCGATCTCGAGACCGGGCTCGCCGGTGTAGCCGGTGCCGGCGACGACACACGACACCCCGTTCCAGATACACGTGGCGACACGGAATCGGTCCGACCGCGGCCGCCTCGGGGAAGACGCTCGCGACCAGGTTCGCGCGCGCATCGGGGCCCTGGACGGCGATGACGGCTCGAGCGGCGGTGGTGTCGACACCGCCGATCGCGGCCCGCACACCGCTCGTGTTCGAGGCGTTCGGCATCACGTCGAACACGTCGCCGTCCTCACCGCCACCATCACGCGTGCCACCACACGATGATGTCGTCGACGACCGAGGCGTCGTCGGCGTCGAGGAGGTGCGTGTACTGGGCACGACCCGGTTCGATCTTGTGGAGGTCGTTGGTCAGGGTCCGTTGCAGGAGCTCGAAGGCATCGGGACCCTCGACCCGGACCGTTCCGAGGTGCGACACGTCGAACATCACCGCCCGACGACGGCAGGTCAGATGCTCCTCGATCGTTCCGGACGGGTAGGCGATCGGCATCTCCCAGCCGCCGAACTCCACCATCGTGGCACCGAGCGCTCGGTGCTCGGCGTCGAGCGGCGAGTGCTGCAGGGTCATCCGGTGGCGCGGTGGGTGTCGAGTTCCATCGGTGCCGGCGACATCGGAGCGAGGTCGGCCTCCAGCTCGTCACGGACGCCACCGAGCGACAGCACGTTGAGCACTCCCTGGCCGTTCTTGAGCACGTCGACCAACTCGTCGCCGTCGCACAGCACGACCGTGCCGCCGTCGATCACGATGTGTGCGGCCGCGATGTCGGTGCTGACGTGCTCACGGAGGTAGCTGAACACCTTGCGGACCTGTTCGAGCTTGATGCCGGCGTCGAGGAGTTTCTTGATCGTCTTCAACTCGAGGAGGTCGTTGTAGGAGTACAGCCGGCGACTGCCGCTCCCGGTGGCGTCGGTCAACGACGGCCGGATCAGATCGGTTCGTGGCCCAGTAGTCGAGCTGTCGGTAGGAGATCCCGACGACCTTGGCCGTCTGGGTGCCGCTGTAGCCGAGTTCGTCGGCAACGGTCGCTGCGGGGTCTGGTGTGGTCTGCACGGAAAGCCTCCGGTTCGTCGGTCCCAACATCACGAACGTGTCGGACACGTCGCACGATCTCACACCACCGTAACTACGACGATGTGAGACGTTGCACACTACGGAATTCAGACGCCCGCGTCAACGGCGAGTAGTGTCGCAGTGCTTCGACGACAGGGAGCCGACGTGAAGACAGACCCCACCGTGACCGCCCTCCGAGCCGTGAACCTGTTCTCGGGCCTCGACGAACGGACCCTGAGTCGCATCGCTCAGCAGACCAAGCCGTACCGGTTGCGGGCCGGCGAGTCGGTGATCGACGAGGACGCCTCGGGTCGGTTCGGGCGGCTGTACACGGTCGTCAGTGGCACCGCCGAGGCCCGGGTCCACGACGAGGCGGTCGCCACGTTCGGCCCGGGTGACTACTTCGGCGAGATGAGTGTGCTCGACGGAAGCCCGCCGGTCCGCGCGTCGTGGCGACGAGCGACCTGGAGACACTCGGGTTGTCGGCGTGGAACATGCGCACGATCATTCGGGAAGAGCCCGACATCGCGATGCACATCATCGACACGCTGGTTTCCAGGACGCCCCAGAACGAAGCAATGTTCGACTGACGACCCATCGCCGGGTCAGTCGTGGATCCACACCGTGGAACGCAGCGGCAGCAGGTTCTCACCCCAGATCAGGTCCATCACTGGATTCGCCACCCGGATGCATCCGTGTGACGCCGGGTAGTTCGGCACGCTGCGGGCGCCATGCACGGCGATGCCTCCGACGACGAACTTGGGTCGGTAGAGCGTGCCGAGGTCGCTGGCGTAGCGGGGATCGTCGGTCTCGCGGTAGGTGCGGAATGTCCGGGTCGGGGTGGAGGGCGATCCCGATGAGGCTGCGCCAACCACGTTCTTCTGGTCTTCCTCGTCGTAGGTCTTGCCGTTGCCGGTCGACACGTTGA
>CAVZTM010000002.1:0-173465 GCA_963778175.1 Ilumatobacteraceae bacterium
ACTGGAGTTGCTGTCGATCCCGGCGTACATGATGGCGTCGTGGAACAAGCGCAACTCGAAGTCGAACGAAGCCGGCATCAAGTACTACCTGCTCGGCGTCTTCGCGTCCGCAGTGCTCCTGTACGGGATGAGCCTGCTGTTCGGCACGACGGGCTCGACGCTGCTCACCGACATCGGTGCGTCCCTGCTCGACGGTGACCTGATCGGCCTCGACGTGGTCGCCGTGGTGTTCATCATCTGCGGGTTCGCCTTCAAGATCTCGGCCGTGCCGTTCCACCAGTGGGCACCCGACACCTACGAGGGCGCGCCGACACCCGTGACGGCCTTCTTCTCGGTGGCGACCAAGGCCGCGGGCTTCGTCGCACTGATGTCGGTGATCTTCATCGCCTTCCCAGGAGCCGACGGCGTGTACGAACCGCTCGTGTGGGTCATGGCGGCGTTGACCATGACGGTCGGCAACGTGCTGGCCTTGCGTCAGACGAACATCATTCGCATGCTCGCCTACTCCTCGGTCAGCCAGGGCGGGTTCATCCTGATGCCGCTGGCGTTCGCCGGCGATCCCGGCGTCGGCGCAGCGGCGATGAACGCCGTCATCGTGTACTTGGTCGTCTATGCGTTCATGAACCTCGGCGCGTTCGCCGTGGTCATCGCGGTCACGCGCAAGACCCGCAGTGGCGAGATCTCGTCGTTCGGTGGCTTGTTCTCGTATGCGCCGGGTCTTGCGGTGGCACTCACGATCTTCTTCGCATCGCTCGCCGGCATCCCACCGCTCGGCGGCTGGTTCGCCAAGTTCAACGCCTTCAAGGCGGTGCTCGACGCCGGCACCACGTCGGCGTACGTCCTGGCCGCGATCGCCGCAGTGAACACGGTGATCGCCGCGGCGTACTACATGCGGGTGCTGCGGGTCGTCTGGATGGACGAGGCCCCCGATGGCGACGTCAGCCCGGTCAACCCGCCCTCGCCGATCGTCGCAGCGATCGCCCTCACCGCGTTCGGCACGATCCTGCTCGGCGTGCTGCCGAACATCGTCGCCCGGGTGGGCGCCATCGACGCCCTCACGGGCGCCTTCTCCGGCTAGCCGGTCCGGAAGCGGCGATGACTGCGTTCCGCCAGTTCGTCGCTGCCCGAAGGCAGCTTCCTCACGGCGCCCTTGTCCTCCCCACTTCCGATCCCGGCTCGTAGATGACGGAGAAGGATGACGGAGGAGATTCACGACGCGATCGCGCGTGATGGGGCGGTGTCGTTCGAGCGGTTCATGGAGCTGGCGCTCTACGGCGCCGAGGGGTTCTACATGCGACCCGAGGGCGGGTCGGCGGGTCGGCGCGGCGACTTCATCACCTCACCGGAGGTCGGGCCGCTGTTCGGAGCCGTGATCGCCCGCTACCTCGATGCCGAATGGGAACGCATCGGTCGGCCGGACGTGTTCACCGTGGTCGACGCCGGCGCGGGCCCCGGCACCCTGGCGCGTGCGGTCCTGGCCGCAGCGCCCGCGTGCCGTGAGGCACTTCGCTACGTGGCGGTGGAGATCTCGCCGGCCCAGCGGGCCCGACATCCCGACGGCATCGAGTCGGTCCCGACGTTGCCCGAACCCGCTCTCGAAGGTGCCGTCGACGGGTTGATCGACGGAGTCGTGGTCGCCAACGAACTGCTCGACAACCTGCCGTTCCGTCTGGCTGTGTTCGACAACGGCTGGCGGGAGGCGTTCGTCGACCATGGGCTCCGACGGCCGGTTCGTCGAGGTGCTCTCGGCGCCGTTCGACCCGGTACCCGCGTGCCTGCCTGTGTCGCCGACGTTCGGATCGCGGGCACCCCTCATCGATCGTGCCGCCACATTCGTCGCCGACGCCCGCCGACTGGTGCGGTCAGGTTCGGTCGTGGCGATCGACTACGGAACCCCGATCACCGCGATGCTCGCCGGTCGCCCGTGGCGCGACTGGCTGCGCACGTATCGAGGCAACGAGCGCGGGGACCACTACCTCGCGGCACCTGGTACGCAGGACATCACGATCGACGTCCCGATCGACCAGCTCCCCGAGCCCGACACCGTGCGCGCGCAGGCCCAGTTCCTCCAGCGGTGGGGTATCGACGACCTCGTGGACGAGGGCAGGCGCGTCTGGACCGAGCAGGCGGCGCGGCCCGGTCTCGAAGCGATGAAGATGCGCAGCCGGATCAGCGAAGCCGAGGCGCTGCTCGACCCCGCCGGCCTCGGCGGTTTCCTCGTGGCGGAATGGCGTGCCTGAATGAGACGCGGGGTCTGACCCCGTGTCTCATTCAGTCGGTGGCGTTGCGGGCGCGGGCGGCGGGGGAGGCGAACCGGGCCCAGATGTACCAGCCGATGGCGACCAGGATCACGAGGATCACGGCGTACTGCGCCCACTTGAGGATCGGCTCGACCTCGTCCCACTGGGAACGCAGCCCGTACCCGGCGCCGATCAGTGCAGCGTTCCAGACCAATGAGCCGAGCGTCGTGTACAGCACGAACCGGCCCGAGCGGCATCCGCCGGAAACCGGCAGGAATCGAGATCAGGGACCGCACGAGCGGAATGCACCGGCAGATCAGCACGGCGCTGTTGCTGTGCCGATCGAACCAGGCCTCGCTCTTCCTCACATCAGCAGACGTGATGCGGAACCATTTGCCGTACCTGAGGAGGAAACGGTCGAGACGTTCCGGCCCGATCCATGCCGCGAAGCCGTAGAGCACGAGCGCGCCGACCAGCGACCCGATCGTCGCGGCGACGATCATGCCGACGAGCGTGGCGCCGCCATCGCTGGCGACGAAACCGGCGAACGGCAGGACGACCTCCGACGGAATCGGCGGGAAGACGTTCTCGAGCGCGACCAGGAAGGCCACGCCGAGGTACCCCAGCTGATCGATGACCTCGGTGACCCAGTCGGCAAGGTTCGAAAACACGGCGAGAGCCTACCGGTGGTGGTTCCAGCGCCCGGGGCAGGTGTCCGGTCGCCCTGACCCGCGACCGGTGCAGTGATCTACCATCGCGGCCATGGCTGAACAGGGGACCGGCGACATGGAGAACATCACGCACGAGACGATCGATGCACTCAGCGCGGAGAACCGCAAGTTCCCGCCGTCGGAGGAGTTCAAGGCGAACGCGTTGGTCACCGGCACGTTCCTCTACGACGAGGCAGCCGAGGACGACGAGGCGTTCTGGGCGCGCCAGGCTGCCGATCTTCTCGACTGGGCCACGCCCTGGCACACGATCCTCGACTGGCAGCTGCCCGATGCGAAGTGGTTCATCGGTGGCCAACTGAACGTCGCCTACAACTGCCTCGACCGCCATGTGCTGGCCGGCAAGGGTGACAAGGTCGCCATCCACTGGGAGGGCGAGCCCGGCGACACCCGGACCATCACCTACTCCCAGTTGCTCGACGAGGTCTCCCAGTTCGCCAACGTCCTCAAGGGTCTCGGCGTCGAGCGTGGCGACCGCGTGAACATCTACCTCCCGATGGTCCCCGAGGCAGCCGTCGCGATGCTGGCGTGTGCCCGCATCGGCGCCGCCCACAGCGTGGTGTTCGGCGGGTTCTCGGCCCAGTCCCTGTCCGACCGCATCAACGACGCCGACGCCAAGGTGCTCATCACCGCCGACGGCGGGTACCGCCGCGGTGCCGTGTTCCCGCTCAAGCCCGCCGCCGACGAGGCGTGTGCCGACGCGCCGACGATCGAACACGTCGTGGTCGTCAAACGTGGCGGCAACGACGTCGACATGGTCGACGGACGCGACCACTGGTACCACGACCTGATGGAGACCGCGTCGACCGAGTGTCCTGCGGAGCCGATGGACGCCGAGCAGCTCCTGTTCCTGCTCTACACATCGGGCACGACCGGTAAGCCCAAGGGCATCATGCACACCTCGGGCGGCTACCTCACCCAGGTCACCTACACCCACAAGTACGTCTTCGACCTCCACCCCGAGACCGACATCTTCTGGTGCACCGCCGACGTCGGGTGGATCACCGGCCACAGCTACATCGTCTACGGCCCCCTCTCCAACGGTGCGACCCAGGTGATGTACGAAGGCGTGCCCAACCATCCGGGCAACGACCGCATGTGGGAGATCATCGAGAAGTACGGCGTCACGATCTTCTACACCGCGCCGACGGCGATCCGCACGTTCATGAAGTGGGGCGCCACCGAGCCGGCCAAGCACGATCTCTCGTCGCTGCGGCTGCTCGGTAGCGTCGGCGAGCCGATCAACCCCGAGGCGTGGATGTGGTACCAGGAGCACATCGGAGGCGGCACCTGCCCGATCGTCGACACCTGGTGGCAGACCGAGACCGGCGGGATCATGATCAGCCCCCTGCCGGGTGCGACCACGACCAAGCCCGGGTCGGCGACGTTCCCGCTGCCGGGCGTGTCGGCCGAGCTGATCGACGACGAGGGCAACCGGGTCGACGTCGGCGGCGGCTACCTCACGCTCACCCGCCCGTGGCCCGGCATGTTGCGCGGCATCTGGGGCGACCCCGACCGCTTCCGCGAGACCTACTGGTCGCGGTTCGAGGGTCGGTACTTCGCCGGTGACGGCGCCAAGCTCGACGATGACGGCTATCTCTGGCTGCTCGGACGGGTGGACGACGTGATGAACGTCTCCGGTCACCGGATCTCGACGACCGAGGTCGAATCGGCGTTGGTGTCACACCCGGCAGTCGCCGAGGCGGCGGTGGTGGGGGCGAACGACGCAACGACCGGCCAGGCGATCATCGCGTACGTGATCCTGCGCGGCGGCGAGGAAGTCGACGCAGAGGTGCTTCGCACGCACGTCGGCAACGAGATCGGCGCCATCGCCAAACCCAAGCAGATCTACATCACCCCGGACCTTCCCAAGACCCGATCGGGCAAGATCATGCGCCGCCTGCTCCGCGATGTGGCCGAGGGCCGCAACATCGGCGACACCACCACGCTGGCCGATGCGTCGATCGTCGACGAGTTGCAGACACGCGCCGCCGCCGGCGCCGACGACTGACGCCCCGAATCGAGGCGCTGGCCGGTTCGTCAAGACTCGTCCCAGAATCGGTCAGGTTCGGCTCAAGCAGCCCCCTCGTCGTGCCGATACGCAGTCCATGGGTCCGCCTGATGGAGCTCGCGCCAACCGCCTCCCCACGATGTCATGGGAATCGGTCGTCGATGAACACGACGGCTCCGCGGCTGCACCGCTCGACGATGCCGCGTCGCCCGTCGTCGCGTCGACGCCCGCCCCGGCTTCCCAGGCGGCACCCGTCGAGGCGCCGATCGCTCCACTCGTCTCGCCCGTCGGCACGGGTCCGATCACGATCGAACCGATCACCTTCGCCCCGTTGACGCTCGATCTGGCTCCTTCGTCCTCGTCCCCCGCTGTCCCGCCCCCGCCCTCCCCTCCGCTCCCCGCTGCGACGAGCGCCGTCGCCGGTCCCGCAGTCGCGGCCGCGCCAGTGGCGGCTGATCCCGTTGCCGGCGACGCCGGTCGCCGTCGCACCCGTCGCCGACGCATCGGTCGCCGACGCACCGGTTGTCGACCTGCGCAGCGAGTTCGGTCCCGACAGCGGCCGCCGGTCGCGACGGTCGGCCCCGACGCCGGACGGCGGCAGCGATCCCGGACGCGATTCCGTCGCTCGGGCTTCCGGAGATCATGGAGGCCACACCGGTCCCGGAATCGAGTCCCACGGGTGTCCTCGACGGGCACCTGGTGACGCACGACGACGCTGCCGCCGGCCTTGCGGCCCTCGCAGCCACCGGCCCGCAGCTACCGAAGGTCGCCGTGCCGAATCGACAACCGGCCGCCGCGATGGTGTACGAGACGACGGTCGAGCGACCGGCGGCCGCGCCGTCGTCACGATCGTCGCGTCGACGGGGGAGGCGGACGCTCAAGCTCGTCGCCACGCTGTTGGTGCTGGCCGGGCTGGTGGCGGCAGGTGTCGTGTTCGGACGTCCGTATCTGCTTCCCGGCGACTGGGACGAAGCCACGCAGCCCTATGCCGACGCGGTCGAGACGGCGCGTGGCGTCGAGTTCGTGGAGCCGCTGCGCGTGATCGCCGAGCCGACTCCGCAGTACACCGACCGCATGAGCGCAGAACTGACCGGAGCCTGGTCGCAGGATCAGGCGATGTGGCGCGCGCTCGGCCTCATGCGTGGTCCTGCCACGGAGGCGACAGTCGCCGAGACGCTGTCGGGGTGGCAGGACGCGGTGTACTCGAGCGTCGACGGGCAGGTCTATCGCGACGAAGCGGTCGCCGGGCCGCTGTCGGACGCGCAGATCACCGAGGCCATGGCCACGGCCTCGCTCGACCAGGAGTTCGGTTGGTCGACCGAGCAGCCCAGCCGCACGCTCGACGACGCGGCCCAGACCGGCGCAGAGGTCATCCGGCAGACACGGGAGGTTCTCGCCTCATCGCCCTTCGCCGTCGAACTCGAACCCGTCGAGCCCGCAGCCCTCACCTTCGTACCGCCCGTCGTCGGCTATCGCGTGCTGGCGCCCGCCACCTTCGCCGAGTTCGAGAACGGCGCGGCGGGCACCGAGAACGCACTCGAGCGGGATCGGCACCGGCGGACCCGGTCCGATGGCATCCGAGGTGCCGGTCGTCGCGTCGAATCCGACGATGACCGGCAACCGACGTCGTCGTCGGATCACCCAGAGCGATGGACCGGTCGTTCTGGTACCTCGTCTTCGCCGGCTTCCTCGACCCCCGGACCTCGTACGACGCCAGTGAGGCGATCGTGGAAGGTGCCGTCACGATGGCGGAGCGCGGTGCGACGCAGTGCGCCTACGCAACGTTCTCCGGAGGGGACACCGAGCAGACGGCAACCCTGCGGGCGGCTCTCGAAGCCTGGTCCACGGCCGCCTCGGCGACCCTGTCGTCGACGTTCTCGGTGCTGCCGGACGGTGCCCTGCAGGTCGTCGGCTGCGATCCCGGTGTCGGCTTCGACACTCCGACCCGCCTCGGCGCCGCCCGGGAACTCGTCGGATGGCGCATCGCCGAACTGGCAACGATCGAGGCGGTCGCCGTCGCGCAGGGCACGGCCACGGATCTCGATGCAGCGTGGGCGATCGTGGAAGCTTCCGACGTGCCCGTGCAGCTCGCTGCACTTCCCCCCGAGACGACACCGCAAGATGCCGCCGCCGCAGGCCGCGGGCGGCGGTCGGTGCACTCTTCACCCCGGCAGGGTGAGTCGCTCATCCCGGACGCCGCTCAGTCGCGGAAGTTCTGGAACTGCAGCGGGATGCCGACGTCTTCGGCTTTCAGCATGGCGATGACGTCCTGGAGGTCGTCACGCTTCTTCGCCGTGACCCGGATGGACTCTCCCTGCGTCTGGCTCGACACGCCCTTGGGTCCCTTCTCCTTGATGAGCTTGTTGACCTCTTTCGCCTTGTCCGAGGAGATCCCGACCTTGATCGTCACCACCTGACGAACGGTGTTCTGGGTGGCATCCTGGATGTCGCCGTAGTCGACGCCCTTGAGCGACACACCGCGCTTGACGAGCTTCTCCTCGAGCACGGTGCGCAGGGCATCGAGGCGATCCCGACTCACGGTGTGCAACGTGATGACCATCTCGTTCTGGTCGATCGAGGAGTTGGTGTTCTTGAAGTCGAAGCGGTTGGCGATCTCCCGCTGGGCCTGATCGACCGCATTACGGACCTCTTGGCCGTCGACTTCGGACACGACATCGAAGGTTGGCATGGTGCCCAGAGTACCGCCCCTCCATGGCGCTGACGATCGCCCACGTTGCGGAGAGCGAACCGAGCGGTACGCTCAGGCCGCCTCGTTCTTCGCTCGCTCGGGGTACACATATCAAGTCATGGGTCGGTGCCCGAGCGGCCAAAGGGAGCAGACTGTAAATCTGCCGGCATCGCCTTCGAAGGTTCGAATCCTTCCCGGCCCACCAGGACACGGCAGCTCCGCGCTGACGGCGGTCAGAGCATGAGCTGCATGACCGCGACGTCGAGCCAGCGGTTGAACTTCCTGCCGACCTCGCGTTCGATTCCCACGAGTTGGAATCCGCACGACTCGTGCAGGGACCGCGATGCGGCGCCGCTCGCCTCGATCCGGGCCATCATCGAGTGGAACCCGGAATCCCTGGCGATGTCGATCAGGTGGTTCATCAGGGTTCGCCCGATACCCATTCGTGCGTGTGCTCGCGAGACGTAGACGGAGTCCTCGACGGTGGTGCGATAGGCCGCGCGCTCCTTGTAGGCCGAGAGCGCAGCGAACCCGACGACCTCTCCGGTGGTCGGTAGGGTGGCGACGACCGCGGAGAACGCCCCGGACCGCTGGCTGAGCCACTCGCGTTGATCGGCCAACGTACGCGGAACCAGATCGAACGTACTGACCTGGTTCTCGACCTCGGCGTTGTAGATCGCCATGATCGCCACCGCGTCGTCGATCGTCGCCAGTCGCACGCCGATCACGTGTCGCTCCATCGGTGAGTCCATCGGTGGTTCCATCGGCGGGTCGGTCGGTCGGCACGCCTCGGAGAGTATCGGCGGCCGAGCGGATCTTCGCGGTGGTTGTTCGTGCGGGACCGATACACTCCTCCGCTTGGTCGCGGCGGTGCCGCGCCCCGAAGGGTGCCCCGGTACCGCTCACAAACGGTGCTCGCACCCGTCAGAACGCCCTCTTAGCTCAGTCGGTAGAGCACAGCCATGGTAAGGCTGGTGTCGTGGGTTCGATTCCCACAGAGGGCTCGACCAAGTGGTCGGGCAACCGTCCGGCCACGAGCCAAACCCCTGGCGGCGTAGCTCAGTTGGTCAGAGCATCCGGCTCATAATCGGAAGGTCATCGGTTCAAGTCCGATCGCCGCTACAACTACATCCAGTCCCATTCCCTCACGGAATCACCTCAGGAGTCAGAGGAAAGTTATGAGTAAGCAGAAGTTTGAGCGTTCGAAGCCGCATGTGAATATTGGCACGATGGGTCATATTGATCATGGGAAGACGACGTTGACGGCGGCGATTTCGAAGACGTTGTCGGATCGTGGGTTGGCGGAGTTTCAGGCGTTTGACACGATTGATAAGGCGCCGGAGGAGAAGGCGCGTGGTATTACGATTTCGATTGCTCATATTGAGTATGAGACGGAGAATCGTCATTATGCGCATGTTGATATGCCGGGTCATGCTGATTACATCAAGAACATGATTACGGGTGCGGCGCAGGTGGATGGCGCGATTTTGGTGGTGGCGGCGACGGATGGTCCGATGCCGCAGACGCGTGAGCATGTGTTGTTGGCTCGTCAGGTGGGGGTTCCGTACATCGTGGTGGCGTTGAACAAGGCGGACATGGTGGATGATGAGGAACTCCTCGAGCTGGTGGAGCTGGAGGTTCGTGAGTTGTTGAACGAGTATGAGTTCCCTGGTGATGATGCTCCGGTGGTGCAGGTGTCTGCGTTGAAGGCGTTGGAGGGTGACGCGGAGTGGCAGGAGAAGATCATGGAGTTGATGAATGCGTGTGATGAGTTCGATTCCGATGCCGGTGCGTGAGTTGGACAAGCCGTTCTTGATGCCGATCGAGGATGTGTTCACGATCACGGGTCGTGGCACGGTGGTGACGGGCAAGGTGGAGCAGGGGATCATTCATACGGGTGATGAGATCGAGATTGTCGGGTTGCGTGATACGCAGAAGACGACGTGTACCGGGGTGGAGATGTTCCGGAAGTTGTTGGATGAGGGTCAGGCGGGTGACAACATCGGTGCGCTTCTTCGTGGGACGGGTAAGGAGGATGTGGAGCGGGGTCAGGTGCTCTGTAAGCCGGGTTCGATTACGCCGCACACGAATTTCGAGGGTCAGGTGTATGTGTTGAACAAGGATGAGGGTGGGCGTCATAAGCCGTTTTTCAACAATTATCGGCCGCAGTTCTTTTTCCGGACGACGGATGTGACGGGGACGATTGAGTTGCCGGCGGGTACGGAGATGGTGATGCCTGGTGACAATGTGGAGATCACGGTGGAGTTGGGCAAGCCGATCGCGATGGATGAGGGGTTGCGGTTCGCGATTCGTGAGGGTGGGCGTACGGTTGGTGCCGGGCGTGTCACCAAGATCCTGAAGTGACCCGGACCCCATCGGGATTCCGAGCCAGTCGACAGTCGAGAGAGACGAGAAGGCAATGTCCAAGAGTGACAAGCGGGTCAAGGTGACCCTCGAGTGCACCGAATGCAAGCGGCGCAACTACATCACGATGAAATCGAAGATCAACGATCGTGAGCGCCTCGAGATGAAGAAGTACTGCGCGAACGAGCGTCAGCACACGCTCCACAAGGAGACCCGCTGACCTCGAGCGCCGGGCAGCCGACACACTCGGGCTGACTGCGGCCGTAGCGGCCGCGGTCAGCTCTGGGGAAGCGCTGGTACCATCAACCAAATCCTTGGTAGCAAGGTGCTCGGCGTCAACCCACCCGAGGGCAGTAGCTCAGCTGGTAGAGCATCGGTCTCCAAAACCGACGGTCGGGGGTTCGAGTCCCTCCTGCCCTGCCCACCACCGAACGAGAAATCATGTCACTGGACGATCTGAACCGCGAACAGAAGCGACAGCTTCGCAAGATGGGCGCCCTCGATGAGGACGGCAAACCGTCGCGCGCTCAGCGCCAGCCGAAGAAGAAGTCCGAACGCACCGGTATCCGTCAGTACCTCCGAGAGGTCCGCGACGAGATGCGCAAGGTGGCCTGGCCGACCAAGCCGGAGGTCAAGCGATACTCGATCATCGTGGTGGTCACCGTGGTCGTGTACACCGCGATGGTCGGCGGCTTCGACTTCGTGTTCGCCGAGTTCTCCCAATGGTTCTACTCGAGCTGACCTGACATGACCGACGACCTGACGACCGAGACGACGAGCGACGACATGACCGACAACGACACGATCTCCGACGAGACACCCGCAACGCAGTAGCGCCATCGACCTGCTGCCGGTCGGCGACACCGACGTGCTCGCCGAGCTCGAAGAGATCGACGACGAAACCGACAGCGGGCACCGACGTCGCCGAAGAAGTCGTCGCCATGCACATCGAGACAGCCGCCGACGATGTCGCCTCCGACACCGACCTGGACGACAGCCGCCGAGGGAAGCGACGTGCGACGAGGACGCGACACCGACGTTGACGAAGCCGCCGAGGGAAGCGCCAGCGACGAGGCGGAGCAAGCGACGCCGACCGCGAGCGTCAGGACGAAGCGAAGCGGACGACGAGCCCGCCATCGAAACCGACGATCCCACGATGCGGCCGGGTCAGTGGTACGTGGTGCACACCCAGTCGGGGTACGAAAAGAAGGTGACGGCCAACCTGATGGCCCGCATCCAGTCGATGAACATGGAGGACAAGATCTACGAGATCGTCATCCCCATGGAGGAAGTCGACGAGTTCAAGAACGGCAAGAAGCAGACGGTGCAGCGCAAGGTCTTCCCCGGCTACCTCCTCGTTCGCTGCATCATGGACGACGAGTCGTGGTACTGCGTCCGCAACACGCCCGGCATCACCGGGTTCGTCGGCCAGAGCCGGCATGGACAGAAGCCCACGCCGCTGTCACGTCGTGAGGTCAAGACGTTCCTCACGCCCAAGACCGACGGTGTCGACTCGGCGCCTCGTCGCAAGGCCAAGCTGGACTACGAAGAGGGCGAGAGCGTTCGCGTGAAGGAAGGCCCGTTCGCCGACTTCACCGGCCAGATCGCCGAGATCAATGCCGATCACATGAAGCTGAAGGTGCTCGTCAACATCTTCGGTCGCGAGACCCTGGTGGAGATGGACTTCAGCCAGGTCGCCAAACTCTGATTCGCCACTGGCGACGGACAACAACAAAGGAAGCACACCATGGCGAAGAAGAAGATTCTCACCGTCGTCAAGATCCAGATCGAGGCCGGCAAGGCCAGCCCCGCGCCGCCAGTCGGCACGGCGCTCGGCCCGCACGGCATCGCGATCATGGATTTCGTGAAGGCGTACAACGCGAGGACCGAAGCACAGGCCGGAACGGTCGTGCCGACGGAGATCACGATCTACGAAGATCGCACGTTCGACTTCGTGCTCAAGACGCCGCCGACGGCGGTGCTCGTGCGCGAGAAGGCCGGTCTGGCCAAGGCAGCCACCAATCCGGGTGCCGAAGTGGCCGGGTCGATCACCGAGGCACAACTCGAGGAGATCGCGCAGATCAAGATGCCCGACCTCAATGCCTACGACATGGAAGCCGCCAAGCTCCAGGTTCGTGGCACCGCCCGCTCCATGGGCATCGAAGTCAAATAGTTCTATTCCAGCCACGACCGGGACAACCTCGCCCGGCGGGCTCACTACTGAGGGAGACATGCAATGTCAGGCAAGAAGTACGCAAACGCGCTCAAGCAGTTCGATCGTGACCAGTACTACGGTCCGAGCGAAGCGGTGTCGCTGGTGAAGACGATGGCGTCGGCCAAGTTCGACGAAGGCATCGACATCTCGATCCGGCTCGGCGTCGATCCCCGCAAGGCCGATCAGATGGTCCGCGGCACCGTCGCACTGCCGGCGGGTACCGGCAAGGACGTGCGTGTCGCCGTGTTCGCCACGGGCGAAGCGGCCGACGAAGCCCGCGCCGCCGGTGCCGACATCGTGGGCGCCGACGATCTCGCCGCCGACGTCGAAGCCGGCAAGATGGACTTCGACCTCGTGATCGCCACGCCCGACATGATGCCGGTCGTCGGTCGCCTCGGTCGAGTGCTCGGTCCGCGAGGTCTGATGCCGAACCCGAAGACGGGCACCGTCACCACCGATGTGGGTCGTGCGGTCGAGGACTTCAAGGGCGGCAAGGTGGAGTACCGCACCGACCGCTACGGCAACGTGCACGTACCGCTCGGCAAGGTGAGCTTCGAGCCCGCAGCCATCGAGCAGAACTTCCGCGCCGTGATCGACGAGATCCAGCGCGCCAAGCCGGCGTCGGCCAAGGGCCGCTACCTGCGCAAGATCACCGTGTCGTCCACGATGGGCCCCGGCGTCCACATCGACACGAACCGTCTCAAGCCCGAGTAGGGTTTGGGTCCACATACGAAACGGTCGCTCGCCTGAGACCGTTGGTCCGCACCGCCACCTCCGGGTCGCACTGCGGGTAATGGGTCCGTCCCGCCAACCGAGGTGCATATCGCCGAAGATCCACGAGCCGTCGATGACGGTTCGTTCGCTCCTCGACGGTGTTCGCATCTGATGCGAGCACCCCGAGTTGCAGCGAAAGGAGGTATGCACACATGACAACGACGACCACACCGCGACCCGACAAGGTCGCCATCGTCGAGGAGATCACCGGCAAGCTCAACGAGAGCGTGGCGGTGTTCGTGACCGAGTACCGCGGGATGAAGGTCGGCCAGATGGCCAACCTTCGCAGCCCGCTTCGGGCCGCCGGAGCCGAGCACAAGGTGTACAAGAACACCCTGGCGCGTCTCGCGGCAACGGACGCCGGCTACGAGAGCCTCAACGAGTACCTGCTCGGGCCGACCGCCCTCACGTTCGTCACCGGTGATTCGGTGGCGGCGGCCAAGGCACTGCTCGATCACTCGAAGACGAACCCGCTCCTCGTCATCAAGGGCGGAGTCCTGGGCACGAGCCCGATGTCCGCCGATGACGTCAAGGCGCTGGCGAACCTGCCGTCGCGCGAAGAACTGCTGGCCCGTTTGGCCGGCGCGTTCCAGGCGCCCCTGGTCAAGACCGCTGGTCTGCTCCAGGCGCTCCCACGCAACTTCGCGTACGGACTGTCCGCCCTCATCGACCAGAAGGCCGCCGCCGAGGCCGCCTGACCCGAACACGATCACCCCACCCCCGAAAGATCACGCGATCCGGTCGCTCAGCGACCGGAATCCGGGACATTTCGGGGATTCGAACTCAGAACTGACACAGGAGAACAAGAAATGGCTACCAAGGAAGACATCCTCGACGCGATCAGCAACATGACCGTGATCGAACTCAAGGAACTGCTCGACGCATTCGAAGAGAAGTTCGACGTGACGGCCGCCGCCCCGGTTGCCGTCGCTGCCGCGGCCCCGGCCGGTGGTGGCGGCGACGCCGCTGCCGAAGAGGAGAAGGACGAGTTCGACGTCGTCCTCGAGAGCGCCGGCGCCCAGAAGATCCAGGTCGTGAAGGTCGTCAAGGACCTGCTCGGCGTGGGCCTGAAGGACGCCAAGGATCTCGTCGACGCTGCACCGAAGCCGATCATGGAGAAGGCCAACAAGGCCGACGCCGAGGCGGCCAAGGCCAAGCTCGAAGAAGTGGGCGCGACGGTCAAGCTCGCCTGATCCGCTTGCTGCGCTCCCGGTGGGCGGGTCCTGTCACCGGCACACTCCCGGAGCTGCGGCCTGCGGCCGGTCTCCCGGAAGCGCCCCGGCGCCACCCGCCCACCTACGCCGCAACCGACATGACGATCTCACCCCTCGCTGGGTGAGCTGATGAAGAACCCCGGGGGCGTACCCCCGGGGTTCTTCAGTTCACTCCCTCCCCCCAAGTGGTGAGTTGCGCACAAGCTGGAGCACGCGGCCAGACAGCGAACGGGTGGCGCCGGGGGAGTGGAGGGGACCGGCCGCAGGCCGCAGCCCCGAGCGTCGCCGGTGACAGGACCCGTGAGCGGGACCACAGGACCCGTGAGCGGGACCACAGGACCCGTGAGCGGTACGTAGGACCTTCGTCAAGAAGAGATGACAGTTCGCCGAGGGTGCTTGACATTCGCGATCGACTTCTTTACGTTGTCCCGCAATTCAGCGGTTACCCCGTCCCTGCTCGGCGATTTCCCTGCCGAGGCCGGTTGACGTTGTGCGTCCCGCGTGGATAGGATCGCTCGTTGCCGTGCGTTTGCTGTCCCCCTACCGTCCCTTCGGTCTGGTTCAGCGCGCCCGGTTTCACGTCGCAGCATTCTGCGTCGTCCACCCTCGATTTTCTGGAGAGTGATCCGTGGCGACTCGTCCCGTGTCCCGTGAACGCTATTCGTTCGGCAACCTCAAGGAGCCGCTCGAACTCCCTGACCTGATCGCGATCCAGCGAGAGAGTTTCGAGTGGTTCCTCAACGAGGGCCTCGCGAACACCTTCCGCGACATCAGCCCGATCAAGGACTTCTCCGAGTCGCTCCAGCTCGAGCTGGAGTTCGACCCGTTCGACGAGGACCTGCGCCCGCCGCCGAAGTTCACGGTGGAGGAGTGCAAGGAAAAGGACATGACCTACAGCGCGCCGGTGTTCGTGCGCGCTCGCTTCATGAACCGCAACACCGGCGAGATCAAGGAACAGACGGTGTTCATGGGGGACTTCCCCATCATGACCGAGAAGGGCACGTTCATCGTCAACGGCACCGAGCGTGTGGTCGTCTCCCAGCTCGTCCGCAGCCCCGGTGTCATCTTCGAACCGGGCGAACGGTTCCGCCTCCGCAACCTGACCAAGCACCAGCTCGTCAAGGGCACCATTCATCCGTACCGCGGTGAATGGATGGAGTTCGACGTCGAGCACAAGCCGGGCAAGGACGTCACGGCCGGCACCCGCGTCGCCCGCAAGCGCCGCCTCGGCATCTTCACGATGCTGCGTGCGCTCGGCTACGACGAGGCGAACGCCCCCGGGTTCCTCGACCGGTTCGTCAACCACTTCGACTTCCTCGAGGGACAGTGGGACAAGGAGCGCGACATCGCCCCGACCCAGGACGAGGCGTTGGTCGAGATCTACAAGCGGGCCCGACCGGGCGAACCGCCGACCGTCGAGTCGGCCAAGGCCTACTTCCGCAATGCGTTCTTCGAGAGCCGTCGCTACGACCTCAGCCGCGTCGGTCGGTACAAGCTGAACCGCAAGCTCGGCAACGAAGTGGCGAGCCTCGGTGCGCTCTTCGGTCTCGACGGTGCGGTGAACGCCGAGGGCGAGCCGTTGCTCGACTACCCCGACGAGAACCAGAACGTGCTCAGCCGCTGCGAGGTGCTCGCATCGATCACCTACATGCTGCACCTCGTCAAGCAGGAGCCGGGTTACCGACTCGACGACCAGGACCACTTCGCGAACCGGCGCATCCGCTCGGTCGGCGAGCTGATCCAGAACCAGGTGCGCATCGGGCTGTCCCGCATGGAGCGCGTCGTTCGTGAGCGCATGACGACCCAGGACGTCGAGGCGATCACGCCGCAGACGCTGATCAACATTCGTCCCGTGGTCGCGGCCATCAAGGAGTTCTTCGGGACCTCCCAGCTGTCGCAGTTCATGGACCAGGTCAACCCGCTGTCGGGCCTCACCCACCGTCGCCGCCTGTCGGCGCTCGGACCGGGCGGTCTGTCGCGCGAGCGTGCCGGCTTCGAGGTCCGCGACGTCCACTTCAGCCACTACGGCCGCATGTGCCCGATCGAGACGCCGGAAGGTCCGAACATCGGACTCATCGGTGGCCTGTCGACCTATGCCCGCGTCAACGAGTTCGGGTTCATCGAGAGCCCGTACCGCGAGGTCAAGGACGGCAAGGTCACCGGCAGGATCGTCTACATGGCCGCCGACGAGGAGGAGAACTACGTCGTCGCCCAGGCCAACACGCCGCTGAACGACGACGGCAGCATCCGTGACGCTCGGACGCTCGTGCGCCGGTCGCCGCAGTCGGCCAGCCTCGAGGACCTCCGCAAGATGCTCGAAGCGGAGAGCTTCTTCGGTGCGACCACCGACATCGGCTACGTCCCGCCGAACGAGGTCGACTTCATCGACGTGTCGCCCAAGCAGATCGTGTCGGTCGCCACGGCACTGATCCCGTTCCTCGAGCACGACGACGCGAACCGTGCCCTCATGGGTGCCAACATGCAGCGCCAGGCCGTTCCGCTGGTCCGGGCCGAGGCGCCCTACATCGGCACCGGTATCGAGAACCGCGCCGCCCGTGACGCCGCCGACCTGATCCAGGCCATCGACGAGGGCGAGGTGACCGAGGTCTCCGGTGAGTCGATCACCGTGCAGTACAAGACCGAAGGCAAGAAGGTCTACCGGCTCGCCAAGTTCCGCCGGTCGAACCAGGACACCTGCATCAACCAGCGGCCCCGCGTGGTCGAGGGTGACAAGGTGAGCGTCGGCACGATCCTCGCCGACGGTCCGTCGACCGACAACGGCGAGCTGGCGCTCGGCAAGAACCTGTTGGTGGCATTCATGCCGTGGGAGGGCTACAACTTCGAGGACGCGATCATCCTGTCCGAGCGCCTGGTGAAGGACGACGTGCTGACGTCGATCCACATCAAGGAGCACGAGGTCGATGCCCGTGACACCAAGCTCGGGCCGGAGGAGATCTCCCGCGACATCCCGAACCTGAGCGACGACATCCTCGCCGACCTCGACGACCGTGGGATCATCCGCGTCGGCGCCGAAGTCGGCCCCGGTGACGTGCTCGTCGGCAAGGTCACCCCCAAGGGTGAGACCGAGCTGACGCCGGAGGAGCGCCTGCTGCGCGCGATCTTCGGTGAGAAGGCCCGCGAGGTGCGCGACACCAGCCTGAAGGTGCCCCACGGCGAGGTCGGCAAGGTCATCGACGTCAAGGTGTTCAACCGTGACGACGGCGACGAGCTGCCGCCCGGCGTCAACCAGCTGGTGCGGGTGTACGTCGCCCAGAAGCGCAAGATCAGCGTCGGTGACAAGCTCGCCGGTCGCCACGGCAACAAGGGCGTCATCTCCAAGATCCTCCCGATCGAGGACATGCCCTACACCGCCGACGGCCAGCCGGTCGACATCATCCTCAACCCGCTCGGCGTGCCCAGCCGGATGAACGTGGGTCAGGTGCTCGAAGCGCACCTCGGCTACTGCGCCCGCTGGGGCTGGACGAATCCCGACGGGACCGTCATCGGCGATGCGCCGATCCGTGGCACCGAGACCAAGACCGCGCCCGAACACCAAGCCGGCGACGTTCGTTGCCACCCCGGTGTTCGACGGCGCCAAGTGGGACGAGAAGGAGAAGTCGGGCGAACACCCGACCATCCAGGAGATCCTCGAGCACCTCAATCCCGAGTCCGCCAACGGCGACCGCCTCGTCGGCACGAACGGCAAGCTCGACCTGTACAACGGCCGCACCGGCGAGAAGTACGACAACCAGATCACCTGCGGCTACATGTACATCTTGAAGCTCGCTCACCTGGTCGACGACAAGATCCACGCCCGTTCGACCGGGCCGTACTCGATGATCACCCAGCAGCCGTTGGGCGGCAAGGCCCAGTTCGGTGGCCAGCGATTCGGTGAGATGGAAGTGTGGGCCCTCGAGGCCTACGGAGCGGCGTACTGCCTGCAGGAGCTGCTGACCATCAAGTCCGATGACGTGCTCGGCCGTGTCCGGGTGTACGAAGCGATCGTCAAGGGCGACAACATCCCCGAACCGGGTGTGCCCGAGAGCTTCAAGGTGCTGATGAAGGAGATGCAGGCACTCTGCATCAACGTCGAGGTGCTGACCGAGGACGGCCACGAGATCGAGATGCGTGACCTCGACGACGAGGTGTACCGCGCCGCCGAGGAACTCGGCATCGACATCTCACGCCCCGAGCGTGGAACCGACGAAGACGACGCCCGCCGCGAGCGCGAAAAGCGCGACCCGTGTGAGCTACTGAACCGCTCCGAAGACCGAAATCGAAGCGAAGAGAGAAGCTCGAAAATGCTCGACGTCAACATGTTCGACCAACTGAAGATCCGCTTGGCCACGGCGGACCAGATCCGTACCTGGTCACACGGTGAGGTGAAGAAGCCCGAGACGATCAACTACCGCACGCTGCGTCCCGAGAAGGACGGCCTGTTCTGCGAGAAGATCTTCGGGCCGACGCGCGACTGGGAGTGCTACTGCGGCAAGTACAAGCGTGTCCGGTTCAAGGGCATCATCTGCGAGCGCTGCGGCGTCGAGGTCACCCGCTCGAAGGTGCGCCGCGATCGCATGGGCCACATCGAGCTCGCCGCGCCGGCCGTGCACATCTGGTACCTGCGCGGCACCCGCTCGTGGCTCGCGTATCTCCTCGCCGGCATCGAGCCGAAGGAAGAGCTCAAGGCCAAGCAGCTCGAGAAGGTCATCTACTTCGCCGCCCATCTCGTGAGCTGGGTCGACGAAGACGCCCGTCACGAGGCCCTGGCGAACCTCGAAGCCGAGTACCTCGAAGAGCGTGACGCCATCCAGAAGGAGATGGAGCTCGCCATCGATCGTCGGTTCAAGGAGCTCGAGGAGACCGCCGCCGAGGCCGAGAAGGAAGACGCCAAGGCCGCTGACCTGAAGAAGATCCAGAAGGAAGCCGACAAGGAAGTCGACGGCATCCGCGAGCGCTACGAGATCGAACTCGACCTCATCGCTCGCACCTGGGACGAGTTCCGGACGCTGCACGCCCGCAAGATCATCGAAGACGAGATGCTGTGGCGCGAGATGCGCGACAAGTACGGCGAGTACTTCGAAGGCGGCACCGGCGCCGAGGCGATCAAGTCGCTGATCGACCGGATCGACTTCGACGAAGAGGAGATCAAGCTCCGCAACGCGATCGATCCCGGCGACTCCGGTCGCAAGCCGCTCAGCGCCCAGCGCAAGCAGAAGGCGATCAAGCGTCTGAAGATCGTCGCGTCGTTCAACCGTCGTGACGAGCACGGTCGGCGCACGAACGACCCGAAGGCGATGATCCTCGACGTCGTCCCGGTGATCCCGCCGGAACTGCGCCCGATGGTCCAGCTCGACGGTGGTCGCTTCGCCACGTCGGACCTCAACGACCTGTACCGCCGCGTGATCAACCGCAACAACCGACTCGAGCGCCTGCTCAACCTCGGCGCGCCGGAGATCATCATCAACAACGAAAAGCGCATGCTGCAGGAGGCCGTCGACGCACTGTTCGACAATGGTCGCCGTGGCCGCCCGGTGACGGGGCCGGGCAACCGCCCGCTCAAGTCGCTGTCGGACATGCTGAAGGGCAAGCAGGGACGCTTCCGTCAGAACCTGCTCGGCAAGCGCGTCGACTACTCGGGCCGTTCGGTCATCGTCGCCGGCCCGACGCTTCGTCTGCACCAGTGCGGTCTGCCCAAGCTGATGGCGCTCGAGCTGTTCAAGCCGTTCGTGATGAAGCGGCTCGTCGACCTCGAACTCGCCCAGAACATCAAGACCGCCAAGCGCATGGTCGAGCGCCGTCGTCCGCAGGTGTGGGACGTCCTCGAAGACGTCATCAAGGAGCACCCCGTGCTCCTCAACCGTGCGCCGACGTTGCACCGCCTCGGCATCCAGGCCTTCGAGCCGGTGCTCGTGGAGGGCAAGGCCCTGCAGATCCATCCGCTCGTCTGCACGGCGTTCAACGCCGACTTCGACGGTGACCAGATGGCCATCCACGTCCCGCTGTCGGCCGAAGCGCAGGCCGAGGCCCGCGTGCTCATGCTGAGCGCCAACAACATCCTGTCGCCGGCGTCCGGTCGCCCGATCGTGACCCCGTCGCAGGACCTCATCATCGGTGGGTACTACCTGACCGAGCAGATGGACGGCCTCGCCGGCGAAGGCCGCACGTTCCGCCACCTGTGGGAGGCGCTGCGAGCGTATGACGAAGGCTCGCTCGCGTTGCACGCCGGGATCACCATGCGGCCGCCGGGCCAGGAGCCGTTCGAGACCACGGTCGGACGCGTGCTGTTCGAAGAGGCACTGCCGACGGACTACACGGCGCAGTTCGGTCACTTCAACGAGACCGTCAAGAAGAAGGAGATGGGCGTCATCGTCGAGCGTCTCTCCGACAACTACGACAAGTCCGTCGTGGCCGATTCGCTCGACCGCCTGAAGAACCTCTGCTACCGCTTCGCCACGCAGTCCGGTCTCACCGTGTCGATCGACGACGTCCGCACGCCGAAGGCCAAGCGGGCGTTGCTCGACGGCTACGAGGCGCAGGCCGACAAGGTCGAGCAGCAGTTCCGCCGCGGCATCATCACCGACGGCGAGCGCCGTCAGCAGGAAGTGCGCATCTGGACCGACGCCACCGCCGAAGTGCAGGCCGCCATGGAGAAGGAGTTCTCCGAGGCGCAGTTCAACCCGATCGACATGATGGTCGGCTCGGGGGCCCGCGGCAACATGACGCAGATGCGTCAGATCGCCGGCATGCGCGGCCTGGTCGCCAACCCCCGTGGTGACATGATCCCCCGTCCGATCAAGTCGAACTTCCGTGAAGGTCTCGAGACCCTCGAGTACTTCATCGCCACGCCGGGTGCCCGCAAGGGCCTCGTCGACACCGCGCTGCGGACCGCCGACTCGGGCTACCTGACTCGTCGCCTCGTCGACGTGGCCCAGGAACTGATCGTCCGCGAGGACGACTGCGGGTCGACGCTGGGCGTCTGGATCGAGAACGTCTCGGCGGACACGGCGAATCGCCGGTCGTACCTCGAGACGAAGCTCTACGGCCGGGCGCTGCTGCAGGACACCGAGTTGGCGACTGCGATGGAGGACGGCCGCAAGGTGCTGCCGCGCAACACCATCGTCGGCGACGAGGAGATGGAAGCGCTGCGCGACGACCCGAACATCGAGCGTCTGCGTGTCCGTTCCGTGCTGACCTGCGACGCCGAACTCGGCGTCTGCGCGATGTGCTACGGCCGTTCGCTGGCCACCGGCAAGATGATCGAACTCGGCGAGGCCGTCGGCGTCATCGCCGCACAGTCGATCGGTGAGCCCGGTACGCAGTTGACGATGCGGACCTTCCACACCGGTGGTGTGGCCGGCAAGGACATCGCCGGCGGTCTGCCCCGCGTCGTCGAACTGTTCGAGGCTCGCACCCCGAAGGGTTCGGCCCGTCTCGCCAAGGCCAGCGGTGTGCTGCGTCTGCGTGAGGACGAGGGCAAGGGCATCCCGGTCGTGGTGGTCGACGATGCCGGTGAGGAGCACGAGGTCGTGCTCCCGCTGGGTGCTCGTCCGATCGTCGAGGACGGCCAGGACGTCCGCGCCGGTGATCCGCTGACCGATGGTCCCTTCGATCCGAAGGAGATCATGGAGATCAAGGGCATCCGGGAGACGCAGCTCTACCTCGTGGAAGAGGTGCAGCGGGTGTACCGCGACCAGGGCGTGTCGATCCACGACAAGCACATCGAGTTGATCGTGCGTCAGATGACGCGCCGGGTCGGGGTGCAGGAGCCGGGCGGCACCGCGTTCCTGCCGGGCGAGCGTGTCGACTCCAAGCGCTTCCGTGACACGAACCGTCGCATGGTCGAAGAGGGCGCTCGGCCCGCCGAGGGTCGCCCGGAACTCATGGGCATCACCAAGGCGTCGCTCGCCACCGACTCGTGGCTGTCGGCCGCGTCGTTCCAGGAGACCACCCGGGTGCTCACCGAGGCCGCCATCGACGGCCGCGGCGACAGCCTGATCGGCCTCAAGGAGAACATCATCATCGGCAAGCTCATCCCGGCTGGTACGGGCATGATGAAGTACCGCGAGTTCGGCATCGAAGCGCCGGACTACGAGCCGATGTCGTTCTACTCGAGCGATGGCGAAGAAGAGGATCCGGCAGCGTTCCTCGCCGGCCTCAGCGGCACCTACGACGCCGAGTCGGCAACCGCCGAACCCGTCGGCTGACCCCACGCCACCCGCTTCTACGTTTGCGGGAGTTTCTCGATGGCCCGTTCCATCAGAAGTCTCCCGCAAACGCAGATGGTGGGCGAGCGGGTCAGATGAGGAGCTGGACGATGATCAGCTTGAGGATCATCGCCAGGGGGAACACCAGCGCATAGCCGGTGTCGACGCGCTCGTCGCCGTCGGCGCGTTCTGCGGCGAAGGCGAGCACGGCGGGCTGCGTCTGCACACCGGCCACCATCCCGGCGCCGTCGACGGGGTCGCGGCGCAGGATGCGCAGCATCAGCGTCACCAGGCCGGCAGTGGCAGCGGTCACGAGCACACCGGCGATCGCGAGCCGCAGTCCGACGCCGGTACCTGCTGCTTCGGCAAAGGTGCCACCGGAGCGGATGCCGACACCACCGAGGAACAGCAGCACACCGAGTTGACGGATCGTCAGGTTCGCGGCGTACGGGATCTGCCAGGTGAACGGACCGGTCCGTCCGAGGGTGCCCAGGACGAGGGCAACGATCAGCGGCCCGCCACCAACACCCGAGTTCGACCTCACCACCGCCCGGGATCGGAATTGCGACCTGGGCGAGCAGCAGACCGATCGCGAGTCCGGTGGCGAACCCGAGCGGGTCGACCTCGCCGAGCCCGCGATCGGAGTCTCCGAGCGCGCTGCGCGACCTCGGGCATCTTGTCGGTCGGGCCCACGACCCGAACGCGATCACCCAATCGCAACACGAAGTCGCGGTCGACGACGAAGTCGGCGTCACCACGACGAACACGGGTCGCCATTGCTCCGAAGCGACCCTCGAGGTCGACGTCGCGCAGACGGGCACCTGCGAGCTTGCGCTTGGAGACCGAGATCCGCCGGAAGTCGAACTTCTTGCGGTCGAGTGCGAGGTGTCGTTCGCTGCGGTATCCCGCCCAGTCCACGAACCGGTCGACCACGTCGGGCGTTCCGATGACCGTGCAGAGATCACCGGGCACCAGCGTGACGTCGTTGGTGGCGAGGCTCACCTCACCGGCGTGTTCGACGCGCGAGAAGGTCAACCGTTCGCCTTCCCACGACCGCAACGCTGCCGAGGTTCGGCAGGCCGTCGTCGGGTGACGATCACCGTCACGCTGGTCGCATTGCGCTGGGCGGGTGTCGTGGTGGGCGTCGGGGCCATGTCGTGGCCCGGGTGGCGGGCGCGTCGCAAGCGACCACCCGGCGGCGACGATCATCGCCACCACGCCGAGCGGATACACGAGCGAGTAACCGACCACCGGGTCGGTGACCTCGTCGGCGGCGATCTGCGGAGCGAGCCGCTCGAGGGCGGCGGACAGCGCCGGCGTGTTCGTCTGCGATCCGGCGAAGAGGCCCGGCTCGGGCGCCTGCGTCGAAGTCGAACAGCTCACTGACGCCGGCGACCGTCAGCCCGACCGCAGCGAGCAGCACGGTCACGGCGATGCTGACACGCACTCCGTCCTGGCGGAGTCCGCCGAAGAACGCCGGCCCGGAGGCCAATCCGATCGTGTAGATGAACAGTGCGAGCCCGAACAGCGGAATGATCGCCGGGAGTTCGGCGAGGTCGGGATTGGCGGCGGACACCGCGAGGCCGGCGAACAGGGCGGCCGCAGGGCCGAGACTGACCCCGCCCAACCGCACTCGACCGATGGCCGCGCCGAGCGCAACCACGATGAACAGCACGAGGAGTGGATCGGAGGTGAGCACTCCCACGTACCGGTTCTACCACCATTGTCGCGACGGCGGGGCGAAGGCCTCGCGGCGTTGCGCGAGCGGGCCGGTGCCCATAGCCTTGCAGGGTCCTCTCACCAGGGCCATCGACGAGATGGTCTCGGTGTACGGCGGGCGGAGAGCGATCCGTCCAACACACCACATTCCGATGGCAACCAGCCGCCGGACGACCAACGAACGAGGTCTCATTCGTGCCAACCATCCAGCAGCTCGTCCGTCAAGGTCGTAGCTCGAAAGTCACCAAGAGCAAGACGCCGGCGCTCAAGGGTTCACCCCAGCGCCGCGGTGTCTGCACTCGTGTGTACACCACCACCCCGAAGAAGCCGAACTCCGCGCTCCGCAAGGTCGCTCGTGTTCGCCTCAACTCGGGCATCGAAGTCACCGCCTACATTCCGGGCGAGGGCCACAACCTGCAGGAGCACTCGATCGTGCTCGTGCGCGGCGGCCGTGTCCGTGACCTGCCCGGTGTCCGGTACAAGATCATCCGTGGCGCGCTCGATGCCGTCGGGGTGAAGAACCGCAAGCAGTCCCGCAGCCGTTACGGCGCCAAGAAGGAGAAGTGACCTGACATGCCACGTAAAGGTCCCGCTCCCCGGCGCGAACTCGTCGCCGACCCGATCCACAAGAGTGTGCTGGTCACCCAGATCACCAACAAGGTGATGCTGCACGGCAAGCGCACCGTTGCCGAGAAGATCGTCTATGACGCCATGGAGATCATCCAGTCCCGCCTCGACGGCGACGACCAGGCGATCGACACCGTCAAGCGGGCGATCGAGAACGTGAAGCCGCCGCTCGAGGTTCGTAGCCGTCGTGTCGGTGGTGCCACCTATCAGGTGCCCGTCGAGGTGCGGCCCCGTCGTGCGACCACGCTCGCCATTCGGTGGACGGTCGACTACGCCCGGGCCCGTCGCGAAAAGACGATGGCCGAGTGTCTCGCCAACGAACTGATGGATGCCGCCAACGGTCTGGGCGCCGCGATGAAGAAGCGCGACGACATCCAGAAGATGGCCGACTCCAACAAGGCGTTCGCCCACTATCGCTGGTGAACCACAACGGCGCTGGTGACCACAACGGCGCTGGTGATTGCCGGCCGGCGTCGCCGGTAGCTCGATGAACGAACGGACCCGGGGCCTCGGCTCCGGGTCCGGCCGTTTTCGAGGGCTTCACGAATGCACTAGGGTCCCGGTGGGGGAGGACACCGCCAGCGCTCACGCGCCGATCGAGAGGGGAACTCGATGCATGTCCATCACATTCTGAAGGTCAAGGGAACCGCCGTTGCCACGATCACTCCAGCGGCCTCGCTCGCCGACGCCACGGCGTCGCTGCGCGACCACGGCGTCGGTGCGCTCGTCGTCAGCACCGACGGCCGCACGATCGACGGGATCGTGTCCGAACGCGATGTCGTCCGGGCGCTCGCCGCGCACGGGGGCTCGACCCTCGGACGCTCGGTCGCCTCGGCCATGTCGACGGTGGTCACCACGTGCCACGGTGCCGACACGGTCGATCAGATCATGGCGATGATGACCGAACGTCGGATCCGTCACCTCCCCGTCGTCGACGACGACGGCAAGCTGGCCGGGATCGTCTCGATCGGCGACGTGGTGAAGGCACGCGTCGGCCAACTCGAGATCGAGAACAACCAACTCCACGACTACATCCAGGCCCGCTGACCACCGCGCACCTCGGAAATGTCGCGGGATCCGGTCGCTCAGCGACCGGATCCCGGATTGTTTCGGGTTGGCCGGATCGTTCGGCGGGTGGGCCGGGTGGCGGCCGCTGATCCGCCGGTACACTCGAAGCTCGTGCCTGCGCCGCGTGTGCTGCACGTCACGTAGATCACGACCCCCCAGTCGCCCTTTGACACGGAAGAAGTAGAAGATGGCCAAGCGAGAGTTTCCCCTGGAGCGCACCCGGAACATCGGGATCATGGCGCACATCGATGCCGGCAAGACCACCACGACCGAGCGCATCCTCTACTACACCGGCAAGAGCTACAAGATCGGTGAGGTCCACGACGGCGCCGCGACCATGGACCACATGGCCCAGGAGCAGGAGCGTGGCATCACCATCACCTCCGCCGCCACCACCTGTGTGTGGGACGGCCACCGCATCAACATCATCGACACCCCGGGCCACGTCGACTTCACGATCGAAGTCGAGCGGTCGCTGCGGGTCCTCGACGGCGCCGTCACCGTGTTCGACTCCGTCGCCGGCGTCGAGCCGCAGACCGAGACGGTGTGGCGCCAGGCGAACACCTACAAGGTGCCGCGCATGTGCTTCGTCAACAAGATGGACCGCATCGGCGCCGACTTCTACCGCACCGTCGACATGGTGCGTGACCGCCTCCAGGCCGTGCCCGCTCGTGATCCAGCTGCCCGGTCGGTGCCGGCGGCCCCGAGGCCGTCAAGCCGTTCGCCGGTCTGATCGACATCGTCAAGATGAAGGCACTCATCTGGAACGACGAGGAACTCGGCGCCACCTGGGACGAGATCGACATCCCCGCCGACATGGTCGATCAGGCCGACGAGTACCGCGAAGCGATGATGGAGACCATCGCCACCCAGGACGAGGCGCTGATGGACGCCTACCTCGGCGGTGAGGAGATCTCCGAGGCCGACATCAAGAAGGCCATCCGCAAGGGAACCCTCGCGTTCGACTTCGTGCCGATCCTGTGCGGTTCGGCGTTCAAGAACAAGGGCGTCCAGCCGATGCTCGACGCCGTCGTCGACTTCCTGCCGAGCCCGCTCGACATCCCGCCGGCGCACGGCATGAACATGAAGGGCGACGAGGATGCTGTACCGCGGCCCGAACGACAAGGAGTTCGCGGCGCTGGCGTTCAAGATCGTCGCCGATCCGTTCGGCAAGCTGACGTACTTCCGTGTGTACTCCGGCGAGATCGGCAAGGGCGAAGAGGTCTTCAACTCCGTGAAGGAGGACCGCGAGCGCCTCGGCCGCATCCTGCTGATGCACGCCAACCAGCGCGAGGATCTCGACGTCGCCATGGCCGGTGACATCGTCGCCGGTCTCGGCTTCAAGAACGTGACGACCGGCGACACGCTGTGCGACCGCGATCACCCGATCGTGCTCGAGCGCATGGAGTTCCCCGAGCCCGTCATCCACGTCGCCATCGAGCCCAAGACGAAGTCCGATCAGGAGAAGCTCGGCAAGGCGCTCAAGTCGCTGTCCGACGAGGATCCGACCTTCCGCATCCGCTCCGACGAGGAGACGGGACAGACGGTCATCTCCGGCATGGGCGAGTTGCACCTCGAGGTGCTCGTCGACCGCATGCAGCGCGAGTTCTCCGTCGAGGCCACGGTCGGCAAGCCGCAGGTCGCCTATCGCGAGACCATCACCAAGGCCGTCCACAACGTCGAGTACCGCCACATCAAGCAGTCGGGCGGTTCCGGCCAGTTCGCCGTGGTGAAGATCGACATGGAGCCGAACCCCGGCGGCGGCTACGAGTTCGAGGACAAGATCTCGGGCGGCAAGATCCCGCGCGAGTACATCAACCCGACGAACCAGGGTCTGCAGAGCTCGCTCGACAACGGCGTGCTCGCCGGCTACCCGACCGTGGACGTCAAGGTGTCGCTGGTCGACGGCCAGTACCACGACGTCGACTCCTCCGAGATGGCGTTCAAGATCGCCGGTCAGATGGCGTTCCGCAAGGCCGCCGAGATGGCCAAGCCGGTCCTGATGGAGCCGATCATGGCCGTCGAGGTCGTGACGCCCGAGGAGTACATGGGCGACGTGATGGGCGACCTGTCCAGCCGTCGCGGCCGCATCGGCAGCATGGAGGCCCGGGGCAACACCCAGGTCGTCAATGCCGCGGTGCCGCTGTCGGAAATGTTCGGATACAGTACCGACCTTCGTTCCCGCACCCAGGGGCGGGCGACCTACACGATGCAGTTCTCGGAGTACCAGCAGGTGCCCGAGACCATCGCCCAGGAAATCGTGAAGCGGGTCCGCGGCGAGTGATCGCCGCGGACGTGCAACGCCAGCAAGTTCTTTGACAACCCACCTTCAAGACAACGAAACGACATTGGAGTCGCAGTTATGAGTAAGCAGAAGTTTGAGCGTTCGAAGCCGCATGTGAATATTGGCACGATGGGTCATATTGATCATGGGAAGACGACGTTGACGGCGGCGATTTCGAAGACGTTGTCGGATCGTGGGTTGGCGGAGTTTCAGGCGTTTGACACGATTGATAAGGCGCCGGAGGAGAAGGCGCGTGGTATTACGATTTCGATTGCTCATATTGAGTATGAGACGGAGAATCGTCATTATGCGCATGTTGATATGCCGGGTCATGCTGATTACATCAAGAACATGATTACGGGTGCGGCGCAGGTGGATGGCGCGATTTTGGTGGTGGCGGCGACGGATGGTCCGATGCCGCAGACGCGTGAGCATGTGTTGTTGGCTCGTCAGGTGGGGGTTCCGTACATCGTGGTGGCGTTGAACAAGGCGGACATGGTGGATGATGAGGAACTCCTCGAGCTGGTGGAGCTGGAGGTTCGTGAGTTGTTGAACGAGTATGAGTTCCCTGGTGATGATGCTCCGGTGGTGCAGGTGTCTGCGTTGAAGGCGTTGGAGGGTGACGCTGAGTGGCAGGAGAAGATCATGGAGTTGATGAATGCGTGTGATGAGTTCGATTCCGATGCCGGTGCGTGAGTTGGACAAGCCGTTCTTGATGCCGATCGAGGATGTGTTCACGATCACGGGTCGTGGCACGGTGGTGACGGGCAAGGTGGAGCAGGGGATCATTCATACGGGTGATGAGATCGAGATTGTCGGGTTGCGTGATACGCAGAAGACGACGTGTACCGGGGTGGAGATGTTCCGGAAGTTGTTGGATGAGGGTCAGGCGGGTGACAACATCGGTGCGCTTCTTCGTGGGACGGGTAAGGAGGATGTGGAGCGGGGTCAGGTGCTCTGTAAGCCGGGTTCGATTACGCCGCACACGAATTTCGAGGGTCAGGTGTATGTGTTGAACAAGGATGAGGGTGGGCGTCATAAGCCGTTTTTCAACAATTATCGGCCGCAGTTCTTTTTCCGGACGACGGATGTGACGGGGACGATTGAGTTGCCGGCGGGTACGGAGATGGTGATGCCTGGTGACAATGTGGAGATCACGGTGGAGTTGGGCAAGCCGATCGCGATGGATGAGGGGTTGCGGTTCGCGATTCGTGAGGGTGGGCGTACGGTTGGTGCCGGGCGTGTCACCAAGATCCTGAAGTGACCCGGACGACCTGAGACAGAACGGCAACTGACATGGCACAGAGCATCCGAATTCGACTCAAGGCGTTCGATCACGAGATCATCGACCAATCGACGAAGAAGATCGTCGAGACGGTGACCCGCACCGACGCCACCGTCCGCGGTCCGATCCCGCTGCCGACCGACAAGCACCGTTACACGGTGATTCGCGGCCCGCACGTGGACAAGGACAGCCGGGAACACTTCGAGATGCGGGTGCACAAGCGCCTCATCGACATCGTGAACCCGAACGCGAAGACGATCGACAGCCTGCAGCGCATCGAACTGCCCGCCGGCGTCGACATCGAGATCAAGATCCAGAACGCCTGATCACCACCCTGAGACGCGGGGTCTGACCCTGCGTCTCATCTCGGCAGGTTGAGAAGGAAGTGTGAACTGCGACCCCGACAGGGGTCGCAGTTCGCGTTCGGGGATAGACAGGAGGCCATGACTTCGCTGCCCCCACCGGCACCCGGCGTCAACGCCGTGCCGCCGGCTCCGTCGCCACGACATGCCAAGCGCAGAGCGGCAACGCTGATCGCCGTCGTCGCACTGGTTGCCTGGGTCGCAGGGCTCACCGGAGCGCTGGTCGGCAGTCAGGTCTCGGACTGGATCGACGAACCGCCTCAGAGTGCCAGTGACGAGCCCATCAACGTGTCCGATCCGAGCGGGCCCATCGACGGTCGCCTCGACGTCGCCAAGGTCATCGATCACATGTCGGCCTCGGTCGTCACGATCAATGCCGATGTCGGGAGCGGACAGTCGGTCGGCACCGGGCGTGATCGTGTCGTCCGACGGTGAGATCCTGACGAACGCGCACGTCGTGGACGGAGCGACCGAGATCCGTGTCCGGCTCGCCGGGGAGACCGAACCTCGTGAGGCTCGGCTGCTGGCGGCCGACGCGGGGAACGATCTTGCGTTGCTGCGGATGAGCGGGAGCGACTTCGACGCGGCAGTGTTCGCCGACCCCGCGAGCGTCCGACTGGGTGACGAGGTCGTCGCCATCGGGTTCGCACTCGGGCTCGACGGCGATCCGTCGGTGACGCTCGGCATCGTCTCGGCGCTCGATCGGACGATCGGCACCGATGGCGCATACCTCGACGGGTTGATCCAGACCGACGCGGCGATCTCGTCGGGCAACTCGGGTGGGCCGCTGGTCAATGCCCGAGGTGAGGTGGTCGGCATCAACACCGCGGTGGCTCGGGACACCACCACCTCGGCGGCGACGAACGTCGGATTCGCGATCAGCGTGGGCGAGGCACTCCCGGTGATCGAGGCGTTACGGGCACAGGCCGGCGGTGCGGCCCGATCCGAGGGCTACCTGGGCGTGGAACTCGAGGACCGACGTGATGGCGGTCAGGGGGCCGTGATCGCCAGCGTGCAGCCGGGAACTCCGGCGGCGGAGGCCGGTGTGGAAGCCGGCGACCTCGTGGTGGCTGCCGACGGCGTGGCCATCGACGGCACGTCGGGCCTGATCGCCGCGATCCGTGACCTGCAGCCGGGCGAGTCCGCGACGATCACCGTGGTACGCGACGGCGAGCGGATCGATCTCGACGTGACCGTCACCGATCGCCCGGATGACGACGACTGACGGGCGAACGACCGTCCACCCCGACGGCCCGCGCCCGACTCCGAACGACTGCCGCCCTCACTGAGCGGCGGACTCGGGAGTGAGCGGCGTGAACGTGACGTCGAGTCGTTGCAGTCCACGCAGGACGTACGTGTCGGCGAACGGGAAGGTGTTGCCGTCGGCGAGTTCGATGTCGCCCATCCGATCCAGCATCGCGTTGGTCCCGATCCGTGCCTCGGCCCGCGCCAGGCCGGCGCCGATGCAGAAGTGTTCGCCGTGCCCGAACGACATGTGGTCACGGAGGTTGGCCCGGCACGGATCGAACACATCGGGATCCTCGAAACGCGAGGCGTCGCGGTTCGCCGATGCGTACACGACCCAGACATGGTCGCCCGCCGGGATCGTCACCCCGCCGACCTCGACGTCGGCGAGCGCCTGACGGAACAGGCCTCCGACAGGCGCCTCGAACCGGAGCGCCTCCTCGACCAACCCGTCGACGAGCGAACGATCTGCCCGAACCCTCGCCTGCAGGTCGGGGTCGACTGCGAAGTGGTGGACGATGTTGGTGAGCAGGTTGGTCGTCGTCTCGTTGCCGGCCACGAGGAACTGCTGGAGCATGCCGAGCATCTCGGCGTCGCTGAGCTGCTCGCCGTCGAGTTCGGCGTTGGCGACATCGGAGATGATGTCCCCGGTGGGGTCGGCCCGCCGGTCGGCGAGCTTGGCGGCGAAGTACTCCGAGAACTCCCTGGTGGACACGAGGTAGCCCCGTGTCTGCTCGACGCTGGGCGCGCTGTTGCCGACGGGCATCACCAGGTCGTCGGACCACCGCTTGAACCGGTCGAGGTCCTCGTCGCCGACACCGAGGGCGTGCGCGATGATCGCCATCGGCAGCCCGACCGTGAACTGCGAGACGATGTCGACCGTGCACCGACCGGTGTCGGGGTCGGCGTGGGCCGGGTCGGCGAACGCGTCGAGGAGCGCCGCTGCGACCTCGATGACCTTCGGTTCGAGCGCCCGGAGTTGGAACGGTCGGAAGGCGCCGTTCACCAGGACTCGTTGGCGGCGGTGATCGGGCGGATCGGCGTTGAGGAGCACCGCCGCGGCGCCACCGCGGCCCATGATCGCCTGGAACGTGTCGGCCATCGTCGGGTCGGCGGCCAGCGTCGCCATCGACTCGGCGAGCACGCTGCCGAGCTGTTGCGGACCTGTCGGCATGCGGCTCGAGAAGTGCTCGGTGTCGTGCAGCACCGTCCACACGTCGTCGTAGCGGGTGATCACCCAGGCGCCGAGTGCGTCGTCGAAGGCGATCGGCTGTTCGTCACGCAGCTGGGCGAAGATCGGGTACGGGCAGCGGATCGCATCCTGGTCACGGGCGACGAGTCGGGCGAGTTCCATCCCGCGATCGTGCCCGAACCGCTGTACCTCCGACGCACCGGAGCGGCTGGCGATCGAAGGTGGGCTGTTCGTTCGAGGTCGCAGGGTCTACGCTCGGCGGCATGGGATGGTTCGCCCGCTTCCGCCGACGAATGCGGAACTACACGTCGGCCGGTGACTACCCGGGCGCGTACGGGCATGCCCAGGACGCGGAGAGAACGCAACGCGGTGGCATGGCCCAGGGCGAGGCGATTGCCAACCGACCAGGTCGCGGAAAGCTGACCTGTCCGAGCCCGGCAGCAGCGGGGACGAGCAGGATGGGAGCGTCACGAGGACGTCATGCGTGGCGTGGTTCGGCCGTTCGGGCTCGGGTACTGGCCGCTCGCCGAGGACGATCCCGGGGTGCCGGTGCAACGCGAAGCGGTCCGGTTGGTGTCGCCGGACGGCGCGCTCGTGCGCGGCGTGCTGTGGACGCCTCCGGCCGGGACATCGTGGAAGACGGCGGTCATCCTGTCGCACCCGCGAGGCGACTTCAGCGTGCACTACGCGTGCCCGCTCCTGGCCGCGGCCGGGTACGCCGTGCTGGGCTTCGGCACCCGGTACATGAACAACGACACCGACTGTCTCCACGAGGCCTGCATCACCGACGTGCGCACGGCCCACGACGAGATGATCCGTCGAGGGGCCGAGGCGGTCGTGCTGCTCGGCAACAGCGGCGGCGGATCGTTGATGGCGATGGCCAACGCGGAGCTGGGCATCGGCGACGGCTGGGTGGGGATGGCTGCCCATCCCGGCGAAGGCGTGTTCATGTTGCAGGTGATCGATCCGTCGGTCGCCGACGAGCACGACCCGTTCTCGACGGTGCGCCGAACTCGACATGTACGACCCGGACAACGGCTGGCGACCGTGGCCGGAGCCGTGCTCGTACGACCTCGCGTGGCTGGCCAGGTACCGGGCAGCGCAGGTCGGCAGCGGGTCGCACGCATCGACGCGATCGCGAAGGCGTCGATCCGAGATGCGGCCGATGCGGTTCCGGCAGCTGCGAGCGCTGGACAAGGCCACGGAGCCGGCGCAGTGGCGTGAGCTTCGGCGTCGCGCCGTGTTCACCAAGTACCTGACGATCTACCGGACACTCGCCGACCCGGCCTACCTCGACCTGTCGATCGATCCCGACGACCGACCGATGGGGTCGCTGTTCGCCTTCCCGGATCCGTTCGACGCGAACTACGGCCGTGGCGGGCTCGCCCGGACGATGACCGCACGGGGGTGGCTGAGCACCTGGTCGGGTCTGTCGAGTCACGCCAAGCTGGCCGACACCATGCCGCAGGTGACGGTGCCGACGCTGCTGATCCATCCCACTGCGGACACCGAGATCCGGGTCTGGCAGGCGAAGGAGATCGTGGACGCTGCGGGAGCCGACGATGTCACGTACGTCGAGATGAAGGGTGCCCCGCACTACCTCGAGGGGCATCGCCGAGAGGCCATGGCGCATGTGGAGCAGTGGCTGCGCGCCGGTTCCCCTGAGCGTCGCGACGCAGGCCGTCCCCGGAGGGTCAGTCGCGTCGGCTGACGGCGAGGCGGACGCCGAGCGCAGCGATCGCGAGGCCGCCGGCGCCGCCGAGCCGTTCGAGCCGTCGCGGTGATCGGGCGAACCACGAACGGGCGGTTCCGGCGGCGAGTCCCCAGACGCTGTCGGATGCGAGCGCGACGACGACGAAGATCAGGCCGAGCACGGCCATCTGGAGCGCGGCCGGTGCGCCGTCGGGACGGACGTACTGGGGCAGGACGGCGGCGAAGAAGACGATCGTCTTGGGGTTCGCGACCCCGACGACGAAGCCGTCGAGCAGGATCGACCGGTGTGGTTGGAGTTCGGTCGCATCGTCGACCTGTGCGAGTTCCCGGCGGCGACGGAAGGTCTGGATGCCCGAGGAGACGAGGTAGATCGCGCCGACGAACTTGACGGTGTTGTAGGCGAGGATCGATCGCTCCAGGAGCGCACCGAGACCGAAGGCCACGAGCACCACCTGGGAGTAGAAGCCCGCCGCGTTGCCGACGACGGTGAGCAGCGCCGCTCGGCGACCGTACGTGAGGGCTCGACTGATCACGAACATCACACTCGGCCCCGGGATGATGATGATCGCGAACGCGATCACCGCAAAGGCGAGCAGCGAGTTGGGTGGTGGCATCGGCGAAGCATGTCGGTTCGGATCGGGGTCCGTCCAGCCGGTTCGGGCGCTCACCGAATCGAGGCCGTCTCAGCCGCCTTCGTCCTGCTCTTCGTCCAGCTCTCCCGTCGATCCGTCGGAGTCCCGTGCTTCGGATCGTCGTCGCTGGCGACCGCGTGCTGCGGCGCGCAAGCCGCGCTTCGAGGGTGGTCAGTACCGCAGGATTGCGGCGATTCGCTGGTGCTCGGCCAGTGCCTGGTCGTCGACGATGACGACGTGGCCGCCGAGTTGCAGGACGATCTCCATGGTGTCGTCGACGACGTCGTCGTTGACGTCGGGGAGCGTCGCGTCGTCGGCGGGGTGCAGTTGGTCGTGCTCGTCGATGCGGGCCGGGAACCGGAATCCACGCTCGACGACCAGGGTGTCGATGCGTCCGTCCTGGGCAAGTGCCCACACCTCGTTCACGCCACCGGCGTAGCGGTGAGCCGACACGGCCTCGTCGAGGTGGTCGATCGCGCGTGCGGCGCCGCTGCCGAGCCAGCGCTCGACGAACGGCCAGGCCGCTCGGTGGAGCTCGTCGGCGGTTGCCTGATCGTGGTTGCCCGGGATGACGTCCGATCGAGTCGATCACGTTCGGCGCCAGATGACGAACGGATCGCTGCACCCCGGCGATCACCGTCGGGAGCGGTCGTGGGTGTGTTCGGTCCGCAGACGATGTGTTGACGTCACGCGGTCCACGCCGTCAGCCCCTGGTGCTCCTCCCGGTCGAGCGGCCACGCCTCGTTGCGCTCCTCGACGAGGCGCTGGCGATCACCGACGAATCGGCGGACTCGTCGCTCGCTGACCGTCATGACGCAGTACAGGGCCGTTCGGTTGAGGTCGGCGACGAGATCGCGGGTCGTGAAGGTGTCGTCGACGGTGACCCGCTCGTCGACGGCACTGCCGAGCCGCACCGCTGCGGCGTACTCCGGAGAGACGAACATAGCAACGGCCTGTGTGGATCGCTCGGTCGAGCCTGCTCGTCGACGAGGGTCGCCAGTCGGGTCGTCAAGCTCAGCCGAAGCGCATCGCTCACGTCGCCCTCGAGACGGTCGTCCACCTGTTGCATGAGGACCTGCGCAGTGTCTGCGCTCGGCCGAGGTGAGCGGCGCGCCTGGCGTGGTGTTCGAGCAACAGGGTGACGCTGGGGTAGCAGCGCAGGCGCTGGACCTCGGCGAGGGTCGCACGGTTCATGGGGTTCCTCCGGATGCTCGGCGATGGATCGGCACTCGATCGACCGTGGCGCGTGCCGACGGTGGATCGAAGGTCTTTCCCGCTCGTCGAGCCGGTCTGCCGGGACCGGGGTCCGTGATGGCGGCAGATCCGAAGGTGGGATACTCCCCTTCCCGGATGACTGTAGTGATGCCGCCGGGCGATGGCCCGCCCGATCCGCGAGCAGCAAGGTTGGAAGCCGGGTACGGCGCCCATAGCATTGCATGGCCGTGATCGGGAGGCATTCCGATCACCAAACCATTCAGCAACCGATGTCTGAGTAGGCCGCCCGCAACGATCGGGACCGGAACCGCCCAGCAACTACATGATCTCGTGCTCCGCACGCTCGTCCTGTCACGAACCGTGGCAGTCGCAGCGGCGGAGCATTTGCGTGGATAGCCGTGCATCACCTGGTGTTCGGCTCGATCAACTCAAGAGGAAACGCCGCCATGGCACAACAATCGATCGTCGGCGAGAAGGTCGGCATGACACAGACGTGGGTGGACGACAAGGTCGTTCCGGTCACCGTCCTGCGCGTCGAGCCGATGCGCATCGTCCAGATCAAGACCAACGAGCGCGACGGCTACACCGCCCTGCAGGTGACCTACGGGCACCGCAAGGCGAACAAGCTGACCAAGCCCGCCCTCGGACACTTCGAGAAGGCCGGCGTGGCACCGGGCAAGCGCCTCGTCGAACTCCGCCTCGACTCCGTCGACGGCTTCGAGGTCGGCCAGGAGCTCACCGTCGAGCAGATCCCTGCCGGCACGCTCGTGGATGTCACCGCCACCAGCCGCGGCAAGGGCTTCGCCGGCGTCATGAAGCGTCACAACTTCAAGGGCCAGCCGGCGTCGCACGGTAACAACAAGAGCCACCGCAAGCCTGGCGCCATCGGATCGTGTGCGTTCCCCGCCCGCGTGTTCAAGGGCCAGCGCATGGCGGGCCACATGGGTCACGAGCAGGTCACCACGCAGAACCTCCAGGTCGTCGAATCCGACGCCGAGCGCAACCTGCTGTTGATCAAGGGCTCCGTCCCCGGCCCGGCCGGCGGTGTCGTGCTCGTGCGCAACGCCGTGAAGTTCGCAGGAAAGGCAAGCTGACGATGGCCGATCTCACCCTCAAGACCCCGTCCGGCAAGGACAGCGGCACGATCGAGCTCGACGACACCGTGTTCGGTGTGCAGCCGAACGTGCCCGTCATGCACCAGGTGGTCACCGCCCAGCTCGCCGCTCGCCGCTCCGGCACCCAGAGCACCAAGACCCGCTCGGACGTGTCCGGTGGCGGCCGCAAGCCCTACGCCCAGAAGGGCACCGGCAACGCCCGCCAGGGCTCGATCCGGGCGCCGCACTTCTCCGGTGGTGGCGTCGCTCTCGGCCCGAAGCCGCGCAAGTACGACCAGAAGACCCCGAAGAAGATGGTGCGCCTGGCGCTGCGCTCGGCCCTGTCGGATCGCGCCGCCGAGGGCAAGGTCGTCGTGGTCGACAGCTGGGGATTCGAGACCCCGAAGACCAAGGACGCGAAGGCGGCCCTCGAGGCGCTCGGCATCACCGGCACGGCACTGGTCGTCGTCGGTCGTGACGATGCCGCCGCGGCGCTGAGCTTCCGCAACCTGCCCAAGGTGCAGATCATCGGCCCGGGCGAACTCAACGCCTACGACGTGCTGTGCAACGAGTGGGTCGTCTTCACCAAGGACGTCCTCCCCGCCGGCACGCCGACCTCGGCACCCGCCGAGCCGACCACCACGGCCACCAAGTCCCCCACGGCCGCCGAGGGAAGCGCCAGCGACGAGGCTGGCGACTCGGCCGACCAAGAGAGTGCAGCACCGACCTCCGGTGAGGCCGAGTCAAAGGATGAACAGTGAAGGATCCTCGCGACATCATCATTGCTCCGGTCGTCTCCGAGAAGAGCTACGCCCTCATCGAGACGGGCGTCTACACCTTCAAGGTGAGCCCGAAGGCCTCCAAGCCCGAGATCCGTGACGCCGTCGAGGCGATCTGGGGTGTCGAGGTGCTGAAGGTCAACACCCTCAACCGCAACGGCAAGCGCAAGCGGACCCGTGGCACCAACCGCATCGGTACCCGGCCTGACACGAAGCGGGCCATCGTCACCCTGGCAGCGGGCGAGATCCCGTTGTTCGAGAACTGAGCGCATCATGGCCATTCGTTCACGCAAGCCCACCAGCCCCGGTCGTCGCTTCCAGACGAGCTCGGACTTCAGCGAGATCACCAAGACCACGCCGGAGAAGTCGCTGCTCGTCAAGAAGTCCAAGACCGGTGGCCGCAACAGCTACGGCCGCAAGACGTCGCGCCACCGCGGTGGCGGCCACAAGCAGCAGTACCGCATCATCGACTTCAAGCGGACCAAGGACGGCGTGACCGCCAAGGTCGCCGCCATCGAGTACGACCCCAACCGCACGTGTCGCATCGCGCTGTTGCACTACAACGACGGCGAGAAGGCGTACATCCTGGCCCCGCGTGGTCTCAACGTCGGTGACACCGTCGAGAGCGGCCACGGCGCCGACATCAAGCCGGGCAACGCGCTGCCGTTGCGCTACATCCCCGTCGGCACCACGGTGCACAACGTGGAGCTGCGTCCCGGCCAGGGCGGCAAGATCGGCCGTTCGGCCGGGATCGCCGTGCAGCTCGTCGCCAAGGAGGGTGACTACGCCACGCTGCGTATGCCCTCCACCGAGATGCGCCGGGTGATGATCGACTGCCGGGCAACCGTCGGCGAAGTCGGCAACTCCCAGCACGAACTGGTGAAGATCGGCAAGGCCGGCCGCAACCGGTGGAAGGGCAAGAAGCCCCAGACCCGCGGCGTCGCCATGAACCCGGTCGACCACCCACTCGGTGGTGGCGAAGGCCGCACCTCCGGTGGTCGTCCTGCGGTGTCCCCGTGGGGCAAGCCCGAGAGCCGCACTCGCAACAAGAAGAAGGCGAGCCAGAAGTTGATCATCCGTCGCCGTCGTACGAGCAAGGGTCGCCGCTGACGCGGCAGGAAAGGTAACTCCCGCATGTCTCGCAGTCTCAAGAAGGGCCCGTTCGTCGACGAGCATCTGCTCAAGAAGATCGACGCTCAGAACGCCGCCGGAGAGCGCAAGGTCGTCAAGACCTGGTCGCGCCGCTCCACCATCATCCCCGACATGGTCGGCCACACGATCGCCGTCCACGACGGTCGCAAGCACGTCCCGGTCTACGTGACCGAGTCGATGGTCGGCCACAAGCTCGGTGAGTTCAGCCCCACCCGCACGTTCCGGTTCCATGCCGGCATGGAGCGCAACTCGAAGGGTCGCCGCTGATGACCGGACCGAAGCTCAACGAGAAGTCGTTCGTCGCCGGTGAGCGCTCCGGCACGAAGGCGACCGCGCGGTACGTGCGGCCGTCGGCCTTCAAGGCCCGCGTCGTGCTCGACCTCATCCGTGGTCTCGACGTCAAGACCGCCGACGAGGTGCTGCAGTTCACCGACCGCCACATCGCCCGCGACATCCGCAAGGTGCTCGCCAGCGCCGTCGCCAACGCCGTGAACAACGACAGCCAGGACGCCGACGAGCTCTATGTCGTGGCGTGCTTCGCCGACGAGGGCCCGACGCTCAAGCGGTTCCGCCCCCGGGCCCGTGGCCGTGCGACGCGCATCAACAAGCGCAGCTGTCACATCACGATCATCGTTGCCCGCATGAGCGACGAGCGCATCGCCGTCATCCAGGCCCGCCAGGAGCGCGCCGGTGGCAGCGCCGGCCGTGGTCGCCCGCAGAGCAGCGCCGCCAGCCGCCGTGCCCGCGTCGAGCGCAGCCGCCAACAGGCCGCCGCAACCGACACGACCGAAGAAGTCGTCGACGCCGAGATCGTCGACGAAGAAGTCGACGAGATCGAGGCAGTCGACCGAGACGGTGGACACCGAGCTCGACGACGCGGTCGACTCGGAGAACACCGAGTCTGCAGAGGCTCCTGAAGCCGATGCGACCGAGGACGACGCGACGGCTGACGCCGAGCGTGTCGAGCAGAAGTAACCGAATCCGACGATGCCGAGCTCGCTGACGCGGCCGCCGACGTTGACGCACCCGCCGAGGGAAGCGCCAGCGACGAGGCGGAAGCGTCGCCGAGGAGAAAGCGAAGCGGACGACGAGGGAGCCAGCCAAGTAATGGGTCAGAAGATCAATCCGTACGGCTTCCGCCTGGGAGTGACCACCGACTGGAAGTCGCGTTGGTTCTCCGAGCGTGAGTACAAGGAGTACCTCACCGAGGACTGGACGATCCGTCGCGAGATCATGACGCGTCTCGAGTCCGCTGCGATCAGCCGCATCGAGGTCGAGCGCACCCGTGACAAGCTCCGTGTCGACGTGCACACCGCCCGCCCGGGCATCGTGATCGGTCGCCGTGGCGCCCAGGCCGACGAACTCCGTCAGCTCATCACCAAGATCACCGGCAACCCGAAGGTCCAGCTCAACATCGTCGAGATCAAGAACCCCGAACTCGACGCCGCGCTGATCGCCCAGGGCGTCGCCGACCAGCTCGTCAACCGCATCGCCTTCCGTCGGGCCATGAAGCGCGCCGTGCAGAACGCACAGCGCGCCGGCGCCCTCGGTATCCGGGTCCAGTGCTCGGGTCGTCTCGGCGGCGCCGAGATGAGCCGGACCGAGTGGTACCGCGAAGGTCGGGTGCCGCTGCACACGCTGCGCGCCGACATCGACTACGGCATGCGCGAGGCCAAGACCACCAGTGGTCGGGTCGGCGTGAAGGTGTGGATCTACAAGGGCGACATCCTGCCCTACAAGAAGCTCAACGAGGACAAGATCGCCCGCGAGGCCGCCATGGCCGTCGGTGAGACGTCTGGTCAGGGCGGACCCCGCAAGGTCGTGTCGTCGGGGGGACCCCGCGACGCTGCCTACGCCGCCGAGCCCCAGCCGCTCATCCGTGAGGCCGATCCGGAACTCGAGAAACTGCTCGACGAAGAAGAGGCCATCGCCAAGCGCACCGCGCAGGGCGAAGGCCACGACACGCCGCACTTCCGCGGCGAGGACTGAAAGGGGACCGAACCATGCTGATGCCTCGCAAGGTCGCCCATCGCAAGCACCATCGCGGCCGCACCAAGGGCCTCACCAAGGGTGGCTCCGGCCTCAACTTCGGTGAGTACGGGATCCAGGCGCTCGAGCCGGGCTGGCTCACCGCCCGCCAGATCGAAGCCGCCCGTATCGCCATGACCCGCTCGATCAAGCGCGGTGGCAAGGTCTGGATCAACGTGTTCCCGGACAAGCCGGTCACGAAGAAGCCGGCCGAGACCCGCATGGGATCCGGCAAGGGCAACCCGGAGTTCTGGGTCGCCGTCGTGAAGCCGGGCCGGACGCTGTTCGAGCTGTCGTACCCGAACGAGGAGCTCGCCAAGGCGGCCCTCAACAAGGCGATCCAGAAGCTGCCGATCAAGGCACGGATCATCACTCGCGAGGAGGAGATCTGACATGGCGAAGAAGAACGACCTCGTCGAGCTCAGCCTCGGCGAACTGATCGACGAACTCAGGGCCACCAAGCAGGAAGCGCTCAACCTGCGCTTCCGCAACGCGACCGGCCAGCTGGAGAACACCGCCGAGATCGGCAAGGTGCGCAAGCAGGTCGCTCGTATCAACACCCTCATCCGTCAGCGCGAAATCGCTGCGGCCGAGGCCGGACAGTGACGGTGACGGACATGCCAGAAGAATCAGCAACTGCAGCTCCCGAGCGCGCAGCCCGCAAAGTGCGTGAAGGCACCGTCGTGTCGAACGCGATGGACAAGACGGCCGTCGTGGCCGTGGTCGATCGTGTGCGTCACGCCAAGTACAACAAGTTCGTGGTGCGCACGAAGAAGCTGTACGCCCACGACGAGACCAATGACGTCAACGTCGGCGACAGGGTGCGCGTGATGGAGACCCGTCCGCTCAGCAAGAACAAGCGCTGGCGCATCACCGAAGTTCTGGAGCGTGCCAAGTGATCCAGCAGGAATCCCGCCTTCGGGTCGCCGACAACTCCGGCGCCAAGGAAGTGCTGTGCATCAAGGTCCTCGGCGGTACCCGTCGTCGCTATGCCTCGATCGGTGACATCTTCGTCGCCACGGTCAAGGACGCGATGCCCGGCGCCGGCGTCAAGAAGGGCGAGGTCGTCAAGTGCGTCGTCGTTCGCGTGAAGAAGGAGAAGCGCCGTCCCGACGGCAGCTACATCCGCTTCGACGAGAACGCCGCCGTGCTGATCAAGGACGACCTCACACCCCGCGGCACCCGCATCTTCGGCCCGGTCGGCCGCGAGCTGCGTGACCGCAAGTTCATGCGAATCGTGTCGCTCGCACCGGAGGTGTTGTGAGATGAAGCTCAAGAAGGGTGACACCGTCGAGGTGATCACCGGCAAGGACAAGGGCAAGCAGGGCGAGATCGCCTTCGTCTTCCCGAAGTCGAACAAGATCATCGTGAACGGCGTCAACGTGGCGTCGAAGCACCAGAAGGCCCGACGCGCCAACGACCCGGGCGGCATCATCGAAAAGGACATGCCGCTCGACGCCAGCAACGTGATGCTGGTGCACAAGGGCAAGAAGGTCCGCGTCGGCTACACGATCAAGGACGACGGCACCAAGGTGCGCATCGCCCGACCGAGTGGAGAGGTCATCGGATGAGCACCGCTGTCGACACCGAGATCCCGCGTCTGAAGGCGCGGTACAACGACGAGATCAAGGCGCAGCTGCAGAAGGACCTCGGCATCGAGAACGTGATGCAGGTCCCGAACCTCGAGAAGATCGTGATCAACATGGGCGTCGGTCGAGCCGCCGGGCAGCCGTCGCTGATCGAAGGGTGCGTCGCCGACCTCACGGTGATCTCCGGTCAGAAGCCGGTCGTCACCAAGGCGCGCAACTCGATCGCCAACTTCAAGCTCCGTGAGGGTCAGGCCATCGGCGTCAAGGTGACGCTGCGTGGCGACCGGATGTGGGAGTTCCTCGATCGACTGATCTCGGTCGCCATCCCCCGCATCCGCGACTTCCGCGGTCTGCCCGCCAACTCGTGGGACGGTCACGGCAACTACACGTTCGGCCTCAACGAGCAGACGATGTTCGCCGAGATCGACCCGGACAAGGCCGACCAGCCTCGTGGCATGGACATCACCATCGTCACGACGGCGCACGACAACGACACCGGCAAGGCACTGCTGGACGCGTACGGCTTCCCCTTCAAGAAGGGCGCCGACGCCGACAACGAGCCGCGCAAGAAGAAGTCCCGTGGCCCGCGCTACGGCGGCAAGAAGAAGTGAACTGAGGCGACGACATGGCAAAGAAAGCACTCATCAACAAGGCCAACGCGAAGCCGAAGTTCAAGGTTCGCGGCTACACCCGGTGCCGCCGCTGCGGCCGTGCCCGCTCGGTCTACCGCAAGTTCGGCCTCTGCCGTCTGTGCCTGCGTGAGCTGGCACACGCCGGTGAGATCCCTGGCCTGACGAAGTCGAGCTGGTGAGGAGACAACCATCATGATGACCGATCCCATCGCCGACATGCTGACCCGTGTTCGCAACGCGAACACCGCCAAGCACGACGAGGTGCGCATGCCCTCGTCCAAGCAGAAGGTCGCACTGGCCGAGGTGCTCCGCAAGGAGGGCTACATCGACAGCTTCGACACCGCGCCGTCCCCCCGGGGCGTCGGCGAGGTGTTGACGATCAAGATGAAGTACTCGCCCGACCGCGACCGCACGATCATGGGCCTGCGTCGCATCTCGACGCCGGGCCTGCGCGTGTACCGAAATGCCGGCACCGTTCCCCGAGTCCTCGGTGGTCTCGGTGTTGCCGTCCTGTCCACCTCTCACGGCCTCATGACCGACCGCGAGGCGCGCAAGCGCAACGTCGGCGGCGAGGTCCTGTGTTACGTCTGGTGACGCAAGGAGCACGCTGACATGTCCCGAATCGGAAAAGCACCCATCACGGTTCCCGCCGGCGTCGACATCAAGGTCGACGGTCGGACCATCTCGGTCAAGGGCCCGAAGGGCACCTTGGAGCGGGCGATCCCCGGCACCATCACCATCACTCAGGAGGGCGACACACTCGTGTGCGAGCGTCCCAACGAGGAGAACAAGACCAAGGCCATGCACGGGCTCACACGGAGCCTCGTGAACAACATGGTCATCGGCGTCACCGACGGTTTCCGCAAGGAACTCGAGATCGTCGGCGTCGGCTATCGCGCCGAGGCCCAGGGTCCGAACGCACTGCGCCTGAACCTCGGATTCAGCCATCCGGTCGACATCAAGGCTCCGGAAGGCATCACGTTCGAAGTGCCGGTCCAGACCCAGGTCGTCGTCACCGGCATCGACAAAGAAGTGGTCGGCCAGGTGGCCGCCAACATCCGCAGCATCCGCAAGCCGGAGCCCTACAAGGGCAAGGGCGTCCGCTACGCGGGCGAGCGTGTGCTGCGCAAGGCCGGCAAGGCCGGAAAGAAGTAACGGAGCGCCTCATGTCCAAGATCGCCGAAGCTCGTCGCAGTGGCCGTATTCGCCGCCACCGTCGCGTCCGCAAGAAGATCCACGGCACCGCGGCCCGTCCGCGTCTGGCCGTGTTCCGGTCGAACAAGCATCTGTCGGTGCAGGTCATCGACGACGACGCGGGCGTCACGCTCGCCGCTGCATCGACCAACGAAGCCGAGCTCCGCTCGAGCGGATCGGGTGCCAGCGTCGAAGCCGCCAGCCGCGTCGGACAGCTGATCGCCGAGCGCGCCAAGGCCGCCGGCGTCGACAAGGTCGTGTTCGACCGTGGCGGGTTCGCCTACCACGGCCGTATCGCCGCCGTTGCATCCGCCGCCCGTGAAGCAGGACTGGAGTTCTGATGTCGTTCCCCATGAACAATGACAACCGCGACAATCGTGGTCGCGACAGTCGCGATTCCCGCGACGGCCGTGGCCGTGACGGTGGCGACGACGGGGGTCTGCGCGAGTCGCGAGTCATCACGATCAACCGTGTCGCCAAGGTCGTCAAGGGTGGTCGCCGCTTCTCGTTCACCGCGCTCGTGGTGATCGGCGACGGCAACGGCCGTGTCGGTCTCGGCTACGGCAAGGCCAAAGAGGTGCCCCTCGCCATCCAGAAGGGCACCGAGGAAGCCAAGCGCAACCTGTTCGAGGTGCCGATGGCCGGCAGCACGATCATCCACCCGGTCCTCGGGACCACCGGTGGCGGCAAGGTCATGATGAAGCCGGCCGCGCCCGGTACCGGTGTGATCGCCGGCGGCGCGGCCCGCGTCATCCTCGAAGAGGCCGGCGTGCACGACGTGCTGTGCAAGTCGCTCGGCTCCGCCAATCACATCAACGTGGCCCGCGCCACCGTGGCCGGCCTCAAGTCGTTGCAGCGTCCCGACGAGATCGCGGCCCGCCGCGGTCTGCCGGCCGAGGACTTCGTGCCCAAGGGTCTGCTCAACGCCTACAACGAGCGTCAGAAGGCCCGCGCGGGCACTGCTGCGTCCACCTCCGGGAGCTCCGAATGAGTGAAGCAACCATCACCGTGACCCAGGTCAAGTCGTCGATCGGGACCAAGCCCAAGCACCGCGGCACGCTCCGCGCGCTCGGTCTCGGCAAGATCGGCTCGACCAACACGCTGCCCGACCGGCCCGAGATTCGCGGCATGATCGCACGCGTGCCCCACCTGATCGACGTGTCGGACTCGACCGCCGAGAAAGAGAGCTGACCATGCAGGTCCATGACCTGGCGCCGTCCCCCGGCGCCACCAAGAACGCCAAGCGGGTCGGCCGTGGCACCGGCGGCAAGGGCGGCAAGACCGCCGGCCGCGGCACCAAGGGCCAGCGCGCCCGCAACACCGTGGCGCGTGGCTTCGAAGGCGGTCAGATGCCGCTCAAGCAGCGCGTCCCGAAGCTGAAGGGGTTCACCAACCCGTTCCGGGTCGAGTACCAGGCGATCAACCTGCACACCCTCTCCGATCTCGTCGAGAAGACCGGCGAGTCCAAGGTCGATCCGGACGCGCTCGTCGCCTACGGGGCCGTGCGCAAGAAGGCCTTCGTCAAGGTGCTCGCCCGCGGCGAGATCACGACCAAGATCGACCTGCACGTGCACGCCATTTCGTCGGCCGCTGAAGCGGCGGTGACCGCCGCAGGCGGTACGGTCACCCTGATCGAACTTCCCTTCCGGGAGGAAGGCAAGGCCGGTCGCCCGGCGGTCAAGGGCAACCAGTTCGCCAACCGCTGACCTCCGTCAGCGACCACTGCAGCACGACGTGAAGAAGGACCTCCCCGCGTGATCTCGAACTTGCTGAACGTCTTCAGGATCCATGACCTTCGCAACAAGATCCTGTTCGTCATCGCCATGGTGGCGGTGTACCGCTTCGGCGTGCAGATCCGTGTCCCGGGCGTCGACCCGATCGCCATCGAGCAGCTCCGCGAGTCGGCCAGCCAGCAGGGAGCGCTCGGGTTCCTGAACCTGTTCTCGGGCGGCGCGTTCGAGAGTTTCTCGATCTTCGCGCTCGGGATCATGCCGTACATCACGGCGAGCATCATCATGCAGGTGCTCGGTGTCGTGATCCCCAAGCTGGAGGAACTCCAGAACGAAGGTGCGGTCGGTCAGCGCAAGATCACCCAGTACACGCGGTATCTGACACTGGGTCTGGCCACGCTGCAGGCGACCGGTCTGGTGTTCATCTTCGGGACGGGTCGGGGTACGGCGTTCTTCTCGGCTGCCAGCGCTGCACCCACGGTGCCGCTGCTGCCCGACGGCGTGTGGCCGCGCGGGTACCTGATCATCCCGTCGCTCGTCGCCGGGACCGCGGTCCTGATGTGGATGGCCGAGATGATCTCGCAACGCGGCATCGGCAACGGCATGTCGATGATCATCTTCGCGTCGGTGGTGTCGGGCCTGCCGGGGGGCTTCTGGAGCATCCTGCAGCTCAATGGAACGTTCTGGTTCGTGGCCATGATCGCCCTGACGCTGTTCATCATCGTGTCGGTGGTGTACGTCGAACTCGGTCAGCGGCGGATACCGGTGCAGTTCGCCAAACGTGTCGTCGGTCGCCGGATGATGGGCGGCCAGAACACCTACATCCCGTTGAAGGTCAACCAGTCCGGCGTCATTCCGATCATCTTCGCCAGCTCCATCCTGCTGCTCCCGGTGATCTTCACGCAGTTCCTCGGCTCGGGTGAGGGGTGGCGGGGCGAGATCGCCAGCTTCGTCGACTCCTACATCGTCAACCCCGACAACTTCGTCTACCTGACGATCTTCGCGCTGATGATCATCGCGTTCGCCTACTTCTACAACTCGATCGCCTTCGACCCGGTCCGCCAGGCCGACCAGTTGCGCCGACAGGGCGGGTTCATCCCCGGCATCCGTCCGGGACCGCAGACCGAGCGCTACCTCGCGAAGGCGGTCAACCGCATCACGCTGCCGGGAGCGGTGTTCATCGCCTGTATCGCCATCCTGCCGTACCTGTTGCTGATCCTCGCGAACATCCGCACCTTCGGCTTCGCCGGAACCAGCGTGCTGATCTCCGTGGGCGTGTCGCTCGAGCTGATGCGCCAGATCGACAGCCAGCTCACGCTGCGCAACTACGAGGGATTCCTCAAGTAGGTCGGCCGTGATCCCGGGCGCCCGCCTCATCATTCTCGGGCGACAGGGTGCGGGCAAGGGCACGCAGTGCGTGCGATTGTCACGGCACTTCGTCGTACCGCACATCTCGACCGGTGACATGCTGCGCGCCGCCACCCGCGAAGGCACCGAGCTCGGCGTGATGGCCAAGCAGGTGATGGACGCCGGTGGCCTCGTGGGTGACGAGATCATGATCGGTCTGGTGCAGCACCGGCTGTCGGCGAACGACGCCTCGACCCGCGGGTACATCCTCGACGGGTTCCCTCGAACGATCGAGCAGGCCGATGCGCTCGACGAGATTGCCGGAGAACGTCCGATCGACGTGGTGCTGGATCTGAACGTGCCTCGCGAAATCGTGCTCGACCGGATCTCGGCCCGCCGTGTGTGTCGCGACTGCGGCACGAACTACACCGCAACCGGCAACGATCCGGATCCGTGGATCTGTGACGTCTGCGGTGGCGACGTCAAGCAGCGCGCCGACGACACACCGGATTCGGTGAACCGTCGGCTCGATCTCTACGAGGAGCAGACGTTTCCGTTGATCAAGCACTACGGCGACCAGAATCGGCTCGTCGTCGTGAACGGCATCGGTCACCCCGACGACGTGTTCGTCCGCCTGGTCAAAGCCGTCGAAGCCAACCGCAACTGACCCGCGCACCGCGTTCTCGTGAACAAGTGCGCACGCCGGGTGCGCTGTTGTTCACGAGAACGGTCTCAGAACCAGCCGGCGAGCATGGCGACGCCGAACGCGGCGAACAGCACGGCGGAGCCGATGTTGACGGCCCGGGTCGAGATGCGGTGCCCGATGGTGCGTCCGGCGACGGCCCCGATCATCCCGCTCGATGCCGCGCCGAGCGTCGCGCCGATCCAGACGCCGACGGGCGCCGACTGCGAGGCGAGGGTCGCGGTGGTGATCTGGGTCTTGTCACCCATCTCGGCGACCGCGATCGTGAGACCGATGGATCCGATGACGGCCAATCGGGTGCGGTTCACCGGTGCGTCGACCGGGACGGCGGCGTCGGGGTCGGGCTCGTCGGGTTCGCTGTTGCGGCGCAGGGCGAGCACCGCGAAGCCGAGGAACAGCAGGCCGCTGACGATCTGGATCGGGCGTTCCGGCAGCGCGGCACCCAGCAGTCCGCCGACGATCGTGGCGAGCAGGTTGGCGGCGCCGTAGCCGAGGACCAGCCCGATCGCCACGATGCGCAGCGAGTACTGGGCGCCGTAGCCGAGGGCGATCAGCTGCGTCTTGTCGCCGAGTTCGGCGACGAAGACGACCCCGAACGCCGCCACGACGGCGGAAATGAAGTCGATCACCGTGGCAGCGTGGATGAGGGTCGATGCAGCGACGGCTCCGCGCTGCAGCCGGCCGGGACGTTCTCCGGTCAGCTGACCGTTGGCGGCGATGGTTCGACCGCGCTTCACGGTGGCGACGTAGCCGTCGGCGGTCTGCATCAGCCGGGTGCCTCCGGCCGGGAGGTCGGCGACGAGGTGCGGCGGGTGCAGGGTGAGTCGATCGAGGTCGATCACGTTGAGGTCGGCGAGGTAGCCGGGGGCGATGACGCCGCGGTCGTTCCAGCCGACATGGCGGGCGGTGCGCTGGGTCTGGTGGTGCACGACGTGTTCGAGCGGGAGCAGCTCGCCGCGTCGGCGATCGCGGGTCCAGTGGGTGATGGCGGTGGTCGGGAACGTCCCGTCGCAGATCGAGTTGCAGTGGGCGCCGGCGTCGGACAGCCCGAACAACGCGTTCGGTGACGTGAGCATCTCGCGGACGTCGTCGAGGTCGCCGTGGGCGTAGTTCATCAGCGGGATGTAGAGCAGGGTGCTGCCGTCGCCGTCGAGGAGCAGGTCGTAGAGCAACTCGTCGGGCTCGGCGCCGGCCGCCGCTGCTCGTCCCGCCACGCTGTCGGCGGGAGACGGCTCGTAGTTCGGCGGGTCGCTCAGCGGGTACATGCGCTCGTACCCCGAGTGCAGGATGCCGACGAATCCGGCGGGGGTCGACGCGGCGTGCTCGTCGAGCAGCGTCCGACGCAGTTCGGGGTCGCGGAGACGGGCGACACGCTCGTCGTGGGTCAGGGTGTGCAGCGGACGGTACGACGGGCAGAACATGAACGGGTTGGCGGTCGCCTGCAGGCCGATGAGCACGCCGATCGGGCGGACCCCGACCTGCGCCTTCACGTCGGCGCCGGCTTCGCGCCATCCCTCGATGGCCGCGAGCAGCTCGCGGAAGCGGTTGGGGGCGTCGTCGTTCTGCTGCACGGTGAAGCTCAGCGGTCGACCGACCTCGGTGGCGATGCGGCCGAGGAGGTCGATCTCGTTGGCGACGAGTTCGTCGTCGGTCGACTGGTAGGCGTCGGAGATCAACTGGATGACGCCGGTTCCGGCGCGGCGGAGCGCCGCGGCGATCCCGAGCACCTCGTCGGTGCTCGCCCGCAGCGTGCCGATCTGCTGACCGCGTGAGGTGCGGTGGACGTAGGTGCGCGACGTGGTGAAGCCCATCGCTCCGGCGCGGATGGCCTCCTCGCAGAGCTGCGACATCGTGGCGATCTCGTCGGCCGTCGCCACGGCTTCGACGTCGGCGCCCCGGTCGCCCATCACGTAGGTGCGCAGCGCGGCGTGCGGAACCTGGGTGCCGATGTCGATGCTCCAGCGCAGCGAGTCGAGCAGGTCGAGGTACTCGGGGAACGACTCCCACCCCCACGTCATCCCTTCGGCCAGTGCCGTGCCCGGGATGTCCTCCACGCCTTCGAGGAGTTCGATCAGCCACTGGTGGCGGTCGGGGGCCACGGGAGCGAACCCGACGCCGCAGTTGCCGACGAGGATCGAGGTGACGCCGTTGATGGACGACGGCGCGAGTTCGGGGTCCCAGGTGACCTGGCCGTCGTAGTGGGTGTGGATGTCGACCCAGCCGGGGGTGACGATGAGCCCGTCGGCGTCGATCTCCTGATGACCCGGCCCGATCGGGTCGTCGTCGGGTCCGGAGACCGCAACGATGTGCTCGCCGTCGATCGCCACATCGGCGCGGAACCGGTCGGCGCCGGTCCCGTCGACCACCACGCCACCTCGAATCACCAGATCGTGCATGCGTGAACGGTAGCCGTGCTGCTGTCACATTTGCGGAGCCGACGTCGTCGTACCTGCATGGAAGATGCAGAGGTTCATGTCATCGGCGGTGGCCTGGGTGGTCTGGCCGCCGCCGCACTGGTTGCACGATCGGGTCGTTCGGTCGTCGTCCACGAACGCCGGGGACGTCTCGGCGGGAGGGCCACGACCGACGAACGCCACGGCTACCGGTTCAACCAGGGCCCGCACGCGCTCTACCTCGGTGGCGAGGCGATGGGAGTCCTGCGCGAACTCGGGATCCCGACGCCGGGGATCACACCGCCGACGCGGGGCACACGCATGGCCCTCGGTGGCGACCTCCACCTCGCGCCGGGCGGGGTGGGGTCGCTGCTGCGGACGACGATCCTCGGCGTGAGGGAGAAGGCGGAACTGGCGTCGTTGATGACCCGGCTCCCGCGACTCGTGCCGAGCGACTTCGCGGAGCGGACGGTCGACGAGTGGCTGGCCGATCTGACCGACCGGGAGCGGGTCCGGGCGCTGCTGCACGCGATCGTGCGACTCACGACCTACACGAACGCCCCCGATCTCCTGAGCGCCGAGGTGGCGATCCGGCAGGCACAGCTCGGGCTCGGGAGCGGGGTGCGGTACCTCGACGGCGGGTGGGAACGTCTCGTCGACGGGCTCGCCGGTGTCGTCATGGCCGGCGGCGGTGAGATCCGTCGCGATGACGGCATGAACGACGTTCCCGACGCGGCCGCAGTGATCGTTGCCGTCGGTGGTCCGGCCCAGACCGCAGCGGTGACCGGGTATCCGTATCAGGCCGGGGTCGCCGCCGAGGCCAGCGTGCTCGACCTCGCGCTCGCGCACGCGCCCGACCCACCGTTTCGTGATCGGCGTCGACGAGCCGATCTACCTCTCCGACCACGGCAGCATGGAGGGGATGTGTCCGCCGGGTCGTGCGAGCGTGTCGCTCGCCCAGTACCTGGGGCCGCGACGACGAGCCGGATCGGGGACGACTCGACGCGTTCGCGCGCCACGCCGGGATCGCTCCCGGTCACATCGTCGACGAGCGCTACCTTCATCGCATGACCACGGTGTCCGCGATCGCCACGGCCGCCTCCGGAGGGCTCGCCGGCCGTCCGCCGGTTGCTGTTCCCGACCGCGACGGTGTGTTCGTGGTCGGTGACTGGGTGGGCCCGACCGGCCACCTCGCGGACGCGGTGCTGGCGAGCGCGCGAACCGCTGCCGACGCGGCGATCGCCCACCTCTCGACCCGGCGCCGGGTCCGATGACCGTCGACGCCGATCAGGCCCGGTTCGACGCCGAGCGCCGCCGGCTCACGTCGCTCGCCTATCGCATGACCGGGACCCCCGACGACGCCGACGACGTGGTCCAGGAGGTGTGGATCCGCTGGCAGCGAACGGATCGCTCAGTGATCGACAACGAGGCAGCATGGTTGACGACGGTGACGACCCGGGTCGCCATCGACCGGCTGACGTCGGCGCAGGCGCGCCGGGAGTTGTACGTCGGGCCGTGGGTCCCCGAGCCGATGGCCGACTCGTCCGTGTGCGGTGCCTCCGCGGATCCGGCCGAGGTCGTGGCGTCGTCGGACTCGCTCACCCTCGGGTTCCTCCGCGTGCTCGAGACGCTGGATCCGACCGAGCGGGCGGTCTTCCTCCTGCACGACGTGTTCGCAGTTCCGTTCGCTGAGGTCGCCGCCGCGGTCGATCGCAACGAGGCCGCCACCCGCCAGATGGCGCGCCGAGCGCGCGAGAAGGTCCGTGACGGCCGCCCTCGCCTGACGCCGCCGCCGGCCGAGGTGCAGGAGTTGTCCGATGCCTTCCTCGCGGCGATCCTCGACGGTGACGTCGACCGGCTGGCCACGATGCTGACCGACGACGTGGTCCACATCTCCGACGGTGGTCCCGATCATCACGCGGCGCGCCGTCCGGTGCGCGGCCCCGACAAGGTGGCCAGGTTGTTCGTGAACCTGGCGCGTCGGGAGTGGCTCCCGACCGACGAACTCCACTGGGTCGACGTCAACGGCCAGCCCGGGGCCTACGTCGTGCGCGATGGGGAGCCATACCTGCTGACCGTGCTCAACTGGCGCGATCGCCAGGTGGCCGAAGCGATCGCGATCGTCAACCCCGACAAGCTCCGCCACTTCCACGAGTCCTGGCGTGCCGGCGAGTCTGCCGACTGAGATCAGCGGCGGACCGACCGGAGCGTTCATTCCGGCATGAGTTCCGGGAGCCACTCCGGAATGCATCGCTCACGCATCCGTTCGGTCTCGATGCGCGGCGTTCGACGCGGCCTCAGTCGGCGCGAGGGTGGGCGAGCAGGAACGTCACCAGTTCGGCGGTCGCGTCGTAGCCGGCGTAGCCGTCGCCGATGTTGGGCGACGAGCCCGGCGTGCGCCGCCCGGCCACGGATGCTCGGCGCCCTCGATGGTCACGAAGGCGGTTGCGGCCCCGGCGTCGCACGGCGCGGACCGCTGGGTCGTCACCACTCCCTCCACCGTCGTGGTCGGCGCCGGACACCCGTCTGCGGTCGTGAGGATCGCGAAGCCGTCCCTCGGTGGCGGGAAATCGACACCCGCGACCGACTTCGGTCCGACGCCGCCGTCGATCGGGAGGTTCTGATCGGCCGTGCCGTGGATGTGCATGACCGACACCGGCTGGGTCGGGGCACAGTCGTCGATGCCGAGCGTGCCGGCCACGACGCCGATCCCGACGATGCGATCCGACAGCTCGCAGGCCAGCCGGTAGCTCATGATCCCGCCGTTGGAGTGCCCGAAGGCGAAGACCCGGGTCTCGTCGATGTCGTGGTCGGCTTCGACCTGGTCGATGACCGCGTCGATGAAGGCGACGTCGTCGACGTTCTCGCGGGCGGCGATGCCGCAGCACATCCCGCCGTTCCAGACCCGACCTCGGGTGTTGGGCTGTGGAACGCCGTCGGGGTGGATCACGATGAAGCCGTTGCTCTCCGCCAGTCCCTCGATCCGGTTCGTGAACGCGAACTGGTCGCCCCATCCCGTGCCTCCGTGCAGACCGATGAACAGCGGAACCGGTCCGTCGGGCAGCGTCGACGGGATGTAGAGCCGGTAGGTGCGACCTCCCGGCTCGATCGTCTCGTGCGAGACGATGCCGACGGGGGCCGTGGCGGCGGCGAGCGTGACCGCCGACGCGATCCGTGGTGGTCGTGGTGGTCGTGGTGGTCGTCGTTGCCGCAGCGGAGGGCGCTGCGGTCGGCGTCGGCCTCGCGTGGGTCGTCGGGCTCGCCGGTGTCGATTCCGTCGCGGCCGGCACCGAACTGCACGCGGCAAGTGCAAGTGCGGCCACCAGCGCTCTGAGGGTTCGTTGGGTACCGCCGAGCCGATTCATGGCTCGAGACTGCAACGCAACCTTGTGATTTCGATGTGATGACGGGTCCTCGAGCGTTCTCGGCGGAATCAGTCCCGGAATGCGGGACGCAGCCCGCCGAGAAGCTGCGGCCGGGATGGGACGGTTGTGACAGCCGGCAGGCATCAGGCGACATAGCACACGGTTGCAGAAATCAGGCGGACCACCCATTGGTTCTCCGAAAAGGCGCCGCTAGCATGACACGCCGGTCTGTTCGCAGGCCTCGATGTCTGTGTCGGCGCCTGCGCCGGAGCGGGGATCGACGAACAAGTCCGTCGTGTCGGTGACGTCAGCTGTGTGCTGTCGTGCCCGGCGCCGGTTTCGAGTACACCCCGAGCACGACCCAGAGAACGAGAAGGAGAAGCCCCTGCCAAAGCCAAAGGAAGACGCGATCGTGCTGGAAGGCAAGATCCTGGAATCGCTTCCGAATGCCATGTTCAAGGTCGCGCTCGACAACGGCCATGAAGTCTTGGCACACATCTCCGGCAAGATGCGGATGCACTACATCCGAATCCTCCCCGGCGACAAGGTGCAGGTGGAACTCACCCCCTACGACCTCACCCGAGGTCGCATCACGTACAGGTACAAGTAAGGCACGAGTAGAGAGCAACCATGAAAGTACGACCGAGCGTCAAGCCGATGTGTGACAACTGCAAGGTGATCCGTCGCCATCGTCGCATCATGGTCATCTGCACCAACCCTCGCCACAAGCAGCGTCAGGGCTGACAGGAGCATCACATGGCACGTATCGCCGGCGTCGACATTCCCCGCGAGAAGCGGTTGGAGATCTCGCTCACCTACATCTTCGGAATCGGGCTCCCCACGTCGCAGAAGATCTGCGCCGACCTCGAGTTGAACCCCGACACCAAGGTCTCGAACCTCACCGAGGACGAGGTCAACCGCATTCGTACCTACATCGATCAGAACCTCAAGATCGAAGGTGACCTGCGCCGTGACGTGCAGGCCGACATCAAGCGCAAGATCGAGATCGGCTGCCTCCAGGGCGTCCGTCACCGCAAGGGCCTGCCGGTGCGCGGCCAGCGCACCCACACCAACGCCCGGACCCGCAAGGGCCCGAAGCGCACGGTGGCCAACAAGAAGAAGGCAGTGAGGAAGTAATGGCCAAGCCGACCGCCACCCGTCGTCCGCGCAAGCGCGACCGCAAGAACGTGAGCACGGGCATCGTGCACATCAAGAGCTCGTTCAACAACACGATCGTCTCGATCACCGACACCGAGGGCAATGTCATCGCCTGGGCGTCGTCGGGCGGGGTCGGGTTCAAGGGCAGCCGCAAGAGCACGCCCTACGCCGCCCAGCAGGCCGCCGAGAAGGCCGGCAAGGCCGCCATCGAGCACGGTCTGCGCCGCGCCGAGGTGCAGGTGAAGGGTCCGGGTTCGGGTCGCGACACTGCCGTCCGGTCGATCCAGCAGACCGGCATCGAGGTCACCTCGATCAAGGACGTCACACCGGTTCCCCACAACGGGTGCCGCCAGCCGAAGCGTCGGCGCGGCTAGGAGAAGGACAGAACATGGCTCGTTACACCGGACCCAAGGTGCGCATCTCGCGTCGCCTGTCGGTCAACATCTTCGAGAACGAAAAGGGTCGCCAGGCGCTCGAGCGTCGCCCCTTCCCGCCCGGTCAGCACGGACGTACCCGCCGCCGCAACGCCGGCAGCGAGTACCTCGCCCAGATGCAGGAGAAGCAGAAGGCGAAGTACATCTACGGGGTGCTCGAGAAGCAGTTCCACAAGACCTACGTCGAGGCCCAGCGTCTCCAGGGCCCGACCGGCGAGATCCTGCTGCGTCTGCTCGAACAGCGCATCGACAACGTCGTCTACCGCGCCGGTTGGGCGTCCAGCCGTCCCCAAGCCCGTCAGTTCGTGAACCACGGCCTGATCCAGGTCGACGGCAAGCGCGTGGACATCGCCAGCTTCCGCTGCAAGAAGGGCCAGGTCATCTCGTTGGCGCCCAAGGCCCAGAAGATGATCGTGATCCAGCACAACATCGACACGCTCGACCGCTCGCTCGTCGGATGGCTCGAAGCGAGCGACGGCGGCAAGGCCGTGACCGTTCGCAGCCTTCCCGAGCGTGAGCACATCGATGTGCCCGTTCGTGAGTCGCTCATCGTCGAGCTCTACTCCAAGTAATCCCTTCGTTCCCGCGCAATTCTCGTTTCGAATCCCTGTCGTTGAAAGGTCCTGGCACCCAATGCTCGTCATGCAGCGCCCCACCATCGAATCTCTCGGTGAGGAGTCCGATAATCGCCAGCGTTTCGCCGTCGGTCCGCTCGAGCCCGGTTTCGGCCACACGCTCGGCAACTCGCTCCGCCGCACCCTGCTGTCGTCGATCCCCGGCGCGGCGATCACGACCGCTCGTTTCGACGATTCGCTCCACGAGTTCGACACCATCCCCGGTGTCGCCGAGGACGTCACCGACATCATCTTGAACCTCAAGGACATCGTCGTCACGTCGGTGTCCGACGAAGCGGTCACGATGCGTCTCGACGCCCGTGGCGCCGGCGTGGTCACCGCCGGCGACATCGAGTGCCCGTCCGACGTCGAGATCCTCAACAAGGACCTGCCGATCGCGACGCTCAACACCAAGGGCCGCCTCGCCATCGACCTCACCGTCGAGCAGGGACGCGGGTACATGTCGAGCAACCGTGAAGACGACAACCGAGTGATCGGTGTCATCCCGATCGACGCCATCTTCAGCCCGGTCCGCCGGGTGTCGTTCACCGTCGAGCCCACCCGCGTGGAGCAGTCGACGAACTACGACCGCCTCGTCATCGAGATCGAGACCGACGGGTCGATCACACCGTCCGATGCGTTGGCCTCCGCCGGTGCGACGCTGCGCTCGCTCGTGGATCTCGTCGCCACCATGGCCGACGAGCCCCGCGGCCTCGAGCTCGGTGAACTCATCGACGCCACGGTCAGCTCGCCGGATCTCGACCTCCCGATCGAGGACCTCGATCTGTCGGAGCGTCCGAACAACTGCCTCAAGCGCGCCCAGGTCAACACCGTCGGCGAACTGCTGACCAAGACCGAGGACGACCTCCTCAACATCACCAACTTCGGCCAGAAGAGCCTCGACGAAGTGAAGGCCAAGCTCGACGAGCGCGGCCTGTCACTGCGCGGCTGAGCGATCAGCCAGACACGAAAGACGACTGACTCATGCCCACACCACGCCGCTCCCGCCGCTTCGGAAGCTCTGCTTCCCACCAGCGTCTCATGATGGCCAACCTGGCTGCCTCGCTGTTCGCCGCCGAGGCGATCACGACGTCGGAGGCCAAGGCCAAGCACCTTCGCCCCATCGCCGAGAAGCTCATCACCAAGGCCAAGAAGGCCCAGGAAGAGGGCCCGATGCAGGTCCACCGGATCCGTCAGATCCAGTCGTTCCTCGGTGACAAGGAGATGACCTACAAGCTGGTCCACGATGTGGCCCCTCGGTACGCCGAGCGCAACGGTGGCTACACCCGGATCCTGAAGATGGGTCCTCGCCACGGCGACAACGCCCAGATGGCGCGCATCGAACTCGTCTGAGTGCGATGCGCCGGTCGTGATCCCGACCAGCGACTCGTCAGGGCGCAATGCCCGGTTGACACTCTCCTACGACGGCACCGACTTCCACGGCTTCGCCGAGAGCGACGGCGTACGAACCGTCATGGGCGAACTCCGTCGGGCCGTCGAGACCATCGTGCGGTCCCCGGTCGAGTTGACCGGAGCCGGTCGAACCGACGCCGGCGTGCATGCGTGGGGACAGGTCGTGACCGGGATGCTCCCGGAGGCGACCGATCTCGGACGGCTCGCAGCGCAGCATCAACGGTCTGTGTGCCCCGGACATCGCCGTACGCGAGATCGACTGGGCGGACGCCGACTTCTCCGCCCGTTTCTCGGCGACGTCACGCACGTACCGCTACTCGGTGTGGAACCATCGAGCGCCCCACCCGCTGTTGGCGCGCACCTCGTGGCACGTCCCCTTGCCGCTCGACGTGGACGCGATGAATCGGGCCGCGGAGCCCCTGCTGGGCGATCACGACTTCACGTCGTTCTGCCGCCGGCCGAAGCCGGCCGCGGGGTCGCCGGAGCCGAGCCTGGTGCGTCGTGTGCTCGTCGCTCGGTGGACCGAGATCGACGACGGAATCTGGGGTCCGGGTCTCCTCCGGTTCGAGATCTCGGCGACGTCGTTCTGTCACCAGATGGTGCGCAGCATCGTCGGCACACTCGTCGATGTCGGCCTGGGCCGACGATCCGTCGACTCGACCGACGCGACGCTCGCAGCGCTCGACCGCAACGCCGCCGGTCAGGTCGCGCCGCCAACGGGGCTCGTGTTGTACTCGGTCGACTACAGCGGTGACCGCTGGGACAGCTGAGCGTTCGCCGCCAGCATCGTGATGATCTCCGCCTGCGGCACCGCGGCGGAGAACAGCCATCCCTGGAAGGCCTCGCAGCCGAGCTCGACGAGCCGGTCGAACTGGTAGGGCTGCTCGACGCCCTCGGCGACGCAGGTCAGCCGAAGGCTGTCGCTGAGTCGGATGATGGCGGTCGTGAGATTGGTCGCCGCAGGGTCCACGTCGATGCCGGCAACGAACCGCCGGTCGATCTTCACCCCGTCCACCGGGAGTTCGAGGAGGTGCGCGAGGCTCGAGTAGCCGGTCCCGAAGTCGTCGATGGACACGTGGATCCCGGCGAACCGAAGCTTCTGCATGTTGGCCAGCGAGGCGGCACCCGGCGTGAGGAGATCGGTCTCGGTGATCTCGACCACGAGCTGCGTCGGGTCCGTGCCCAGGCGGTGGCATCGATCCAGGAACGCCGTGCCGAACGCCGGGCGGGCGATGACCTTCGGGTCGATGTTGACGTGCACCTCGACGTGACCGTGGCCGAGCTCGGCGAGCTGCGCGGCGAACGCGAGTGCCTGGTCGAGCACGCAGTCGTCCACCGCCTCGGCGAGTCCGGCCATCTGGGCCAGGGGGAGGATCTCGCCGGCAGCCAGGACACCTCGCAGTGGGTGGACCCACCGCACGAGCGCCTCGACCGCGGTCATCTCACGATGGGCGTCGTAGATCGGCTGGAAGAACGGCTGGATCTCGCCGGCATTGAGCGCCCGACGCAGCTGATCGACCTGACGGCGCCGCTGGTTGATCGCGTCGACGGAGATGCCGGTGCTCTCGGGGTCGGCGTAGCGCTTCGCCGACATCAGCTCGTTGCTCGCTCCCACCAGCAGTGCATCCAGCACCTGTGGCTTGGGCTCGAACGCGGTGGCCGTGCGGATCTCGAAGTTGACCTCTTGCCCGTCCACGACGATCGACCTGGCGATGTCTCGCCGTACCCGCTCGCGGAGCATCTCGAGGGTGCTGGCACTGGGGCCGCGCACGGCGAGCACGAACTCGTCACCACCGAACCGCGCCGTGACGAGATCGGGCCAGCGGATCTGGTCGATGCGATCGGCAACCGTGCTCAGCACGGCGTCGCCCACGGGCTCGCCGTAGAGCTCGTTGATCGACCGGAAGTGGACGATGTCCACGATGAGGATGCCGAGCCCGCCTCCGGAGTGCATCATCGCCGTCGCCGCGCTCATGAAGCCGTCGCGGTTCAGCAGCCCGGTGCGCGCATCGTGGTGTGCGAGGAACTCCACGCGCTCACGGGCATCGGCGAGGGCTGCAGCGACCTGCGCACTGATCACGTAGCTGTTGACGACCGGATCGTCGAGGAGGTTGTTGACGGTGAACTCGCAGATCAACGGAGCGGCGTCGGCGCGCAGGACGCGGGCATCGAGGGTGACGGACTCCTGGGGCCCGAGCGACTGCGCGATCGACAACACCTGATCTCGATCGTCGGGATGCAGGTAGCTGAGGATCGACTGGCCCCGGACGGTCTCGGGGTCGTGACCGAGGAAGCGGGTGACGGCACCGTTGATGGACCGGATGAGCCCACTGGCGTCGGCGAGCACGACCATGCCCGGCATGTTCGCCATGACCGCTCGCAGCACCTGGATGTCACCCTGATCGAACTCGAGCCGGTGGCGCTCGGTCACGTCACGGGCGACGATCACGATGTGTCCGGGTTCGCCCGCCGACTCGGAGCCGGCACGGAAGCTGCCTCGGAGTTCGAGGTACCGCCAGGTTCCGTACCCGGTGCGCACCCGCAGCGAGACGAGGTCACCGACACGCTTGTCGCGGATCGTCCGCAGCGACGCCGAGGCGAGGTTCAGGTCGTCGGGATGGACGAGCTCGAGGACCGAACTCCCCAGCAGCTCGGTGCGGTCCCAGCCGAGGACGAGGGCCGCCGTGTCGTTGGCGTAGCGCAGGAGTCCGTCCGTGCTGATCGCGATGACCGGGTCGGCCAGACCATCGAGCGTCACCGCCATCGCGGGCGCGCCGGTCGAGACCGGTGCCACTCGCGTCGAGTCGGCGGAACTCATGTCGGTCCATCGGTCGGAATCACCGGGCACTTGAGCGATTCCTGACGATCATTCGCGACGATCTTGACGTCGGTGCGCGGGAATACCTGGCGGATGGCCCGGCGTTGCTCCTGCGGTGACCGCCCTTCGTGTGCTCATCGCGTCGACACCGGTCGGTCCTCTCGGCTCGGGTGTCGGCGGCGGCGTCGAACTCACGCTGCACAGTCTGGTGTACGGCTTGAGCGCACGGGGTCATCGTGTCGAGGTCGTGGCCCCGGCAGGGTCGCTGCATGTCGGTACCGTCGTGCATCAGGTCGAAGGTGTGCCGCAACCGAGCAGCCAGCTGGCCGACCGGAGCGCGCCGGTCGAGCTGCCGGTGGGTTCGGTGCTGGCGGCCATGTGGGAGCGGATCGCCGACCTCCAGGACGAGTTCGACGTCATCGTCAACCTGGCCTACGACTGGCTGCCGCTGTACCTCACCCCGTGGTTCGACGTCCCGGTGGTCCATCTCGTGTCCATGGCGTCGCTGAGCGACTCGATGGATGCCGCGGTCACCGCCGTGGCGCGGCGGTATCCCGGTCGGCTCGCGGCGCACACACGAGCGCAGGCCGCCACGTTCACCGCTGCGATCGATGGCCTCGACGCCTGTGCCCTTCCGGATCGTCGGCAACGGCATCGTCGTCGATCGCTACGACGTCCGCGACGTTGCCGACTCCGCTCCGGCGTACCTCGGCGCGATCGGTCGGATCTCTCCCGAGAAGGGCTTCGAGGACATCGCCGCGCTGTCCGAGCGCAGCGGTCGTTCCGTGAAGGTCTGGGGCATGATGCAGGATCCGAGCTACTGGCAGCGACTCTGCGACGACTTCCCCGGAGCGCAACTCGAGTACTGCGGATTCGTACCCACCGATGATCTCCAGGCCGAGATCGGCGGGTGCACCGCCGTCATCATGACGCCGAAATGGGTCGAGGCCTTCGGCAACGTGGCGATCGAGGCGATGGCGACCGGTGTGCCGGTGATCACCTACGACCGTGGCGGTCCCGCCGAGATCGTCGTCGATGGCGAGACCGGGTTCGTCGTACCCGCCGATGACATCGACGCCCTCGTCGCGGCGGTCGCGGCAGATCGGGACCATCGATCGCCTGGCGTGCCGCCGACGGGTCGAACAGGAGTACTCGACCGAGGCGTTCGCCGTTCGGATCGAGGAGTGGCTGAACTCGGTGCTGGCGGTGTCCGCGACCACCGAATCCGGTATCGCCCGACGGCCCGCTTGATCGCCGGGTTGGATGCCGGGGCGGCGGACCGTATCATTTCACGGTTCCCCGTCGAGCGATCCTCGATGGATCCCGATCGACCCGTGGTGTTTCCACAGACTGACCAGAGACGACGCATGCCTACGTACACCCCGAAAGCCAGTGAGATCCAGCGTGAGTGGCACGTTGTCGACGCGGAGGGCCTCGTCCTCGGCCGTCTGTGCACCGAGGTCGCCCGCATCCTGCGCGGCAAGCACAAGCCGACCTTCGCTCCGCACATCGACACCGGCGACCATGTCATCATCGTGAACGCCGACAAGGTCGTCATGACGGCGGGCAAGGCCGACCGCACCATGGTGTACCGCCACAGCGGGTACCCGGGCGGCATCAAGTCCGAGACCTACGCCCACCTGCACGCCCGCAAGCCCGAAGAGGCCCTCCGCAAGTCGGTGCGCGGCATGCTCCCCAAGGGCCCCCTCGGCCGGCAGCAGATCCTCAAGCTCCAGGTCTACGCCGGCCCGACCCATCCGCACGCCGCCCAGACCCCCAAGACCCTCGAGATCCCGGCCGCCAAGGCCCGCTGAGCCACCGTTCGAAGAATCGCCGAGAGACGCTGAGAGAAGACAACGCATCATGGGAACCACTCCACTCACCCAGACCACCGGCCGCCGCAAGGAAGCGGTGGCCCGTGCCCAGGTTCGCCCCGGTACCGGACAGTTCCTGATCAACGGCAAGACGCTCGACGCGTACTTCCCGACGGCGGTGTCGCAGATGGTCGTGTCCGAGGCACTCACGCTGACCGACACCCGCGAGAGCTACGACATCACGGCGTCGATCCACGGCGGCGGCATCAGCGGTCAGGCCGGGGCATTGCGTCTCGCCATCGCCCGATCGCTGCTCGAGATCGATCCCGACAGCCGTCCGGCGCTGAAGAAGGCCGGTCTGCTCACCCGCGACTCGCGCAAGAAGGAAAGCAAGAAGTACGGCCTGAAGAAGGCCCGTAAGGCGCCGCAGTTCACCAAGCGCTGAGCGCCCGATGCAGTTCGGCACCGATGGCGTCCGTGGCGTCGCCGGGACCGAACTCACGACCGAGTTCGTCCACCGGCTCGGCCGAGCCGCCGCTCGTGTCCTGAGCGACTCGCATCGCGATCCGCTGGCGGTCGTCATCGGCGGCGACACCCGCGAATCGACCGCCGAACTCGACGTCGCGCTGTCGGCAGGCTTCCGTCGGGAAGGGCTCGCCGTCGTGTCGCTGGGCGTCGTGCCGACGCCGATGGTGGCGTTCGAGGCCCAGCGCCTCGGAGCGCTCGGTGCGGTCATCTCGGCATCGCACAATCCCTACCAGGACAACGGTGTCAAGCTGTTCGCACGCGGCGGGCTCAAGCTCACCGACGAGGTGGAACGCCGCATCGAAGCGGAACTCGCGAGGATCGCTCCGTCGACGTTCGACGCGGCGGTCGGCGAGGGGTCGTCGCGACCACGACCTGTATCGGGACCACGTGCTCGCGTACCTGGAGGGTCGCCGTCTCGATGGTCTGCGGATCGTGCTCGACGCCGCCAACGGCGCGGCGTACGAGGTCGGTCCGTCGATCCTGCGGGCAGCGGGTGCCGAGGTCGTCGTGATCGACGCGACACCCGACGGGCGCAACATCAACGACGGCTGCGGGGCGACCGTGCCGGCGAACGTCGCTCGCGCCGTCCGCGAGCACGGTGCCGACGTGGGTGTCGCACTCGACGGTGATGCCGATCGCCTCATCGCCGTCGACCACGACGGCTCGATCGTCGACGGCGACCACATCATCGCGATCATCGCCGAGGACCTCCGCAGCAAGGGTGAGTTGCGTCACGACACCGTGGTCGTGACGGTCATGACCAACCTGGGATTCCGGTTGGCGATGGCCGAAGCCGGCATCAACGTCGTCGAGACGGCTGTCGGTGACCGGTACGTGCTGGAGGCGCTGGCATCCGGTGGCTACTCGCTCGGCGGCGAGCAGTCCGGTCACGTGATCTTCTCCGATCATGCGACCACCGGCGACGGTGTGCTCAGCGCCGTCGCCCTGCTCGACGCGGTCAAGCGGTCCGACCGGTCGCTCGCCGAACTGGCGGCCGCGGCAATGACCTCGCTGCCGCAGGTGCTCGTGAACGTCCGAGTGTCCCAGCGCGTGCCGGATGTCGGTGAGCAGATGGCTGACGACATTGCCGCCGTCGAGGCAACCTTGGGCGCCACCGGTCGGGTGCTCGTTCGGGCGAGTGGCACCGAGCCCCTGATCCGGGTGATGGTCGAGGCATCGACCCGTGAGGCTGGCCCAGCAGGCTGCGGACGACCTCGCCGCGGCAGCCCACCGCCGATTCGGCTGACGCGGCCCGTTCCGGGCCCGTCCGGCCTCGGGCGCCGCCCTGATCCGCGTCCGCTCCCTGGTGCTCGGTAGCCTGTCGCGCAATGTGCGGCATCATCGGGATCGTCAGTCGGCCACCCACCCGGGCGACGCCCGACGTCGCTGAGCTCGTCGCCGGGCTCCAACGCGCGGTCGCTGCCATTCCGGACCTCGCGGCCGTGATCACCGAGGTCGGAGCGGTCGACCGAGCGCTGCGGGGCCTGCCCGGCGTGCTCGCGCTCGCCGGCCGCGTCGACGTCGTCGCCGTGCTCGGTACGGCTCTCGACGAACTCGAGGGGTTCGCGGCAGCGGTCGAGTTCGACCTCGACGAGAACGCCGGCGGCCTCGATGCCGAGCGTCTCGAACAGGCCAACGCCGAGCTGATCGACCTGAAGGACGTCCTGTGGGCCGTCCGCAACGACCGCCTCCGGACGATCGCGGCCGTCGAGGCACTCGCCGGACGAGATGCCGCCGCTTCGGAACTCGCCGGGTACCTCGCCATCCAGCAGTCGTTCGCCGCCCTCGACCGGCTCGAGGTGCGCGGGCGGGACTCCGCCGGCCTGCACGTCTTCGTCTGGGGTCACGACATCGAGGCGCCGGCGCTCGCGGCGCTCCTCGCCGAACGTGGCACGGACCCGCTGTTCCAGTCGGGCGCGGTCGTCGCCACCAACGGTTGCCTGTCGTTCGTCTACAAGGCTGCCGCCGAGATCGGCGAGCTCGGCGACAACACCGCAGCGTTGCGCGGCGCCCTCGCGGCCGACACCCTCCTGCGTCGTGCGTTGCAGTCACCTGATGCACGTGTCGCGATACTCGGCCACACCCGATGGGCCAGCGTCGGCATCATCAGCGAACCCAACACCCATCCGGTCAACTCCACCGAACTCGAACAGATCGGCGGTGCGCAGCCCCCGTACGTCGTGGCAGCACTCAACGGTGACGTCGACAACCACGCCGACGTCCGGGTGGCGCACGGCCTGCGGATCGCCTCGACCATCACGACCGATGCCAAGGTGATCCCGACGCTGATCGCTCGCCATGCGACCACCACCACACTGGTCGAGGCGTTCCGACGGACGGTGTCGGAGTTCGAAGGATCGACCGCCATCGCGGCGGCGAGCGCCGAGGCCCCGTCGGTGCTCCTCCTCGCGTTGCGTGGCAGCGGACAGGGGCTCTACGTCGGGCTCGCCGAGGACTGCTACATCGTCGCCAGTGAGCCCTACGGGGTGGTCGAGGAGACGTCCAGGTTCGTGCGGATGGACGGCGAACGCGGTGGCGAGATCATCGTGCTCGACGGTGCCCACGGCGGGGAGGCCACGGCCATCGTGCGGATGGCGTACGACGGGACGGTCCACCCGGTCCTCGACGACGACGTCGTCGAGGCCGAGGTCACCACCCGGGACATCAACCGTGGTGACGCTCCGCACTTCCTGCTCAAGGAGATCACCGAAGCGCCGTTCAGTTTCGCCAAGACCCTACGCGGCAAGATCGTCGAGCGCGACGGCCGCTTGGTCGCCGACGTCGGCGAGCGAGCGCTCCCCGCGTCGATCGCCGACCGGCTCGCCGCGGGCACCATCACGCAGAGTGCGCGTGATCGGCCAGGGCACGGCGGCCGTCGCCGGCCAGAGCATGGCAGCGATCCTGGACGAACTCACCGACGCTGTCACTCGACGTCGACGCGATCACCGCGACCGAGCTGTCCGGATTCGGGATGCGACTCGACATGTCCGACACGCTGGCGATCGCCGTGAGCCAGTCCGGCACGACGACCGACACCAACCGAACGGTCGATCTGCTGCGCTCGCGGGGTGCGGCGGTCATCGGCATCGTCAACCGACGAAGCAGCGATCTCACCGACAAGGCCGACGGGGTGCTCTACACCTCGGACGGGCGTGACGTGGAGATGAGCGTGGCGTCCACGAAGGCCTTCTACGCGCAGGTTGCTGCCGGTGCGCTGCTCTCGTGCGCCATCGCAGAGGCGACCGGACGCGGCGACGCCCGTCGACGCCACGACCTGCTGACCGCCGTGCGAGAACTGCCGGCCGCGATGAACGACGTGCTCGCGCGGCGAGGCGTGATCGCGGACGCTGCCCGGCTGGCACCGCCCAAGCGGTACTGGGCCGTGGTGGGCAACGGACCCAACAAGGTGGCGGCGGAAGAGGTCCGGATCAAGCTGAGTGAGCTCTGCTACAAGTCGATTGCGTGCGACTCCACCGAGGACAAGAAGCACATCGACCTGTCGTCGGAGCCGCTCATCCTCGTGTGCGCCGCCGGCCTGCAGGGTTCGAATGCCGACGACGTCGCCAAGGAGGTGTCGATCTTCACCGCCCACAAGGCCACGCCGATCGTGATCGCCAACGATGGCGAGACCCGCTACCACGCTGCCGCGACGATCGAGGTGCCACCGGTCGATCCGGCGCTCGGGTTCGTGCTGTCGGCGATGGTCGGCCACCTGTTCGGCTACGAGGTGGCCCTGGCCATCGACGCGTCGAGCGCGCCCGTTGCGCGAGGCGCGCGAGATCGTCGAACGACTCGTCGGTGACCAGCTCTCCGGCGACGAGGTCGTGTCACGTCTGCGTACCGAACTGCGTGCTTCGTCGGAACGGTTCGGCGACGCGCTGCGGTCGGGGACCTACGACGGACAACTCGAGGCATCGACGGCCTCGCGCCTCACCGGCCTGCTCCGCGACGTGCTCTCCGACCGTGCCGTCGAGCAGTACCAGGACGCCTCCGGCAAGGTCGGCACGCCCGTCGCCCTGATCGACGACCTCGTGATGGCCCTGACGCGTGCGATCGACGAACTCACCCGGCCCGTCGACACGATCAAGCACCAGGCCAAGACGGTCACGGTCGGCATCTCGCGCAGCGACGAGGGTGTCATGGACCGGGCACTGGTGCAGGCGGTCCTGGGCGCCGGCGCCGGGCGGGACGTCCTGAGTTACCGGACGCTCAAGATCCTGGCCGATCTCGACCCGGCCGTCGGCTCGGTCAGCGGCTACACCAGGTATCGGATCGACGGGGACACGATCTCGATCATCGACCGCGGCGGGATCTCGCGAGACCTCCCGAGTCGGGTCGAGCGCAACGCCGACCTGCGAGGTACCAAGCGACGAGTGGCCACCGAACGTGAGGTGCTCGTCGGTATCGGTCGCAACGACGGACGAACGGTGTTGTTCGTGCCGGAGGTCAAGGGCGGCGAGACAACGGGGATCACGCTGCTGCACGTCGTGTTCCACGACCGGCTGCCCACCGACGTGATGCGCGGGGTGCTGCAGGGCTACGACCGTCGCTACGACCGCCTCGTCGACTGGGTCACCGAGACCGAGGGCGCCTTCGACGAGTCGCTGCTCGGCGAACTCCCGGTGGCGGAGCTGTTGATCGGACCGATCTCGGACACCGCCGATCACTGGCGTCGATGATCGGCATCGGCATCGATCTGGTCGACATCGAGCGGTTCCGACGCTCGTTGGAGCGCACGCCATCGATGCGTACCCGGCTGTTCACGGACGTCGAACTCGCCTACGTCGCCGCCAAGTCCGACCCGGTGCCGTCGTTGGCTGCCCGCTTCGCAGCCCGTGAGGCGGTGATGAAGGCCCTCGGCGTCGGCCTGGGTGCGTTCGGCTTCCACGACGTGTGGGTCGACCGGTCGGATTCCGGGCAGCCATGGTTGGAGTTCGCCGGCCGGGCGGCCGAGCTGTCGGCCGAGGCCGGCGTCGTCCGGTGGCACCTCTCGCTGACCCACACCGATCTCACCGCTGCTGCCTACGTCATCGCCGACTAGGAGAATCCGGCGCGGCGCTGCGATCATGCTGGCCATGATCGAGCAGTTCCAAGAGGCATGGGAAGAATTGACGGCGCCCGGTGCGCAGTTCGGGACCACCGTGATCGAGGTACGAGGCGTACCGGTCAAGGTGTTCGAGAGCCCCCTGCCGACGATGCGGACGGTGTGGGAACTCGCACGCGGATACGGCGACCGCGACTACATCGTCTACGAGGACGAACGGCTCACCTACGGCGAAGCCGATGCGCTCATTCGTGCCCTGGCTGCTCGTCTGGTCGACACCTACGGCGTCGAGCCCGGCGACCGCGTGGCGATCGCCATGCGCAACTACCCCGAGTGGGTGCTGGGCTACTGGGCCGTCGTGTCCATCGGCGCGGCCTGTGTCGGGATGAACGCGTGGTGGACGTCGGAGGAAATGGCGTACGGGCTGTCCGACTCCCGACCCAAGGTGTTGATCGCCGATGCCGAGCGGGTCGAGCGAGTGCTGCCGGTGCTGGACCGTCTGCGCGCCGAAGCTCCCCTGCACCTGATGACGGTCCGCTACGACGGCGAACTCCCCGACGATGCCGATCGCTGGGAGGACGTGATCGATCCGTCGTCCGCTCCGGCCGATCTGCCGGCCGTGGAGATCGATCCCGACGACGACGCCTGCATCTTCTACACCTCGGGAACGACCGGCTTTCCGAAAGGCGCGCAGCTCACCCATCGCGGGTCGGTGCACAATCTGCTGAACCTCGCCTTCATGACGACCTGCGCCGGGCTTGCTGCCTCCAAGGCCGGGGTGGCGCCTGCCGCCCCCTCGACGAACGCCGACGGGTCACCGAAGCAGAACGTGTTCATGGCGCCCACGCCGTTGTTCCACGTGACCGCGAACAACTGTCTGCTCCATCCCGCGACGATCTCGGGGTCGAAGATCGTGTTCACCTACAAGTGGGATGCGGGCCGGGCACTCGAGTTGATCGAGCGCGAGGGGGTCACCACGTTCTCCGGCGTGCCGACCATGAGTCGCGAGCTCCTGATGCACCCCGACTGGGAGCGCCGTGACACGTCGACACTCGCCGGCATGGGCGGAGGTGGCGCCCCGTTGCAACCCGACCTGGTCGACAAGATCGACAAGTCGCTGTCGGGCGGCGTGCCGAGCACCGGGTACGGGCTCACCGAGACGCACGGCATCGTGACGGCGAACTCGGGAAGCCTGTACGTCGCCAAGCCGTTGTCGTGCGGACGTGTGGTGCCGACGCTCGAAGCGAAGCTCGTCGACGAGTTCGACAACGAGGTCCCGCCGGGTGAGACCGGGGAACTGTGCGTGCGCGGTGCGATCGTGATCAAGGGATATCTGAACCGCCCCGAAGCGACCGCCGACGCCATTCGCGACGGCTGGTTCCACACCGGTGACGTCGCGCGCATCGACGACGACGGATTCGTCTTCATCGTCGACCGCATCAAGGACATGGTGCTGCGCGGTGGGGAGAACGTGTACTGCTCCGAGGTCGAAGCTGCCATCTACGCGCTCGACGGAGTCGCCGAGGTCGCCGTGTTCGGCGTGCCCGACGACCGCCTCGGCGAGCTCGTCGGTGCTGCCGTCGTGCTCGCACCCGGGACCACGATGACCGAGGATGAGCTGCGGGATCGTCTCTCCGATCACCTCGCGAAGTTCAAGATCCCCGAGCGTGTGTGGTTCCTGAACGAGTCCCTGCCACGCAACGCGAACGGCAAGTTCGTCAAACGCGACCTCAAGGAGTCGCTGCTCGGCAGCTGACCGTTCCGCCGGAGGAGCGGGCGCTGCCCGATCGTCACGGCGCTCACCGTTACGCTCGACATCGGTGATCCCGATCGTCACACCGCAGCAGATGGCCGCCGTGGATGCCGCCGCGCCCGAACCGGTCGAGGAGTTGATCGACCGCGCGGGTCGCGCCACCGCTCGGGTGGCGCTGCAGATGCTCGGCGGCGCCTACGGCCGCGTGGTGACGGTCGTCGCCGGCGGTGGCAACAACGGAGCGGACGGGCGCACGGCGGCAACGTACCTGCGACAACGCGGCGTCAAGGTCCGCGTGATCGATGCGGCGATGCGACCCCCGGTCCTGCCGGCCTGTGATCTGGTGATCGATGCCGCGTACGGCACCGGGTTTCGCGGTGAATGGATCGCGCCCGGGCTGCACACCGATTCGGCTGCACGGCCGCTGGTGCTGGCCGTCGACATCCCCAGCGGGACCAACGCGCTCACGGGCGAGGCCGGACCCGGCGTGCTGGCCGCCGACCGCACCGTGACGTTCCAGGCATTGAAGCCCGGGCTGTTGTTCGGTGCCGGCGCGAGGCTGTCGGGTGACGTGGAGGTCGTCGACATCGGCCTCGATGTCTCCGGTGCCGACCAGTTCCTGGTGGAGGCCTCCGATGTCGCCGAGTGGTGGCCGCAGCGCGCAGTGACCGCCCACAAGTGGCACGCGGCCGTCCGCGTCATCGCCGGGAGCGCCGGCATGACCGGTGCTGCGCGGCTCAGCGCTGCTGCAGCGGCACGATCGGGTGCGGGGCTGGTGGCGTTGTCGACACCTGGGATCGATCCCGGCGCACGAAGCGAGGTGATCCAGCGGCCCATACCCGCCACCGGGTTCGAGGTCGACGTGCTCGCCGACCTCGATCGGTTCGACGCCCTCGTCGTCGGTCCCGGGATGGGTCGTGAGGAACCGACCATCGCTGGAGTGCGGCGCATCATCGCCGACGCCGCGGTGCCGGTCGTGATCGACGGCGACGGGATCTTCGCCGCGGCGTGGAGTGCCGATGGTGCCGGCCCGCTGCTGCGAGCGCGTGGGTTGCCCACGGTGGTGACCCCGCACGACGGCGAGTTCGCGCTGCTCCGCGGGGCGGCTCCCGGACCGGATCGTGTTGCAGCTGCGCGTCAGCTCGCCGTCGACCTGCACTGCACCGTGCTGTTGAAGGGCCCGACAACGGTCGTGGCATCACCGGATGGTCCGGTGCTGGTCGTCGATCACGGTGACGAGCGCTTGGCGACCGCGGGTTCCGGCGACGTGCTGGCCGGGATGATCGGGGCGCTGCTCGCCGCCGGCCTGCCCGCGGCGCGCGCGGCTGCTGCAGCCGCCTGGCTCCACGCCGGACGCTGCCCGCCGCGGCCCGGCTCGAGGACTGCTGGCCGGTGACCTCGTCGAGCTCATCCCGACGGCGTTGTCGGCGCTGTGACGGATTCGGCGGCCCGCTGGGCGTGGGCGGACATCGACCTCGACGCGGTGCGTCACAACGTGGGGGTCCTCCGAGCCACGGTTGCCCCGAGTGAGGTGTGGGCCGTCGTGAAGGCGAACGGCTACGGACACGGCGCCGTCGCCGTGGCGCACGCTGCCGTCGACGCCGGCGCCTCCGGCCTGTGCGTGGCCCTCGCCGGTGAAGGGATCGAGCTTCGGCGCGCCGGTGTCGAGGTGCCCATCCTGGTCCTGAGCGAGCAACCTGCCGACACGGCGGGAGCGCTCGTTCGGAACGATCTCACGGCGACCGTCTACTCCGAGGGGGCAGTCGCTGCGTTGGCCGATGCGGCCGCCGGCCGCACCGACGTGGCGGTCCACGTCAAGATCGACACCGGGATGCAGCGGGTGGGCGCCCACCCCGACCATGCGGCTGCCGTGGTGCGCGCGGTTCTCGATCGGGCGCCGACGCTGCGTCTGGCCGGCGTGTTCACCCATCTGGCCGTCGCCGACGAACCGCGTGACGAGTTCACCGCAACCCAGCTGGAGCGCTTCGACGAGGTGCTGGACCGGCTCCGCCTCGACCCGGGTCTCCCCGACGACGTGCTCGTCCATGCGGCCAACTCCGCGGGTGCGTTGGCTCATCCGGCGGCGCGGCGATCCCTCGTCCGGGCCGGGATCGCCATCTACGGCGTGTCCCCTGGCCACGGTGTCGACGACCTGTGTGACGAGCTCCGGCCGGCGTTGTCGCTGCGAGCGCGTGTGTCGTTCGTGAAACCGGTCGCTGCGGGTTCGCGGATCTCCTACGGACTCCGGCACACCTTCGAGCACGACACGATCGTGGCCACCGTGCCGATCGGTTACGCCGACGGCGTGCCGCGGCGACTGTCCGCAACCGGAGGTGAGGTGCTCATCGGTGGAAGGCGTTGCCCGATCGTCGGTGTGGTCACGATGGATCAGCTGATGGTCGACTGCGGACCGGCCGGTCCTGACGGTGACGCCGTGCGACCCGGCGACGAGGTGGTCCTGATCGGCAGTCAGGACGGGCCGGCCGGCCGTGAGCACATCACCGCCGAGGACTGGGCCGACCGCCTCGGGACGATCGGCTACGAGATCGTGTGCGGCATCGGCACTCGCGTGCCACGGCGCGCGGGCCCTAGCATCGAGCAGTGAATGGTGGTGCGCTGAGATGTTGGAGTTGCGGGTTCGTTCGCTCGCCGAGACCCATGCGATCGCCGGCGCGCTCGGTGCGCTCGCCCGGCCGGGGGATCTGATCGTGCTGTCCGGTGAGATGGGTGCCGGGAAGACCGCGTTCGCCCAGGGATTCGGAGCTGCGCTCGGAGTCACCGAGCCGATCACGTCGCCGACGTACACGTTGGTGCACAGCTACGACCTTCCCGCCGGCCGACACGCGGCCCGCGTGCTCCACCATGCCGATCTGTACCGGCTGGATCGAACCACCGAGGTCGCCGACCTCGCCCTCGAGGAACTCGCCGACGATGGGGGCATCGTGCTGGTCGAGTGGGGTGACGTCGTCGAGGCGTTGTTCAGCGACCACCTGAACGTGCATCTCGAGGCCGATGACGACGACGAGACGGGCCGGCTCGTCGAGATCTCTGCGACCGGATCGACGTGGGCGTCGCGCTGGAGCCGCATCGTGGATGCCTGTGAGGCCTTCGAGTGCTGATCCTCGGCATCGAAACAGCGACCGAGCGCGTCAGCGTCGCCGTCGGCGGCCACGAAGGGGTCATCGGCCTGTTCGAGGTGACGAAGGGCCGTCGCCACGTCGAGACGCTCGTGCCGGCGATCCAGTTCATGCTCCGCCAGGCCGACATCGACCTCGAGGAGATCAGCGTCGTCGCCGTCGACGTCGGCCCCGGGTTGTTCACCGGGATGCGCGTCGGGCTCGCGGCCGCGAAGGCGATCGCGTTGGCGTTGCGGATTCCGATGATCGGGATCTCGTCGCTCGACCTGCTGGCGTTCCCGTGTCGGCACACCGATCGCGTGGTGGTGCCGGTCATCGATGCCCGAAAGGGTGAGGTCTTCTACGCCATGTACCGCCAGGTGCCAGGCGGGGTCCAGCAGGTTGCCGAACCGACGGTCGGATCCGTGGAGGAACTCATCGCCGATCTGCTCGCACGGAGTCAGGACGTGCTCTGCGTCGGCGACGGAGCCCTGCGCTACCGCGAGGAGATCCTCGACGGATTCCGCTGCGAGATCGGTGGCGATGCGCACCCGTCGGCCGCTCCGCTCGTGCAACTCGCGCACGCCCGGGCGCTGCGTGAGGACTGGGTGAACCCGCGGGACATCGCGCCGGTCTACCTGCGAGCACCCGACGCGCAGATCAACTGGTCGACCCGGGTGACCCGATGAGCGTCATCGAGCGCCTGCTGCACCGTGATGGCGACTGCGTGGCAGGTCGGTGACCTGACGATCGCCCCGATGCGCCGTCGGGACCTCCGCGGCGGTGTGATGGCGATCGAGGCCGTGAGCTATCCGCGACCCTGGTCGCAGGCCGTGTTCGAGAGTGAGCTCGCCCAGGTTCGTTCCGGGACGCGCCACTACCTGGTGGCACGTCGATCGAACGGCTCCGGGCGTGGCTCCGTCGCCGGGTACGCCGGGCTGTGGTTCGCGGGCGACGAAGCCCACGTGACGAACGTGGCCGTTGCCCCGACCGAACAGCGCAGCGGCGTCGCGACGGCACTGTTGCTGGGCCTGGCCGACGAAGCGATCCGCCGGGGCCGTACGGCCTGGACGCTCGAGGTCCGCGTGTCGTCCACGGGCGCCCAGGAGCTGTACCGGCGGTTCGGGTTCAACCCGGCGGGAGTTCGGACGCGCTACTACGAGAACACCGAGGACGCGATCGTCATGTGGTGCAACGACATCCAAGGGCCCGAGTACGCCGAACTGCTCGATTCGATGCGGGCCCGGGTCGACCGATGAGCGCCGCTGAACCGACGAGCACCGAGTCGATGCGGTTCGACGAGTCGACGTTGGTGCTCGGCATCGAGACCAGCTGCGACGAGACGGCCGCCGCGCTCGTGCTCGGAGGCCATGACGTGGTCTCGAACGTGGTGTCGACGCAGGTGGATCTCCACAGCGACTTCGGTGGTGTGGTGCCCGAGATCGCCTCGCGTGCCCATCTCGAGGTGCTGAACCCGGTGATCGCCCGCACGATCGTCGAGGCCGGTGTCGCCGAGGATCGGATCGACGCGGTTGCGTGCACCATCGGGCCGGGTCTGATCGGTGCGCTCCTCGTCGGCGTGTCGGCGGCGAAGGCGTTGGCCTTGGCGTGGGACGTGCCGTTCGTCGGCGTGAACCACATGGAGGCGCATCTCTATGCGGCGTCGCTGGAGGATCCCACCCTGGAGTTCCCCTTGATCGTGTTGCTCGTGTCGGGCGGTCACACGATGCTCGTCGAGATGCAGGGCCATGGTCGCTATCGGCTCATCGGCCAGACCATCGACGATGCGGCCGGCGAGGCGTTCGACAAGGTTGCACGGTTCCTCGACCTCGGGTATCCGGGTGGTCCGGCGATCGATGCTGCTGCGCTGGCCGGGGATCCCGAGGCGATCCGGTTCCCACGGGCGATGATGGACGACGGGTACGACTTCTCGTTCAGCGGGCTGAAGACCTCGGTCATGAACTACGTACGAAAGCACCCCGACGTGTCGTCCGAGGATGTCGCGGCCTCGTTCCAGGCGGCAGTCGTCGACGTGTTGGTGACCAAGGCGAGCCGCGCCGCAGCGCTCGTGGGCGCGACCGGCATCGTGCTCGGTGGTGGGGTCGCCGCCAACTCGCTCCTGCGCGAGCAGCTGCTCGACGTGTGCGGCCGCGACGGTATCCAGGGGTTCCTGCCGAGCCGGGCGATGTGCACGGACAACGCGGCCATGATCGCCGCCGCCGGGTGGCATCGGCTGCGCTCCGACGGCCCGACGCCGCTGGATGTCGGCGCCACACCCAACCTCCGCCTCCCCTTCATCGACTGACCCCGCGAGCCGGTCTTTCCGGACCCGACCCCGAAAGACAGGCTGCGGCGGCCAGGTACCGTGGTCGGGTCATGTCGTTCACGATCGGCCAGTACGAGCTGTCTGCTCCCGTGGTGCTCGCCCCGATGGCGGGCGTGACGAACGCGCCCTTCCGCACGATGTGCCGACGATTCGCGCCCGGGCTCGTGTACGTCAACGAGATGGTGATGGCGACTCCGGTCGTGCACGCCAACGCCAAGACGGATCGGATGATCACCTTCGCGCCGGACGAGCACCCGCGCAGCCTGCAGTTGTACGGCAGCGACCCCGACATCATGGGCGCGGCGGTCGCGAAGCTGTGCGACGCCGGCCGTGTCGATCACATCGACATCAACTTCGGCTGTCCGGCCGCCAAGGTGACGCGTCGCGGCGGCGGTGCCGCGGTGCCGGCCCGGCCGGAGCTGCTGCGGGCGATCCTGCGAGCGGCGGTGTCCAACGCGTCGCCGTACGGGGTGCCGGTGACCGCCAAGTTCCGCATGGGCCTGTTCGACGACTGGCTGACGCACATCCGCACGGGCGAGGTGTGTGCCGAGGAGGGCGTCGCGGCGATCGCGCTGCACGCCCGCACGGTGCAGCAGCACTACTCGGGTGACGCTCGGTGGGAGGCGATCGCCGAACTCAAGCAGGCGGTCGGATCGATCCCGGTGCTCGGCAACGGCGACATCTGGGAGGCGTCCGACGCCGTGCGGATGATGGCCGAGACCGGCTGTGACGGGGTGGTGATCGGGCGGGGCTGCCTCGGTCGACCGTGGCTGTTCGGCGATCTGGTCGAGGCCCTCGCGGGTCGGCCGGTTCCTCCCAGTCGTGTACTCGGCGACGTGTGCAGGGTCATGGTCGATCATGCCGAGCTGCTGGTCGGACCATCTCGGCGAGAACCATGCCATGCGCGACTTCCGCAAGCACACCGGTTGGTACATGAGTGGGTACCCGGTCGGGCCCGAGGTGCGGCGCCGATTCTCGATGGTCAAGAGCCTCATGGAACTCGAGGACATCGTGGCGGGTCTGGATCCCGAGGCGCGGATCGTCGACGGCGGTGAACGCATCAAGCGCGGGCACACGAACGGTCCGATCAAGGTGAGCCTCCCGGACGGGTGGCTCGACGGTCACCGCCGTGAGGAACTGCTCGACGATGTCACGGTTCCCGACGACGACGACGTGATGGCGCTGTCCGGCGGCTGATGATCGACATCCCTGCCGGGACCCGGCTCGTGCTGGCGTCGGCGTCGCCTCGTCGGAGCGAGTTGTTGCGATCCGTCGGCCTGGAGTTCGACGTGCTGCCCGCAGACATCGACGAGTCGGCGCGGCCCGGAGAGTTGCCGGCCGACTACGTCGAGCGACTCTCGGGGGAGAAGGCGGCAGTCGTAGCGGGCCGCATCGGTGAAGACGCCATCGTCGTGGCTGCGGACACCACGGTGGACGTCGACGGACAGATCCTCGAGAAGCCGCTCGACGACGCCGACGCCCGCCGGATGCTGGCGTTGCTGTCGGGTCGACACCCACCTCGTCCACACTGCCGTGACCGTCCTGCGGTCGACGGGCAGGTCCGATTCGGTGGTGGTCACGACCGCCGTGGAGTTCGTGGCACTCACGCCGGAGATCGTCGAGTGGTACGTGGCAACGGGGGAGCCGTTCGGCAAGGCAGGCGCGTATGCGATCCAGGGCGCCGGCGGTGCGCTCGTGCGGCGACTCGACGGCAGCGTCACCAACGTCATCGGTCTCCCCCTCGCCGAAACCCTCGACCTCGTCCGAAAAGTCGCGGAATCCGGTCGCTGAGCGTCCGAATTCCGCGAAGTTTCGGTGGGAGGCCGGTTAGCACTCTCGGGTGTCGGTTGCTAACGGAGGGGCGACGCGCATAGTCTGGCAGTCGACCGGGGCGAGTGCTAACTCACTCCGGCCTGTCAGAACCCACCGGGGCTCGAACCCGACGTGAGCAAGCCAATGGAGGCTTACACCATGAACCTGAAGCCGCTGGATGACCGCATCGTGGTCCGGCCGAACGAGGCCGAGACGCAGACCGCATCGGGTCTCGTCATCCCCGACACCGCCAAGGAGAAGCCGCAGCAGGGTGAAGTCCTCGCTGTCGGACCCGGCAAGCGCTCCGACACCACGGGCGACCTGATCCCCGTCGACATCAAGGTCGGCGACACGGTCCTGTACTCCAAGTACGGCGGCACGGAAGTCGCCGTCAACGGCGAAGACCTGCTCGTACTCAACAGCCGCGACGTGCTCGCCGTCGTCGAGAACTGAAAGAGGACCCCCCGACATGGCAAAACAACTGAAGTTCGATGACGAGGCGCGCCGCGCCCTCGAAGCCGGTGTCAACAAGCTCGCTGACGCCGTCCGAGTGACGATCGGCCCGAAGGGCCGCAACGTCGTGCTCGACAAGAAGTTCGGTGCCCCGACGATCACCAACGATGGCGTGTCCATCGCCAAGGAGATCGAGCTCGAGGACCCGTTCGAGAACATGGGCGCCCAGCTCGTCAAGGAAGTCGCCACCAAGACCGACGACATCGCCGGTGACGGCACCACCACCGCGACCGTGCTCGCACAGGCGATGGTCACCATCGGCATGAAGAACGTCGCTGCCGGCGCCAATCCGATGGCCGTCAAGAAGGGCATCGAGAAGGCAGTCGCCGCCGCCGTCGAGTCGATCGCCAGCCAGGCGAAGGAAGTCGACGACAAGTCCGACATCGCCAGCGTGGCAACCATCTCCGCCGCTGACTCGTCGATCGGCGAGGTCATCGCCGACGCCATCGACAAGGTGGGCAAGGACGGCGTGGTCACGGTCGAGGAGTCGAACACGTTCGGCACCGAGCTCGACTTCACCGAGGGCATGCAGTTCGACAAGGGCTACCTGTCGCCGTACTTCGTGACCGACGCCGAGCGCCAGGAAGTCGTGCTCGACGACGCCTACGTCCTGCTGAACAGCGCGAAGATCTCGACGGTCCAGGCCATGCTGCCGACCCTCGAGGCCGTCATGCAGACCGGCAAGCCGCTCGTGATCATCGCCGAGGACATCGAGGGCGAAGCCCTCGCCACGCTCGTCGTGAACAAGATCCGTGGCACGTTCAACGCTGCCGCCGTCAAGGCCCCGGGCTTCGGCGATCGTCGCAAGGCGATGCTGCAGGACATGGCCGTCCTCACCGGCGGTCAGGTCATCAGCGAGGAAGTCGGCCTGAAGCTGGAGAACGTCACGCTCGATCTGCTCGGCACCGCCAAGCGCGTCGTCATCACCAAGGACAACACCACCATCGTCGATGGTGGCGGGTCCGAGGACGACATCGCCGGCCGCATCAACCAGATCAAGGCCGAGATCGACAACACCGACTCCGACTGGGATCGTGAGAAGCTCCAGGAGCGTCTCGCGAAGCTGGCCGGCGGTGTGGCGCTGATCAAGGTCGGCGCCGCAACCGAGGTCGAGCTCAAGGAGAAGAAGCACCGCATCGAAGACGCCGTGTCGTCCGTGCGTGCGGCCATCGAGGAAGGCGTGGTCGCCGGTGGCGGCACCGCCCTCATCCGGGCGCGGCCTGCCGTGCAGGCCGTCGTCGAGTCGCTCGAGGGCGACGAGAAGACCGGCGCCAAGACGGTGTGGGAGGCGCTCACCGCGCCGGCTCGCAACATCGCCAACAACGCCGGCCTCGAAGGCTCCGTCGTCGTTCGTGAGATCGAGGCCGCCACGGGCTCGACCGGCATGAACGCCGCGACGGGCGAGATGATGGACCTCATCGCCGCCGGCATCATCGACCCGGCCAAGGTGACCCGTGCGGGTCTCCAGAACGCTGCGTCGATCGCCGCGATGGTGCTCACCACCGAGTGCCTCGTCGCCGATCTGCCCGAGGACGAGCCGGGCATGCCCGGCGGCGGCATGGGCGGCATGGGCGGCATGATGTGATCCCGCGGTGTGGACGGGGCCTCGCTCCGCGAACACCGCAGCGTCACTGAATTCGAACGAGGCCCCGGGGGAGACTCCGGGGCCTCGTCGCGTCCCGGTACTCTGCAGACGTGGCGATCGAACGTGAGCGGCGACCGTTCTGGATCCATCAGGTCGTCGAGTACATCGTCGGCATCGCACTCATCAGCGCTGCGGCCCAGATGCCGCGCCCTGCGGTCCCTGCGCTGCTCGGGCTGCTCGTGATCGTCAATGCCGCGGTCGCGAAGGGTTCGGCGGGAGCGTTCCGGCTCGTCGGACGGCGCCTGCACCGCGTGCTCGACCTCGTCGTGATCGGTGTGCTCGTGTTCTTCGCGCTGCAGCCATGGGTGTCGGTCGACAGCTCGAGTCGGCTCCTCATCGGTGGGGTCGCCTTCGTGCTGTGGTTCGTCTGGTTCTACACCGACTTCGTCGAACGGCCGACGAGAGCGCAACGCAAGGCGGCCAAAGGACCACGCGGGCCCCGTGACAGCACCGAGATGGGGCGTCAGGCGGGCCGCTACGCCAAAGGCGCGGTGCACATGGTGAAGCAGATGACACGCGGCGACGAGCCGGAGGCCACTCCGGCGCCGCCTGCCGCACCGGCGCCGGCCGCACCACCGGCCGCCTGGGACCCACCGTCCGCCCAGCAGTAGCAGCCCGTAGGATCACGCCATGACGTTCGTGCAGCCGCCGCCGGATCTCGGCAAGATCATCGCCGCCCTCGACGAATGGGAAAAGGGCGAGGAGAGCCCGGGTCGTGCATTGGCGAACATGAAGACCGCCGGGCTCGCTCGGGTACTCGCTCAGCTGGCTGCCGAGGGTTGGACGCCCTCGGAGTGACTCCGCCTCGTCGGGGAGGGGATCAGCAGATCCCGCGGCCCGACGTCTGGACCGAACACGACGTGCCGCCGTGGGCCCCCGGCGTCTCGACGACCGTCGGTGATCTGGTGGCTCCGGTGCCGGAGCATTCGGCGCCGTTGTTGCCGTCGTTCCCCGACGCCCGCGTGTCGGCGGTCCTCATCGCGCTGGTCGAGGGTCCGGACGGTGCCGAGGTACTGCTGACCCGTCGGTCGATGGAGATGCGCAACCACCGTGGCGAGATCAGCTTTCCGGGCGGGCGACTCGATCCCGGAGAGACCCCGGTGCAGACCGCCTTGCGGGAAGCCCACGAGGAGGTCGGCCTCGACCCGTCGGCGCCGACGGTCGTCGGTGAGTTGGCCCATCTGAACACGATCGTGAGTCGGAGCTACATCGTGCCGATCGTGTCGGTGCTCGATCACCGGCCCGAGCTCGAACCCCGTACCGGCGAGGTGGACCGGGTGTTCTGGACCTCGATCAGCGAACTGACCCTTCCGGGTGTCTACCGGCAGGAGCGGTGGGGGCAGCCGCCGATGGATCGGCCGTTGCACTTCTTCGAGCTGCACGGCGAGACGGTGTGGGGGGCGACGGCGCACATGCTCGTCGACCTGCTCACGTACTCCAGCCGCCGCTGAAGCTGAAGAACTGGCCGGTCTGGAACCGGCTGGTGCCGTCGAGCAGCACCGTGGTGAACGCCGCCAACTCCTCCATCGTGCCCAGCTTGCGCATCGGAACCTGGGCCTCGATCGCAGCCCGGCGCTCGGGGTCGGTGTCGGCCCGGGAGGCTTTCAGGAAGCCGGGGAAGTCCATGTAGTTCGTTCCCGACGGCGTTCACCTGGATGCCGGCGCGGGCGTACTCCAGTCCGACGGCCCGCACGATGCCGTTGGCGCCGGCACGGGTGCCGCCGTAGATCGACGTGATCGGATCGGGACGCGCCCCGGTCGCCGACGTGAACACGACCACTTGGCCGCTGCCGGCCTCGACCATCGGTGGCAGCACGGCCTGGAGCCCGTGGAACACCATGTCGAGGTTCATCCGCTTGACCCGTTCCCACTGGTCGACGGTCATGTCGAGGAACTTGCCGACCACGATCAGACCGGTGACGAGACATGCCGAGTCGAGCGACCGAATCGATCCAGCGTCCGCGCGACGAGCGACCGGTTGCCGTCGGCGGTGCTGAGGTCGACATCGGTGATCGTCAGGACCGACGCGCCGAGCGCCTCCAGATCGGTGACCTGCCTGGCCGAGGGGAACTTCGACGCCGACCATCGAGTCGGCGTCGTCGGTTCCCTGGAGTGCGATGTCGAAGCCGCGGGCGGCCAACGACCGCGCCATGGCGGGGCCGACGTAGCCACTGGCCATCGTGATCAGTGCAACCGGACGTGAGTCGTTCATGACGCAGATCCTGGCACGCCAGATCCGGACGGGCCAGATGATGGCCGGCCAGATCCGGCATGGAGGAGTTCACGAGCGTCGTGAGGAGTTCCCACCCTGCCGTCACGTCGGCCTGCTCGGTGGAGCGGGCGCCGATCGAGAATCGCAGCACGGACCTGCCGTCGAGGACGGTGCGGGTGAACAGCGCTTCCCCGGTCGCGTTGGCGGCGTCGATCAGTCGGTCGGTTGCGGCATTGCCGCGTCGGGGTCGTCGCCGCGCACGGCGAGGCACAGCAGGTTGAGCGGGTGCGGGGCGACGATCTCGAAGCGCTCGTCGTCGCCGACCAGTCGGGCGAGGTCCTGGGTCATCGCCACGTGACGACGGATCATCGCCTGGAACGACTCGACGCCGTCGACACCGGATCGCGAACCACAGCTTGAGGGCCCGGAACCGCCGGCCGAGCGGGATCTGCCAGTCGCGGTAGTCGATGACGGCACCCGCCTCGGCGGCCTCGGAGCGGAGGTACTCCGGCAGGATGCTCAGCGCGCCGAGCAGGGCGGCGCGGTCGGCCGTCCAGTACAGGTCGCAGTCGAAGTTGACGCCCATCCACTTGTGCGGGTTCGTGCAGTAGGAGTCGGCGTACTCCAGGCCGTCGTTCACCCAGCGGTGCTCCGGTGCGAGCGCGGCGATGCCCGACATCGCCGCGTCGACGTGCAGCCAGACGTGCTCGCGTGCGCAGATCGGGCCGATCTCGGCGGTCGGGTCGAACGCCATCGACGAGGTGGTGCCATGGGTCGAGCAGACGAAGAACGGAACGAGCCCGGCGGCACGGTCGGCGTCGATCATCGTCGGCGAGCGCGTCGGGACGCATGGCGAAGTGCTCGTCGTGGGCGACGATGCGGATCCGGTCGGTGCCGATGCCGGCGATGCGCAGGCCCTTCTCGATGCTGGAGTGGGCCTGCGACGTGGCGTAGGCGACGAGGCGGGTCGTGTCGCCGTCGTGGTTCACGGCGCCGCCGGTCGCCCGCCAGCGGGCCGACAGGATCGCCACCAGCGTGGCCTCGCTCGCCGTGCCCTGGATCACGCCGCCGCCGTGTCGCTGCGTCGAGCGGAACCGTTCGGGGAGGTCCGAGCAGCTCGGCCATCCAGTCGAGCATCAGCGTCTCGAGCTCGGTGCACGCCGGCGACGTCACCCAGCTCATGCCCTGCACGCCGAGCCCGGCGGAGAGCAGCTCGCCGAGGATCGACGGGTACGACGTGTTCGACGGGAAGTAGGCGAAGAAGCTGGGGTGCTGCCAGTGCGACGAGCCCGGGCACGATGACCCGGTCGAGGTCGGCCATGCACGGCGTCCAACGGCTCCGGCGCCGCCGGCGGGTGCTCGGGCAGCTGGGCCCGGACGTCGCCGGGTGCCACGTCGGGCGACACGGGCAGCTGCTCGAGGCCCTCGAGGTAGTCGGCGATCCAGTCGATCGAGCTCGTGGCCGCTGGCTGCGGAACTCGTCGGCGTCATCAGTCGGCGGCCGTCTCGGCGTGACGGCGCGCGGTGCGTCGGCGAGCGGTCGCGCCGGTCGGGCGCCAGGCTGCTCGCGATGCGCGGTCGCGATGACCACGACCAGGCGACGGTCCGACGACGACCAGCAGCCCGACGACCGCGAGCCACGAGGTTCTGGCGCCAGCCGCCGCGCGCCTCGCTGCCGCAGCCCGGCTCGGGGCAGGGCGCTGACGCAGTCGTCGAGGTCGCGTCGTCGGGGATGAACGGGTTGTCGGTGTCGGCGTGACGGTCGTCGACGCTCGTGCCGGGGCGGTCGGTCGGCGTCGGCGCCGGTCGGTCGGGGCGCGGCGGCCGGCGATCGCCGGCGAGCGACGGCGAGCAGCCGAACGCGAGGGCGATCGGTCGAGCAGGATTCGGTACCAGTCACGGCGCTGATCTACGATCGAGCCGTCCTTGAGCAACCGCAGCCACGCCGACGTCCGACACCGCCGTCCCCGGACGCCCACTCCGAGCACGACCACGCCGTGCTCGTCGTCGACTTCGGCGCCCAGTACGCCCAGCTCATCGCCCGCCGGGTCCGCGAGCTGGAGGTGTTCTCCGAGATCGTCCCGCAACCGCATCACGCGCCGCCGAGGTCGCCGAGCGCCGGCCCGTCGGCGCTGATCCTGTCGGGCGGACCGAAGAGCGTCCACGTCGACGGCGCGCCGTCGCTCGATCCGGCGCATCTACGAGCTCGGCATCCCGATCCTCGGCATCTGCTACGGCGCCCAGCTCATCGCCCAGCAGCTCGGCGGCGACGGTCGGCCGGGGCATGCGCGGGCGAGTACGGCCGGGCCAAGCTGCACCGCGACCGGCCCGTCGCTGCTGCTGCCCGACGACGCCCCCGACGTCCACGACGTGTGGATGAGCCACTTCGACGCCATCACCGAGGCGCCGCCGAGGGCTTCACGGCGACGGCGTCGACCGACGACGCGCCCGTCGCCGTGCTCGAGGACGACGAGCGCCGCATCTACGGCGTGCAGTTCCACCCCGAGGTCGTCCACTCGCCGTACGGGATGGCGCGTGCTGCGCCGGTTCCTCCACGAGCGGGCCGGCATGCCGCGCCGACGTGGACGATGTCGTCGGTCGATCGACGAGCAGGTCGCCCGGATCCGCGCCCAGGTCGGCGACGGCCGCGTGCATCTGCGCGCTGTCCGGCGGCGTCGACTCGTCCGTCGCCGCGGCGCTCGTGCACCGGGCGATCGGCCACCAGCTGACGTGCGTCTACGTCGACACCGGGCTGATGCGCAAGGGCGAGAGCGACCAGGTCACCGAGACGTTCCGCCGCGACATGGGCATCGAGCTGATCCACGTCGACGCCGGCGACCGCTTCTTCGCCCGCCTGGCCGGCGTCACCGAGCCGGAGGACAAGCGCAAGGCGATCGGCGACGAGTTCATCCGCGTGTTCGAGGAGCACACCGGCGGGCTCGTCGAGGCCGAGTTCCTCGTCCAGGGCACGCTGTACCCCGACCTCATCGAGTCGCGGCGGCGCCGACGGCACGGCCGCGGTGATCAAGAGCCACCACAACGTCGGCGGGCTGCCCGAGGACATGCGCTCGAAGCTGATCGAGCCGCTGCGCGAGCTGTTCAAGGACGAGGTCCGCCGGCTCGGCACCGAGCTCGGCCTGCCCGACGAGATGGTGTGGCGCCAGCCGTTCCCCGGCCCGGGCCTCGGCGTGCGGATCATCGGCGAGGTCACGCCCGAGCGAGGTCGCCCTGCTGCAGGACGCCGACGCCATCGTGCGCGCCGAGATCGCGCGCCGCCGGGCTGGAGCGGGAGATCTGGCAGTCGTTCGCCGTGCTCGCCGACATCCGCTCGGTCGGGGTGATGGGCGACGAGCGCACGTACGGCCACCCGATCATCATCCGGGCCGTGACGAGCGACGACGCCATGACGGCGGACTGGGCCCGCCTGCCGTACGACCTGCTGGAGCGGATGTCGAACCGCATCATCAACGAGGTCGACGGCATCAACCGGGTGGTCTACGACATCACGTCGAAGCCGCCCGGCACCATCGAGTGGGAATAGCCGAGTTGGAATGAATGAGACGCGGGTCTGACACCCGGCGTCTCATCGGTCGGGTCGAGGTGTGACGAGGGTCGAGAGTTTTCGTCAGGCTTTCGCAACACGTTCGTCATATTCGCTAGGCTGCGATCTGTTCCTATGCGGCTCCCTTCTGTTCGAAAACTCCTGTCCGTCGTCCCGGTTGCAGTTGTAATCTCCGATCCTCGCCCCGTCGATGACCCACCGCGGTCGTGCAGGCGCAGTCCGTGGATCAGCAGAAGCAGAAGGTGGAGGAGATCGTCGACGAGCTGGAGCGACTCGAAGAGCGAGCGATCCAGCTCGGCGAGCAGTACACCGACGTCATCGACACCAAAGCAGCGCTCGACGCCGAAATCGCCGACGCCGAAGCGCGTATCGGCGAGAAGGAAGCCCAGCTCGCCGAACTCCGTGGCAATCTGAGCGAGATGGCGTTGCGCTCGTTCGTCGGCGGCGGTGGCGCTCCACTCGGCCCGCTGTTCGAGGACTCCGACAATCTCAACGACGCCCTGAAGCGTGAAGAGCTCGCCAAGGTCGCGCTGAGCGCCGGTGATGTGACGACCGACGAACTCGACGCACTGGTCGCCGACATCGAGGACGAGCGCAACGCGCTCGACCGCAAGCGTGAGCAGGCCGATCAACTCGCGGCGTCGCTGACGGACGCCCAGGCCGAGACCGAGAAACTGACCTCCGAGTACACCAAGGCCCGCGCTCGACGCGGAGGCGAAACTCGGCACGCTGATCCAGGAGGAAGAGGCCCGCCGCGCAGCCGAGTCGCTCCGACGAGTGCAGGCCCAGGCCCGTTCCTCGCAGACTGCGGCGACGTCGACCTCCGGTGGTGGCAGCAAGGGTGGCGGTAACACGGGTGGCGGTGACTCTGGTGGCAGTGGCTCCACGAGCGCCGGGTCGTCGGGGTCCGGCGGCGGCTACAGCGCACCGGCAGTTTCCTCCCGCGCCGGTCTTGCCGTGCAGGCCGCCCTCGCCCAGCAGGGCGTGCCGTATCGGTACGCGACCTCCAGCCCTGGTGTCGGCTTCGACTGTTCGGGGCTGACCGCGTATGCCTGGGGTCAAGCGGGTGTCGGCCTGCCGCACCAGTCCGGCGCACAGTTCGGCTCGGTGCCCCGGGTGGCCATCGATCAGGCGCAGCCCGGCGACCTGCTGTTCTTCTACAGCCCGATCAGCCACGTGAGCATCTACCTGGGCAACGGCATGCAGGTTCACGCCCCCAACACCGGCAAGACCGTGACGGTCGCTGCGGTGAACTGGGGCAAGGTCGTCGGCGTCGGTCGTCCCGGCTGACCGACGTTCATCCGGTGCCTGGCACGTCGTGTACGTCGGGCTACGGTCGGCCACCGTGATCCACGGCATCGATTCCGAGCGCGTCACGACGTGGCTGACCGAGCACATCGACGGTGCAACCGCTCCGTTCGAGTTCACGCTGATTACCGGCGGACGGTCCAACTTGACGTTCACGGTCACGGATGCGAACGGCACGAAGTATGTGCTTCGACGCCCGCCGACCGGGGCGGTCCTCGCAACGGCGCATGACATGGCACGCGAGCACAGGATCATCTCTGCGGTCGGCAGGACCGCAGTGCCGGTCCCACCGGCACTCGGTGTGTGCACCGACGAATCCGTGAACGGGGCCCCGTTCTACGTGATGGGCTTTGTCGACGGCGTCGTGCTCGACAGCGCCGACAAGGGTGCGGTGATGACACCCGAGCACCGCCGCAGCGCCGGTCTGCACCTCATCGACGTGCTCGCCGATCTGCATGCCGTCGATGTCGACGCCGTCGGTCTGGGTGATCTCGCCAAGCGGGAGGGCTACGTCGAGCGGCAGGTGAAGCGGTGGAGCACCCAGTGGGAGAAGTCGAAGACCCGCGAGCTGCCGGCCGTCGACGAGGTGGCTCGACGCCTCGCCGAACGGATGCCGGTGCAGCAGGGAGTCTCGATCGCCCACGGCGACTACCGGTTCGGCAACGTCCTCACCGACACCGAGCACGGGCGTATCGCCGCCGTGTTGGACTGGGAGCTGTGCACCCTCGGCGACCCCTTGGCCGACGTCGGGTACATCGGCGTCTACTGGGCCGATCCCGGCGCGCAGCAGCTCCGCCCGAACGACCCCACGGGCATCGAAGGGTTCCCGACGTACGCAGAACTGCTCGAGCGATATGCGACTCGGACGGGACGCGACCTGTCGGAGATCGACTACTACATCGCGTTCGGGTCGTGGCGGCTCGCCGTGATCTCCGAAGGTGTGTACGCCCGCTATCTCCATGGGGCGATGGGTGACCAGGGCATCACCGACGAACAGCTGAACGCGTTCAAGGTGGGTACCGAAGTGCTCGCCCAATCAGCGCTCGACGCGATGGGGCGACTGTGATCGTCGGTTGCACACCACGAGGAGTGACATGAGCACGAAGCCCGAGTACGCAGCCGTTCTGGAGGGGTGGGAGCCCGGCGAGTTCACGGCCGCCGGCATCACCCGTCCCACGTATCGGCGGGGGAGCGGACCGGGGATCATCGTGATCCACGAGGTTCCGAACATCACACCGCTCGTCACGAAGTTCGCCAACGAAGTCGTCGAGCGGGGCTTCACCGTCGTGATGCCGTCGCTGTTCGGCACGCCCGGCAAGCCGCCGTCCAACGCCTCCGGGCTGGTCTCCTTGGTCAAGGTGTGCATCGCCAAGGAATTCACCGCGCTGGCGCTCGACCAGACCTCACCGATCATCGCCTGGCTGCGGGCGTTGGCGCGGAATCTCCATCAGGATGTCGGCGGCCCTGGTGTGGGTGCGGTCGGGATGTGCTTCTCGGGCGGGTTCGCGCTCGGGATGATGGTCGACGACATCATGCTGGCCCCCGTGCTCTCCCAGCCGTCGATGCCGTTCACGCTCGGCAAGGCTCGCGCCGCCGATCTGAACCTGTCGCCCGACGATGCTGCAACCATCGCCGAGCGCGCAGCGCAGGGATGTCAGGTGCTCGGGCTGCGCTACACCGGGGACTCACTCGTCGGTGACCGGTTCTCGACGTTGCGCGATCTGCTCGGCGACGCGTTCATCGCCGTGGAACTCCCGAGCCGCACCAAGCGTGACCACTCGGTGCTCACGGAGCAACGCGACGATGCCAGCGTCGAACGTGTCCTCGACTTCTTCGCCGAAAAGCTGCTCTAGACCGTTCTCGTGAACAACAGAGCGCTCAATTCGCGCACTTGTTCACGAGAACCGTCAGCCGGCGGGTGCTTCGGCGTGCTCCTTGGCGCGGCGGTAGTCGGCCTTGCCGTTCGGGGCGCGGGGCACCTGGTCCACGAACATCACCGGCTTGGGCGCCTTGTAGCCGGCGAGGTCGCTGCTTCACGCCGGCGATGATCGTGTCGGCGTCGACGGTCGGCGCCGTCGTCGAGCGAGACGACGGCGGTGACGGCCTGGCCGAACTTCTCGTCGTCGACGCCGACCACGAGGCAGTCCTCGCACGCCGGGGACCCGCTTCACGGCCTCCTCGACCTCCTCGGGGAACACCTTCTCGCCGCCGGTGTTGATGACCTGGCTGCCGCGGCCGAGCAGGATCAGCGAGCCGTCCGCGGCGACCTTCGCCATGTCGCCGGGGAACGAGTAGCGCACGCCGTCGATCACCCGGAACGTGCGCGGCCGACTTCTCTGCGTCCTTGAAGTAGCCGATCGGCACGTTGCCGCCGGCGGCCACCATGCCGACCTCGTCCGAGCCCGGCTCGACCTCGCGGTCGTCGTCGGTGAACACCTTGGTCGTCGGGCATCTGGGCGAACTTCGCGGTGCTCGACGCGGCATGCCCTTCATCGTGATGCTGCGTGCCCATCGACGCCCTCCGACGAGCCGATGGCGTCGAGGAGCACGACCTGCTCGATGCGGTCGAGCAGCTCCTCCTTCACCTCGGCGGTCCACATCACGCCCGACGAGATGATCATCTTCGATGCGACGAGGTGTCGTACGGCGCCGCCGCCGGGCTTGGCCTCGTCGAGCGCCCGGATGATCGGCTTGGCGAAGCGTCGCCGACGATCGTCAGCTCGGTGACCCTGTGCGCGCTCGACGGTGGCCAACAGTTCGTGGGCGTCGAGCGATGCGGCTCTCGCAGCGTGACCACGTGGCCGCCGGCGAGCTGCGGGATGAACGCAGCCCAGCCACACGCCGGTGCCGTGCATCAGCGGCGCGCCGGGGATCGAGACGAGCGCGCTGCCGTTCGAGACGCCGCTGCGACCAGCGCGCGCGATCTCGCCCGCGTCGGTCGGCGCCGCCAGGCCGAGCAGCGGGAAGCCCGAGCATCGACGAACCCGCGGGTCAGCCCGCCCATGTCGTACATCACGCCCTTCGGCATGCCGGTCGTGCCGCCGGTGTAGAGCATGTAGATGTCGTCCTCGGCGCGCTCGATGCGTTCCATCGGCTCGTGCGTGGCGATGACCTCTTCGTAGGGAACGCGCCTTCGGCACCTGGCCGGCGATCGCCGTCGTCGACCTCGATCAGCAGCTTGAGCTTCGGGCAGCCGATCGGCGGACGCGGGCCACCCGGTCGCCGAGCGACGAGTGGAACACGAGCGCTTCTGCGTCGGAGTTGTCGAGCAGGTACCACAGCTCGTCGTCGAGGTAGCGGTAGTTGACGTTGATCGGGCACGCCGCGCATCTTGAACACGCCGTACTGCGCCTCCAGGTACTCGTTGCAGTTGTACATGAACAGCCCGACCTTCGCGTCGGGCCGGAGCCCGGCGGCGTCGAGCGCGCCGGCGACCCGTGCCGCACGGTCGTCGTACTCGGACCACGTCCGGGTGGTGTCGCCGTGGACGACGGCGGGCAGATCGGGGATCACGTCGGCGATCGATTCCCAGACGGTGGCGAAGTGCATTTCCATGCCAGTGACAGTAGCGAGGGCGGTGTGCCGATGGTCACGTGAACGGCGCGACGGCCGTTCACGGGTTCAACGGGGCCCTCCGTCGACGTCGATCACGGTGCCGGTGGTGTACGACGACGCGTCGCTCGCAAGGTACAGCGCCGTCCCGACGATCTCGTGCGGCTCACCGCCCCGGCCGAGCGCGAAGGCCTGCGACGCCGAGCGGTTGAACGCGTCGAGGTCCCAGGCCTTGGCGATGTCGGTGAGGAACGGGCCGGGTGCAATGCAGTTGACCCGCACCTTCGGGCCCAGCGTGCGGGCGAGGCCATAGGTCAGGTTGTTGATCCCGGCCTTCGCCGCGCCGTAGACGAGCTCGTTCGGGCTGGGCCGGTGCGACGCGATCGACGACACGAAGATGATCGAGCCACCGTCGCTCCCGCCGTGGTCGACGCCGCCCATGCGGGTGCCGATCAGTGCCGACAGCCGGAACGGACCCTTCAGGTTGACGTCCATCACCTTGTCGTACAGCGACTCGGTGATCGCATCGACGCTCGGGTACAACGGCGACATGCCGGCGTTGTTGACGAGGATGTCGCAGCGCCCGAACTCGGCGTACACGGCCTCGTACAGCCGGTCGCTGTCGGCCCACTCACCGGCGTGATAGGCGATTGGCAGGGCTCGTTGCCCCAGCGCTTCGACCTCCGCGGCCACTGACTCGCAGGCGTCCAACTTGCGGCTCGCAACGACGACGTCAGCGCCGCGTTCGGCGAACGCCAACGCCATCTCGCGGCCGAGCCCGCGTGATCCGCCGGTGACCACGGCAACCCGACCCGACAGATCGAACAGATCCTTCCCCATCGCCCGAGTGTGCCAGAGCGAACCCGTTCCGTTCCGTTTGCGGGAGCGTTCTGATGACCCGGGTCATCCGGAATCTCCCGCAAACGTGCGTGGGGTGGGGGAGCGGAGCGAGTCGAGGGCGTCGAGGATGAGGCGGAGGCCGAAGGTGAACTCGTCGCCGTAGCTGTAGCCGGGTCGCAGGACGAACTCGGATGCCAACTCGGCCACGTACGGATACGTGTCCGCCGTCGACGGCGGCAGCATCGTGTCGATCATGTCGCCGAGGTCGTCGCCGTCCTCGAACGGCAAGCTGATCTCCTGCAGGACGAAGCCGTAGATGTAGCTGTCCATCATCGAGAAGGCGTGGGCGGTCAGCTCGACACTGAACCCGCTGCGCCGGCAGCAGCTGATCACTGCATCATGGTGACGCAACGTTGCCGGTCCCGGTGATGAGCGCGACTCCATCAGGCCGACCGCCCATCGATGTCGGGTGAGTGCAGCCCGAACCGATGTCGCCCGCGCCGTCATGGCCGGGACCCACCCGTCACGGTCGTCGGGGAGTTCGATCTCGGCGAACACCAGGTCGACCATCCCGTCGAGGATGTCGCTCTTGTTGGCGACGTGGTGGTAGAGCGACATCGCTTCCACCCCGAGCGTCTGCGCGAGCCGACGCATGGTCACGGCATCGATCCCCTCGGCGTCGGCCAGTTCGACCGCAGCGCACAGCGCCCGGTCGCGGCTGAGTGGCGTCCTCGGCGGCGTCCTGGGCGGCTTCGGTTCGGTCGGCTCGGAGGGCGTCGGCATGTGTGGTTGCGAAACGTACAGCGTATGTCTATGATTCCGGAACATCTTACAGCGTAAGGTACGCCACAGACATCCCCGGCGTCAGCCGGCACGAGGAGCCTCACCATGATCGCCGCGACCGACAGCACCCAACTCACGACCATGACCGCCGTCGTGCAGCACCGCTACGGCACGGCCGAGCAGTGGCAGGTGGGCGAACGCCCGATCCCGACCATTGAGGCGGACGAGGTACTCGTCGAAGTGCACGCGGCCGGGCTGGACCGGGGTACGAAGCACCTGATGGTCGGCGAGCCCTACGCCATGCGTCTCGCATTCGGCCTGCGTGGGCCGAAGAATCCGGTCCCGGGGCTCGACCTCGCCGGTCGAGTCGTGGCGGTCGGCGACGCCGTGACCCGATTCCACGTCGGCGACGACGTGTTCGGCATCGGCAAGGGATCCTTCGCCCAGTTCGCCGCGGCGAAGGAGAGCAAGCTCGCACGAATGCCGGCGAACCTGCGCGACGAGCAGGCCGCCGCTGTTGCGGTGTCGGGCCTCACCGCGATCCAGGCGGTCTGCGATGTCGGCCGCGTCGAGGCCGGCCAACACGTGCTGATCACGGGAGCGTCCGGTGGGGTCGGTACCTTCGCCGTCCAGATCGCCAAGGCGATGGGTGCCACCGTGACGGGTGTGTGCAGCGCCGCGAAGGTCGACCTCGTCCGCTCCCTCGGTGCCGACCACGTGATCGACTATCAGCACGACGACGTCACCGACGGCGACGTGCGCTACGACCTCATCGTCGACATGGTCAGCACGTCGTCGCTCTCGCAGTTGCGTTCGATGCTGACGGACCACGGCACACTCGTGGTGGGCGGGGCCGAGCACATGGGAAGACTGCTGGGAATCGGTCGTCAACTGCGAGCGGTGGCCCTGTCGCCGTTCGTCAGCCAGCGTTTGGTGATGCTCGTCTCGAAGGAGCACTTCTCCGGTCTGGAACGCCTCCGAGAACTGATCGAACGCGGCGAGGTGACCCCGGTCGTGGAGCAGACGTTCGCCCTCGCGGACGCGCCCGAAGCGATGCGTCAGTTCGAAGCCGGCACGGTGCGGGGCAAGCTGGTCGTCATCCCACCGCCGGTTTCGCCCACCTGAACCGTTTGCGTGACAGTTCTGTTGGGACGGGCCATCCGAAGTGTCACGCAAACCTGGGTGGATCGGTGAGGTTCACAACGCCAGCGCTGCGCGACGTCCCTCGAGCACGGCTTCGAGAATCGTCCTGGGGGCGACGGCGTCGCCGATCTGCACCGCCCCGTCGAGCGGCTCGGTGGGGATGCGGAATCCACAGTCGACGACGGCCGCGCACGCAATGGTGCGTCGCTGGCCGGTGAAGCGGTCCTCGACCTCGACCTCGAGTGCGTCGTCGACGGGTCGCACGGCCCGCAGCAGGGTCCGCCGTTCGATCGTGGCGCCCTGCTGGGCGAGGCGGGTGTTGGCGGGCGCGAGATCGCCGGTTCGGGCGAGTTCGTTGCCGGCGATGTTGTCCTGCGTGATGAGCACCGCCCGCGGGCCCAGTTCCTCGGCGAGCGCCACGGCGATCGGCCCACCGATCGGGTCGAACAGCACGACGACGCCCTCGGCAGGCAGCGTCGCCGCTCCTTGTCGAAGGTCCGCGACGTCGAGGACCTGGACGCCATCGGCGACGCCGTAGGGCCGATGGCCCGGCAGTGACCCGGTCGCCTGGATGACCACGGTGTGGGTATCGGCTTCCCACGAGGCTGCGTCGAGCTCGATGTCGGTACCCAGGCGGGCGTGCTCGCGCTCCCACCAGTCGACCAACGCTGCGTTCGGCCCGGCGGTGCGGGCCATACCACCGACGCGATCGGTACGTTCGACGATGCGGACCCGATGACCCCGGATCGCTGCAACCCGGGCGGCCTCCAGGCCCGCCGGGCCGGCGCCGACGACCACGACATCGCGAGCGTGCTGGGTGTGCACGTACCAGTCCGGATCCTCCGTCTCGCGGCCGCTCGTGGGCTCACCGATGCACGTGACGATCGGGTTGCGGGCGTCACGCACCTGGCACGTCTGATTGCAGCGGGTGCAGGGACGAATGCGGTCCGCCTCGTCGCGGGCGAGCTTGGCGACGAGATCGGGATCGGCGATCTGGGCCCGGGTCATCTCCACGGCGTCGCACTTCGCTGAGTCGTCGTACCCACCGAGCGCCCACTCCGCCTGGCCGACCTCCACGACGGAACCCTGCAGGATCACCGGTACCTCTGGTGACGAGGCATGCACTGCGTCGCGCACGCTCCGGCAGAGGTCGACGTTGAAACCTGTCGGCTCGTGGAAGTCGGGGCGGGTCTTCTCGACCGTGTAGATCGACCCCCGCGTGACCACGAGGTAGTCGAGCCCCAGACCGACGAGTGTGGCGGCGATGTCGGGGGCCATCTCGGGAGTGATGCCGGCCCACGGGGCGAGCTCGTCGCACGACAGGCGAAGACCGACGGCGCGGTCACCGGCAGCGGATCGGACGGCCTCGATCACCTGCCGTGCGAACAGCAACCGGTCCTGCCCCCACGCGTCGTCGCGCTGGTTCGTGAGTCCAGAGAGGAACTGACGAACGAGGCTGTGCTGTCCGGCGTTGATCTCGACCCCGTCGACGTCGGCTTCCACGGCGAGCTTCGTGGCCGCACCGAAGCCATCGACGACTGCGGCGATGTCGTCGGCCTCCATCCACTTCGGTACCTCGCGTGAATTCACCTCGGGCATGCGCGACGGCGCCCACAGGGGGGCCTGACTGTAGGCGGAGGATCCCTGCCCGCCGGCGTGGTCGAGCGAGGCGATCACCAGTGATCCGTGCGGTCGGCAAGCCGCGACGATCGCGGCCCAGCCCGGCCCGCACCGCTCGGCGAGCGGCGATCGCTCGTACGGCCAGTCGGACGGGTGGACCGATGCGCCCTCGACCACGATCGTGCCGCAGCCACCCCTGGCTCGGCGCTCGTAGTAGGCGACGTGGCGAGCCGGGATGGAACGGTCGTCGGCGGCGAGGTTCGTGACGTGCGGCCCGAACACGACACGGTTCGGCGCGATTCGACTTGCGAACGTCACGGGCGACAGCAGCTGCATCAGGACGTCAATTCTGGCCGAGCGAGTGCTCTTCCCGCCGAATCAGCCGCTTGATGTTCGCCGTGTGCTTGAGCAGGATCAGGGCGCACACACCCGCGACGGCGAGGAGTTCCCATCGGGGTTGGTCCTGCACGATGATCCCGATCGGCACCAGGGCAACGGCGATGACGGAGCCCAACGCCGCCTTGCCGGTGATCTTCGTGACGACCCACCACAGGCCGACCGCGAGCGGCGCGAGGATCGGCTGCACGACGAGGAGGACACCCGAGCCGGTCGCGACTCCCTTGCCGCCCTTGAACTTGCGGAACACCGGGTACATGTGGCCGACCACGGCGGCGGCGCCACACCAGTAGGCGGCCGGCCGCCCGTCGAACGCCAGGCCGATCCCGGCGGCGAGCGCCCCTTTGCCGGCGTCGAGGACGTAGACCCAGATCCCCTTGCGCCAACCCAGGGCGCGCGGTGACGTTCGACGCTCCGGGGTTCCCGGAGCCGAAGGTGGAGATGTCGATCCCGTTGGCCCGAGCGATGAGGATCGCGCTCGGGAACGTGCCGATGACGTACGCGATCGGCACGAGGAGGAACACGACGCAGGATCATTGCACGATCCCGCCGGAAACGGACACCAGGTCCGTGGTGCGGTGCCGATAGCTTGTCGAGCCCTCATGGCCTCCGATCTGTTCCCCGAGCTCGACGCCGAGCGGGTCCGCCTGGCCTTCGCGGCGATCGTCGCGAGACCGGATGATCGCCCGACTCGAGGCGGTCGACCCCGACGGAGCGGCCGACGAGATCACGAAGGAGTACATCGAAGTCACCGTGGCTGATGCGCTTGAGGACCTACGTGGTCCGGGCGCCGGGGACTTCTTCGGCCGGATCGACGAGTGGTACATCGGCCGCCGTCACATCGAGGACGACCGACACGATCCGGTCGTCGTCGACTGGAGGGCGCCGATCGCCGCGCCGTTCTATCGCGCCACGTCGGTCGACCCACTCGGGGTGGCATTCCGTCGGCGGTTCACCCTCGACGACGGAGACATCGTCGCCTACCTCGACGAACACCTCGACGATCCCGACGAGGGTGAGGTCGCCGGTGGCATCCCCGATCCCGTCCTCGCCGAGATCGGCGCCGAGCGCTCCGGCGAGATGCGCGAGATCGTGTCGACGATCCAGGCCGAGCAGGACATCGTGATCCGTGCACCGATCGATCAGGTACTGGTCGTGCAGGGCGGTCCGGGCACCGGCAAGACCGCTGTTGCGCTGCACCGAGCGGCGTACCTGCTGTTCGAGCACCGCGGGCGGCTGGCGCGTGACGGTGTGCTGGTGGTGGGTCCGAACCAGGCATTCCTCGACTACATCGCCAACGTGTTGCCGTCGCTGGGCGAACGGTCGGTTCGCCAGTCGACCGTCGACGAACTGTGCATCCCCCGGGTGGACGTGTCCGCGCGAGGATGACGTCGAACTCGCCCGGTGGAAAGGCGATGCGGCACGACTCGACGACCTCACGACGTTGGCGCTGTCCGCGATCCGCCCGCCCACCGAGGACATCCGGATCCCAGTCGGTGCACGTACGCACGTGATCGATCGCGACCAGTTCGCCCAGTGGCTCGAAACTGCGAAGTCGGGCACCAGCCCGCTGAACCAGCGGCGGGAACGGATGCGCTCGTTGGCACAGCGCGAGCTCCTGCAACGGACCGGGTCCGAGGACGCGTGGAGGCAGGCCTCGGCGCTCAAGGCGGCGATCAACACTGCGTGGCCGACGCAGAAGCCGGTTCGACTCGTCGATCGGATGCTGCCGGGACCCTCGGGCAAGCGGCGCCGCTGGACCCGCGCCGACCAGCTGCTCGTCGACGAGGCGAATTCGATGCTCAACGGATCACCGTTCACCTATGGCCATGTGATCGTCGACGAGGCGCAGGACCACTCGGCGGTCGCGTTGCGGGTGATCGGGCGCCGCAGCCCGACGGGCTCGATGACACTGGTCGGTGACGTCGCCCAGTCGACCACTCCGGCGGGACAGGAACGGTGGTCGGCCGTGTTCGATCACCTCACGGTACGTCACCGCCCGGAGGGCACGGTCGCCGACCTCACGATCGGGTACCGCGTCCCCGAGCCGATCCTCGTGGTGGCGAATCGACTCCTGCCGTTCACCGGTGTGGACGCGACCGAGAGCCGCAGCGTTCGACGGACGGGTGAACCGCCGAGTTGGCTGCGGGTGGAGTCGGTGACGCTCGCCGCCGCAGTTGCCGAGTTGGCCGCGGCGACGAAACGCCGGCGGCGGATCAGCGCGGTGGTCGCCCCGGTGTCGCTCCACGAGTCGATCAGCGCCGCGCTGATGGTGCACGGACTCGTTGCCGTCGACCACGTCCACGCATCTCGACGCCGACGAGCTACCGCTGTTCGGTCCGGAGGCAGTGAAGGGTCTCGAGTTCGATGGCGTGATCGTCGTGAACCCGCACGAGATCCTGAGCGAGGGGACGGACCGGAACATCACCGAGCGCGGCGCCCGCCTCCTCTATGTCGCGATGACCCGAGCCGTGCAGGAACTCCACTTCGTCACCGACGCCGACGGACCACAGCTCCTCGTCGCCCCATCCCCCTCGAGATGAACGCACGACCGGCAAATCGAAAAGGCTCGTGCTCGTGCCGTAGCGATCGCTGCTAGACCCTCGACATGGACATCGGTACGGCGATGGGGGCGGGATGGTCGTCCGGCATCAGTGTCTACGGCGTGGTGGCGCTCGTCGGCGTCGCCGGACGCTTCGGCTGGGTCGACGCGCCGGCGTTCGTCGAGCAGTGGTGGGTGATCGCGCTGGCGGTTGCGCTGTTCCTCGTGGAGTTCGTGATCGACAAGATCGCGCTCATCGACTCGGCGTGGGACAGCGTGCACACCTTCATCCGTCCCGCCGTCGGTGGCTACCTGATGAGTACGGCGACAGACACGCCGTTGTCGGTACCCGCCCTGGCCGTTACGGGGGTGTTGTTGGCCCTGAGCAGTCACAGCGCCAAGGCATCGACGCGTCTGGTCGTCAACGCCTCGCCGGAGCCGGTGTCGAACGTGGCGGTCAGTCTGGCGGAGGACGGGCTCGTGCTCGCGGTGATGGCGCTGGCGATCTCCCGCCCCGAACTCGCCATCGTCATCGTCGCCCTCCTGACCGTGGCCTCCGTGGTCGTCGCGGTCGTGTTGTACCGGCTCGCTCGTCGCCTCGGCCGCCGGCTCCGATCCGGCAATCGCGCCGCGACCAGTGGCCCGTCACTCGATGACGACATCCCGGGATCCGATGAGTCGGGACTTGTGCCAGAGTAACAATACAAGTAGAATACAAGTGGTGGACGCTCATCCGGCAGACGGATCGGGACCTGCGATGGGACCCGAAGCAGTACCGACGGTTCGCCGTCGAGCGGGCGCAGCCGTTCCACGACCTGCTCGACAAGCTCGGCGACGCACCCATCGGCCGGGCCGTCGACCTCGGGTGCGGACCCGGCGAACTCACCGCCCTGGCTGCACAGCGGCTGTCGATCGGTCACATCACGGGCATCGACAACGCGCCGACGATGCTGGCGGCGGCGGCCGACCACGCATCGAGCAACGTGAGCTTCGAGCAGAACGACATCGCGACGTGGACGTCTGCTGCCGACCACGACCTCGTGCTCGCCGCAGCGAGCCTGCAGTGGGTCCCGAACCATCGAGCAGTGCTGGCCCGGTGGGTCGCCGCGCTCGCCCCCGGTGGCCGCCTCGCCGTACAGGTGCCCGCCAATGCCCACGCCCCCACCCATGTGGTCGCCCGGCTCGTTGCCGAGCGCGAACCGCACTGGTCAGCATTCGGTCCGGCGGGGCCGCCCGAGGATCCCGTGGCCGCGAACGTCCTCGCGCCGGATGAATACGCACGGATCCTGTACGAGCTGGGCTGTATCGACATCGAGGTCGACCTGCACGTCTATCCCCACGTCCTAGCGTCGACCCAGGCCGCCGTCGAGTGGGTGAAGGGCACCACGCTGACGCGTTTCCGATCGGCGTTGAGTGCCGAGGCCTACGAAGCGTTCCTCGATGACTACGAACGAGCACTGCTCGACGAGATGGGCGAGGCCGAGCCGTGCTTCTTTCCGTTCAATCGGATCCTGTTCGTCGCCACCAAGCCGTCAACCTGACGCCGCGCCCTCCGCACTGCGCCGACGGTCGTCGGTCCGGGTCAGCGGCGGCCGAGGGTGACCGGAACTCGTTCGGGCGACGCCACGCGGACCGGCTTGGAGTGATCCATCATCGGACGGGGCCTGTCGGCGGCGGACGCAGCGAGCATCGCCGCCTCACCGTGACCCGCAACGCACTCGGGGTCGGGACCGTCGAGCGGGATGCCGACGAAGAACTTGGCGGCCATGCACCCGCCCTGGCAGGCGTCGTAGCTCCCGCAGGACGAGCACGCGCCGGCCGACTGCGGCTCACGGAGTTCGGCGAAGAGTTCGCTGTGCTTCCACACCTCGGCGAACCCGCCCGGGTCTCGGACGGATCCGGCCTTGAACTCGTCGTGGATCACGAACGGGCACGCATACACGTCACCGATCGGGTCGATCAGGCACACCACCCGGCCGGCGCCGCACATGTTCAAGCCGGGCAGTGGCTCCTCGCCGAGCGTGTTGAGGTGGAAGAACGAGTCGCCGGTGAGCACGTTGTCGCCGTGGGCGAGGAGCCACTCGTAGATCTGTCGCTGCTGGGCGTTGGTCGGGTGCAGGTCGTGCCAGGAGTCGGCACCGCGACCCGACGGGCGCAGCCGCGTGATGCGCAGCTGGGCGCCGAACGAGTCGGCCAACGCCTTGAACTCGTCGAGCTGGTCGACGTTGTGGCGGGTCACGACCACGGAGATCTTGAACTCGCCGAACCCGGCGTCACGGAGGTGGTTCATCGCACGGATCGCGGTGTCGTAGGAACCTTCCCCGCGGACGGCGTCGTTGGTGACTGCATCGGTGCCGTCGAGGCTGATCTGGATGTCGAGGTAGTCCATCGCCGCGAGGCGGCGGGCCTTGTCGGCATCGATGAAGGCGCCGTTGGTCGAGAACTTGACCCCGATGCCCTGGCCGATCGAGTACTCGAGCAGCTCGAAGAAGTCCCGGCGGATCATCGGCTCGCCGCCGCCGATGTTGATGTAGAAGACCTGTAGATCGTCGCAGCTCGTCGAGCACTGCCTTGGCTTCGTCGGTCGTCAGCTCGCGCGGGTCGCGGCGCCCCGACGACGACAGGCAGTGGACGCATTCGAGGTTGCAGGCGTAGGTGAGCTCCCACGTCAGGCAGATGGGCGCGTCGAGGCCGCCCTTGAGTTGTTCAACCAGCGGGTTCGAGCTCATGGAGCATCTCCGAATCGGTGAGGGTGGCCAAGGCCTTGTCGAACGCGGGCCAACGGGCTTCGTCGATCGCCACATGCGCGCAGCGTGTCGGCCAGCGAGTCGTGGTCGCCGAGCGCCCGGACGACCCTGACCATGTCGGGGTGCTTCAGGAAGATCAGCTTGCGGTTGCCGTAGTGGTAGGCGAGCGCGCCGAAGGGCTCGGGACGAAGGGCAACCTGCGGGTCCAGGGCGAGGCGGCGGTCGAGCATCGTCGTCACATCAGGCCCGGCACGGTGTGACGATCAGTAGACGCCGCACATCCCGTCGATCGAGATCTCCTCGACGAGCAACTCCTCGACGAGGAGATCCTCGGCGAGTTCGGTGTCGGTGCCGTCGGCGGTCGCGGTGGCGTTGTCATCCATGGACACCAACACTAGTCGTGGCCGGAGTCGAGAGCCACGGCGAACTCGCACCGGCCTCAGCGCGCCGGGACGATCTGGGCGTACAACTCGGGGCCACGATCGCGCCATCGTCCGGCGGCGATGGCGATGCCGCCTCGCTCCACGAGCACCCCGACACCGAGCGCGACGAGGGCGAACACGGTGACGAGAGAGAGCGACTGACGATCGACCGCCCACAGCAGGGCCAACGCCACCGGCAGGGTCAGGACCGCCAAGGCGAACAGCACGGCGGCCAGGACCAGACCTGCGAACCATCCCTTCCCCGAGTCGCCGCTCGCCAGCGGATTGTCGCTCTCGGGGATGGCAATCGGAACGAACGACGACTGCACCATGGCCGCTCCCGCGCCCGGCGAACAGCCCGCCGATGCCGACGATGAACCCGGCAGGGAGGTAGTTCCACTCACCGGTGAACGCTGCGGCGATCACCGGACCGACCACGGCGACGGGAGCGGCGGACACCACGACGGATCGAGCCTTGGCCTGCACCAGCACCGCCGGATCGACGCCGGTCAGGAGTTCACCGGACAGTGCGGGGCCGTCGGATCCGAAGCTGTTCCCGGCCATGAACAGCACGGCGAGCTGGACGGCACCACCGACGAGCACCGCCCCCGCCCCCGCTTGTCGGCCCGTGAGGACGGGGACGAGCACGATGGCAAGTCCGACGCCGGCGCCGGTGAACGTCTCCAGCGCGGTGCGGGGCGTGCGGAACCGGGTGAGCACCCCGCGCCACGCCACGGCTCCTACCGCACCCTTCCCGCACATCCGACGAGCGAGCGATCGCACCGGGCGACGTCGTGGTCGCACGACGGCTCGGCCCCGGGCGCCGCCCTTCACCGACGTGACGAGACGGCGGGTCGTCCAGGTGAACAGCCACAGCAGCGGAACGAGCCAGACGACACCGACCATCACGTGGACGAGCGCGAGCGCAGGGTCGGTGCCGGCATCGGCGAGCCCACGGCCGATCTGTCCCATCGGGGTGAACGCCAACCAGTTGGCCAGCCGAGTTCGCTCACCGTCGTCGAGGTCGGCGACAGCACGGGGAACGATCTGAAACGCCGCATAGAACGCCAGGCTCGACAGTCCGACGACGATCTGGCCGACACGGGGGTGGCGCGTCGAGAGCAGACCGAGCGAGTTGATCGTCGTCCGCGACAGCAGCAGCAGCGTGGCGAGGAACGCCACCACGGCGAACGTGACCGGGATGATCGAGAGCCAGCCCCGAACGCGCCCCGCGAACAGCCCGATGGCCACCAGCGCTGCGGACAGCCCTGGCGGGCCGGACGCGGAGGCGGCGAGCAGGCCGAGACCGAGCTGTCGTTGCCCCAGCGGCTCGGTGGCGAGCACCCGCGGGTCGACGGGTTGCGTCACACCGGCGATCACACCGACCATGACGACGATCAACACGATGCCGGTGATGAGCGTCACGTAGGCGGCGTCCAGGTCGTCACTGGTCCGGCCGATCGCGAAGGCGGCGACGCCGCCCACGACACCAGCGATCACCGAGGCGACGAGTCCGATCACGACGGCCACCTTCTGCGAGCCACTCGTCGTCAGGACGCCACGGAGCATCTTCCAGCGAATTCCGGCGAACAGGGCGCACACCGCGAGATCGCTCATCAGGTCAACCAGTCGAGGGCGTCGGCGTCGACGTCGCTCGCGCCGACCACGTCGATGAAGGCCTCCTCCAGACGGCGGCCGTTGCGGAGCACGTCGATCGGACCCGATGCCACGAGACGTCCGTGGTGGATGACGCCGACGTGGTCACAGACCCGCTCGACGATGTCCATGACATGGGTGGACAACACGACCGTGCCGCCACCGGAACGGAACAGATCGAGCATGCGGCGCATCGCCCGGGTGGAGACCGGGTCGACGCCTTCGAAGGGCTCGTCGAGCATGACCACTCGGGGGCGAGACAGCAGTGCGGCAGCCAACGCTGTCTTCTTGCGCATCCCGTGGCTGTAGCCGGCGATGGGCCGATCGGCGTCGTCGATCAGGTCGAGGACCGTGAACAGGTCGGTCGCCCGCGCCAGGGCGATGTCGGCGTCGAGTTCACGCAGCGCTCCGATCGTCTCGATGAACTCCCAGGCCGTGAGCCGGTCGAACAGCTGCAGCGGGTCGAGCATCACGCCCATGGATCGGCGGGTCGCGAGCACGTCCTGGTCGACCCGCACACCGCACACCTCGATCATCCCGGCATCCGGACGAACGAGACCGACGACGGCCCTCATCGTCGTCGACTTGCCGCTGCCGTTCGGGCCGACGAGCCCGTAGCACGCGCCCGGGGGGACCTCGAGGGTCAGCTGGTCGATCGCGACGGTGCTCCCGTAGGTCTTGGTGAGACCGATGATGCGCAGCGGTGACAGGACCGGCGGCGGGAGCTCCACCCGATCAGTCTGCCGTCGCAATCAATGCAGCCACCGAATGGGGCACGGACGTGAACTCGAAGGCGGCGACGGCCCCGATGACGATGACGGCCGGGGACCGGACGTCCGCGGCGGCGAGTTCGGCTGAGGGTCCACCGCCCGACGACCTGAGCGTCGGTCGTGGCCGACTCGATGGCCGCGACCGGTGTCGACGGCTCGAGCCCTCCGGCCATGAGTTCGGTCGCGATCTCGGCACGCTGGGCGACACCCATGAGGACCACGATCGTTCCCCCGACTGCGGCGAGTGATCGCCAGTCGATGTCTGGTTCTCCGGCTCGACGGTGGCCGGTCACGACCGTGAACGCCGCGGAGACGCCGCGATGGGTGACCGGGATCCCGGCGGCTGCCGGGGCGGCGACCGACGAACTGATGCCCGGCACGATCTCGAACGGGACGCCTGCGTCAGCGAGCGCCTGGGCTTCCTCGCCGCCACGGCCGAAGACGAACGGATCGCCGCCCTTGAGTCGCACGACCAGCTTGCCCTGGCGGCCGAGTTCGACGAGCAGTGTCGAGATCATCTCCTGGGGGATCGGCCGGCCCGGTCGCTTGCCGACGTCGATGCGCTCGGCCGACTCCGGAACGAGCGCCAGCACCCCGTCGCCCACGAGCGCATCGTGGACCACGACGTCGGCGGTCGCGAGGAGCCGCACCGCCTTGACCGTCAGGAGGTCCGGATCCCCCGGACCTGCCCCGACCAGCGCCACGCTGTCCAACCGGTTTGCGTGACAGTTCTGTTGGGACGGGCCAACAGAAATCTCCCGCAAACGTCGTGGGGTGGGGGGTGTCAGGAGGTGGTGCGGGCACGTCGGCGTCCGGTGGGTTCGGGCAGGAGCGACTCGAGCCACTGCCAGTCCTGCTCGACACACCAGTCACCGAAGCTGCCGTCGTTGTCGGAGTTCGCAAACGCGGCGAGCAGCGGGCGCAGGAGTTCGGGGATCGCCGCGAGGGGCACGTCGGCGCGCAGCACCCGTGCCAGGCGGTCACCGGCGGGGGAGCCACCGACGTAGATGTCGTAGTTCTTCTTGGTTCGCCCGACGATGCCCAACTCGGCGGCGTACGGACGCGAGCAGCCGTTCGGGCAGCCCGTCATGTTGAGGCGCAGCGGGAGGCCGGTGTTGCCGGTGTCGGCGAGCACCTTCTCCAACTGCTCGACCACGTCGGGCAGCACCCGCTCGGCCTCGCCCAGCGCTTTGCTGCACGTCGGCAGCGCAGGGCAGGCGATCGCGAGGTTGCGCGTCGGGCTCTGGTCCGCGGCGAGGGCCACTCCATTGGCCCGCAGGACGTTCTCGACGCTGTCGGCGTCGGTGACACCGAGCAGCAGCAGGTCCTGGCGAGGCGTGACCCGCAGTTCGCGCACGGCACCATCGGCGATGAGGCGTCGCAGTGCCACCCGGAGCCCACCGGCGACCTTTCCGGACGGCACCGGCAACCCGAGCGCCTTGGTGCCGTCGATGTCGTGCCAGCCGTGGTGCGCGCCGACCTCCCAGTCGGGCAGCTCGACGGGCGGCGCGAGCGGGCGACCGGTGCGCGCTTCGATCTGTTCGCGCAGCCAGTCGATCCCACGTTCCTCGAGCAGATACTTCAGGCGGGCTCTCGAACGGTCGTCGCGGTTGCCGTAGTCGCGCTGGGTCGTGACGATCGCCTCGACGACCTGACCGATCTCGTCCGGGGGCACCCATCCGACGGGCTGCGCCAGCAGCGGGTAGGTGTCGTCGGGCCGGCTGTGGCTCATCCCCATCCCACCACCGGCGAGCACCACGAACCCGGTCAGCTCGCCGACCGTGCCCTCCGACAGCGTGGGCACGATGCCGACGTCGTTGGTGTAGATGTCGACGCAGTTGTCACCGGGCCAGGCGATGGCGATCTTGAACTTGCGCGGCAGGTACGCCGCGCCGTAGATCGGCTCGACCTCGTCGATCGGATCCATTGCCGCCGGCGGCTCGGCCGAGACCGCTCGCTCGCCGTCGACCCACAGCTCCCAGTAGCTCTCGGTCTGCGGACGGAAGCGGGCGACGATCTCGGCGACGAGCGGTTCGATCACCGCGGTGCGTTCCGGGTGGGGGAGCGGGCAGGCCATCACGTTGCGCACGACGTCGCCGCACGCCGCCGAGCGTGGTGAGCAACGACGCGTTGATGCCGGCCACGAGTTCCCGAAGCTCGCCCTTGTGGACGACGTGGTACTGCACGCCCTGGCGGGTCGTGAGCCGCAGCTTCTGATCCGCCAGCGCGGCGACCCGGTCGAGGGCCAACCACTGCTCGCTCGTGATCACGCCGCCCGGCACCGAGGCGCGCACCATGCAGGAGTAGTCGAGCGGCAGCTTGAGCTGCGTGCGGGCACGACGAACGTCGCGGTCGTCCTGCTGGTAGATCCCGTGGAACTTGAGGAGCAGTTCGGCGTCGTGGTCGAAGTCGGGGGTGTCGTCGACGAGTTCCGCTCCGATCGTGCCCCCGAGGTAGTTGCTCTCGAGCTTGATCTTCTCGGCACTCACAAGTGCAGCCCGCATTCGGTCTTGTCGGAGCCGGCCCACCGGCCGGCGCGCTGATCGTCGCCCTCGGTGACGGGGCGCGTGCACGGCCAGCAACCGATCGACGGGTAGCCACGCTCGGTGAGCGGATGGTCCGGCAGGTCGTAGGCGGCGACGTAGGTGACGACGTCGGCGTCGGTCCATCCGGCCAACGGGTTGACCTTGACGACGCCGCGCAGGAGATCCTCGTGGACGAACGGTGCCTTCTGACGCAGGGCGGAGTCGGAGCGCCGCAGACCGGTGACCCAGGCGGTGCGCCCCTCGAGGGCGCGGTTCAACGGCTCGACCTTGCGCGCCGCGCAGCAGGCGTTGGTGTCGGTCTGCCAGACGTTGCGGGGAAGGTCGGCGTCGGGACGGATGATCCGCAGGTTCAGTCCGAACCGGCTGCGGAGGTCATCGGCGAACCACTCCGTCTCGGCGAACAGGTAGCCGGTGTCGAGCAGGGTGATCTCCACGCCGGGGATCGCTTCGTTGGCGACGTGGGCCAGCACGGCGTCGCCGAAGCTGGCCGTGACGCACAACTGCTTGCCGAATCGACGGTTCGCCCACTGGAGCACGTGGTGCGCATCGACGATCGGATCGGCGGTCTCGGCGGGCCGATCCGCGATGTTCGAGGCGATCGTGGCCGGGGCAAGAGTGTCGCTCACGACCGCTATTCAATCAATTCCGACCAAATAGATCAACTTTGTAGTGAATTACCTTTTCGTACACTCGTCACATGGATGATCCGGCCGCCGGCGGCCTCTCCCGCGCACTGCCGTCGCCGCAGTTCGCGTACCCCGTGATCCTCGACCTCCACGACGTGCCCGTGCTGGTCGTGGGTGGCGGTCGGATCGGCGCCCGCAAGGCCGAGGGGCTGGTGGCGGCCGGCGCCGTCGTTCGGCTCGTTGCTCGGGAGGTCTCCGAGTTCGTCGCGGCGGCCGGAGTCGCCGAGGTTCGTGAGCGGGCCTTCGAGGAGGCCGACCTCGACGACATGCGACTCGTCGTGACGGCGACCGGTGACGCCGTGGTGGATGCAGAGGTCTCGGCGGTCGCACGGGCACGCGGCATCTGGACCAACGCTGCGGACCAGCCGATCGACTGCGAGTTCATCCTGCCGGCGGTCGCGCGGGTCGGGCGGGTGACCATCGCCGTCAGCACCGACGGTGCGAGCCCCGCGCTCGCCCGCGAACTCCGCAACCTGTTCGCCGAGCTGCTCACCGACGACCTCGCGCAGCTCGCCGAGCAGCTCGCCGCCGAGCGTGCCGCGATCCGATCGGGTGGTGAATCCACCGAGGACATCGACTGGACCGAACGCGTCCGGGCTGGCATCTCCGAAGCGCTCGGAGGCCGTAGTCTCGCTCCGTGATCCGCCGCGATTCATCCGCCACACTGCGAGCGCGATGGGCGGGGGTGGTGCTCATCGGCGGACTGCTCGCTGCGTCGTGCTCGTCGAAATCCGAGGTCGCCGACAGCGAGACGAAGGACGAACCGGCCGACTCCGCCGCGCCGGCGAGCACCTTGCCGCCGTCGCCGGTCGACGGCTCGACGCCGATCACCGCTCCGGATCCGAACGGCCTGCCATCGATCTCCGAGCCGGACGAGGCGGTCGTCATCGGTGAACTGGACAACGGACTCCGCTACTTCATCCGGAGCAACGACAATCCCGGGTCCCGGGTCGAGATGCGCCTCGTGGTCGACGCCGGCTCGGCGTTGGAGGACGACGACGCAGGCGGGTGGCGCGCACTTTCTCGAACACATGCTGTTCAACGGCACCGAGAAGTTCCCCGAGAACGAACTGATCGCCGTGCTGCGGAGCTTCGGCGCCGGATTCGGAGCCGACATCAACGCCTACACGTCCTACGACGAGACGGTGTACCAGCTCACGATGCCGACGGAGGATCCCGACGTGGTGGCGACCGGGCTCGATGTCCTCGAGCAGTGGCTCTCGTCGGCGACGATCGACGAGGCCCAGGTGGAGTCCGAACGTGGCGTGGTGCTCGACGAGTGGCGGGGGTCGGCGGCCAGCTCGGACGGCCGCATCTTCGACGCGCTGGAGACGCTTGTTCCTCACCGGTTCGCCGTACGAGGGCAAGCAGCCGATCGGCACCGATGCCGACATCACGGCGATGACCTCGGCACCGCTGCGGTCGTTCTACGACGACTGGTACCGCCCGGACAACGCCGCCGTCGTCGTCGTCGGCGACATCGATCCCGAGGAGATCGAACAGCAACTCATCGACCGCTTCGCAGCCGATGACGGCGCGTGGCGCCTCGCCGGAGCGACCCGAGCTCACGGTCGAACCATCCACCGAGCCCGAGGTGTCGATCCTTGCCGACCCCGACGTCGCCGAGGGCTTCGCCCAGGTGACGCTGCCGACCGCCGTGGTCGATGACGCACTGTCGGCGGAGGCCACGCAGCAGGCTGCGATTCTCGATGCGATGGCGTTCGACATCATCGGCACCCGGCTGGGCAACGATGCGGTGCGGGGTGAGGCGCCGTTCGACGATGCGCAGGTGAACTCGAGCGGGTTCGTGAGAGGTCTCGACGCGCCCGAGATCGTGGTGTCGGCGGACGGTGACGCCATGGAGGCGTCGGTACAGGCCGTGTTCGACGAGTACGAACGAGTGCGCCGATTCGGGTTCACCCAGGCCGAGGTCGACCGCGCGGTGTCCTCCGTGCGCGCCGCCGCCGACTCGCAGTACGAGGGTCGAGATTCCCGTCAGGATGCGGCGTTCGCCGAGCAGTACGTCCAACACGTCCTGGTCGACGAGCCGATCCCGAGCGCGCAGGCCGCCTACGACCTGGTGAACGCGGTGCTCGATCGTGCGACTCCCGAGACCGTGGCGTACGGGTTCGTGAATCGTCTCGCTGCGGCCGGACCCCATGTGCTGGTCGTGGTGCCGGAGAGCGAAGCCTCGGCAGTGCCCGCCGCCGAGACGTTCGTCGCGCAGGCGACCGGGATGCGCACTCGCGACCTCGAGCCTCGACCCGACGACGCGGCGATCGAGGGAGCGTTGATGGCTGCGCCGGAGCCGGTCGAGGAGGTGTCCAGCGAGTCGCTGTCCGACGGCAGCTCGGTGTCGTTCGTGGCGCCGACGGTGCTCGAGTTCCCCAACGGCGTGCAGGTGTCGCTGAACCCGACCGACATCGTCGACGGCCAGGTCAGTCTCGAAGCGCGCAGCCCCGGGGGCCTGACCGCCCTCGATCCGGCCGACATCCCCGCTGGGGACGCGGTGGCCAGCGTGGTCGGCCAGAGTGGTGTCGCGACCTACGACTCGGTGGCACTCGAGGCCTTCCTCGCCGACAAGGACGTCGGTCTCGAGCTCGGCATCGATTCGTTCACCGAAGGTCTGTACGGATCCTCCGCGACGGCAGATCTCGAGGTGTTGTTCCAGCTGATCCACCTCCAGATGACCCAACCTCGCGTCGACCCGGTGGCGCTGTCGCAGTACCTCGACGACGAGCTGTCGTACGCGTCCGATCCCTCCATCGATCCGGGCTATGCCGAGATCAAGACGCTGTACGACGCCCGGTACGACGATCCGGTCTACCTCCTGCCCACCGTCGAGTCGTTGAACACGGTGACGGCCGAGGGCATCGACCGGGTGGTGCGGGATCGTTACGGAGATGCGTCCGACTTCTCCTTCGCGTTCAGCGGCGACTTCGACGTGGAGGAGGCGACGGATCTGGCACGGCGGTACCTCGGAACGCTCCCGGCGACGGGACGCACCGAGGCGGTCGACTACGTGGAGCCCGCACCGCCCGCAGGCGTGGTCGAAGAAGCGGTCACGGCCGGCGAAGGCGAGCAGGCCACCGTGTCGTTCCTGTTCACGGCACCGGGGACCGCTGACCGGATCGATGACGTGACGGCGCTCGTCGTGCAGGAGGTCGTGACGAACCGGCTGACGGACACGATCCGAGAGGAACTCGGTGACTCGTATTCGCCGTACGCCCAGGTGCAGGTCGGTGACGGTGCGACGCCCAACGCCGAGACGTACATCTCCAACACGACCGGCGCCGAACTCGTCGACGAGGTGAGCGCATGCGGTGCTCACCCAGCTCGCGGACCTCCGCGACAACGGTCCGAGCGACACCGAGTTCGCCGCGGCAACCGAAGCGATCCGCCAGCAGATCGACCTCTTCAGCAACGAGCAGATCAACGACGAGGTCCTCGACCTGCTGACCGATCCCGGCGGCACCGCATCCTTCGACGACTTCCTGGATCAGTCGTTCCTCGTCGACGAGATCACCGCTCGCGACGTCCAGGCCGCCCTGAACGCCTGGCTCCCGCCGAGCCAGTACATCGAAGTCCGCATCCTCCCCCGCTGAGACCCGAAAATGTCGCGATCCGGTCGCTGAGCGTCCGGATTCCGCGAAGTTTCGGGGTGTTCGGGACGTTTCGGAGGTCAGCGCATGTTGGCGGGGGTGACGTTGCGCTGGCTGACCTCCACCAGCTCACCGCCGCGCACCTCGAAGCTGATCACGTGATCGACGGAGTGCTGTCCGCTGCGAGCCTTTCCGGACACGACGTCGAGCTCGATGCCGTCGACGAGGGGCACGAGGGCGATCGCCCGGAAGCCCTCCTCGGTCCCGGGTGAGGACCGCTTGTCCTCCCGCAGCAGCAGACCCGAGTCCCACACCCACACGTCGTCGACGCTGATGAATCGGCAACGATGACTCGACTTGGACTTCGAGATGATGCCGCCCGGACACACGATGACGTTGCCGGCGACCCACGGGAGCACGCCCAACCCGTCGCGCCCGAAGCCCGATTCGAACGCTGCGGCGATGATCGCGTCGTGGTCGCCGTGGTCGATCGCCCGCTCGATCTGGACCTGGCGGACGACCTCCGCGAGGTTGTGCAGCTCGTCGTCGGGCAGGGCTCGGACGAACTCCACGACGGCTTCGGGATCGTTCCCCGGTGAACGCATCACCCCAGTGTGTCCGATGCCGTCGTGCTTCGACACCTGACCTACTGTTCGACCATGCAGACACGCGCAGCAGTACTCAGGGAAATCGGCCAGGAGTGGAGCGTCGAGGACATCGAACTCGATCCACCGAAGTCCGGCGAGGTGCTCGTCCAGATCAAGGCGTCGGGCATGTGTCACTCCGACGAGCACCTCGTGACGGGCGACCTCGCCGGTGCGACGTCGCCGATGCCGCTGATCGGTGGCCACGAGGGCGCCGGCATCGTGATGGAGGTCGGCCCGAACGTCGTCGGACTCGAGCCGGGCGACCACGTGGTGTTCGGCTTCATCCCGGCGTGCGGTCGCTGTCCGAGCTGCGCCTCCGGGCACTCGAACCTGTGCGACGTCGGCGGGGCCGCATTCCCCACCGGTCGTCAGATCAGCGACGGCACGGCCCGTCATCACACGGCCGCCGGCGAGGACCTCGGGCTGATGTGTCTGCTCGGTACGTTCGCCCACCACACCGTCGTCCACGAGTCGAGCTGCGTGAAGATCGACAAGGACCTCCCACTCGATCGCGCCTGCCTGCTCGGCTGCGGCGTCGTCACGGGCTGGGGTTCGGCGGTGTACGCCGCCGAAGTCGGCCCCGGGGACTTCGTCGCCGTTGTCGGCGCCGGTGGCATCGGCGCCAACGCCATTCAGGGCGCCAAGCTCGCCGGCGCTCGCGTGATCGCGGCGATCGACCCGGTGGAGTTCAAGCGGGAGACGGCGATGCAACTCGGCGCCACCCACACCTACGCCTCGATCGCCGACGCGATGGCCGGCCTCGGTGACTCCACGTGGGGCCGCGGGTTCGACAAGGTCATCATGACCATGGGCGTCGGCAACGGCGACGCGCTCGGCGAGGCGTTCTGGCTCGGCGGCAAGCGCGCCAAGATCGTCGTCACCAACATCCACCCGACCGTGGAGATGTCGATGGCGGTTCCGGGAGCGATGCTCACGCTGTTCGAGAAGCAGCTCATCGGTTCGCTGTTCGGGTCGGCCAACATCCGCAAGGACATCCCGGCGCTGCTCGAGCTCTACACCCAGGGCCAGCTGGATCTCGACACGCTCGTCACGAACACCTACACGCTCGACGAGATCAACCAGGGCTTCGAGGACATGCGCAACGGCAAGAACATCCGCGGCGTCCTCATCTACGACTGACCGTTACCGCGGTGTCTGACACCACCGCAACATCGAACCAAGGGGGAATCATGAGAAGCCGCGCGGCAGTACTGCACGGAGTCGACCAGGAGTGGCAGATCGACGAGATCGAGGTCGACGCCCCGAAGGCCGGTGAGGTGCTGGTCGAGTGGAAGGCCGCCGGGCTCTGCCACTCCGACGAGCACCTGATCACCGGTGACATGGTGCCGCCCCAGGAGGCGTGGCCGCTGATGGGGATCGAGGAGTTCTGGCCCATCGTCGGCGGGCACGAGGGTGCCGGTGTCGTCGCCGAGGTCGGCCCGGGCGTCAAGAGCGTCGCCGTCGGCGATCACGTGTCGGCGTCGTTCATCCCGTCGTGCGGTCGCTGCCGCTACTGCTCGACCGGCCGCCAGAACCTGTGCGACGCCGGCGCCGGCGCGTTCCTCAAGGGGATGATCACCGACGGCACGAGCCGTCACCGCATCGCCGATGGTGGGCCCGAGTTGTCGCTGTTCGCCAAGCTCGGCACGTTCTCGCAGTACTCGTGTGTCTCCGAAGACCAGGTCATCAAGGTCGACACCGACTTCCCGCTCGAGGCGGTCGCACTCGTTTCGTGCGGTGTGGCGACCGGGTGGGGTTCGGCGACGAACCGGGCCGCCGTCACCACCGGCGACACCGTCGTCGTGGTCGGCATCGGCGGGATCGGGATCAACGCCGTGCAGGGCGCGGCCATGGCCGGCGCCCGCCACGTGATCGCCGTCGATCCGATCGAGTTCAAGCGCGAGAAGGCCATGGAGTTCGGCGCCACGCACACGTTCTCCTCGATGGAGGAAGCGTTCCCGAGCGTGATGCAGATGACCGACGGCATGATGGCCGACAAGGTGATCATGACCCCCGGCGTCCTGTACGGGGACCTCATGGCGCTCGGCACCCAACTCGCCGGCAAGGGCGGCACGATCGTCGTCACCGGCGTCGCCCCGATCACCCAGACCGAGTCATCGGTGAACCTGTTCGAGCTGGCGATGTGGAACAAGGAGATCAAGGGCACGATCTTCGGGTCGCTGAACCCGCGCGCCGACATCCCCAAGCTGCTCAACCTGTACCGCGACGGGCAGCTCAAACTCGACGAGCTCATCACCAACCGGTACACGCTCGACGAGATCAACAACGGCTACCAGGCGATGCGCGACGGCGAGAACATCCGCGGCGTGGTCGTGCATGGCTGATCGCTCGTCGTCGACCCCGGCTGAACTCGTCGCGTCGATCGGTATCGACCGTCGTCGGTCGACGGCGAGAGATCGAACTCGTCGTCGCCGCGCTCATCGCCGATCGGCACATCGTCATCGAGGGCCCGCCGGGGACCGGCAAGTCCACGCTGTTGCGCACGGTTGCCCACGAGCTCGGCGTCGGATTCGAGTTCGTCGAGGGCAACGCCGAACTGACACCTGCTCGCCTGATCGGCCACTTCGATCCGGCCCGCGTGCTCGCCGAGGGCTACGACCCCGAGGTGTTCGTCGACGGCCCGCTCGCCGCCGCCTTGCGCGAGGGGTCGCTGTTGTACGTCGAGGAGATCAACCGGGTTCCCGAGGAGACGCTCAACGTGTTGATCACCGTGATGAGCGAGGGCGAGCTGCACGTCCCCCGTCTCGGCCGTCTCGTCGCTGCGCCCGGCTTCCGACTCGTCGCGGCCATGAACCCGTTCGATGCCATCGGCACGGCGCGGATCTCCGGGGCGGTGTACGACCGGGTGTGTCGGCTCGCGGTCGACTACCAGACAGCAACGGACGAGCGGCAGATCACCGAACGCACCGCCGGGGCGAGCGATCTCGATCCGCCTGGGTCGCCAAGGTGGTCGACCTCGTTCGTCTCACACGATCGCACCCCGACCTGCGGGTCGGATCGTCGGTCCGCGGGGCCATCGACATGTGCGCGGTGGCAACGTCGCTGGCGGCGGTGCGCGGCTCGTCGGTCGCTGCGGGTGACGTGTCGCTCGATGCGGCGCTGGTCGCACTGTCGGGTCGCATCCGGCTACGGGAAGGGACGACCCGTTCGACGGAGGACATCGTGCGCGAGCTCTGGCTCAGCGTGTTCGGCCGCCGGGAGGACGATGGGCAGCGCGAGGGAAAAGTGGACGCCCCGAACGGGGCGATGACGGCCGGCTGAACTCCTCGGCGCCCCCGACGACCAAGGAGGGCGACGAGGCCGACGACGAGGTCAGCAAGGCCCGCCGCAAGACCACGTCGCGCCGAGCGCTGGAGCAGCAGCCGCACTTCGACGAGATCTCGCCGGAGGTCGGCGAGCTGGACGAAGATGCCGTCGAGTCGGCGCTGGAGGATGATCCCGACGACACCCTCGCGCTGCTCGCGGACCTGACGGGAGCGACCGATCCGAAACTGCGTGAGCTGGCTCGCCGCCTCGCCGGCCGCCTGTTTCTCGACATCGCCCGCCGCGGTCCGGCCACCCCCCGTGGTGTCGGTCAGCTCCGCACGCAGCCCTATCGGCCCGACGGCGGCGACCTCGACGTCGACGCCAGCCTGGATGCGCTCGTCACCGCGAGGTCACACGGTGCAGCCGTCGACCCCGACGACCTCCGGGTGCGTTCGTGGTCGACGCCGGGCACGGCGATCTGCCTGCTCGTCGATCGGAGCGGGTCGATGACGGGGCGTCCGCTCGCAACTGCCGCGGTGGCTGCGTCGGCGGTTGCATGGCGCAGCCCGGATGACTACTCGGTGCTGTCGTTCGGCAAGGACGTCATCGCCGCGAAGTCACAGGATGCGCCCAAGTCGAACGAGCGGGTCATCGATTCGGTGTTGGCCCTGCGGGGGTTCGGCACGACCGACGTCGCCGCCGCGTTGACCGCCGCGGCCGATCAGCTCTCGCGTTCACGGGCAGGTCGCAAGATCACGATCCTGTTGTCGGATTGCCGGGCCACGACCCCGGGTGACGTGGTCGGTGCTGCGCTCCGCCTCGGTGAACTCGTGATCGTCGCTCCCGAGTCCGACGACGCCGAGGCCCGCGAGCTCGCCGAGCTCACCGGGGCCCGATTCACGACGGTCGCCGGACCGTCCGATGCGGCGTCCGCGCTCGCCCGGGTGCTCGACGCCTGAGCGCTGCGACGGTCAGATCCCCGCTGCGCTCAGCAGGAGATGTTCTTGTCGGGCACGACGCCGAAGTTGTTCTCATTGGCGATCACCTGCGGCAAGGTGGTGGCCGGAGCGACCTCACCCGGTGCGAGCGTGGTCGTCGGCGCCACCGTGTCCGTCGGCGCGCCGGTGGTCGGGACCGTGGTTTCGAAGACCTGTTCGGGGATCGGCCCCGAGGGTCGCCTGACCGCGGAACACCGCCAAGATCGCGCCCATGTTGTCGCCGTCGATGTTCGGTACCAGCACGGCGTTGCCCTGGATCGTGCGGGGGTCGGCCTCGATCTGGTACGTCGTGATGCCCGTCGGGTCGACGCCGGACAGCACACCGGCGAACTCCAGCATCTTGCGGGGCGTGAGTTGCTGGTCGGTGACGATGTACTCCGACAGCGTCTGGATGAGTCCGCCGGCGACGTCGGGGTCGTAGGCGCCCTTGTCCAGGAGGCGTTGCACCGTTCGCTTGAGGAAGTCCTGCTGGCGAGAGATACGACCGAGGTCGGACGTCGGGTCGCGCCTCCACTCGCCGTCCACGTCGAGGTACTCGAGCTTGCGGGACCGGACGTAGGCGAGCGCGTGATCACCGGTGAACGTGTAGCAGCCGGCCTCGGGCACGTCGAGACCGGTGTTCGGATCCCGCACCGGCGTCGCAAAGGGAACGGCAACACCGTCGACGGCGTCGACCAGCGTCTGGAATGCGCAGAAGTCGACCTGGACGAAGTGGTCGGTGCGCGATCCCGAAGTTCTGGTAGATCGTGTCGATCAGCTTCTGTGGGTTGTCGCGCTCGTAGGCCTCGTTGATCCGCCCCTTGCGCGACGAGCCGGCGATGTCCACGAACAGATCACGGGGGAACGACAACACGGCGACCTGTGACGTCGAGGGATTGACGCGCCACATCATGATCGTGTCGCTGCGTTCGCCGAAGCTGCTGCGGTCACCGAACGCGGGCGCGTACGGGGAGTCGGGATCGACGCAGGCGTTGTTGTCGGCGCCGGTGATGAGGAAGTTCTTCGCGTCGGGTTCGGCGGGCGGGAACGTCTCGGGCGGTGCGGTCTCGGGTGTCGTCGCGGCGGTGGGTTGATCCCCGACGGGAGCGACCGTGGTCACCTGTGACGGGTCGATGATCGCAGGAGCAATGTTGCGGTCCTCGATGACGCGTTGCCCGGCGTACAGACCTCCGGCCGCTCCGAAGGATCCGAGCGCCAACGCGAACACGGCGGCGATCGTCAGTCGTTGCGGCCACGACCGCTTCGGCTTCGCCGGAGTGCTGGGCGCTGATTCTTCCGACATGACGGACCGACGTTACCCGGCAGTCACCGCATCGTTCGGGCAGCCACGGAGCGGCTCACCCGGCGTCGGCGAGGACGATGTCGGTGGTGAGGCTGTCACCGGCGACCACGGTGAGGGCTCGGATCGAACCGGCATCGACGAGGTCGGGGCCCCCGAACTCCAGTGCCGCATGCAGTGTCTCCGGCGCCGTGACGACCAGCGCCTCGACGACCGCGCGCTGGCTCTGCTTGGCCTCGGTCTTGGCTCGGCGCACCTGCGTGAGGACTTCGATGGTCGCGTCGATCAGGGTCGGGTCGCCGAACGGCTGCTCGGACCGACCGATCGGGACGGGCCATGGCGCGAGATGAATGGTGCGTGTCGTTCCACCAGCGCCACGATTCTTCGGCGGCGAACGGCAGGATCGGCGCGAACAGGCGCTGCACCGTGCTCAAGGCGGCCCGCAGCGCGCGCTTGGCCGAATCGGCAGCCTCCGGACGGGCCTCGTCGTAGGTGCGGCCCTTGACCAACTCGACGTAGTTGTCGCAGAACCACCAGAAGAACGACTCGGTGCGCTCGAGCGCTCGGGCGTAGTCGAACTGCTCGAACGCCTCGGTCGCCTCGGACACGACGGCGTCGAGCTTGGCGAGCATCGACCGGTCGATCGGGTCGGTCACCCCGTCATCGAGGGAACGGTCGTCGGCGGGCGCGCCGAACTGCAACACGAACTTGGTGACGTTCAGCAGCTTGTTCGCCAGCTTGCGGCCGACCTTCATCTGGTCCTCGCTGAAGGCGGTGTCGACGCCGGGGCGCCCCGAACCCGCCCAGTAGCGCACGGCGTCGGTGCCGTAGGTCTCGAACAGGTCCAGCGGTGTGACGACGTTGCCCTTGGACTTGGACATCTTCTTGCGGTCGGGGTCGAGGATCCACCCGGACAGTGCCGCATGCTTCCACGGGGCGCAGCCGAACTCGTGGTGGCTGCGGGTCATCGTGGAGAACAGCCAGGTCCGGATGATGTCGTGGCCCTGCGGTCGCATGTCCATCGGGAAGACGCGGTCGAACAGGTCGCCGTCCTCCTCCCAACGACCGGCGATCTGCGGGGTGAGCGACGACGTCGCCCAGGTGTCGAAGACGTCGGGGTCGCCGACGAATCCTCCCGGCTCGCCACGCTGGGTCTCGGTGTAGCCGTCGGGGGTGTCGGTCGACGGGTCGATCGGCAGGCGCGACTCGGCCGGGAGCAGCGGGTCGTCGTAGCGGGGCTCGCCATGTTCGTCGAGTGGATACCAGACGGGAACGGGCACGCCGAAGAATCGCTGGCGGCTGACGAGCCAGTCGCCGTTGAGGCCCTCCACCCAGTTGTCGTAACGGTGCTGCATGTGGGCGGGATGCCACGTGACCTCGCTGCCACGAGCCACGAGCGCCGCCCGCAGGTCGGCGTCTCGACCACCGTTGCGGATGTACCACTGCCGGGACGTGACGATCTCGAGCGGGCGTTCACCGCGCTCGTAGAACTTGACCGGATGCTGGATCGGGCGTGGTTCGCCGATCAGGAGCCCGGCGGCGACGAGCTGTTCGACCACCGCGGTCTGCGCCTGCTTGGTCGTGAGCCCGGCGATCGCGGCGTACGCCTCGGGATCGACGCCGTCGGGGGCCTCGGGGAGCAGTCGCCCGTCGCGCCCGATGATCGGACGCATCGGGAGGTTCAGTTCGCGCCACCAGGTGACGTCGGTCGTGTCGCCGAACGTGCAGATCATCGCGATGCCGGTGCCCTTGTCGGGCTGAGCGAGTTCGTGGGCGACGATCGGCACCTCGACCCCGTACAGGGGCGTCCGAACCGTGCGTGCCGAAGTGGGGCTGGTACCGCTCGTCGTCAGGGTGGGCGACGAGGGCGACGCACGCCGCCAGCAACTCGGGCCGTGTCGTGTCGATCTCGATCGTGGCCGGACCGCCGCTGCTCGTGTCGGTGCGGGCGAACGCGATCTCGTGGTACGCCGCCCGGGCGCTCCCGGTCCTCCATCTCCGCTTGGGCCACGGCGGTGCGGAAGTCGACGTCCCACAACGTCGGGGCCTCCTGGCTGTAGGCCTCGCCGCGGGCGACGTTGCGGAGGAACGCCCGCTGGCTCGTGCGGCGACAGTGCTCGTCGATGGTCGCGTACTGGTAGTTCCAGTCGACCGACAGCCCGAGCCGCTTCAGCAGCGCCTCGAAGATCTGCTCGTCGAGCTCGACGAGTTCGTCGCACAGTTCCAGGAAGTTCGGGCGTGAGATCGGCACGGCATGGTGGTTCTTCGGGGGATCACCACGGAACGGCGGCTCGAACCCCTCGACGTAGGGCTGGGTGGGATCGCAGCGCACGCCGTAGTAGTTCTGCACCCGGCGTTCGGTGGGCAGGCCGTTGTCGTCCCAGCCCATCGGGTAGAACACGGCCTTGCCCGACATCCGCTGGAACCGGGCGACCGTGTCGGTGTGGGTGTAGCTGAACACGTGGCCCATGTGCAGCGACCCGCTGACGGTCGGTGGTGGCGTGTCGATGGAGAACACGTCCTCGCGGGGTGCCGATGCGTCGAACCGGTAGGTGCCCTCTGCGTCCCATTGGGCCGCCCAGCGCTCCTCGATGCCGTCGAGCGTCGGCTTGTCCGGGATGTTCGTCGCCGGGTTCGTCATAGGGCTCCGAGGCTACCGACCCCACCCACCCGGCCGATTCCCCGTTTGCGGGAGCTTTCCGACGGCCCGTCCCATCGGAAAGCTCCCGCAAACGGGGTTCGCTGCGCTCGTAGACTTCTCGGCGTGCTGCACCTGTACGACACGGCGACGCGATCGGTCCGCGAGTTGGCCCTGCGCGAGCCGGGCAAGGTCAGCATCTACCTCTGCGGTCCCACGGTCTACGGCCCCCCGCACCTCGGCCACGGACGCGCCACGCTCGTGTACGACATCATGCGCCGGTACCTCGAATGGACCGGGCTCGAGGTGCGGCTCGTGTCGAACATCACCGACATCGAGGACAAGATCATCGAGCGTGCCGTCCGCGAGGGTCGCCCCTGGCAGGACATCACCACCAAGTGCGAGGCCATCTGGTGGGAGGCGATGGACGCCGTCGACTTCGAACGGCCGTCGGACACACCGCATGCCACCGAGTACGTCGACGAGATGGTCGAGATGATCGCCGAGCTGATCGCCACCGACCATGCCTACGTCACCGACGACGGGGTCTACATGTCGGTCGAATCGGTCGAGGACTACGGCCTCCTCGCGCACCAGTCGGTCGACGACATGCGCTCGGGTGCAGGCGATCGGGAAGTCGTCGGCGCGGAGCCGAAGCGGCACCCGGCCGACTTCGTGCTCTGGAAGTTCGCCACGTCGGAGCCCACCGAGAGCGACCCGGCCTGGCCCTCACCGTGGGGTGCCGGCCGCCCGGGCTGGCACTCGGAGTGCGTGGTGATGAGCCTCGATCTGCTGGGCGAAGGGTTCGACCTGCACTGCGGCGGGCAGGACCTTCGCTTCCCCCACCACGAGAACGAACGCGCCCAGGCGGTCGCGCTCGGCAAGACCTTCGCCAACCACTGGATGCACAACGGCTTCGTCGTCGACGCCGAGGGCGAGAAGATGTCGAAGAGTCTCGGCAACGTGTCGAACCTCGTCGACCTCATCGAGCTGTACGACCCGCGGGCGTACCGGATGGTGCTGCTGCAGTCGCACTACCGCAGCCCGGTGAAGGTCACCCAGGACAACATCGACGGCGCCGTCAAGGCGCTCGCCGGCCTCGACTCCTTCGCGGCGCGCACGAGTGACCTCGCCGGAGCGGCGCCGGACGACGCGGTGCTCGCCGAGTTCCGTGAGGCCATGGAGGACGATCTCGACACGCCGAAGGCCACGGCGCTGCTGTTCGACACGGTCCGTCGAGCGAACGGCGCGCTCGACGCCGGATCGTCCGACGCCGCCGCGCTCGCCGCGGCGGCCCATGTGATCGCATCGACGTTCGGTCTCCGTCTGGCGGCCGCAGGCGACATCGATGCCGACAGCGCTGATCGTGCTCGGGCGCTCGACGCGCCCGCGCTGCCAAGGACTTCGCGCTGGCCGACGCCCTGCGAGCCGAACTCCAGGCGGACGGTTGGACGGTCGAGACCACTCGCGAGGGCACCTCGTTGCGACGGTGACCACCACCGTCGACGCACCGAGTGAACCGGCCGCGAGCCGAGTCGTGGTCGACGGCCGCCCCCGCTCCCGACCGGTCCGCAACGACGACTCGGCCGACTCCGACGACGTTCCCGACGATGGGGTACCAGCCGTCACTCGACGGGCTGCGGGCGCTGTCGGTCGCGGTGGTGCTGCTGTACCACGGCGGGTTCTCGTGGATGCACGGCGGGTTCTTCGGGGTCGAGGTGTTCTTCGTCGTGTCGGGATTCCTGATCACGTCGTTGCTGCTCGACGAACACGACCGCAACGACCGCATCGAGTTCCGGCAGTTCTGGCGGCGGCGGGCCCGCCGGCTCTTCCCGGCGCTGTACGCCGTACTGCTCGCCGTCGGTGTCTGGGCGGCGCTGGTCGGCACCGCGGAGCAGCAGTGGCAGCTGCGTCGTGACATGGTGTGGTCGATCTTCTACGTCAACAACTGGGGCCAGATCCTGGGCGACACACCCTACTTCGCTGGGAATCCGCCGCTCCTGCGGCACCTGTGGTGCCTTCCGTCGAGGAGCAGTGGTATCTGATCTGGCCGCTGCTGTTCGTCGCGCTCATGCGGATCCGGCTACCCCGACGGGTGGTCGGTGGCTTCGTCGTGGGCGCCGCGTTCGTTGCGTTCGCCTACATGTTCTGGTTGCAGTCGCGCTCGCCGTCGCCGCTCGGTGGTCCACCCGGCATCTTCGACGGCGTCGACCGGACCAACTACATGTACCTCTCGACGCTGACCCGATCGGGCGGGCTCCTACTCGGCGCCGGTGCGGCGTTCGTGTGGAGGCCGTGGCGCTGGGCCAGGGCTGCCGACGCGCCGGCAGGGCGCCTGCTCGATCCGCTCGGGGCCGCTGCGGTGGCTCGCTCGGATGTGCGGCGGTCGCTGCGTCGATCACCGCGGGCTACGTCTACCAGTGGCTCATGGCGCTCGTGTCGATTCTGTCACTCGTTGCGGTGATGGTCGCGGTGCATCCGGCAGCGGTCGGCTTCCGCCGGATCATCAGTTGGGGTCCGCTCGTCGAGGTCGGGCGTCGCAGTTACGGGCTGTACCTGTGGAGTTGGCCGATCTTCGTGATCGTCGGCGCGACGACCGGCTCGATCACGGCGTTCCTCTGGGCGATGTTCCTCACGATCATCGTGGCCGAAGCGTCGTACCGGTTCCTGGAATCGCCGGTTCGACAGGGAATCATCGGTCGGTGGTGGAGTGATCGGGCGTCGATCACGTACTGGCCGATCGCCGGTGGCGTGATGCTCGTCGGCATCCTTGCCCTGTTCTATGTGAACGTCGACGCCTTCAACCGGTTCGAAGGCGGCGACGACGTCGTGTTCGAACTCGACGAGGCCACGACGAATCCCGCAACCGATGCCGTTGCCGACAGTTCGACGTCGGACGAGTCGGCGACGGCGTCACCCTCGGACGCTGTTGCCGCCACGGTCGCGGACACGGTGGTCGACACCGTGCCGCCGATCGTGCCCGCGACGTCGGCACGCCTCGCGATCGTCGGTGACTGGCCGGCCAACGCGCGCTTGGCGATCAATCTCCCCGATGGGATCGACGACGTGTTCCCGACCGTCGTCAACGGCAGTGTCGACGGGTGCAGTGTGTACGACTCGGGTTCAGTACCACAGCGCCGTGAAGTTCGGGAACAACTTCTCGATCTGTGACGGTTGGCAGGAGGAGTGGGCACAGGCGGCAGCGGACACCGACGCGGTGCTGGTGGTCGTCGGTGCGTGGGACGTGTTCGACATCGACGACGATGGCGCGTTCTACGGCTTCGCCACCCCGGCGGGTGACGAACTCTTCGTCACCAACTTGCGCAGCGGCATCGACGCCATGCTCGCGCAGGGGACGAATGTCGGGCTGCTCGAAGTGGCCTGCATGCGGCCCCAGGACGTGGAGGGCGCCGGAGTGCGAGCGCTGCCCGAACGCGGCGACGACGGTCGGGTCGCCCACGTCAACGACCTCCTCCGTGAGACCGCGGCGTCCTACGGGACGACAGCGACATTAGCGGGTGCAGTTCGTCGAAGGTCCCGACGAGTGGTGCAACGACGAGGCGATCGCCACCGACCTCGGCTACCGCTGGGACGGCGTGCACGTGTACAAGCCGGGGGCGAATCTGATCAAGAGTTGGCTCAGTGACCGAACCGGACCGGGGCGCAGGATCGTGTAGCGGTTGTGATCAGTGGGTTCGCGAGTGGATTGGAGCGGTGGTGAACGACCCGAGTATCGAGGAACGACTCGCCGCCTTGCAGGCTCGGCGTCCCGATTCGGCGATCGCAGCGCCCACAGCAGATCTGCTCCCGCCGACGGGAGCGGCCGTTGACCTTCCCGCTCCGCTGCTGGCATCGCACACCGACGTGGCGGTCGATCCGGTGATCTTGGCGGTGGAGCCACCGCGTCGGGCGTCGCCGGGCCGTACCCGGCCGGCCGAGCCCGCGTCGGCGTGACGGTCGCCGCCGCTGCAGGGTTTCTGGCACTCGTGCCGGTCATGGGTCCGCTGACCGCTGCCCCCAATGATGACGATCCCCCGCCGCCCGACGACGAACCGCAACGAGCACGGCCACGACCATCCCCGACGGCGCCGTCGAGTCCGCGATCGACCTGACCACCTCCACGACCACGTCGACATTGCCCGGGACCGTCGTCGATCCCGCTGTCGCGACCACCACGGTGCCCCGCCGGCCCGTTTGGGGCCCCGACCGTCGCCGCCGCACCCCTTGCCCCGTCGGCCCCGGCGCCGACCCCCCGTGGTAGTGCTGCTCCAGCCGCCGCACCCGCACCGGCAGCGCCGGCGCCGGCCGTGCCGGCACCGGCTGCTCCGTCCCCCGCTGCACCAGCGCCCGCTCCCGCGGCGCCGCCGGCTCCGGTGGTGACCGCACCGCCGACGGCCGCACCCGCTCCGACCGTTCCGGCACCGCCGCCGACACCCCCTCCCACGGCGCCCCCGACGACGGCCGCGCCGCCGCCGCCTCCACCACCGCCGACAACCGCTCCGCCCCCTCCGACCACGTCGCCGTCGTGACCGAGGGCGGGCCGGAACCCGCCGGTGGTTTGCCGTCACTTCCGGGCGATGGGCACCAACTGTCGGGTCGTCGCACCTGACGGCGACCTCGCCCACCACGCCGTTGCCCTCGTCGCCGAGCTTGAGCAGACGTGGAGCCGTTTTCTCCCCGACAGCGAGATTTCTCAACTCAACCGGTCGGAGGGCCGATTGTGTGTGGTGTCCGCCGTGACGTTCGAGTTGATCGCGCGAGCCGAGCAGGCGCGGGTGGCGACCGATGGTGCGTTCAACCCGCTCATGCTCGATCAACTCGTGGCCCTGGGCTATGACACCACGTGGGATGACGTGCATCGATGGGCCCGAGGTTACGACCATGCGCCGTCACCGGGCTCTGTCGAGCCGATCGAGCTGTTCGACGACGTGAAGGCGGTACGGCTCCCGGAGGGCACCGCCTTCGATCCCGGCGGAATCGGCAAGGGCCTCGCCGGAGACCTCGTCGCCGCCGCGCTCCTCGAGAAGGGCGCCGGCTCGGTCCAGGTCGAACTCGGCGGTGACGTCCGAGTCGCCGGCCCGCCGTGGTCGGGTCGTGAGTGGCAGGTTCAGGTCGATGACACGGACCACGGCGAGGCGGTCGCTGCGACGATCTCGCTTCCCGAGGGCGGGGTCGCGACGAGCAGCGTGGTGCGGCGGCGCTGGCGGCGAGGTGATGTCGACGTGCACCATCTCGTGGATCCCTCGACCGGGTCGTCGGCCGACACCGACCTCGATGCGGTCACGGCTGTGGCGCCCAGCCTGTGGTGGGCCGAGGTCGTGGCGAAGGTGGCGCTCATGGCCGGGGCGGCCGGAGCTCGTTCGGTGTTCGACCGTTACGACATGTCCGGTCTGCTCGTGCGCTCAGTAGCGCCCCGACGCTACGAGACCGTCCATCGACGGCGGATGACGCCGTGAACTCGCAGGTGTGGTGGTTCGTCGCCCGATCATCGGGCATCATCGCCTGGGCGCTGCTGACGTTGTCGGTGGTGTGGGGGTTGCTTCTGTCGACGAAGGTGTCGGCCACGCGGATCGCCGCCCGCAAACTGCGCCCGGCATGGATCCTCGACCTGCACCGCCATCTCGGCGGTCTCGCCGTGATCTTCACGGCCATCCATCTCATCGGGATCGCGGCCGGACAGTTACGTGACCTTCGGGTGGGCGGACATCTTCGTGCCGATGGCGTCCGAGTGGAAGCCGGGGGCCGTGGCATTCGGTGTCGTGTCGCTGTATCTGCTCCTCGCCATCGAGGCGACATCGCTGGCGATCCGGCGGTTGCCACGAACCGCGTGGCGATGGGTGCACCGGACCAGCTTCGTGCTCTATGCGACGGCGACCTACCACGGCATCCTTGCCGGGACCGATGCCGGCAATCAGTGGTTCCGAGTGGCCTCGTGGATCTCGATCGCCGTCGTCGTCGTGCTGACGGTTCGTCTGCTCGTCGTGCTGCGCCGCAAGTCCCTCTGATCGTCGGCGACCAGAGACGCTCGCAGGCCGCGCCAGGAGTCGTGCCCGCTCGGGGGCCCTTGCCGACTCCGATGGTCATGCCGGTGCCGACGCTCACGCCGTCACCGATGTCGAACGCGGCGCCGCCGGCGATGCCGCTGGTCGCCGCCATACCGCCACTGCCCGGTACGGTCAACGAGCTCGCTGCTCCGCTCGGGGTCGTCGCCGTGCAGCGACCATCGGCGCTCATGACACCGCCGCCGGCCATGCCGCTGCCGGCCCTGGTGCCACCGACGGGCGCATTGGCACCGAGCCCGGCATCGACGCCGACACCGCCGCCGGGCGCAGTGACGACACCGAGCCCGACACCGCCGCCGCCACCACCGAGGCCGCCGCACCGGACGCTCGCCGAGGTCAGCTCGGGTGGGCGTGGCGGAGACGATCCCGCGCCCTCCGCTAGGTACGACTTGACGGTTCCACTGCTCAGATCGAGCTGTCGAGCGATGTCGTCGACGCTGCGATCGTCGACATAGAACAACCTCGCGACTTCGCCTGCTGGCGTTGGGGGAGTTGGTCCAGAAGTGCGCGCACGTTCGTGTCCGCATCGAACTGGTCCGCCGTCGACAGTTGGGCGGAAGCATCATGGGTCGCCTCTCGGTTGCGACGGCGCCGCTCGGACCGCATGCGGTCGCGGCTCACGTTGATGGCAACTCGTCGGACCCAGATGTCAGGTGCCTCGTAGGTGCGGATCAACGACCACCTCGTGTGGGCCCTGATGAACGCGTCCTGGGTGGCATCGACGGCAATCTCGTGGTCGCCCGTTGCGGCCTCGAGCGCTCGCAGGATGGCGTCGTGGTGAGCGATGAAGAACCGTTCGAACTCGGCGTCGAGTTCGGCGGCCGAGACCCGCTCGGGGCGCCTGTCGCAGGGAGCGCTCGACCGAGTGTCGGGAATCTCGTCGGCCGGCTCCACTCCCGTCGAGAGTAGTGCTGATCCAGGTGCAGCGAGGCCGTTGTGGGCGGGCTCGCGAACGTTCACGGCGAGTGGACAACGGGGTTACCCGTGGGTAACTTGAGGCCATGACCGATTTCTCGCTCAATCTCTCCGAAGATCAGATCCAGATCCAGAAGTGGGTCCACGACTTCGCCGAGGGTGTGATTCGTCCGGCCGCTCACGAGTGGGACGAGCGCGAGGAGTTCCCGTGGCCGGTCGTGCAAGAGGCTGCACAGGTCGGGCTCTACGGCACCGACTTCCTCCTGAACGCGATGGGCGACCCGACCGGGCTTACCCTTCCGGTCGCCATCGAGGAGATCTTCTGGGGTGACGCCGGCATCGGCATGGCGATCATGGGCTCCGCGCTCGCGGCGGCCGGCATCGCCGGCAACGGCACGCCTGAGCAGATCATGGAGTGGGTACCCCAGTGCTACGGCACCGCCGACGACGTGAAGCTCGGAGCGTTCTGTGTGTCCGAGCCCGATGCCGGCTCCGATGTGTCGAGCCTGCGTACCCGCGCCGTCTACGACGAGGCGAAGGACGAGTGGACGCTCAACGGCACGAAGGCGTGGATCACCAACGGTGGCATCGCCGACGTGCACGTGGTCGTGGCCAGTGTCGACGCCGAGCTCAAGTCCAAGGGCCAGGCGAGTTTCATCGTCCCGCCCGGCACCAAGGGTCTCTCGCAGGGCCAGAAGTACAAGAAGCACGGCATCCGGGCGAGCCACACCGCCGAGGTCGTGCTCGACGACGTGAAGGTGCCGGGCTCGTGCCTGCTCGGCGGCAAGGACAAGCTCGACGCCAAGCTCGCCCGAGCCCGGGAGCACGTGTCGACCGGCAAGCAGCCGGCGATGGCCACGTTCGAGGCCACTCGCCCGGCCGTCGGTGCGCAGGCACTCGGGGTTGCTCGTGCCGCCTACGAGTACGCGCTCGACTACGCCAAGGAGCGCCACGCGTTCGGCAAGCCGATCATCATGAATCAGGCGATCGCCTTCAAGCTCGCCAACATGGCGACCGAGATCGACGCCAGCCGCCTGTTGATCTGGCGCGCGGCCTGGCTCGCCAAGAACGGCACGTTCAAGAACGGCGAAGGGTCGATGTCGAAGTGGAAGGCGTCCGAGACCGCCGTTCGCGTGACCGAAGACGCCATCCAGATCCTCGGCGGCTACGGCTACACCCGCGAGTACCCCGTCGAGCGCTGGCACCGCGACGCGAAGATCCACACGATCTTCGAAGGCACGAGCGAGATCCAGCAGCTCGTCATCTCCCGGGCGATCTCGGGCCTGCGTATCGAGTGATCCTGTCTCTCGGCGCTCAGCCGCCGAGGGTGGCACAGGAATGCCTGAGCATGTTGCCGGACGCCGAGCGGCCCACGATTGGGATCACGTCGCAATTGCCGGGGTCATCGTGCCGGCATGCGTGACTCGAGAAACTCGAGCATGAGACCGATGTCTTCGACGCGACGCTTCGTTGTCGTACGTCGCGTGTCCGGTGTCCTTGCGGACGTAGATCACGTCGTGGGCGCGCTGACGAAGCTCGTCGACGTAGGTGTCGGTGGCGCGGGCGGGCAGCGAGGATCGTTGGTGCCGGCGGTGATCAAACGCGGTGAGCGCACGGCGTCGACATAGGTCAGCGGCGAAGCCGCCCGATACTCGTCGGGCATCTCGTCGAGCGTGCCCCCGAACAGAACATGGTCGTACGCCGTCATCCACGCCGGCTGGTCCATCTGGCTGATCGCGAAGTCGGCCAGCGGCACGAACGCGACACCTGCTGACCAACGGTCAGGTTCGACACCGAGAGCGAACAACGTCAGTAGCCACCCCAGGATCTGCCGACCATCGCCACGTTGGCCGGATCGATGATGCCGTCGGCTTCCAATGACGTACGGATTGCGCCGATGTCTTCCATCTCGATGGCGCCGAGGCGAGCGACCAGTGCGTCACGCCACGTCCGGCCGTACCCGGTGGATCCGCGGTAGTTCACACGCACGACGGCGTAGCCGGCATCGACGAGCGCCGCCGTCGCCGGGTCGTACACGTCGAGATCTTGAGCGGTCGGACCGCCGTGCACGGCAAACACGGTCGGGAACGGTGCGCTGCCGACGGTCGGTCGGTGCAAGAAGGCGTGTACGCGGCCGGCTGGACCTTCGGCGTAGACGTCCTCGGCCGAGACGGACGGCGCCGGCGGCTCCCCGTCGAGGACGACGATCGGTTCGCCACCGATCTCGATGATGCGGGGCGGCTCCGCAGCGGACTCGACGAGCGCCTGGACCGTGCCATCGATCCTGGCGGAGCACTCGTCGACGACACCGCGAGGCGCACCGAGACGATCCAACGAACCCGAGGACAGGTCGAAGCGTGACACCACATCTCGTCCGTCGAGCGACGACACGAGCAGCAGCCCGTTGCCGTCGGGCAGCCACTGCCCAGCCACATCGCCGTCGAGGTCCACGGCCACTTCCTCCACGGCGCCGGTGTCGGGCGACCAGATCAGCAACCCCTTGCGATCGTGACGCGAATGCGCAACCAGCAGGCGCCGGTCTCCAGCGGGCGAGAAGGCGATCGGCGTCACGCCTCGACCCTGGTCGTCGAGTTCCGCCACGATTCGACCATCCGAGAGATCGACAATGCGCACGATGGGGTGGAACAAATCGCCGTCGGGTGGATGGCTGATCGCTGCGACGTGGTCGTCGGCGTCGACCAGCTTGGCGTGCTCCGGGGAGCGGTACACGACCCGACCGCTGCCATCGGTCGACGACACAGCGAGTTCGAATCCGACGTCGACGCCCCGCCCGATGACTGCGGCTCCATTGCGGCGCGTCACGATCCCGCTCCCGTACGCCGTCGGAAGATCACCCAACAGGACCTTCTCGTCGCCGCCAGCGAACGGCTGGCGTCGCCAACGACCCAGTTCATCGCCGGCCTGGTCGTCGAACCAGAACACATCTGCACCATCGGGCGAGATCGCGCAACCGACGGTCCCTTGCTGCCGATCAGTGACCTGGCGCAACTGCGCCGGTCGCAACGATGCGTCGAATGCGTACACCTCGAATCGCCCGCTCGGGTTTGCGAGCAGCACACCGCGTTCCCGGTGCTGCGCCCACGACACCGGTGCTCCCAGGAGGCTGAATGACTTGATCTGCGGTGCCCGGAGGCGTTGTTGCCAGCGTGGCGTCAACGAACTCATCCGAGGAGTCTTCCATGCAGGAGGCCGGCCACCGCCGAGGGCGGAAGGCGTCGTCGCACCGCATTGCAGCCGCACAGCATCCCGCCGCCCGGCCCCGAGTCCGACGCACGGCGGTCAGGCGGCGGGTCGGTCGGAGTTGTCGTCGGGCTCCTCGGGGAACGTGGGTGGTCGGGCACCGACCGGGAGGATGATGGTGCCGTCGGCCCGGATGGTGTGGACGCGACCCTCCGTGTCACGGCGGGTTCGCCATCGTTTTCGGTGCTTCTCGCGGTTGTGGCCGCTGCACTCGACCCCGGCGTTGCGTTGGTCGGTGGTTCCGTGCTCGTGCCACTCGGTGGAGTGGTCGACCTGGCACCAGTCGGCGGGGAGACCGCAGCCGGGGTGATCGCAGCGAACCGCCAGGAGGAGGGCGGCCTCGCGTGCCGCTCCCGTGAACACGCGGACCTTGCGCCCCATGTCGATCGGCACGCTCCCGGCACCGAGCACCACTCTGCGGACGTGCCCTGCCAGCGCCGCCCGCAGCACAGCGTGAGGGTGCAGTACGACCCCCGAAGCGGTCTCGCAGCGTCGTGATGCGAGGTCCGCGTCGTCGACGAGGTCGGCGAGGAGCGCGTCGGGGTGACGGCAGGCCGGTGAAGGGATCGAGCGCTTCACCGGCGAGCGATGTGGCATCAGGGGTGAGGCCGGCGGCGGCGAGCACGGAACCGAAGGTGCGATGGTCGACGAGCACGTTGACGAGCCAGTCGGCAGTTCGGGGCTGCCGGCCCGCATCGAGGTTGGCGGTGGCGTGACGCATGATGGCCACCAAGGCGTCGTACCCGCGTTGGCTCGGGGTGCGAGGTAGGACGTGGAGCTCGGCGTCGTCGCCGTACGTGTCTCGCCGGGCAGCGACGTCGGCCTCGTACTCGAGCTCGCAGAAGCGGCGGAACGTCAGCTCGAGTTCGGCGTTGACGAGCGGATCACCCCCGGAGCCGTGCAGGCTCAGCTCGCCGTCGAGGTTCAGCACGTGCGCGCGCCGGCCGGCGATGGTGGCGTCGAGGTCGCGGTGGGCGCCGTCGAGGTCGGCGAGCACCACGAACCGCTTCATGCACGTTCGGAACTCCACATAGCGGAGCCGTTCGGCATGATCGAGCAACAGCGGTGCGAACTCGACGAGACGGTCGCGGACCCGGCGGTTGGCGTGGGTGGCTCCGAACTCGTGGGCCTGTGCCGCACCGATGCGGCCCTCGTGCAGCGCCTCGAGCAGACCCGGAACGGCGGCGACCGCGTCGGTGAGGCGGGCCATGCGCTTGGCCTCGGCGTCGGACCAGTTGCAGGTCGCCCGCAGGTACGCGGTGATCGAGCGGTGCCCATCGTCGAGGTACGACCCGCGGCGGTCGATCTCGCGCGAGTGTGGCGGCGAGCTCGGCGTCGAGCCTGCGGCGCTCCAACTCGATCGATCGCACGCGGTCGTCGAGCTGCGAGTCGGTGCTCCCCACGAGCTCGTCGACCAGTTCCTCGATCATGGGTCCCACCGTAGAGATGGGGTGTCACAGAGTTCCGGGGCCGGTCGGCAGATGGTTCGCCGTACGTCTGCTTGACATCGGCCGAGGATGATGTTCTATTGCTCATAGAAAATCTATGACTGATAGACAAACTCCTCTCATGGCAGCCGGCCACGTCACCGCCGACCGGCGCGGTCAGCGCCACCTGGCCAAACGCTCCCGGATCATCGACAATGCGTGGTCGCTGGCCCGACGCGACGGTCTCGCCGGCATCTCGCTTCGCGACCTCGCCGACAGCGTCGATCTCCGCCAGCCCTCGCTGTACGCGTACTTCGAGTCGAAGCTCGACCTCTACGACGCGATGTTCGAAGACGGCCAACGACAACTGCTCGATCGCTGTCGGGCACGCGAACCCCTCGCGGACCCGCGGGAGGAACTCGTCGCCGTCGTCGAGGATCTCGTCCGGTTCTCGAGCGAGGACGTCGTTCGTCACCAACTGCTCTTCCAACGCACCATCCCCGGCTTCGAACCGTCTGCTGCAGCGATGGAGCCGGCCCGGCAGTTCGTCGACCTCATGACCGAACGGCTGCGCGCCGCACGCGTGGACGGCCCGGGCGACGTCGATCTCTTCTCGGCGATCGTGTCAGGACTGGCCCATCAGCAGGTGGCGAACGATCCCGGCGGCGATCGATGGGTGCTCCTCGCCCGCCGCGTCGTCGAGGTGCTCGTCGCCGACGTCGACCGACGCTCCGCTCGTCCAACGAAGAAACCAGCCACGACCAGGAGAGTGAACAAGTGAATCAGACCCCAACCGCAACCGTCGACGTCACCTCGATCACCCGCATCGATCACGACGAGGCAATGCAGATCACCGCCGTCGAGAACCGGAAGTTCGCCGAGTTGATGGAATCGCTGAGCCCGACGCAATGGAGCACGCCGACCGAATGCACCCTGTGGGACGTCCGTGCGATGGCGGCCCACCTCGTCGGCTCCGCCGCAAGCCAGGCATCGCCGCGCGAGTTCCTCCGCCAGAAGCGTGGCGGCAAGCCGATCTGCAAGGAACTCGGTTCGCCGTTCTGGTGGGACGGAATGAACGAGTTGCAGGTCCGCGAGCGCTGCCTCGTCGACGACCGAGCAACTGATCGCCGAGTGGACCACGGTGTCGGCCAAGGCGCTGAAGTCGCGCACCAAGATGCCCCGGCCGATCGCCGGCCTGAAGCTGCTGAACCTGCCCGAACCCGTCGGACGCCAGCCCTTGTCGTACCTGTTCGACATCGGCTTCACCCGCGACGTGTGGGCTCACCGGATCGACATCGCCCACGCCATCGCCGTGGAACCCGACCACGACGCCGTCCACGACGGACGCATCCTCGCCGACATCATCGCCGAATGGGCGGCCACCCACGGCGAGCCGTTCACCCTCGTCCTCGACGGTCCCGCCGGCGGCACCTTCGTGCAGGGGACCGGCGGCGAGGAAGTCCACATCAGCGTCGTCGACTTCGTCCGCACCCTCGCCGAGCGGACCACTGCGAGCGGCGTTCTCCGACACACCCTTCCACTCTGAATTCCCGATCCGAACCGAAGGAGCTCCACCATGTCAGACACACTCATCGACGAAATCGCCGACGGGATCTACCGACTGTCGACCTTCGTTGCCGATGTCGGCCCGACCGGCTTCACCTTCAACCAATTCCTGATCGACGACGACGAGCCCCTGCTGTTCCACACAGGCCAACGCATGCTGTTCGACTCGGTCAGCGAAGCGGTCGCCACCGTCGTGCCGATCGAAACACTCCGTTGGATCACCTTCGGCCACGTCGAGGCCGACGAGTGCGGTTCGATGAACCAGTTCCTGGCCGCTGCACCCCGCGCGGAGGTCGCTCACGGCGGCCTCGGTTGCATGGTGTCACTCAACGACCTCGCCGACCGGCCGCCCGTACCGCTCGCGAACGGCCAGGTCCTCGAGCTCGGAACGCATCGAGTTCGGCACATCGACACACCCCACGTACCGCACGGCTGGGAAGCCCGAGTGCTGTTCGAGGAGACGACCAAGACACTCCTGTGCGGTGATCTCTTCACCCAACTCGGCCAGGGCCCCGCCCTCACCTCGAACGACGTGCTCGCCGCCGCAGCACAGGCCGAGGACGTCTTCGGTGCGAGTTGTCTCACCCCCACCACGGCGCCGACGATCCGCTCCCTCGCCGACCTCGACCCGAACACGCTCGCCGTGATGCACGGCTCCAGCGTGACCGGCGACTGCTCGGGCGCACTCCGAGGATTGGCCGACGACTACGAACGCCGACTCCTCAACTCAACCGCTGCGCCCGGGTGACGTCTCCGGAGCGGCCGGCCGTGGACACGATCCCTCCGCCGACAGGTGGCCGGATGTGCTTCAGCTCAGCCGGCGAGCGGGTTGAGGGATGATGGGTCGTCGCCGGCGAAGGCTTCCATCTCCTCTTGGCTGAACTCGCGGGCGGCTCGACCAGCACCAGCCAGTTGCCGGTGTTGTCCCGTATGAGCGCCTCGACACCGTAGGGGCGGTCGTCGGGTTGGTTGAGGACCTCGACGCCGTTCGCCTCGAGCTCGGCAACGGTCGGAGCGACAGTCCTCGACCCGCAGTCCGACCGTGAACGTACCGCCGTCGTCGAGCGCTCGATTCAACGCATTGACGTAGTCGGGCGACAGCGGCGGACCTGGCGTGGACAGATGCACGTCGAGCTCGGGCTGGGACGGGTGGCCGATCGTGCACCACCGGAAGTCGTCGCCGAGGCGCACGTCGTCACGAGGTTCGAAGCCGAGCTTGTCGACGTAGAACGCTTTGGACTCGTCGATGTCCTTCACCCAGACGGTGGTGAGGCTGATGTTGTGGATCATGGGGTCGAACCTACGACGTACCGTCCCGCTGGCGGCTTCTCCTCGATTGCGATATCGGCGCCGCGATGCTCGGCGAGCCCCCACATGAAGACGAAGCATCCCGGAATGCGCGGCGTCCCATTCGTGGCCCACCGGCGCTGGAACGCTCGGGGGTTTCGCCGGCGGTCTCTCGGAACCGTGTGGCGAAGGAACCGAGACTGGAGTAGCCCACCGCCATGCACACTTCGGTGACGGTCAGGTTGGTCGATCGCAACAGGTCCTGGGCCCGTTCGATCCGACGATTCGTCAGGTACACCCCCGGCGTGACGCCGTACGTTGCCGTGAACAGCCGCAGGAAGTGGAACTTCGAGAACGCGCGGCGATCTTCGCGGCCTCCTCGAGACCGACCTCGGTCGCAAAGTTGCGGTCGAAGGCGATCTCGTGCGCGACGAAGATGCACCAGCACGTCACCGGGAACCCTGACCTCGTTCACCGCAGACACGACACCACACTGGCGAGTCACATGCAATCATGTGGAGGCACAGAAGCGCGTCGGCGGACGCCGTGATCGATGCAGGTCAGGCGGGCGGAGCGTTGTACGACTCGAGGAACTCCGTGATCGTCGCGTTCACGTCGGCATCGGCGTGGCGGCTCGCCTGCACGATGAGGAACGTCCCGAGCGCCATCACCACGGCGACGAGTCCGCACATCGACCAACGCAGCGCATCGGCGGCGCTGAAGCCGTTGCTCTGCAACGTATCCGACATCAGCCCGATGAGGATCGGTGCCGATGCTGCGCCGCACACCGAGAGGGCGAGACCGAAGCACGAGAACGTCTGGGCACGGATGCGCGGCGGCGCAGCGGCGGCGATGACGGCCACGACGCCGGGCACGGCGAGCGACGACAGCAGCGACGACACGGCGAGCAGCGTGATCGTCACACCGGCCACCGGGACGGCGAACGCGATCGGCCACGACACGGCGAGGATCAGCGCGGCGAGACAGCCGTAACGGCACAGCGAGCCGAAGCCCTTGGTGAGGTTGCGGTCGGCAAGCGGCCCGCCGAACCAGGTGCCGACGAAGGTGCCCATGGCGATCAGGGCCTGGACCGCACCGGCCTCTTGCACCGACATCCCGTACATCCGCTCGAAGTAGGTGGGGAGGAAGAACACCATCCCGAACAGAGCGAAGCCGAACGTCGCGTTGGCGAAGATGCAGTAGCGCAGGGTCCGGATGCGCCAGATGCGGCCGAGGCTCTGGCGGAACGTGAGCGGGTCGGCGGGCTCGGCGAGGAACGCAGCGACCATCGGGTCGTCGTCGACGAGCTGTTGGAGGTCGGCCTCGCCGTGCTTGGGTTCGCGCAGCAACCAGAGCGCCAAGCCGGCGAGGATCAAGCCCGGGATCGCTGCGGCGACGAATCCCCACCGCCACCCGAACGCACCGATGATCAGTCCACCGATCAGTGCACCGAGCACCTGGCCGGCAGGGTTCGCAGCACGGTGATAGCCGAGCACTCGGCCGCGCACCGACTGCGGGTAGGTGTCCGACAGGATCGACAGGTGGGTCGGGCCGATGGTGCCCTGACCGAACCCGAGGAGCGCCCGGGTGGCGAACAGCTGGGCGAAGCTCTGAGCCATCGCCGCGAGCAACCCGGCGGTTCCCCAGATGATCGCGCCGAGCCGCGAGGATCTTCTTGCGCGACCCCCGGTCGCACCAGTGGCCGACCGGCAGAGCGACGATCCCGGTGATGAAGATCACGGCGGCGGGCAGGAGGCCGACGGCGGCATCGGACAGTCCGAAGGTGCTGCTGATGTCTTCGAGTCCCACCGCAAGCACGGCCCGGTCGAACTCGTCGATCAGGTTCAGCAGGAACAGCAGCACCAGCGTGCGGAGGCCGTACTTCTTCAGCTTCGTCCGTGAGACCTTCGGTTCGTGTGGTTGCCCGGGGCTCTCCGCTTCGGCGGCAGCGTGTGCGGCAGCCTTCGCAAGTTCGTCGCGAGCGTCGAGAGGCGCGGCCATGTGACTCATTTGACTCAACCGTCCTGCTGAAGACAACCCGATGCTGCGCCGAGGGGAACCGGGGAGTTCGGCTGCGCGAGGATCGGGCACCAGCATCTCGAGGAGGAACCCATGAGCACGGACGGCACGTCACCGGAACAGGTCGGCATGAGCAGCGAGCGCCTGGCGCGCATCGGGCCGGTCATGGAGTCGTACGTCGCCGAACGGGGTGTCGTCGGCATCAGCACGATGATCAGCCGACGCGGCCAGATCGTCCACGCCCAGCAGTTCGGCTACCAGGACAAGGAGGCCGGCACCCCGCTCGCCGACGACACGATCTTCCGCATCTACTCGATGACCAAGCCGATCGTGTCGACGGCACTGATGCTGCTGCACGAGGAGGGTCGCTTCCAACTGGAGCATCCGGTCGCGCAGTACCTGCCGGCGTTCGCCACGGCCAAGGTGCTCGGCGACGATGGCGTGCTCGTCGATCCGGTGCGGCCGATGCAGATCCGCGACCTGCTCACCCACACCAGCGGGCTCACCTACGACTTCATGGTCGACAACCCGGCCGCCCAGCTCTACCGCGAGGCGCGGATCATGAACGACGCCACGCGATCACTCGAAGCCGTGATCGACGAGTTGGCGACGCTGCCCCTCGGGTTCCAGCCGGGCTCCCGCTGGCACTACAGCGTCGGGATCGACGTGGCGGCCCGGCTGATCGAGGTCCTCTCGGGACAGTCACTCGGCGACTTCCTGCAGGAGCGCCTCTTCGATCCGCTCGGCATGGTCGACACGGCGTTCGGGGTGCCCGACGACCAGCTCCATCGGTTGTCGGCGATGTACGGCCTGCCCGACCTCATCGGCCGGGACTACTCGTTCGCCCAGCTGTTCGAGGCTGCGCTCGCCGGCTTCAACGAACGCATCGACGTCTCGGACACCTATCCGACGGACACTCCCCAGGTGTTCCAACGCGGCGGGCTCGGTCTGTTCTCCACCACCGCCGACTACATGCGCTTCGCCCAGATGCTCGCAGCGGGCGGACGCGTCGGCGGTGACCGGCTGATCGGACGCAAGACGCTCGAGCTGATGCACAGCAACCACGTGCCGACCGAGCTCCTGCCCTACGAACTCCTCGGCCTACCGGTGCCGGGCATGGGGTTCGGGCTCGGCTCGCGGGTGATGCTCGACGTCGGCCGAGACGGCCGGTACCGGTTCGGTCGGCGAGTACGGCTGGGCCGGCGCCGCCAAGACCTACTACTGGGTCGACCCCGCCGAGGAGCTCGTCGGGGTGTTCATGTCGCAGTACATGACCGGGATGCAGCTCCCCGAACGCGACTTCCGCTCGCTCGTGTACCAGGCGATCGACGACTGAGCGACGTCAGCGCACCGGGCCGACGTCGGAGATCGTGTACTTCTTGATGTCCATGCCGGCGACCTCGATGCCCGCCATCGCCCGCTGGAACTCGGCCATGTGCTCGGTGGCGAAGTGTGCGTCGAGTGCCTCCTGGTCGTCCCAGAGTTCGAACAGCAAGATGCGATCGTCGTTGTCGGGGTCCGGCGAGAACACGTACTCACGGCAACCCGCCTCGGTGTGGGTGGCGGCCACCATGGGCGCGACGGCCGCGAGGAACGCGTCGCGACTCCCGGTGGTGATGGAACCGGCAATGATCAGCATGGCTCGACCCTAGCCATCGGCAGTGCCGGGCTCGTTGCGGAGCCGGGCGCCCTCGATCTCGACGGCGTGGGTGCCGTTCGTGGAACAATCGCAGCATGCCGCACCTCCAACCGATCGACCACCCGCTCCGCTTCGGGATCTTCCTGCCACCGATGCACCGGACCGGCGTCAACCCGACCCTGGCACTGCACCGGGACCTCGAACTCATGGAGCATCTCGACTCGCTCGGCTACGCCGAGGCGTGGATCGGTGAACATCACTCCGCCGGCTCGGAGTTGATCGCCAGCCCGGAGGTGTTCATCGCGGCGGCCGCCGAGCGCACGAAGCACATCAAGCTCGGCACCGGGGTCAACTCGCTGCCGTATCACCATCCGTTCATCCTCGCCGATCGCATCGTGATGCTCGACCATCTCACTCGCGGGCGGATGATGTTCGGCGCCGGACCCGGCCAGCTCACCTCCGATGCGATGATGCTCGGGATCGACCCGATGCAGCAGCGGCCGCGCATGGAGGAGTCGCTCGACGTGATGATGCGGCTGTTCGCCGGCGAGACGGTCACGGAGAAGACCGACTGGTTCACCTGCGACCAGGCCGTGCTCCAGATCCGTCCCTACAGCAACTTCGACATCGCGGTGGCGTCCAGCATCTCACCGTCGGGCTCGAAGCTCGCCGGTCGCTACGGCACCGGGATGCTGTCGATCGCCGCCACCGAACCCGCCGCGTTCGGCGTGCTCGACTACAACTTCACGGTGTGGAACGAGGAGGCCGCGCTCCACGGCCACGTCGCCGACCGCTCGAAGTGGCGCCTGATGGGCCCGATGCACATCGCGCCGACGTTGGAACAGGCCAAGGAGAACTGCCGCTACGGGCTGCAGTGGGTGTTCGAGTACCTGAGCCACATCATCCCGATGGGCGACCCCAACGACCCGCCGCCGCCGTCGGACTACGACGACTTCGTCGACTTCGCGAACGAGTCGGGTCGCATGGTGATCGGCACACCGGAGATGGCGATCGAGCAGATCTCCCGCCTGCAGGAGAAGACCGGCGGGTTCGGTGCCTACCTGTTCCTCGGCGCCGATCTCGCGAACTGGCAGGCCACCAAGGACAGCTACGAGCTCTTCGCCTACGAGGTGATGCCGCACTTCACGGGTCAGGCCGCACCGGTCCAGGCGAGCTACGACCACGTGGTCGGTGCGGGCTCCAAGTGGGTTGACGCCACCCTCGGCGCCCAGCTCACGGCGATCGCCGACTACGAATCCGAACGGGCCGCCCGCACCGACTGAGGCGACGTCTCGCTCCGGCGAAGGCGCCTGAGACCTCGTTCACTAGGGTCACCCACGTGCGGTACGTGGTGAACCTGCTGGAGGCCGATGTCGACCCTCGCGAGTGGGCGCGGCGTCGCGAAGCCGAGGGTTGGGATGCGTTGTCGGTGGCCGACCACGTCTTCACCGCGACGCGGCCGTACCCGCACGTCTGGGTGACTGCGGCGGCGATGGCGATGGCGACCGACCACGTCACGATCACGACCGCGTTCGTCAACAACCTGCTGCGGAGTCCCGTCGAGGTCGCCCAGGCCGCCTGGCAGCTGCAGGTGGTCAGCGACGGCAGGTTCGAACTCGGGCTCGGCGCCGGGTGGGCCGACGAGGAGATCACCGGCTCGGGCCTGCGCTATCCGCCCCCGGGTGAACGCGCCGGCATGTATGCCGAGTCGGCACAGATCGTGCGAGCCCTTCTGCACCATGGTGCGTGCTCGTTCCATGGGGAGCACTACGACATCGAGGTCCCCAACCTCGGGCCAGCGGTGGACACTCCACCGCTCCTGGTCGGCTCGCTCGGTGGGCCGCGCACCATCCGTGAGGTCACCCCGCACCTCGACCGGGTCGAGTTGAAGGCGCAGAGCGCGGCGACGCGCGGCGGGGCACTCGACCTGGCCGTGATGGCGGCGATCCCCGAGTCGCACCTGTCGGACATGATCGAGCAGGTGCGGGCCGTGCGCCCGGACATCGAGCTCTCGATGTTCTGCCTCTTCAGTGTCGGCGACGATCCGGTCACCACCAGGGTCGGCCGCAACGATGCACGACGGCGGATTGTTCCGACGGTTCTTCGGTGCGCCCGAACAGGTGGCCGAGGCGCTGGACTGGCTCGAAACGCTCGGTATCAGCTCGGTGTCGCTCAGCCCGATGACGTCACACTCACTCGAACAGCTCGCACCTCACGTCCACTGACCGGAACCACCGGAGGAACCCTTGACCACGACCGACGTCCGCATCGACATCGCCGAGACCGTCTACCGGTTCGCCTACGGCATCGATCGACGCGACTGGTCGGGATATCGCCAGATCTTCGTGGCGCCGCCCGCCGACATCCGGTTCGACTACGAGTCGTACCACGGCCGCCCGGCGACGCGGATGAACGTCGACCAGTGGGTCGCCGCGGTCACGCCACTCTTCGACGGCCTCGACGCGACCCAGCACACGATGAGCAACCCGATCGTCGAGGTCGACGGCAACTCGGCACATTGCCGTGTCTACATGCAGGCCGCGCACTTCCTGTGGCGCGACGACCTCGAGGCGGTGACCGGAAGCCCCGAGCCCGAGTTCACGATCGGCGGGTACTACGACGACCACCTGGTGCTCGGACCCCGACGGGTCGTGGCGCATCGATGCCGTCACGTTGACCGTCTGGTGGCGGCGTGGGAACGAAGCGATCATGGCGTTGGCCCGCGGGGCCGCGAGTGACAACGTCCGAGGAGGGCAGACGACATGAAGATCGGAGCGGTGTACCCGCAGACGGAACTGCGCGGCGATCCCGAGGCCGTGCGCCGCATCGGTCTGGCGGTCGAGGCGTTGGGCTTCGACTACCTGCTCGCGTACGACCACGTGGTGGGCGCGGTGCACACGGACCGTGAGCCGAAACTGTGGGGCCCGTACACGGAGCACGACCCGTTCCACGACCCGTTCGTGATGTTCGCCTATCTCGCCGGGATGACCGAGCGCATCGAGTTCGCGACCGGCGTGCTGATCCTTCCCCAGCGACAGACCGTCCTCGTCGCGAAGCAGGCCGCCGATCTCGACCTGTTGTCGGGCGGCCGCCTGCGTCTGGGCGTCGGGGTGGGGTGGAACTACGTCGAATACGATGCGCTCGGCCAGGACTTCCGGACCAGGGGACGTCGAGCCGACGAACAGATCCGCTTCCTCCGTCAGCTGTGGACCAACGAGGTCAGCTCGTTCGAGGGCGAGTTCGACATGCTGGATCGTGGCGTCGTGGTGCCGGGGCCGAACCGCCAGATCCCGATCTGGGTCGGCGGGTTCAGTCCCGCCGCGTTTCGCCGGGGCGTGGAGTTGGGCGACGGCTTCATGTTCGCCGGCGACGAGGAGCGGGTGCACGGAGCCGTCGGACAGGTTCGTGCACTGGCCGCCGAGACCGGGCGCGACCTGGCCGGGTTCGGGCTGGACTACGTGGCCGTGCGAGCGTCGTCGTCGGCGGTCACCGTGGCCGAAGCCGAGCGGTGGCGGGAGGCCGGTGGCACGCACTTCTCCGTGGTCTCGATGGGTGCCGGCCGCGACTCGATCGATGCGCATGTCGACTTCTTCGCCAGCGTGGCCGACGGTCTCGGACTCGGAGCGACCACCTCCTCGTAGCGTCCTGCGATCGAGTGCGGTTCAGCGAACGAATCGGGCCGCGAGGGTGTGCAGCATCTGGTGAAGGGGTGATCCGACGAACTCCGTCGCGCCGCGGGGGAGGTCGACACGAACGGCAGCGACGCCGGGCTCGTCGGGCACGACGACGGCACCGTACTCCCGCAGCGAGTCGAGCAGCATCGTGTTCTCCCACATCACACTCGCGGTGAACGTGGTGATGCCGTTGGCGACCGCTTCGTCGACCAGCGACGTGAGCAGGATCGTGGCGATGCCACGGTTGCGATGCGAGTCGAGCACGGTGACGGCCGCCTCGGCAATCGGTCGGATCGCCGTGGTCGCGGGCGTACCGAGCGATGGCGACGCCGGGGGCGCCCGGCTCGTCGATCGCCCGCGCGGTGAGCGCAACCCGGTCGACGCCGTCGACGTCGGTCAGGTAGTCCAGCAGTCGCTCGGAAAGGTGGTCGGGAGCATTGAAGAAGCGCAGCCGGCGAGATTCGGGGGAGAGCAGCTCGTAGCCGGCGGCGATCTCGTCCCGGTCATCGGGCCGCAGCGCTCGAACGAGGAGACGCCCACCATCGCGGAGCGTGTGGACCTGCCCGCTCGTCGAGCCCGATCGTCCGGGGACGGCCGCCGGGATCGTCACGTCGTCAGTTGTCATAGATCCGGTTGATCTCGGCGGCGTAGGTCTCCATGATGAGCGCTCGCCGAACCTTCAGGGTCGGGGTCAGCTCACCGTCTTCGATCGTGAAGTCGCGTTGGAGGATCACGAACTCGCGGATCGACTCGGCCCGCGACACCGAGGTGTTCGCATGGTCGATCGCCGGCTGGATCTCGGCGCGGAGTTCTGGCGACACGAGTACCTCGTGGATCGGGGCGTCGGCGAGGCCCTTCTCCGCCGCCCAGTCCGGCAGGACCGTCGGGTCGATCGTGATGAGCGCGGCAATGAAGGGCCGGGCGTCGCCGACGACCACCGCCTGGCTGATCAGCTCGTGCGCGCGGAGGTGGTCTTCCAGCGGTGCCGGGGCGACGTTCTTTCCGGCGGCGGTGACGATCAACTCCTTCTTGCGTCCCGTGATCCGCAGATAGCCCTCGTCGTCGAGTTCGCCGATGTCGCCGGTGCGGAACCACCCGTCGTCGTCGAACACCTCGGCGGTCGCGTCCTCGTTGTGCCAGTACCCCAGGAAGACCTGGGGTCCCTTGGCGAGGATCTCGCCATCGTCTGCGATCTTGATCGAGGTCCCTGCGAGCGGTCGTCCGACCGTGCCCGGCTTCCAGGCTCCCGGTCGGTTGAGCGTGAGCGTCGGGCTCGTCTCGGTGAGTCCGTACCCCTCGTAGATCTGCACCCCGACACCTGCGAAGAAGTGGGTGAGTCGCTCGCCCAACGGACCACCGCCACTGAAGCACAAACGGAGCTGACCGCCGAACGCGTGGCGCAGCTTGCCGTAGACGAGACGGTCGAACACCAGGTGCTCTGCAGCCGTCCACGGACGGACGTGTCCGGCGGTGTGCTCACGGGACCAGCGGATCGCCACGGCCGCGGCGCGGTCGAAGATCGGGCCCTTGTGCTCGTGGTGGGCCTTGTGGCTGGCCGTGTTGTACACCTTCTCGAAGATCCGAGGGACTGCCGCCATGGTCGTGGGCCGGTACAACTGGAGTTCCTCGACCAGGTGGGCGATGTCGGTGGCGAAGCCGATCGTGACGCCCGCCTCGGCGTCGAACAGCGCGTTGCCCTTGGTGAGCGCGTGGGCCAGTGGGAGGAACAGCAGTCCGGTGTCGCCGGGGCGGATCTCGGCGCCGAGCGCATCGAGGGCCTGGGCGACGTTGGCGCGCAGGTTGCCGTGGGTGAGTACGCAACCCTTCGGGCGTCCGGTCGTGCCGGAGGTGTAGATGATCGTTGCGATCGAGTCGATGTCGAGCTCCGAGATCCGCCGATCGATCGTCGCGTCGTCGACGGTCGTTCCACGCGACGCGAGTTGCTCCAGCGCATCGGCGTCGATGGTGAGCACCTCGCGGCACGTCGGGAGGTCGGCGCGGAGGGGTTCGACGACGTCCGCCATCGCACCCGTCTCGACGACCGCCATCACCGCCTCGCTGTCGCTGATGATCCAACGGATCTGTTCGGCCGACGACGTGTCGTAGATCGGCACGGTCACCCCGCCGGCCGCCAGGATCGCAAGGTCGAGGAGCATCCACTCCAAGCGGGTGTGTGACATGAGCGCGACCCGGTCACCGGGAGCGACCCCAGCAGCGACCAGACCCTTGGCGAGACCGCGGATGGTGTCGACCGCGTCCTTGACGGTCACGTCGCGGAACCGGTCACCTTCACGTCGTGCGGCGAGAACGGCGTCGGGGTCGTTCGCTGACCGGGCGATGAGCGGCTGGAGCAGGTGCGCGTCGTGCGCCAGCGGGGGCATCGGCGGTCCACTCGCCTCGGCGGATCGGCCTGTCGTGTGGATGGTGTTCGTCATCTCTCGCTGCCCCCTTCGGTGTCCCATCGACTGTGCGGCCTCCGCGAGGCATGGGCAAGGGGCCGAAGACCCGAAAGGGTCGCGGAATCCCACGTTGCCGTTGCGTGCAGTCCTACGCTCACTGCGATGACGAGGGTGCCCGAGCCGCGCAACGCCGCCAACGCTGCCCGACTGGCGGCCTTCGAACAGCGGATGAACATCCCGATTCTCGTCTCGGCGATCTTGCCGATCATCGTCAGCTTCGGCCCGGACGATCGATTTCTTCTTCGTCGCCGTGATGGTCGTCACATGGGGTGTCTTCATCGTCGACTACGTCGTTCATGTGCGGCTGCTTCGTGGCTACACCCGCAGCCGGCTCGGCATGTTCGACCTCGGCGTCGTGGTGCTGACCGCGCCGTGGTTCCTGATCCCCGGCCTCGGCGGATCGCAGTTCGTGGCGCTCGCTCGACTCGCCCGACTCGCCCGAATCGCCAAGGTCAGCGATGGTGGATTCCGACGCCTCCTCCAGCAATTGGGTCGGGTCGGTCTGTACACCGTGCTGCTCGTCGCGGCGTGCGCCTATGTGGCGTACGAGGTGGAGCACCCGGTGAACGACGAGTTCGCGAACTTCGGTGATTCGGTCTTCTGGGCGATCGTGACCATCACGACCGTCGGTTACGGCGACATCGTGCCGATCACGACGGTCGGCCGCCTGATGTCGGTGATCCTGATGTTCTCGGGCGTGGCGTTGCTCGGCGTGCTCGCCGGCACGTTGGCGTCCTTCTTCGGTTTCGGTGACAACGACGATGCCGACAACGACGCTGCCGACGACGACGCTGCCGAGCAAGCGGCCCAGGTTCCTGCAGATGCTTCCCGGCAGGTGTCCGACGACCCTGCGGTCGGGTCGATCGCGCTCGCCGCGTCCACCCGAGTCGTCACCCACGGTGCCAGATTCGCTGGACGTCGCCGCCCTGCGCGCACGCCTGGCCGATCTCGACGACGCCGTCGCCGCGCTGCGCTCGCAGCTGCAGTGACAGCCGCCACTCCGTGACCGGGGGAGTCGCCGGATTCGACCACGTTCCGTAGCGGGCGGTCGCTCCGCGTTGACTATGAGCGTTCGTCAAGGTAGATTCTCGCTCCAGTCAAGGGTCTCTCTGCCGTCGGGCGGCGACGGGGAACCTGCAGAGAGCTCCACCGGGAGCGTCGCGAACGGAGACCACATGTCGAGCACGATGTTTCCCACCCTGGCACTCGCCCGCGGGTCGGTGATCGACGCTCCTCCGACCGGCGGATCCCGCCGGATCTCGAGCAACGATGCCGCACCGAAGCCACCGCGATGGCGAGCCGCTGCAGCCGTCGCCATTGCGGCGGGACTCGGAGCAACTGCCTTCCTGATCGCTTCTGCCGGCACCGACGAGCCGACCACTCGGCCCCGGTCCAGCCAACGGTGGAGCCCTCCGTCGACGCCGCTGACCTGCCGCTCGGCTCGATGTATCACGTCGTCGACCAGATCGGCGCCCGTTCCCTGTGGGAACAGGGCATCACCGGTGCGGGCATCAACGTCGCAGTGATCGACACCGGGGTCGCTCCGGTCGACGGTCTGACCGGTGACGGCAAGGTCGTCGCTGCGGTCGACATGTCGCCGGAGGCCGGCAATCCGGCCGCCGCGTTGGTCGACAACAACGGTCACGGAACCCATATGGCGGGCATCATCGCCGGTCGCGAGACGGGCGCCGATCCGGCGTTGGCGGCTCAGCACCCCGAGTGGTTCCTCGGCGTGGCGCCCGACGCCGGCATCGTGTCGGTCAAGGTCGGCGACCGCAACGGAGACGTCCTGCCCGGGCGGCCTCGCGGCGGCGGTCGATTGGACGGTCGACAACGCCGAGCAGTACGGCATTCGGGTGATCAACCTCTCGGTCGGGTCCGATGCGATCTCGGCCTCGCCGTTCCGGGTCGATCCGTTGTCGGCCGCCGTGCAGCGTGCGTGGGACGCCGGCCTCGTGGTGGTCGTCGCTGCGGGCAACGATGGAGCCGACGCGAATGGCCTCACGACTCCGGCGAACGATCCGTACGTGATCGCCGTCGCCGGCGCCGAGGTCGACGAAGACCGGAGTGCGGGCAGCGGAGTGGACGAGTTCGGGCGACGGCGTTCGCAACCCCGACCTGGCAGCCCCCGGGAGCGCAGCATCCAGAGCCTGCGGGCTCCCGGCAGCGACGCCGATGTCAACCATCGCGAAGGGCTACGTCGACGCCGAGACCTTCAAGGGAACGCGGTTCGTCGCAGTCAGCCGCAGCGGTGCCAGGTGCGGCCGCACTGCTGCTCGACGCTCGCCCCGAACCTGACGAACGATCAGGTCAAGGCAATGCTCGTCGACGTCTGCGACGCCGCTCGCCGACTCCGGCGACGCTGGCAGGTTCCGGACTGGTCAACGTGGCGGAGGCGAACAGCATGGCCGCTCCGGCCGTCGAGCAGACCTGGACCCGGGTCGTGGAGACCAACGAGCTCCCTGCCCCGCGCGTCTATGACGTGCCCGTCTGGTCGGGTGCGAGCTGGAACGGTGCGAGCTGGAACGGTGCGAGCTGGAACGGTGCGAGCTGGAACGGTGCGAGCTGGAACGGTGCGAGCTGGAACGGTGCGAGCTGGAACGGTGCGAGCTGGAACGGTGCGAGCTGGAATCGGTGCGAGCTGGAACGGTGCGAGCTGGAACGGTGCGAGCTGGAACGGTGCGAGCTGGAACGGTGCGAGCTGGAACGGTGCGAGCTGGAACGGTGCGAGCTGGAACGGTGCGAGCTGGATCGGTGCGAGCTGGAACGGTGCGAGCTGGATCGGTGCGAGCTGGAACGGTGCGAGCTGGAACGGTGCGAGCTGGATCGGTGCGAGCTGGAATCGGTGCGAGCTGGAACGGTGCGAGCTGGAACGGTGCGAGCTGGCAACGGTGCGAGCTGGAACGGTGCGAGCTGGAACGGTGCGAGCTGGAACGGTGCGAGCTGGAACGGTGCGAGCTGGAACGGTGCGAGCTGGAACGGTGCAAGCTGGACCTGAGGAGCTTCGCGCTCAAGAAGTGCGGATGAACGCCCGATAGGTCCGGGACGGCGGCGGTGATACTGCTGCCTCGACCAGGGAGCCGCGGGTGTGACCGATTCGAACCAGGAGAGTCCAGTTCGTGGAGCATGTGCAGAGCCTCCGCGTCTGCACCTCATGCTCATCCGAGGTTCGATACCGCCATCATTTCGGCGTTGATGCTGGCGACTTCGTGCGCAGTCATCCTTGTGATCCCCGACTTCGGCGAACCTCTTCGGCCGGGCGCATGGTGGCTCCCTCTGGCCTTGGTTGTTGCGTTCGCGCTGACCGAGTGCGAGCATGTTCAACTTCGTCCTCAGGCGTGAATCGGTCGCATTCTCGATGTCCGAGGTGCCATTGGCGATCGCTGTCGTGTTCGTCGCCCCCGGCCCGGCCCTGCTGGCGAGGCTCGTCGGCGGACTCATCGTCGATCCTTGCCCTTCGGCCGCAACCCGCCTACAAGTTGGCGTTCAACCTTGCGTTGTTCACCATGGAGGTGGTCTGTACCTATCTCTTCGTTCGGACTCCTCGTGGAGGCATGGGGCGACGGACGACACGGCACTCGTCGTGGCGGTGGTCGCGGCGAACGTTCGTCACAGGCGTCGTCGGTCCACCATTCTCGTCGTCGCTGGCGATCTCGCGCTTCGAGGGTGACTTCAGGGGCCGTAGCGGTCACCGAACTCCGTCTCGCCTGGTGGCTGCTGTTCGTCAACGCCACCCTCGCCGGCATGGTGTTGAGCCTGGGGCTGATCTCGCTGGGGTTGATCCTGCTGGCGGTCGTGCCCATCGGTCTGCTCTGGTACGTCATGAAGGCATACGGCGTGATCGACCAACGACTCCGCGATCTGAACGCCGTGCACGGATTCACCGGCCGGGTCGGCCAGTCGCTCGACCCCGGCGAGATCGGTCGTGCTGCCGTCGAGGAAGCGGCCGAGATTCTGCACACGGAAGGCGTCACGCTCGTGTTGTTCGATCACCTCGGCCGGACGCTCATCGAGTCCCACGGCAACGTCGGCGTCTGGCTGCCGACACAGCCCAATGATCCGACCTGGCAGTCGCTCATCGGCGCCGACAAGGTCTCGATCATCTCCGGCAACGAACTCGAGCCGTACCGTTCCGCCGGCTCGGACATCCGCGAGATCATGGTGGCGCCGATCTCCGACCAGTCGGGTGCGATCGGGCTCGTGGTCGTCGCCGGGCGCACCGGCGCCGACAAGCGATTCGGCGGCGACGACCTCGTACGTCTGCAGAACCTCACCGAGCAGCTCGCAGCCAGCCTCCGCAAGGGCATGCTCCACCAGCGAATCGAGCGCGAGGCACGTCACGACGGCCTGACGGGGCTGCCGAACCGACTTTCGTTCGAGCGCTCCGTCGTCGATGCCGCCCGCTCGCTGTCAGTCGATGGTCTGCTCTTCGTGGTCATGCTCGACCTCGACCGGTTCAAGGAAGTCAACGACACCCTCGGCCACCACGCCGGCGACGAACTGCTCATCGAGGTCGGCGAGCGCTTGAGGTCGATCCTGCAGCCCGACGACGTCCTGGCTCGCCTCGCAGGTGACGAGTTCGCCATCGTCGGCCAGCGCCCCACCCATGGCGAGATGGTCGAGTTCGCCTGGGAGTGTGTGCGTGAAGTGAGTCGTCCGGTCACGCTCGATGGCTTGGAGATCGTGGTGACGGCCAGCGCCGGCGTCGCCGTGCTGGACGCAGACCACGAAGACGGTGCACCACTTCGCTATGCCGACATCGCCATGTTCAACGCCAAGACGCAGCGCCTCGGCGTCGAGGTGTACCGAGACGAGATCGATCGACGCACCCCGGCCCGTCTGTCGATGCTCGGCGACCTCAAGGCTGCGATCGAGAACGACGAACTCAACCTGCACCTCCAGCCGAAGCTGGACTTGGCATCCGGAACGATCGTCGGGGCCGAGGCGCTCGTGCGTTGGACACACGCGATCCGTGGCGTCGTGCAGCCGGCCCAGTTCGTCCGGGTCGCGGAGGACACCGGTCTCATCAAGCAATTGACCGACCTCATGCTGGCACGCGGCATCAGTCAGCTCCGGGAGATCCATGATCGCGGCTACCACCTCGGGCTGGCGGTCAACCTGTCGACCCACGACCTGCTCGACATCAACCTGGCTGCTCGGGTCGGTGGTCACCTCAGCGCCAACGGTGTCGATCCGTCGATGCTCACGCTCGAGATCACCGAGTCGTCGCTGCTCATCGACGCGCCGCGCGCCAGGGCGACCATCAACGAGTTGCACGAGGTCGGCGTTCGACTCTCGATCGACGACTTCGGCACCGGCTACTCGTCGCTGAGTTACCTCCGCCGGTTGCCGGTTGCGGAACTCAAGATCGACCAGAGTTTCGTCGCCAACCTCCTGCTCGACGAGCAGGACGAGGTGATCGTGCGCTCGACCATCGACCTCGGCCACAACCTCGGGCTCGTCGTGGTCGCAGAAGGCGTGGAGAACAACGAGGTGCTCGAGCGTCTGCGCACCTTCGGGTGCGACATCGCCCAGGGCTTCTGCATCTCCCGGCCGTTGCCGCCCGCGCATCTGATGTCGTGGCTGGCCACGACCAGCATGCCGAGCCTGAAGACGGATCCGCTCGATCTGTCGCGCTGGGTGGACACCGGCGACAACGCCTCGGTGGCCGAACCCGATCACTCGTTCGACTGAACGAGCGAGCCGACACCGATGCGGACGGGGGCCCTTGTGCCCGTGCCATCCTGTCCTGTGAGGGTGATACTGGAGTCGTGAGCAAACGACTGCCCCTGCAGCACGTGACGATTCATGGCCACGACGTCGGCTTCCGGCGCGGTGGGTCGGGCGAGCCGATCTTGCTGATCCACGGTCTGGCCGGCAGCTCGCGCACCTGGGACGACGTCATCCCGACGCTGGCCGAGCACTACGACGTCATCGCTCCCGATCTGCTCGGTCACGGCGAGTCGGCCAAGCCGGTCGGTGACTACTCACTCGGTGCATTTGCCAGCGGTCTGCGTGATTTCCTGGCCGTCCTCGGCGTGCCGAGCGTGACGATCGTCGGCCATTCCTTCGGCGGGGGCGTGGCGATGCAACTCGCCTACCAGCACCCTCACCTGGTCGATCGCCTCGTCCTGGTCGGCAGCGGCGGACTGGGACGTGAGGTGTCCTGGCTCCTGCGGGTGCTGACCCTTCCGGGGGCGGAGTACCTCATGCCGATCGGGTTCCCCAAGCCTCTCGTCGACCGGGCGACGGACGTCGGTCGCGAACTCGGGCGTCGCAACGTGCGCTCGCCCAAGTTGGCGGAGATGTGGCGCGCGTACTCGTCACTCGCGGGTGCGCAGAACCGATCGGCGTTCGTGCGCACGATGCGCGGGGTCATCGAACCCGGCGGCCAGACGGTGAACGCCAGCGACCGGCTGTACCTGGCGGCCCACGTCCCGACCCTGATCGTGTGGGGCGATCACGACGGCATCATTCCGGTGGCACATGCCTACACCGCGCACGAACTCATCCCCACGAGCCGGTTGGAGATCATGGAGGGAGTCGGGCACTTCCCGCATGTCGAGGCGCCCGAGGAGTTCTGCGAGGTGTTGCTCGACTTCCTCGCGACGACCAGCCCGGGATCCACCGACGACGAGAGCTTGCGCGAGATCCTGTTGCAGGGCGGTTGAATCGGTTTCAGGCGCGTCGCCGCACCATGATCGTCGCCGTGCCGGCGGCCTCGGAGGCGTAGAGGATCTCGATCTCGTCGGCAGCTGAACGCCGTGACCAGTTCGCCTGCCGGGGCATGGAACGGCCCGGGAGGCTGAGACAGCCCGACATCCGACAGCCCGACTTCCGACAGTACGGTGACGATGGCGATGCCGCCCGGAGCGAGGTGCTCGATGATCGACGGGTACAGCTGCGGGTGCCGGAACCGCTGACACACGATCACGTCGGCGCTCGGTGTCCCCTCCGGAATGCCGTCGTCGAGATCGACCACCCGGGCATCGACGTGATCGGTGAACCCGGCGGCGTCCGCCGCTGCCCGGACCCGTTCGATCGCGACCGGTGACACGTCGAGCGCGATCACGCGAAGTCCCCGCGCTGCCAGCCAGAGCGACTGTGCGCCGAGCCCGCAGGCGATGTCGATCGCCGTTCCGCTCGTCGGGATGGACGCCGCGAGGTCCACCCGATCACCGAGCGGTTCGGGTGGCATCGCGTCGATCGGCCCCGCCGTCGCGATAGCGATCGTCCCACCGCACTGCGTCGTCCTGCATCACCTCATCATCACAGACGTGTGCCCGGTGCCACTGCCGTTGGTCGCTCGGCAATGCCATCGCCACGGTCGTCCGCGTGGGATCATCGTCGATGTGACCGACATCGACGAAGGCGCGTCCACCCAGACATCCACCGGCTGGCTGTCGCCCGAAGACCTGGAGTTGGTGCGTGCGCACGTCCCGATCGTGTACGTCGACGCGGTCCCGGTGCGGGTCGACGGTCTGGGGAACGTGTCGAAGGTCGGGCTGCTGCTGCGCGTGGCCTCCGACGGCACCATCAGTCGGATGGTCGTCACCGGACGGGTGTTGTTCGGCGAGAAGGTCCGCGAGGCCTTGATGCGGCACTGCGAGAAGGATCTCGGCCCGATGGCACTCCCTCGGGTTCCTGCCGACCCGACGCCGTTCACCGTGGTCGAGTACTTCCCGAACCCGCAACGATCCGGGTTCTACGATCCTCGGCACCATGCGGTGAGCCTCGCCTACGTGGTTCCGGTCGACGGCGACTGCGAGCCCACACAGGAAGCGCTGGACCTCACGTGGTTCACGCCGGAGGAGGCCGTCAGCAGTGAGGTCGTGTCGCAGATGACCAGCGGCCACGATCGACTGATCCGGCTCGCCCTGGCCCACGTCGGCAAGCTGCCCTGATCCTGCCGCGGCTCGTTCCTTCACCGACCGGCGGAGGTCAGAGCAGCCAGACCAGGATCCACAGCGTGACCATCCCGGCGGCGAGCGATGCAACGAGGTTGCGCGTGAACAGCACGACCACGATGCAGGCGGCGACGGCTCCGAGTTCCGCGGTCTCGACACCGCTCGCACCCTGACCGCCGGCGAGAAGGTTGACGGTGAGTGCCGACAGCACGGCCGGCCCGACGTAGCGCAGTGCGCGGCTGACGTTCGCGGGGAGTTGACGATCCGCGAGGAACACGATGAGCCCGGCTCGCGATGCGTAGGTGACGAGTCCGACACACAGCACCGCTGCGGCAGATGCGGCGGGACTCATGAGGACTCCGGTGTCGCGTGGCCGGGTGGTGCAGCGACGGCGGGTAGTGAGCGCCGCCGATCCTGGGCGACATCGGCGAGGTAGCCGGCGATGACGCCGCTGAGCGCGCCGATCGAGAATGCCGCCGTTGTTCGGCACCCCGAGGGCCAGGTAGCACACGCCGGCGCCGGTGACGGCGGCGACGATGCCGGGTCGGTTCGTGAGCCCGAGGGCGATGAGGCCGGCGAACATGATCGCCGGGGCCGCGTTCAACCGCCACTCCGGTGGGATCGCCGAACCCACGAAGAGCCCGACCGTGACTGCGGTGACCCACGCGATGAAGTTGAAGATGCCGGCGGACAGGTAGAAGCGTCGCCAGTCGTCACTCGAGAGTTCGTCTCGCGCCACGGACAGCGCGAAGAGCTGGTCGACGAGCAGGAATGGCCCCAACCAGCGAAACCAGGTGGGTTGGTCGCGAAAGCGGGGTGACAGCGCCGCGCTGTACATGACATGTCGCAGGTTGATCACCGACGCCGTGATCACCAGCGTGAGCCAGGTGGCCGTTGCGGCGAGGCTGACGGTCGCGAGCTGCGACGCGCCGGCATAGATGAACAGGTTCGTCGACCATCCGATCGCCGTCGGCATGGCCGACTCGGTGATGGCGACCCCCATCACCAGACCGAACGGAATGGCGGGCAGGAACAACGGAGTCGCGCTGCGGATCGCATCGACGACGAGCGGATCACGCAGGACGGAGACGCGCTCGCCGATCACGACGCCCCACGCTAGGAGCATCGTGCGGGCATCCCGCCGACCACCCTGGTGGCGCGCCTACCATGCAGGTTCGATGCCAGAGGGTGACACGATCCACCGTTCGGCAAGCGCAATGCGCACCGCGCTGGCCGGAAAGCCGATGTTGCGGTTCGACGCCCCTCGGCTGGTCGGCCCGGTCCCGCAGGCAGGACGGATCATCGAGACCGTCGAGAGTCACGGCAAGCATCTCGTCGTGGAGTGGGACGACGGCCTGGTGCTCGACACGCACATGCGCATGAGCGGCTCGTGGCACCTCTATCGCACGGGGAGTCCATGGCGGCGCCCGTACACGCAGATGCGCGCCGCGATCGAAGTCGAGGACTGGGTGGCAGTCTGTTTCAGCGCTCCTCATGTCGAGACGTTCCGTCAGATCGACAAGCGGCGGCATCCCGGCATGGGCCGCCTCGGTCCGGATCTCTGCAAGTCGGACACCGATCTGTCGGCGGTGGTCAACCTGGTGCTCACGTACGCCGACCCGACGGCCCGGCTCGGCGAGGTGTTGCTCGACCAACGCGTGATGTGCGGTGTCGGCAACGTGTACCGCTGCGAGGTGTTGTGGGCCACCGAGCTGAGCCCGTACGCCCAGATCGGGACGGTCAGCGAGCACGATGCCATCCGGCTCGTGAACACCGCGGCGTCGATGCTGCGCTCGAACCTCCACCACGCCCAGCGCATCACGGCGCCGGGTGTGAAGGGCGGGCTCGCCGTCTACGGCCGCAACGGCCAGAACTGCCATCGATGTCACGAGACGATCGAGTGTCGCCGAATGGGCGAACACAACCGGATCCTCTACTGGTGCCCGGGCTGTCAGACTCATCTCGATCCGAAGCTCGAGCGCTCGAGCGACGACACGCCGATGGATCCGCATCCCGCGGCGCAACGCTGGCTCGCCGAACTTCCCTGGAACCGCGACGCCAGCTGAGTGACGCTCAGCCTCGTCCGAGGATCCGTTCGACGGCGATCTCGATCACGACCCGGTCGTCGCGTTCCTTCGGCTGCGCGATACCGGGCCGCGTAGCCGTCGACCCCGGCCTTGACGCCGGCGGCGATCGGTGACGAGCCGGACGGGGCCTTCCAGGCTCAGCCATCGGCCACCGTCGACCTGGCAGACCGCCGCGCGTTGGCCGGCGGTCTGCATGCGCTCGGCGTTGCGGGCCTTCTGCGACCCGGCCCAGGTGATCACCCGCGCCACCCGCTGCTCGGCGTCGTAGCTGAATCCGACCGCAACGACGTGCGGCGACAGGTCCTCGCGGAGCGTCGTCAGGGTCGCGAGGTGGTACTCGGCGAGGAACGCGAGCACCTCGTCGGAGAGCTGGGCGGGTCGAGCGCCATCGCGCCACGCTACCGATCCGACGTACACATGGTGCCAGGCACCAGGTGTACGTCGGCGGACGGTCACTCGGTGGCGATGGCTTCGAGGACGTTCATGTTCGACGCCTTGTAGGAGGGGTAGAGGGCGGCGAACAGGCCGGCGACGACGGCACCGATGAGGATGGCAATGGTGATCGTCGGGTTGAACGCCAGCTTGCTGATCACGTCGTCGGGTACGGCGACCGACAGCACGACGCCGAGGAACGTCCCCACGATGATGCCGATGATCGCACCGAACGTCGACACGATCACCGCTTCCCATCGCACCGACCGCCGCGTCTGCCGCTTGTTCATGCCGACCGCCCGCAGCAGCCCGATCTCCCGCGTCCGCTCGAACACCCCGAGCGCAAGCGTGATCGAGATCCCGAGGATGGCGATCATGATGGCGAACGCCAGCAGGGCGGTGATGATGAAGAGCAACTGGTTGAGCTGGGCCTCCTGCGAGGCGAGGAACTCGGCGTTGCTCTGCACATTGGCCTGCGGATAAGGCTCCATCGCGGCGGTCGACTGCAGCGTCACCGGTGGCGGGATCGACACCGTCGGCGAGTTTGGCGATGATGAACAGGTCGCGGGCGGGGGCGTCGCTGACACCGGCGAGCGTGTCGAGGCTGATGAGCCAGTTGCCGAACGTGGCGTTGCCGAAGATGCCGGCGACGGTCAGCGTCTGGGTGGTGCCGTTCTGGAACGTCACGTCCACCGTGGAACCGACCGACGCACCGAGGTCGTTCGCCGGGTCCTTGTGGAGCAGCACTTCGTTCGTGCCCAACCCGGCGACGGTCCCGTCGATCAGGTCCGGGTCGACGAGTTTGTCGAAGGCCACCGGATCGACGGCACCGATCGCCTTGGTGCTGCCGTCGACCTGCCCGCTCACCTGGCGGATGGGGGTCACGGCGTCCAGCTCCGGCACCGCAGCGAGGGCCTCGCTCACCGTCGGCGACAGGCCCTGGAACCCCTGATCGGTGATGATGTAGTCGGCGGACACAGCGCTCTCGAGCGTGTCGACCAGGCTGGCGCGCAGCGACGATGCGAACACCGCCGTGCTGCTCACGAGCGCCACGCCGATCATCAGCGCCGAGGCACTCGACGAGGTTCGGCGAGGGGATCGCGCCACGTTGTCCCGAGCGAGGACGCCCGGCACCTTGAACAGCTTCGCGACCGGCCATCCGATCATCTTGGTCACCGGGCTGGCGACGGTCGACGACAGGCTGGCGATGCCGAGGAACAGCAGCAGTGCTCCCGTGCCGGCGAGTCCGACGAGCCCGACGGTGCCGCCCGGTCGGACGAACAGACCCGATGAGGAACAGCGAGATCCCCACGACGGTGATGATCACCCCGGCGACGAGCCGTCGCGTCCGCAGTGCGGCGAAGCCGAGCTCGGGCCGCATGGCCGCCACCGGTGGGATCTTCGCCGCTCGACGAGCGGGCACGATGACCGACAGCATGGTGATGCCGACACCGACGAGGGCGGCCATGAGGATGGTCCGTGGCAGCATGACGATCTCGGCGTCCGGGAATCCGGCGCCGGCCGCGTCGAACAGGAAGATGAGACCTCGAGCGACGACGAGGCCGCCGATGAGACCGGCCACCGTACCGACGATCCCGAGCGCGAGTGCCTCCAGCGTGATCAGGCGCCGCACCTGGCGTCCCGAGGCGCCGACCGCGCGGAGCAGGGCGAGCTCTCGGAGGCGCTGCCCGATGCTGATCTGGAAGACGTTGTTGATGATGAACGCGCTCACGAACGCAGTGATGAAGGCGAACACGAGCAGTCCGGTTCCGAAGATCCCGACGAACTCGTTGACGGCGTCGGCGGTTTCCTGGGCCGACTGCTCGCCGGTGATCACCTCGGTCCTCGGTGGCAGGACGTCGGCGATCGCCCGCTGAACCTGCCGCGACGTCGGCGCCCTCGGCGACCTTGATGTCGATCGCATCCACCTTGCCGTCGGTGCCGAAGCGGACGAGCGCCGTGTCGAGGTCGAGTGCGGTCAGCTGCGCGCCGCCGAAGCTGTCGGCGCTGCCGAGGCCGACGGTGGCGGTGATGGTGCCCTGGAACGTGCCGACATCGGTGAGGTACGACACCGTGTCACCGAGCTCGAATCCCTCGGCGTCGGCGGTGGCCTTGTCGATCGCGACCTCATCGGGTCCGACCGGCGCGCGACCCTCCTTGACGGTCACGCCTTGGAGTCCGTTGTCGCCCTCCCAGGACACGCCGAACGTCGGGCCACCCGGCGGCGCGATCGCCTCGCCGTCGGCGTCGACAAGCTGCGCGAACCGCTGGAGGATCGGTTCGACGACCTCGACGCCGTCGACGTTGCGGATCGAGTCGGCAATGGCGACGTCGATCGGATCGCGGGCATCGTCGGTGGAGAACTCCTGCGTCGCCCGTACTTCGAGATCGACGTTGTCGTTGAGTTCCTGGAACAGGCTGTCGAACGTCGCCCGCAGGCTGTCGGCCAGCACGAACGAGCCGACGACGAACGACACACTGGCGGTGATGGCGAAGGCGATCGCCAAGCGTCCGGCCCCATCGGGCGCGGATGCTTCTTCGAGCGATCAGGGATCCGGCGCTCATGTCAGACCGCGCGCCGGAGGTGATCGATGACCTGATCGGTCGTCGGGTTGAGCAGTTCCCCGGCGAGCTTGCCGTCGCCGACGAACACGACACGGTCGGCGTACGACGCGGCGACCGGATCGTGGGTGACCATCACGATCGTCTGGCCGAACTCGCGCACGGCGTTGCGCATGAACGACAGGATCTCCGTACCGGTCACCGAGTCGAGGTTGCCGGTGGGTTCGTCGGCGAAGATGATCTGCGGGCGCGACGCCAGCGCACGGCGCCACGGCGACGCGCTGCTGCTGTCCGCCGGAGAGCTCGCTCGGCCGGTGCTTGAGCCGGTCGCGGAGGCCGACGGTGGTGACCACGTGGTCGATCCACTCGGCATCGCCCGTCTCCCCGCCGAGCATCATCGGCAGGCGGATGTTCTCGTCGGCGGTCAGTGTCGGGATCAGGTTGAAGGCCTGGAAGATGAACCCCACCTTCGTGCGGCGCAGTTCGGTGAGCGCCTTGTCGTCGAGGGCGGCGAGGTAGGTGTCGCCGATGAAGGTGGCGCCGGAGGTGAGCGTGTCGAGGCCGGCGAGGCAGTGCAGCAGCGTCGACTTGCCGGATCCGGACGGGCCCATGATGGCGCTGAACTTGCCCGTCTCGAACGACACGGTGACGCCGTCGAGCGCGTTGACCTGGGCATCGCCCATCCCGTAGGTCTTGCGGGCATCGATGGCACCCGCGGCGGCGGTGCCGCCGGGAGCGAGTGCGGTGTCGGGAGCGGGAGGTGCAGGGGGTGCGGGAGTCGACATACCTCAGGTCTACCGACGCCGGGGAGCTGTCGCATCCACCGTTGGGTTGATTCGGCTCCCCCTGTCGTCGGACCGCTCAACGTGTCGCCGGGGATGACCAGACCGGACTCGTAGGCGATCACCACGGCCTGGACGCGATCTCGTGCGCCGAGCTTGGACAGGATGCGCCCGACGTGGGTCTTGATGGTGGCTTCACCGAGGTACAGCTCGGCGGCGATCTCGGCGTTCGATCTGCCCTTCGCCATCAGGCGGATCACGTCGAGTTCGCGCTCGGTGAGCGTCTCGATGCCGGGATACGACCCCGGATCGCTCGCCGGCCGCTTGGCGATCTCGTCGATCAGTGCCTGGGTCACCGACGGCGCCAACAGCGCGTCACCGTTGGCGATGATCCGTATCGCGTCCACCAACTGCTCCGCCGGGGCGTCCTTGAGCATGAAGCCGCTCGCACCGGCTCGCAGGGCGGCGTGCACGTAGTCGTGCAGGTCGAACGTCGTCAGCATCATGATCCGCGTGTCGGGATGCCGGTTCCGGATGATCGCGCACGCCTCGATGCCGTCCATTCGGGGCATCCGCACGTCCATCAGCACGACGTCCGGACGAAGCCCTCTCGGCCAGTTCGACCGCGGCCAGGCCGTCGGCGGCCTCGCCGACGATCGTGAGGTCGGGTTCGGCCTGCAGGATCATCCGGAAACCGACGCGGACCATCTCCTGGTCGTCGACGAGCAGGAGGCGGATCACAGCGTTGCGCCGGCGGCGATCCGGTGGACCACGCCGGCATCGAGCGGGAGGACTGCCCGCACCCGCCAGCCGCCCCCGGGGCGCGGCCCGGCCTCGAACGTACCGCCGACGGCGGCGACCCGTTCGCGCATCCCGATGATCCCGAAGCCGTCCGGCGATGCTGCCACGCCGGCGCCCCGGCCGTTGTCGGCCACCTCGATCGTGACGTCGCGCTCACCGACCTCGACGCGAACCGCGACCGAGTTGACGGCTCCGGCATGGCGACGGACGTTCGTGAGGGCCTCCTGCACGAGTCGATAACTGGTGACCGACACGCTCTCGGGCACGGTACGAAGGTCGCCCTCGACCGTGAGCTCGACGGGGAGTTCGTCACCCGTGGTGAGTGCCTCCAGCCCGGCGAGCGAGGGCTGCGGCGCGAACGCCGGGTCGACCGAGGCCTCTCGCAACACGCCCAGGATCGCTCGCAGCTCGGTCATGGTCTGGCGACCCGTCGGCCTCGATGGCCTCGAGCGCCTCCGCTGCGCTGTCGGGTGCCGTCGCAAGGTTGCGCCGTGCCGCCGCGGCTTGGATCACCATCACGCTGACCGAGTGGGCGACGACGTCGTGCAGATCGCGGGCGATACGGGTTCGCTCGGCCGCGACCCGTCGTTCGGCCAGCAGCCCCTGTTCGCGCTCGGCCCGTTCGGCCCGTTCGGCGAGATCGGCCACGTGCTGGCGTCGTCGGCGCAGGTTGTCGCCGAGCACGAACGCGGTGATCAGGATCACGCCGGTGGAGACGAACTCGTCGAGCAGCGACAGCCCGTCGAGCCATCCGATGACGAACAACCCGACGACCATGAGGGTGATACCCGTCATCGTGCGCGTACGCCGGACGCCCTGGGCGTGCGCGCCGATCGAGTAGACGGCAACGACAGCACCCAGGAACGCAGCACCTCCGAGCCCGATCAACTGTCCGATGACCTCGGCCGACACGACGACGATGCCCGCCACGAGCGGAGCGGGTGCGCCGCCAGTAGATCGGCACGGTGCCGCACAGGACGAGCAGGACGGTCCACCAGGCGGGATCGGGTTCCCGGTACTCCGCGACCGAGGCGTCATCCCACAGGTGCGCGGCAACGGCGACGCCGACCACGAGCGCGGTGAGCAGCGCATCGGCGCCGCGGGGGTGGGCGCGCAGCCAGGCGATCGGGTGCGGGTGGTACATCTCCCCGCGACGCTAGCGATTCCCGCCGGCGCGGTGGTCCCTCTGGAGGTGGACGTGCCGTACGATCTGCGGTTGATGGCCTCGTGCGCCTCGTGCCTCCTCCCGCTGCCCGACGGCGCTCGGTTCTGCCCGTCATGTGGCCAGGAGGTGGTGACGGTCGCCTCCGAGGAGCGACGCGTGGTGACGGTGGTGTTCGCCGACCTCGTCGGCTACTCGGCGCTGTCGGAGCACCTCGACCCTGAGCGGGTGAAGCGGCTGATCGACGCTGCGTTCGAGCGGCTGATCGCCGACATCACGGAGTTCGGCGGTTCGGTCGACAAAGTCCTCGGCGACGGGATCATCGCGCTGTTCGGCGCACCGGTGGCGCACGAGGACGACGCCGATCGGGCCATTCGCGCCGCCATCCAGATGCACGAGACGATGGGCCGGTTCACCCACGATCAGCTCGACCTCGAAGGGCCGCTGCAGCTCCGTATCGGGGTCAACACCGGCGAGGTCGTGGTCGGCATGGTGTCGGGGACCGCCGAGTACACCGCCATGGGCGACGTCGTGAACGTGGCTGCACGCCTGCAGAACCTCGCCGAGCCGGGAGCGGTGCTCATCGGCGATGCCACGTCGGCGTTGGCATCCGACGAGATCGTGCGCGAGTTGGTCGACGACGTCGACGTGCGCGGTCGCGAGCAGACCGAGCGCGTGTGGCGTGTGCTCGGCCGGCAGCGCCGGAATCCCTCGATCGGTGGTCGCTCCGATCTGCCGTTCGTCGGCCGGGCGACGCAGCGCGAGCTGTTGGCGTCGATCATGGGCATGGTCGCGGGTGGGCGCAGTGCCGTCGTGGCCGTGAGCGGAGAGGCCGGTTCCGGCAAGACCCGGCTGATCTCCGAAGCGCTCGAGGACTTTCCGAGCCGCGCCGTCACCGTCTACGCAGGGGTCTGCGCGCCGTACGGTGAGAACAACGTCTGGTCGCCGATCGCCACGGCGCTCTACCGGCGCATCGACCGGAGTGCGCCGATCCCGCCGGACCGCCTGCGTGAGGTGATCCGCGAACGTGGGGTCGGAGCTGTACGGGTTCGAACCGGACGATCCGACGCTGGATCGGTTCGTGGAAGCCACGCTGCACCTGCTCGGCGCCCCGTCCGATCTGGACCACATCGCGCCGGCGCAGGCCCGCGAGACGTTGTTCGCGCACATCATCGAGGGTCTGCGACGACGGTCTGCGTTCGGGCCGATCGTGCTGTGGCTCGACGATCTGCAGTGGGCCGACGTGCTCATCATCGAACTGCTCCAGCGCATCGCTCGATCGCTGGCCGACCGGCCGGTCCTCGTGATCACCGCGCAACGAGACGACGCTGATCTCGAGTGGCCGCCGGCGATCGATCATCCGATCACCGTGCGCATGCCGCTCGATCCGCTCGAACGCCATGAGGCGGTGCGGCTCGTCGAGGCGGTCGTCGGTGGGTCGGTGGTCGAGTCGCTGGCCGACCAGCTGTACGAGCGCAGCGGGGGGAACCCGCTGTTCCTGACCGAACTGGCCGAGCTGGCCAAGGCCAACCCCACCAGCACGGCGCTGCCCGGTTCGTTGCGGGCGTTGATCGCCGCACGCCTCGACCGCCTCCCACCGACGCAACGTGCGATCCTCGACAACGCATCGGTGCTCGGAGCGACGGGTCCCGTCGATGCGCTGCAGAAGTTCGCCGCCGAGATGGGACAGGAGTACGACGGCGACGACGTGGAAGCGTTGGCGGACGACGGGCTGATCGAACTCGACGGCAACACGTGGCGGTTCCGGAGCGACGTCGTGCGCGAGGTGGCCTATCAGACCCTCACCAAGCTCGTGCGGGCGCAACGGCACGCCGGAACGGCGTCGGTCATGTTCCATTCACCGACCGTGCCGCTCGATCAGGTGGCTCATCACGCGGCGAGCGCTGCGGAGCTGATCGCCGAGATCGGCCCGGTACCGGGGGTCCCGGCGAACATGGCCGACCGGGCGGTCGTTCTCCTGCGCGACGCGGCGCGGCGGTCGATCGACGTGGGTGCGTTCAACCAGGCGCGTCGTCACGCCACTCGAGCGCTCGACCTGGGCGTGCAGGACGACGAGCTGGCCCGGGAGCTGCTGCTGCTGCGGGCGTTGGCCGAGACGGAGCGCCGTTCGACGGAGAACGCTCGCGCCGATGCACTCGACGCGCTCGAGGCGTCGCTCGCAGCGGGCGATCGGAGCCACGAAGCCAAGGCGCGCCGCCTGCTCGGAACGCTGCATCAACGCGACGGCAACCTGCACGCCGCGCGCGAGGAACTGGGAGCGAGCGTCGAGATCTTCCGCGAGCTCGGCGACGACATCGAGTTGGCCGCCTCGCTGCGCGAGCGTGGGTTCGCCGAGGTGTTCGGTGGGTCGCTCGAAGACGCCGAGTGGCTGCTCGGCGAGGCCGAGGGACTGTGCGAGCGGCTCGGGGACCGGCGCGGCCAGGCCTGGGTCCGCCAGCACCAGGCGTGGGTGGCGTTCCTGTCGGGCGACACCGTGTTGGCCGAACAACGGCTGTTGATGTCCGCCCAGGACTTCGATCTGCTCGGCGACCGCGCCGGTCGGGGCTGGGCATCGGGCCTGCTGGCCTACGTGCGCTTCTACCAGGGACGATTCGACGAGGCGGAGGCGCTGGCGAACACGGTGCGCCAGGAGTCGGTCGCGCTCGGGGATGCCTGGGCGCCGGCGATGATGGACTCGCTCGTGGCGTCGATCCGTCTGTGGAGTACCCGATTCGGTGAGGCCGAGGAGCTGTCGCGCAAGGCGTTGCACGCGTTCCGTCAGCTCGGAGATCGGTTCGGTGCGGTGCTGGCGATGGGGCCGCGTATGCGGGCGCTGGTGGCGCTCGGACGGGCCCACGAGGCCGAACGGGGGATCGAGGAGGCGCTCACCATCAGTGAGTCGTTCGGCGACCTCGCGTTCCCGGCGATGACTGCCGCAGGCGCTGCTGTGCACATGGGGCTCGGTGAACGAACCGTGGCGATCGCCGAGCTGGCCGTCGAGCGCACCGTCGCCATGGGTGCCGAGGGCTCCGAGACCCGTGTGACGTTGGCGCTGGCGCTGTGCCAGGCGGGTCGGCCCGACGAGGCCCTGGTCCTGCTCGACCAGGTGGACCGTTCGCACCCGTACGCCGCCGCTGTCCAGTCGCTCGCGTCGGCCATGATCGGTGACGCAGCGGCGAGTCGTGGAGAGTGCTGCGACGGTCGACGACGGCGTTGGGGCCACCTACCTCGATCGGGTGATCGCCGGCATGGCGGCCGCTGCCGCCGAGGTGGCGCTCGGTGAGCTCGACGCGGCGTCGGAGCGGATCGCGGCCGCTGATGCGATCGCGGCCGACGCCGGCGATGTCGTTGCCCGCGCGCTGGTCCGTACGGTCCGACAGGCGCTGCTGGACGGGTCGCCGGCCGTGGAGACCGACCACCTCGGACCGGGGTGGCGGCAGGTGGTCGAGATGCTCGGGGCGTCCGCAGGGTCATCGTGACCGCGACCGCCACGGATCGCTTCTCGACCGGACTCATCGTCGGTCGCTTCGATCCCCCTCACCTCGGGCACTCCTACATGATCGAGTGGGCAGCGACGCGTGCCGAACGGCTGGTGGTGTTCGTCAACAGTTCACCGGAGCGTGACACGGCCGCCGGGTGAGCTGCGAGCCGCGTGGCTCGCCGAGTTGCATCCCGACGTGGTGGTGATCGAGGTGCACCATCGGCTGGCGACGAACTTCGACGACGAGGAACTGTGGGCGAAGTGGATGGCACTGTTCCGGGACCACTGGCCGCACGACGACGGTCCGCACGCCGTGTTCTCGTCGGATCCGTACGTCGTGGAACTGGCCGAGCGCTTCGAGGCCCGCCACGTGGTCGTCGATGCCGACCGTCGGACCGTTCCGATCTCTGCCACCCAGATCCGTGAGGACCCCGCCGCCCACCTCGATCGTCTCGCGCCCCCCGTCCGCGCCTGGGTCGAATCCACTTGGCTCTGACCCCGAGAACCGAAAATGCGTGGGCTGTTGCGCTCAGCGCAACGCACCACGCATTTTTCGGCGTCTTGGAGTGCGGTGGGGGTCAGCGGTTGGGTTGCTTGGTGACGCGGAGGTAGGGCTTGACGGGGTTCCAGCCGGCGGGGAAGAGCTCGCGGGCGTCGTCGTCGGACACGGCCGGGACGATGATGACGTCCTCGCCGTCCTTCCAGTTCGGCGGGCGTCGCGACCTTGTAGTCGGCGGTCAGCTGGAGGCTGTCGATCACGCGCAGGATCTCGTCGAAGTTGCGGCCGGTCGAGGCCGGGTAGGTCAGCGTGAGCTTCACCTTCTTGTCCGGACCGATCACGAACACCGACCGCACCGTGAGGGTGTCGCTCGCGTTCTCGTGGATCATGTCGTAGAGGTCGGCAACTGTGCGGTCCGGGTCGCCGATCATCGGGAAGTTGACCGCCGTGCCCTGGGTCTCCTCGATGTCGCCTTCCCACCGGACGTGGCTCTCGACGGGGTCGACGGACAGGCCGATGACCTTCACGTTGCGCTTGTCGAACTCCGGCTTGATCTTGGCGACGTAGCCGAGTTCGGTGGTGCAGACCGGGGTGAAGTCCTTCGGGTGGCTGAAGAGCACACCCCAGGAGTCGCCGAGCCACTCGTGGAAGTGGATCTCGCCCTGGGTGGTCGGTGCGGTGAAGTCAGGTGCGATGTCGCCGAGACGAACGGTCATGGTGGGTCTCCTGTTGCTGGACGGTTCTGCGTCGGTTGACGCTGTCGGCCGGTCAGACTATCGATATTCCCGACAAAAGTGGTCGGGAATATCGATCCGCCGGCCCGGGTCGGGTCCTGCAGTTTCGAACCCCCGGATCTGCGTGGTGACATACGCTGCCGCCATGAGCATCCCCGTCGCCATCGATGATCTCGCCGCCGCCATCGAGCAGTACGGGTGGGCGTATCTGCTCACGGTTCGTGACGATCTGCGAGCGCACATCGTGGCGGTCAGGCCCGCGTGGGACGGCGGCGAGTTGGTGATGGAGGTGGGGCGGGGAACTGCGCGCAATGCATCGGAACGACGTGCTGTCTCGCTGTGTTATCCGCCGACCGAACCCGACGGGTACAGCCTGATCATCGATGGCGATGCGTCGGTGGAGGGTGCGCCGGTGGAGGGTGCGTCGGTGGAGGGTGCGTCGGTGGTGCGGTTCACTCCGACCGGTGCGGTGTTGCACCGCCCCGCCCCGGCCGGGTTCACCGGTTCGGGCTGCGGGAACGATTGTGCGCCGGTCGGTCCAACGGGGGGCTGAGGGAGGTTCGCGCTGGCAAGGGAGTCGATCGCCTCGACGTCTCGTTCTCCACGGAATACGTCCCGTGTTCCGGAACGTAGTCCGCAGAGAACAGGGAACCAGTGGTCGAGGTCGACCGAGCTCAGGCGGTGGCTTCGGTGGCGTCCTTCTCGAGTTCGCCGAGGTCGGCGTCGAGTTGCTTCTTCTCGATCTTCTCGGCCTTGGCCATCGCCGCGTCGATCTTGGCCTCCATGTCGGACACACCGACGACCACGAGGCCCGCCGTGCCGGCATCGAGGGTCTCGCCGAGCTCCTTGAGGTCGTTGCGGCTCATGCCGCCCGCGGCGTGACCGGCCCACCGCGCCCAACGCTGCACCGGCAGCGGTCGTGCCGGCGAGCAGACCGGCGCCGATCGCGGCGGCGGGGAAGATCGCGATGACGAGCCCGGTCGCGAGGCCGACGCCTCCGCCGGCGACGCCACCGACACGGGTGGGGGTCTCGTGCTTCTTGACGATCTTGACCTTGCCGTTGTCCTTGCGCTCGATGATCCGCTGCGTCGTAGGCGTCGATGAGGTCGGCCTCGGTGTGCAGCAGCTTGACGGCGTCGTAGTCGGCCTTGGCGTCGTCGAGGTCGGAGTACACGCCGACGTAGGCGAAGAAGGTGTCGATGGCCATGGGGGTCTCCTTGCGGATGGTGTGGTTGCTCGGGGGTTTGGTGCAAGCAGATTAACGTGGAGCCAGATGACGGTGCCAGCCGTTCAAAGGGGGAAGCATGAGCGATCAGGTCGTCGTGACCAAGGACATTGCCGCACCGGCGGACACGGTGTGGGCCTTGGTGTCGGACCTGCCACGGATGGGTGAGTTCTCGCCCGAGAACCGTGGCGGTCAGTGGGTGAAGGGCGCCACCGGCCCGGTGCCGGGGGCCCGATTCAAGGGCGAGAACCGCAATGGCGACAAGTCGTGGTCGACCGATGCCAAGGTCGTCGACGCCGAACCGGGTCGGCGGTTCTCCTTCCTCGTCACGGTCGGTCCGATCAAGATCGCCACGTGGGAGTACGACATCGAGGAGACCGACGGCGGATGCCGGGTGACCGAGACCTGGACGGATCAGCGTGGTTGGCTGGCGAAGAAGGCCGGTGGCAAGGCGAGTGGCGTCGCGGATCGTGGCGAGCACAACCGGTCGGGATGGAACAGACGCTCGCCCGGATCGCTGCTGCTGCAACGGCCGGACAGTAGCGAGTCTCCACCACCTTTCGGCCGCTGGATCACCCGAGCGGGGTGCCGAGTTGTTCGCAGAGATCGTCCGGCATCGGCACGAGGACCTCGAGCTGATCACCCGAACTGGTGGATGCCTTCCGGGGCGATCGGGTGGACCATGGTGAGTGAGGCCGCCGAGGTGGCGCGTCCCGAACAAGAAGGGGGTTTTCGACATGTCGGAACAACAGAGTGAATCGGGTGCAGGTTGGGTCATGTTCGCCGGGATCATCCTGATCACGGTCGGGATCTTCCAAGCCTTCGCGGGCCTGGTCGGCATCCTCGAAGACGAGATCCTTGTCGTCACGCCGGACTACCTGGTCCAGCTCGATGCAACGACCTGGGGCTGGGTCCACATGATCATCGGGCTGATCGTGCTCGCCGCCGGATTCGGCATCTTCGCCGGCAACGTCCTGGCTCGCACGGTCGGCGTGCTCGTCGCGATCGGCAGCATGATCTCGATGTTCTTCTGGCTGCCCTGGTATCCCGTGTGGGCGATCATCATCATCGCCCTGGACATCACGATCATCTGGGCCCTCACGGTTCACGGTCGCGTGCTGTCCAACCGCTGACGATGCCGACACGTCCGGTGGTACGTCGTGCGAGACGGCCCGATGACAGCTGAGTAGGTGGCCGGCCGGCCAAACGGCTGGAAGTTGCTGTGGACGAGTTAGAAAAGCTGATGCACTCGTTATCATGATGTGATGTTGTTGGTCGATCTCGTCGGAATCCAAGTCGATCCCCTGACCGGGGTGGCGCTCCTCGTGCTGCGCGAGCACGATGCACCGAACCGGGTGCTGCCGATCGTGGTCGGCGGTGCCGAGGCGGCGTCGATCGCCATCGCTGCCCAGGGTCAGACGCTGGCACGGCCCATGACCCACGATCTGATGGCAACGCTCGTCGAGCGCTTCGATGGTCACCTCGACGCGGTCGAGGTCGTCGACTTCCAGGACGGAGCGTTCATCGCCAACCTGGCCGTCAGCGGCCCGACTGGCGACCTCCGACTCGACACGCGCCCGTCGGACGCGATCGCCCTCGCGGTTCGCCTCAACGCACCGCTGTTCGTCAGTGAGCACGTGCTCGACGAAGCCGCGTCCTCTCCCGAGCCCGAGCAGGTCCTCGCCGACGCCGACATCGACGCCGAGGTCGAGCAGTTCCGCGACTTCCTCGATCAACTGGCTCCGGACGACTTCGACCTGGGTCCGACGGATCGCGACATCGACATCGTCGACGCCGAGGTCATCGATCTGTTGGACCCCGAGGATGAGCCCGGGGCCTGACGGGTGACCGACTGGAGAGGCCTGCGGTCGACCCCCGGCTTGCACGGGTATCGTGCGGTTCGCCGTTCGCTGGAGCGACGCGGCTCCGCCTCTGTAGCTCAGTGGATAGAGCATCGGTTTCCTAAACCGTGTGTCGCAGGTTCGATCCCTGCCAGGGGCGCCGAAAAACACCTGGTAGATCGTTTGCGACTTCGATGCCTCTTTGTTGTCAAGTGCTGATTTCGACGTGGTTCGTGGCGCGTGAGGTGGTGCCTCTGGCGGTGCCGGAGGTGTGGTCGTAGGATCGTTGTCGGGTCCGGGAGTGACTGATCCGAAGAGCCGGCCGTTCAGGATGTTGAGCCGGTCACGCTGGATTGAGTGTCGTTCCTGAGTGTCCTCCCGGGCCTGTCCATCACGCCTGTCGGCGGTGGGCGTCGGTGACGAGTGCCCGGTAGACGGCGTTGGAGATCTGTCGTTTCAACGCCCGGATGGCTTCTTTGGTGCTCTTGCCCTCGGCGCGTTTGCGGTCGTAGTAGTCGCGCCCCTCACCGGGGTAGCGGAGCTGGGTGACCGCGGCGACGTGGATCGCGAAGTTCAACTGGCGGTTGCCGCGCGAGTTGAGTCGATGCCGTCGCCGGTCACCCGATGATGCTTCGATCGGGGCGGTGCCGTTGTAGCTGGCGAAGTGCGCGGCGGTGGCGAAGCGGTCGATGTTGCCGACGTGGCCGATGATCATCGCGGCGGTCACCACGCCGATGCCGCGGATGTCGGTCAGCGATGTCGACGCCGCCGCGACTGCCCGGCGCAGTCGGGCCTTGGACGCTTTCATCTGGGTCTCGATGTGGACGAGGTCGGCGACGAGTTCTCGAGCCACGCCGACTCGGTGCTCGACGATCGCGGTGTCGATGCTGATGGCGTCGAGGATCGCGTTGGCCCTGGTCACGTTCATTCTCTTCGCCATGCCGCCGGGTTGGAGTTCCATCAACAACGCGTGCAGCCGGCTTGCTGTCTCGGCGCGTGACTGGGCCAGATCGCGGTGGCGTTTGGCCAACAGCTTCAACACCTGGGCGTGATCGTCGAGATCGACGTGGGTGAGTCCCCGGTTGCGCAGCGCGGCGATCGCGACCGATCGGGCGTCGTTCGGGTCGTTCTTCTGCGCCCGACCTGATCCCAACAGACGTGTGCGTGTCGACAACACCGCCGGCACGTCCACGACGCTCTCGCCGGCAGCGACGAGCTGCTGGGCGAGGAGATAGCCGAGCCCGCGGGCGGACTCGATCGCCCACAGCCGATCCGGGAACGGGGCCGCCCACGCTCGCAGCTGATCGGCCTGGTCGCTGCACGCTCGCAGGCGGTACTCGTCGAGCACACACTCGCTGTCATCGATCGCGACGGCGGTGTGCGATGCCTTGTGCGGATCGATGCCAATGGTGATGGTCATCTTGGAATGCCTTTCTCTCGGTGATGGGAACCGAGGTGGGCACTCCTGATTTGGGTTCGTTGAGCTCGCGCCTCTTTCGAGCCACACCCCGGGTCAGAACACCGGCCGGCAGACAGATCGAAGTAAGGCCAACCCGAAGGCGACAGGCCCTAGCGGAGTCACACCGACCGGCGCTCTGAACGCTACGACAACCGCCGCAACGCACCCCCAGCATGAATCAGGCCCAAGCGTGACGCCACACTTTCACGGTTACGTCGGAGCGTCAGCCGTCGAGGATCACACTGAGTGCTTCGTGGATGCTGGCGGGCGCCTCGAGGTGCACTGCGTGACCAACGTTGGGGACGCGAAACAGCTGACTGTTGGGCACCGCTGCGTGGATGAGTTCGGAGTTGGCCATCGGAAAGACGCCGTCCTCGACTCCGCACACGATCGCAGTTCGTGCCTTTACGTCGCCGAGTTCGTGGCCGTCGTGGCTGAGGAACACCTCGATCGAGCTCTGACCGAGATCAGGGTGAAGCCGCAAGGCACGGCTGGCGGCGATAGTGCTGTCGACCAGTTGTGGATGTGACTCCACGAACCAGGGTTGCAACGAGCGTCGCACCTGGAGGCCAATGTCGCTTGCGTCGTCGGACGCCTGCTCGGCCGGTGGAGGAGCCACGAACGTCGACAGACTCGCGTAGGTGCACACCAGCACCAGGTGTTGCACCACGGCGGGAGCGTGCAGCGCTGCTCGTGTTGCCGCAGCACCTCCGAGACTCATTCCGACGATCGCGAACTTCTCACCCAGCAGACTCCGACCGACGCACAGTGCGTCCGAAGCCGCTTCATCGGCACTCGTAGCCGGAGCGACGTCGGCTGATTGCCCGACGCCAGCCTGGTCGTACACCGCGACACGAAATCGCGTCGCCAGTGAGGACAAGGGAGACATCGACTCGACCGGGGCGATCTCGACAGGCCACACCTCGGGCAACAACCGAGCCCACGACCACATGGCACCGCCGCCTCCCGCGACCAGAAGCACCGGCGGATTACTTGGATCGCCGAACACAGACGCAGCCAGCTGCCCACGTCCGACATCGCACCATGGCATCCGGCAACGGTAGCTCGCCGACCTACATGCCCTTTCGGCTCCACCGGTGGATCGCTGAGCTGCAGTGCCAACTCCAGACTGAGGGCCGGGCTCCTGGGATTGCGGTCGCACACTTCAGCACGCATAGTCCCTGTGAGTATCAGCGGGCCGGTCGACCACCGCATCACGGTCCGAGCCGAGCACCCGATATTCACGTTCGGAATACTCGTCTTCAGTCGAGCAAGGACGGCGCGGAGACTCCGGTGATGACACAGGACGCCGATGGCGAGCGACTCGAGGGCGGCTCGCAAACAGAGGTCAGGCGGCTCGGAGATGTAGTCATCAGGCAGCGTGGAGCGCAGAGCCAGACTGTTATCCGCCTGCTTGGTCATCTCCGAGAATCGCGGCTTCGAGGCCGCGCCGCGCCTGGTCGATGACGGCTTCACCATCGACGGCGACGAGCAGTTGACCTACATCGAAGGCAGCAGCCCGCAACCACTGGCGTGGGACGACGAGGGCGCATGGCACATCGGTCGTCTCGTCCGCGAACTTCACAACGCCACATCGGACTTCGACTCCGGGCTTGCGCCGGCATGGCGCCCGTGGTTCGCACGCTCCTTGCCCGGAAGCAGTCCGGTGATCGGACACGGCGATCTTGGACCGTGGAACATCCTCGCTCGTGAGTCGCTGCCGGTGGCGTTCATCGACTGGGACAACGCTGGACCAGTAGATGCGGTGTGGGAACTCGCGGAGGTCGCGTGGCTCAACGCTCAGCTTCACGACGACGACGTCGCAGAACTCAATGCGCTGCCCGACACTGCGAGGCGGCTCGCGCAGTGCGCCGCGATCCTCGACGGCTACGAACTGTCCTCAGATCAACGAGTCGGCTTCGTGGACAAGATGATCGAGTTCGCACTTCGCAGCGCCCGAGACGAAGCGCAGACCTACGCGATCACCAGCGACACGACGAGCCCAGCACCCGACGGATTCCCGATCCTCTGGGCCGTGACCTGGCGCGCCCGTGCTGCAGCGTGGATGCTTGACCACCGATCCGAGATCGACCGATCGATCAGCTGACGGCGCCACACTTCGCCACGCAGAATCCCGGGTCATCGCTCAACAGTGCCACTCGGCTTCGGCCCAAGCAGCGCACCCGGTAATCGCGCCCCCAACTCGGCGTTCCGGAGCATGTCGGCGTGCTCGGCGACTACCAGCTGCGTCGTGCGGTCGTGAGGGTGGCGACAAGGGGTCGAGTGATCTGGCCGTCGAACCGCTGGTTGATGAACGTCTCGATCTCATCGAGGAGTCCGATCCGATCCTCTGTGGGCATCATCTGCGTGCCGGAATACGAGAGCATCAGTTTTCGGTAGCTGGCGGCGCTGTAGACCTGATCCCAGTCCCATCTGCGCACAGCGACGTCGACGAAGCGATCATCGCTCTCGAAGAGAGTTCGTATCGCGGGTTCCGCGCGGTTGCGGGTCGGTGGCGGCGGACCTTGGTGTGTCTGGCCGTACTTGTCGTAGATCGGCTGGGCGGCGTCGAAGAAGTCGGTGTCAGACGAGGTCACCTGGATGAGATCGACCACACCGATCAGTCCGCCCGGCTTCAGAATCTCGGCCGGTCGGTCTACCTGAGCTGGGGGCGAGATCCAGTGGTACGCAGTTGCGGAGAACACCGCATCGAAGCTCGCGGGGGTGAACGTCGCGTGCTCGAAGTCTGCGACGGTGACCGTCAGTTGGTCGGAGGACAGGTTCGACTGGAGCTTGGCCGCTGTCGCTGGTCCGATCTCGACAGCGTGAACCGTTGCACCGCCGGCAATTAGATCCTTCGTTGCCTGGCCGGTGCCAGGCCCGACTTCCAGGATCGATGGGGCTGGCGGCAACATGTCGAAGAGTGAGTCGTACATCGCAGCGGGGTACGACGGGCGGATCTCGTCATAGATTTCCGCTACCTCGTTGAACGAGAGACGCTTGTCGGACGGCTGGACCACGTGGAGCATCATGCCAGTGGGCTCGAGTCGATGTGTCGTGGTCACAGCGATAATGCTCTGGGTAATCACCGGCGATCGGACCCGGCCTGCGCCACAGTGCGAAGCCTCTTTGTGTCAACCCCCAGTTTCTGACACGTCTGCGGGCGCGTTCGGTCGTGCCTCTGGCGGAACCAGAGGTGGCGTCGTAGGGTTGGTTGTCGGGTCCGGGAGTGACCTATCCGAAGAGCCGGTCGTTCAGGATGTTGAGCCGGTCACGCTGGATTTCGTGTCGTTCCTGATTGTCCTCCCGGGCCCCGTCGATCACTGCTCGAGTCGGCGGGCGTCGGCGACCAGGGTCCGGTAGACGACGTTGGAGAGTTGACGCTTCAACGCGCGGATCGCTTCCTTGGTGTTCTTGCCTTCGGCACGTTTGCGGTCGTAGTAGTCGCGTCCCTCGCACGGGTAGCGGAGCTGCGCGATCGCGACGACGTGGAGCGCGTAGTTCAACTGCCGGTTGCCGCGCTGGTTCAGTCGGTGCCGGCGGCGTTCACCGGAGGACGCTTCGATCGGGGCGGTGCCGTTGTAGCTCGCGAAGTGCGCTGGCGACTTGAACCGGGAGACGTCACCGACGTGGCCGAGGATCAGCGCGGCGACGACCACGCCGACACCGCGGATGTCGGTCAACGACGTTGCCGATGCTGCCACCGCCGGCCGCAACCGTTTCAGTGACGCCTTCATCTGGGCTTCGTAGAGGGCGATGTCGCCAACGACTTCTCGTGCCACCTCGACGCGATGCTGCGTGGTCGGCGAGTCGACGATCACGCCGTCGAGGATGTCGTTTGCCCTACTCACGGTCATTTCCTTGGCCATGCCGCCCGGCGCCAACTCCATCAACAACGCATGCAGACGGCAGCTGGCTTGGCTCTTCTGTCGGGCGAGATCTCGATGCCGTTTCGCCAACAACTTCAACACTTGGGGGTGGTCGTCGCCGCGGACGCGGCGCAGGCCGTCGTTAAGCAACGCGGCGATCGCGACCGATCGGGCGTCGTTCGGGTCGTTCATCTGTGACTTGCCCGAGCCCAACAGTCGTGTCCGTGTCGACAGCACTGCCGGCACGTCCACGACCGTTTCACCCGCTGCGACGAGCTGTTGGGCGAGGAGGTAGCCGAGCCCGCGGGCGGACTCGATTGCCCACATCCGATCCGGGAACGGAGCTACCAATGACCTCAGCCGCTCGGTCTGGGTCGCGCATGCTCGGAGCCGGAACTCGTCGAGCACGACCTCGGTGTGATCGATCGCGACCGCGGTGTGTGACGCCTTGTGCGGATCGATGCCAATGATGATCGTCATCAGATGATGCCTTCCTCTCGGTGATGGGAACCGAGGTGGGCACTCCTGATTCGGGTTCATTCAGCTCGCGCATCTTTCGAGCCACACCTCGATCAGAATCACTGGTCGACGGACATATCGCACTGAGGTCAACCTGAAGGTGACAGGCCCAAAGCAGAGCCCGCCGACCGACGCCCTGAACGCTACGACAACCGCCGCAACGCCCGTCCATCATCAATCAGGCCCAAGCCGAGCACCCGATATTCACGTCGCCGTCCCAGACGGCCCCACGAGACGGAGGGAGCGCAGATCGGCAGTTCTGGCGCGTCATTAGTCGTCTGCGAGGCGAGCAGCGTCTTCGATCTGGTCGCGGTAACTGCGCCACGCCGATGAGTCGCCGAGGCGCAAGTTGCCGTGTCCTTCGAGCAGGCCAGCGGCCCCGTCGATGAACTCGCGGATGATGTCGGCGTGACCGGCGTGCCGCTGGGTCTCTGAGGTGACATGGACGAGGACGTGATGGAGCGTGACCGGGCTGTCGCCCCACCACGGAACCCTTCCAACAGCGTCGAGCGGAAGTTCGTCGATCGTGGCGTCGGCCAACTCCCAGGTGGTTCGATACAGCATGACGATGTCATGGCGCGTCTCGTCGGGCTGTGCCCACATGTCCACGTTGGGTTCTGCGTCGATCGAGGTCCAGGGAAGCGACATGCCGTGAGAGCGACCGAACACTTCGCCGAAGTAGCGGAGGTGCGTGCCCGCGTTGTGCTTGACGAGACCGAGCAGGTTCGTGCCCGTCGGTGTCAGCGGTCGACGGATGTCGTACTCACCGAGCCCGTACAACTTCCACACCAGCGTCTCGCGTGCGCCCCGCAAATAGCCGTGCAGATCGCCCTTCACGTCCAGGCCGGTCACGGCTCCCCATTCTCCGGCATCGCGCCAGATTGCCGGAACTGGCGGCGCATTGCCAGCACCGATCGGCAGATTTGTGCATCGGCAGGGGCCGTCGATCAACCGATCGGTGTCAGTTTGGAAACTCCTTGGGCAGTGGACCACGTACGAATGACAATCGACGATTGTCAGACGCGCCGATGCGCCGGAAGTTCGCTCGCGCCTCGGTGAGGCTCAACGCCCCATTGGGGCCGCCTCGCACAAGATCGGCGTCGTGATCGTCTTGACCATCGTCCTCCCAGAAGCACACGGGACAGATGTCATATCCACCCCGCTCGTCGAGCGTCAAGAAGCGACGACGGACAGTGGTACGGACCTCCGTCGGCATCCGCATCACACCCTCCAAGGACATATGCCACTCGAACCAGGCCGCCCGCTGAGACAACAGCTCGTCGTCGGTCAAATTGGGATCATCGTTGGGACCCCACACGACACCCGAAGCGGAACGCTCCTTGCCACCAACGATTCGAACAGACGCGGAATCACCATTCGTGTCCAGACCATCTCCCGGCGGCGGGACTGCTGACTGCGGACGCGCGCCGGATTGCGTCGTCGGTCGGTCGGACCGGGACCGCCACATCGATTGAGGCCGGACGGGCGGCCACCGCGTGAAGAGCCGGATTTCCATCGCTGCCACGAGAGCAGGCGCCGTGACCGCGAAGATGTCGATGAGCACGTGGCCAGATTGCCCGGCCGAACCGCATGGCGCAAGCCTCCGAACGCGCGTACATCGTCCGGTCCCGCAGTGTCACCAAACGCCCGATCTGAGACGGTGCTAGGTAGCGCCGATTGCCCGCTATGCGCCCTCGACGCAAATGGTCGCGGGAGTGCCGTGAGTATCCGGCAGCACCCGATAATGCTCCAGATAATCACCGGCACCCAGCCAGCAAGACCACTCGGCTTCGGCCCGAGTCTCT
>CAVZTM010000003.1:0-150177 GCA_963778175.1 Ilumatobacteraceae bacterium
CCGATCTGGGTCTGCAAAGGGGGTATCAATAACAGGATAACGAGCGCCAAGATGAGCACCCCGACCCCGAACACCAGGCTTACCCCGAGCGTGCGCGAGACGCGGTGGCGCTCAGGCCGGTCGACGAAGGGATGGAGTAGATAGGCCAGGCTCAAGGAAATCAGGAAGGGCGTCAGGACGGGACCCAGCAGATAGATCGCCAGTATCATCGCGCCGAAGAAAACCGCCCAGTACCACCAGGGGATGCGGCGCAAATACAGTTCGGATTCTTCTTGGGCGGTCGTCAATTGGGTGTGTCCTGGAATCGATGCGTGCCTATTATTCCCGCGAACACCCAGCGGCTGAAACCATGCCGGTTTATGCCTATCGTAGACCCATGACACGTTATTGCACTTTTAAACATTGGCTGCTGGTTCTCGTGCATTGACGCTGTCCCGCCGCCGGTCATACTCCCCGGATCATTCCGTAAAGACAGCCCCATGCTGCATCTGCATTTCGGCAACCGACTCGAAGCCCTGCTCGATGCTGCCGCCGACTGGTTGGCGGCCCAGCCGCGCGGGGTATTCACGCCTGCAACCGTGGTGGTGCCGATCTCCGGCGCATACCTGGGATCTGGCAGCACTGCAATTGCGCGACCACTACCACATCATCGCGCTCGATCAACGGGGCCATGGCGACAGCGACTGGACACCCGACTCGCAATTGGCTGGCGATGGCTGGAATATGATCGCGGATCTCGAAGCTTTTATCGATCACCTCGGTGATGAGCGCATCGTCCTGGTCGGCATGTCGATCGGCAGCCTGAATGCGATTCGTTATGCAGGGAGACATTCGGATCGGCTCGCGGCCGTGGGTATCGTCGATGTGGCTCCCCAAATCGAAAATGCCGGCAAGGTTCTAATTACCGATTTCGATCGCGCTACGGAGACGTTGTCGAGCTTCGACAATCTCCTGCAACGGTCAGTCCAGTACATGCCCTACCGCCCGGTCGCACACCTGCAATACAGCCTGACCCATGCGTTAAAACGATTGAGCGGATGGACGTTGGAGCTGGAAGACAATAATGCGCGCAGGCGTTGGCGCGTTGCATCGGAAATACTGGCGCAAAACGGCACCAATGGTGCGTTCTACGACACGTTGGGCCGACGTAAAAAAGATCTCAAGCGTACCGACGCTATTATTTCGCGGCGCGCAGAGCCTGATACTGACTGAGAAAATTGCCGAGCAAATGGTGGCGGAGCTGCCGCATGGCCGCCTCGTCACCATCAATCCCGCAACCCACAATGTGCATAGCGACAATCCCAAAGATTTTGCTCGCGAGCTGGACAGGTTTCTGCATGAAGTCATTTAACAGTCGCGCAAGTCGATTGGAGAAAGTTGAATAAAAAAAACCGCCCGAAGGCGGCTTATATTCGAAAAATGACGACTCGAATCAGTCTTCTTTCGGATACGCCTTGTAGTGGATGCCGGCCATCTTTTCCAGGCAGCGGTGCACCTGACAGCTGTAACCGAATTCGTTGTCGTACCAGCAGTACAACACGACGCGTGTTGCCATTGACGATGGTCGCTTCGGCGTCGAAGATGCAGGCATGACGCGAGCCGACCAAATCGGTGGAAACCACTTCCGGCGAATTCGAATAATCGATCTGTTTGCGCAGCGGCGAATGCAGCGCGATCTTGCGCATGTACTCGTTGACTTCCTGCACGGTCGTTTCGCGCTTCAGATTCAGGTTCAGAATCGCCAGCGACACGTTCGGCGTCGGTACGCGAATCGCGTTGCCGGTGAGCTATGCCACTCAGGTGCGGCAACACTTTGCCGACCGCTTTCGCCGCACCGGTTTCGGTGATGACCATATTCAGCGGCGCACTGCGACCGCGACGTTTGGACTTGTGGTAGTTGTCGATCAGGTTCTGGTCGTTGGTGTACGCATGCACGGTTTCGACGTGGCCGTTGACGATGCCGAATTCGCGATCGATCACTTTCAGCGGCGGCGAAATCGCATTGGTGGTGCAGCTGGCGGCGGTGATGATGGTGTCTTCCGGCGTGATCTGTTCGTCGTTGATACCGAACACGACATTCTTCAGGTCGCCTTTGCCCGGCGCGGTCAGAATCACTTTGGAAACGCCCGGACATTTCAGGTGTTTCGACAGACCTTCGCGGTCGCTCCACTTGCCGGTGTTGTCGACGACGATGGCATTGTTGATGCCGTACGCGGTGTAGTCGATCGCTTCCGGGTTGTCGCCGTAAATGATCTTGATTTCATTGCCGTTACAAACCAGCGACTGGCGCTCCTCATCGACGCGGATGGTGCCGTCGAACGGACCGTGGACGGAGTCGCGCTGCAACAGGCTGGCGCGTTTCATCAGGTCATCGCTGGCACCTGCCTTTGCGCACGACGATCGCGCGCAGACGCAGCGTGTCGCCGCCGCCGGCTTTTTCGATCATCAGGCGCGCCATCAGACGACCGATACGACCGAAACCGAACAGCACGACATCCTGCGGCTGGCCCAGCGGCTTGGATTCGACGCCGATCAGATCGGCGACCTGCTCGACGCACGAAATCGTCGACGCTGACGCCATTCTGCTTCACATCTTCGTACAGCACCGCGATACGGCCGACGTCGATGTGGGCGGTGCCGAGATCGAGGGCGGCAAGCGCCTTGATCACGGGGAAGGTTTCAAACTCGGACAGTTCATTGCGCTCGATCTGACGCACGAAACGGTGCGCTTTCATGATGTCGAGCGGCGACTGGTTTACCAGCGGCTGACCGTAGATATAGGTTTTGACGTTGTGTTCCCGGTAGAGCTTGCCGACCAGCGGAATCATGCCCTCGGCCAGGGCTTCACGCTGTTTCCAATCCTTGAAATAGTCATCGGGACGCGAACGTTTTCTCTGTTCCATGCTGGTAAACACCACTCTGTAAAAGATAAGGGATGGAGCCGGTCAGACGGGGTAACACAAGCCCTAGTGCAGGGGGCGCGTATTATCCGGGTTCATTTATAGCGGCGCAACCGAACCGCATCCGATTGCAAGGCCAAACCACGGCAGATCAAAGCGTAGATCAACCTGCCAAAAACTCCGGGTGGACGTGTCGTCGGCGGCCGTTACAATGCGCGGCCTCGGATATTTATCCTTACCTTCGCCGCCGCATTGCGCTACACGACACGCGCCGCGCGCCATACCCCGACACCACAAGGGACTCGCTGCACTTTGACGATGCCACGTTCACCGCTCGCCGCCACCATCGACCCCAAAACCGCCGACCGCCAGCGCTGGGGGCGTTTGCACGGCGCCGCCGCAAGCCTCGCTGCGGCCAATGCCGCCGCACGGCCTGCAACGGCCATTGCTGTGGATCGCCCGCGACACCGCCAGCGCCCGCCGCATCGAGCAGGAGCTGCGTTTCTTCGCCACTGCTTTGCAAATTCTGCACCTGCCCGACTGGGAAACCCTGCCCTACGACACGTTCTCGCCGCATCAGGACATCATTTCCGAGCGACTGACCACGCTGTACCAACTGCCGGAACTACAGCGCGGCGTGCTGGTGGTGCCGGTATCGACACTGCTGCACCGGCTGCCGCCGCCGTCGTATCTGCAGGGCAACAGCCTGATGATCGACGTCGGCCAGACCCTCAACGTCGAGCAACTGCGCGAACGCCTCGCCGCCGCCGGCTATCGCTCCGTCACCACGGTCTACGAACACGGCGAATTCGCCCAGCGCGGCTCGCTGTTCGATATTTTCCCGATGGGCAGCGACCAGCCCTACCGCATCGACCTGCTCGACGACGAAGTCGACTCGCTGCGCACCTTCGATCCGGAAAACCAGCGCACCGTCGATCAGGTCGAACGTATCCGTCTGCTGCCGGGCCGCGAATTTCCGCTGTCGGCCGATGCCATCAAGGGTTTTCGCGAGCGCTGGCACGAACGCTTCGATCGTCGATCATCGCCGCTGCCCGGTGTATCAGGATGTCAGTACCGGCATCGCGCCGGCCGGGATCGAGTACTACCTGCCGCTGTTTTTCGCGCAGACGGCGACGCTGTTCGATTACCTGCCCGCCGGCACCGTGGTTCTGACCGACCCAGGTCTGGAGCAGACCGCGCGCGCGTTCTGGGGCGAAGTGGAAAACCGCTACGAACAGCGCCAGGGCAATCTGGAGCGGCCGCTGCTGGCGCCGCGCGAGGTGTTTCTACCGGTCGACGATCTGTTCGCGCTGATCAAACCGCATCAGCAAATTTTGCTCGCGGAAGATTCGGTCGTCGGGCCTGGAGACGGTGAACGCACGGGACGGCTGGACTTCGACACGATGCCCGCCCCGCTGCTGCCGATCGACGCCAAGGCCGACGATCCGGTCGCTCCACTGCGGAGCTTCCTCTCTTCGCAAAAGCACGTGCTGCTGTGCGCCGAAACCGCAGGCCGGCGCGAAACCCTGCTGCAGATGCTCGCCGGTAACCGGCTGAAACCGGAGCCGGTTGAAAGCTGGGACGATTTTATTTCTACATCGAAGACTGCCAGCGGCAACAAAACGACCTTCGGCATCACCATCGCCCCGCTCGACCGCGGACTGTTGCTAGACCACGAACACCTCGCGCTGATCACCGAAAGCCAGTTGTTCGGCCAGCGCGTGATGCAGAGCCGGCGCCGCAAACGCGCCATCGACAGCCCCGAAAACGCGATCCGCAATCTCACCGAACTGCGCATCGGCGCGCCGGTGGTGCATATCGATCACGGCGTTGGTCGCTACTGCGGTTTGCAGACCCTGACCATCGACGGACAGGACGCGGAATTCCTGACGCTGGAGTATGCAGAGGGCGCGAAACTCTACGTGCCGGTGGCGTCGCTGCATCTGATCAGCCGCTATTCGGGCGCCGATGCAGAGCTCGCGCCACTGCATCGGCTCGGCACCGATGCGTGGGCCAAGGCCAAACGCAAGGCCGCTGAAAAAATCCGCGACGTCGCCGCCGAATTGCTCGATATCTATGCACGCCGCGCGGCTCGCCCCGGCCACGCCTTCGACAATCCCGGCCACGCCTACGACGCCTTTGCCGCCGGCTTCCCTTTCGAAGAAACGCCCGACCAGCAGAGCGCCATCGAAGCCGTGCTGGACGACATGCACAAACCACAGTGCATGGATCGGCTGGTCTGCGGCGATGTCGGTTTTGGCAAAACCGAAGTGGCGATGCGCGCTGCGTTTGTCGCCGTACACAACGGCATGCAGGTCGCGGTATTGGTGCCGACTACGTTGCTGGCGCAACAACACTACGAATCGTTCAAGGATCGCTTCGCCGATTGGCCGGTCACGGTCGAAGTGCTGTCGCGTTTTCGCTCCGACAAGGAACAGAAAAACGTGCTGGAGCGACTTGCCGAAGGCAAGGTCGATATCGTGATCGGCACACACAAACTGCTCAACGAAGATGTCAAATATTCACAATCTCGGCCTGCTCATTATCGACGAAGAACATCGTTTCGGCGTGCGTCAAAAAGATCAGCTGAAATCACTGCGTTCGCAGGTCGATATTCTGACGCTGACCGCAACACCGATTCCGCGCACGCTGAATATGGCGATGGCCGGCATGCGCGATATTTCGATTATCGCGACGCCGCCGGCGCGTCGTCTCTCGGTAAAAACCTTCGTGCGGCGCCGCGATCGAAGCGCTGATCAAAGAAGCGATACTGCGCGAAATTCTGCGCGGCGGTCAGGTGTATTACCTGCACAACGAGGTCAAAACCATCGAAAAAGTCGCGCGCGATTTGCAGGCGCTGATGCCGGAATTGCGCATCGGCATCGGCCACGGCCAGATGCGCGAACGCGAACTCGAACAGGTGATGTCGGATTTTTATCACCAGCGCCACAACGTGCTGCTGTGTTCGACGATTATCGAAACCGGTATCGACATGCCCAACGCCAACACCATCATCATCGAGCGCGCCGATAAATTCGGTCTCGCACAATTGCATCAATTGCGCGGCCGCGTCGGCCGCTCGCACCATCAGGCCTATGCGTATTTGTTAACACCGGAGCCGGCACAGGCTTCAGCGTCGATGCCGAAAAACGACTGGAAGCGATCGTGATGGCCGAAGACCTCGGCGCCGGCTTTACGCTGGCGACGCACGATCTGGAAATTCGCGGCGCCGGCGAATTGCTCGGCGACGAACAGAGCGGCCAGACTGCACACCATCGGCTTCACGCTGTATATGGAAATGCTCGAACGCGCGGTGCATGCAATCAACGCCGGCAAAACACCGAATATCGAAGACCCGCTCGATCATGGCACCGAAGTCAATCTGCGCTCTGCCGCATTGATTCCCGATGACTATCTGCCCGATGTACAGGCGCGCTGATTTTGTACAAACGTATCGCCAACGCCGCCGATGACGACGCGCTGCGCGAACTGCAGGTCGAAATGATCGACCGCTTCGGATTGCTGCCCGATGCCGGTGAAAAATCTGTTTCGCGTCACCGCGCTAAAACAACGCGCGCAGCGACTCGGCATCCGCAAAATCGAAGCCGGCCCCAATGGCGGCAAAATGGAATTCGAGGCGCAGCCCAGCATCGAGCCGATCGCGCTAATTAAACTGGTGCAGAGCCAGCCCGGCATGTATCGCTTGGCCGGAGCCGCCGCACTGTCGTTTAGCGCAGCAATGGAAACCACCGAAGAGCGTTGCCAGTTTATCGAACGCCTGCTGACGGTTCTGACACCGGCCACGACAAATGCCACCGTCCGACAGCCGGTCGCGGTCAGCACGGCGGCGCCGGCGAAGGCAAAAGCCAAAAAGCGATAGCCGTCAAGAGCGATGAGCGCAATTCAGTCACCAAGATCAAAATCCCGGCCGAAGGAAAAATCATGCGGACAAAATTGCGCGGATTGTTGCTGCTGGGGTTATGCGCGGCGATGCTGGCATTGCCGTCGGTCAATGCGCTCGGCGCCGATCTGTATCAGATTGAAGTGATTGTGTTCGCGCGTCCGGGTGGTGGCAGTGAAGAGCGCTCTGCCTCGGGCAATGGGTTGAATTATCCGCTGCGTGTGGCCACCTTGCAGCCGGCGGCAACCGATGCGACCAGTGTCGGCGCGTTTCAGTTGCTGCCGAATACCGAGCGCACACTAAACAACGAAGAAGGCGCTCTCAGCCGTCGCGGTTTTCCGATTCTGTTTCACGGCGCCTGGCGACAGCCGGTTGAAACCGCAACGCGCGCTACAGGTGTATTGATTAACGGCGGTCGCAGTGCCGGTGCGCAGCGCGAGCTGTCCGGCTATGTCACCCTCAGCGCGGAAAATTATCTGCATATCGACGTCAATTTATGGCTCAGCCAATTTGCAGCGGCCGGTGAGATCGCCGATGGTCCGCAATTGCCCGTACCGAACGGTGTAATTGCCGATCCCGCCGTGGCACCGCCAGCAGTAATCAGCAAATTATTCGTGCTGACCCAGCAACGCAAATTGCGCAGCGGCGAACTGCATTATTTCGATCACCCGCGTTTCAGCGCGCTGGTTGCGGTCAAACCAGTCGCGCAATAATTTATGATCTAAATTTAAAAGCGCCGCCCTTAACCTTCAAGGATCGCCGCGACACCCAAGCCGCCCGCCGCACAGACAGAAATCAACGTGCGGCCCGGTTTGCCAGTCTGTGCGCGGAACATCGCCAGTTGTTTGGCTGCACTGGCGACGATGCGCGCGCCCGTCGCTGCGAACGGATGTCCTAATCCGAGTGAGCTGCCATTGATGTTGAGCTTGGCGCGATCGATCGATCCCAAGGCCGTCGCGAGGCCCAATTTGTCGCGGCAATAATTTTCGCTTTCCCATGCCGCGAGTGTGCACAACACCTGCCCGGCGAACGCTTCATGAATTTCGTAGAAATCGAAATCTTGCAAGGTCAGTCCATTGCGCGCCAATAGACGCGGCACTGCATAGGCCGGCGCCATCAACAAACCTTCCGGCTGCGGGCCGAAGTAATCTACTGCCGCACTTTCGGCATCGATAAACCACGCCTGCGGTGGCAGGCCGCGCTCGGAAGCCCACATTTCCGAGGCCAACAACACCGTCGCCGCGCCATCGGTAAGTGGTGTCGAATTACCCGCGGTGAGGGTTCCACTGCCACTGGTTTTATCGAAGGCGGGACGCAACGTCGCCAGCTTTTCGAGCGAGGTGTCGGCGCGCAGATTGTTGTCGCGTGTAAGCCCGGCAAACGGCACCAGCAGGTCGTCGAAAAATCCGCGCTCATAAGCGCGCGCGGCATTGTGATGGCTGAGATAGGCGAGCTCATCCTGCGCCTCACGCGAAATTTGCCAGGTCTTCACCATCTGCTCGCAGTGCTCGCCCATGCTGAGACCGGTACGGCGTTCGCTCACCGAAGGAATGGACGGAGCGAGCATCTCCGGGCGAAATTGCGCGAGCAGTCGAATGCGCTCGCTAAAGGTTTTAGCGCGATTGGCGCGCAGCAATAAATGTCGGAATGGCTCGCTGACCGCCACCGGTGCATCCGACGCCGAATCGACGCCGCTCGCAATACCGACTTCGATTTGCCCCAACGCGATTTTATTACTTACCAGCAACGTGTTCTGCAATGACGTGGCACACGCCTGCTGAACGTCATAAGCCGGGGTCTGCGGTGACAGGCCGCTCGACAAGGCGGCTTCGCGCGCGATGTTGATATCGCGCGTATGTTTCAGCACGGTGCCCGCGACGACCTCGCCAAGACGCTGCCCCTGCAAACCGAAACGTTGTACCAGCGCAGTCATCGCCGCTGTCAGCATGTCGACATTGTTGCTGTCCGTGTACGCCGTATATTGCCGCGCAAACGGAATCCGGGTGCCGCCAATCACTGCCACTCGTCGCGTAGTAGTCATGCGCATTCTCCCGTTTGGATATATCTGGGCATAGTACGACATCGGCACATGCAGCATTCATCCGCAATCGAACGCCGGAGAGCGACGTTATCGGGAAGAGAATATCGGAGGGATGGTGCCGGGAAGAGGAATCGAACCTCCGACCTACTGATTACGAATCAGTTGCTCTACCGACTGAGCTATCCCGGCACGGGAGGAGGGCGCTATTGGCCCGCCTTCGCGAGCGGGCGCTATTTCACATCAATCGCGAGGATTTTTCAAAGCAAATTTCAGCGTTCAGACTTTTTCGCCGACACCGACATAGTCGATGCGCGGATAACTGACCCACTTGAAGGTTTGGCTGTGGTTACAAATCATGCAGCGATGCAGGTCTCGCCTGACTGCGCATCCATCTCGCCGACTTTTGCCATCATGCCGTGCCCGCATTTATCGCACACATAATTGACTTCGACGGTTTGAACGGGACGTTTGATTTCTGGCATGAAGCGCACTCCTGACTAACAATGTGACACAAGCATAACCCCGTCATACTGGGAGGGACAGGCGCAAACCGTCGGCTATCCTATCGGACTCAAATTTGTCAGGATTTTTTTCGTGATCAGACTCTACGCTTGGCACCGCTGGCCCACCATGACGCTCGGCCTTGTCGCCGCCGATGGCAGCTGCCGCAGGCACCCCCTCTTCGAAGCCTCACGCCGCTACCGCTATGCCCGACAGGCACACACGCAGTTGGCAAAGCGCCGCCTGCCGGACTGGAGTGGCATTGCGAAACTGCGACGCGGTGTCGCCGAAGGACCGTGGCTGCGCTGGTACGATAGCGGCCAGCTGTTGAGCGAAGGCCAGATGAAGAATGGTCGCGAACACGGACGCCAGCGCGGCTGGTGGCCCAACGGGCAATTGATGCTGGAGGGAATCAGTGTGGACGGTAATCGCTACAAGGGATTTCAAATACTGGAGTTTCGATGGCAGCCCTACCGATCTCGGGATCAAACCGGACGTGATCACGGAAGCCCCTCAACCGGAACCCAAGCAGCCAGCGACCCCGCACAATAGAATCGCCCAAAAAAGCACCCCTAAGTAGATATGAGCAAAGACAAGGCTGTTTCGCTGGAAGTCGGCTTCCGGATGCTGCAAGACCTTGGGCGCCAGAATCTCTGGAGCGCCTTGTGTCTACGTTGCGCTTTGGCTGGTTATTTCCGCTTCACGCAGCTGCCGCAACAGAACCCCGTATTTTTCTGGATCAACAGCACACTGATTACCGCCGGGATGATTTCACGTCTGTATCTGTGGCGATACATGCAGGATTTTGTCGTCGCCAAGTATCGACGGGCGGAAATTCATCTGGTCGCCAACACATTGATCAACGCCGCGCACTGGGGCGTGCTGCTGGCGTTGAGCTTCAGTCTGCCCGAATACGAACGCCTGCGCTGGCCACTCGCGCTGACCGCATGCGGCATTGTCGGCGCAGGTACCTGGGCCATCGCTTTCCATTCTGTTACCCGCGTCTGCCTGCCGCTGCTGGCGATCCTGCCTGGCATCGTGTCCATGCTCATCAACGGCGAAAGGATCGCAGTCATGACTGCGACATTGGCAGCAGTATTCCTCGTCTATGTGCTAATCGCGACGCGCACCCGGCAACAGGATTACCGCTTGGCCATTAAAACCGGCCTGCAACTCGAGCAGCGCACGCGCGAACTCGAATACATGACCTTTACCGACTCGGTGACCCGGCTACATAACCGCGCCTACTTCGACGTGCACCTGGACCTAGAGTGGAAGCGCGCCTGCCGACAGGGTTATCCCGTGTCGCTAATACTGGTTGACCTCGATCATTTCAAATCGATCAACGACCGCTTCGGGCATCCATTTGGCGATCACGTTCTCGAAGAAGTCGGGTTGGCGATCTCGGATATCGTCCAGCGCTCTGGCGACATTCTGGCGCGTATCGGCGGCGAAGAGTTTGCGTTGCTGCTGATCAATACGCCATTCGAAGGTGCTACGCAGATTGCACAACAGGTCATCGAGACGGTGGCTGCACTGCAGCTCGCCCACGACGGCAATCAGGTTAATATCACTACCAGTGTTGGCGTCGCGACCACCAAACCCTACTCGCCCCGAGCTACAGGCGGCGCGCGAATTGTTGAGTGCCGCCGACGTGGCGCTCTACACCGCGAAACGCGAAGGCCGCAATTGCTGGCGCGCGCATCCCGAGTTGCTCTCAACGGAGAATTAGCTCGACGGATTGCTGATCCACGCGCCTGCCCCGCGCGTTATTCTTCTATCCGCCACCTTTCACGCGAGACTGTCATGCGTATTCACTTACTGCTCACCGGCGATGAACTAATGTCCGGAGACACCGTCGACTCCAACTCCTCCATGATCGCGCGCCAGCTGACACCATTAGGCTGGCGCATTCAGCAGAAGCTGACCCTTGGCGACGACCTGCCGCGCCTGATTGCCGCGATCCAGCAGCTCTCCCGCGATTGTGATTTATTGCTGATAAATGGCGGGTCTCGGCCCGACCGTTGATGATCTCACTGCGGAGGCGCTCGCTGCACGCTGCAGTTATCCCGCTCATCGAACACCGGGTGGCGCTGGACCATTTGGAGCGCTGGTGCGCGGAGCGCGGCATCGGCCTCAATACCGCCAACCGCAAACAGGCGCTGCTGCCGCAGGGCTGTGAAATCGTAGCCAACCCGGTCGGCAGCGCTGTCGGTTTTTCGCTGCGGCTGAATGGCTGCCTGGTGATCTGCACACCTGGCGTGCCCCGCGAACTCGACGCCATGCTCGAACAGGTCATTCTGCCGTCGTTGCGCGCGTCATTTCCGGTGGGGGCCGCGCATGTCAAACGATTCGCCCTGTTAGGTATCGGCGAATCGCAACTGCAGCAACGCATCAGCGACACGATTCCGGACTGGCCCGACAGCGTGGGACTCGGCTTTCGCGCCGGCTTTCCGTTCCTTGAGCTGAAACTGACGACCGCCGGCGCTGATGGCGAATCCCTGCTGGCGCCCTTGCTCGAACGCCTGCAACCACTGATTGCCGAAAGTGTCATCGCGGAAGTACCCAATGGGGTTGCAAGCATTTCGCTGCCGGAGCAATTGATCCGGCTACTGGCTGCGGAGAAAAAGAAGGTCGCCGTCGCCGAATCCTGCACCGGCGGGTTGATCGCCGCTCAACTAACGTCCATCGCCGGCTCGTCGCAGGTGTTTGAAGGCGGTTTTGTCACCTACAGCAACCCCATGAAGCAGGCGGTGCTCGGCGTGCTGGAAGCAACACTTCAAGCGACCACGGCGCCGTCAGCGAACCGGTGGTGCGGGAAATGGTGGCTGGCGTCCCCGGTGTCACTGCTCCAGGGCGAGTTCGACGTCGTCGTCGCGAACGTGCTGGCGCCCACGCTGGTCGAACTGGCCGACGATCTCCGCCGCCTGATCGCCCGATGGCCGGTTGGTGATCAGCGGTATTCTCGCCGAGCGCCACGAACATGTGCTGCAGGCCCTCGCCCCGATGCAGGCCGAGCACACCGTGATCCTCGACGGCTGGGCCGCAATCACGCTTCGCCACCCCTGAGACCCACGCCACCAGGGCGAGCGATGAGTCTCGGCACGCACAGGTCGCGCAGGAACTCATCGCGGTGGGGAGCCGACGAGGAGTCGGCGGACGCCGGCGGCATGGGGGAGCGAGGGCACCGCTCCGTCGATCGTCGTCGCCAGCGCTCCGGCGGCAGCGGCGTAGCGGACCGCGGAGTGCATCGTGTCGCCGGCGGCCAGCGAGCGGCCAACGCTCCGCAGAACGCATCGCCGGCGCCGGTGGTGTCGATCGCCTCGACGGTGAAGGGATCCTGGACCCACTCGACCCTCGAACCATCAGGGTCCGCACCGATCACGGTGACGCCGGCAGCGCCGCGGGTGGTGATCACGGTTCCGACTCCTCGATCGAGCAGTGCCAACGCGCCACCGAGCAGCTCGACTTCGTGTTCGTTGGGGATCACGACATCGCACAGGTCGAGCAAGCTCGTCGGGAAAGCCTGGGCGGGGGCGGGGTTGAGCACGGTCGGCATGCCCCGTTCGTGGGCGGTCCGGAATGCGACCAGGACCTGCTCCACCGGGACCTCCAACTGAGCGATCACGAGGCGAGCCGCCGGCACGAGACCACCGTCGATGACACGGTTCGCGCCGGCGATCACGACGATGGTGTTCTCCGCCGCCTCGTCGACGGTGATCACTGCCCGACCCGTCGGTGTTCCCTCGGCGACCAGTACGCCCTCGACGTCGATCCGTTCGGAGACGAGCAAGTGCCCGCAGGCGTCGACCCGGCTCGTCATCGCCGACGGCACCCACGAACGCCACCGACGCGCCGCTTCGAGCCGCGGCGACGGCCTGGTTCAGGCCCTTGCCACCGGCATGTTCCGCGAACCCGGAGCCGAGCAGGGTCTCACCGGGAAGGGGCAGCCGCGACGCGTGGTCGCGACGAGATCGAGGTTGGCGCTGCCGATGACGGCGACGTCGAACACGCAGATGCCGCGACCGGCACTCAGCTGGCGCGGGCGCGGATGCCGATGGGGGCGATCAGGCGGAAGCCGGCGGCGTGCCGTTCGTCCTCCGACTCGCCGCCCCAGAACCCGTACTCGTGGTGCTCGCGGGCGAACGACACGCACTGGCGCTGCACCGAACACCCTGCGCAGACCTCCTTCGCCGCCAGCTCACGGCGCTCCCGTGCTTGTGGCCGTTCGGCTGCCGGGGGAAAGAACAAGTGGGTCAACCCTTTGCAGGCGCCGTCGCGCATCCAGTCGTCTTCCGTTTGGATCCGATCGATGGACACTTCGATGGCCGACATGTGCACCCCCGTGCGATGGTCTGTCCCCCTGTGGACACCGAGTTGTTCAGGCTCGGCGAATCGACAGACTAAAGCGAATCAACCACTGAGTCAATTGTATGTGCCAACTAAATTCGTGACTGCCCGACGACGGCATCGACACCTGCGGCGAAGGTCTCGACGTCGTCGAGTGTCGTGTCCCAGGAGGCCATCCAACGGACTTCGTGTCGGCTGGTGTCCCAGTCCCAGAAGAAGCACCAGTCACGCAGGGGAGCGATGGCCTCGGGCGGGAGGCGGGCGAACACGCTGTTCACCGATGGCGGACGATCGATCTCGACGCCGGGGATGTCGACCGTCAAACGATGGAGTTCGGTCGCCATCGAGTTGGCATGCGCCGCGAGGTCGATCCAGAGATCGTCCTCGAGCACTGCATTGAACTGCGCGGCGAGGAATCGCATCTTCGACGGCAACTGGGTGACCTGTTTGCGGACGAACTTCGAACCGATCTCGGCCTGCGGGTTCAAGAAGACCACCGCCTCGGCACCCAGCAGGCCGTTCTTGGTGCCACCGAAGCTCACGACGTCGACCCCGGCGTCGACGGTGAAGGACCGCAGGGCCTCACGGGTTCCGCCGAGGGCAGCGGTTGCGTTGGCGATGCGGGCGCCGTCGAGATGCACGAGCATCCCCTGGGAATGCGCCTGTTCGCACAGTGCGGCGACCTCGCCGGGTGTGTACAGCGTGCCGAGCTCCGTCGCCTGCGTGATCGACACCACCCCGGGCTGCACGTGATGCTCGACGCCTTGGACACTGGCGAGATCGGCGAGCTGCTCGGGCACCAGCTTGCCGTCCGTCGACGGCAGGTCGATCAGTTTGGTGCCGAGTGCCCGTTCGGGGGCCCCGGTCTCGTCGACGGCGATGTGGGCCCAATCGGTGCACACGACGCCGTGGTGGGGCCCGGGAAGCGCACCGAGCATCGTTGCCAGCGCAAGCACGTTGCGCTCCGGTCCCGTTGAACGCCAGTCGTGTCGTGACCTCGGCGCCGAAGAGTTCACGGAAGCGCTCCGAGCAGTCCCTGGTGAGGTCGTCGTTGCCGTACGCGAGCCGGTGGCCGACGTTGGCAGCGTGCGATGGCCTCGAGGACGGCGGGATGGGCGCCGGCGGCGTTGTCGCTCGCGAAGGCGCTCGAGGGCGGTGGCGGGAGGTTCACGACCACCGAGTCTCTCAGACCATCGAACGGTCCGCACCTGTCGGTCGACTACAATTCCGTCATGACGAAATCGGTCGATGTCCAGACACCCGGGGGACCGGTCGCGCACTGCCGGTGGTGTCGTCGCGCGTTACCTGCCCGGCAGCGGACCGGGGCGACCACGGGCGTTCTGTTCGCAGCGATGTCGCCAGTGGGACTGGGTGGCCCGCCAACGAGCCCGGGAGCTCCAGCTGAGTGACGACGAACTGGTCGTCGCACGAGCCGAGCTCGACGGCCTGCACGACGAGCTGTACGTGCTGGCGTGCGCCGTGGAGGACGTCGAACGAGATCTGGCGGCACCTGGCCGGCGAACGGTCACCGGGCTCACCGACGCCGTGGACTGGCTGCTCGCGGCCGCCCGGCCCTTGCGGGACCGCGAGATCACGCCGTCTGCCTGAGCAGTCATGGAGGTCCGGGCCCATCCCGACGTTCGACCAGAACGCCCATAATCTTCGTTATGTCAACTCAGATCCGATTCGAGTGGACAGATCGATTCGGATGGGCCAAGATGGGCGCTCCCCTGAGACGAGGCGTTCACCGTGCTCCTTGACGGAACGCAGAGTTCGACCTGAGGTTCAGGGTCTGCCTCGACATCTGGTCGAGGCTCCAGGTTCACAGTGGGCGGACCGATCACATCATCGTGTTGGGAGAGAGGTCGTCCATGCTGTCCGAGAATCGAATGAAGCGTCGAATTCGCCGCCCACGGTCGGGCGCTCTGCGTCTGCGCAGCGCTCAGCCTCGGATGCGGCCTGATCCCAGCCACGGTGTCCGCCTCCCCCGTCGTCGTCGCCTCTCCCACGATGCCGACGATCGTGGGTCTCGGCCAAGGCGCCACGGGCGCCGAAGTGCGCACCGTCCAGCAGGCCTTGATCAGCGCCGGCGTCCCCGTACCCGGAGGCGCTGATGGCGTCTACGGTCCCGCCACCAAGTCCGCTGTCACCGCATTCCAGTCCCGCACGGGTCTTGCCGCGACGGGCACGATCGACGCAGCGACCGCCAGCGCACTCGGACTGGCCACCGCTGCGCCGACCGCACCGGCGCCGCGACACCCGCAGCACTCGCGTCCGCAACACCCGCCGCTGGGGCACCGGTCGTCGGAGCCACCGGTCCGGCAGTGGTCGCGCTCCAGCAGGCCCTCATGGCCGCCGGCGTCTGGCTGCCACACGGTGCCGATGGCGTGTTCGGCACGGCCACGACCCGAGGGATCTCGAACTTCCAGAGCTGGAACCGCCTCACCGGTGAGCGGGGTCGTGGACGCAGCGACGTTCGCTCGCCTCAAACTCGGCGCGCCGGCGGCCAGCCCGACTCCCCCGGCTCCTGCTGCTCCTGCACCGGCGGCCCCGGCCTCGTCGTCGTTCTCCGGGATGCGCGCCGGTGCACGGGGCGACAACGTGCGTGTGCTGCAACGGGCGCTGATCGCCGCCGGCATCACCGTCCGCGGCGGTGCCGACGGGGTGTTCGGCGCGATGACGACCGCGGCGCTCACGACGTTCCAGCAATCCAAGGGTCTGGCTGCTTCCGGGGTGGTCGACGACGCGACGATCGCTGCGCTGGCGCTCTCCCCGGCGCGCCTGCTCCGGCACCGGCTCCGGCGCCGACTCCCCCGGTTGCAGCCAGCCCGTACGTCGGACTGACGGTCGGAGCGACCGGCGACCGTGTTCGTGAACTCCAACGAGCGTTGATGCGGACCGGCCTCGTGCTTCGTGGCGGTGCCGACGGGTCGTTCGGCAACGCAACGCGCACCGCATTGATCGCCTTCCAGGCGACGAACAACTCGCCGCAGACCGGCGTCGTCTCGGAGGGCGACGCGAAGACGCTCGGACTCGGCAGCACCTCGACGGCACCGCAGGGCGTCGCCCCGGCCGGCAACTTCGCGACCTTCGGGGAGCGGGGCGCCCGGGTCACGACCGTGCAACAGGCGCTCATCAAGGCCGGCATCTCTCTCAAGGGTGGCGCCGACGGGATCTTCGGCGCTGCGACCGCCGGCGCGATCATGGAGTTCCAGCGTCGGTCAGGGCTCACGCCCACCGGGAAGCTGGACGAGCAGACCGCCAACCGGCTCGGGAGCGCGCCCGCTCCGGCTCCGGCTCCGGCACCGACGGTCGCCGTGACGATCGACGTCTTCCCGGTCCAGGGACGCTGCTGGTTCGGGGACACCTGGATGGCGCCACGTGGCGGCGGTCGTCTCCATGAGGGCGTCGACATCATCGCTCCCAAGGGCAACCTGCTGTACGCCGCCGTCACCGGTCGGATCTCGCGTGTCTACACCGACTTCCCGGGCGCACTGGCCGGGAACGGGTTGCGGATCCAGCAGGACAACGGCACCTACTTCACGTACCTCCACATGGACACCTTCGCAGCCGGCATCGTGCTCGGCGCGCCGGTGACCGCCGGACAGGTCATCGGTACGGTGGGCAACACCGGGCAACAACGCGACCCCGCACCTGCACTTCGAGGTACACCCGGGTGGCGGCGCAGCGGTCAATCCGTTCCCGCTCGTCAAGCCGATCGACGCGTGCAACGTGACCGCACCCCGCGCCTGACCGGGCGTCCACCCACGCGCCGGATCGCCCGGATACGCTGAGCGGACAATTGAATCGCCTGTTCACCCGAGCGGGAGAGTCGTCGACACCGACGGCGCCGAAGGAGCAACCTCCCCGGAATCTCTCAGGCACCCGGACCGCTCGGTTGAGGCATGCTGGAAAGCGTCAGCTGGTACCCCTTCGCCCGCCGTCGGTCGAGACCAGTTGTCCACCCAAGGGGAAAGTCGCGGACCATCACGGTGATGGACCGGTGCGAAACTCTCAGGTATCGATGACAGCAGGGGAAGTCCCACCGCCTTGGAGGCTTCCGTGTCCGCACCCGATTCCCGCCCCACTCCCCTTCGGGGGCTGATCGAGCCCGATGAGTTCGTGCGTCGCCATGTCGGGCCGACCGATGACGACATCGCCCACATGCTCGCCGTCATCGGCGCCGACACGACCGGTGACCTGCTGGCCGCCACGATGCCGCCCTCGATCGTCGCCGGAGCAGCGCTCGCCCTGCCCGGCGGTGTGTCGGAGACGGAGGCGCTCGCGAAGCTCCGGGCCATCGCCGCTCGGAACCGTCGGGTCACGAGCCTGATCGGCATGGGCTACACCGGCACGATCACGCCGCCGGTGATCGCCCGCAACGTGCTCGAGAACCCGTCCTGGTACACCGCGTACACGCCGTACCAACCCGAGATCAGCCAGGGCCGACTCGAGGCGCTCCTCAACTTCCAGACCCTCATCACCGAACTCACCGGGCTCGATGTCGCGAACGCGTCGCTGCTCGACGAAGCAACGGCCGCAGCCGAGGCGATGACCATGGCCCGGCGACAGTCGAAGTCGTCGTCGGACCGGTTCGTCGTCCACCACGACACCCATCCCCAGACGATCGCCGTGCTCCGGACCCGGGCCGAGCCGGTCGGCATCGAGCTCGTCGTCGGTGACATCGAGGCACTCGACGACCCCGACGGCCTGTTCGGGGCGCTGTTCAGCCTCCCGGCATCGTCCGGGGCCGTCATCGACTGGACGATGGCCATCGCCCGCGTCCACGAACTCGGCGGGATCGCCGTGGTGACCACCGATCCACTCGCCTGCGTCCTCGCCACTCCCCCGGGTCAGCTCGGCGCCGACATCGCCGTCGGCTCGGCCCAGCGATTCGGTGTGCCCATGGGCTTCGGCGGACCGCACGCCGCGTTCATCGCTGCGCACGAGCGGTCGGCACGCTCGATGCCCGGGCGAATCGTCGGTGTCAGCACCGACACCGCAGGTCGCCCAGCGCTGCGCCTCGCACTGCAGACGCGCGAGCAGCACATCCGCCGCGAGAAGGCCACCTCCAACATCTGCACGGCGCAGGTACTGCTCGCCAACATCGCCGGCTTCTATGCCGCATGGCACGGCCGCAACGGACTCACCCGGATCGCCGAACGAGTCCAGCGGCTCACGTCCATCGCCGCGGCCGGCCTGCGCGCTGGCGGCGTCGACGTGGTGAACGACACCTGGTTCGACACGCTGCGCCTGCGAGTCACGTCGGCCGATGCTGCGGTGTCGGCCGCACTGGCGGCGGGCTACAACATCCGGCGGGTCGACGACTCATCGGTGTCGTTCACCTTCGACGAGACGACCTCGCTCGATGACGTCACCTCGATCGTTACCGCCTTGGGGGGCAGGCCACTCGACCTCGCCGATGCCGATCTCGCACCGGACGGATTGCCGACCACCAGCCGCCGGTCCGACGAGTTCCTCACCCAGTCGGTCTTCGATCGCTACCACAGCGAGCACGAGATGCTCCGATACCTGCGCCGTCTGAGCGACCGAGACCTTGCGCTCGATCGCACGATGATCCCGCTCGGGTCGTGCACGATGAAACTCAACGCCACCTCGGAGATGGTGCCGATCACCTGGCCCGAGTTCGCCGACATCCATCCCTTCGCCCCCGTCGACCAGGTCGCCGGCTACCTCGAGATGATCAGCGACCTCGAGCAGCGACTGGCAACGATCACCGGGTACGACGCCGTCAGCCTCCAACCGAACGCGGGCAGCCAGGGTGAGTACGCAGGCCTGCTGGCGATCCGGGCCTACCACCGGTCCCGGGGCGACGACCAACGCACGGTGTGCCTCATCCCGTCGAGCGCCCACGGCACCAACGCCGCGAGCGCCGTGATGGCGGGCATGGAGGTGCACGTCGTCGCCTGTGACGACGCGGGCAACGTCGATCTCGCTGACGTGCGGGCCAAGATCGCCGAGGTCGGCGACCGCCTCGCCGCCACCATGATCACCTACCCGTCGACCCACGGCGTGTTCGAAGCCGAGGTCGGCCAGCTGTGCGACCTGATCCACGCAGCGGGCGGCCAGGTGTACGTCGACGGCGCCAATCTGAACGCCTTGGTCGGCCATGCCCGACCCGGTGAGTTCGGAGCCGACGTCAGCCATCTCAACCTCCACAAGACGTTCTGCATCCCCCACGGCGGTGGCGGGCCCGGGGTCGGACCGATCGGGGTTCGCTCCCATCTCGCGCCGTTCCTGCCCGGCCACCCGCTCCGTGACGACCAGCCCGTCGGCGCGGTGTCGGCGGCACCGTACGGGTCGGCCGGCATCCTGCCGATTCCGTGGATGTACATCGAGATGATGGGTGGCAGCGGGCTCACCACCGCAACGACCATCGCCATCGTGGCCGCCAACTACATCGCCGAGCGCCTCGATCCTCACTTCCCGGTGCTCTACCGGGGGGCGAAGGGGCGCGTGGCGCACGAGTGCATCCTCGACCTGCGGCCGATCACCAAGGCGACGGGCGTGACGGTGGACGACGTCGCAAAGCGGTTGATGGACTACGGCTTCCACGCTCCGACCATGAGCTTTCCCGGTCGCCGGCACGCTGATGGTCGAACCGACCGAGAGCGAGTCGCTGCGGGAGATCGACCGGTTCTGCGACGCCATGATCTCCATCCGCACCGAGATCGATGCCGTGGCGTCGGGGGTCTGGGCACACGAGGACAGCCCGCTCCACAACGCCCCCCACACCGCGGAGGACCTGCTGGCCGACTGGAACCGTCCGTACTCACGTGAGATGGCGGCGTTCCCGACGCCCGCGCTGCGGGCGTCGAAGTACTTCCCTGCGGTCTCGCGCATCGACGGCGCCCAGGGCGACCGCCACCTGATCTGTTCCTGCGAGCCGCTCGAGGCCTACGCGAACCGCTGACACCGTCCCGTTCCACCGCTGGCGTTCGGGAGTAGCTTGACCCCATGGCTCAGGACCGCAACGATCCACTGGCTGACCTGTTCACGCTCTTCGCCGCTCCCCTCTCCGGCACGGTGCGTTCGCTCGAGCAGTTCCGCAAGGGCGTCGACGAGTTCCTGAAGGGCGTCGAGAACTTCAACCGCGCGATGGCCAACCTCAACGAGACCTCCGAGCGGATCAACACCCTGCTCGCCGACGTCGAGGAGCCGATCCGGGCCGCGATCCCCCAGGTGACCCGTACCGTCAAGGCCGCCGATGAGATGATGCAGGTCGTCAGTGGGCCGGCAATGGCGGTGGCGCCCGGCTTGAACCGCCTCGCCGAGACACTGAGCACACCGGCGTTCGATCAGCTCCCCCATCAGCTCGGCCAGTTCGCCGACGTACTCGGCGAGGTGTCCAGACGGCTGGGACCGCTCACCCAGTTGGCCGAGTCCGCCGGTGGGATCTTCGGGGGATTCCGCGTCCCCGGCACCCGAACGTCGCACCCCACCGCACCGCCCGACCCAGAGCCGTCCCATCGCTCCATCGTGGCCACCGTCCACGCCCCTGCGGCGCCGGAGCCCTCCCCCGCCCGTGCACCTGCAGCGCGGAAGAAGCCGGCGGCCAAGCGGTCCCCCGCGAAGAAGTCACCGCCAGAGGCCGCCAAGAAGTCACCCGCCGAAGAAGACCCCACCGCCAAGAAGCGCGCCTCGGACCCGCTGACCACCGCGTCGAGTCAGCGACGACGCTGCCCGGGTCACGCGCTGACGCCCAATCGCTCGGGTGGTGGGGCGTCAGCGGGTGATGAACGGGGTGGGGACGACGGTCCCGGGGAGTTCCTTCCGCGGACGTCGATCGTGACCGGAGTGTCGACGGCGGTGTCCGGGGGCAGGAACGCCAGCGCGATGCCGTGGCCGAGCACCGGGGAGAAGTTGCCGCTCGTCACGACTCCGACGGCTCGGCCGTCCTGCATCACGGTGCATTCGGCCCGAGCGGGACGGCGACCCTCGGTGGCGATACCCATGAGCCGACGGGTCACGCCCCGATCGCGCTCGGCGATGGCCGCTTGCTTCCCGGTGAATTCCGGCTTGTCCCACGCCACGACCCATCCCAGACCGGCCTGGAGCGAGGTGATCCCCGGCCCCCAGTTCGTGGCCGTGGAGCGGGAGCGCCGCCTCGAGACGCAGGGTGTCGCGGGCACCGAGGCCTGCCGGGGCGACACCTGCTGCCGCCAACGCCCGCCAGAGCGCTCCAGCAGCGCCCGCCGGCACCGCGATCTCGAGTCCGGGCTCGCCGGTGTAGCCGGTTCCGGCGACGACGCAGGACACCGCGTTCCACGTGCACGTGGCCACACGGAACCGCCCGACCGCGGCCGCCGCGGGGAAGACGCTCGCGACGAGCTCCCGAGCATCGGGACCCTGAACGGCAATGACGGCACGATCGGCGGTCGAGTCGACACCGCCGATGGCAGCGAGGACCCCGCTCGTGTTCGAGGCGTTCGGCATGACGTCGAACACGTCGCCGGGACCGGGATGCCACCACACGATGATGTCGTCGACGACCGCGGCGTCGTGTTGCGTCGAGGAGGTGCGTGTACTGAGCACGACCAGGTTCGATCTTGTGGAGGTCGTTGGTCAGGGTCCGTTGCAGGAGTTCGAACGCCTCGGGACCGTCGACCCGCACCGTTCCGAGGTGCGACACGTCGAACATCACCGCCCGACGACGGCAGGAGAGATGTTCCTCGATCGTTCCGGACGGGTAGGCGATCGGCATCTCCCAGCCGCCGAACTCCACCATCGTGGCACCGAGCGCTCGGTGCTCGGCGTCGAGCGGCGAGTGCTGCAGGGTCATCCGGTGGCGCGATGAGCGTCGAGTTCCGTCGGTGCCGGCGACGGGGGTGCCTGCGACATGGGAGCCAGGTCGGCCTCCAGTTCGTCACGTACGCCACCGAGTGACAGCACGTTGAGCACCCCTTGGCCGTTCTTCAGCACGTCGACGAGTTCGTCCCCGTCGCACAGCACGACCGTGCCACCGTCGATCACGATGTGCGCGGCCGCGATGTCGGTACTGACGTGCTCACGGAGGTAGCTGAACACCTTGCGGACCTGTTCGAGCTTGATGCCTGCATCGAGGAGCTTCTTGATCGTCTTCAGCTCGAGGAGGTCGTTGTAGGAGTACAGCCGGCGGCTGCCACTCCCGGAGGCGTCGGTCAACGACGGCCGGATCAGATCCGTTCTGGCCCAGTAGTCGAGCTGGCGGTAGGAGATCCCGACGACCTTGGCCGTCTGGGTACCGCTGTAGCCGAGTTCGTCGGGAACGGTCGCTGCGGGGTCTGGTGTGGTCTGCACGAAAAGCCTCCGGTTCGTCGGTCCCAACATCACGAACGTGTCGGACACGTCGCACGATCTCACACCACCGTAACTACGGCGATGTGAGACGATGCACACTACGGAATTCCGGCGCCCGAGTCAACGGGGCGGGTAGTCTCACCATTTTCCGCAGCAGGGAGCCGATGTGAAGACAGACCCCACCGTGACCGCCCTCCGAGCCGTGAGCCTCTTCTCGGGCCTGGACGACCGCACCCTGAGTCGCATCGCCCAGCAGACCAAGACGTACCGTTTCGTGGCCGGCGAGTCGGTGATCGACGAGGACGCTTCGGGTCGGTTCGGACGTCTGTACACCGTCGTCAGCGGTACCGCCGAGGCCCGGGTGCGCGACGAGACGGTCGCCACGCTTCGGACCGGGTGACTACTTCGGTGAGATGAGCGTGCTCGACGGAAGCCCTCGGTCCGCGGCTGTCTTGGCCACGAGCGACCTGGAGACGCTCGGATTGTCGGCGTGGAACATGCGCACGATCATTCGAGAAGAGCCCGACATCGCGATGCACGTCATCGACATGCTGGTTTCGAGGATCCGCGCGCAGAACGAAGCTATGTTCGACTGCGGTCAGCCCAACGCCGGGTCAGTCGTGGATCCACACCGTGGAGCGCAGCGGTAACAGGTTCTCGCCCCAGATCAGGTCCATCACCGGATTGGCAACTCGGATACACCCGTGTGACGCCGGATAGTTCGGCACGCTGCGGGCGCCGTGCACGGCGATGCCACCGACGACGAACTTGGGTCGGTAGAGCGTGCCGAGATCGCTGGCATAGCGGGGATCGTCGGTTTCGCGGTAGGTCCGGAACGTCCCGGTCGGCGTGAGAGCGATCCCGATACTGCGGCGACCTGCGTTCTTCTGGTCCTCCTCGTCGTAGGTCTTGCCGTTGCCCGTCGACACGTTGAAGATGTACCTCGTCTGGCCGTTCTGGACCACGTAGGCGATCTGTCGGGTCTTGTCGACCTCGAGCAGTGTTCCGGTCCTCGTTCCCGCTCCGGGTCGGCAGTACTGCACGTTCAGTGCCGCTGCCGTTGCCTCGTCGACGACCGTCGTCGCGGGCAGGCCCCGCCACTTCTGGAACGCCATCACCGCCTGGACCGTCGTGAGGCCGTAGCCACCGTCCGCGCCGGCGTTCCAGAACCCGAGTTCCAGGAGTCGCCGCTGCAGCGCGGCGACCGCAGCACGAGACGATCCGAAGATGATCGGCCCGACCGGCACCTCGGCGTAGCCCGCCCGAGGCGTCGGGCACGGCGGCGGCGACGAGTTGAGCGGTCCCCCGAACGCCGGGGCGCTCGGACTCCCGAGGAAGTATCCGGCGAGATCGGCGATCAGATCACCGCCGCCCTGGGTGAACATCGAGAACCCCCGTTGCGACACCGGGACGATGGCGTGACTCCCGACGATCTGGCCGGGTCGCACCACGTTCATGGTCGATGTGGACGGCCGCTGTCCAGGGGCGATCGCGCCTGCCGTCCCCACCGAGACGTACCCGTTGGACAGCGCTCCGGCCATGCTGGTGTTGAGCACGACCGCGCCGACGTCGGCCCTGCCGATCGCGGGCTGACTGCCGACGGGCACCTCGAAGGTCCATCCGGGATCGGGACGCGTCGTGCCACCGAGCGGGTTCAGGCCGGGTTCCCGCGTGTCGACGATGCGTGTGGGCACGGCCAACGGCACGAACAGACCCGCACTGCTGTCCACGGCACCAGCGCCCGTGTACGTCCCGACGAAATCGATGATCAGATCCCCGCCCGATTGGGAGAAGATACTGATCGAACCCGACGGGTCGACCGTCACGATGGCCTGGTTGGCGATGATCGCCCCGAAGCCAGCGGGCGAGTTCAGGTTTGCCGTGGCCGGCAGCAGGGCCGCCCTGCGGGTACAACCGCCAGAATCCCGGGCGCACCGTGACCGAGGCGATGTTCAACGCGACCGCGCCGGCGCCGGCCGCGCCCGGGAACCGTGAATGCGCGGGTCTCCCCTGGCGCGAACGTCGCGACTCCGCGAGTGTCCATCACCCGCGTCGGGGCAGCGAGGGGCTGGAACCGACCCGATGTCGCCGTGGTGGCTGCCGTGTAGTAGCCGAGCAGATCCACGACCGCGTGTGCCGCCGGCGTTGGCGAAGATGTCGATGACGCCGTCGGGTCCGACCGGCACCGTCACGAGGTTCGGGACGGCTCCGCCGGCCAGTGACTGCAACTCGTCGATGTACAGGCTCGAGACCAGCGGTCGCGGAGCGCCGTGCGGCCACACGGTCCAGAAACCGGCGCCGAACGGCGCGACGGCCGTGAGGTTCAGCACGGCGGCCGTCACGGTGCCGGCCGCACGGCAGCGGAGCGGCTCCGGTGACGCTGATCGAGAGTGTTCCGCCCGGAGGGAGCGGCCGATGTCTCCCGGGTGTCGACGAGACGCTGCGACACCGGCATCGCCACGTAGGTACTCGTGGTCCCCGCGGCCGAAGCGACGCCCCCGGAACGTGACGCTCCGCCGACCGCGAGTATCCCGACCACCATGCCGAGGACCAGGCCGAGTACCACACCTGCGGACACGCGCGATCGTCGACGCATGGCGTGGAGCATAGAGGCGGACGACCGTGGGAACGCTTCCTGGGCGACCGAGGCCCCTACTGGAAGTCTTCGGGACTCACGTTCTCGATGAAGTCCTTGAACTCGTCGATGATCTCGTCGGCGTCGTCCTCGGGCTCGAGTGTCGGTTCCTGACCGACCTCGTCGATCAGCGACTCGGAGGCGAACATCGGCGCGGCACATCGCACGGCCAGCGCGATCGCATCGGAAGGTCTCGCCGAGATCACCTTGTCACCGGTCGCCGTGGCCAGGTGCAGCTCGGCGTAGTAGGTGCGGTCGCGGATCTCGGTGACGACGACCTTGGTGATGGTGGCACCGAGCTCGGCGAGCGTGCTGCAGGAACAGATCGTGCGTCAGCGGCCGGGGCGGCACGACTCCTTCGAGCGCGTAGTGGATCGCAGAGGCCTCCGGGCTGCCGATGTAGATCGGGAGGAGGCGATGTCTCCCCTCGGCTTCGCGAAGCAGCAGCATCGGCGTGTTCGCCGGGATCTCCACGCGAACGCCGATCAGCTCCAGAGGGACCACGGGTTCACTGTACCGGGCCCGGGCGGGCCGAGGTCGCCTCGGCGTCAGTGCTGGCCGTGCGGTCGGAGCGCCGAACGCACCATGGCCGCCCGCAGCCGGCCGCCCACCTGTTCGAGCTCGCCGAGTTGCTGCATCGCCTGGGCCCGGGCCTCCGGGTTGCGTTGCCGCAGGAGTGGCTGGATGAGCTGCTCCATCAGGCCGACCTCGCGGTCGGCGTTGACCCTCCAGCCGCGCAGGTGGCGGGGTTCGAGACCGGCATCGAGCAGCAGCTTGCTCACCGTCGCGATCTCGACGGCGTCCTCGTCGAACAGGCTCTCGGGCCGGTTGGCGTCCGCTGTGACCACACCGTACGACTGGAGATCCTCGAGTTGCCGGCGAGTGAGTCCGGCCATCGCACAGAGTTCGTCGGCGCTGAGCAGGACACCGGGGAGCAGCGCCCCGGTCGTGACGGCCGCGTCGGTACGGTGCGACCCCTCCGACGAGGGCTGGGTGGCGCGAGGCACGGGAGCCGTCGCCGGCGCGGTATCGGAGGCTCGATCCGACGCAGGAGACGTGGCTGGGTCCGGCTGATCGGTCCGCTGGAAGAGCGCGGCTGCGCCCGTGACGGGATCATCTCCGGTCGCACCGGTCGACGCAGGTGCCGTGCCGTTCGCCGATCGGGACCCGCCGGCGCTCGGGTGCTCGTGTGGGCGGGGGATGTCGGCGGCGTCCGGAACGTTCTTGATCCCGCGAGGGCCGCGGGTGCTCGTTGGTCGGATCGATCTCACCGGAGTCGATCCGGTCCTTGATCACCCGCAACGGGAGATAGTTCTCGCGCTGCTCGCGCAGGATGCAGCGAAGCAGTTCGACATCGTCGTCGTAGAACTTCCGGTACCCCGAAGCGGTGCGCTCCGGGTCGATCAACCCTTGGCTCTCGAGGAACCGGATCTTGGAGATCGTGACGTCGGGGAACTCCTCGAGCAGCAGACCGAGCACCTCGCCGATCGACAGGTGCCCGCCGACGGCGACCGGCGCGGACGTCGACAGCGTGTCTCCCGTGCCACCCGTGGTCGGAGTCGAGGACTCAGGCATCGGGCCGTTCGAAGAACACGAGCCGGAACTTTCCGATCTGCAGTTCGTCACCGTGGCGGAGCAGCATCTTGTCGATGCGCTCCTGGTTGACGTAGGTGCCGTTGAGGGAGCCGGCATCGCTCACCACATGGCCCTCGGGTGTGCGCTCGATCTCTGCATGACGTCGAGACACGGTGATGTCGTCGAGACTGATCTCCGAGTCGGGGTGCCGGCCGAGGCGGGTCACGAGGCCGTCGAGCGGAAACCTGGCACCCGCTTGCGCGCCGGCTCGCACGATGAGGACGCCGATGTCCACCGGCAGTTCCGCAACCGGGACCGACCACGTCGTCGTCGGTGCCGGCGGCGTCCTGCAACGGATCCACGGCACTGAGCGTGATCGTGCGATCCTCGAGCGAGTCCAGCGGCGACCCGCAGCTCGAGCAGAAGCTGCTGGTGGGCGGGTTGCGATGTCCGCACTGATTGCAGAACACGTAGGAACTCAAGGTGTCAGCCCTCCGTCAGCGTTCGATACGCGTCGGCGTCCATCAGGCCGTCGAGTTCGGACGGGTCGGACATCTCGATCCTGCAGATCCAGCCATCGCCGTACGGATCGCTGTTGACCAGCTCGGGCTGCGACTCCAGCGCTTCGTTCACCGCGCTGACCGACCCGGTCACGGGGGCGTAGATGTCGCTCACGGACTTGGTGCTCTCGACCTCACTGAAGGTCTCCCCGGCCGCCACCGCGGCGCCCTGCTCGGGCATCTCCACGAACACGACGTCACCGAGCGCGTCCTGGGCGTACTCGGTGATACCGATCGTGACGACGGATCCGTCGACGCGGACCCACTCGTGATCGGTCGAGTAGCGGAGGTCGGACGGGATGTTCATGGTGACACGGTACCTGGCTTCAGTGGTCGGCTGGGACGACTTCGTGACGACGGGTACCACCGGCAGCGATCGCCCGACGCACCTGCGGAATATAGGCGATGCCGGTCCAGTAGCTCAGTATCAACCCCGGGATCGCGACGAACCACGACGCGAACTGGAACAGATCGGCGTACGACTCGCCACTGCTGCCGATGAGGAAGCCGGGCACGGCGAACATGAGCAGGGCGGTCGCGACCTTGCCCAGGTAGTTCACGTCGATGCGTGGCATCTTGTAGACGACCGTGGCGATCACCATCATCGAGCCGACGAGGACCTCTCTGACCAGCACGGCGATGGCGAACCCGATCGGAATCGCGCCGTCGACGATCACCGCGGTGATCGCCACGATGAACAGCAATCGGTCGACGGTCGGATCGAACACCTTGCCGAACTCGCTCACCTGCCCGAGCCGTCGGGCCAGGTAGCCGTCCACCCAATCCGTGGCACTCAGCGCGCCCGAGGAGGAGGGCAGCAGCCACGGGATTGTCGAGCACGAACAACACGTACAGGAACAGCGGCAGGCACAGCAGACGGAACAGCGTGAACAGGTTCGGAATCGTCCAGATGCCGTCGAACATCGACGGCCCCGCCACCGCCGTGACGGCGTGCGCCCCGGTGACGGGGTCGGAAGCGGGGTCGGGAGCAGTCACTCACCACAGCGTATGGTGCGGGCATGAGCACGGTGTTCACCAAGATCATCCAGGGCGAGTTCCCCGGCACGTTCGTCTGGCGGGACGATCGGTGCGTCGGCTTCCTCTCGATCAATCCGATGGCCCCCGGCCACGTGCTGGTCGTGCCGATCGAGGAGATCGATCACTGGATCGACGCATCGCCGGAGCTCTCCGGGCATCTGTTCTCGGTCGCCCACACGATCGGCGCCGCGCAGCAGCGCGCCTTCGCATGTGAACGCGTCGGCCTGATCGTGGCTGGGTACGAGGTCCCCCACACCCACATCCATGTCATCCCGACGTCGTCGATGGCCGAGCTGAGCTTCGCGAATGCGGCCGGATCCGTGAGCCGCGACGACCTCGAATCGTGGGCCGAGGCGATCCGCTCCCAGCTTCGCTCCGCCGGCGCCGCCGGCGTCTCCGAATGACACCGAGACGACTCGGCGACGGGCTGCTGCTGCGAACCGCCGTCGAGGGTGACCTCGACCAGATCGGTGCGCTCCTCGCCGCTCGCGGCGACGAGGCCGACGCCGAGGACATGCTCCTCGTCTCGAACGATCCGGACGAGGGCTTCGACGCGGTCATGGTCGTCGTCGACGGCGACGACCGTGTGGTGTCGACGGCAACACTGCTGCGCGAGACCGTGACGATCGGCGACGTCGACGTGCCGACCGGTCAGGTCGAGATGGTGGCGACCGACCCGGCGTTCGAGGGGCGAGGGCTCGTGCGGACGCTGATGGACGAGGCCCATCGGCGATCGACCGAACGAGGTGACCTGCTGCAGGTGATGATCGGGATCCCGTTCTTCTACCGCCAGTTCGGGTACTCCTACGCCATGCCCATTCCGCTGCCGTGGGATGTCCAGACCGTTCCCGACGCCGATCCCGAGGTCCTGGTTCGTGCCGCGGGTACCGCCGACATCGAGGCGATGGCCGCACTCCAGGCGGACGCTCCAGGCCGGCGCCGACGTGCGGATGGCGCACTCCGCCGGCTGCTGGCGCTGGCTCGTGCAGCGGTCCGGGTCGACGCAGCTGGTCGCCGAGCGTGACGGCGCGATCATCGCAACCGCCCGCCAGACACCGCCGGACGAAGGTGTCGTGCTCGGTGAGCTGGCGGGAGCCGACGAGGGTCTTCGAGCGCTCGTCGCGGCCGCAGCTGAGCACGGTGACGTGGCCGTGCTCGAACGAGCCGGCCTCGACGGCGCTCCTCGCCGAGATCGCCGAGCCACCCGAGGCGCCGGAGCGGGCCCGCGAGTGGTTCTACGCACGCGTCGGAGCCCTTGCTCCCCTGCTGGACCATCTCCGGCCGGTGCTGCTGGAACGATTCCGGGCCGCCGGTCTCGGCGGCCGTCACGAGGTGCTGCTGTCGTCATGGCGCAGCCACGTTCGGTTCTCGATCGACGACGAAGCGATGTCGGAGGTGATCGCCGGTGGACCCGAGCAGGCACCGATCTCCAAGGGCGGATCGGGTGTGCCACCCGACGCGCTCGCTCCCCTGCTGCTCGGACCGTTCGGCGCCGCGGGGCTCGAGACTCGTCACGGCGACGTGCTGCTCGGCCGCCAACGCGATCTCATGGAGGCGCTGTTCCCGCCGGTGACGAGCGACCTGCTCACCTTCTATCTCGCCCTCTGACCGTGCGCGGCGCGATCCAGACGCTTCGATGAGCGATGAGCGAGTGGTCCGGGGCCCGGTCCCTCCGCTCATGGCGGCCGCCGATCCTCCTGCGCGATGAGGGAACGGACCGACAGGTGGTCCGTTCCTCATCGCGGGCTGGCTGGATCTGATCAGGTGGGTGCGATCAGGTCGGCGCGGTTGTTGCGGACGTTGTTGACGTCGGTCGACACCGCGTGCATCGTGAGCAGGTCGTCGGGGCACCCCACGAGCAGGGTCGCCAGCGCCTCGAGATCGTGGTTGGCCGGTGTCCAGCCAGGTCGCCCACTGTTCCGGCGGCAGGATGACGGGCATCCGATCGTGGACCGGTCGCATCGTTGCGTTCGCTGCGGTCGTGATGACCGTGGTGCTGTGCAGGAAGCGTCCCTCGGGGTCGTCGGGGTCCTTCCACGCCGCCCAGAGCCCGGCGACGGCCAGCGGCTCGTCGTCGACTCGATGGATGAACATCGGCTGCTTGAGCAGTTTGCCCTTGGCGTTCACCGGACCACCCTCGACGCCGGCCTGCCATTCGTAGAAGCCGTCCATCGGGACGATGCACCGCTTCGCGCTGAACAGCCGCTTGAACGCCGGCTTCTCGGCCAGGGTCTCGGCGCGGGCGTTGATCATCCGGGAACCGATCTTGCGATCCTTCGCCCAGCTCGGCACCAGACCCCAGTGGAAGGCATCGAGCCGCGCCGACCCGTCACCGGTACCCACCAGCGCGTAGACGTCCTGGGTCGGGGCGACGTTGTAGTTCTCGCCGAGCGATTCGGCGACCACCTCGGTCGGCAGGACCGTGTCGAAGTACGCCGCGATCCGATCCGGGCTCCCCGCTGACACGAAACGTCCACACATGGGGCCGAGGCTAGATCGTGTGCTGCCGCCACGGTGACCTGTCAGAATGGTCGGGTGACGGATCTCATCGAACGGTGCGCCGAACTCCCCCGCCGGACCTTCCGAGCCGGAGACCTGCTGTCGCAGCAGGGACACCCGTTCGGGTCGATCATCATCCTGGTGGAGGGTTCGATCGCCGTCGAGCGCGACGACGTGACCCTGGCGGTGTACGACGCACCCGGGGCCATCCTCGGCGAGATGTCGACCGTGCTCGAGCGTTCGGCGACGGCGAACCTGCGGGCGGTCACCGACTCGACGGTGCTGCAGGCCGACGACGGCGCCGCATTCCTGCTGTCACGTCCCGACGTCCTGCTCGACGTCGCCCGGACGCTGGCCACCCGGCTGGACAACCTGACCGGTCACCTGACCGACATCAAGCGGCAGTACGGCAACGACTCCGGCCACCTCGGGATGCTCGACGACGTCCTGCGGTCGCTGATGACCAACCCGACACGAACCGTGTCGCCGGGCTCGGCCAGGATGCCCGACCCCGACTACTGACCGAACTCCATGGCGACGAGTTCGCGGTCCGGGAGTGCCACCCATTCCGCGGTTGCGTCGTCGAGGTCGATCAGGACGTGGGCCGGCATCGGGCCGGGCTGGTGTCCGGCGTTCACGAGCCACGTCGACCCACGCCGATCGACCCATCCCCCGCCGGCGACCCACGGTGCCTGGTGGATGTGACCGCAGATGACGAGGTCGGGGTGCCACCGATCGATCCAGCCGGCGAGATCGGGGTCCGGGTACGACTTCGAGCCGGCCTGGCAGAGCGGTGAGTCCGCCGGCGGTGAGTGGTACACCCAGATCCATCGCTCGGGCCGGTCGACGGCCGCCGCCGCGAGTTGGTCCTCGACGAGTTGGCGGGTCCGGGGGCCGTCCCACCACGGACAGACCGTGAAGCGGACGCCGTCGACGTCGGTCGTGTTGCCGTCGACCACCAGACGGTCCGACGCGAGGTCACGCAGCCACTGGGTCGCCTGTTCGCCGGTCTCGCCCGGGCCGTCGAGGTCGTGGTTGCCGGACGATGCGAGCACCAGCGCCCGCTCCGACAGCCGTTCGAGGTACTTCGACACGACGACGATCTGGACCTCCAGGGGTGCCGCACCGACCACCTGGAGGTGATCGCCGGGGATCACGACGACGTCGACGTCGGCCGCCTGCTCCACCAACCAGTCCAGTTGCGGCAGGCGGTAGTGCAGGTCCGCCGTGCACAGGATCTTCATGGGCGCCTGCTCAGACCGGAACGGCGCCGCGGTAGAGCGCGGCGAAGTTGGCGTTGTAGAACTGATCCATTGCAACGTCGTCGGCGGCGTCCAGCGTCGACTCGAACCGTCCGATCGGGTCCTTGGTCCCTTCGGGGTGCGGGTAGTCGGAGGAGAACATGAAGAGGTCGGCGCCCGCCTGCTCCATCATCCATCCGACCGGCTCGCCCGCGAACGGGGTGAACCTCAGATGATCGTGCACGTACTCGCTCGGGAGCTTCGTCAGCTCCCGCAACGGTGCTTCGGTCCTGGCGAACTGCATCGCCCGATCGAGGCGCCGGATCCACGGCACGACCCACAGTGGCGCCTTCCTCGACCGAGGCCCCGCGCAATCCCGGGAAGGTCTCGAACATGCCGTCGAGCACCATGGCCGCCCAGAAGATCTCGGGCCGTTGATGGATCGCCATGAAGTCCTTGGCACGCACGTTCTCGCCGCCGCCGAGGAAGTCGGTGACGGTGTGACCGTTGTCGTGGAACCCGGGCCGCACCGGTCGACCGCCGCCTCCGATGTGACTCACGACCGGAACGTTCTCGGCTTCCAGCAGGGACCACAGACGGTGGTGGTCGGGATGCGTGGGTGACACCACCCCGGTGGGCAGGTCGGTCGGCACCATCACGGCCCGGCAGCCCACGTCGATCGCGCGCCGCGCGCAATCGATCGTGCGGGCGGGGTCACCCCACGGCACCGACGCAACGGCCAACATCCGACGGTCATCGGCACAGAACGCGGCCATCGCCCGGTTGAGCGCGTCGGCACCGCCGTACAGCAGGTCGACGTCGGCACCCGCGAACTGTGTGGCTGCGAACGTCGGGAACACCAGTTGCGCGGCGAATCCGAGTTGATCGAGCACGAACGATCGCTCGGTGGCGTCGAAGGCACCGACGGCGCCCCATCCCTTCGAACGCAGCAGTTCGATCGGGTCGGGATCGAGGGTGGCCACTCCGCCGGCCTGACGTGTCGCCGCTTCGTCGACGGCCCGCTCCGCGAGCGCTCCCGCGGCTCCCAACGCCAACGGGCGCAGCGCCTCGGCGGTCGAGCGGTCGGCGAACTGCTCCAGCCAGCCGGGCAGCTCCATCACGTGGCTGTCGGCGTCGAAGACGAGCCGATCCCCTGCGTACGTCATGGATCGACTGTAGCCCTCCTGCGATGTCATGCTGGGACGCAGATCACCCTCGGACACCCCGTGGGGTGATGGAGCGATGGAGGGCACGATGGATCAGACGCAGCGGGGTCTCGCCCCGACCTACTCGGCTCGCTCGTGCCCGGTTCCTCGCGGCGGCCACCGCTGCCGGCGCGACGGTGACCTCGTACCCGCATCCGCTCGATGGTGTGAACGGAGAGCCGTTGGCGATCGACGTTGCCTCGATCGGTGACGCCGACGCGACCTCGGTACTGCTGATCGTGTCGGGAACCCACGGCGTCGAGGGGTTCACCGGGTCAGCGCTGCAACACCACTGGTGGGAACACCACCGCGCGGACCGACCGGACGCGCTGCGCGTGGTCCACCTGCACGCGTTCAATCCGCACGGGTTCTCATGGGTGCGCCGTGTGAACGAGGACAACGTCGATCTCAACCGCAACTTCATCGACTGGTCGCAACCCCCGCCCGCGAACGAGGACTACGGCGGCATCGCCCAGCTCCTCGTGCCGGATGCATGGGACGACGACACCCAGGAGTCGACGCTCCTCGCGCTGCTCGCGTACGCGGACGAGGTCGGCTTCGACCGGCTCCAGGAGATCGTCAGCGGGGGCCAGTACACGCATCCGACCGGAGTGTTCTACGGCGGTGCGGGCCCGGTGTGGTCGCATCGCTGGTTGCGCGAGCACGCCCTGGACCTCGTCGGCAGCGCCGAGCGCGTCGGCATCGTCGACCTGCACACCGGACTCGGACCGTGGGGACACGGTGAACTGATCTCCCACGAGGGTCGTGGCGATGCCGGCTACGACCGCTCGGTCGCCTGGTGGGGTGACGTACGTTCGATGACCGACGGCGACAGCGTGTCGGCCAACCTCAGCGGTGACTGGCTCGGGGCCGTCGACGGTCTGCTGCCCGGCGTCGAGGTCACCGCCGTGGCCTGGAGTACGGCACCGTCGACACCGTCAGCGTGTTGCAGGCCCTGCGCGCCGACGCCGTACTCCACTCCTCGGGTGATCCGCTCGGCGAGGGCGCCGACGCGGTGCGGACCCAGGTGCGAGCGGCGTTCGCCGACGACGATCCGGCCTGGTTCGACGCAGTTGCCGATCGCTTCGACGAGGTGATCCGTGCGGCCGTGGCGAATCTGGCCGATTCGTGAGATGCCGAACCCTCTCCGGGTAGCCGGTGACGGTCACCCGGGTCGCTTGCGGCGCTGATGCGACGCTCGACGCCCGTGCCACCAGGATCAGTGCTGCGAGCGTGACGAATCCCAGCGCCGTCAACGCCACGCTGCCCGGCGCCCGACGTTGGTCCATGACCACCACGATCACCCACACACCGACCGTGGCGACCGCGACGAAGCAGCAGCGCCACGCCCAGCGACCGAGGACCGACACCGGGACACGGACGTTGATCGGTGTGACGGCCATCAGTGCGATCAGCGTGTGGAACAGGAGCAGCAGCACGGCGAACGGGATCGTCCAGGGCGACGTTGCGTCGTCGGTGGTCGCGAGCCATTGCCACACCATGGCGACCGCGACGGCGAGTGCCGCGTGGGAATCCGGTCTGACGACCGCGACGACGGCGAGTGCGACCATCAGCGCGACCGACGACGCCGGTCTGCGTTCCCGAGGCGAGCGCCGTGACCGTCGAAGCGCCCGCAACGCAGCACAGCGACGACGCGATGAACAGCCATCGCTGCCCCGAGACGAGCCACAGGCGGTCGATCCACATCTGCAGCCGACCGACGTTCATCGTTGCAGCATCCGTGGACCGGTCGATCGATGGGAGATGTCGCGGATGACCTGGTCGAGACTCCCGGGCCCGTGCCATCGGATCACGGGAATCCCCGCAGCCAGCACCGCTCGGAGTTCGCGGCGCCGTTCGAGGAGCCGGATGCGCCACGCCAGCGCGATGTACCGATCCTCGTCCTGGGTGGCGTGGTCGGGCAGTGTGTCCACGACGATCACCGACATGCCCTGTCGGCCGAGTTCGACGGCCAGGTCGAGCGCCTCGGGGGCGATGAGTGGCGACAGCAGTACCGTGATCTGGCCGCCGATGACACCCCGTTGGCGTGCTGCCGACGTGCGATACCCGGTGCGGCTGTAGGTGGTCGGCGCCACCCGTGCGAGCGTGTCGAGCACACGACGCAGCTGTGCTCTTCCGGTTCCCGGTGAAACCGTGTGCGCGAGTGTGGTCCCGAACACCCGCAGCGACACTCGCTCCCCTCTCGGCGCGTAGTGCTCAGCGATGGCGCCTGCGGCTCGCACGGCGCTGTCGAGACTCGAGGCGAGGCCGTCGACTCCCTCGCTGATCCCGAAGTCATCGGTCGCGTCGATGACCAGTGCGATGTGGGTGTCGAGGTCCGCCGACGTCGAGTTGACCTGCAACTCGCCGGCCCGAGCCGACCGCGTCCCAGTTGATGCGACGCATCCGGTCACCGGCGCGGAACGGCCGGATCCCGGCGAACTCGTTGCCTTCGCCACCGCGGCTGGAGCGATGCAGCCCGATCAGGCCGTCGCTCGGACGGGTGGATGCGGTGACATCGAACCACGCAGGCAGCGGCAGCGTCGTCAGCGGACGTCGCGGCGTGACGGCCGAGCAGCGGAACGACGCCCAGGCACTGGTGGCCACGACGTGGATGGGTTCGATCGGCCGGATCCCCCATCGGGTCGACCGCACCCGGAGGTCCAGGTGGGCCGAACCATCGACAGCGCCGGCGACGACGACACCGCCGGCGGGGTTCGTCTGGATCCACGGCGCGGCGTCGAGTGCGGCGACGGCCAGGTCCAGTTCGGCGACGCCGGAGACCACGCCGCGCCATGTGGTGGCGTCACCTTCGCGGATCGTGGAGTGCTCCACGCCGTCGACGAAGGCCGCGGGTGGTGCGCGGTCGGGTGAGGAGCGACCATGCGGTCACGACGGCCAGCGGGGTGGCGATCACGAGGAGATCAGGCCGTCGCCAGACGAGCGCGAACGCGACCATGGCGACCGCACCGACCGCACCACGGAAGTACGCGACGGTCGGCCGCCAGGTGGTCATCACGGCCGCTCCCGCCCCGGCTCCGGCTGGGTCGGCTCCAGCGCGCGGGCGCCGGCACCGAGGACAGCACGGCCTCGACGACGGTTCGGCCGGTGATCTGGCTCATCCACATCTCCGGCTTCACGGTGATGCGATGCGCGAGCACCGGCTCGGCAACCTGCCTTCACGTCCTCTGGCGTCACGTAGTCCCGACCACCGATGACAGCGAGAGCTCGGCCGGCGAGCATCAGCCCCAGCGCCCCTCGGGGTGATGCACCCATCAGGACGTGTGGATGCGATCGGGTCGCCGTCGCCAGCGCCACGCAGTACCGGCCGACGCTCTCGTCGACCACGACCCGCTCCACCATCTGCTGCATGGCGAGGAGCGTGGCGGCATCGGTGATCTGGCGCAGTGTCTGGTCCTCGGCCTGTCGGGCGATGCGACGCTGCAGGACATCCCATTCGTCGTCGAGGGTCGGGTACCCGAAACTGGTGCGCATCATGAACCGGTCGAGTTGAGCCTCCGGGAGTGGATAGGTGCCCTCGTACTCGATCGGATTGGCCGTCGCGAGCACGTGGAACGGTTGCTCCAGGACGAACGTCTCGCCCTCGACGGTGATCTGGTGTTCCTGCATCGCTTCGAGCAGCGCCGACTGGGTCCGCGGTGGAGTGCGGTTGATCTCGTCGGCGAGCAGCAGACCGGTGAACAGCGGTCCGCGACGGAACGAGAACTCGCCGGAGCGCTGGTCGTAGACGAACGATCCGGTGAGATCGGCGGGGAGCAGGTCGGGTGTGAACTGGGCGCGGGCGAAGTCGAGCCCGAGGGTTTGCGCAAACGAACGGGCGGCGAGGGTCTTGCCCAGACCGGGAAAGTCCTCGAGGAGCACGTGGCCACCCGCGAGGATCGCGGCGAGTACCAGCGTCAGCGGGGCTCGCTTGCCGACGACGGCGACCTCCACCTCGTCGAGGACCTCACGCGCGAGCCGGGAGACGTCGGCCAGTTCGAGTCGTTCCATGGGACCTCCCGGTCAGAGTCGTTCGATGAGGGTCACGATGTGGTCGACCCTGCGGGGCTCGGTCAGCATCGTGGCGGAATCGGGGTCGGTGACGAAGGCGTACAGGTCGTCGCTCATCACGGCGCGGGCGGCCTCGGGTTGCTGGGCTCGGTCGATGAGGTGCACGGCTCGGAGCTGGTCGTCGACGAGGTCGACGAGGGTGGCCCGCAGTTGCAGCGAGCGAGGCACGGTCGGGCCGTCCGTACGCGAGGCCGGTGCGCAGTTGCATCACCCGGCGATCGGTCTCGGGCGGCTGACTCCCGGGTGGCACCCACCGGGACAGCAGTTCCAGCTGTCCGTCACGTCCGCGAGGTCGGCCAGGAACCAGACCCCGGCGCCGACGAGACCGCCGAGGGCGGCGACGAGCGACCACCTGCGGGCCCATGCCGGTCACGACCATGAGGACCTCGACCGCGATGGTCGCGCCGATGATCACGGCAACCGGGCGCTTCCACGAGCTCACGGGCTCGTCACGATCGTTCGGTGGCCGGGACGGAGCCCGGCGTGGACCGCGTCGAGTGCTGCGATCGCCGCACGACGCGAGTCTTCGTCCATCGGATGATCCGAGAACCGAGCTTCACGGTAGAGCGCCGCGAGATCTGCGATCGCGGCGGGGTCCACGGACACCGTCGCGAGGGCGCGCTGGGTGAACTCCGCGGAGGTGTCGGATGGATACCGGGGCACGCCGGCATCGACGACGGTGGATTCGAGCCGGAGCCAACATTCCACGATCGCGTTGCGCGGTGCTCCGCGCTGCAGTGCGGAACGCTGGGCGTCGGCATCGGCGCTGACCGCGTCGGCCACGTCGTCGAGCGCGTCGAACTCGACCGCTTCCGGCCGGCGGGGTCGACGGACTCGGAGGTTCGGTCGGTGTCGCCACGCGAACGTGAGCACGACGCCCGCGAAGACCACCAGGCAGCCGTAGAAGAAGACCCGCGCGATCACTTCCACGAACGCCGGCAGCTCCAAGGGTTCGGGCGGGGTTCCACCCGAATCGTCGGCGGTCACGGGTGCAATCGTCGTCACCGGGGCGGCGGGGGTCGAGTCACGCGCGAACGACGGCGCCCCGTCGGCGAGCTGCACCTCTCCCCCGGTCGCGATCGCGACGAAGAGCACCGCAACGATCAAGCCGGTCAGCACGGCGATCGGTGCTCTGCGATCCACCGCTCGAGGCTACTTCGTCGCAGGTGTCGCGACCCGAGCCACCGGTCGGTCTGTTCAACGGGTCAGGCGCAGCACGGCCGTCGATGATGAGCAGTGCGCCGAGCGTGAGACCCACCCAGAGGCGCAGCGCCGGACTGTGCTCGCGGAACCAGGATTCGGCCCGCTCCAGGAGCCGCAACGCCCCAGTCCCCCGTGGCGATGATGATGACCACGGGGACCGAGACGAGCGCCGTGGCAACCGCGATGTACAACAACACCAGCACGAGGTCGCCGGCGAGCACCGACGGCGTCCTCGCTCACGGCGGCCATCGCGAGGAACGTGAGGAGCAGTCGTTTGGGCCCACCGAAGCCGAGGAGACCGGCCATCGAGAACGCGGCGCCAGGACCGACGTGCGCGAGTCCGGCCAGGATCGCCGCCGCCCGACCCGATCTCGGTCTCCGGTCGCAGCGGCACGCGGCGCCCACCCAGCGCCACCACCACCAGCGCGACTCCGATGAGCAGCGCGAACAGGCCGTCGATGGTCTCGTGCGACTCGAGGCGGTCAGCGGCGGCCTGACCGAGCAGCAGGCCGATGATGCACGCGATCGTCGTTCCGAGCACGAAGCCGGTCAGGTAGGCGATGCCGTTCGTCCGCTTGCGTTCGCTGCGGATGACGATGAACGTCGCGCTCAGCACGAGCGGACTGACCGCGGCGATGATCCCGTAGAAGACGATGTATGCAGCGCCCTCGATCACGCGGCATCACGAACGAGAGGGCACAGGAACCGGTGAATGGCGTGAGCGTAGACGCTTCGGCGAGGCAGAACTGGGTGGATCAGCTCGCGGCCGCGTCGAACTCGGCGCGCACGCGGGCGGCGTCCGGATGGGTGGCGATGTAGGCGTCGATCTCCGGTCGGATCCGCTCGACGTTGAGCGCCGGCTGGTCCACGGTCGCCCAGGTGACCATGCCGTCCCAGAACCGGTCGATGAGCTCGGCGCCGCTCACCGTGCCACCTCCGATCCGTTCGGAAGGTGACCGATCGCAGCTCGCCCAGATAGATGCACAGGGAACGCACGTGGATCAGCTCGTCGGTGCGGATGCGCTCGATGATCTCGGCCGCCAACTCGGCGCCGTCGCGGGTCTGCAGGAACACGTCCGGCGATCGCAGGATCGCCTGGGCTTCGGCGAAGCCGAGTTCGGCACGGAACTCGATGATGAGCAGGTTCGCGAGCAGGGAGATCAGGCCCTCGATCTCGGCCGGGAGCTCGGGCATGTACCGGGTGCCTGCATCCGGTCGGCCGATGTTGTCGGGCGGGACCGGGTCGGGGTAGGTCTCGTCGCCGAAGGCGAGATCGCGGGCGAGGAACCACATGACGTCGTGACCGCCGATGCCGAGGTCCGGTTGGCCTCCCTCGTCGATGCCGTGGGCGAACAGCAGTCCCGAGCCGAGGTGGCCGATCGCCATCTCGGAGATGTCGTCGACGATCACGGGTTGCAGGCGCGGGAAAGGTGATGTCGGCGAGCAATCGACCGCGTGCCTCGATCTTGCCGGTGACGGTGAGCTGGTCCCAGAACCAGCGGCCGAGACCGTTGCGCAGCAGCACGAGCTGTTGGTCCACGTTGACCAGTCGAGCCCCGGCGAGCAGTGACGAGTCGGCGGGGAACACCTCGCCGCCGCGTTCGCCGAGCGCCTTCGCCCAGGCGTCGAGCGCCTGCTCGCGCACGAGCGCACGTGGTGGCTGATAGTTGCCGTCGGCGTCGAATCCGCCGTGGACCCGCTGATCGAGGATCACGTGGGGCTGCAGGTCGGGATGGTCCTGCAGGAGTTCCTGCTCGGTGAACGTCAACTGCATCAGCCAACCCTAGTGAGGCACGTCGCTCGGTGCCAGGGTCGCCCGGCGTTGCGGACGTCCGGTTCGTCCGCAGCGGTGCGAACTTGACACGGTGCCAAGGTGACCACGACACGAACGGAAGATGAACGCCAGGTGAACGCCCTGGCCTTTCGGCCGTTCCGGTACCTGTGGCTCACCAATCTCACCTTCTTCCTCGTCTCCAACGCGCAGCGGTTCGTGTTCGGCTGGCTCGTGCTCGACGGGCTCCAGCGCGACGAGGGCATCCAGGGAATCGTCGTGTTCACCCTCGGGCTCCCCGCCGCCTTTCTGGTCCTCCAGGCCGGCGCCTGGGCCGACCGCTGGGACCGTCGGCGGATGCTCATCGCCACCCAGCTCGCGGGTGGCGTGGTGATGGCCGCGACGGCCGTCCTCGTCGGCGCTGACCGGATCAGCCTGGGGTGGGTGATCGTCGCGACGCTGCTCGCCGGTTCGGCGTCGGCGATCGGAGCGCCGGTGCGGTCCTCGCTCCTCCCGGCGCTGGTTCCGAGAGAACAGCTCTTCGGGGCGATCGCTCTGAACGCGATCGCGATGACGCTGTCACTCATCCTCGGTCCGGTGCTGGCCAAGGCGATCGGCGACCAGTTCGGATTCGAAGGAGCGTTCTGGTTCCAGGCCGCGTTGCTCCTCATCGGAGTCGGTTTCCTGATGCGGCTCGAAGTACCCCCGCACGAGGTCGTCCACGAGCGACGGTCGGTCACCGTCGAGACCAAGCTCGCCGTACGCCACGTCCTGGATGATCATCACCTGAAGACGTTGTTCGGTCTGCTGCTGGTTGCGAGCATGACGATCAACCCAGCGGTGATGGTCACGTTGCAGGCCCACGTGAAGGACGAACTGGGGCGTACCGCCGGCGAAGCAGCCATTCCCTTCGCGTTCATGGGGCTGGGTATCGCCATCAGCTCGTTCGTCGTGCTGCGCAAGGGCGACATGCGGAACAAGGGGGCGGTCTTCCAGCGGGCCATGATGTGTGGCACGGCGATCACCTTCCTGGTCGGCCGGTCCAACAGCTTCACGCAGGTGGTCGTGCTGGCGTTCGTCATGGGACTCGCCGGCGGATTCTTCATCACCATGAACCAGGGGCTCATCCAGGCGAACACGCCGCAGCCGATGATGGGGCGGGTGATGGGGCTCTACACCCTCGTCACGGTCGGACTCCTCCCGTTCGGGGCGCTGATCCTCGGTCTGATCGCCTCGTTCATCGGCGTCGGCAACGCCATCAGTGTCGCCGGGGCGGTCGGCTTCGCGATCGTCCTGACGACGTACGTCCGCAACGCCGAGCTGCGGCAGCTGGCCTGAGCCTCAGTCGATCGTCGCTTCGGTCGCCAGCAGACCCGTCCACGCTCTCCAGCACCTCGGAGGAGTCGTTGTGGGAGTGCGTGAATCCGAGGGCGCGCTCCTGGCGAACGGCGTCGACGGACCGGAACGCGTTGATGTACGCACGACGGCGGCTGTCGGTCGATCGGTTGCCACCCGAACCGTGGAGCACGCCTTCGTTGTGGACGGTGATGTCACCGCGCCGGATCTCGACCGGGACCATGTCGTCGCCCGGGCGCAGGTCGGTGACGAGCGTGTGTTGGTCCTCCCGGCTGCCGCTCGCGGGCCGGTGTGGCCGCACCGCTTCTCGGTGGCTGCCGGGAAGGAACTGCATGCACCCGTTCTCGATGGTGGAGTCGTCGACGGCGAGCCAGCAGGTTGCGGTGCGCCGGTCGTCGGTGTTGATCCAGTAGGCCTGGTCCTGGTGCCAGGCGAAGACGGCATCTTCGCGCCCCGGGTGCTTGGCGAGGAGTTGGTCGAAGTCGAGCACCATCCCTTCACCACACAGCTGTTCGGCGATCGACAGGCCCACCCGCTCGAACACGTTGCCCTGCCATGCGGGGTGGTAGCGGCGCGGCAGCATGACGTTGAAGATCGTGTAGCGCGTGGGATCGGTGCCGTACTCCCCCGTCACCATGTCGTTGAGGTCCTTGCCCTCGACGTCGATCTCGCCCCGCATGAACGCGTCGTAGACCACTTCGAGGGCAGCGACCTCGTCCTCGGTGAGCACTGCCGGGAGATGCACGAAACCGTCTCGACGGAATGCCGCCAGCTCGTCGTCGGTCACCAGGTAGCTGTCGCCCGCACGGGTCCCCATGGCCGCGATGCTACCGAAGCCTGCGTCGTTCTCGGGAACAAGTCACGCCTCGAGGTGAAGTTGTTCCGGAAGGACGGGCGTCGGGTCGAGGGCGGTCAGCCGCGGCCGACGAGTCGCCAGTTGGCGCGGATGATCGTCTCGCGGTCGGCGCGCTGACGGGTGAGCATGTCGATGCCCTGCCGGAGCAGATCGGGCTGATCCCGATCGGCCATGCACGCCTCGATCGCGCAGGAGAACGCCTCGGAGGTCCGGTTGTAGTCGTCGGCCAGCGCATCGAGGTGCAACGACCCCGACGCGTTCGATCGCGCCGCCGTCGAGCGCGGCGGTCGTCCGCTCGTCGCCGGTGGCGGCGATCACCGCATCGGCGAACGACTCGATCTCGGCGATCTCCTCGACCATCCAGGCGATCTCGGACTCGCTGCGCACTGCGCACTGTTCGAGGATGATGTCGATCTGCTCGAGCGTCACTCGCGCCGTGGCCCCCTGGACCTCGGGTTCGATGACGGTCGCGAGTTCATGGCGAACGTCGCGCAGGAGCTGTGGGGTGGTCGGGTCGGACGATCATGACGCGGCTCCCTGGGCGGCCATCGCATCGATGGCGGCTTGCATGCCTGCGATGGCGTGGATGAAGTTCTCGTGGCCGAACGAGATCGACCCGATCTGCGTCGAGGTCATGACCCCGGAGTTCTCACCCATCGCGAACTTGCTCAACTGGGTCGAGATCGTCGCGAGGATCTTGATCGACGACAGCACGGTGAAGTAGCCGACCGTGAGCTGGTTGACCTCCGCCTCCCCGAAGCCCGTGGCGTCGCGGTACGCAGCGAGGAACGCCTCTGGATCGACCCCGTAGAGGTTGGGGCCGGCCGCCGTCGAGTAGATGTTGTACCACCCGAGATCCTCCCGGGGGTCGCCGATCGCGGCGAACTCCCAGTCCACGACCAGGTACTCCCCGTCGAGGTCGACCATCACGTTGGGGGCCTGCGGATCGCCGTGCGTCAGTCGGAGCGGCAGCGGCGGCGGTTTGTTGGCATCGAGCCAGGCGGCGATGTAGCGCCAGGTCGGATCGCTGTTCACACTCGCCGCCTCGTTGTCACGCCACGTCCCGATGAGTTCGTCGATGCGATCCTCCCAGCTCGCGGGACGGGGCATGTCGGCCGGAAGCTGATCGGGCGTGATGTTGTGGATCGACCCCCACAGTCGGGCCAACCGGGTGGGGTGGTCGCCGTAGTCCGTCATCTCCTCGACGAGCGACTGCAGCGAACCGCCGCTGACGTGGTCCATCACGATCGCCTTGGTCCCGAGGTGCTCACCGGCCGCGTCGTAGTAGCGCGCCGGCGGGATCGGGATGAGATCGAGATCGGTGAGTGCTTTCAGGACCCGCCACTCGTGGTCCCGGTCCGTGTCGATCATCGAGTGCCCCGCGGGCGGGTCGCCCCGCAGCACCACCGTCTCCTCCAGCGCCACGCCGGCGCTGGTGTACCGGACCCGTGCTCTGGCCATCGATCGGCTGTAGCCGCCGGCCATCGGCTCGTAGTCGATCACCTCGATCAGTTCGACATCGTCTCGATGCAGTTGCAGGAACGCCGCCAATCTGGCGGGCATCTGGTCGATCTCGTGCATGTGCACCCCCCTTGGTGTGAGCCGCAGAGTAGTGAACTGCTCCGGCCGGCCCTGCAGCGAATGTCCGAGAGGATCACGGTCCTGCGGGCGGGTCCGGGAGGACCGGATCAGGGGCGCGTGAGGGCGGCTCCGCAGCGCAGTGTCGAAGCCGTCGACGTCACCCGCGAGACCGGCGAGTTCGTCGGGGCCGAGCAGGACGACCACGTCATCACCGTCCCTGCCGAACACGCACGGCCAGCCGGGCGCCGCCGCCGACACGTCGTCGGGGACGTGGTCCCGATGGAGGTAGGTGATCGGGACTCCGAGGCGGTCGGCGCACTCGACGAACTCCCTGCGGCGCCCCCAGCGAGTGTGGGTGACGTCACACAGCGAGCAGTGCTCGGCACCGAACAGCGTGCCCACCCAGTAGCGCGCCTCGCCGATGATCGAGCCGTCGGCGTCGTACACGAAGATGATCTCCGAGATCACGATGTCCTGATCATTCCAGTCCTGATCACTCCGTGCACGCCGAGGCTACGGAGCTTCGAGTTCGTGGGCGACGAGCCGACCGAGGCGACGCAGTTCGTCGAGTTGCGTCTCGTCGAGTTGTCGGGGACGGGTGTCCGCGACGCACAGGGTCCCGACACAGGTCCCGTCGCGCAGCGTCAGTGGCATGCCGGCATAGAAGCGCATGTGCGGAGCGCCGATCACCAGCGGATTGTCGGCGAAGCGAGCGTCGGCGAGGGCATCGGTGATCTGCATCACGTCGCTGACCGTGAATCGCATGGGCACAGATCGACATGTCACGAGGAGTTTCGGTTGCTTCCACGCCGTGGTGCGACTTGAACCATTGGCGGTCCGTGTCCACCAGGCTCACGAGCGCAACCGGCACGTCGAGCATCGCACTGATCTCGTCGGTGTACCGATCGAAGCGCTCCTCGGGCTCGGTGTCGAGGATCCCGAGCGCGTGCAGTGCCTCGATCCGACGGTCCTCGTCGACGGGCAGCGGCGCGTTCTGCCACCGACTCGATCGCCGCAGCAACCACGCCCGGAGCTTGGTTCGCAGGTAGAAGCTGCTCGCCGGCCACACGACCCACTCGGTGATCCCGATCTCGCCGGCATCGGGCCGCCATCGGGCCGCCGCGCGACCGACGACGATCACGGGCACCTCGCTCCCGTACGGCGCGGCGAGTTCGCGGATGGCCGTCACGAGGTCGAAGCCGCCGTCGTCGTCGACCGCCTCGACGACCACGATGCCCGGGTGCGTCTCGCTGACGACACCGAACGCGGCACGGAGATCGGTGGTGACCGCGACATCGAGTTGCTCGGCCTCGCCCACCCCGGTGAGGATCGCCGCGAGCTCGGGGGTCGGCGCGAACACCACCATCGATCGGGACTGGACCGCGGGGGCGGAGATCGCGCTCGGTGCCGCCCCGGAGCTGGTGGCTTCCCGACCCGGATCGACGTCGCCCCGCAGGTCGATCGACATGCCCTCTTCGGCCGCGAAGACCTCGCCGGTGTACCCGCTGGCTGCGGCGTAGGCCCGCGCGAGTTCGACCAGGTCGTCCAATCGTCGATCGGTGCGGTTGGGGTCGTGGTGGTAGAGGGCCAGCCGACGGACCTCGGCATGCCGGGCGATGTCGATCACGTACTCGACGGTGCTGTGACCCCAGCCGATGTGGTCGCCGTACTCCGATGCGCAGTACTGGGCATCGTGGATCAGCAGGTCGGCACCGGCGACGAACCTGGCGTGGGCGTCGTCGAAGCGGTTCTGCTCGATGTCGCCACCCGCGGCGAGCGCCTGGTCGTGCGGTTCGTGGTCCGACGCATAGACCACCGTGGCGCCGTCGACCTCGAGCCGATACCCGAGGGTCAGCGCCGGGTGGTTCAGGAACTGGGTCTCGACGCGGATGTCGGCGATGTCGAAGGTGCCCTCGACCAGATCGTGATGGTCGACGGTCGCCGAGAGTTGGTCGATGGCGACCGGGAAGTAGCTGTACTCCATCTGCCCGGCCAGGATCTCGCTCAGGGAGGTCTCGAGTCCGCTCGGGCCGTAGATGTGCCAGCTGGCGCCCGGCTGGAAGAGCGGAGCGAAGAACGGCAGCCCCTGGATGTGGTCCCAGTGGGTGTGGCTGATGAGGATGTGCCCGTCGACAGGAGATCCGCCGGCCCGTGCGAGCAGTTCCTGGCCCAGGCCGTGGGCACCGGTGCCACAGTCGATCACGACCTGCGTCCCGGCGTCGCTGCGGATCTGGACACACGAGGTGTTGCCGCCGTAGCGAACCGTCGTCGGGCCCGCTTTGGCGATCGACCCACGGGTTCCCCAGAACGTCACTCTCATGCTCGGCCCTCCGCAGGGCACTCTACGGGATCGAGCAGTCGATCAGTTGCTGCGGCGGGCGCCGAGGCCCGGCCCGCCGGTACCGGCGAACTCTGCGCCGGCCTCGTGACCGAGGATGATCGCACCGAGGTCCTGGTACAGCGAGTGTGACACCCAACGGTGCGTCGCCGCCGCGTGCGGCGTCGCGGAGCTTGCGCTCCAACGGGTTGGCCATGTACGACGCGCTCGTTCCGGCGGTGTTGTGGAGCACGTCCACCACTTCCATGCACATGTTGGTCGCCAGGACGCAGGCGAGGCGGGCGTTCTGGGTCGTCATCGCCGACGGCATCTCGGCGCCGCGCTCCAGCTCGTCCTCGACCGCCGCCATCGCCTCCATCACGTAGGCCCGCACCGCCCGGTACTTCGCCTCGCACTCGGCCACCCGGATCTGGGCGATCGGACGATCCATCAGCTTCGACGGCGACAGCATCGGCACCTTGTTGTGGGCGAGATCGACGAACGCGTCGAGCGCCCCACGCGCGATTCCGAGCGCGATCGCCACCTTGTTGTACGACAGGCGCAGGGGGATCGGGATGCGGAACACCGGATTGTCGTAGTGCGGCGGCATCGCCACCAGGTCGACGTTCGCGTGCTCCGGGCGCACGAGCGAGCCGTTGGCGCGCACGGTGTCGCTCCCGGATCCGCGGCATGCCGGCAACATCCCAGGTCTCCACGATCTCCCACTCGGAGCGGTGCATGAAACGCATACGCATGGTGGAGAAGTCGGCGCTCCGGAAGTCCTGGCCCTCTTCGACCTCCGGTGCCGGCATGAAGCACCACTCGGAGTTCCAGCAGCCGCTGAGGAACGTCGACTCTCCGGTGACCCGGAATCCTCCGTCGGGTTGGCGCACCGCGGTGGCCGGCACCGATCCGGTGCCCCCTCCCCCGCACATGACGACTCGCGGGTTGTCGAGGTAGATCTCCTTGGCGAGCTCCTTGTCCATCCCACCGGCGGCCATGGCGTTGATCTCGGAGCCGAGCATGACGTTCCAACCGACCGAGGCATCGATCGCACTGATCGCCTCGAGCAACTCGATCGTCTCCATGCGAGCTGGCGTTGTCGCCACCGAGTTCCTCGGGAAGCGCGAATCGGAACAAGCCCTCGTCGATCAGGGCGTCGACACAGTCGCTCGGCAGCCGGCGGAGGTCCTGCGCCCGGTTGCCGCCGTCGACGATCACGTCGCGCAGCTTCTCGACGCGCTCCAGCGGCGTGCCGGACGGGGTGACATCGCTGTGGGTCTCGTGGGTCAGTGTCATGCTCGTCGTCCTCCAGGTCTCGGTTCGACAGCACGCTACTTCGCGGTCCGGGCGCCGACCGGTGTCGGCGGAGCCGCCGGGGCGCGGCGGGCGGACGCTCCGGTGGGAATCGGCGATGGCCACCCACCTACGCTCGTTGGATGCTCGACCATGTGATCAAGGGTGGAACCATCGTCGACGGCTCCGGAGGAGCCCCGGTCAGGGGCGATGTCGCCGTCAAGGACGGACGGATCGTCCAGGTGGGTGGCACGATCACCGATGCCGCGACCGAGACCATCGACGCCGACGGCGCGATCGTCACGCCCGGATGGGTCGACGTGCACACGCACTACGACGGCCAGGTCAGCTGGGACGAGGTCATGGATCCGTCCGCCGGCAACGGCGTCACCACCATCGTGATGGGCAACTGTGGCGTCGGGTTCGCTCCGGTGCGTCCGGGTGGCGAGAAGTCGTTGATCGAGCTGATGGAGGGCGTCGAGGACATCCCCGGCACCGCGCTGTACGAGGGGATCGAGTGGGGAGCGTGGGAGACGTTCCCCGAGTACCTCGACTACATCGCCGGGCGGGAGTACTCGCTCGACGTCGGCGCCCAGATCGCCCACGGCGCACTGCGCTACTACGTGATGGGTGAGCGCGGGTCCGACAACGAGGACGCCACCGCCGACGACCTCGCCGGCGATGGCCGCAGCTCGTCCAGGAGGCCATGGCCGCCGGCGCCGTCGGATTCAGCACGTCGCGCACGATCGGGCACCGATCGCTGTGGGGATCACCGGTTCCCGGCACGTTCGCGCCCGACGAGGAACTCCTCGCGATCGCGTTGGCGATGAAGGCCGCCGGCAAGGGCGTGTTCGAGATGATCCCGTCGGGGACCGTCGGCAAGCTCGAGGGTCTCGGGGGCGAGCGGTACTCCCCCGCCGAGGAGTTGCACCTGATGGACAGGGTCTCGCGTGAGAGCGGGCGGCCGGTCACGTTCACCCTCGTGCAGTCGCCCGACTACTCCCCGGAGATGTGGCGCGAGATCCTCGCCTCCACCCTGGAGATGAACGCCGCAGGCGCGCAGCTGTACCCGCAGGTGCCGTCACGACCGATCGGACTCGTCACCGGGTTGTCCGGCTACCACGCGTTCATGCGGCGGCCGACCTACATGCGCCTCGCGTCGTTGCCGCTGGACGAGCGGGTCCGCGAGATGGCCAAGCCGGAGATCAAGGCGGCGATCATGTCCGAGGAGGACATGAGGGTCGACGAGCCCGGCTCGATGGCCAACCTGTACACCCTGTTCCAGATGGCCGCGCCGGCGATCTACCCGTTGGCCGATCCGGTGAACTACGAACCGGAGATGTCCGAGTGCCTGGGTGCTCGTGCGGCGGCGACCGGCGACGACATCTTGAGCGTGATGTACGACTTCCTGCTCGAACAGGACGGCCGGGTGATGGGCGCGCTGATGGGTGGCGTCGACGTGAACCAGAACCAGGACGTCATCCGCGAGATGCTCACGCACCCGTCGACCGTCACCGGCCTCAGCGACGCCGGAGCGCACGTGACGCTGATCTGCGACGCGTCGATGCCGACGACGCAGCTCACGTACTGGACCCGGGATCGTCAACGGGGCGAGCGCATCCCGCTCGAGTTCCTCGTCGCCAAGCAGACGGCCCGCAACGCTGCGCTCTACGGCATGACGGATCGCGGGTCGCTGACCCCGGGCCTTCGCGCCGACATCAACGTGATCGACCTCGACGGTCTCACGGTGTCCCCGCCCAAGGCCTTCCACGATCTGCCCGCCGGCGGGACCCGGCTGATCCAGCCCGTGCAGGGCTACCTGGCCACGCTGGTGAACGGTGTCGTCACCCGGCGCGACGACGCCGACACCGGCGCTCGGCCGGGTCGTCTCGTCCGCAGTTGACCCTGCGCGACGACTGGCGGGACACACCGGACCCTCGCCGTCTCCGCTGACACTCACCCGCAGCGCGCCGCAGATCCTGCCGCGCGCACGCCGACGCGGTCGCGCGCGGACTGCCGGTGTACGCCGACCCGGTGAGCGGGCTGAGCGTGTTCACGGCCGTGTTCCTGGCCGACCGGGGCTACTGCTGCGACAGCGGCTGCCGGCACTGCCCGTACACGGGCGCCGAGCCGACGTGAACTCCCCTGCTCGGGGCGTCGATGCTCAGTCGGCGGTCGACGACGGGATCCAGTTGCCGTGGAACCCGAACGGGATGCGGGGCAGGTCGATCGTGGCGACCGGGGTGTCGTCCATCGTCTGGGCGTCCATCACCACGAACTGGCTGGTGTCCGACGGGGCGTCGTACACGAACGTCATGAGGTAGCCCTCGTCCTCGGTCGTCGCACCGTCGGCGGGGACGAACACGGGCTCACCGGGGAGACGGCCCTGTCCGAGCGCGATCTCCGAACGGGCGCCGGTCTGGCGGTCGTACTTGATGATCGCACCGGCCATGCTCATCGGGTCCTCGAAGGTGGGGTTCTCGGGCAGGCCCATCATGTAGCCGTAGCGGTGCTGGAGACCGACCACGGAGTCGGCGACGCGGGGGAACTCGCCCGGGCGATCGTCGACCTGCTCCTCGTGGACCTTGCCGGTCGTGGTGTCGATCGTGAACCGCCAGAACTGCGGGTTCGGGAAGTCCATCATCGAGTCGCGCCAGATGTGGTCGAGCCTGGCGACGTCGAGGACGATCTTGTCGCCGGCTTCGTAGGCGTTCATCGGATGGAAGACGTAGCAGGGGTTGATGTCGTACCAGCGGACGTCGGCGTCGGTGCCGTTGCGCGGCATCACGCCGAGCCGGGACGGGTAGTTGTCGTCCCAGTGGATGGGCATCTCGCCGCGCATGGCCATGTCGAGGTCGAACACGGCGGGGAGGTCCATGAAGATCACGTGGTTCTGCGTGATGTTGAAGTCGTGCATCATCGTCGGGCCGTTGACGGTGATCTCCTCGTTCTGCACCATCTCGCCGTCGGCGGAGATCCGGTAGTAGCGCAGGTAGGGAGCGAACGCGCCGTACCCGAACGCGAGCAGTTCGCCGGTGACGGGGCAGATCTTCGGGTGGGCGGTGAACGAGCTGGCGAGCACTCCCGCGAAGTCGATCGGGCCGAGTGTGCTCAGGTCGCCGTCGAGCGCGTACGGCAGGTGGCCTTCCTCGAGGGCGAGGATCTTGCCGGCATGACCGATCACGTTGGTGTTGGCCTTCGACGCCTTCACGTCCATCAGGACCGCCGGATCGAGGATGTCGATGTCGGGGTTGGCGATGAACGGGGTCTGGACGTAGCGGTTGCGGTACCACTCGGCCTTGCCGTCGCGGCAGGCGCACGCCGTGCACCATGCCGTCACCGAAGAACGGGTGGTCGGCCTTTCCGGTGAGCGGGTTGGCGCCGTTGCGGACGTAGCGGCCGTCGAGTTCGGCGGGCAGTGACCCGGTGATGGCGAGGTCGGTGACCGTGCGCTCCTCGGTGACCGGACGGCCGTTGCCCTGCAGGAAGGCCGGTGTGCTGTCGTCGATCATGGTCATGGTGAACTCCTCCCGATGCCACGCGCCCCTCGCTCGTGGTCGATGACCCGAAACTTACCATGGGTAACATCTGGTGTCGAGCCACCTCGATGCTGTCGGACGCGCTCGGACGACGACCGCCCACGCTCGGGAGCGTCAGGACGACAGTCCGAGCGCTGCACACGCCTCGGCGAGATCGGGCGAGTTCCCGGGGTCGTCACAGGCGAGGCCGGTGCCCGGAATCGATCACCACCCAGGCACCCGCGTCCCAGCGGGCGAAGAACTGTTCGCTCTCGAAACGTTCCGGGTCGTTCGGCATCCCGAAGAACCGCGCGAAACCATCCTGGCAACGATCGACATCGACGCCGCCGAAGGCATCGCCCATGACCGCGCTGGCGAGCCCGGCGAACGCTTCGGGCGAGCAGTCGGGCGTCGCCGTTGCCGTCGTGGTCGACGTCGCCGTGGTGGGGGTCGCCGTGCTGGGGCGCCGTGCTGGTCGAGGTGACTGCCGTGGTCGGAGCGACGGTCGTGGATGCAGCGGGCTTCGAGGTGGTGGACGGTGTAGGCCATCGTCGTCGAGACAGCGACGGTCGACGTCGCGCCGGATGTCGACGACACCGACGACTCGGTGGTCGACACGTCATCCCCGCAGGACGCACCGGCCACGCAGAGCACCGCCGCAGTGGCAACAACGGCGAGGTGGTGATGCACGACGTCAGTATCACAGGATCTGAACCCACGAAGGCTGTTCGTCGGGCTGGGGAGATTCGAACTCCCGACCTCTTGTCCCCCAGACAAGCGCGCTAACCAAGCTGCGCCACAGCCCGTATGCATGTGGAGCGGGAACTCTACCGAGATTGTGGTGGGGTTCCCCGCCCCGTCCCGAACTCCCGCCGGAGGCCGTGATCTCGTCTCGCGCCGACGCTCGTTCTACGCTGCAACCATGCGGACCGCACACCCTGCGTCCTGCGCGGCGATCCTGCTGGCCGTCGCTGCTGGAGCGGGCTGCGCCGGATCGTCGACCGACGGGCTCGACGACACCGATACCCGGGCGACCGGCGCGGACCTCCGTGGCGCCCGACCGGTCGACCGCCCCGCCGCTCGTCTCCACCGCACCTGCTGTCCACGCCTCAGGCCGTCGACGCCGCCGGCAACCGACCGACCATCAGGGGCGAGTTCGGCCGAACTGGCCGCAGCGCTCTGTGCGAGAACCGGCACCCAGAACTGGGGAACCGTCGACAACGACCAACTCGTCGAGGCGTCCGGCCTGGTGGCGAGCCGAACACATCCTGGTGTGCTCTGGTCCCACAACGACGGTGGCGACGACCCGGGTGTGTTCGCGATCGGATCCGATGGCTTCGACATCGGCTTCCACGCCCTCGACGTCGACGGCGTGACCGATCTGGAGGACATCGCCATCGCCGAGTACGGCGACACCGAGGTGCTCTACCTCGCAGACATCGGCGACAACGGCGCCGATCGTGGGTCGGTGCGCGTGTACCGGTTCGCCGAACCCGACCCCGGGTCGCTCGCGCCGATCACCGAGTTCGAGGTACTGGAGTACGTCTACCCCGACCGACCGCACAACGCCGAGACGCTGCTCGATCGACGACGCCAACCAGCGCCTCGTCATCGTGACCAAGGAACAGGCGCCCGATGCCGACGGCCGGCCGGACCGGGTGGGACGCACCCAGCCGTCGCTCATCTTCGAAGGTCCACTCGAGGGCTCTGCCGAGAGTGACGGACCCATCGAGCTCACGCAGGTCGGCTCGATCGATACTGCCGGAACTCGAGACCCGAACGGTGAACGACACTCCTCACCCGGCCACTGCGCTCGGATTCGGAGGCGTCCCGACGGGAGGCGACGTCTCACCGGACGGTGCGCTCGTCGCCCTGCGCACCTACGAGGCGGTCTGGGTCTGGCCTCGCGAGCCCGGCCAGCGTGTGGCCGAGGCGTTCGGGAACGAACCGTGTCAGGTCACATCGGTTCCCGAACCGCAGGGGGAGGCCGTGGCGTTCGTCGATGACGGCCTCGTGACGCTCGGTGAAGGTGTCAACCCGCCACTCAACCGCCTCGGCACGTGACGCTCCACGATGGGTGATCGCGCAGGGGACCCGTACGCTCAGCGACCGTGAACTCCCCCGCCGATACCCCGCCGACCACTCTCGTCCTGATCCGCCACGGCGAGTCGAACGTGACCGTCAACCGCGTGATCGGCGGCTACCGCACCTGCAGCGGCCTGTCGGAGTTGGGGCGTCTCCAGGCCGAGCGCCTCCGGGAGCGCATCGAGACCACCCGGGAACTGACGGCCGACGTCCTGATCTCCAGCAACTTCCAGCGGGCGATCGAGACGGCGGAGATCCTGGCGCCCGGCACTCGACGGCGCTCCCATCGCGATCGACGCCGGCTTCGGCGAGCACGACCCCGGCCCGGACATCGACGGCATGACCTTCGAACAGTACGTCGATCGATTCGGGACCCCCGACTGGGGCGGCGACCCCCACTACGACGTGTTCCCGGGCGGCGAGACGAACGCCCAGTTCCACCTGCGCGTGGGCGCCGCCATCTCACGCACCGTCCGCGAGCACGCCGGCAAGACCATCGTCGTGGCCTGTCACGGTGGCGTCGTCGACGTGGCGTTCCGCGCCCTGCTCCGAACCGCCCCGACCGGATCGTTCGAACTCCACACGGTGAACACCTCGCTCACCGAGTTCCAGAAGGTGCCCTCCGGAAGCTGGCGGCTCACCCGCTACAACGACGCCGCCCACCTCGCCGGACTCCCCGCCGAAACCCCGCGGGCGTAGTCGACGCGAGCGTCCCGGAATCCGGAACAGATCCGCACGGACCGTGCTGGCACGGATCGCGACGCTCGGGTCTCGATCAGGTGACCATCTGGACGATGCGCCAGCCGAGGTAGATCGACCACGACGACCACCATGAGCTTGAAGTGCCACGGGGTCTTCTCCTCGTCGGCGGCCTCGGTCGTCGGCGTCTCGACGACCCGACCGCACGTCGGGCAGGTGCCGTCGTCGTTCATCGAGTTGGGCGTCCAGTACTTGGAGCACTCCTCACACCAGGGCATCAGCGCAACCTCTCCGGCTCACTGGCGCTTGCGGACCCGGAGCTTGAGCGCCGTCGAACCGAGGCCGAACTCCTCGCGGATCGTGCGCTCGATGTACCGCAGGTAGTGCTGCGGGATCTCCCGGTTGACGAACAGCGTGAACGTCGGCGGATCGATCGCACCCTGCACGGCGTACATGATCTTCGCGCCGCCGCCGGCCGGCTGGCGCTGCTGCGCGGCAGCGATCACCTTGTTGACGTCCTTGGTCGGCACCCGCGTGTGGTACTGCGAGATCGCCTCGTGGAGTCGCGGGTGCAGCTTCTCGACGTTCTTGCCCGTCAGCGCCGAGATCTTCAGCACCGACGAGTCGGCGACGAACGCCAGCATCCGCTTCACCTCGGCCTGCACCTGCAGGCGTTCCTCGGTGCCGACGAGATCCCACTTGTTCAGGATCAGCACGATCGGACACCCTGCGGAGTCGACCCGCTCCCGCGAGCCGCTGATCCTGCGCCGTGACGCCGACGGTGGCATCGATCACGAGCAGGGCCACATCGGCGTCGTCGATCGACCGCAACGCACGCACGAAGGAGTAGTACTCCGCGGAGTCGTCGATCTTGCCCTTGCGGCGCATCCCGGCGGTGTCGATGAACACGATCGGTCCGCCGTCGGTGTCCACCATCGTGTCGATCGAGTCCCGCGTCGTGCCCGCGAGGTCGTGGACGACCGCTCGGTCCTCCCCCACCAACCGGTTGAACAGCGTGCTCTTGCCCACGTTCGGTCGACCGACGATCGCCACGCGCGGGACCGACACCTCGTCGGCAGCGATCGTCATCGTCGTTGCCGGGCGCCCACGGGTCGATCGGCTTCGACGCCGGAACTCGGAGGTGCTCGGGGAACCGTTCGAGCACTGCATCGAGGAGATCGCCGGCGCGGCGACCGTGCAGGGCACTGACCGGGACCGGCTCGCCGATTCCCAGGCTCATGAACTCCCACATCTCGGTCTCGCGACGTTCGTTGTCCGCCTTGTTGGCGACCACGATGACCTGGGTGCCCGATCGACGGATCCAGTTGGCGATGGTCTGGTCGTCGTCGGTCAGGCCGACGGACGCATCGACGACGAACAGCACGACGTCGGCCTCGCGCACGGCCGCTTCGACCTGACGGCTCACCTTGGTCTCGAGTTCGTCACCGCCGGGCATCCAGCCGCCGGTGTCCACGACGAGGAACGGGATGTCGAGCCACTCCGCCTCGAGCTCCTTGCGATCACGGGTGATCCCGGGCCGGTCCTCGACGATGGCCTGCTGGCTGCCGACGATCCGGTTGAACAGCGTGCTCTTGCCGACGTTCGGGCGACCGATGATGACCACCGTCGGCAGTTCTCTCGTCAAGGACTCGTCGGGGCCGGTCTCGTCGGTGCCGGTCTCGTCGGTGCCGGTCTCGTTCGGGGTCGACTCGTCGGGTGGATTGGTGGTCATGGCTGCTCCGTTCCGGCGCGAGCCGACTGATGTCCAATGCCTTGCGCAGGGCGATGCCGTCGGTCTCGACGATCTCGACGAGCCGGGGAAGTTCGTTCCACCGTCATGCCGTCGAGGAAACGTCCCTCGTCGGACAGGCAGACGTCCGGCAGGAGGTAGCGGTGGCCCTCGGGCTCGGCGGCGAGCGTGCGGCTGACGTCCTCGCCCGTGATCAGCCCGGTGACACCGGTGTTGCCGCCGAAGAAGTCGTTGCGGACCGTGATGACGCGGACGTCGGTTCGGCCGAGCGACTCGATGAGCGGTGTGATCACGAGCGCTCCGAGCTCACCCGTGAGCACTCCGATCGGTGCCGACGGGCGCGGGCGCAACGAGATCGTGGTCGCACCGGCAGACAGCCGATCCCGATCCGGAGTCCGCACGCCGAGCTGCTGCGCAGACCGGTGTAGGCGGCCGGGTTCGGCGGAGCGTCGACGGCGGCGAAGAACCCGCGGCGCACGCCGGTCGCCTCGTCCGCCCGACCGTGGAACTCGGCTTCGAACGTACGCGCCATGCCGATGCCGTCCTCGTGCATCGGAAACCCGTCGTAGCGTTCGGCGGGCGGGAACGGTCGCTGCGCCATCAGGTAGTACTCGTCGGCGGCGTAGACCATCCGCTTGCCGAGGGTGGCCTGGAACACGTCCTGCCAGTCGTCGACGATGTCCACCACGGCGCGAGCCTCGTCCACGGTGTGGAATCGCATGGCCGCTTCGCCGTTGAACTTGGAGATCCCGAGCGGGACGACGGCCACCGAATCCAGATCCGGGTACTCGTCGAGGATGCCGGCCATGGTGTCGTCGAGGACGGCTCCGTCGTTGACGCCAGGACACACCACGATCTGGCCCCGCACGGTGATGCCGTGGTCGAGCAGTGCCCGCAGCCAACGCAGGCTCATCGCGCCACGAGGGTTCTTGAGCATCTGGCTGCGGATGTCGGGGTCGGTCGAGTGGATGCTCACGTGCAGGGGCGACAGCCGCTCGGTGATCACCCGCTCCAGATCCGCCTCCGTGAACCGGGTCAGGGTGGTGAAGTTCCCGTACAGGAACGACAGTCGGTAGTCGTCGTCCTTGAGGTACAGACTGCGGCGCATCCCCTTGGGCAACTGGTAGATGAAGCAGAACTCGCAGTGGTTGTCACACGTGCGGACCCGATCGAACACGGCGCTCGACACGTCGACCCCGAGTGGCTCGCCCGCCCGCTTCTCGATCGAGAACGCAAGATCCAACCCGCCCCGGCTCACGTCGAGTTCGACGTCGGCCTCGTCGGTCGCCATCTGCCACTCGATGATGTCGCGAGGCACGTCACCGTTGACCCGCACGATCTCGTCACCGGCGCGCACCCCGGCCAGATCTGCCGGGGAGTGCGGAACGACCGCGACGACGATCGGTGCGAGCGATCGTGAGGGTGCGGTGACGGTGGACATGGGATCGTCAGGCTACCGGTGGCGGGTTGCGGGTAGATTGAGCGCAGATGTCTCCCGCCCAGACGGACCCGCGCGTCGAGTTGGTGCTCCTGGCCCAGCCCCGAGGTTTCTGCGCCGGTGTCGAGATGGCGATCAAGGCGCTCGCCTGGATGGTGCGGACCTTCCCGGGGCCCGTCTACTGCTACCACGAGATCGTCCACAACAAGCTCGTGGTCGACCGATTCCGGGCTCAGGGCGTGGTGTTCGTCGACGACATCGCGGAGGTGCCGGTCGGGAGCCCCATCATGCTGTCGGCCCACGGCTCGGCCCCCGAGGTCGTGGAAGCCGCCCGCAGTCGGGGCAGCTACGTCGTGGACTCGGTGTGCCCGCTGGTCACCAAAGTGCACCACGAGGTGAAGGTGCGTGCCGGCAAGGGCTACCGCATCGTGTACGTGGGCCACGAGGGCCACGAGGAAGCCGTCGGCACCATGGCGGTGGCGCCCGACTCGATCGATCGGGTCGAATCGGTCGAGGAGGTGGACCGCCTGGAGCCGTCGGATCAACCGGTCGCACTGCTCGCGCAGACGACCCTGTCGCACCGCGACTGGGAGGGCGTCGCCGTTCGCGTGAAGGAACGCTTCCCCGACGTGTGGACCCCCGGCCGCAGCGACCTCTGCTTCGCGACGACGAACCGACAGGCGGCCCTGATGGAACTGGCCCACCGTTGCGACGTGGTGATCGTCATCGGTTCGGCGAACTCCTCCAACACCCGGGCGCTCGAGCAACTGGCCCGCGAGGAGGGTTGCGCCAGGGTGTTCCGCATCAACGACGTGCGCGAACTGCCCGACGATCTGGCGGGCATCGTCGGGGTCACCGCCGGGGCGTCCGCTCCCGAGGAACTCGTCGACGCCGTGATCGACTTCCTCGCTCCCGTCGATGGCATCGAGGTCGTCGACGTCACCGAGGAAGACGAGTACTTCCCGCCGCCGCGCAACATCCGCGAGCTGCAGAACTCGATCGAGACGGCATCGACCGTCCTGCTCGGCGGCTCCATGCTCGACCGACCGGTGATGGACGACCGCTCGCTCGGGGCCAGCGACGTCCTCGCCGGCCTCCTCACCCGCTGAGAGCCTCAGCTGCGCGGCACCTCGGACCAGGGGACGTCGCGATCGACGCGTACGTCACCGGGGAGACCGAGCACACGCTCGCCGAGGATGTTCTTCATGACCTCGGTCGTGCCGCCCTCGATCGAGTTGGCCCGGCTGCGCAGGAACGCCTTCTGCAGGGTGTCGGAGCCCATCGCCGTCTCCGGTCGGATCATCTCGTAGCTGCCGTAGAGGAGTCCATCAGCACCGAGGAGGTTCATGACCTCGTCGTAGATGTCCTTGTTCAGGTCGGCCGAGGCCATCTTGCCGATCGAACCCTCCGGGCCGGGGTCGCCCATCTTGCGATTCTGGTTGGCGCGGATGTTCGTGAGTCGCAGTACCTCGGCCCGGCTCCACAGCTTCATCACGTCGTCGAGCGCGACCGGGTTCTTGGCGGCCTCGGGCAGCTTCTGCCAGGTCTGGAGCAGCGCCGAGATCGTTCCCGAGCCTCGGGCCGGGATCGTGCCGCCGATCGAGACCCGCTCGTTCATCAGCGTCGTGAGCGAGACCCTCCAACCATCGCCGGGGCTGCCGAGCATCTCGGCGTCGGCGATGCGGGTGTCGGAGAAGAAGACCTCGTTGAACTCGGCTTCGCCGGTCATCTGGCGGAGCGGGACGGATCTCGACGGTCGGGTCCTGCATGTCGACGACGAACGCGGTCAGGCCGGCGTGCTTCACGGCGTTCGGGTTGGTGCGCACCACGAGCAGACCCCACTTCGACAGGTGGGCGAGCGTGGTCCAGACCTTCTGGCCGTTGACGATCCACTCGTCGCCGTCTTGCACGCCGGTCGACGACAGACCGGCGAAGTCGGAGCCCGACCCCGGCTCGGAGAACAGCTGGCACCAGATCTCCTCGCCGGTGAACAGCGGGCGCAGGTACCGCTCCTTCTGGGCGTCGCTCCCCCACGCGACGACGGTCGGCCCGCACATGCCGTGACCGATCGGGTTGCGGTACATCGGGTTCGGAGCGCCCTCGGCGTACACCCGCTCGTTGACCAGCTTCTGCAGTTTCGGGTTCAGGCCCAGACCACCGTTGCCCTCGGGGAAGTGGACCCAGGCCAACCCTCGATCGAACTGGGCACCGAGGAAGACCTTGGGGTCCGTGGTGGCCGGAGGGAACGAGGCGAGGAGCTCGTCGACGAGTTCGCTCACGCGCTGCTCGTCGGCGGTCAGGTCGGTGCGATCATCGGTCATCGTCATGCCCGACAACGTAGTTCTCAGGTGGAGTTGGCCACTCTGTCGAGCAGCTGATCGCGGATGCTGGTCCCGGGCTCACGGGCCTTGTCGCCGGTGACCCGCCACCCGAGGCGGCTCGAGTACAGCAGCGGCGGCTCCTTCAGTCGGCCCGGCATCACGTCGGTGACCCGGGCGAACAGCAGCTGGTGATCGGCCATCTCGACGGTCTGGAACGTGGCGCAGCGCAACCAGGCGATCGAGTGCGGGACGACCGGGAGCACCCGATCCGCGTCGGGCCAGTCGACGAGGTACTCCTCGCGCGACGTACTCGAACTTGCGGCCCGGATAGCTGAAGTACTGTCCCTCGACGATCTGGTCGGCGGCGAGAATGCTGACCGCGAACTCCCCCGCCTCGACCATGAGCGGGTAGGTGTCGTGCTTGGGCGACACGCTCGCCATCACGATGGGCTCTTCGAAGCTGACCTGCTCGAACCAGTGGCTCGTGTAGGCCCGGCGAAGCCCGCCGTGAGCAGCCCCGACGACCTGGACCCCCTTGATCATCTGCCCCAGGCACTGCTTGATGTCGCGGTCGATCACGCCGTCAGTCTGCCGTGGCTCAGTTGAAGATGGCAGAGGCGGTGGCGATCTCGGCGGCCTCGGATTCGGCGAGCTCGGGGACCGCCGACCGCAGGCCCATGACCAGGCCGAGGCGGACCTGATCGGACCGACCGGCGAACACGCTCTTCAGATTGTTCAGCATCCGGATCACGATGTCGCGGTTCGGCGTCGGATCGAGGTAGCCCTCCTCCCACCGGACCTGTCCGCGGGTGAGGTCCTCGAACAGCGACCGGGCCTCACCACGATCGAGACGGTTGCCGCCGGCGAAGGGGTCGAAGAACGCGTCGGGATCGTCGGCGACGCGAACGAGGAAGTGCGTCGGCATGCCAACCCCGACGAGCCGCACCCCCACCCGTCTCGCCACTTCGATCATCAGCACCGACAGGCTGATCGGGATCCCCGTCCGAGTGGCGATCACACGATCGAGACACGAGTTGCGCCAGTCGTAGTAGGCCGCACGATTCCCGACGAAGTGCTCCACGTCGAACAGGAACCGGGCGACGCCGTCGGGAGTCGGTGTGGGGCACTCGGCGGCGAGGACGTCGAGCGCGGCCAACCACTCGATCATGTCGAGCCCGGGCTGCAGCGTGGCCGAGATCAGCAGCGCGGCCTCGTCGAGCGGCACATCGGCGGCATCGGCTGCCATCAACTCCGAAAACCGGCCTCGAACCATGGGGGCAAGGTATCGGTCGACTACCTTGCCTCGGCATGTTCCCCGGTGCGTATCTCAAAGAACACGGCGACAAGCCTGCGATCATCATGGCCGGCTCCGGCTTCACCCAGACCTTCGCCGAGCTCGACGCCGCGGCGAACCGCCTCAGCCGCCTCCTGCGGGCGGCGGGTCTGCAGCCGGGCGATCACGTGGCGATGTGCATGGAGAACCACGACCGCTATCTCGAGATCGTCTGGGGCTGCCACTACGCCGGCCTCGTGTACACCTGCGCCTCCTCACGGCTCACCAGCCCCGAACTCGAGTACATCATCAACGACTGCGGCGCCCGGGCCTACATCACCTCGAAGTACAAGGCCGATCAGGCCGCCGAGGTCATCGGGACCACCCCGAACGTCGAGTTGCGGCTGATGCTCGACGGCACCATCGACGGCTACGAGAGCTACGAGACCGCCGTCGCGGCGCAGTCGCCGGAGCCGCTCGACGAAGCCCGGGTCGCCGGGCTCGACATGCTCTACTCCTCGGGCACCACCGGGATGCCCAAGGGCATCACCCGGCCGTTCCCCAACACTCCGCTCGTGGAGAGTGGCGGCTCGGTCATGCCGTTGCTGCAGTTGCTGTTCGGCATGGATTCCTCGAAGGTCTACCTGTCGCCGGCGCCCTTCTACCATGCCGCCCCCCTGCGGTTCTGTCTGGCGACCCACTCGCTCGGCGCGACCATCGTCGCGATGGAGCACTTCGACGCCGAGGAGTACCTGCAGCTCGTCGAGCGGTACCGGATCACCCACAGCCAGGTCGTGCCGACGATGTTCGTGCGCATGCTCAAGCTGCCCGACGACACCCGCGCGAAGTACGACGTGTCCTCGCTCGAATGCGTGATCCACGCCGCTGCGCCCTGTCCGGTGCCCGTCAAGCAGCAGATGATCGAATGGTTCGGACCGGTGATCCACGAGTACTACGCCGGCAGCGAGGGCAACGGCTTCGTCTACTGCAACAGCGAGTCGTGGCTCGCACACCCCGGCACCGTCGGTTCACCGATCGGGTGCGTCGTCCACATCACCGGCGAGGACGGCGAGGATCTCCCCACCGGGCAGTCGGGCACGGTGTACTTCGAGGGCGGCGCCGAGTTCGAGTACCACAACGATCCGGAGAAGACGAAGAGCTCCCGGCATCCGAAGGGCTGGAGCACCCTCGGCGACGTCGGCTACCTCGATGACGACGGGTTCCTCTACCTCACCGACCGCAAGGCGTACATGATCATCTCCGGCGGGGTGAACATCTACCCGCAGGAAGCCGAGAACGTGCTCGTGACGCACCCGAAGGTCGTCGACGTCGCCGTGTTCGGTGTGCCGAACGACGACTTCGGCGAAGAGGTGAAGGCCGTCGTCCAGCCCGTGGAGATGCCGGCCGACGATGCGGCTGCCGCCGCCTTGGCGTCGGAGTTGATCCAGTTCTGCCGGACCGAGCTCGCCGACGTCAAGTGTCCTCGCTCGATCGACTTCCGCGAGGAACTCCCCCGCCATCCGACGGGGAAGCTCTACAAGCGGCTCCTGAAGGACGAGTACTGGGCCGACGCCGGCCGCAGCATCTGACGCCGTTCTCGTGAACAACAGCGCGCCCAGGGCGGCGAGTTGTTCACGAGAAGGTTCGTTCACCGAAGATTCACCCAATTCCCCCCGAGACGTCACTTCGATGACCTGATCCAGCCATGCGCCTCGGCCATCGTGGGGAGTGTGGAATCGTCCGGACCGAAGGTTGCACGGGACTACTGCGTCACCGACGTCTGGGCGGTGCTGCCCGACCGGATCGTCGAACGAGCCACCATCGTCGTCGAGGACGGCCTCATCGTCAGCGTCGTCGGCAACGGAGCAACCAAGCACCCGGAGATCCACGGGCACGGTGCAGTCTGCATTCCTGGCCTCGTCGATCTGCACCACGATGTCCGGACCGACCCGGCACCGACCGACCACGCGGTCACGACGCACCTCCACGTGCACGGATTCCCGGTCGACGACCTGGCCACAGGTGCCGCTGCCGTCACCACCGGCGGCGCCACCGTCCTCGTGTCGGTCGCCGCCTCGGCGCTGACTGCTGCAGCGGACGACACCGTGCCGGCACTCGAGTGGCTGACCGTGCAGGCCATGGCGCAACGCCTCCGGCTCCTGGTCCGCGGTCCGGTCACGGCCGACGACGTCGACCGAGCCGTCGACCTCGGCGCCGGCGCGGTCGAGTATCCGGCGACGATCGAGGCGGCACGACGCGCCCACGAACGCGGGCTGGCCGTGATCGGCTCGGCGGCCGACATCGTGGCGACGTCCGGAGCACCGACCGCCATCAGCCCCCTCGCGCTCATCGAGCTCGGACTGTGCGATGCGCTCTCGTCGGCCGCACGACCGACCTCGCTGCTCGATGCCGTCTCGCTCCTCGTGCTCCGAGGCGTCTGCGATCTCCGCGGCGCCGTCAGGCTCGTCACGTCGGCGCCCGCCGGCATTGCGGGCCTCTCGGACCGTGGTCGCCTGGCCAGCGGCCAGCGGGGCGATCTCGTGCTCCTGCGCCCCGACCACGAACACTTCCGGGTGCGTGCGGTGCTCAGGGCCGGTGACGCGGCGGTCATCACCGAGCATCTGGTCGGCTGACCCCCAACCCCGGCAGCCGGCAGGCGGCACTGCGCTGCCCTACAGTCGACGGTGTGACCACGCACCCGTACCTCGATTGGCCGGGGCCGATTCCGTTCGCCCATCGCGGCGGCACCAGCAGCGCTCCGGAGAACACCCTGCCCGCGTTCGAGCACGCGGTGGCACTCGGCTACCGGTACCTCGAGACCGACGTCCACCTCACCCTCGACGGCGTGCTCGTCGCCTTCCACGACGCCGATCTCCGGCGCACCTGCGGCGTCGACCGCACCATCGCGGCGACCGCGTGGGCCGAGCTCAGGGAGTTCCGCGTCGACGGACGCGAGCCGATCCCGCGAATGTCCGAGCTGTTCGCGCGATTCCCCGACGCCCGGTTCAACATCGACTGCAAGTCCGACGCTGCCGCCCCGGCGTTGGTGCAGCTGATCCGAGACCTCGACGCGATCGACCGGGTCTGCATCGGTTCGTTCAGCCACGCACGTCTCACGAAGATCCGCGCGCTCCTGGGGCCGCGCCTGCTGACCTGCATGAGCCCGCAGGAGGTCGCCCTGCTCCGGCTCGATCGGGCGGATCTCCGGTCCGGCCCAACGAGTCGCCCAGGTACCCGCCCGGGCCGGCCGGGCAGTCCGGCCCGTGGAACGTGCCGGTGGTGACGAAGCGCTTCGTCCGCAGCGCCCACCGACACGGATCGCAGGTGCACGTCTGGACGATCGACGACGCCGACGAGATGCATCGACTGCTCGACCTCGGCGTCGACGGGATCATGACCGACCGACCCGAGACCCTGCGTTCGGTGCTCGAACAACGCGGGCAGTGGCACCGGTAGTCCTCGCCTAAGGTCCGACTGATGCCGCCTTCGACACCGCCGGTCAGCACCGTCCGTTCGCCACGCCACATGGTGGCCAGCGCCGACCACCTGGCGACATCGGCCGGGATGGAGATGTGGTCGCTCGGCGGCAACGCCGTCGACGCGGCGATCGCCTGCAACGCCGCGATCGCCGTGACCGGACCGCACCTGTGCGGAATGGGCGGCGACCTGTTCGCCCTCGTCCACATCGACGACCCGAACGGACCGAGCGAGACGTTCGCACTGAACGCGTCCGGCCGGTCGGGGTCCGGTGCCGACCCCGAAGCGCTCCGCGCCGAGGGCTTCGCCGACATGCCGTTCAAGCTCGACGTGCGCACGGTGACCGTTCCCGGTTGCATCGACGGCTGGATCGCACTCCACGATCGCTTCGGGTCACTCCCCCTCGAGGTCATTCTCGGCCCGGCCCGTCGACTCGCCGCCGACGGGTTCCCTGCGAGCCCGCTGCTGGTCGGGTCGCTCCGACGTCTGGATGCCCAGAGCCGATCGAACCTCGCCGAACTGGCCACGCAGGCGACCTCGACCGGAGCGATCGTCCGCCGACCGGGCGCCGCGCTCGTGCTCGCCGGGCTCCCCGTGAGCGGGCGCGACGGCTTCTACGGCGGCGCCTTCGGGGAGGGCCTGCTCGAGCTCGGCGGCGGTCTGTTCACCGAGGACGACCTCGCGACCGTGCAGGCCGACTGGGTGGCACCGTTGACCGCGTCGGCCTTCGGTGTCGACCTGCACACGATCGGCCCCAACTCCCAGGGCTACCTGACCCTCGGCGCCGCCCTCCTCGCCGAACAGCTCGACCTCCCCGACGACCCCGACGACGACCGCTGGGCCCACCTCCTCGTCGAGGCGGCCACGGCGGCCGGGTTCGACCGTCCACGCCAACTCCACGAGGGCGCCGACGGCGAGGCGATCCTGGCAGCGATCTCGACCGCCTCGACCTCGTCGGCCTCGAGCGATCGAGCGGTCGGACGGCCCCGGCGTTCGACGGTGACACGACGTACCTCTGCACGGCCGGGTTCGGGCCCGACGGCAGACGAATGGGCGTGTCGCTCATCCAGTCGAACGCGTCCGGGTTCGGCAGTCACCTCGTCGAGCCGAACACCGGCATCAACCTGCACAACCGCGGACTCGGTTTCAACCTCGTCGCCGGCCACCCCGCCGAGTTCGGCCCCCGCCGCCGACCGCCGCACACGCTGTCGCCGGCCCTCGCCACCCGCGCCGGTCGCCTCGCCGCCGTGTTCGGCACGATGGGCGGCGACGCCCAGCCGCAGATCCTGCTGCAGCTCCTCACGCGGCTGTTCCACCACGGCCAGTCCCCCGCCGTCGCCGTCAACGCCGGTCGCTGGGTGCTCGACGGACCGGTCACCGGTTTCGACACCTGGACCGGTGACGAGCGGACCATCGGTCACGATCGAGGGCCACGCTCCCGACAGCTGGCTGCCGCGGCCTGACCGCGCGGGGCCATCGCACCACGTCAGGACCATCGTGGGACTCCGGCTTCGGTCACGCCCACGCCATCGTCGTCGAACCGACCGGCATGTTCGCCGGCGCCGCCGACCCCCGCACCGTCATCGGCTCCGCCGCCGGCAGCTGACCCACCCCGAGTCCTCTGCGTTTGCGGGAGGATTCTGATGGGACGGCCCATCCGAAAGCTCCCGCAAACGGGAATGTGGAGGCTGTCTACAGGAGCGGGAGGACTTCTTCGGCGAAGCGGGCCATCTGCTCGTCGGCCTTCTTGTACGGATCGCCGATCAGGTGCGGGAACAGCGTGAGGTACTCGAAACCGAGCAACTCGCGCAGGAACGCCACCTCTTCGGCGACCTTCTCGGGCGGGCCGACCAGGATCGTCTTGTTCTCGATCGACTCGTCGAGCGTCGGGATCAGCCCCGGCGGGGACGGCTTGCCGTCGGGACCCATGTAGCCGCGGCTCCAACCGTAGGGGCCGAGGAACTTCCAGAACTCGTCGTGGCCGGGCAGCGCCGACGCCCGTGCCTCTTCCATCGTGTCCTCGATCCGGTACGAGACGACGAGCATGCGCTTCTCGTGGGGTGCCAACTCGACACCGTGCGAGGCGGCGTAGGTCTCGCCGTACTTGTCCCAGAACCGCTTGATGAAGCTGTAGTGCTGGTTCCAGAACACCGCACCATGGTCGACGACCGGCACGTAGTCGAGCGTGGGCGGCGAGGTGACCGCCTGCCAGATCTCGAACGGGTGGATCGGCTTGGGGATCAGCGTGATCTCCTGCACCGTCTCGCCGCGGTCCGGGATGCCGGGAATCGGGATCTGGAAGTGCTTGCCCTGGAAGGAGAACGACTCCTCGGTGAGGGCGCGTCGGATGATCTCCATCGACTCCTCGAACACCTCGCGGTTGTGGATGTCGGCGTCGACCTGGTCCGGGTTGTCCATCGAGCCGATCGAGACGCCCTTGTCGTTCAGGTGCAGCACCTCGCGAGGCACCGTGCCCCGGCCGACGCCGAGCATGCCGCGCCCACCGGACAGGTTGTGCAGTGTCGCGAAGTCCTCGGCGAGCCGCAGCGGGTTCCACTGGGGGACGACGTTGAACATCGCGCCGAACCGAAGCGTCGTGGTCTGGGCGGCGATCCACGTCGAGATCAGCAGACCGTTGGGGATCACCTCGTACCCCTCGTACTGGAAATGGTGTTCGGTCGTCCAGAACGAGTCGAACCCGAGTCGCTCGGCTTCCTTCGCCGAGTTCACGTAGTCGAGCGTGGCCTTCCAGCACTCGTCGTTGCTGTAGCGGCGATCCATCGGGGCGGGGGCGCCGGCACCGGCGTCGTCCATCTCGACGCCGCCGAAGAAGAATGCTCCGAGCTTGAGATCGGGTCGTTCGGTCATGGCGTCTAGTTTCGCGCAGATGTCGAGCACCCTCCTACAGCAGGCCACGATTGTTCATCCAGCCGTGACACACGAGTCGGGTGACAGTCTCGACCGACGTGCTCATCGTCGACGGTGTGATCGCCGAGGTCGGCCCGAGGATCACGACGACCGCTGACGTCACGATCGATCTCGACGGCCACCTGCTCCTGCCGGCCGCCGCCGAGCCCCATGCCCATCTCGACAAGGCGTTCCTCGCCGAACGAGCCGAGAACGTCACCGGTGATCTCGGCGGCGCCATCGATGCCATGATCAGCCTCGACGGCAGGATCGACGCTGAACGACATCATCGAGCGGGCCGAACGGGCGGCACGCCTCATGGCCGCCAACGGATACGTCGCCGTACGGACCCACGCCGACACCACCGTGTACGGCGGGCTGATGAACACCCTCGCGCTCGTCGAGGTCCGGCGCCGCGTCGCCGACGTGATCGACATCGAGATCGTCGCGCTGACCGGCAGCCCCGTGGTCGGACCCGCCGGCGCCGACCACCGGGCGTTGCTCCGGGACGCGCTCGGCCGCCGGCGCCGACCTCGTCGGGGGTGCCCCCACCTGGAGGACGACGGCAACATCGAGGCCGCCACCGATGTGCTGCTGGAGATCGCCGCAGAGGCCGGTGTCGGCGTCGATCTCCACACCGACGAGACGCTCGATCCGACGGTCCTCGGCCTGGAGTACCTCGCCCGCCAGGTGCTCGCCGGGTTCTCGCTGCCGGTGACGGCCTCGCACTGCGTGAGCCTCGGCCAGCACATCGCCTCCGAGCAGCAGCGCATCGCCGAGCTCGTGGCGGCCGCCGGCATCGGCGTGATCACGCTCCCGCACACCAACCTCTGGCTCGGTGGCCGCGGTCAGCAGCCTGTCCCCCGTGGACTCACCGCGGTCGATGCACTCCGTCGCGCCGGAGTTGCCGTCGCCGCCGGTGCCGACAATCTCCAGGATCCCTTCAACCCGATGGGCCGAGCATGTCCCGTTCGAGACCGCCTCGCTCATGGTGCTCGTCGCCCACGACCTCCCGACGGTGGCGTGGGACTCGGTGAGCACGCAGTCCCGCCGGGTGCTCGGACTTCCCGACGGCGCCATCGCCGTGGGGGCGCCGGCCGACCTCCTTGCCGTGCCCGCCGGCTCCCTCCGCCAGGCGATCGCCGAGGGTCCGATCCCCCGCCGAGTGTTCCGTGCCGGCGTCGAGATCCTGGCAAACTGAGCCGGCCCGTCACCGCGCAGACGCCGATCACGGATTCACGAAAGGTTCCCCCACGTGGTCATCGAGTTCCTCACCTTCTCCGTCGACCCCGATGAGCGCGCCACGTGGATGGAGGTGGAGGAGCAGGCCTGGAGCCGTTTCCTCGAACGCCAGCCGGGGTTCGTCCGCAAGCAGCTGTGGATCGACGTGGACGATCCCGGCTGCGTCCATGCGATGATCGAATGGGAGTCGATGGACGCATGGAAGGCGATCCCGCACCACGAACTCGAAGCGGTCGACGCATCGATGGGACCGTGGTTCCGCGACTGCACGTGCCGCACGTTCGAGGTGCTCCGCAACTGCTGACGGCAGCGGCGCTGCTCAGCGTCGGAAGTGCTCGAGCGTCTCGATCGCCAGCTGCATCATCGACACCACATCGTCGCCGTCCACCGGCGCGATGCCGATCGTGTCCGGAGCGTGCAGCTCCACCAGGAGCTGCAGGCCGGCCGCGAGTTCCGACGGCGAGCCGGTGATCGACGTCGGATCGGTGGTCGCACTCGGTCGGAAGCGAACCGACTGGTACAGGGCCACGGTCGGTGCTCCGGCGCTGCGCACCCAGCCGAGTACGGGGGCGAGGTGCTGCGGGTCGAACCCCGACAGGAACACCCCGTCGGCCTCGCGGGAGGCGAGCGTGTTGATCTGCTCGCCCCGTGACGCGACGTAGAGCGGGACGTTCCTGGCAGGGGCAGCGTGGGCGGCGACCTCGTAGCCCTCGTCGGGGCGCCGCTGCAGCACCGCCCGGGAGATTCGCAGCGCATCGCGGATGAGCGCCACCGGCCGTTCGACCGTGATCCCGAACGGCGCCAGCGACTGCTCGCCGCCGACTCCGAACCCGAGCATCATGCGCCCACCGGACAGTTCGTCGAGGGATGCGACCGTCGACGCAATCGCGCCCGGGTGGCGCAGCGCCGGCGACGTGATCCCGATCCCCATCCGCACACGGGTCGTGCGTTCGGCTGCCGCGGCGAACACCACGACCGGGTCACGCATCACCCCCTCGTCGGCGATCCAGACCTCGTCGATGCCTCCACGATCGGCCAGCACCACGGCATCGATCAACTCACCGACCGTCGCGTCGGGATACAGCCACACTCCCGTCGAGGTCGTCATCACACCTTCGTCAAATCAGGCGTCGGCGCTCCCGACCGGGTGGTGACACCCGGTCGGGAGCGAGACAGGTCAGCGGCCGGGGGCGTCGGCGCAGTAGTCGTTGGTGAAGACGCCGTCGATCGACGTCTGCGATCTCCGTGCCCTGCTCCTCGTAGATCGGAGCCAGGATGTCGTACAACGCCTGGATCCGAGCCTCTTCGAAGCTGCAGTAGGTGCCGTCGGGGCTGTTCAAGGCGAACTCACCCGACTCGACGAGCTCCATGCCCGCGGTGTTCAGGCCCTCGCTCAAGCGTCCAGAAGCCGTCGTGGGCGACGTTGATCTCGATCATCGCGTCCGTGATCGGCTTCGGGTCGGCGAGGAAGTCGACCCACGCCTGCTGCATGACCGGGACCAGCACCTTGAGGCACTCGTCGAGCTCCTCGGCCTTGTCACGCATCATCGTGATCGCAGCCGGGTAGTTGTCGAAGCCGAGATCGGCGACCGTGTAGTAGTCGACCGGAGCCGGAGCGCCGTCCTTCCACTGGATCTCGTTCTCGTACTTGTACACCTCGTTGGTGGCGAAGCCCTGCTGGAAGAAGTTCCCACCGTCGGCGACCCAGGCCGCGTCCGAGCCGTCGTAGCTCGGGTTGCTCTGGTCCGCGGTCATGTAGCCCTGACCGATCATGTAGTCGATGTAGGCGACGCCGGGGAAGTGCAGCACCTGCGCACCGGTGCCAGCGATGTCCTCGGGGGCGGCGATCGGATTCTGCTCGGGATCCCACATGATCATCTGCGGGTCCTTGTCGAGCGTCTTGGCGATCGCGACCATGTCGACCGCAGCGGAGTCCTTGATGATGTCGCTCATGTTGATGTAGGCCATGTCCGCCTCACCGTCGAGCAGGATCGCACTGTTCTGCTTGTCGAAGCTGACGGTGTTGATCTGGATCTCCTCCAGGCCGCCGACCTTGTACTGCTCCTGCACCGGGCCGGAGTACGACACCGAGTCCTTGTCGGCGGTGCCGTCGGGGCCGATGAGCTGATAGGTGCCGCCGTGCTCGAGCTCGGGGAACCAGTCGGTCTGGATGACGAGCTTGGCGGGGCACGGGCCCTTCGCCGGCGGCGGTGGTGCCGTCGGTCGCCGTCGTTCCGCCGGTGGTGGCGGCTGGCGCCTCCGACGAATCGCTCGCCGAGTCGCTGTCACTGCCGCAGGCGGCGAGCAACCCGATCGTGGCGACGCTCAACAGCGCCAATGGTGTACGGGCTTTCATGGTGTCTCCCCTTGTTGGTGGGTGTAGGTGTTCGTGGTCGGCGGTGAATGGTGGCTCAGGTCCGCGAGGCGGACTCGTGCCAATTGCGAATGGCGCGCGCCGTGATCGCGCCGATGACGAGGAACATCACGACGCCGAACATCGACGCCGAGATGGTTCCGGCAAACATCTCCGGCCGGTTTGCTGCACGCTGCTGCCGGTTCCGGATGTAGTAGCCGATTCCCTTTTCGCCCTGGTTGAAGAAGAAGTCCGCGACGATCGCACCGATCACGGCACCACCGGAGGCGATGCGGATGCCGGTCATCATCGCCGGCATCGCGGACGGCATCTCGAGCTTGCGCAGCCGCGTCCATCGGCTGACGTGGTTGAGCGTGAACAGATCGTGATGGAGCTGATCCGTCGACTGCAACCCGAACAACGTGTTGGTGATCACCGGGAACGTGGCGATCAGCACCACCACCACGATCCGCACGCCGATCTGATCACCGAACAGCTGGGTGAGCAGCGGCGTGATCGCCAGGATCGGGATGGTCTGCAGCACCACGGCGTAGGGGAACACCGCCCGTTCCATGCTCTTGCTGAGGTTCATGACGATCGCGATCGACACCCCGAGGATGATCGAGATGCCGAGGCCCATCAGCGTGACCTTGACCGTCGGCCACATGTAGCCGAGGATCGGCCGAATCCCGCCGGACGGGTCCCACAGCGGCAGGAAGCCGTCGGTGAACACCTCGTGCGGGAACGGCAGCGCGTTGCGCCGCTGCGCCGCGATGTCGAAGCGCAGCGCGCTGTAGAGGTACCAGACCCCGATGAACAGCACGAACGTGAACAACGGCGGGAAGAAGTGCAGCCCCCGCTTCCACCGCGGCGCCTTCGGCGGCTCGGGCGGCGGCGGGGTGTCGTCGTCGACGACGACGGGCTCCTCGTGCGGCTCGGGCGTGATCGGATACGACGCCGTGGTCGGTGAACGACGAGGTCACGAGTGCGCGTCCTTCAGGTCGTTGTTGATCTGCCCGCAGATCTCGCCGAACTCCGGTGAGAAGCGAATGTCCTGCGAACGATCCATGCCGAACGGGATGGCGTAGTCACCGATGATGCGACCGGGACGAGCCGACATCACCAGCACCCGGGTGCTCAGGAACACGGCCTCGGCGATCGAGTGGGTGATGAACAGCGCGGCGAACTTCTCCGAGTTGAACAGGCTGATCAGCTCGCCGTTCAGACGTTCGCGGGTGATCTCGTCGAGGGCGCCGAACGGCTCGTCGAACAGGAAGATCTTCGGGTTGAGCACGAGCGAGCGGGCCAGCGAGCACCGCATCTTCATGCCACCGGAGAGTTGCTTGGGGTACTTGTCCTCGTGACCGACGAGGTTCACGAGCTCGATCGCCGCCGCCGCCTTCGCCGCACGTTCGGCCTTCGGCATGTGCTGGAGTTCGGCGTTGAGCTCGACGTTCTTCTGCACCGTGCGCCACGGCAGCAGCGTGGCGTCCTGGAAGACGTAGCCGATCGAGTCACGGTCGACCTCGCACGTTCCCGATGTGTGCTCGGTGAGCCCGGAGGCGATGCGCAACAGCGTCGACTTGCCGCACCCCGATGGCCCCACCACGGTGACGAACTCGCCGGCGTCGACTTCGAACGACACGTCGTTGATCGCATGCGTACCGTCCGGGAACACCATCGAGAGGTGTTCGAACTTGAGCCGGGTCTCCCCCGTGGGCTCCACGACCTCGGGTGCGGTCGCCGCCGCGTCAGCGGCTGTCGTCGTGTCGGTCATCATGTCCTCGCTGAAGATAGTTGTCCTCTGTTGCCGGACCCAGCCGGTGATCGTGAAGATCATGTTTCGGGCGGTCGCAGCCCCCACGCAGCGACCCGTTCACCTCGGGCCAGGGCGTTTCGCGCCCTCGGCCGGCAACTCGCCTGCGACGTTAGCCGCGTCCGCGATGCTGCGCGGTGGCGCGGCCGACCAGCGGAATCAGTGATAGGCGCACAGGTCGAACGGATTGCCGTCGGGGTCACACAGGTTGGCGATCGAGCCATACGGCTCATGGCGCGGCGGCGCGAGCAGGCGAGCGCCGAGCGCAACCATCCGGGCCAGTTCGGCGTCGAAGTCGCCGACGTCGCAGGCCAGGTCCAGATGCATCGATCCGGGTCGAGCCAGCCCTCGTTGGATGCCCAGTCGGCGCTGTCCTCCGGCATCGGCCAGCACGATCCAGCGATCGACGTCCTCGCGCTCGACTTCGTGCAGACCGGCGGTCTCACTCCAGAACCGCGCCGCCGCATCGGTGTCCGGCGCGTCGATCGTGACCAGGTCGAACCGTGTCACGGGAACGGATCACGGACGAGACGATCGAGAAGGACCTGGAGCAGCACGTTGGCGCCCGCCTCGAGATCGTCGGGTTCGGTGAACTCGGCGATGTTGTGGCTCAGCCCGTTCACGCTCGGGGTGAAGACCATCGCCGTCGGGCAGATCCGCGCCAGCATCTGGGCGTCGTGGCCGGCCCCGCTCGGCATCCGTCGGGTCGAGTACCCGAGCCGGGTCGCGGACCGCTCCACGGTGTCGACCATGGCGGCATCGAACACCACCGGCTCGAAGCGAGCGAGCGAGCGGGTCGTGATCTCGACGCCCTCCGATGTCGCCAACTCCTCCAGGAACGTCGCCAGACGGGTCTCGGCCTCGACCAGGACGCGCTCGCTGGTGTTGCGCAGGTCGATGGTCATGACCACTCGGGACGGGACCACGTTCACGAGATTCGGATGCAGGTTGATCCGGCCGACGGTGGCCACCTGGTCACGGCCCAGGTGGCGGGTCAGATCACGGACGTAGGTGGTGATGGCGCCGGCGCAGTAGGCCGGATCGTGCCGGAGCCGCATCGGGGTGGTGCCGGCATGAGCGGACTGCCCGACGATGGTGACCTCGGTCCACGAGATGCCCTGCACGCCTTCGACGACGCCGATGGTCACACCCTCGTCTTCCAGGATCGGGCCCTGTTCGATGTGCAACTCGACGAACGCGTGCGGTGCCGAGGCCGTCGGGCACGGCAGCGCGCCCGCGTAGCCGATTCGTACGAGTTCGTCGCCGAGACGGGCACCGTCGTCGGCCGCCGTCATGTCGAGGGCCTCCTCGAGGGCGAGCCCGCCCACGTACACCAGGCTGCCCAGCATGTCCGGGGCGAACCGGGAACCTTCCTCGTCCGTGAAGAACGCCACCTGCAGCGACCTCGGCGTCGTGACACCGTGCTGTTCCAGCACCTCGACCACTTCGAGGCCGGCAAGGACACCCAGGTTGCCGTCGAAGCGGCCACCGGTGCCGACCGTGTCGATGTGCGAGCCGGTCATCACGGGCGCCAGGTTCGGGTCGCTTCCGGGCCGAGTTGCGACCACGTTGCCGATGGCATCGATCGCCACCTCCATGCCGAGATCGCGCATCCAGCCGACCACGAGGTCGCGCCCGGCGCCGTCCTCGTCGGTCAAGGCGAGGCGGGCATTGCCCCATTCGCCGTGTGGACCGTCGATGCGGCCGATCTCACCGAGCGCGTCGATCCGCGCCAGGAGACGGTCGATGTCGATACGGAGGTCGTGCGGGTCCGGATCGCCCATGGTCAGCGGCCCGGGAGTTCGAATCGTGCGATCTCGGCAAGTGCCTCGCAGAACGCATCGACGGCACCGTCGAACAGTGCGGCCCCGCGTTCGGCCGTCGCCGCGGTCGGATCGCCGATGTGGCCGTCGGGGCCGAAGTCGTTCGACAGCCATCCGAATCCGACGGCGCCGCCGAATCGCACGTAGCGGTTGTCGGCGAGCGCCTCGGGCACGTTGCGCGTCGCGGTGGACATGTCGACGAGTTCCGGGGCCAGGTGCAGCATGATCGACGTCTCGTCGGTCCCCCCGTGGATGCCCATGCCGAGCTCACTCGCCGGCGACGCGCCTCCCTGGTCCGGCGGTACGCCCGGGTGCGCGAGGAACGTCATCAGCCCGTGGGCCAGACGGATCTCGCGGTTGGCGACGCCCACCAGCGCCGAGTTCCCGCCGTGGCCGTTGAAGAACACCAGCCGGCGCGCAGCGGTCGTGGCGACGCAGCGGCCGATGTCGTCGAGCACGGCGAGCAGGGTGGTCGCCGACAGCCAGATGGTGCCCGCCGACCAGGCGTGCTCGTTCGACTTCGTGTACGCGAGCGGCGGCAGGAGCCAGACATCGAGTTCGGCGCCGACGCGCTCGACGGCGGCGGTCGCCACGCGATCGGCGATGAGCAGGTCGGTGTTGAACGGCAGGTGCGGGCCGTGCTGCTCCACCGCGCCGAGGGGCTGCACGAAGATGCTCGTGCCCGTGATCAGTCGGGCGACCTCGGGGGCACGCAGTTCGTCCAGCTTTCGCGAAACAGAAGACACACCGGAACGTTACGCCGCCGACACCGAACTGCGGGAGACTCTCCACCGTGAGTGAGAACGGACCCATGTCGACTGCCGACCCCATCACCGACCCCGGCGCCGACTTCGACGCGATCGTCATCGGGGCCGGCCACAACGGCCTGGTCACCGCTGCCTACCTGGCCCGAGCCGGGGTCCGCACGCTGCTCCTCGAGGCTCGCGCCGCCGTCGGTGGCACGGCCGCCAGCGAGTCGTTCGCCGGTGCCACGGTCAACATCTGCAACTGCGACCACCTCACGTTCCGCACGACACCCGTCATCGACGAACTCGGCCTGGTGGCCCTCGGGCTCGAGTACATCGACGTCGAGCCGGCCCAGAACAACTACTCGTGGGTGAGCGCCGCCGAGGGTCGCGGATGGTCACATCATCACGACCTCGACGCCACGCTCGACGACCTCGGTGCCGGCTTTCCCTCGCAGGTCGACGGGTATCGCCGCTACGCCAAGGCGGCGATGCCGGCAGTCCGGATGGTGCTCGATGCGGCCGCGGAACCGCCGACCGTCAGCGGGCTCACCAGGCTGGCACTGCGCCACCGGCTCCGGGGCGCACCCACCCTCATGAAGTGGTCCCGCCGCAGCGCCGCCGACGTCCTGCGATCGTTCTTCGACGACGACGCCGTGATGGGGCCCGCCGCACTGACCGGGCCGATGGTGTGGGGCATCTCGCCGGAGACGCCGGGAAGCGGCCTGGGTGCGCTCACCCATGCGATCCGCCACGTCGGCAAGGTCGGGCGACCGGTCGGCGGAAGCGGGCAGGTGCCCCTGGCGCTGCTGGCGGCGTTCGAGGCCGCCGGTGGCGTGCTGCGGACCAAGAGCGCCGTCGACACGATCCTGTGCCACCGGGATCGGGTGAGTGGCGTCGCGCTCGTCGACGGCACCGAGATCACCGCACCGATCGTCGTGTCGGCGTGCAACCCCCACGACACGTTCCTCAGGTGGCTGAAGCATCCGCCGGCTTCGGCCGACGACCTCGTGCGGCGTTGGAGGAACGCCCGCCACGACGAGGGGTACGAGTCGAAGATCGACGCCGTCCTGACCGCTGCCCCGGTCCTGCGTGGCGGCGAACGTCCGCTCGGGTCCGACCACGATCATCGCCCCGGGTCTCGCCGACATCGATCGGGGCGCCACCCTCATGGCCGGTGGGCAGATCCTGGAACGACCCGGGATGCTCGTGAACGTGCCGACGCTGCTGGACGCCTCGATGGCCCCCGAGGGCCGCCACGTGTTCAGTCTCGAGGCGCTGTTCACCCCGTTCGGGCTGGCCGGTGGCTGGCCGGACTCGACGGAGCCCCGGCGATGGCTCGAGGCGTTCGCCGAACTCTGCGAACCCGGATTCCTCGACTCGATCGTCGAATGGCGGGCGATGACCCCCGACGTCTACGAGCGGGACTTCCATCTCCCCGCCGGCCACGCGACCAGCTTCGCGGGGGGACCGTTGGCCGCGTTCCGCAATCCGGACCCCGAGCTGACCAGGTACGAGACCGCGGTCGACGGCCTGTACCTGACCGGTGCGGCGACCTTCCCCGGCGCCGGCGTGTGGGGAGCGAGCGGCCGCAACTGCGCCGCCGTCATCCTCGAACAGCGGGGATGAGGGAACAGCGGGATGCAGCGACGCGCGGGTAAGGAAACGGTGGGAATGCCACGAACGCCGGAATGGCTCGGGTCGAGCCCCGGTTGACCGTCGCAACCAACCAGTGTTCGCCGAAAGGAGCACTCCCCCGCCATGACCACCGGATCGATCCGACTGGGCACGTACGCCGGCATTCCGGTGCGAGCCCACTGGAGCATGGCCCTCGTGGCCGTGCTGTTCGGTGTCAACCTGTCCGCGCAGCTCGGCGCGGCGCCGGGCATCGTCGCCACGATCGCGTTCTTCGCGTCGATCCTCGCCCACGAGTTCGGCCACGCCCTCGTCGCACGGCGCTACGGCGTCCAGACCCAGTCGATCGATCTCTGGGCGCTCGGCGGCGTCGCCCACCTCGATCGCGAGCCCCCACCCCGCGAGCCGACGGCCTGATCGCCGTTGCCGGCCCCGCCGTCAGCCTCGCCATCGGTGTGGTCGCGCCTCGGTCTCGGCGTCGCGTTGCAGTCCGAGCGTGCTCGGCTTGATCGGTGTCGTCAACCTGCTCCTGGCCGTGTTCAACATGCTCCCGGGCGCTCCACTCGACGGCGGTCGAGTGCTGCGGGCGTTCCGCTGGGCACGCACCGGCGACAAGTACCGAGCCATGCGCGAGGCCGGCAACGCCGGTCGCCTCCTCGGGTGGCTGATGGTGGGTGGCGGCGTGTTGCTCATGCTCAACGGCCAGTTCGGGGTGTTCATCATCATCACCGGCGTGTTCATCGCCATCAGCGCCAAGTCGGAGATCATGGCCTCCCACATCGGCGAACGACTCGACGGCATCACGGTGGGTGACCTCACCTGGTTCGGGATCGCCGAGGCGGGCACCGACATGGACGCCGACTCGATGTTGTGGCAACGTCAACGGCTCGGCAACGCCGGTGCCGTGGCCGTGCTCGACGACGACGGCCACCTCGACGGCCTCGTCATGGAGGATCAACTCTGGGCGATCCCGTCGGAGCGGCGCCCCATGGTCATGCTCACCCAGCTCATGGTGCCGTTCGACAAACTGGCGAAGGCATCTCCCGACGAGGAACTGTCCGCCGTGCTCCCCCGGCTGAACCCGCTGCGGCCCGTGGTGACGGTGTGGAACGGCGACAAGCTGCTCGGCATCGTGCCGCCCAAGCGACTCGAGGAACGCCTGAAGCAGGCCCAGCACAGCTCCTTGCCCGCCCCCGCCTGAGTTCGCCGGGCCTCGAGCAGACTCCTCGTGGACGGGTCAGGCGTCGGCGACCGACCAGTCCCGCTTGGCCACGGGCTCCTTGTCACTCCACGGGAAGTTGATCCACAGGTCGGTGCGCTTCCAGATGTAATCGCACTTGACGAGCGAGTGGGACTTCTCGTACAGGACACCCGTCCGCACCTCGGCCACCTTGCCGGCGCAGAACTCCTGCACCGACCGCAGCGTGTGGCCGGTGTCGGCGACGTCGTCGACGATCAGGATCCGGGCGTCGGACACGTCGACGAAGTCGGGCGCCGGCGGCAGGATCCGGGGCACCTCGAGACGTTCGTCGACACCGGTGTAGAACTCGACGTTCATCGTGTAGACGTTCTTCACCGACAGCGCGTAGCCGATCGCTCCCCCGATCAGCAGACCTCCCCTGGCGATCGCCAGCACCATGTCGGGTTCGTAGTCGCTGTCGGCGACCATCTGGGCCAACTCCCGCGAAGCGGATCCGAAGATGTCCCAGGTCATGATTTCGCGCTCGTCAGGCATGGGCGCCGAACCTAGCCGAGCCCGGCGCAGACCCGGACATTCCGACGTACACGACGTGCCTGGCACGTCGGATGTACGTCACAGGCAGATGTCGCCGGGACGGACGGGGACGCGGTCGAGGGATCGGCCGATGCCGTCCACCTGGCGCAACGCGTCACGGATCGCATTCACGATCGCCGGTGTCGAGGAGATGCACGGTGGTTCGCCGACACCCTTGGCGCCGAGTGGGGCGTGAGGATCGGGCTCCTCGATCAAGGTGGCGACGACCTCGGGCATGTCGAGAAACGTCGGGAGCAGGTAGTCGGTGAAGTTGCCGTTGCGGATCACCCCGTCGATCTGGATGATCTCCTCCATCACCGCGAGGCCGAGGCCCTGGGCGATGCCGCCTTCGATCTGACCGAGCACGGACAGAGGGTTCAACGCCCTGCCGACGTCCTGCGCCGTGGCGATCTGTACGACCTTGACCAGGCCGAGCTCGGGATCGACGTCCACGACCGCCCGGTGTGCCACGAAGGCGAACGCGGTGTGGCAGTTGCCCTGGCCGTTCTCGTCGAGTTCCTCGGTCGGTGGATGGCGGTACTCGACGGTTTCGTCGAACTCGACCCCGGCGGTCGCCTCGGCGACCGACAGCCGCCAACCCGACACCGTGTCCACGATGTCGTTCCCTTCGACGGCGAGGCGGATCGGGTCCAGGTCGTGTCGGGCGGCGACGTGCTCGAACATCCGCTCCCGGACCAACCGGCACGCCGCATCGACGGCGCCGCCGCTCATCCACGTCTGGCGCGATGCCGACGTCGAGCCGGCCGAACCGACCTGGGTGTCGATGCGATCGAGTTCGACGTCGTCGACTCCGAGGATCGTCCTCGCGATCTGCGGCGCGATCGTGACGAACCCCTGGCCGACCTCGGAGGTCGCGAACTTCAAGGTCGCAACGCCGTCGGCGAGGCGACAACGAGCAGTGGCGTAGTCATCGAACCCCTCGGAGTACATCAGGTTCTTGATCGCCACGCCCCAGCCGATTCCACGGACGACGTCCGAGCGATCCGCCGTACGGCCGGCACCACCCGGCAGCTTCATCACGTCGACCACGCCGCCGGCTCCCAGGGACCCGCCGATCGGCTCTGTCGGCAGCGGAAGGGCGGCGGTGTCACGGATGCACCGCTCCACCGGAGCGACGTTCAGCACGGGTTGGCCCGTGATCAACAGGTCGCCCGACCGCATGGCGTTGCGCAGCCGGATCTCGACGGGATCGACCCCGCAGGCCAGCGCGAGCTTGTCCATCTGGGACTCGTGGGCGAAGCACGCCTGGACGACACCGAAGCCCCGCATGGCCCCGCACGGCAGGTGATTGGTCCGCACGGCATACCCGTCGACGACGGCGTTCGCACACCGGTACGGACCCTGCGTGTGGGTCACTGCATTGATCAGCACCGCCGACGACGTCGAGGCGTACGCACCGCCGTCCATCACCACTCGCGCCTCGATCTTCACGATCGCGCCGTCCGCCGTGGCGTGGTGGCGCATCCAGATCGTCGCCGGGTGGCGATGGACATGACCGAGGAAGCTCTCCGCTCGGCTGTACGCGATTCGCACCGGCCGACCGATCCGCAGGGCGAGCAGACAGGTGTGGACCTGCAGGCTGATGTCCTCACGGGCGCCGAACGCTCCGCCGACCCCGCCGAGCACCAGACGCACCGACTCGACCGGAAGGTCCAGACAGGCGGCGATCTGCCCGCGATCCTCGTGCAGCCACTGGGTGGCGACGTGCAATTCGACCCCACGCCCCCCGGGATCCGGGATCGCGAGTGCGGCCTCGAGGCCGAGAAAGGCCTGGTCCTGCATCCCGATCTCGTAGGTCCCCTCGACGACGACCGCGCCGGTCGCCTCGGGGTCACCGCACACGATGCGCTGATGGCGTATGAGGTTGCCATCGGGATGGATCGGTGGGTGACTTCCGTCGATCGCCGCCTCGGGATCCAGCAGCGGGTCGAGGAGTTCGTAGGTCACCACGATCGCCTCGAGCGCTCGACGGCAGGTTTCGGGATGATCGGCGGCAACGGCGGCGACCGGCTCGCCGACGTACCGGACGACGTCGGACGCGAACACGGGCTGGTCCTGGCTGATCAGGCCGTAGGTCATCCGGCCGGGGACGTCGTCGGCGGTGATCACCGCCTCCACGCCGTCGATCTGCCAGGCGGCACCGAGGTCGATCGAGACGATCCGGGCGTACGGATGCGGTGACCGCAACGTCGCACCCCACAGGCAGCCGTCGGCGGACAGGTCCGAGGAGAACTCGAACGCCCCCTGGACCTTCGCGTTCCCGTCGGGACGGGTCGGCGAGGTCCCGATCGTGCCGTGGCGGCCCGCATCGGGCCGAGCCGACGTCGACGGAGGTGCGGTCTCGACGGTGGTCATGATCCGCTCCGGCGGGCAACGGCCACCGTTGCACCGCGTCGATGATCCGGCCGTACCCGGTGCACCGGCAGACGTTGCCGGCAAGTTCCTCCCGGATCTCGGTCTCGGTCGGATCACCGGTTCGCTCCAGCAGATCGTGGACCGCCATGATCAGCCCCGGCGTGCAGAACCCGCACTGCACCGCCCCGGCCTCGACGAAGGCCGCCTGGACGTCGGACGGCGACCCCAACGGCGCGATGCCCTCGATCGTGACGATCGGCTGGCCGACCGCCGCCGCTGCCATCACCAGACACGAGCACACCAACACGCCGTCGAGCATGACGCTGCACGAACCGCACTCCCCCTGCTCGCAGGCTCCCTTGGTTCCGATCAACCCGAGCCGATCGCGCAGCACGTCGAGCAGGCTCTCACCGAGCCACGAGTCGGTCACCTCCCGGGCGGCACCGTTGACGTCGAGGTGTAGTGGTCGCTGTCGTGGGTCATGCCGCCACCATCATGCTGTCGCACCACGTGCTGGCACCATCATGCTGCCACCGGGCTCGACGAGGCCCGGCGTACGAGTCGTCGAGCGAGTACGCCGACCGCATGGCGTCGATACTCCGCCGTCGAACGATGGTCCGTGATCGGGCGACTCTCGGCGGCCACGAGTGCACCGAATCGGCGCGAGGTCGCCCGAGCCCACCTCGAGTGTGGACCACTCGATCGCCGCTGCGAGGTGCGCCTCGGCGGTCGGGCACCGCAGGATCGTCGGGCCGACGGACCCCAGGGCGACACCGACCTGCCGGTTGGCGCGATCGAGGACGACACAGGCACTGGCGACGGCGATCACCATCGCGTTGCGAACCCCGACCTTGGCGTATCCCTGCCAGCCCTCGCACGAGCGGCAGCGTGACCGACACGATCATCTCGCCCGGCTCCAGCGCCGTGCGCTTCACGCCGACCATGAAGTCGGTGACCGGCATCGTTCGCCGACCTCCCGGTCCGGCCAACTCCACGACGGCGTCCAGCGCCGCCAGCACGGGAAGTCCGTCGCCGGCTGGCGAGCAGGTCCCCAGGTTCCCGCCGAGCGTGCCGGCGTTGCGGATCTGTGGGGAACCGACGGTCCGCGCCGCCTGCGCGAGCGCCGGGAACAGCTCGGCGAGCGGTCCGGTCTCCAACTCCCGATAGCTGACCGCCGCACCGATCGTGACCGTCTGCTCGGCAGCGTTGCGTCGCCACGACCGGAGCTCGGCGATCCGGTTGACGACCACGACGGTGTGGTCGGGCCGTCGATGCCCGTCGTTCACCTCGACCATCACGTCGGTGCCGCCCGCCAACACGGTGGCGGTCTGCATCCTCGGCGAGCTGCGCCACCGCGGCTTCGACAGTGTCGGGAAGATGGACCGGCATGAGCCGCGACTGTACAAAACGTCAAGGCCGCAGCAGCGCGCATGCCCGGTGGATTCACACACACGCAACGATCGACCCGATCGGTGCCAGGGACGCTGTGACGCCCGCTGGTAGCGTCGCAGCGTTCTTCGAACGGCTCTGCGCCGCTCGTCGCACCGCGCCGACATGACCAAGACTTCCGAACCATCGCCACCCGACGCCCCCGCTCCGACGCCGTGGGCATCGAGCCGATCGGTGATGTCGAAGCCTCGTGGCGCCGAGCCCTCGTCATCGGTCTCGCCGCCTACGTCGTCTCCCGGCTCTGCGTGGTCGCCGGCGCAGCGGTCCGGACCGCTCAGATCGTGGTGGACGCTCGCGCCGACGGCGAGCCGGAGGTCGGCGCCAGCTCGGTGATCTCGCAGGTCCTGACCTCGTGGGACGGGAAGTGGTATCTCGAGATCATCCGAGGCGGCTACCCCTCCCAGGTCCCGCCGAACATCACCTACGAGCAACTCGAGGCACGGGCTGCGTTCTTCCCGCTGTTCCCGTGGTTGGCTCGTACCGCCGACGTCGTGCTCCCCGGAGGAGACACCTTCGCCGCGTTGTTCGTGAACTTCGTCCTCGGGGCGATCTCCGTCGTGCTCGTGGGGCTCCTGGCCCGCAAGCTCTACGACGTCGGGGTGGCCGCACGGGCCATGACGCTGTACGCCATCTTCCCCGGCAGCGTCATCCTGTCGTTCGCGTACTCCGAGGCCCTCCTGATCGTGCTGGCGGCAGCCTGTCTCCTGCTGCTCCTCGACGAGCGATGGCTCCTCGCCGGGCTCACCGCGGCACTCGCGACCGCAACCAGACCCAACGGCATCGCCGTGGTCGCCGCCTGCGCCGTCGCCAGCTTCATCGCGATCCGGCGGTCCCGGCAGTGGTGGTCGCTGGTCGCCGTCCTGCTCGCCCCGATCGGGTTCGTCCTCTTCCAGTGGTACGTCGGTTCGACCGCGGGTGAACGCTGGTGTGTGGTTCCGGGTGCAGCGCGAGGCCTGGGCCGAGGGCACCAGTTTCGGTGCGACGGCGGTGACGAACACCTTCGGATTCCTCACGCATCCGTTGTCGTCACCCACCGATGCGCTGACGGCCCTGACGGTGCTCACGCTCGCCGGCATGGTGTTCTGCACGTGGAAAGTCCGCTTGGCGTGGCCGCTCATCGCATATTGCGCCGTCGTCGTGGCCCTGATGCTGATCCCCGAGACCGTCACCGCGCGGCCACGCTTTCTGTTCACGGCCTTCCCGTTCTTCATCGCCGTCGCAGCGTGGTGGCCCGAACCCGAGCGCGACTCCGAACACCAGCGGGCCAGCTGGGAGTACGCCGGCTGGGACTTCACGCTCGTCGCGTGCGGTGCCGGTCTCGCCGCACTCACCGGGCTGTACGCGGTGTTCGGCGTGATTCCATGAGTCTGCCGGCCCGACTGAGCCGTCATTCGACAGCGCTCAGCCTCGGCCTGCTCGCCCTGCTCGCCTACGTTCCGGCGTTGGCGAGCTCACCCGGCCGCATGCCGGCGGACACCAAGCTGTATCTGTACCTCGACCCTGCGGGATTGGTCGGGCGGGCGGCATCCACGTTCGAGCCCGACCAGTTCGCCGGCTGGGTTCCGCACCAGCAGATCACCTACCTCTGGCCGAGCGGACCGTGGTACCTCGCCTTCGACTCGGTCGGGCGTTCCGGACTGGATCGCTCATCGACTCTGGATCGCGACGATCATGTTCCTCGCCGGCGCCGGCGTGCTGTGGGCGTCCCGTCGACTCGGCGTCTCGAAGCTCGGCGCGCTGTCCGGCGCGATGGTCTATCAGCTGTCACCGTTCCTGCTCGCCTACGTGTCGCGGACGTCGCTGCTGTTGCTGCCCTGGGCAAGCCTCGGCTGGATCGTGGGCTTGACCGTGCGGGCAACCCTGGCGCTGCCGGCGGACACGACGGCTGCGACGTGGCGGCTGCGCCTTCGGCCATGGCGGGAACCCGCCCTCATCGCATTGATCGTCGCAACGGTGGGCTCGACCAATGCGACGGCGCTCGCCATGATCGTGCCGGCACCGGTCCTGTGGATCCTGCACGTCGCGTGGCAGGGTCGGATCAGCTGGCGCCGCGCCGCAGCCGTGACGACGCGAGAATTGCCGTGCTGTGTCTGGCCGTGTCGACGTGGTGGATCGCGATGCTCGTGGTCCAGTCACGAAACGGGATCGACGTGCTCGCATACAGCGAGACCCTCGAGGACGTCAGCCGCAACGCAACCGGAACCGAGGTGTTACGGGGACTCGGCTACTGGTTGTTCTACCAGCGTGACGCGTTCGGTCCGACGACCACCGCCTCGCTCGACTACCTCGTCAGTCTCCGGACGATGGCCATCAGCTACGGCGTCGTTCTCGTCGGGCTGGCCGGCCTGTCCCTCACGTCGTGGGCACAACGTCGCTACGCCGCGCTGTGCGTCGCCGTCGGATTCGTGCTCGCCGTCGGTGTCCACCCGATCGATTCGCCCTCACCGTTCATGGCGTGGTTCGCGGGAGACGACGAGTCCGGTCTGGCCCTCGCACTCCGCAGCAGTACCCGTGCCGTCCCGGTGTTCCTCTTCGGCATCTCCCTCGGGGCCGCTGCACTGGTCACGGCAGCTCCGCAACGGGCCCCGGCGTGGTTGCACCCCACGATCCTGCGGCACCGAAACCTGCGTCTGCTGGCCGCGCTGGGCGTCGGGGCCCTGGCCGTCGTCAACCTTCCGTCACTCTGGACTCGGACGTTCGTCGACCCGGCGATCGATCGTGATCAGGACCCACCGGCAGCCTGGTCGGCAGCGCGTCGAACGCCTGGCCACCACCGACGATGCGTCGCGGGTGTTGCAGTTGCCAGGCCAGGAGTTCGGTGCCTTCCGCTGGGGATACACGACCGACCATCCGCTCGTCGCCCTCACCGACAAACCGGTCGTCACCAGGGATCTCATCCCGTTCGGGTCACCCGCGGCGATGGACGTGCTCTACGCACTCGACGATCGGGTGCAGGACGGCACGATCGAACCGGCGTCGTTCGCTCCGATCGCACGGCTGTTCGGCGCCGATGTCATCTGGCTCTCCAACGACAGTGCGTTCGAACGATTCCGGACCGCCCGCCCCGAAGTGGTCGATGCCGAACTCACCGCCGGGCCACGTCGCCACTGGATTGTCGCCCGTCGAACGATTCGGAGAGCCGGTGGTGAATGTGCCGGAGGTCCCCATGGACGATCCGGCGTCGATCGTCGAACCGACGGTCGGCCGGCCGTTGTCGCCCGTGGCGCTCCTACCGGTCGTCGGACCCGTTGCCCGTCGTTCGCGCCAAGACCGAATCGGTCGTGATCTCGGGGTCCGGTGACGGGCTGGTGGATGCAGCCGCCGCCGGGACTCATCTCGGGCGAGGAAGCCGTCCGCTACAGCGGATCGTTGACGACCGACGAGCTGGCCGAGGCGTTGGGCGACGCCAGGGCGCTGATCGTCACCGACACCAATCGCGATCAGGCTCGCCACTGGAGGGGATCGCAGGACGTCCGGGGCCACACCGAGCCCGGTGGCCCCGGCGACGACGTGCTGGATCCGACCGCCGCCGACCAGCGACTCGACGTGTTTCCCGACGTCGCCGACAACCAGACGGTGGCGGTGCAGGTCGGTCCGGTGACCGCGACGGCGTCGAGCTACGGCGAGCCGTTCGCGTATCGGCCCGAGGACCGCGCGTTCTTCGCCATCGACGGCGACCCCGGCACGGCATGGCGCGTCGCCGATCACGGCGACCCGATCGGGGAACGCATCCGGCTCGACGTCGACGACGACCAGGCCGAGGTCACCTCGATCCGGCTGCTCCAGCCGACACCGCGCGCGACACCGTGGACCATCTCGACCGTCAGCATCACCGTGGATGCCCAGGCCCCGATCTCCGTCGTGCTCGATGATTCGTCGCTGGACGGCACCGGCCAGGACGTCACGATCCCGACCGTGACGTCAGGCGGATCCGTCACGATCGAGATCACCGGCATCACACCGGGTCGGTTCCCGGCGGCCGCCTCCCTCGCCGGTGTCGGCTTCGCCGAGATCGATCTCGGGCTCGGTCCGACCTCCGAGGTCATTCGGGTTCCGACCGACGGCCTCGACGCGGTCACCGCCGACACCGCCGTGGCGCTCGTGTTCACGAGATGGCGCACCGATCCGACCGATCCGTGGAGGGCCGACCCTGAACGCTGAAGTGTCGCGCCAGTTCGAGCTGCAGGACGACCGCACGTTCGACGCGGCCGTCACGCTGCGTCTCGATCAGCGTGCCACCGACGACGCTTCTCGGCCGACTTCCTGGCGCCGGCGACCGCCGGAGTCGCTCCACTGCGCCGACCTCGCCGCGTCACCGGTGGTGTGGCGCAGCGCGGCGCGGCCGCGGTCGATGGTGACGGCTCGACGTCCTGGGTGACCGCATTCGACGAGGCCACTCGGCTCGTCGCTGCAGTTCGACGTGTCGACGACGATCGGCAGCGAGCTGATCGTCGACCAGCCTTCCGGGCCGTACTCGATCATCACCGACGTGCGCCTCCGCGTCGGCGAGGACATCGTGGATCTCGCGGATCCGTCTCCCGATGCGGCCGGGCGCAGCATCATGCCGCTGCCGGCCGACTTCGGCGGCGTCCGGGACGGCCGAGTTGACGATCACCGGGATCGACGAACGCACCACGATCGATCGTCGCTACGGAGATCCGCGGACCGCTTCCGGCGGCGATCGCGGAGATCAGCGGTGACGGCATCGATCCCGTCACCGTCGACCGGTCGGCTGCGATCGTCCTGGAGTGTTCCGACCAGTTCGTGTCGATCGACGGCCGCCCGGTGCCGATCACGTTGCGGAGCACCGTGGGTGACCTGCTCGACGGAGCCGCCGTCACCGCGACGAGCTGCGAGCCGTTGTCGCTCGGCGCCGGACCGCACGACCTCGAGTCCGTCCGACCGCCGACGACGCCGCTGACCGTCGATCGGGTCGTCCTCGCCGAGGCCGAGGTCGGATCCCCGGCACTCCCGGACGATCGCGTCGACGTGGAACTGCTCCGCAACGACGCTCGTGCGCGCGACGTACAGGTTGCGGCGTGCCCGGATGGCTGCTGGTTGGTCCTCGGGGAAGGACTCAACGAGGCGTGGAGCGCCACGGCCGACGGTGATCTCACTCGGTCGCGCCGAGCTGCTCGACGGCGGATTCAACGGGTGGTGGCTCCCGCCGACCGATGACCCGACACTGGTGGAGTTCCGATGGACCGCCCAGCGCCCGGTGAGCATCGCAGCCGATGTTCTCGGTGGTCGGGGCCCTGCTCTGTGCGCTCGTCGCCCTCCTGGCGGCCCGATCCGCGGTGCTCCACTTCCGGCGCGACCATGGCGCGGTCCTGGCCGACTCCGTCCCGGCAGAGAGTGCTCGTCGCCGGGGCGACGCTCGTTGTCGCCGCCACCTTGTTCGTCGGTCCCGTCTGGGGTGTCGTCGCGCTCGGGCCGGCGGCCGCTGCGATCCTGCTCCGGCGCCGTTGGCGCTGGGGCAGCCGAATCGTCGAACTGACCGGACTGGTGCTGGCGTTCGTGCGGTGGCGTTGTCGGTGCTGTGGGTCGAACGTCGCGACCGTCCTTCCCGAATGCCGGCTGGACTGCGGCATTCGATCATCTCAACGGCCTTGCCGCCTTTGCCGTCATTGCGGTGGCGGTCGGCGCGGTGTTCGCCGTCGACGCCGTCGGTGAACGGGCTGCGGCCGAGGCGGCACCCGGCGAGGGCGAACAACGCCATGCGTGATCGCTTCCGTCGGCATCCGGACCGGACCGCTGCGCTGGTTCTGGCGCTGATGGCCTACGTCCCGATCCTGCTGACTCGACCGGGAAAGGTCAGCGCCGACACCAAGTCCTACCTCACCCTCGATCCGTCTGCGGTGCTGCGGCAGGCCGCTGTCGATGTGGGACCCATCGGTCGGAGCGGGAACCGTTCCGCACCAGAACATCGGCTATCTCTTCCCGCTCGGCCCCTACTACTGGCTGATGGAGGCGATCGGTTCCCCGGACTGGCTGACACAGCGTCTCCTGTGGGGAACGATGGTGTTCGCGGCCGCGTACGGGACGTACCGCATGGCCCGGTGGCTCGGCTGGACCTTCACCGGAGCGCTGGTGGCGGCCTGCGCCTACGGGTTCAGCCCGTACCTGCTGAGCTATCTCGCCCGCCTCTCGGTGATCCTCGGGCCCTGGGCGGCGATGCCGTGGATGGTGCTCCTCGCTGCCAAGGCGGCCCGGACCCGATCGTGGAAGCCGGCTGCCCAGTTCGCCGTCGTCGTGGCGCTCGTCGGAAGTGTCAATGCGACGTCACTCGTGCTCGCCGGGCTCGGCCCCGTGATCTGGCTCGCCACCGACGTCGCGGCGGGCCGGGTCCGGCTCTCCGCGGCGGTACGCGGTGCCGTCAAGATCGCGGTGCTCAGTGCCGCCGTGTCGGTGTGGTGGATCGTGGCGCTGCGGATCCAGGGAACCTACGGGATCCCGATTCTGCGGTACACCGAGACCTACGGCTCGGTTGCCAGCTGCGAGTACCCCGGCCGAGATCGTCCGCGGCCTCGGCTACTGGTTCTTCTACGGTGGCGACCGACTCGACCCGTGGGTCGAACCCGCCGGACCGTACTTCAACAGCCCGATGCTGATCGCACTCGGATTCACGATCGCCGGCATCGGTCTCCTCGGCTTCCTGACCCGGTTCGTCGGCCGAGCGTCGGCCGCCGTCCTGCTCCTCCTCGGCCTCGCAGTGAGTGTCGGAGCGGCGCCGATCGCTGCGTCCACGCCCTACGGCACCGTCTTCGAGTGGTTCGCGACCGACACGACGGCCGGGCTTGCACTGCGGTCGACCCCACGTGCGGCCCCACTGGTCATCTTCGCCCTGGCGCTCGGGGTCGCCGCGAGCTCCGAGTGGCTGAAGCATCGGATTGCCGAGCGCCGATCGGCCGAGGCGGGCGGGGTTCGATGGGACCTCGTGGCTCCCGGTCGCCATGATCGGGCTGATCGTGCTGCAGCTGTACCCGTGGTTCACGCTCCGAGTCGATGTCCACCTCGCTCGAGAGAGAGGAGGCACTCCCCGCGTACGAGACCGACCTCGCCGAGTGGCTCGACGCAGGTCGGTCCTCCGACGGCGCCGGGCGGTGTGGGAGATCCCGGCCTCGGACTTCGGCAGCTACCGATGGGGTGGCACCGTCGACCCGGTGCTTCCCGGCCTCATCGATCGTCCCGTACCTCGCCCGCGAGCTGGTCCCGCAGGGCGGCGCGGGGACCGCCGACCTGCTCGGGCGCCTTCGAACGTCGCCTACCCGAGGGGTGGTTCGAACCCGAGTCGCTGCCATTGATCGCCCGACGGCTCGGCGTCGACACCATCGTCGTGCGCAACGACCTCGAACACGAGCGCTATCGGCTCGCCCGACCCGGGCATGCTCTGGACCGATCTCACCGAAGCGCTGGGCGCGCCGGATTCGCCGGACCGGTCGTCGACGACGACACGGTGATCCCGCTGATCGACGAACGCACGCTGGCGAACCGTGACGCGGCCGAGTCGTTCCCCGTCGTCGCAGCGTGGAACCTCCGACCGTCTGCCGTGGTGGAGGCCGCCTCGGCCGATGACCCCCTCATCCTCGTGGGAAGCGGCGACGGGATCGTGGACGCGGCCGCCGCTCGTCTCCTCGATCCCGAGCGCCCCGTGCTGTACGCCTCGACGCTGGACGATCTCACCGAGACCGGCGACTTCGACCCTGCAATGGTCGGGCCGAACACGTGGTGGTTGGTCACCGACACCAACCGCAAGCAGGCACGTCACTGGTCGACCGTCAGCTCCAATCTCGGAGCGCTCGAGGCCGCGGGTCCCCTGACGCTCGACGACGACCCGGCCGACCAGCAACTCGATGTGTTCCTCCGCCCGCCCGACCACCTCGATCGACAGACCCACGCCGTCCACCGGGCCGACGTCTCCGACGTGCGCCGCGAGCTACTACGGCAACAAGATCGCGTTCACCACCGGCGATGCGCCCGGCGTTTCGCCTTCGACGGCGACCCGACCACGCGTGGCGCGCCGGCGCGTTCAGCCCGACGGGCGGGCTCGTCTGGGAGGTCGACTTCAGCGAGCCGGTGACGTCGTCGACGATCGGGTCCTGCCAGCCCATCACCGACACGACGAGCCGTTTCATCATCGATGCCCGGATCACCCTCGACGCCGGACTGTCGCCTCCGAGACCGCCTTCGACGTGGTGCTTCGACGATCGATCCCGGACGCTGCCCGGCCAGTCGATCGAACTCCCCGTCGACTCGTTCGAGTCCCTCCGCATCGAGGTGATCGACGACAACGTCGGCAAGGTGGCCGACTACTCGATCCTGCCGGATCGGTCTCGCCGAGGTCTCGATCGACGGTGGTACGTGACGATCGCATCGTGCGCGGTTCCGGGACTCGACGCGTTCGACGTCGTCGATCCCGACGTACTCGCCGACCAGCGGATCACGTACCTCTTCACGAGGCAGCGGATCGATCCGGCCACCGCCGAACGAGTCACCGGCGGAGCCGACGCTCGTCCGCGACTTCACCGTCCTCGACAGCCGACCGTTCGGCTCACCGGTGAGGCTCGGGTGTCGGCGCGTGCACCTCCGAGGGACTCCTGGGGGCTCTCCTCGGCGACCGGTACGCGGTCATCGCCGATCGACGGTTCCGGGGCAGTCCGGGGTCCCCGGTGCCGCTGCGTTCGACGGTGACCCCACGACGGCCTGGCAGACACCCTTCGACAGGGTGGCCGGGGCGACACTCACGGTCGCCCATCCCGCCCCGATCGACGGCGGCAGCCTGACCATGTCGTGGCTGGACGACGGACGACACTCGGTCCCCACCGAGATCGTGATCACGGGCGACGACGGCACGGCGCGTCACCGTTCCCGTGCCGGCCACCGAGCCGGTCGATGGCATCGCCACGGTCGATCTCCCCCTCGAGGGCTACCGCGCGACCACCTCGACGATCACGTTCTCGGGCGTGACCGAACGCACCACTCCCGAGTACTTCTCCGGCCTGCCGATGATCCTGCCCCTCGGCATCTCCGAGATCGGCTTCGGCGACGGTACGTCGACGCTGGACCCGGACGCAACGCTCGACGAGCATGCCGAACCGACCTGCTCACGATCGATGACGTACCGATCCCGGTTCGGATCGCCGGCACCAGGGGCCAGGCGACGCTCGTTCCGAAGCTCACGGTGTCCCAGTGCGGCGAGCCGATCGACCTCGACACCGGCCCGCCACGTCTTGCGAACGATGCCCGGCGCCTCGAGCGGCTTCGACATCGACCGTGTCGTGCTCGACGGATCCGTGGCGGAGCCGCGTACCGCCGCAGCCCCGGACGTGGCGATCGACTCGACCGACGACGCCAGGGTCGAGGTCACGGTGGCGCCGTCGACGTCACCGGCCTGGCTCGTGCTCCAGCAGAGCTGGAACGCCGGATGGACGGCATCGAGCGACGGGCACCGACCTCGGCACACCCATCCTCATCAACGGCTTCGCCAACGGTTGGCTGCTGCCTCCATCGGGAGCTTCCCGCGTTCGATCACCCTGGAATGGGCTCCGCAACGCACCATGAACCTCGCGTTGTGGTTCTCGTTGCTCGCCGGCCTCGTGGTGGTCGGTCTACTGATCTGGACGCGTCGGGATGCGCTGGCACGCTCGATCGACGACCGCCCGGAGACCGATGAGATCGGGAACGCACTCAGCAGTGTCGAGCCGGTGACGGGACGAGGATGGTCACGTACCAGTCCTGTCGTCGCCGCGGCGCTCGTCGCCCTGATCGCGTTCCTGGCCGGACCAGGCGTCGCTCTCGGTGCCCTCGTCGTCCTCCTGCTCCGAAAGCGGTGGCCATGGCTGGCACTGGTGGTGGTGCTCGTCGCCGGGGCGGTCGTCGCCGGGGCGATCATCGCCTCGGAGTGGCGTTACGACTATCCGCCGGGGCCCGACTGGCCCAGCCGGTTCGGTTGGACGGGGCCACTGGTCTGGCTCGCAGTCGCGAGCGTCGCGGTGACCGCCATCATGCCTGACGGCATCCGACGAAGGAAGTAGGGTCCGCTCCTCGTGCGAACGCTCATCATCGTGCCGACCCACAACGAGGCGGCGAACATCTCGCAGATTCTCGATCGCATCCGTCGGCACGTACCCGACGGGGACGTCATGGTGATCGACGACCAATCGACCGATGCCACCCGTGGGATCGTGCGCGAGCGCATGACGACCGATCCTCGACTCCGCATCGTCGAGCGCGAGGTGAAGCGGGGTCTCGGCGACGCCTACCTCCACGCCTTCGCGATCGGTCTCGACGAGGGCTACGACGCCATGGTCGAGATCGATGCGGATCTCTCCCACGATCCAGCGGTGCTCCCGATGATGCTCGGTCTCGCGGACAGCGGGATCGCCCTCGTCATCGGGTCCCGTTACATTCCGGGCGGCTCGGTCATCGGCTGGCCGAAGCGACGGACGTGGTTGTCGAGGTGGGGCAACCGGTACGCGGGGTTCGTCCTCGGACTGGCGCTGAACGATGCGACCGCCGGCTACCGCGTGTACCGGGCGGACACGCTTCGTCGTGTCGGCCTCGATGACGTCCAGGCCGACGGATACGGCTTTCAGATCGAGATGACGTACCGAACCGTCCAGGCCGGCCTGAGCGTCGTCGAGGTGCCGATCGTGTTTCGCGACCGGGTCGCCGGAACCTCCAAGATGCATCGCCGAATCGTCGTCGAGGCGTTCCGCCTCGTGACGATCTGGGGTCTTCGCGACGCCGTGACCCTTCGCAGGATGCGGCGGACCTACCGATCCGTGCCCGCCGCCGACTCCTCGACCTGAGCAGCCAGCAGATCGAGGTGGCGGGCCGCCACCACGGTCCACGACAGACCTCGGGCGTGCGCGACCGCCGCGCGCGCCCATGGCTGCCCGGAGGTCGGCATCGAGCAGGAGTTCGGAGACGGCGGGCCCGAGATCCTCCACGTCGGCGACGAGTCGCCCGGTGACGTCGGGCACGGCCGAACCCCGGTGCCCTGCGATGTCGGTCGCGACGCAGGGCGTTGCGCAGGCTCCCCCCTCGGTGAGTGACATCCCCCAGCCCTCGGCGTACGACGCACTGACGACCAGCCACGCCCTGCGATAGGCATCGACGAGGTCGTCGTCGCTGACCCTCCCTCGCGCATGGACCCACTCCTGGGCGCCGTGATCGGCGATCCACGCCTCCACGGCGGCACGATCAGGACCGTCGCCGATGAGATCGACCGTGAGGTCGGGGATCGACTCACGAGCCACCGACAGTGCATCGAGAGCCAGGCGTTGTCGCTTGACCGGGGCGAGCCGACCGACGACGACGACGTGAGGGTGACCGCAACGGCGGGACTCGTCGGGGGTGAAACGCTCGTGAACACCCGGGGGTATCACGTGCAGACGGTCGGGATCGATGCCGAGTGCGGTGATCTCGGCCGCCGAGGAATCCGACAGGGTGGCGAATTCGCTCCGTCGATAGAACAGCGGGGCGATTCGGGTCTCGAGCAGTCGTCCGAGCGCGTCGATCGGACTCGGGAGTACCTCGGACCACATGTCCCGGTGCACGTGGTGCATCCACACGACACGGCGTTTCGGTGCCCAGATCGGGGCGAACCAGGGCACACCGTTCCAGATCTCGATGGTCGCGGTGTCGGTCGGCCGGCGGCGGAACAGTTGTCGCAGCGCCACCCGAACGAAGACGTCGTACCGTCCACCGCGCTGGATCACGCGATAGCCGTTTCGTTCGAACGATCGCGAGCGATCCCTCGTGGACGTTCGGTGGACCACGTCGACGCCGACGGTGACCCACCGACGGAAGATCTCGTCGGCGTGAAGCTCGGAACCGCCCGCCTCGGCGTCGTCCAGGTCCCGCCAGGCATACCCCTCGACTCGGCGAACCCCAGCCGCCCGAAGTCGGTTGGCTGCCTCGGTCAGCGTCGGCTCGTCAGCCGACACCCCGGCGTGCGAACTCATCGATCGAGCTTGCGCCAGACCATGCCGGGCGCATACCGCAACAGACCGAACACCAGCTGCAGGACGCCCGGCACCCACACCACACTGCGGCCACGACGCAGGCCGGCGACGACCGCGTCGGCAACAGCTGCGGTGTCCGTGGCGAACGGCGCCTCCGGCATCCCCTCGGTCATGGACGAGCGAACGAACCCGGCCGGACCGTCATGACACGTGTGCACCGGATCCGTGCAATGCATGACCGAGGCCGGTGGCGAACGCATCCTGGCCGGCCTTCGTCGACCCGTAGACGAAGTTCGACGCCCACGTACGCACTCCGGCGACACTCGAGCACGACGAACATCCCGTGGCCTTGACGGCGCAACTGGCGGGCAACGGCGAGGCCCGACGACAGGCTCCGACGTAGTTCACCTGCGCCAAGTTCGCCAGCGGCGACCGGGTCGTCGAGGCCGGGTGCCCCAAGTTGACCGAAGGCCTGGATCACGACGTCGAGGTCGCCGAAGCGACCAGCGAGGTCGGCGATCAGTTCGTCGTGCGGTCGAGGCACGGTGCGTCGAAGTGACGGCCACGATGTCGGCGGCACCGAACGCCAGCGCGTCGACGTCGACGTCGCCGGGGTGCCGAACGGCGAGGATCACGCGACGCAACGACGGCGACACGAGCCGGTCGACGATCGCCCGACCGATGTCGCTCGTGCCGCCGAGGACGAGGACGGTCTGGGGTTGGTCGAGGGCGTTGTTCATGGGTGGGATCCTGTCAGTCGAGGCGGGTCAGCACAGCTCCAGTCGGCGGGCCTGGTCGCTCACCCACACCCCGCCGGGATCGGCGGCCGCGCACCGCCCGCCACTCGTCGAGGCGGGGGTACCCGGCCGGATGGCCTCCGGCGTGGTGTGGCGTCCTTGGCCAGGTAGTGGCGGCCACCGGCGCCGAGCACGGGTCGTCGAGCCCGTGAGCAGCGCCGACCGGCCCCGACCGGCCGGCACGTCGACCGTCAGCGTCCACCCGGGGCCGGGAAGCTGAGCGGCGCCGGGTTCGCGGGCCCGAAGCGCTTGAGCACGGCGAGGAAGCTCGGTGCGCCCGACGCCGCGACAGCCGCTCGATCACCGCCGCGGAGGGCGACCTCCTGGCCGAACGGCAGCACGAACTGGTACTGCACGAACCCGTGGCGTCCCGTACAGCCGGTTCCACGACCCGACCATGTCGAGCGGGTGGAAGAAGCCGGGGATCGACACGATCTGCCCGACCCGGCGCGCCGGCGCCTTGCGGTACCACAGCTCGTTGAAGGCCTGAACGGAGAGGTGTAGTTGGTCACCCCGGCGGGGATCAGCGGTGGGACGGCCGGCGTTGCCTCGGCGGATCGTCAGCGGCTCGACGGCGAGGCGGGGCGGGAGCTGGTCGACGGTGGCGTGGTCGCCACGGGTGAGCACCGCCGCGCCCGAGGTGCCGACCGCTCGCGGCCATCGGATCGATCCACGCCACCGAGTAGCGGTGGAGACTGGTCGCCCTCGTCCATCGCGTCGAGCAGGGTGTCGAGGTTCGGCGACCCGCTCGTGTCGACGCGGCAGCGGCTGGTCTCGATCGGGCAGCAACCGGATGGTGGCGTCGACGATGACCCCGGTCAGCCCCATCCCGCCGACGGTCGCCCAGAACAGGTCGGCCCGCTCGCCGGGCGAGCACTCGACGACGCTGCCGTCGGCGAGCAGCAGCGCCAGGCGGGTCGACGTTCGACCCGAACGACCCGTCGACGTGGTGGTTCTTGCCGTGGATGTCGCTGGCGATCGCCCCGCCGACGGTGACGAAGCGGGTCCCCGGCGTGACGGGCACGAAGAAGCCCGCGGGCACGAGGACGCGCAGCAGCTCGTCGAGGCTGACGCCGCGCCGGCACCGTACCGTGGCCGGTGCCGCGTCGAGCACGATGGCCTCGTGGGCGTGGTCTGCAGCCGCAGCACGAGCCGCCGCCGTTCTGCGCCGGGTCGCCGTACGAACGACCGAGCCCACGGGCGAATGATGCCGCGCGCCGGCCAGCGTCGGATAATCGCCCGTCGAGATCGCTCGAGGCGAGGCTCGACCACCGTCGCCGACCGTCGGCGCGTGCGACCCCAACCGGTCAGCGCCGTGGACGGCTCCTCACCACGAACGCCGGCACTACGTCAGTACGGCCACTCGGGACGGGTCGCCGAACGGCGGGTAGAACCTCCCGTACCCGAGCGACAAGCCAACCTTGAGCCCAACGTTGCGGACGAACCATCGGCAGCTGGGCGAGCTGCCGGCTGGCATTCGAGCAGCGTACCGATCCCCCTGCCCAGGTCGTCGCGGTAGATCGTCATCGATCGCGACCGACCGACATAGCGATAGCGACGTGCCGACGAGGAGTTCGCGGAGGATGGCCAGCGTCACGCCGATCGACGAGAAGGAGTCGTGGATCAGCATGGTGCCGCCGTCCATGACCCGGTCCCCCCAGTCCTTGATGTCGGCACGCGCCGGTCCGTACCGATGGGCACCGTCGATGTAGAGCACGTCGATCGGACCCTCGACGACGCTCGAGCGCGGCGTCGGAGAACATCCGGACGTGGCGGACGCGGTCGGCGACCCCGGCGCGGCCGAGGTTGGCGTTGAAGACCGCATGGTCGTCCGCAGCGGCATCGGCGAACCCGTCGATCTCCTGCGGGCCCGCGGTCGTTCCCGGCATGTGGATCGATGGCGATCACCTGCGCACCGTCGCGGCGCCGCACTCGCCAGCACGATGGTCGACCGGCCCTGGAACGAACCGATCTCGACGATCGTCCCGTCGGCGGGGCACCGGCGGGCCGAGTCGTACAGGGTCGAGGCCTGTCCGGGTGACATCCAGCCCTGGACGTCGTCCACGAGCGCGGTCACGGTGGCCAGGTCGGGAGCGTCGAAGGCAGGCTGATCAGGAGACATAGACCGCGAGACCATAGACCACGATCCAGCAGAACCCGAGGAATTGCAGCAAACGATCGCTGGTGAAGACCTCCTCGGGCGCCGAGCCCCCACCCTGCTCGAGGACCAGCAGATAGCGCATCAGCGCCATCAGCATCGGCACGATCGACAGTTCGTAGAGGGGCCAGTCGGTGCCGGACCCGGACGCGGTCTCGAAGGCCCACACGCAGTAGCTGATGAGGACACCGGCGAGGCTGACCGCGAGGATCATGCGGAGGTAGTCCAGGGAGTAGACCTCGAGGGTCGCTCGCGTGCCGGCGTCGTCGCCGAGTTCGTTGAGTTCTGCGTACCGCTTGCCGACGACGATGAACAGCGAGCCGAAGGTGATGCACAGCACGAACCAGTTCGACATCGGCACGTCGACCGCGACGGCGCCGCCGCGGCGCCGCAAGACGAAGCCCGCCGCCACGGTCACCACGTCGACGACCGGCACGTGCTTGAGGCGCAGCGTGTAGGCGATGGTGATGACGATGTAGGTGCCGACGACCGCCACGGTCTGCCACCGCCCCGTGAGTGCGGCGAGCGCGAGCGCGAGGACGGGGAGCAGCACACCGGCGAGCCGTGCCGCACCCCACCGAGAGTTGCCCGGCGGCGATCGGCCGCTCGTGCTTGGTCGGGTGCCGCCGGTCGGCCTCGACGTCGAGGAGGTCGTTCCAGATGTAGATGCCGCTGGCGGCGAAGCAGAACGAGACGAACGCGAGGACCGTCAGGGCCAGGTTGTTGCCCTCGTCGAGGACACCGGCCGCGCCGTCGGCGTGCGAACACGAGCACGTTCTTGAGCCACTGTTGGGCGCGCGGTGCGCCACAGGCCGCTCAGCACGTCGCACTCGCAGCAGATGACGTCATGGCGTCGGTGACGGTAGTCCCGATGACCATCATGAGCTGGGCATGCTTCCGGGACCCACCCAGTGTGCGACGTCGGCGTCGCCGGGGAGGTTTCGCGGGTCGCCAGCGGAGTCGCCGTAGGCGGTGACGTGCACGGCCCGCCGACCCCCGGCGTGCAGGTCGAGCCACTCGTGGAGCCGACGCACCTTCTCCGGCCCGCGGCAGTTCGGCCCGTCGAGACGGCCGGTGAGCTGCCCGTCGTCGACCTCGAGGCGGACCGCGAGCACGTCATCGGCTCCGAGCAGCCCCGCCAAGGGACGAAGGTAGAGCTCGTATGACGCCGACACGAGCAGCACGGTCTCCCCCGCCTCCTGGTGCGATCTCATGGAGGCGAGCACGTCGGCCCGCAGTCGATCGGAGAACACACTGCGGGCGAAGGCGTGCGCCTCGGCCCGCACCTAGACGACGTTGCCGCGACCGGCGAATGCGGCGGACGCGCTGGCCGCCTCGACCGCGCACGGTCCCGGCGCACAGCGGCCGAGACCAACCCGCCAGGCGAACGCAGCATCCCGCCGGCGAGTCGCGGCGTACCGGCCACACGTCGCATGAACGGCACGACGCAGTCGCGGGTCGTCAGCGTGCCGTCGACGTCGAACGCAGCAACCCTGGTGATCGTGCCGGTCACAGCAACCGGGCGGGGATCGAGGCGAGTTCGTCCCAGAAGCTCGGCCAACTCTTGGAGACCACCGCCGGATCGCGAATCTCGATGCCGTCGACGACCAGGCCGAGCAGACCGAATGCCATCGCGAGACGGTGATCGTGGTGGGTGCCGAGCTGGGCGCCGTGGAGCAGATCCGTCGGTTCGATCAGGAGCCCATCGGGTTCGACGGTGACCAGGGCGCCCGTCTTGCGCAACTCGTCGGCGAGATCGCCGAGCCGTTCGCTCTACGCCTTGGACCTGATGAACCCGACTCCCGTGATACGGGTCGGCGTGACGGCCTGGGTTGCCACGACGGCGAGCGTCGGCACGAGATCGGAGATGTCGGCCATGTCGACCTCGACCCCCGCGGAGAGGCGTATCGCGTCGGCGCATCACGACAGTGCTGGAGCCGCGGCCGTCACCAGGCAGCCCATGGACTCCAGCACCTCGACGAACCGGGCATCGCCCTGCACCGAGTCCGTACCGAGACCACGCACGCTCACCGCCCCACCCACCATGGCGGCAGCTGCGAGCGGATAGCTCGCGGAGCTGGCGTCCGGCTCGACGCGGTAGTTCGTGGCGAAGTACTCCCCCGGACCGACCGTGACGTGACGCTCTCGGAGTTCCACATCGGTGACACCGAAGGCGGCCATCACCGATCGGGTGATCTCCAGGTACGGGCGAGACACCAGACCGGACGACAACCAGAGCTTCAGACCACCGGGTACGTATGGCCCGATCAGCATCATCGCCGTCACGTACTGACTCGAGACGTTCCCGGGCATCACCACGGCGTCGGCCGTCCGCAGGGGACCTTCGACCGTCACCGGAAGATGCCCGGCCCGTTCCCCCGGTTCGATCCGGGCACCGAGCGCCGCCAAGGAATCGTGCAGCGGCCCCATCGGCCGTTCCCGCAGCGGCGGCGCGCCGTCGATCGTGTACTCCCCCGATCCGAGCGCAGTCAGCGCCGTGACGAATCGAGAGGTGGTGCCGGCGAGGCCGGCATCGAGCGTCATCGGTCCCGGAGCGAGTTGGCCGCCGGTACCGATGACATCGGCGATGCGCTCGCCGTCGTCGACTCGCACACCGATCCCGCAGCCGAGTCGCTGGAGGCAGTCGATCATCGACGCCGTGTCGTCGCCGGGCGCCACGCCGACGATCTCACTGGTCCCCTCGGCCAACGCTGCGCAGATGAGGGCCCGATTGACGATGCTCTTCGAGGCCGGGACCCGTACCTCGGCGATGACCAGGCCCATCAGCTCGACGGACGCGGTATACGTCGTCGCTCATGACAGCGCTTGAACCGCCGGGCGGAAGCCCCGTGCCAGGAGGCCACCTCGGAACAGTTCGACGAGCGCCCGGTCGACGAGCACGACGGCGACGCCACGCGTGCTCTCGGCGACGTGGACGACTTCGAAGCTGGCGATGTTCACGCTCAGCTCCGCGGCGAGCGTGAACACCTCGGCGGCGGCGCCGGCGCGGTCCGGGATCGGAATGCGGACCTCGGCGAGCTCGTCGGGATGCACGACCCTGACCGGGAGGTTGACCCGCGCCTGGCGGGCGGCGGTGAGCACGGCGTAGAGCCGTTCGCGATCGTCGGAGCCGACGATGTCGCGCATCTCGCTGAGCCCTGCGATGAGCTGGTCGAGGACGCCGACGATCGCCGGGCGGTTCTCGGCGCAGATGTCGAGCCAGATGCCCGGCCGCCCGCTCGCCACGCGGGTCATGTCACGGAAACCGCCGGCAGCGAGCCGCAACAGTGCGGCGTGTTCCTCGGCGCGTTCACTGGCCAGACCCATCAGGGTCGCTGCCGTCAGGTGCGGAACGTGTGACACGACGGCCACGAGCTGATCGTGGCGTTCCGGCGACAGTGCGACCACCTCGGCACCGAGCGACGCCACGATCGAGGCGACCTGGGCGAACACGGCGTCGTCGCTGTGCGGGACCGGGGTGAGCACCCAGACTGCACCGTTGAAGAGGTCTGCCTGGGCACCGTCGAGCCCGTCGAGTTCCGATCCCGCCATCGGATGGCCACCGACGAATGGGGGTCGTCGCACGTGCCACAGATCGCCGCCTTCACGCTGCCGACGTCGGTGACGGCACCGGCGGTCTCCGCGAGCGCCCGCTTGACCTGGTCGGCTGCCGCCAACACCGGGACGGCGACGAACGTGATCTCCGCGGTCGGATCCACGGCCAGGACGTCGACGACGCCACGGTCCAGCGTCGCGCTGCGGGTCACACCGTCGACATGGTCACCTGCCATGTGCCAGCCGAGTTCCCGCAGGCCGAGCGCGCGACGGATCCGCCGATCAGGCCGAGGCCGATGACGTTCGCTCGACGGGCGGGGTCGCTCACGAGGACCGATCGTACTGCCGGTGGCCCTTGGACGGCTGATGCTCATCGGAGTGCCCCGTTCGATCGCCGACCGGCAACTACCGTTGCTCCGTGACATCGGTACAGGGTTCATTTCGTTCGGCGACCAGCGCGTGGATCTTGGTCGCCGCCGTGGTGGCGGCCGTCGTCGTCGCGACCGGTGCCTCCGGCCCGGCGCTGGTTGCCCCGGCACCCACCACCGTCTACGACTCGATCAACTCGCCGATGCCACCGAACGTTCCCAGCCTCGGGTTCCAGGCCACGCAGACGTCGGCGTTCGGTGATCGCGTGCAACTGTCGCCGGGTGCCCGGCGCCTGACGTCGTTCACGGTAATGATGTCCAGTTGGGGGTGCGAGACCGGCGGTGGCGCCACCTGCAGCACCAACCCCGGGGCAACCTTCGACCATCCACTCACCTTGACGCTGTACCGATCCGCGCCTGGTACGCCGACAGGTATCGGCACCCAGGTACTCACCCAGACCACGACGTTCTCGATCCCGTTCCGCCCGTCGCGTGACGCGACATGCGCCGGGGGTACCGCGTGGCGAGCGAGCGACAACAACTGTTACAACGGCTTCGCCACGCCGGTGACGTTCGACTTCCCCGCCCTGCCGACCATTCCGACCAACGTCGTCTGGACGATGTCGTACAACACCTCGAACTACGGTCCGGCACCGATCGGCGCTACCTGCACGAACAACTGTGCCTACGACTCATTGAACGTCGGGCTCTCATCGCTGCCGTCGACGCTCGCCGGCGTCGACCTCGACCCGACCAGTGCCGTTGCGAACTCCGCCAACAGCGGTGTCAACTGTGCCGGTGGAGCGGGCCTGCGCGAAGCGACCGGGTGCTGGAGCGGGCTTCGACCGATGGCTCGGATCAGCACGCTCGCCGCATCGGAGGCGGAGACGACCCAGGTGGTGAAGGCTGCCGACACCTCGTGGGTCTTCTTCCCGGAGGGAACCACCGGCGGCCAGACCGGTTCATACGTCACAGGGCCCGCGACCCCACCCTCGGGCACCGGAAGCGCGCAACTCGCCGTGACCGCCTCCAACCAGGGCATGGCGCTCGGCAAGGTCTTTCTGGCCGGGACCCACCTCGACAGGCTGACCCAATTCGCCTACTCCTCCGACCAACCGTCGGGATCCGTGGCCGCGTCGTTGCAGATGACGGTGAGCTACGACGGCAACCCCACCTTCCAGGGGCGACTCGTCTACGAACCGACGTACTCCGTCGGCTCCGTCCCGGCGGGCTGGCAGCGCTGGAACACCCTGACCGGCAAGTGGTGGGCAACAGGCGGCGCCGGCGACGATCCCGGGAACTGCCCGCAGTCGACGCCGTGCACGGGTCGTAGGTCCTCGCCAAGTTTCCGAACGCAATGATCAACCCGGACCCGTCCCTCGGCGCAGTGCTCCTCAAGGTCGGATCGGCCCCGCTTCGTTCACCGGCAACGTCGATGCCCTCACCATCGGCACCGACGACGGTGCCGCCGCGATCACCACCACGAACTACGACTTCGAGCCCACCACCATCCCGCCATCAGGCATGCCCGATTTCAACCCGGTGACACCGACCCGGGTGTTCGACACCCGGGCCGGTACTCCACCGGCCCTCCACGACGTTCCCAAGGGTCGTGTCGGACCGACGGAGCCACTCGTCGTGCAACTCACCGACGTTCCCGGAGGCCTCGTCCCGGCCAGTGGTGTGGGCGCAGTGTCGATCAACGTCACCGCCACCGGATCGGTCGGGCCCGGCTTCGTGACGGTCGCACCGTGCGGGTCCGACGCCGATGAATCGAGCGTCAACTTCGAGACCACGACCGATCGCGCCAACGCAGTGATCACCGAGGTGTCGGCGGTGGGCACGGTCTGTTTCTGGTCGAGCACACCGGCGTACCTGGTCGTCGACGTCAACGGCTGGTTCAAGGCCCCGCCCGGCTACCACCCGATCGAACCGGCGCGGCTGCTCGACACCCGGGCCGGCGCGCCGCCTGCACTACTCACCGTGCCAACGACCCGGCTGGTTCCCGGCACGGTGCTCGAGGTGCCTGCGACGAATCTTCCCGGCCTGGTGCCTCCCACAGGCGTCGGCGCCGTCGCACTCAACGTCACCTCGACACGATCACTCGGCGACGGGTTCCTCACCGTGTGGCCGTGCGGTCCGCTCCCCAACGCGTCCAACCTCAACTTCCAACAGAACCGTGACGGCGCCAACCTCGTCATCACGCCCGTGTCCGCAACGGGCACGATCTGCTTCGCTGCCGACAGCCCGACTGATCTCGTGGTCGACATCAGCGGCTGGTTCGAGCAACCATCCGGCTACACCGCGGTCGGGCCCGCTCGTGTGGCCGACACCAGGTCCGGCAGCGCCGGACTCCGGACCGTCCCGACGCAGAAGGTCGTGCCCGGCTCGGTGCTCACGGTGCAGCTGACCGACCTACCGGGGGGTCTCGTCCCGGCATCCGGAGTCGGGGCGGTCTCGATCAACGTGACATCAACTCGACAGCTCGCCAACGGATTCCTCACCGTCGTGCCCTGCGGGGCGGACAGCGCCACGTCCAGCGTCAACTTCCAGACCGGGATCGACCGCGCCAACGCCGTCATCACGCCCGTGTCGGCCGCCGGCACGATCTGCATCACGACGAGTGAGCCGACGGACGTCGTGATCGACGTGAACGGTTGGTTCTCCGACGCTCCCACGCCGTGGACGCGATCAGCGCGGTTCGGACACCTGGGCGACGGCCTCGGTCAACGATCGCCACTCGTCGGTGGTCAGCTCGCGCCACGAGCCGGGGCGGAGCGTGCGGTCGCTGAGCGGGCCGATCCGGGTACGCACCAGCCGATCGACCGGGTGGCCGATCGCCTCACACATCCGGCGCACCTGGCGGTTACGGCCCTCGTGGATCGCCAACCGGAGGATCCCGGGCTCGGGCTGCGAGACCCGTGCCGGCGCCGTCATCCCGTCGTCCAGCTCGACGCCGTCGCGCAGGGCCCGGAGCCCGCCGGCGGACACCCGCCCGTTGCGCACCTCCACGAGGTACTCCTTCTCGATGCCGTGCGACGGGTGAGCGATCCGGTTGGCGAGATCGCCGTCGTTGGTGAGCAGGAGCAATCCCTCGGTGTCCACATCGAGACGTCCCACCGAGAAGACCCGGGGTTCGGTCGGCACCAGTTCGAGCACGGTCGGCCGACCGTGCGTGTCACGAGCCGTGGTGATCACCCCGACGGGTTTGTTCAGCAGGTAGTAGACGAGGTCCGGGCGCACCCCGATCGGAGCGCCGTCGACCTCGATGCGATCGTTGTCGGGGTCGACCCGTCGGCCGAGGATCGCCACCTCGCCGTTGACGGTGATGCGACCTGCAGCGATGAGGTCCTCACACACCCGTCGGCTGCCGTAGCCGGTTGCGGCGAGCACCTTCTGGAGCCGCTCTCCCTGCGGGAGCCCGGCGTTGCGCTGCGCCCACTGTTCCCACAGGGGCGGTTCCGGCAAGTGCGGCTTCGGGAGTCCGACCGTTCACGACTCCGGGGGCACCCCGGGGGCCGTCGACACCTCGATCACCGGGGTGATTCGCAGGCCGGTCTCGAGCGCCTCGACGACTTCCGCACTCGGGATGAACTCGGCGATCGGCGGCAGGTCGTCGAGCGAGGCGAGGCCCAATTTCTCGAGGAACGAACCGGTCGTGCCGAACAGGATCGCCTGGCCCGGCCCGTCGTCCCGACCGATCTCGTCGATGTAGCCCCTGGCCTGCAGCGTGCGCAGCACGCCGTCGGGGTCGACTCCGCGGATCGAACGCGATCTCGAGCCCGTGCGAGATCGGTTGCTTGTAGGCGATGATCGCCAGCGTCTCGAGCGCCGCACCGGACAGGCGCGCGCGTTGATCGTGCAGGAGGAACCGCTCGACGTACGGCGTGAGATCCGGCGCGGTCTGGTACCGCCAGCCACCTGCGATCCGGACGAACTCGAAGCCGTGCCCGGATTCGACATACGACTCGGCCAGGTCCTCGCACCACTGCTCGACCATCGCCGTCGGCGCTTCCAACAGCTGCGCGAGCAACTCGGCGGGGACCGGATCGTGCGCAACCAAGACGATTGCTTCGATCGCCCGTTTGTACTCCAGGACCCGTTCGTCGACGGAGTCGTTCGTGTCGCCGGTCATGTCGTCGGTCATGCGGCTCAGCCCTCGTACGCGTCGACGAGGATCGACTCGGTGTCGAAGTCGGCGTCGGCGGTCCAGGTGACCTCGATGTCGCCGAAACGCTCGGGTTGGTCGAGTTCGACCGCACCCTGCTTGTACAGCTCCAGCACCGCGAGGAACCGGATGATCACGTCGATCCGGTCGACGAAGTCGGCCGTGAGTCGACGAAAGGTGATGCGACCCGCCCGTGGGAGTTCGTCGAGCAGCTCCGCGACGGCAGTCGGCGACGCGTCGTGGTGATCGGGTTCACGTGGTACAGATCGACCACGGGGATCGGTCTCGGTGTGAGCGCACTGATCGCCGCGTTGCGCAGCCGCATGACCGAGGTGCCTTCGAGCATGTCCGGCACGACATCGGCGAACCGCTCGTCGGGGCCGACCACCCGCGGGAACGACAGGTCGGCGTCGTCGGCGAGCCGGGAGAAGACCTGGGCGACGTCTTTGAAGGTCTTGGCCTCGAGCAGCCGAGCCAGGAGGAGGTCCCGCTCGTCCCACAGGGCGAGTTCGTCGTCCAGATCCAGGTCGGCCGGATTCGGCAGCAGTCGCCTCGCCTTGAGCTCGACGAGCGTCGCCGCGATCAGCAGGAACCCGGTCGCCACGTCGAGATCGAGGAACTGCATCTTCTCGATCTCGGTGAGGTACGCGTCCACGATGTTCGACAGGTTGACCTCGTAGATGTCGACCTGCTCGCGCAGGATCAGCTGCAGGAGCATGTCGAACGGCCCCTCGTAGACAGGGGTGGAGACGACGGTGCCGTGAGCGTCGAGAGACATCGGCCACAACCTACCGGAGCGGCCCTCCGCCACGGGGTATCGTCAGCGCCCGTGACGAGCAGCGCAGCCACCACCGGCGGGACACCCCGTGTGTTGTCGTGCATGCAGCCCACGGGCGACGTGCACCTCGGCAACTACCTCGGTGCGTTGCGGAACTGGGTGTCCGGTCAGCACACGTGTGACGCCTTCCACGGCATCGTGGACCTCCATGCGCTGACCGTGACCGAGGAACCGGGCGTCCTCGGTCGCCAGACGATGTCGCTCGCGGCGATGTCTTCGCGATCGGTCTCGACCCCGATGTCGCCACGGTGTTCGTGCAGAGCCACGTGCCCGAACACAATCAGCTCGGCTGGATCATGGAGTGCACCGTCAGCTACGGCGAGCTGTCGCGGATGACCCAGTTCAAGGACAAGAGCGAAACGCCGAGCACGAGTTCGTGTCCGCCGGACTGTTCACCTATCCGGCGCTACAGGCCGCTGACATCGTGCTCTACGACGCCAACCAGGTACCGATCGGTGACGACCAACGTCAGCACGTCGAGATCACGCGTGACATCGCCATCCGGTTCAACCGTCGCTTCGGCGACACCTTCGTCATCCCCGAGGCGGTCACGCCGGCAGCAGGCGCGAGGGTCATGAGCTTGCAGGACCCGACGTCGAAGATGTCGAAGTCCGACGAGTCCGACGCCGGATGCGTGTACTTCGTCGACGATCCCGCCACGGTGATGAAGAAGTTCAAACGGGCTGTCACCGACTCCGACACCGGCCCCGACGCCGTGCGCTACGACCGGGCGGAGAAGCCCGGCGTTGCGAACCTGTTGGAGATCAACGCCGCAGTGACCGGCCGGACGCCGCAGGCCGTCGCCGAGGAGTACGGCAGTACGGCGCCAGCTCAAGGTCGACACGGGCGAGGCGGTCCTCGCCGTCCTCGATCCGATCCGCGCCCGCTACGATGAGCTGCTCGGGCGATCCCGGCGAGCTCGCCCGGCTCCTCCGGTCGGCGCCGACAAGGCCCGCGCGAGGTCGCCTCCGCGACGCTCACCGGCGCCCAGACCGCCATCGGCCTCCTCCCCGCGCTGAGGCACCCCGCCCCGATCCTTCCGAAGTCCTTTCCGAATAATGGCGTGAATCCGTGTCGCTCAGCGTCCGACGATCTGACACATTTCGGGCGGTGGAATCGGAGAGGGTTGAATCGGAGAGGGTGGAGTTGGAGAGGTCGGCGAGATCGACGGCGGTGCGCCAGGCGCCGTACGGGCGGGGCGACCCCAGGCGGGCCGGGCGGCGGAACGATCGGACGGGAACCAGGCCAGTTCGTCCCGATGCCCGCCGCGGAGCGACACCACACACCGCGGAGACCATCGTGATGCACGCTGACACCGATCTGCCGGGTGGTCGAGTGCGGGACCTGCGAGCCGTCGGCATCCAGGGGGTACGTACTCGGCGAGACCGATCGCCTCGACGCCGGCGTCGCTGACCGCGTCGCACACGCGCTGCCGACCGGGCAGTGTGCACGCAGCGAGTCGGATCGGGGCATCGTCGTCGAGGTCGTCGGGTTCGACGCCACGGCCGGCGAACAGATGGCGGACCTGGAGCGTGCACCGTGGCGAGGTCCTCGTTGAGGTACAGCGTCGGCCAGGACCCCGGCGGATTCCAACGACCTCCCCGTCGTTGCGCGAACGACGGATCGAACGGGTCTGCGTAGTGCGGACGGGTGATCCGCAGCCACAGGTGCCCGTCGGGGATCTGGGTGACGATCACGGGGCGATGCGCGTGAGATCGAACGTGTCACGCAGCTCGGCGAGCAGCACGTCGAACTCACCGGCAAGCGCCACCTCGAGACGGGTTCGGCCACCGAGGACCTCGACCGGCCGCCGGACGACCGCCGGTATCCGCTCGCGCTTGACCCATTGATCGAGCAGGTCGGTGGCCTGTCCGAGCACTGCCACCTGGTCGCGGCGGCTAGCCGGCGCACCATCGAGCAGCCACTTGGAGGCGGCCTGGCGGCTGATCCCGAACATCCGACCCAACTGCGTGGCAGAGATGTCCCAGAGACGCACCGTCCGCTGCAACGGGCTGGCGTTCAACTCGTGGTCGAGCCGGTCGACGATCCGCCGCAGGACGTCGGGTTCCCGCCGCCCGCAGCAGCACCTCCTGAGCGGTGGACTCGACGATCGACATGCCCGTGACGGTACCGCAACCAGATGGCAACCGCAACTGAATGTCAAGTGGGACGACGACGAGCGCCCAGATCGCCGTCAAGCGTGATCGGAGGCGCCGCAGCGCCGCGGAGGCAGGGCCGACGTCGGCCACCAGGTCGACCGTCACAGGGTCGGAACCCGCCGCTCGGGCCATCTCGGCGCCGATGCGCTCATGATCGTGATAGGCGTGCAAGCGACGGGTCCTCGGCCCGATCAGGGTGGCGACGACCCGTCCCCACGTGCCGAGGCCACACTCGATCTTGCCGATGTCGTGCAGGAGTGCACCGGCGATCTCCGCCCGCGTGGCGCCTGGGCGGACGTCGACGAATCGTCGGCCCACCGCCGCGCAGTGACGACGGTCCTGGTTGGACAGCTGCACCCACAGCCGCCGCTCGCCCGGGAGCAACTGCTCGTCCACCCAGACTTCGTCCTCGACCGATGGTGGCGTCGCGGGCAACGACGTGACGAACCGTGCAGCGAGATGCCGCGTCGACACGATGGGAGACCACCTCACGGTGCCAGTGTGGCGCGTGGATGCGCTGACCGGTAGACATCCCACAGCCGCTCCTGGCTGACCTTGGTGTAGATCTGCGTGGTCGAGATCGACCGCGTGGCCGAGCATCTCCTGGACCACTCGCAGGTCCGCGCCGTGATCGAGGAGGTGCGTCGCGCACGAATGTCGCAGCACATGTCGGAGACAGGTCGTCCCCGATGCCGGCGCGGGCGCCGTACTTCTTGATCACCAGCCATGCCGCCTGCCGCGTCAGCCGGCCACCTCGACGATTCAGGAAGACGGCCTCGGCATCGCCCCGGGTCCGCCATCGATCGGGGACGAGACGGGCTCGGCCGCTCTGCGAGAACCAGTCGTCGAGGGCCGCTGCTGCCGATGAGCCGAATGGGACGATGCGTTCCTTGGAACCCTTGCCGTACAGCCTGACCAACCGGGCTTCGATGTCGATCTCCCCGATCGACAGCCCGACCGCTTCGGAGATACGGGCCCCGGTGGCGTAGAGCAGCTCGATCAGGGCGAGATCCCGACGGTGGATCGGGTCGGTGATCACCACGGCATCGATGAGGCTCGTGACCTGCGCCTCCGACAGAGGCTTGGGGATCCCCGACGGCACCCGCACGCCGGCCAGCTCGGCAGCAGGATCGTCGCGACGCTCACCCTCGATCGACAGATAGCGGTGCAGCATTCGAACGGCCGCCAACTGTCGGGCAATCGAGGAGGTCGCGGCGCCGCTCCTGCGTCGCTGGCCGACGAACTCGACCAACTGAGCATGCTCGACGTCGAGCGGCGTGGCCCCACGTCGCTCCAACCAGGCGCAGTACGCCGTCAGGTCACGCCGGTACGCAGCCACCGTGTTCGCAGCACGGCCCTTCTCCGCCACCATCCACGAGAGGAACTCCTCGACCTCGAGCGGCAGCATCGCTCACTCGATGCAGGTGCTGGTGCGGTCCGAGGCACGCAGGCGACGCTCGGTCAGCAGGAGCGCGACGACCGACTTCGCATCGCTGATCTCACCGCGTTCGATCATGGCCACGGCATCGTCGAGCGGCAGGTGGAGCACGGACATGTGCTCCTCCTCGGGTCCCTGTCGGTCGTGCGGCACCGGGGTGCACCCGGTCGCAAGATACAGCGTCGTCACCGAATCGGTCATGCCCGGCGATGGGAGGATCTCTGCCAGGAGCTCGAGATGCCCTGCCGTCAGTCCGGCCTCCTCCACGAGTTCCCGACGCGCGACCTCCGCGGTGTCCTCGCCGGCGATGTCACGCATCCCTGCCGGAATCTCGACCAGGTTGCGCTCGTACGGCGGTCGGTACTGCGACACGAGCACCACCGACGGATTGCCCTCGGCGTCGAACACCAGATGGGCACGACCCCAACCGCACCGGGCGAACGCACGATGTCGCGGGTGAACGTCGACCCGTCCGGTGCCTCGAACACCGCGACCGCGAGATTCCAGATGTACCCCTCGTGGATGATCGATTCCGACAGCCGCCGGAACTCCGCGTCGTCGCTCACGACGACAGCGACGGCTCCGAGTCCGACCGTACATCCGCCGTCTCCACGAACGCTTCGTCGGCATGGGTGATCGCCCGACGCGCCAGTGCAGCCGCGATGAGCTCGCGGAACAGCGGATGCGGGCGGTCCGGACGACTCTTGAACTCCGGGTGCGCCTGCGTGCCGACCCAGAACGGATGGCCCGGCAACTCGATGAACTCGACGAGCCGATTGTCCGGCGATGTTCCCGAGCACCACAGCCCGGCATCTTCGAGTTGCCCGCGGTAGCGCTCGTTGAACTCGTAGCGATGCCGGTGACGCTCGCTGACCACCGGCTCGCCGTAGGCCGCGGCGACCTGCGAGCCCGACGCCAGCACGGCGTAGTAGGCGCCGAGGCGCATCGTGCCGCCCTTGTCCTCGATCCCGCGCTGCTCCAGCATCAGGTCGATCACCGGATGATGGGTCGTCGGATCGAACTCGGTCGAGTTGGCTCCGACCAGACCGACGACGTCACGGGCGTACTCGATCGTCATCGCCTGCAGGCCGAGACACAGTCCGAGGCAGGGCACCAGTTCCTCGCGTGCGTACCTCGCGGCGGCGATCTTGCCCTCGACGCCACGGGATCCGAATCCGCCCGGGATGACGATCCCGTCGAGGTGATCGAGCTGCCCGCGGCGAGGAGACCCTCCACGCTCTCGGACTGGATCCAGACGATCTCGACGTTCGCTGCCGTGGTGGAACCCGGCGTGCTTGAGGCTCTCCACGACCGACAGGTACGCATCGGGCAGTTCGATGTACTTGCCGATCAACCCGATACGAACGGGCGTCGTCGCCGCCTCGACCTTGGCGACGAACTGCTCCCAGTAGCTGAGATCCGGCTCACCGCCGAGACGAAGGACGTCACACACGTAGTCGTCGAGCCCCTCGTCGTGCAGGATCAGCGGCAGCTCGTAGATGTTCTTGGCGTCGGCGGCATTGACGACGGCGCGCTCCTCGACGTCACAGAGGCTCGAGATCTTGCGCTTGAGGTCGTCGGACAGCGGCTCCTCGCTGCGGCAGACGATGACATCGGGCTGGATGCCGCGGCTGCGCAGCTCGGTCACCGAGTGCTGCGTCGGCTTGGTCTTCTGCTCTCCCGACGGCCCGATGAACGGCACGAGCGTGACGTGGATGTAGCAGACGTTGTCACGCCCCGACCATGTTGCGGAACTGACGGATCGCCTCGAGGAACGGCAGGATCTCGATGTCGCCGACGGTGCCACCGACCTCGGTGATCACCACGTCGACGTCGGTGCGGGCGACACGCTCGACGCGCCGCTTGATCTCGTCGGTGATGTGCGGGATGACCTGCACGGTCTTGCCGAGGTAGTCGCCACGACGTTCCGCGGCGAGCACCGCCTGGTAGATGGAACCGGTCGTGGCGTTGGAGTTGCGGGAGAGGTTCTCGTCGATGAAGCGCTCGTAGTGGCCGAGGTCGAGGTCGGTCTCGCCGCCGTCGTCGGTGACGAACACCTCGCCGTGCTCGAACGGGTTCATCGTGCCCGGATCGATGTTGATGTACGGGTCCAGCTTCTGGAGCGTGACGCGCAGACCACGAAGCTTGAGCAGGCGACCGAGCGACGAGGCCGTGAGGCCCTTGCCGAGCGAGCTGGCGACACCACCGGTCACGAAAATGTGCTTCGGCATCTGCCACTCCTCCGTCTCGATGTTCGATGTCCACGCGACACTTCACGCGACACCATGACGGGAGATCACCATACCCCGCTCGGAGCTGCTGCGAGTGCGATCTCGGCGGATCTGCCCGATTCTCAGCGCCCGAGCAGTTCTCGGGCGTGCTCCATCGCCGACTCGGTGGTCGATCCCGACAGCATCCGGGCCACTTCCACCGCTCGGTCATCCCCGTCGATTCGTCGTCGCGACCACGGAGGTCGCCCCACTCTGCACCGTCTTGGTGACCGAGATCTGTGCGTCGGCGGCCGCGGCGACCTGGGCCAGGTGGGTGACGACGAGCACCTGATGGCTGCGACCGAGCCCCGCCAACGCATCGCCGATGGCCTGGGCCGCGGCCCCGCCGATCCCGGCATCGACCTCGTCGAACACCAGGGTGCGACCGGCGTCGTGACGACCCGAGGACAGCACGAGTCGCAGCGCCAGCATCGCCCGGGCCAGTTCGCCGCCGGATGCGACCCGATTGAGTGGGAGCAGTGGGGAACCCGGGTTGGCGGCGAGGAGGAACTGCACCCGGTCGCCCGGATGATCCTCGGGGTGCTCACCGACCTCCACGGCGATCGACACGTGCGGCATCGCCAACGCACGGAGTTCGGATTCGACCGCCGCTGCGAGCTCGGGGCCGACTTCGCGCCGGCGCCGGCCCACCTCGGCGGCCGCGACTCGCTCGGCCGCCAGTGCCTGCTGCCGCTGCGGAGTCGAGCTCGGCGGCCCGCTGGTCGAAGGACTCCAGCTCGGCGAGGCGCTGTTCGGAGACCTCGCGGTAGGTCATCACTGCGGCGAGATCGTCGCCGTACTTTCGCTGCAGGTTCTTGAGCAGCTGCCGTCGCTCCCGGATCTCCGCGAGCCGCGGCCGGCGACTCGGCGATCCGCTCCCCTGCCGCACGGAGCTCGCTCACGATGTCGTCGAGTTCGGCGAGCACGTCGCGCGAGCCGCTCGGCCTCGGAGGCGAACGGCGCCCTGCCGTCGACCGCGCCGAGGGCCCGGGCGATGGCGTCTCGCCCCCCGTCGTCATCGGCGAGCAGGGCGACGGATGCCTCGCGCCGCTTCCCGGTGCGCCGACGCATCGGCCAGTACGGACTCCTCGGCGTCGAGGCCCTCGTCTTCGTTCGCGTCGACGATGTCCGCGCTCGACAGCTCCTCGACCTGGAATCGCAGGAGGTCGATCTCGCGGGCGCGTGCGCGTTCGTCCCCACCCAGCGCCGCCAGGCCGGCATCGATCTCCGTCAGCCGGGCCCGCGCCGCCCGCAACGGTCCGAGGTCGATGCGTCCGTACTCGTCGAGCGCAGCTCGCTGGGTGGCCGTCGACAGCAACGACTGATGGGCGTGCTGGCCGTGCAGGTCGACGATGTCCGCTGCGGCCTCGGCCAGCGTCGCCACGGTGGCGAGACGACCGTTGAGGTACGCCCGCGACCGTCCGTCGGCGGGGATGACCCGCGTGAGCACGATCTCTTCACCATCGACCGAGACGAGACGCCCGTCGATCCGGGCTTCGGCAGCCCCGTGGCGCACCATCGAGGCATCGGCCCGTCCACCGACGAGCAGTTCGATCGCCTCGACCAGCATCGTCTTGCCCGCCCCGGTCTCGCCGGTGACCGCCGTGAGACCCGGGCCGAGCATGATCTCGATGCGCTCGATCACACCGAGGTTCTCGATGTGGAGTTCTGTCAGCATCGGTGGTCGACCCTGATCACCGGTCGGCCAGGCCGAACTTGGCCTTGAGGATCTGGTGGTACTGCTCGCCACCGAACCGTACGAATCGTGCAGTCGCCTCCGACGGCATGCACCGCACGACGTCGCCATCGACCAGCGAGGCGTACGGCTGCCCATCGAGCGTCAGGGCCGCCCGCCGGTGCCCCGACACCTCGATCTCGACGACTTCGGACGGATCGAGCACGAGCGTGCGGTCGAAGAGCATGTGGGGCGACACGGGCGTGAGCAGCATCGCTCGATGTCGGGGCGACACGATCGGACCCCGAGCGGACAGCGAGTAGGCCGTCGATCCCGTCGGGGTGGCGACGATGAGGCCGTCAGCGGCGTAGTAGGTGAACGCCTCGCCGTCGATTCGCGCCAACAGCCGGACCGTGTGACCGGACTCCGCCTTCTCGACGACCGCCTCGTTCAGCGCCCGACCGACGTCGATTCCGTTGACCGCCACGTCGAGCATCATCCGCTCGTCCAGGTGCCATGCGCCGGCCTCGGCGCCGTTCACGAACCGTGCGAGCGCATCGGTCAGCCGGTCCGGCTCGACCTCGGTGAGGTAGCCGAGATCACCGAGGTTGACCCCGAGCAGCGCAACCGCAGCTCCCTCCAGCAGTCGCACGCTGCGGAGCATCGTGCCGTCTCCCCCGAGACTGAGCACGAGGTCGGCCTGCGAGATCGGACGGTCATCGGCGTACTGACCCAGGTCCAGCGCTTCGGCGTCGGCCCTCGGCATCCAGAACGGGATGCCCTGCTCGGCACACCAGTCCGCAGCACGGGTCGCATGCGCCCTGGCAGTGATGCGTTCGTGATGGGCGACGAGCGCGACTCCGGCGGTCATGGCTGTTCCGCCGTCGTGGCGTGGACGAGGAACTCGACGTTGCCGTCGGCACCGGTGATCGGTGACGTCGTCCAGTCGATCACCTGACACCCCGCCTCGACCAGTGCGCTGCCGACTTCGTCGCGGAACGCGATCGTGCACCGAACTGTCCGAGATCACCCCGCGACCGCGGCTGACCTCGTCCCGACCGGCTTCGAACTGGGGCTTGACGAGCAGGACCATCGGCGACCCAGGTTGGCACAGCTGGGTCAGCACGGGGATCACCAGCGTCAGCGAGATGAACGACAGGTCACCGACGATCAACTCCACCGGTCCGCCGATGTCGTCGAGCACGGCGTGTCGGACGTTGCACCGCTCGAGATTGGTCACACGCGCGTCGTGGCGCAGCCGCTCGTGGAGCTGGCCGTGACCGACGTCGAGGGCGACGACATGGGCCGCTCCCCGCTGCAACAGGCAGTCGGTGAATCCTCCGGTGGAGGCGCCGACGTCGAGCGCCCGCACGCCGGTGACGTCCAGCTGGAACACCGTGAGCGCGTGATCGAGTTTCTCGGCGCCGCGGCCGACGTACCGCGCGGGTGGACCGTCGACGACGAGCGCGTCGCCGGGCGCAACCAGGCGGGCAGCCTTGTCGGCGACGGATCCGTTCACGAGGATCCGATTGGCCGCGATGAGTGACTGGGCTTCCGTGCGGCTCGTCACCAGCTCACGCCGAACGAGTTCGGCGTCGAGGCGTCGACGGGGCGCCACGAATCGGTTCAGCCCGCAGGTGTGGTGGGGGCCGCAGCCTTCTTGGCCGGAGCCTTCTTCGCGGGAGCCTTCTTGGCCGGAGCCTTCTTGGCCGGAGCCTTCTTGGCCGGAGCCTTCTTCGCCGGAGCCTTCTTGGCCGGAGCCTTCTTGGCCGGAGCCTTCTTGGCCGGAGCCTTCTTGGCCGGAGCCTTCTTGGCCGGAGCCTTCTTGGCCGGAGCTGCCGTCTCGTTCTTCACGCGCTCGGCGATCTTCTCGGCGAGCTCCTCGAAGCGGTCCTCGAGCTCGTCGAAGCGTTCCGACAGCCAGTTGACCTGCTTCGAGAACTCCTTCTGGAGGGTGTCGTTCAAGCGCTCCGAGGTCTCCCGACCACGGTCGAGCAGTGTCTGGACTGCCTGCTCGGCATCACTCCGGCGCACCTCGCCGGCCTTCACCATCGACTGCACGATGGACTCGGCCTGCTTGCGGGAAATGTCGGAGAACTCGACGCCAGCGTCGACCAGTCGTTGCAATGTCGTTTTTGCCATGAGGTCAGGCTACTGCGCATTCAGACCGGCAACGCGAGGCGATCCGCCACCGCTCGCAGGTCGGCGACGTCGAGGTCGACGGCCACTGCGTGCACGATGCGGTCGCCGACGCGGGTGACACCTGATCGAACCAGCGCGAACCGAGCAGCCGAGCCGCTGAGCGAACAACCCGTCGGTGTCTGGGCGGTCTCCCACCATCAGGGAACGTCCGCCGTCGTACCGGCGATCGTCGGCGGACAAACGCCGCTCGATGACGGCGACCATCGCCTCGTTCGGCTTGCCGGCGATGACGGGCTCGACTCCTGACGCGGCGGCGACCGCGGCGAGGATCGCTCCCACCGCCGGGTTGCAGACCGCGTCGGCGTCGGATAGGTCGAGTCCGAGTTGGTGCCGATCAGCCGGGCCCCGGCTCGAACCGCCGCCGAGGCCACGACCAGGCGATCGAAGTCGAAGTCACGATGGAGACCGACGACGACGGCGTCGAATCCGGTCGGGATCTCCCTCGACCGTCGTTGACGACGACCTCCACCCCCCGGGCGATCGAGCGCCTCCACCACGCCCGGCACCACCGGCGACGAGCACCCGCTCGCCCGGCTCGACCAGCATCGCCGCAGCCATCGCCGAACTCACGACATCGCCGACAGCAGGGATGCCGATCGCCTCGAGCGCCTGCTCATGGTCGCGTTCGACGGCCGCCGAGTTGTTGGTCACGAACAGCACCCGACGTCCCGTTGCTCGGATCCGGGCGATTGCGTCCACCGATCCTTCGATCGGCTCGATGCGCCAGCCACACCACCCCGTCGAGGTCACACAGCACCGTCTCGATCGTCGTCCAGTCGACCGAATCGTCGTCCACGAGCGAGATCGTTGCAGCTCCGGTGTCCGACAGTGGCATCCTGTCGGGGTGCCGCGATTCACTCCGTTTCCCGCCCTGCGCTACAGCGATCGAACCATCGACGATCTGATCGCCCCGCCGTACGACGTGCTGTCCGATGCCGACATCGACGAACTCGGTGCCCGCAACCGATTCAACATCACCCACGTCGACGTGCCTCGCGAGTCACAGGGTGCCGATCGGTACGAACGCGCGGCAGTGACACTGAACGACTGGATCGATGCCGGGATCATGGAGTACGACCAGACCCCGACCTTCACGATCTATCGGATGCGGTTCACCGATGCGTCCGGCGCCGCCCGCGACATCGCCGGAGTCCTCGGCGGCCTCGAAGTCGTCGACGAGGGCGCCGGCGGCGTCCTGCCGCACGAGCGCGTGACACCGAAGGCGTCGACCGACCGCCTCGACCTCACGAGAGCCACTCGGGCGAATCTGTCACCGGTGTGGGGGTTGTCGCTCGCCCAGGGCCTCACCGACCTGCTGACCGAGCCCGCCGAGCCGATCAGCAAGGTCACCGTCGACGGTGTCGAGCACATCGTCGAGCGGGTGTCCGACCCGGCACGGATCGAGGCGATCGCCGCCAAGGTCGGCTCGGAGGACGTCCTCATCGCCGACGGTCATCATCGCTACGGCATCAGCCGCACGTACCGGGACGAGGCTCGTCGCGCGAACGGTGACCGTCCGAATCCCGCCGATGAGACCCTGACGTTCGTCAGCGAACTGGTCGCCGATCAGCTGTCCGTCGAGGCGATCCACCGGCTGTACCACGACGTGAGTTTCGACGACCTCGCGGCCGCGCTCGACAGGTCCTTCGAACGAACCGACGCCGCTCGACCCGACGCTCACACGCTGGCCACCATGAACGAACAGGGGGTGCTCTGCCTCGTCGCCCCGGACGGGTCGGCGCAGTGGCTCGCGGCCCGCGCCGGGGCCTTCGCTGACGTCCGTTCACTGGACGGCGCCTGGCTCGAACACGCGCTTCGCGATGTCGACCACCGCGTCAGCTACCAGCACGGTCTGGACCACGTCGTGAACGCCGTCACGACCGGGGAGGCGTCCGCAGCCGTGCTGATTCGCCCCGTCAGCGTGGCCGAGATCGAACGCACCGCCCGCGAAGGTGTCCTGATGCCTCCGAAGTCGACGTTCTTCACGCCCAAACTCCGCACGGGGCTCGTGATCCGCAGCCTCACCTGAACCCCGCTCCGGGTCAGCAGGCTCGGAGGAGATCGACGACCGTCTGCAGTGCTGCGTCGACCTGCTTGCGTCGACGGGCCGGAATGACCGACTCGGCGACGACTTCGGTGCGGCTCTGTGTCGCTCCGCCCACTCGGAAGAATCGCCGCCGCACGGTACCGACGACGACGATGTCCATCCCCTCGCCGACTCGGGCGAGCGCGGACGGTGAGGGATCGGGCCAGGCCACGGGAACCGCGCTGGTGGCGCCGCGGTCGTCGATCGGCGTGACGACGTCGAACTGGGCGACGACGCTGCCGGAGGGCAGGTCCCGCAGTGCCGGCGTGTTCGCCGTGCGGCCTCGCAGGACGACCAGATTGGTCGGGGTCGACGGGCTCTCGGATGGATTCATGGTGTGCTCCTACGTGGAAGTTCCAACGGGAGGAGTCGGTCCCGAGACACCCTACGCGAGGGCTGTGACACACCTGCGAGGTCAGGCCACCTGGCCGAGTCGATCGGCGATGATGCGCCACACATCCGGATCGATGCCCATGCCCAGGTGGGTGCTGGACACCTCCACATGCTCCACCAGAGGCGACCGGTGATCGATGCAGGCAGCCGGCGCCACCACACCATCTCGTCGGCTCCAGATCGCCGTGATCGGTACCCGGATCGGCACCTGGCCGCGGTGCTCGATCCGTTCGTCGATCAGCGCCCGCTCGGCATCGGTCAACCCGCGACCGAACGCCGTGTGGGCCGGTCCACCGGTGACCGGCGTCCCGAAGGTGATGATGCGCTCGACCAGCTCGGGACGTTCCCGAGCGACCTCGCGGGACAGGATGCCACCCATGCTCCACCCGACGAGCGTGACCTTGTGGCCGGTCGTTCGGTACACCTCCACCGTGCGGGCGAGGAGTTGGGCTCCGAGCTCCGGCACGTTGGCGGTGATCCGGCCGAGCCCGGCCGACCGGGCGTGATACCCCCGGTCGCGCAGGAAGCGCCGCAGGGGCAGCAACGACACGTCACTGGCCCCGAGGCCGGGGGTGAGAATGACGGGAGCGCCGTGACCGCGCGGCGTGCGGGCCAGGCGAGGTGTCTGTCCGATGAGGCGGATCGCCTGGAGCCCGCTCAGCGCCTCCCCGGCAGTCGCCCAACCGGACGGCGGCCCGGGCCGCGGAGTCGTCATCGATCCGGTCTCGCGGGTCGTTCCTCGATCGCGGTCCACACGCCACCGTCGGCGCTGGATCTGATCACGGCCTCGACGAATGCCACACCCATCACACCGTCGACCGCGTTCGGGAACTGGGTGGCGAGCGGGTCGGGCTCCGTTGCGGTCCGACGGGCCGCGATCGCCTCGGCGGCGTCGGAGTAGATGTTGGCGAATCCCTCGTGGAAGCCTTCGGGATGACCGGCGACGATGCGGCTGGCCCGAATCGACGGCGCGAGCGCTCCGGGACCGTTCGGCGTACGGACCTGGACCGGCTCACCGATGGGTCGGAAGACGAGGACCGTCGGCTGCTCCTGCATCCACTCCAGGGTGCCCAAGGTGCCCGACACCCGCAAGCGCAGGCAGTTCTCGACGCCGGCGGCGGCCTGCGTCACCCAGAACGATCCCCTGGCACCGTTGTCGAACCGCAGCAGCGCCCCGGCGAAGTCGTCGGTCAGTCGGTTCGCCACGATCGCACCGACCTCGGCGGCCAACTCGGTGACCTCCAGGCCGGTGACGAACCTCACGAGGTTGTGGGCATGGGTTCCGATGTCGCCCATCACGAGCGACGGGCCGCCGCGGATCGGGTCGTACCGCCACGGCAGCGCACCATCGACCGCTGGATCGTGGTCGGGATCGCGTTCGGCCGCCTTGTGGCCCTGCACGTACTCCACCTGGATCAACTGGATCGTTCCGAGTTGGCCGGCCTCCACCATCGCTCGGGCCTGGCGCACCATCGGGTACCCCGTGTAGTTGTGGGTGACACAGAAGACCAGACCGGTCTCGCCGACGAGCGTGAGCACCTCGAGCGCCTCGTCGAGGGTGTTGGTGATCGGCTTGTCGCAGATCACGTCGAATCCGTGCCGCAGCGCCGCGAGTGCGTACTCGTGGTGGCTGTCGTTCGGCGTCATGATCGCCACGACGTCGGCCCCGTCGGCGCGGTCTGCTTCGGCGTCGAGCATGTCGGCGACGGTCGGATAGGCACGGTCCGGATCCGATCCCGATCGCGAGCGCGGCCGCACGCGACCGCGCCGGATCCGACGACAGCACGCCGGCGACGATCTCGTAGCGGTCGTCCAGACGCGCTGCGGTCCGGTGCATCGACCCGATGAAACTGCCAGGGCCGCCACCGATGACCGCGAGTCGCAGTCGCCGTCCCAACACCTCGATCACCGGATTCGTGTCCATGCGTCCGGCGACCCTAGTTCGCGCACGGGTTGCTACCGTCCCGACATGACCACCGACACCGAGCCCATGCGCTGGGGCATCGCCGCCACCGGAAAGATCGCCGCCAGCATGTGCGAGGCGCTGCAGACCCTGCCCGAGGCCCGGATCACCGCCGTCGGTTCCCGGTCCCTCGACTCCGCCGTCGCGTTCGCCGACCGGTTCGGGATCCCTGCGGCTCACGGCAGCTACGACGAACTGTTCGCCGACGACAACGTCGACATCGTCTACGTCGCCTCCCCGCACAGCCACCACCATGCGATGACCATCGCCGCCCTCGACGCCGGCAGGCACGTGCTGTGCGAGAAGGCCTTCGCCCTCAATGCACCCCAGGCCCGCGAGATGGTCGACGCCGCCCGACGCAACGGCCGGTTCCTGATGGAAGCCATGTGGACCTGGTTCATCCCGGCGGTCGTCGAGGTTCGCCGGCGGGTGCTCGACGGCGAGATCGGTCACCTCGAGATCGTCGAGGCGGACTTCGGGATTCCGGTGCTCGAACCGGACGGCCGCCACCGCCGGGCGGACCTCGCCGGCGGCGCCCTGCTGGACCTCGGCGTCTACCCGATCACGTTCGCCCGGTACCTCGCCGGGGATCCGGTCGAGGTCAAGGCGATCGGCACGCTCGGTCCGACCGGTGTCGACGCCACCGTCGGTGGCGTCGTGTCCTACTCGGGCGGGGCCATCGGCGTGTTCCACACGTCATTGGACATGTACACCAGCCTGGGCGCCTCGGCGTACGGCACGCTGGGTCGCATCGACGTCGATGCGCCGTTCTGGTTCCCGACCAGCTTCACCGTCCGGATCACCGGCGAGGAACCCGTGCACGTCGAGATCCCCCACCAGGGTCTCGCCCACGAGGCCGCCCACGCCATGGCAGCGCATCCGTGACGGCCATCTCGAGAGCGACGTGATCCCGCTCGCCACCTCCATCTCCACGATGGAGGTGCTCGACGAGATCCGCTCCCAGATCGGCGTCGTCTACCCCGAAGAACACGAGCGATGAGAGGTGAGCGCACCTGTCGCGCTGATCGCTCATCGCTCGGGTGTGGATCGGGTCAGGTGGTCGGATAGTCGGCGTAGGAGGCCTTGAAGACACCCTGGTGCAGCAGCACCGACGCCGTGTGGGCGCCGGTGTCCGCGTCGGTGAGCGTCGATTCGGTCCAGTACGACTCCACCCGCTTGCTCTGGCCGAGACCCACGATCGTGTGCTCGACCAGGTACGGCTGACCCACGAAGACGGGGCCATCCAGGTAGCGGACCTCGAGATCGATGAACAGCCCGACGGCCGGGCCCCGCACCGGCAGATGGATCCCGGCCTTGTGGGCGAGCACGCTGATCATCTCGGTGGGCACGATCGGCCGCCCCCACGGGCTGTCACCGTCGGCGTCGTACCACGAACACGGTTCGGTGATCCGGGCGAGCTTCTGGGCGAGCGTGAACGGGTACAGCGCACCGTTGTGCTCGTCGAACCCCATCGTCACCGGCTCGGGGTTCGTCCGGGTCATCCCGATCTCGAGCTGATCCACGATGAACAGCTGTCCGGGGTCGTCGAGACCACGGCGACGCCGCTCGTCGAGTTCGGTGGCATCGGACGACCCGAGCGACACCGTCGCGGTGAGCACAGGTGTCCCGTCGCCCTTCTCGGCGACGACGCGCCCGAGCGTCGCCGTCTCGGACGTCAGCGTCGCGCGGACCTGCTCACCCTCCACCACCATGTTCAGGAAGTGGGAACTGACGCACCCGCGCTCGAACCAGGCCGGGCCCCACCGGTCGACCGCCAGCGGATCGATCTGGCTGAAGTGCGTCGGTCCCTCGATGGGAGCTCCGGCCAAACCGAGTTTCGCTGCGGTCGCATCGTCGTGGACGCTCGTGTGCCCACCGAGGTCCTGCTCGGCGAGCATCTGCGCCGGCTCCCGCCACGGCCCGATCAGTGACTCGCCATCCCGGTGATCTCGGTCCCGAAGCTCATCACCCGATCCTGCCAGACCATCGGGGGTCAGGTGGCGGGAGGGCAGGATCTTGATGCCGAGCTCGGCGAGGGCCTTCGGGTCGCCGGGGATCGGCGAGTTCGTCATCGGATCGGTGCCCGACTGCGTCTTCGGGAAGGCGATGACCTCACGGATGTTCTCCTCGCCGGCGAGGATCGCCACGAGCCGATCGAGACCGAACGCGAACCCGCCGTGCGGGGGCGCTCCGTAGTCGAACGGGTTGAGGAAGAAGCCGAACTTACGCTCGGCTTCCTCGTCGGAGATGCCGAGCGCGTGGAACACACGGCGCTGCAGTTCGGGTTCGTGGATCCGGATCGATCCGGACCCGAGCTCCCAACCGTTGAGCACCAGGTCGTAGGCGATGGAGCGCACGGACAACGGGTCGGACTCGATCTTGTCCAGGTCATCGGGATGCGGGGTCGTGAACGGGTGGTGACCGGGCTTGGGACGCCCGGACTCCTTGTCGACACCGACGAACAACGGGAACTCGACCACCCACACGTAACGGTACGGACCCTCGTGGACCGGCGGCCGGGCGATGTCGTTGCGCAGCGTGCCCAGCACTTCGCACGCGGTCATCCACTCGTCGGCAACGATCAGGATGAGATCGCCGGTGTCGGCCTCCATCGTCGACCGCAACGCCGCAGCCTCGTCGGCGGTGAGGAACTTGGCGACCGGCGAATCGAAGCCGGAGCCTTCGCTGCCCGCACCGACCTCGGTGACCTTCATCCACACGAGACCCTTGGCCCCGAGTGACTTGGCACGGTCCGTCAGCTTGTCGAGCTGGTTGCGGCCGTACTCGTCCGCGCCGCCGGGCACCTTGATCCCCTTGATCGCCCCGGCACCGGCGAACGCCTTGAACTCGGTGGCGGCGAAGATCGGTGTGAGCTCCACCAACTCGAGACCGAACCGCAGGTCCGGCTTGTCGATGCCGTAGCGATCCATCGCCTCGTGCCAGGTGATGCGCTCGATGGCCGGTGGCCGAACCCCGGTCGCTGCCTCGGCAGCTGCGAGCACGGCCTCGCTCACCGCGTCGAGCACGTCGTCCTGCGTGACGAAGCTCATCTCCATGTCGAGTTGCATGAACTCGTACTGACGGTCAGCGCGCAGGTCCTCGTCGCGCAGACAACGGGCCATCTGGTAGTAGCGGTCCACGCCGGCGACCATCAGCAGCTGCTTGAACAACTGCGGCGACTGCGGCAGGGCGTAGAACGAACCTGGCTCCTTGCGCGACGGCACGAGGAACTCGCGAGCACCCTCGGGCGTCGACGGGACGAGCATCGGCGTCTCGACCTCGACGAACCCCTGCGCATCCATCGCATCTCGAACCGCTGCGTTGACCCGCGAACGCAACCGCAGGTTCTTCTGCATCCGCTCGCGCCGCAGGTCGAGGTACCGATGCTGGAGCCGGATGTTCTCGTCCACGTCGTCGGCACGGGCATCGATCGGGAACGGGGGCGGGTCCGCCTTGCGCAGGATCTCGACCTGACACTCCCCGAGTTCGATCTCGCCGGTCGGCAGCTGGTCGTTCACGGTGCCGTCCGGGCGGGCTCGCACGACGCCGGTGATGCGCAGCACGTACTCGCTGCGGACGTCCACATCGTCGTTGATGACGCACTGCACGATGCCGGAGTGGTCACGCAGGTCGACGAACGCGAGGTGTTCGCCGTGCTCGCGCCGCCGGCCGACCCAGCCACAGACGCTGACGGTCTGGCCGACGTGGTCGGTACGCAGTTCGCCACACAGATGCGTACGCATCGTCGTCGCGTTGGGAGAGGCGCTGGGAGCGCCGGTGGGATCGGTCATGATTCGGTCAATTCTGCTCAGAGCGCGCGGCGAGATGCGCGCCGATTTCGGATCGGGGGATGGCAACCTGGTCGCCCTCGGAACGCATGGGCTTGACGACCACCGTGCCGGCAGCGAGTTCATCGTCGCCGATCAGCACGGCGAAGCGGGCACCGCTGCGATTGGCGAGCTTCATCTGCGCCTTCATGGAGCGATTGTCGAAGCCCCGATCGACGGCGAACCCCGCCGCCCGCAGCTCCGCCGTGATCGTCGCCCCGTGCAGACCGCCGGTCACGTCCACGACGAACGCATCGAGTTCTACCGGCTCGGCGCCGAACACGCCTTCGTCGTCGCAGGCCAACAACGTCCGGTCGACACCGAGGGCGAAGCCGATACCCGGTGTGGCCGGACCGCCGAGGGCCTCGACGAGACCGTCGTAGCGGCCACCGCCACCGAGCGCATTCTGCGCGGAATCGAGCGTGCCGCCCTGGAACTCGAAGATCGTGCGGCGGTAGTAGTCGAGACCCCGGACCAGCTTGGGTTCGATCGTGAACGGGATGTCGAGCGCGCGCAGGCCTGCCAGCACGGCCTCGAAGTGCTCCGCCGCACCGTTGCTGTGGAACTCGGCGATCAGCGGGGCCCCGGCGATCACTGCGGCGTCACCGTCACGCTTGGAGTCCAGGACGCGCAGCGGATTGCGTTCGAGGGTGGCCCTCGACTGCTCGCTGAGCCGATCCCCGGCAGCGACGAAGTAGTCGTGGAGTGCCTCGACGTATCGTGCCCGATCGTCGGGCTCACCGAGGCTGTTCACGATCAGCGCCACCTGGCGGAGCCCGAGTCGTCGGTAGAACTCCCAGGCGAGCGCGATCACCTCGACGTCGACGTAGGGATCGTCGGCGCCGAGCACCTCGATGCCGACCTGGTCGAACTGGCGGTACCGGCCCCGCTGGGGCTTCTCGTAGCGGAAGTTCGAACCGGCGTAGAACACCTTCCACGGCACCGTCGGGCGGTGTTCGGCGAATGCCCGGCACACGCTGGCGGTCATCTCGGGCCGCAGGGCGATGTGACGCTCGGCCCTTGTCGACGAAGTCGTACATCTCCTTGGTCACGATCTCGGTCGCGTCGCCGATCCGGGTGAACACGCCGAGATCCTCGAGCAACGGCGTGATGACCTGGCCGTAGCCGGCCCGTTCGACGACATCGGCGAAGACATCGGTGAATCGACGCCAGCGGGCGCTCTCGGGCGGCAGGATGTCCCGCATGCCGGGACTGGTCTGGAACGCTGGCACGGCCGGTCAGGCTACCGGCGTCGCTGCGCCCGGGATCAGGCGATATGCGTCGTAGACCGAGTCGACGCCCTTGATCGTGCGGATGACCGCGTCGAGGTAGCCGGGATTGGCGAATTCGAACTCGAAGCGCATCTTCGCCACACGGTCGGTCCCCGTCACGGTCTGGCAGGACAGGATGTTCACCTGATGGTCCGCCAGGGCGTTCGTGACGTCACGGAGCAGCCGGGAACGGTCCAGTGCCACCACCTCCACGCCGGCGATGAAGGTCGCGCCTCGCTGCTCCTCGCCGTCCCACTCGACTTCGATCATTCGCGTTGCCTGCTCCGACATCAGCGACACCGCATTGGCGCAGTCCGAGCGGTGCACGCTCACCCCACGACCGCGGGTCACGAACCCGATGATCGAGTCGCCCGGCACCGGGGTGCAGCAGTTCGCCAGCCGCACGAGCACGTCGTCGAGTCCTTCGACGTGCACACCGACACGCGACCGTTCGCCGTCGCGTCGTTCCCGCCGTGGGGTCCGGATCGTCACGGGGAGTTGTTCCGGCTCGTCGCCGGACCGGAAGCCACGAGCGAGGCGTTGGGCGACCGACTTGGCGGACACGTGATGCTCGCCGATCGCCGCCAGGAGCGCGTCGAGGTCGACGTAGCTCATCTCGGCGATCACCGCCTGGAGCTGCGGTGACTTCCACACCTGCTGCACCGGGAGACGCTCGCGGCGCATCTCCGAGGTGAGTTCGTCGCGGCCGACCTCGACCATGTCGACCCGTCGCTCGCGGCTGAACCACTGGCGGATCTTGTTGCGCGCGAGGCGAGGCGACGAACGCCAGCCAATCCTGCGATGGGCCCGCCGTTTCGACCTTCGACGTGAAGATCTCCACGTTGTCGCCGCTCGACAGCACGTGGTCGAGCGAGACGAGGCGGCCGTTGACCTTCGCGCCGATACAGGCATGGCCGACCTCGGTGTGCACGCCGTAGGCGAAGTCCACCGTGGTCGATCCGACCGGCAACGTGATGACCCGACCCTTGGGCGTGAAGACGAAGACCTCGTCCTGCTCGAGGTCCGTCTTCAGGCTCTGCATGAACAGCGCCGGGTCGGAGATGTCCTCCTGCCAGTCGATGATGCGGCTCAACCAGTCGATGTCCGCCGGCCGGTCGCCGCCTTCCTTGTACGCCCAGTGCGCAGCGACGCCCCACTCGGCGCGCTGGTGCATCTCCACCGTGCGGATCTGCACTTCGATCGGCTTGCCCGCCGGGCCGATCACCGTGGTGTGCAGGCTCTGGTAGAGGTTGAACTTCGGCATCGCGATGTAGTCCTTGAACCGGCCCACGACCGGCCGCCAGCGCCCGTGGATCGAGCCGAGCGCCGCATAGCAGTCCTTCATCGAGTCGACCACCACGCGGATGGCGATGAGGTCGAAGATGTCGTCGAACTCGCGACCCTTGACGACCATCTTTTCGTAGATGCTCCACAGGTGCTTGCCGCGGCCCGTGACCTCGGCCTTGATACCCAACTCCTCCAGCCGGGCCCGTACCTCGGCGAGGGTCTTGGCGAGGTACACGTCGCGCTCGGGTGTCCGACTGCTCACCAGGTGATCCAGTTCGGCGAACCGCTTCGGATAGAGCGAGGCGAACGCGAGATCCTCGAGTTGCTGCTTCATCTCCTGCATGCCGAGGCGATGCGCCAGCGGGGCGTAGATGTCCAGGGTCTCCTGGGCGATGCGCTGCTGCTTCTCCAGCGGCATCGCCGCAATGGTGCGCATGTTGTGCAGGCGGTCGGCCAGCTTGATGACCAGTACCCGCAGGTCCTTGGCCATCGCGACGAGCATCTTGCGCATGCTGGCTGCCTGCTGCTCCTCCCGCGACTCGAAGCGGATTCGTTCGAGCTTGGTGACACCGTCGACGATCGCCGCGACCTCGGGCCCGAAGTCACGCTCGACGTCGGCCACCGTGATCTCGGTGTCCTCCACGGCGTCGTGCAGCAGCGCGGCGGTGACCGACACCTCGTCGAGCCCGATGTCGGCGACGATCTGCGCGACCGCGAGCGGGTGGTTGATGTAGCTCTCGCCGCTGGAGCGCATCTGCGACTGGTGGGCTTCGGACGCCACCCGATACGCACGACTGATCGTGGTGACGGGCGACTTCGGGTGACGTCGACGGTACGCCGCGAGCAGTGGGGTCAGCTCGGAGTTCGCGATCTCGACGTGCTGTCGCCTCCACGGAAGAACTCGGTCGACGGTCCCCATGATCAGCCCATCAGTAGTGCAGGAGCGACCTCACGGTCCGCTCCCCCACCCGGGCCCGCCCTCCGAGTTCGTCGAGTTCGATCACGAAGCCCAGACCGGCGATCACCCCGCCGAGGGTCTCGACCAGCCGAGCCGTGGCCGCAGCCGTGCCGCCGGTGGCGAGGACATCGTCGATGATGAGGATCCGCTCGCCCGGATGGATGGCATCTCGGTGGATCTCGAGCTTGTCGGTGCCGTACTCGAGGTCGTACTCCTCGCGCACCACGGCCCACGGCAGCTTGCCCGCCTTGCGGACCGGCACGAGCCCGGCGCCCATTCGGTACGCGACGGCCGACGCGAAGAGGAACCCACGGGATTCGACGCCGACGACACGGTCGATCGACAGGTTGGCGAACTCGGCGACCAGGCCGTTCACGGTCGCCGCGAACGTCGTGCCGTCACCGAGCAGTGGCGTGATGTCGCGGAACGTGACGCCCTCGGTCGGATAGTCCTTGATCTCCCGGACGAAGCCCCGAAGTGACCCGTAGTCGCCTGCCATGGTCGGAGGATACCGCCGTCGCCCCGCTGCGGGGACGATGGACGGCGACGATGGACGGCTCGACGTCAGCGGCGCTTCTTCTTGCGAGGTCGAGGAGGATGGGTCAGCAGACGGTCCGCAGGCTGGGCGACAGCGGTGCCGACCAGCTCCCTGTCGTCGCCGCCACCGCGGTCGGTCTCCTCATCGGTCGCTCGACCGTCGACCCGTCGGTCCGTACCCGTCCGGTGACGCCCGATCCCATCACCGCTCGACGGAGATCCTCCCCGACGAGGCGCTGGCGGTGCGTCTTGCGCCCGGTGTCGCGCTTGAGCCAGGCGAGCAGCGGTGTCGCGATGAAGATCGAGGAGTAGACCCCCGAGATCATGCCCACGAGCAGGGCCAGGGCGAAGTCCTGGAACGCCACGGATCCGAAGATCTGGCCGAGCACCAGGACCGAGACGACCGGGATGATGGAGGACATGCTCGTCAGCAACGAACGCATCAGCACCTGGTTCATCGAGATGTTGACCGTGTCCTCGTACGGCATGCGCACCGACGCGTACTTGGCTTCGTTCTCCTGCACACGGTCGAAGACGACGATCGTGTCGTAGAGCGAGTACCCGAGGATCGTGAGGAACGCGATCACGGTGGCGGGAGTGACGGTGAACTGGAACACCGAGTACACACCGACGGCGGCGATGACGTCGTTGACCATCGCGACCAGGGCGGAGACCGCCATACGCCATTCGAACCGGATCGCGATGAAGATCGACACCACGACGAAGAACACCAGCAGCGCACGGACCGCCTTCTCGGTGATCTCGGCACCCCAGGTGGAACTCGTGAACGAGAAGCTGATGTCCTGGGTCGTCACGCCGGCGGCGTCGGCGAAGTCGGCCGTCACCGCCGCAGCCCGTTCCGTGTCGAGCTCCTCGACCTGCACGGTCACCACGTCGGAGCTCTCGGAGCTGCGCAGCTGGATCTTCGACTCGGTCGTCGAGATCCCGTTGGCGCTCAGCACGTCAGCGGCCTCGCTCACGCCGAAGGTCTCGCTGGCAGGGACGTCCCAGGCGTTGCCGCCCTCGAAGTCGAGACCGAGGTTCAGGCCCTGCGTGACCAGCGAGACGATCGTGATCAGGGCGATGATCACCGCGGTGTAGAGACCGATGCGGCGCCGACCGTAGAAGTCGATGGCGGTCTGCCCGCGCAGGAGGCGGCCGTACCCGGAACGTGCGATCGTCGTGTCGAGCGTCATGCCGTCGCCACGTTCATGCCGAGCAGCTCGTCCTGCTTGCGCGAGCCGTCTGGTCTGGGCCAGGAGCAACACCGCCGGTCGGGTGAAGAAGTAGCAGACGAGCAGGTCACAGACGGTCGTGAGGCCGAGGTAGAGCGCAAAGCCACGGACCGAGCCGACGCTCAGCCAGAACAGGATCAGTGCACCGATCAGCGACACGACGTCGGCGGACCAGATCGTCCGCCACGTCATCTTGAAGCTCCGAGGCGCTGCGTTCTTGATCGTTCTGCCGCTGCGCAGTTCGTCCTTGATCCGTTCGAAGAAGACGACGTAGCTGTCGACGGTGACGCCGATCGCCACGATGATGCCCGTCACACCGGCCAGGCTGAGGGCGTAGTTCGTCCAGCCCGACACGAGAGCCGCCATGGCGTACACCATGCCCGCCCAGACGAGTAGGCCACCGACGATCACGATGGCGAGCGAGCGGTAGTACGCAACGAGCAGCACGAGCACCAGGATCACGCCGACGATGCCGGCGAAGATCGCCGCTCGCAGGGCATCGGAGCCCGCCGACGCCGAGATCGTCTTCGCCTCCTGGGCGACGACCTCGACGGGGAAGGCGCCACGGTTCAGGACCGCAGCCAGGTCACTGGCCTCGCTCCTGTCGAAATCGCCGGTGATCGCCACGGAGTCGGAGAAGCTCGGCTGGTTCACCTGCGGCGCCGACTGCACCACGCTGTCGAGGACGATGGCGATCTGGCCGCGCAGACCCGGCTGCGTCGACGGACAGGTCGGCTGGGCGTTGTAGCACTGGCTCGCGAGGCTGTTCCACGCTGCCTGGCCGTCGCCGCGCAGGTTGACGGCGACACCCCAACCCTGGTCGAGCGGTGACCTCGGCGCTGCCTCGTTCGAACACCTCGCCGGTGCCCTGGGCCGGACCCACGCAGATCACCGATCCGTCGCGATTGGGGAGCAGTTCAGCGCCGGTGACGGTCGGCTGGGCGATGACGGGATCCGGAGTCGGTGTGGTTCCCGTCGGAGCCGTGTCGGTCGGGCCGGTGCCGGTCGGGAGAGTGCTGGTCGGGACGGTGCTGGTCGGGACGGTCTGTCCGGGACCGCCGGCCGCCTCAGCCCCGAGGGTGATGCGGTGGATCCGCTCGGGGCGGGCACCGTGGTGGGCGTGGGGACGGTGGTCGCAGCGTCGACCCCGTTGGGTGCCGACGTCGGCGTCGTGGATCCCTCCGGTGTCGGACAATCGGTGAAGTTCAGCACCGGCCGGAGTTCGACCACGCCGGACACGTCGACGGCGCTCAGCGCCTCCTGCTGGTCCCTAACACCGGGAAGGTCGACCACGATCGTCTGACCCTGCACGCGCACGTCGGGCTCGGCGATTCCCTGTCGCTCGAGTTCGTCACGGATGAGATCGCGGATGACGATGAGATCGGATTCGTCCGCCTGCTCGACGGGGGCGAGGATGACCGACACTCCGCCCTGCAGGTCGAGACCGAGCACCGGGGTGTTGCCGCTGGCGACGCTGTAGGTGATCGTGGCAATGACGATCAGCACGACGCCGATCATCGAGATCCAGAGACGGCGACGCATCAGATGAGGTCAGTCGTTGTCGGCGTCGGCGTCGGCGTCGGCCGACTCGAGTTCATCGTCGGCCACAGCGGACTCGTCGTCCGGGTTGGCCTTGCCCGCGATGGCGGCGCGGGCGATGCGGATCTGCACGTCGTCGTCGATCTCGAGCCAGAACCGGGAGTCACCGTCTTCGCCGGTGATCGTGCCGAACACACCCGAGGTCGTGACGACTTCGTCGCCGACCTGGATCGAACGCTGCAGGTCCTGCTGCTCACGCGCCCGCTTGCGCTGCGGCCGGATGAGGAAGAAGTACATGGCGAACGGGATCAGCAGCAAGATGCCGAGCTGGATGATGGCGCCACCACCCCCACCGCTTGATTCCTGAGCGAGGAGGGTCGAAAGTTGCACAGTCATAACGGCGAGCGAGCCTAGCTGGCAATCGACCGGAGCCGCCGTCAGCTCCAGACTTCCAGGACCGACGAGCGGAACGACGAGAACGATCCGGCCAGGATCGCGACGCGCATTCGGTCCATCAGATCGATCGTCCACGCCACGTTGTGGATCGAGAGCAGGCGGGCGGCGGTCGGTTCTCCCACCTGCAGGAGATGGCGGATGTAGCCACGGCTGTGTCGGGCACAGACCTCACACGGGCAGTCACGGTCCAGCGGCTCGTCGAGTTCGGCGTTGCGCGCCGCCTTGGCCTGGAATCGACCGGTCGACGTGAGCGCCGTTCCGTGCCGGCCCAGACGGGTCTGCATCACGCAGTCGAACTGGTCGACCCCCAGTGCAACGGCTTCCACGAGCGACGCCGGATCGCCGACGCCCATCAGGTAGCGGGGACGGTCGGACGGCAGGTGCTCGACGGCCGCGGCGAGCGCCGGCAGCATCTGCGCTCGGGTCTCCCCCACCGACAGCCCCCCGATGCCGTACCCGTCGAAGCCGATCTCGACGATCTGCTGGGCACTCTCACGGCGCATCGTCGCGCTGATCCCGCCCTGCACGATGCCGAACAACGCCTGGTCGCTGCGAGTGTGGCTCGCCCTGGCCCGAGCGGCCCAGGCCGCAGTCCGGTCGACAGCCAGACGGATGACCTCGGGCGGGCTCGGCAGTGGGGGGCACACGTCGAGGACCATCTGGATGTCGGCACCCAGTCGCTGTTGGACGTCAACGGCGATCTCCGGCGTGAACCGGTGCGACGATCCGTCGTAGATGCTCCTGAACGTGACGCCGTCGTCGTCCACCTTCGGATCGAGGGAGAAGACCTGGAAGCCGCCCGAATCGGTGAGGGTGAGCCCGTCCCAGCCGGCGAATCGACCGAGGCCACCGAACCGTTCGACGAGATCGGCGCCCGGCCGCAGCATCAGGTGGTAGGTGTTGCCGAGCACGATCTGGGCGCCGACACGTTCGTAGTCGGCGGCGCTGAGGTACTTGATGGCGCCGCGTGTCCCCACCGGCATGAACAGCGGTGTCGTGTAGCTGCCGCGCGCCGTCGTCGCCGTGCCGGCGCGGGCGGCGCCGTCGGTGGCGTCGACGTGGAACTCGACGGGGTGCATCGCAGCGACGGTACCGGGCCGTGGGCCTTCCAGGGTGTGACGGCCAGGGTGTGACGGTCAGGCGATGCCGAGCCGTCGAGCGGCCCGATCGGCGGCGTCGGGGCCGGCGAGCAGACGCAGCAGCAACAGACCGTCGATGGTGGCGATGGCGGTCTCGGCTTCGGTGCGACGCCGAGCCGAGCTGCCCTCGACGAAGTGCGATGCCCAGTCGATCCACAGCTCGACGAGTTGGGGAACCAGCGTTCGGTACGGATCGCGCCCGGCGGTTGCGAGCCCGTTGGCTTCGAAGAACAGCGCAAAGATCGGGTCCGCCTCGGGTCGGGCCAGCACCGGCCACGCGGCGCGAACCAGATCGGTGTAGTCCGCCGCCGGTGACGAGAACGCCGCGGCGAGCGTCTCCTGGAGCCGGAGCCCCATCGAGACGACCACCTCGGTGATCAGGTCGTCCTTCGTCGGGAAGTAGTACACGATGATGCGGTCGCTGATCCCGAGGCGCTTGGCCAAGCGGCCGAAGGTGAGCTGGCTGAGACCGTCGTCGAATGCCGCCGCCAGGGCGCCCTCGAGGATCTCGGCCTTCGTGTGCTTGTGACCCATCGGACTTGATCGTACCGATCCCTCGGGGTACGTTTCGTAGTGATCACTACAATTGCATCACGACAGGAGACCCAGATGACCGACGCCCTGAGCGATCCGACCGACATCGTCGATGCGTTCATGACTGCCTTCGAAGCGATGGACTTCGACGCCGCCCTGCCCTTCCTGTCCGACGACTGCGAGTACACGAACATCCCGATGTCGACCGTTCGCGGGCACGCCGGCGTCCGTGAGGTGCTCGAACCGTTCTTCGCTCCGATCCACGAGAACGAGTTCGTGATCCTTCGCCGCGCGGCGACCGGACCGATCGTGTTCTTCGAACGTCTCGACCGCCATCGCCTCGATCACGGCTGGCGCGAGCTGCCGGTGAACAGCGTGTTCGAGGTCCACGACGGCAAGATCACCGTGTGGCGTGACTACTTCGACCTCCTCACCGCCGCCAAGATCCACGATCCAGGTGAGTGACGGACGCGACCCTCGCCAGGACGGCTGAGGGCTGCCTCGTCGCGTTAGGGTGGTCCCTGCCAGGAAAGGCAGGGACCATGAGTGCCGGGATCATCGTCGTCATCGTTGCGGCGGTATTGCTGCTGTTGCTCGTGTGGAAGTCGTTCCATGCCATCGGCGCTGCCGAGGTCGGCCTCGTTGCGAAGCGGTTTGCGTTCCGCAAACTGGACGAGGACAACCCCATCGCATTCCGTGGAGAAGCCGGATACCAGGCCACCCTGCTGATGCCGGGCCTGCGTTTCAAGGTCTGGCCGATGTTCTACGTCACCAAGTTCCCGTGGGTGCAGGTCTCCGCCGGCGAGATCGGGGTCGTGATCGCACAGGTCGGCGATCCCCTCCCGATCGGCGCGAAGAGCGCGGTGTACACGCCTGAACTCCGGAACTTCTCGAACATCGCGAGCTTCGTGGAACACGGTGGTCAGAAGGGCGTCCAACGACCGGTGCTGCCGCCGGGCACGCTCGTACCCATCCATCCGGTGGCGTTCCTCGTGCTGACGCCGCAGACGGTGTACGGCCTGCCGTTGTCACCGGATCTGGCCGATCAGGCCCGAGGCGACGTGCTCACTCCCGCGTCGTTCGGGCTGACGCCGGAACAGTTGCAGGTGATGGTCATCGCGCCCGACTCGACGCTCGACCTCGTGGGCGTCGTGACGGCACTCGAGGGCGAACCACTCCCGTCGGGAGACATCGCGAGCCGGCTCGGCGGGTTTGCCGACGTCGCGGCGATCGAGGAGTCGAACGCAGGTGGGAGCACCAGCACCACCGATGCCGAACTCATCGACCTCCTGCTCGGCAGCAAGAACACCCTGCACAACAACTACCAGGACTTCCAGGCGTTCCTCGACGCCGGCGGCAAGATCGGCCTGCAGCACGACCCGCTGCTCTACGGCGCCTACCTGCTCAATCCGTTCCTCGTGCGCGTCGATCTCGTGCCGATGCTCGTGGTGAACCAGGGCGAGGTCGCCGTGATCAAGGGCTTCGTCGGCCTCCCGACCGCCGACACCTCCGGCGAGGAGTTCAAGTTCGGCTCGATCGTGCGCCCCGGCCACCGCGGGATCTGGACCGAACCGCTGCGCACGGGAAAGTACGCGATCAATCCCCGCGTCTACGCCGCGGAGATCGTGCCCACGTTCATCCTCACCCTCAACTGGGCCGAGGCGACCTCGGAAGCGCACGACCTGGACGCCCACCTGTCGTCGATCATGGCCAAGAGCCGCGAGGGCTTCGTCTTCCAGATCGACCTGCAGGTCCAGATCCACGTCCCCGACACGCGTGCGCCGAAGGTGATCTCGATGGTGGGCACGATGCGCAACCTGGTGAGCGAGGTGCTGCAGAGCGCGGTCGGCAACCACTTCCGCAACACGCTGCAGGCGCTCGAGGCGGTGCGGTTCATCGAGACCCGGCAGGCCGTGCAGAGCGCTGCATTCGAGGCCATCACCGGCTATCTCAGCCAGTACCAGGTGGAGACGAAGGGTGTCTACATCCAAGACGTCGTCTTCCCCGCCGAGCTCGTGCGTGTGCTCACCGAGCGCGAGATCGCCAACCAGGAGAAGGCCACCTACGAAGAGCAGCAACGAGCGGAGACGTCGCGTATCGAGATGGAGAAGGCCAAGGGCACCGCGAACATGCAGGCCCAACTCGCCAGCGCACAGGTCGGCGTCCAGATCAAGACCAACGAAGCCGAGGCGCGAGAAGCCGAAGCGCGCGGCGAGGCCGCCTACGTGCAACTCACCGGCGAAGCCGAAGCGTCACGCACCCAGGCGATCGGCCTGGCGGAGGCGAAGGCCGCCGAGGCACTCGGACTGGCCCGGGCCGTCGGATTCGAGGCCCAGAAGGACGCGCTGGGCGGCCCGGCGACCGCGCTGGTGGCCGTGGCCAATGCGGTGGCCGATGGCCACATCACCGTGGTCCCCGAGGTGCTCGTCACCGGCGGGGGCGGATCGCTCGACGGCCTCGCCGCCACACTGCTGCGTTCGCTGACCAACAGCGACGACGACGAGGCGTCGCACACAGCTCGCGGCTCCCCCGCCGCCTCCCCCGCTCCCGAAGCGGTGACGAGTGAATCGTGCCGTCATCGACGGGCACGAGCTACCCGCCGTGACGGTCCAGCAGCATCGCGTCACCGAACGACAAGAAGCGGTAGTCGCCGGTGAGCGCCGTCGCGTACAGGTCCCGCCAGCGCGGCCCGATGAACGCGTCGATCATCATCAGCAACGTCGTCTTGGGCAGGTGGAAGTTCGTCATCATCACGTCCACGAGTTGCCAGTCGAACCCCCGGTGGATGAACAGGTTGGTCCGACCCGACAGATCGCCGGACCTGGCTGCGGACTCCAGCGCGCGAACGGCCGTGGTCCCGACGGCGACCACCCGCTCGGCCTCCTGACAGGCCTCCATCGTGGTCGTGCGGCACCCGGTAGCGCTCGGTGTGCATCGGATGGTCGAGGGGATTCTCGGTGCTGATCGGCTGGAAGGTGTCGAGGCCGACGACGAGCTCCACGGTGGCCGTTCGGACGCCGGCGGCCGCGAGCCGCTCGAACAGGTCAGCGGTGAAGTGCAGCCCCGCGGTCGGCGCCGCCGCCGAGCCCGGCTCGCGGGCGAAGACCGTCTGGTACCGCTCCGGATCCTCCAGCCGTTGACCGATGTACGGCGGCAGTGGCATCTCCCCGTGACGCTCGAGCAGCATCAGCGGGTCGTCGTCGCCGAGCAACTCGACCCAGAACGTGTCGCCCGCCGGTGTGCGTTCGCCCATCCGGACCAGCGCCACGTCGTCGGCGAACAGGTCCTCGCCGACCGCGAGCTTGCCGCCGGGACGCACCAGCGCTTCCCAGGTGCGGCGGTCGGTGTCGCGTGGTTCGAGCAGGAGCACTTCGGCTGCTCCCCCGGTTGCGCGGTGCAGGCGCAGACGGGCGGGGATCACCCGGGTCTCGTTCAGCACGAGGAGATCCCCCTCACGCAACAGCTCGGGCAGGTCACGAACGAACCGGTGCTCCGGCGGCGCGGCGCCCCGGTCGACCAGCAGTCGAGCCGAATCCCGCGGCTCGATCGGCGCTTGGGCGATCCGTTCGGCCGGCAACTCGTAGTCGAAGTCCGCGACCCGCACGCGCCAAGCCTACGGACCGTCAGCCAATGAGACGTGGGGTCAGACCCTGCGTCTCATTCAGTCGAAGAGGCTGGAGTTCGACGTGCGACGCGGCGGGGTCAGGCCGAGGTGTTCGTACGCTGGCATCGAGCACGACGCGGCCGCGTGGGGTGCGGGCGATCATGCCCTGGGTGATGAGGAACGGCTCGTACACGTCCTCGACGGTCTCGGGCTGCTCCCCGATGCTGATCGCAACGGTCGACAACCCGACCGGGCCGCCGTTGAACTGGGTGCACAGCGCCTTCAGGATCGCCCGGTCGACCTTGTCCAGGCCGCGGTCGTCGACGCCGAACAACGCCAGGCCCTCCCGGGCGACCGTGGCGTCGATGACGCCGTCGGCGCGGACCTCGGCGAAGTCACGGACCCGGCGCAGCAGCCGGTTCGCGATTCGGGGTGTCCCTCGCGACCTCCGGGCGATCTCCCACGCTCCGTCGCGGTCGATGTGCACGTCGAGGATCCGGGCGGCGCGCTCCACGATCGCCCGCAACTCCTCGTCGTCGTAGTAGTCCAGTCGGGCGACGAGGCCGAACCGGTCCCGCAGCGGTCCGGTGATCATCCCGGTGCGGGTCGTGGCCCCGACCAGCGTGAACGGCGGCATCGTCAGCCGGATGCTCGATGCCGCCGGACCCTTGCCGACCACGATGTCGAGCTGGAAATCCTCCATGGCGGGATAGAGGATCTCCTCGACCGCCCGTGACAACCGATGGATCTCGTCGATGAACAGGACGTCGCCGTCGCCGAGCTTGGTGAGGATGGCAGCCAGGTCTCCGGCGCGCTCCAGTGCCGGGCCCGACGTGACGTGCAGGTGCACACCCATCTCGGTGGCGACGATGCCGGCGAGCGTGGTCTTGCCGAGCCCTGGCGGGCCGGCGAAGAGCAGGTGATCGACCGGTTGCTCACGCTTGCGCGCCGCCTCCAGCACGATGCGCAGATGCTCCTTCAACTCGCGTTGGCCGACGAACTCGTCGAGCGCCCGTGGTCGCAGGCCGGCCTCGAGCTCGATCTCCGCGGCGATGACGTCATCGTCGTCACCTCCGATTCCCGGGTCCAGGAACTCGTCACGCACGACGCGCCCCCAACGACTTCAGCGCGTCGCGCAGCATCGTTGCCGAGTCGACGTCGGACGGCAGTTCCCGCAGGACCTCACGGATCTCGTCGGTGCCGTACCCGAGGCCCGGCCAGCGCATCACGGACGTCGGCGACCGCTGATGCCGAGCCGCCGACGACGCCACCGTCCAACGTCGGCACCGACAGCCGATCGCGCAACTCGACGATCAGGCGCTCGGCGGTCTTCTTGCCGACGCCCGGCACGAGCGTCAGCGCCGCCACGTCGTTGTTGGCGACGATGTCGAACAGCGACGCCGGCGGATGCGTCGCCAGGATCGCCATGGCCAGCGCGGGGCCGATGCCGTGGGTCGCGATCAGGACCTGGAAGGTCTGGCGGTCGTCTCGCGACGTGAACCCGTACAGCGTCTGGGCGTCTTCGCGGATGTGATGGTGCACGTAGAGGAACACCGGAGTGCCGGGCTCCAGCTCGCCGAGGGCCCGGGTGGACACGCTCACGAGGTACCCGACGCCGCCCACCTCGAGCAGGACCGTCCCGTCCAGGTTCCGCTCGAGGATCGACCCCCGCAGTGATCCGATCATGCGGATCGCTCCGCCTGTGCCCGCAGGCGCTGGCCGAGCGGTGACATCGCAAGATGGCACAGTGCCAGCGCCGCAGCGTCAGCCGCATCCGCCGGTCTCGGCAACGAGGACAGACCGAGTCGGGCCTGCACCATCTTCTGCACCTGCGCCTTGTCCGCTCCACCCCACCCGGCAACGGCGTCCTTCACCTGGTTGGGCGTGTACTGGACGACCTCGCAGCCGGCGAGCGACGCTTCGGCGAGGGCCAATCCACTCGCCTGGCCGACGCTCATCGCCGTGCGCACGTTGACCTGGAAGAACACCTGCTCGACCGCGACCACATCCGGCGCGAACTCCGCGACCAGTGCCGTGAACTCGGTCCGCAGTGCACCGAGGCGCTGCGGCAACGGATCGGTGCGCGGGGTCGTGATGACCCCGAGGGAGATGGCAACCGCCTTGCCTCGACCACGGCCGTCCACGACGGCGAACCCGCACCGGGTCAGCCCGGGATCGATGCCGAGCACGCGGCACGTCGTCGACGTGGGCCGGGCGGGTGGCGTGGTGACCTCGGGGGCGGCGAACACAGGTTCGTACATTAGCCCGTCGACCGCATCAACGGGTGATCTTCTCCAGTTCACCGATCAGTTCCTTCACCGGGCGGAACGTGAGGCCGGCGATCGCCCGATGGGCGTAGCGCACCACGCCCTCGTCGTCGATGATGAACACGCTCCGCCGCGGAAACCCGATCGGACCCAGCGTGCCGTACAGCCCGGCGACGGCTTTGTCCGTGTCGGCCAGCAACGGGAACTCGAATCCGTGCTTGCCGGCGAACGCGTCGTGACTCCTCACGTCCTGCGCGGAGATCCCGATCACCTGGGCGTTCATCTCGCTGAACTGCTCGAGGTCGTCGTTGTAGCTGTTCAGCTGCTTCGTGCAGACCGGGGTGTCGTCGCCGGGATAGAAGACCAGCACCACCGGCTGACCGAGGAACTCGGCGAGGGTGTAGTCCCGCCCACCGGTGCCCGGCAGGGTGAAGTCCGGCGCTCGATCGCCGACCCCGAGGCTCACGACGCTGCCACTTCCATCAGCTCGTCGGTCATGTCGAAGTTCGAGAACACGTCCTGCACGTCGTCGTTGTCCTCCAAGGCCTCCAGGATGCGCAGAATCGCCTTGGCGTCGCTCGTCTCGGTGACGGGCACCAGGTTCTCGGCGACCATCGGCGAGTCCGCGGAGATCACCTCGATGCCGGCGTCGTCGATCGCGGCCTTCACGTCGTAGACGATCGACGGGTCGGTCACCACGCGGTAGGCGCCGTCGGCCTCGGCGATCACGTCGTCGGCGCCGGCCTCGAGCGCCGCCATCATGATCGTGTCCTCGTCGATCCCGTCGCCGGTCAGGATGACGCCGCGGCGGTGGAACTGCCAACTCACCGCGCCCGGCTCCGCCATCGACCCACCGAGTTTGGAGAAGATGTTGCGGACCTCGGCGCCGGTGCGATTGCGGTTGTCGGTCAGCACGTCGATCATGAGCGCGACACCGCCCGGCGCATATCCCTCGTACATGATGCTCTCGTAGGTGCCACCGTCGTCGGCACCGGTCCCCCGCTTGATCGCGCGGTCGATGGCGTCGTTGGTCATCCGGGCCGCTTTGGCCTTCTGGACCGCAGTGCGCAACGTGGGGTTCGAATCCACGTCGCCGCCGCTCTTGGCCGACACCTCGATCTGTCGGGCGAGTTTGGCGAAGAGCTTGCCACGCGCCTTGTCGGCGGCGCCCTTCTTGTGTTTGATCGTTGCCCATTTGGAGTGGCCGGACATGTCGTCTCTTTCGGATCAGTTCTGCTGGTCGATGGACTCGAGGAACAGCTGGTGCAACCGGGAATCGTCGGTGAGTTCCGGATGGAACGCCGCCACCGTACAACGTCCGCCGCGCACGAGGACAGGCACGCCGTCGTGGCGTGCCAGGACCTCCACATCGGCGCCGACGCGTTCCACCAGCGGGGCACGGATGAACACGGCGTGGAACGGGCCGTCGATGCCCGCGACGTCGAGTTCGGACTCGAAGCTGTCGAGCTGACGCCCGTACCCGTTGCGGCGGACCGTGATGTCGATGACACCGAATCCCCGCTGGTCGGGTCGAGCATCGAGCACCTCGGCCGCGCACAGGATCATGCCGGCGCAGGTGCCGAACACCGCCATGCCCTCGTCGAGCCGCTGCCTGCAGTGACGTCGAACAGGCCACTGGTCGTGAGGAGCCTCGACATCGTCGTGCTCTCACCACCCGGCAGGATCAGGGCGTCGACGGTCGCCAGTTCTGCGGGAGTGCGGATCAGCGGGGCCCGGACACCGAGCTCGTGGAGTCGTCGCTGGTGGACCTCGAACGCGCCCTGGAGCGCCAGGACGCCGACAGTGGGTCCGGATCCGTGCCGGTCACCAGCCCCGATCGGCATAGCGCTGGTTGATCTCGTCCATCTCGATGCCCGTCATCGGCGCGCCGAGCCCACGGCTGACCTTGGCGAGGATGTCGGGGTCGTTGAAGTGGGTGGTGGCCTCGACGATCGCCTTGGCACGTGGGGACGGATCCTCGGACTTGAAGATGCCCGAGCCGACGAAGACGGCCTCGGCGCCGAGCTGCATGGCGAGCGCGGCATCGGCCGGAGTTGCGAGCCCGCCGGCGCAGAACAACGGCACCTGGAGCTTGCCGGTCTCGGCGATCTCCTGCACGAGCGGGAGCGGTGCCTGGAGCCGCTTGGCCCACTCGAACAACTCGGCCTGATCGGCCTGGGTGATCTTCTTGATGTCGCCGATGATCGAGCGAAGGTGGCGCACGGCTTCCACGACGTTGCCGGTGCCGGCCTCGCCCTTCGATCGGATCATCGCCGCCCCCTCGGAGATGCGCCGCAGCGCCTCGCCGAGGTTCGTGGCGCCGCACACGAAGGGCACGTCGAACGCGAACTTGTCGATGTGGTGCGTCTCGTCGGCCGGGGTCAGCACCTCGGATTCGTCGATGAAGTCGACCCCGAGGGCCTGCAGGATCTGCGCTTCGACGAAATGGCCGATGCGGGCCTTGGCCATCACGGGGATCGACACGGCGGCCTTGATGCCCTCGATCATCTCCGGGTCGCTCATCCGCGCCACGCCACCGTCGCGGCGGATGTCGGCCGGAACCCGCTCGAGGGCCATGACGGCGACGGCTCCGGCGTCCTCGGCCACCTTGGCCTGGCCGGGCGTGACGACGTCCATGATGACGCCGCCCTTCATCATCTCGGCGAGGCCCCGCTTGACAGGGAAGGTTCCGGTGCTGCGACTCTGCGTCATGCCGACAGCGTACTTTCGATCAGCTCGATCATGCAGTGGAGGTTCGAGATCGGCGTCGTGCCGGTGTCCCGCGGCCGACACGTGTCAGGGAGCGGGAGCGTGGCAGGCAGCACGACGATCCTGCCCTCGTTCACCTCGGCGTTGTCGGCCAGCTCGATCCAGGTGTTGCCGGTGACAGGGCGATCGGATCACCCTCGGCGTTCGAGGTACTGGATCGGGAGCTGGATGATCGTCACGCTTCCAGCGCCCTTCGACGACCTGGCCGTTCGAGAACACCCACACCGGGCCCTCCCCGACCGTCTGCGCCTCGGGGCTGTTGCGGTCGACCGCGCTGCGGTTGTAGTCCACGCCCATGACGACGACGTTGGTCGCCGCGATCCGGCCGAAGATCTTGTCGTCGTGCGGGCGGCCGCGCTGCGAACGATCGAACTTGCCGGTCTCGGGGTTCCAGGTCCATTCGATGTTCTCACTGCCGACTCGGGCCTGGACGCCCTGCGGTCGGCGTCCCCTCGAACGTCTCGCCCACGTCGACGTACTCGAACTGCTGTGGCGGAGGACCTGGCTGTTCCGGTGGGGTCTGGAACCAGATGTTGTCGGTGCTGTTGTACAGGTTGTGCGGAGCCCCGCCAGGGCCGCGGAAGTAGCCCGACGCGTTGTTCGGGCCCATGTTGATGAGCTGTGATTCGTTGATCAGCCGGGTCACTCCCGGCGTTGCCGCCGCTCCACACGAACAACGGATAGTTGAACGACGTGAACAGCGCGATGTCCTGGGTGCGACCGGACCGGATCGGCCCGATCGGATCGGAACTCTGCGAGTGGAACACGGCCGCGAAACGGGTGGTGCGGCCCTCGACGATCTCTTCGAACACGATGTCGGCAACCGCCAGACCGCTGTGATTCGGGACGGCGGCGGCATTGTTGTCGATCTTCGCGACGAGTGCCGCCCGCTGCAGGATTTCGTCCTCGCTCTCGAGCGGCTGGCCGGTGAGCGGCTGCCGGATCGTCGGCGGCAAGGTCGTGCTGGTCGTGGACGACGATGTCGTGGTCGTCGCCTTCACGGTCGTCGAGGTCGTGGACGTCGACGACGTCGTGGTCGAATCCGCGGCCTCCCCACCGCCGCCACAGGCAGCGGCGACGAGGGCGAGTGGCGGTCAGTCCGACCAGTGGGCGAATCAGCTTCATCACGGTTCTCTCAGCTCACAGTTCTCTCAGCAGGGCGATCCGCTCGTCGAGCGGGGGGTGGGTGTCGAACAGTTTGTGGATGCCGCCCAGCTTGCCGTCGTCGCCGACGCCACTCAGTGGCTGTTCGATCCACAAGTGTGCCGTAGCGGTGGACGCGGAATGCGTCACCGTGTGATCGGCCTGCAGTTTCTCGAGTGCCGAGATCAGGCCCGGCGGGTATCTCGTCAGCTGGCAGGCGCTCACGTCGGCCAGCGTCTCGCGTCGCCGGGAGATGGTCGCCTGCATCATCTTGGCCACGATCGGCGCGAACGATCAGCAGCACGATGCCCGACGTAGCCGATCGGGTTGTTGCCGTTGCTGCGGTCGCCGCCGCGGGCGATGCGTCCGCCGTTCCACCACATCGTGCGAATGGCCATGTCGGTCATGAGTGCGACCGAGCCGACCATCGTGACCGCCAGCGTCGACACGAGGATGTCGTAGTTGCGGATGTGGCTCAGTTCGTGTGCGACCACACCTTCGAGTTCGACCCGGTTCATCATCTCGAGCAGTCCCGTCGTCACGGCGATCGCCGCATGGTTGGGGTTGCGACCGGTGGCGAACGCATTCGGCGCCGGGTCGTCGATGACGTACACCGCGGGCTTGGGGAGGCCGCCTGCGATGCACAAGCCCTTCGACGAGGTTGTGGAGGCGGGCATACTCCTCCGGGGCGCCGGCCGGGCGCGACTGACCGCCAGTGCGATCTTGTCGGCCTTCCAGTACGAGCCGAACGCGATCAGCGCACTGAACACCAGGGCGGCGATGGTGAACGCGAGACCGTTGCCGACGAGTGCTCCGATGATCGCTCCGACGAGACCGACGATCACGATGAACAGCGTCACCAGCGCGACGCTTCGCCGCTTGTTCGATCGGATCAGTTCGAACATGTCGGGTCAGAACTCGACGGTCGGGACCGACTGGGCCTGCGGTTCGGCCTCGAAGTACTCCCTCGGCTCGAAGTTGAAGGCCTTGGCGAACAGCACCGTCGGGAACGACTCGCGTTTGTTGTCGTAGCTCAGCACGCTGTCGTTGTAGAACTGCCGGGCGTAGGCGACGCGACCTTCGGTTGCGGTCAGCTCCTCCTGCAGGGCCAGGAAGTTCGTGCTGGCCTTGAGATCGGGGTAGGACTCGCTGAGCGCGAACAGCTGCCGCAACGCACCCGACAACGCTCCGTCGGCGGTCGCCTGTGCTCGTGGGGTGTCGGGAGCGGCGAGGGCGGCGTTGCGGGCGTCGACGACCGCTGCGAGGGTCTCACGCTCGTGCGCTGCGTACCCCTTGACCGTCTCGACGAGGTTCGGGATCAGGTCGAGGCGACGCTTCAACTGCACGTCGATCTGCGACCAGGCGTTGTCGATCTGGTTGCGTGAGCGGACGAGACCGTTGTACATGGCGATCGCGACCGCCACCAGGATCACCACGATGATGACCACGATGAGGACGGGGAGCATTCGTCGAAGTGTACGGGCCGTCCGGCCGTCAATCGGCGATGGCCCGGCCGTCAATCGGCGATGGCCCGGCCGTCAATCGGCGATGGCCCGGCCGGCGATGACCTGCTGGTAGATCTCCACGTAGCGGTCCGCCAGTGAGCGTCATCGCGAAGTCCTCGGCCCGTGCGGTTCCCCGATCGCGGAGCTGGTCGGACAGCACGTGGTCCGTCAGCACCCTCTGCAGAGCCGTTGCCAGAGCGGCGGCGTCGCCAGGTTCGACGAGCAGCGCGTCGAGCCCGTCGGTCGCCACGTTGCGGTACCCGTCGAGCGCGCTGGCGACCACCGTCGTCCCGGCCGCCATCGCTTCGATCAGCACGACCCCGAACGATTCGCCGTGCAAGGACGGGGCGCAGAACACGTCGGCGGCGCGAAGGCGGGCGAACTTCTCCTCGTCGCCGACCCGACCCAGCCAGTGGAATCGAGGGTCTCCTGCGGTGCGTCGGGTGAGATCGGCGGTGTCGGGCCCGTCGCTCCCGATCCAGACCGTGACGGGCAGTGACGCCATCTGCACCGCCTCGAGCGAGGACGCGCAGACCCTTGCGCTCCTCGTGGCGACCGCAGAAGAAGATCACCGGGTCGCTCCCGGGTGACCGCCGCCATGGCGTCACGGCTCGGATCTCGTCCAACTCGACACCGTTGAAGAGCACCTCGTAGTCACCGCCGAGGTGGCCCTGCACGAGCGCCAGCGCATCTTTGGACACCACGACCTTGTGGTCGATCCGAGGGAGCAGCCACGTGAGGGCCGGACGCAGGAGCCGATAGCTCGCCGATGTGCCGGCCGCATGGAACGTGCCCACCGTCGGCGCCCGGTGCACGATCAGCGCCGTCGACGTCGGGACCCGGTGCCAGCGGTTCATGGAGGTGGATGACGTCGAATCGCTCGTCGTTGAGCACGCGCAACGTACGCAGCGCCGCGGCGGGGTCCGGTGCCAGCGGCGCGGTCGAGCCGTTCGCGGAGGTGGGCAACGAGTCGCCGAGCGGCGTGATGAAGCTCTCCGGCGGCGGGCCGTCACACGGCCCGAGCACCCGCGCCTCATGGCCTCGACGCCGAAGCTCACGCGCCAGTCCCAGTGCCTGGGCCTGCACTCCCCCGGGCACCGTCAGGCTGTAGGGGCTCACGATGCCAATTCTCATCTCGCCCACTCTCATCTAGATGGATCCCGGTCGGGTTCGTGGCTTCAGGCGACTCCGAAGCGGATGTCGAGATCGTACGACTCGAGAGGCGCGGACAGCAGAAATCCCTGCCCGAGGTCGCAGCCGAGTTCCTGCAGCACGCGCAACTGGCCGGGGCGTTCGATCCCCTCGGCCACGCTGACGAGGCCGAGCCCGGCCGTCATCTGCAAGATGGTCCGGGCCAGGGTCGCGTGCTTCGGATGGCTGTCGAGCTCGTGGATGAACTGACGGTCGATCTTGACGATGTCGACGGGGAACTTCTGGAGATACGACAACGAGCAGTAGCCCGTGCCGAAGTCGTCGATGGCGATTCGTACGCCCAGCTCGCGCAGCTCGACGAGGTTGCCCGACGCCGATTCGATCTCGTCGACGAGCATCGTCTCGGTGATCTCGAGCGTCACACGGCCGGGGTCCAACCCGTGCTCGGCCAATGCCTCGCCGATGTGTTCGACGAACTCCGGAGAGCGAATCTGGCTCGCCGACACGTTGACGCTGAGCTGCTGGGGGCCGCCGGCCTGCCATCGGGACGGCGGCGCGGAAGCTCTCGTCGATCACCCACTTCCCGATCGGCACGATCAGGCCGGCACGTTCGGCGATCGGAATGAACTCGCTCGGTGACACGTCTCCACGGGTGGGGTGCTGCCATCGCAACAGGGCTTCGGCTCCGACGACCTGCCGGGTACGCAGGTCCACCATCGGCTGGAAGACCAGCCGGAGCTGTTCACGTTCCACCGCGTTCGACAGGTCGCTGCGGAACTCGAGGTGGCGAGAGGCGCTGAGTCTCATCGCCGGATCGAAGATCTTGATCTGGCTCTTGCCGCGCTCGTTTGGCCTCGTACATGGCGATGTCGGCGTCGCGCAGCAGCCCCGCGGTGGTCATCCCCGGGGTCGAGACGGCGATGCCGACACTGGCGAGCACCGTCAGGTCGTAGCCGGCGAGCGGCACCGGATCGTGGAGGTCGGTGAGCAACTGCTCCGCGACGTCGATCGCCCGATCGACGCCGCCGCTGTCTTCGAGGAGGAGGGCGAACTCGTCGCCGCCGAGACGTGCGGGGGTGTCCCCGACGCCCGAGACCCGCCGTATCCGTTCGGCGATCGCCCTGAGCATCTGGTCGCCGACTCCGTGTCCGAGGGCGTCGTTGACGGACTTGAAGTCGTCGAGGTCGACGAACAGCACGACCACGGGATCGGCATCGGGGCGGACCACGCGCAGCGCGTGGTCCATCCGGTCCAGGAACAGCGCCCGGTTGGCCAAGCCGGTGAGTTCGTCGTGGAACGCACGATGACTGAGTTGCCGTTCGAGGTTCCGCTGCTCCGTCACGTCACGGAAGGTGGCGACGAGGCCGTCGACCGCGTCACCACCGATCAGGTTCGCGATGGTTGCCTCCATGCGGCGCCGTTCACCGTCGACGCGAACGAGGCTGGCCTCGAACTTGACCATGCCGCCGTGGCCGAGCCCGACGGTCCGACGAAGCTCGGTGGCCGCAGCATCGCGATCATCGCTGGACACGAGGTCGATCACCGAACGACCGGTCCAGTCGTTCGTGCGATGGCCCAGCGTGCTCGCCAGACCCGGACTGGCGTAGCGGATCACGCCGGCGGCGTCGACGAGCAGGACGACGTCGCTCGAATGCTCCACCATGGCGGCCAGACGGTCCTGACCGCGACGTTCGGTCAACCCCTGCACCGTGGCGACGAGCCGCCACATCCGCGTGAGCGCCAGGATCACGACGACGAGTGCACAGATGGCCGCAATCGTCCGTGTGGTCGAGGTGCCGAGCCCGGTCACCAGGAGCGTCAACAGCACGGTCAGCGGCGTCAGCGCTGCGACGCTCAGCCAGACCACACGACCGAATCCGAAGACGGGGCGGGCCTCGAGCACCTGGTTCATGCTCGCCATGGCGGGGTCGAGAGCGGCGGCACCGATGACGAGCGAGGCAGGTATCACGATCACCGCCACGATGCCGCCAGGACCGAACGAGTCGCGAAGCTCGGCGATACCGCGCAAGACGTCCGAGAGCAGCAGGAGCCCGACGCCGATCATCATGAGGATGGGCGCCGGAGTCTGGAACTGGCTCTGAATCGCCATGCGGATCGCCATGGCAACCGACAGCGCACCGACCATCGGAACGACGACCGCCCAGGCCCGGTCGGCGACGCCGATCTGTCCATCGGCGAGGTAGGGCTCGACCACGGCCAGCCAGACGCCGAGACCCGCAGCGATCCCCACGATGGCGATCTCGATGGTGCCCAATCCGTCCGCGTCGCTGCCTCGCTCGCGCGCCAGCATCCACAGACCGATGAGCAGCAGGACCGCCGAGGCCAGATGCGCGCCGTCACTCACCGACGGGAAACGTGTCGTCGTCGCCGAAGTAGAGCGTTGACCAGGCCAGATCGGCGATGGCGAGCATCCCCATGGAACCGGCGATCAGCCACCACGGAAGCGTGCGGGGCGGCTGGAACGTGGCGACCCCGATCAGGATCGCACCGACGGCGATCGCCGGTGCGAGCACCCGAAGGGCTTCCATGACCGGGCTCGGTGGCGCGATGAAGTAGACGGCCGTCATCACGCCCGCCACGACGATGAGCGCGCGTGACCGCGACGACATCGAGGGTCTCATCAGCTGTTCGATACCGCCTTCTTCGGCAGAACGGTCACCCGGCTTGACGTTGATGCTGTCGGGCGGTGCGTAAGGGCTCCGTCAGGTGGCGGTCGTGGGTGCTTGTGCAACTGGTGGGAGGCGGCGGCCGGCGATGTCGTCGCGGATCTCGGCGATGAGCTCGTTGATGAGGCTCGCGATCCGTTCGGGAGCCAGGTCGGTGGGGTCGGGCGTCGGGAGGTCCGCAAGTGCTTCATCGCCGCCGACGAGGTCGGCATAGAGCACCCGGGTCTTCGGCGAGAATCCCACCAAGTCCTGGCTGTAGGCATAGCTGATGCCGAATCGATGGCGAAGCTCAACGACAAGGTCGACGTGCCGCTGGCCACCGGCGAGATGCTCTATACCCGCCACGAGTTTAGCGACCTGATCAAGCGTAAGGCGGTCGACATCATTCAGCCCGACATCTGTTTCATGGGCGGGCTGTGGGAGATGAAAAAGATGGCCGCGATGGCCGATGCGAATTATGTGACGGTCACGCCGCACAATCCCTGTGGCCCGGTTGCCACTGCTGTCAATGTCCACTTTGCTGCCAGTACGTCCAATTTCCTGATCCTCGAATACCATGCCGACGATGAAGGCCCGCGTCAGATTGTTGTTGAGCCGATCAAACTGGTCGATGGTTATCTGGAATTGCCCGAGACGCCGGGATTGGGCATCGACCTCAACCTGGAAGCCGTCGCCAAATACCCCTTCAAGAGTTGGCATCGCGTGTTTCAATATCGCCCGGACGGTTCGCTGTCAGTAGCCCGCTACGCGCCGTCAATCCTGAAAATAGAGGGCCAAGCTCATTCGAGCCTGGCCCGTTGTTTTTACCTTGTATTCAAACGCGGAAGATTTCATTCGCGTGGCCTGACGCCCTCGCTTTCGGCGATTTAGAGAAATTCGTCGTTGTGCAGTGGGCGATGGGCGGCTCACGCGCCGCGAACGGGGCAAGATTGCGCCGCTCTGTTCTGATCTCTATCGACCTGCTTGTAACCAGATGCTCTGCCTTCGTCGAACCAGAACGCATCCTGCCTCTGTCCGAAACCCTATAACGTATCTGCGACTACTACCACTGCCCTCTATATGACTTCATAGAACAACCAGTTCGTTAACTCTGCACTAATGACGCGTAAGCGTGGAGATGGCCGATCCACCGTCTCACTGCTTGACCCACCGTTCAGCAACCGGTTGATGCCGGCCAGCCGCACACGGCGGGCAAGAAGCAGTGTCACTGCGGCCCCGATCAAAACGCTCCCGATCACGATCCATTCGAGCGAGTCTCCGGTCATCCATCTCGTGCCAACCCATTTTGGGTAGATTGTCATAGAGCAAAAAGAGCGCCAACAAAAGCACAAATCCGGCAAAGCTGGTGG
>CAVZTM010000004.1:0-50326 GCA_963778175.1 Ilumatobacteraceae bacterium
GTGGCGATCCGGGGGAGGTGCGCGTCGACGTCGCTGATGCCGCTGCGTCGACGATCGGCTTCGGCGTGATGCGTGTCGACGGCCAACCGATGTCGCGAACCAACGCGGCGAACCCGTGGGTGGATCGTTACCGGTGCGGTGACGGACGATGGATCTACGTGCACGGCGGCTTCCCGGCGCTTGCCGCCCGACTCGCCGAGCTGTTCGATCTGCCGCTCGACGCCGACGAGTCGAAGATCGCCGCCGCCGTCGAACGCTGGGCGTCGGATGCGTTGGAGGACGCGATCGCCGAACGGCGCGGGTGCTCGGCGATCATCCGCGATGAGGAGGAGTGGCGTCGTCATCCCCACGGCGCCGTCGTCCACTCGCTGTCCTGTGTCGAGCGACGCACCGGGGGAGCGTCACGACTGCGGTGGTCGCCGTCACCGACCCGCCCGCTCGATGGTCTGCGCGTGGTCGACCTGACCCGGGTACTCGCCGGGCCGACGTGTGGTCGAATGCTCGCTGCGTTCGGCGCCGACGTGCTGCACGTGAGCGGCCCCACCGTGCCGAACGTCCCGGCGTTCGTGATCGACACCGGACACGGCAAGCGGCAGGCGTTCTGCGAGTTCACCGACCCGACCCAGCTGGCGACGCTGCGCCGTGTCGCGATCGAAGCCGACGTCGTGATCCAGGGATATCGACCGGGCGTCGTCGCCAGGGTCGGGCTCGACGAGTCGTCATTACGCGCCGACGGGTTCGGTGGCGTCTACGCGACGGTCTCCGCATTCGGCCCCGACGGCCCGTGGGCGGACCGGGCGGGCTGGGAGCAGTTGGCGCAGGCGGCCAGCGGCTTGTGTCTGGAACCGTACGGTGACGAACGGCCGACGCTCCTGCCGTGCGCCTTCACCGACTACACGACCGGATTCGTGTTGGCGGCCGGGATCATGGAGTCGCTCGAGGCGGCGCTCGACGACGGGGTCGCGGAACGTGTCGACGCGTCGCTCTGCCAGACCGCAGCATGGATCCTGCGCGTGGGTCGGCTCGCCGAGGCGGGCACGTCGGCGGGCCTCGCTCCGACGATGCTGCGGTCGATCACCGACTTCGGCGTCGTCGACCACCTCGGCCCGTGCGTCGAGGTCGACGGTCTCGACGTCCACTGGTCCCACCCGACCACGCCCCTCGGGCAGGGAGCACTGTCGTGGTGATGTCGGACGATACGTCGGCCGCCGACGGGCGTCACTAGGTTGGGGTCAGTTCGACGACACCTGGGAGATCCACCATGACCGCACTCGAATCCACCCCCGACATGTACGACCTGCGGATGTCCGAGGGCGTCCGCCCCTTGTACGACGCGGTGAAGAAGTTCATCTACACCGAGGTCGACCCGATCACGGCGGAGTTCTTCCGACTCGGCGAGGGCCGTGCGGATCGCTGGTCGTACGCACCCGGCCAGCTCGAACTGCTCGAGTCGGTGAAGGACAAGGCCAAGGCGCAGGGTCTGTGGAACTTCTTCCTGCCCGATGCCGAGACCGGTGAGGGCCTGTCGAACCTCGACTACGCGTACATCGCGATCGAGCTCGGCAAGAACCCGCTGGCGTCGGAGTCGATGAACTGCGCGGCGCCCGACACCGGCAACATGGAGGTGCTCGAGCGTGTCGGGACCCCCGAGCAGAAGGAGAAGTGGCTCAAGCCGCTCCTCAACGGCGAGATCCGCTCGGCGTACGCGATGACCGAGCCGGACGTGGCGTCGTCGGACGCGAAGAACGTCGCCTGCAAGGCGGTCCGTGACGGTGACGAGTGGGTGATCACCGGCGAGAAGTACTACATCTCCGGCGCCGGCGACCCTCGCTGCAAGATCATGATCACGATGGTGCAGACGAACCCGGATGCGTCGCCGCACCAGCGTCAGTCGCAGATTCTCGTCCCGATGGACACACCGGGCGTCGAGATCGTCGGTGCGATGCACGTCTTCGGCAAGGACGACGCGCCGCACGGACACATGCATCTGCGCTTCAACGACGTGCGCGTGCCCTACGAGAACGTGCTGCTCGGCGAGGGCCGCGGGTTCGAGATCTCCCAGGTCCGGCTCGGTCCCGGTCGCATCCATCACTGCATGCGATCGGTCGGCCAGGCCGAACGTGCCCTCGACCTGATGGTGAAGCGGGGCCTGACCCGCGAGGCGTTCGGCAAGCGTCTCGGCAACCTCGGTGGCAACGTGCAGATGATCGCCCAGGCGCGCATCGAGATCGAGTCGATGCGACGGATGGTCCTCACCGCTGCCAAGGCGATGGACGTCCTCGGCAACGCCGAGGCTCGGGTGTGGGTCAGCGCCGTCAAGGCGATGGTCCCGATCCGCACGTGCGAGATCATCGACAACGCGATGCAGATGCACGGCGCGACCGGCGTGTCGCAGTGGACGCCGCTCGCCGACATGTACGCGAGTCAGCGCACGTTGCGTCTCGCCGACGGTCCCGACGAGGTCCACTGGTTCGTCGTCGGTCGCGCCGAGTTGGCCAAGGGTGAACAGGACGGCGGCAACACCTACGACCCGAAGGCCGAGTACATGTCCCGCCAGGACGACATCAAGGACGGCATCTTCTCCGGCCCCTGATCACCGACCGCCCCTCACCCCGCTGCGATGAGCCATGAGCGCAGGGGGTGCGCTCACCTCTCATCGCATGATGATGGGGGGGGCGTCAGTAGCCGGTGCCGCAGAACGGGGTCGGACGGACGCCGAACAGCGCGTCGAGCTGCGTCAGCGACTGCTCCGATGCGTCGAGCGCACCGATCGACGCGAGGTCGCGCCACGACACCATGCCGAGGTAGGCGGCTGACAACGCGCCGATGTCGACCTGCACGTCGGCGGCCTGGTCGGTGCGTTGGGTGCCGGTCGCCGAGATCGTCCAGGCGCCGGTGTTGGTCGGGAACATCGGATCGTGCACGTCGATCGTCACCCGGCCGCTCGCCGGGCCGTAGGTTCGCGCAGCCAACGCAGCGTCGACGTCGAGGATCCGGACCCACTGGTCGTCGAAACGCTGGACGGCTTCGTACGCGCGTGCGTCGTGCATCGCCCGGCGGACCGGTTCGTCGACCGGGCGTGGCTCGGCCTTCCACGAGGTGATCAGGTCGATGTCGAGCAGGTAGCGCCACAGTTCGATCTCGACCGCCGGGGACACGCCCCACATGTCGTGCACCTCGCCGACCCCGGTCGGGATTCCTGGCGAACGTCTCGTCCCAGTCGACGTCGTAGCACACGAACCCGTCGTCCACGCCGTCGGCGTCGGAGTGCACGGCGACGAACGTTCCCTTGCCGTACGGCTCGGCGGTCGGTTGCGATGCGTCCTTCAGGATTCGGTTCCACATCCACGCCGGCCGGCTGATGGAGCCGACCCGCCACCGCGCGACGCGGTCGTAGAGATCGGGAACGACGGCGAGCACCTCGGTGTAGGGCAGGAGTCGCATCGATCCGGCCAGCGGAGCCGAGCGCCACGGCTTGGCCTGACGCGTCGTGATGGTCGCGGCGACGGCGTCGGTGGCGAGGCCGAATCCGAATCGCCGGTAGATCGACGTCTCGCTCGCGTGGAGGGTGGCGAGCACGTGGCCTCGGTCGCGCGACTCACGCAGCAGTCGGTGCATCAGCTGGGTCAACAGCCCCCGACGGGTGTGGGTCGGCAACGACCCCCACCCGGGTGACTCCGGCGGTCGACACACGAGCGCCGCCCGGCACCGTGGAGTCGAAGCGGAACGCAGCGACCACCCCGACGCAGGAGTCACCGTCCCACGCGGCGAGCGCGTCGCTCTCGTCCCACGATGCCTGGCCCGCTTCGAAGGTCTCGTCGTTGACGGCACCGCTCAGGAGAGCGGCGCGGAACGTGTCGATCACACGGCGCCGCTCGTCGAGCGCAACCGGCCGGATGTCGAAGTCACTCATGCGTGCACGTTGCCACACCACCGCCACCGGGTTCGCCCCGATTATCTCCGAGCGATGAGCGATGAGCGCGACTGCTGCGCTCACCTCTCATCGCACGCCGGGGTGGCGCTCGACGGGTCGCGGCGCGACCGCGAGGGGTCAGACGGCGAGGAGGTCGCGGGCGCCGGTGTCGCTCGAGGGGTGGCGCAGCTTGCTCATCGCGCGCGCTTCGATCTGACGGATGCGCTCACGGGTGAGGTTGAAGTGCTCGCCGACCTCTTCGAGCGTGCGGGGCTCGCCGCGGTCGAGGCCGAAGCGCAGCTTGAGGATCTCACGCTCGCGCTCGTCGAGCGGTGCGAGCAGCCGGGAGATCTCCTCGGGCAGCAGCGCCGTGGCGGCGACCTCGAACGGCGACTCGGCCGAACGGTCCTCGACGACGTCGCCGAGTTCGGCGTCGCCGTCTTCGCGCAGCGGCTCCGACAGCGAGAGGGGCTCGGCGGCGAAGCGCAGCGCCTCGGTCACCTTGTCCTCGGGCATCTCGACTTCCTTGGCCAGCTCCGACAGCGTCGCCGGACGGCCGTACTTCAGCTCGAGGCGCGACCGCGCCTTCTGCAGGCGAGCGAGCGTGTCGCCGGCGTGGACCGGCAGACGGATCGTGCGGCCGGTGTTGGCGATACCGCGGGTGATCGCCTGGCGGATCCACCAGGTGGCGTAGGTGGAGAACTTGAAGCCCTTGCGCCAGTCGAACTTCTCGACGGCGTGCATCAGACCGAGGTTGCCCTCCTGGATCAGGTCGAGCAGCGGCAGGCCCGAGGCCTGGTACTTCTTGGCGATGGACACCACGAGGCGCAGGTTCGACTGCACGAACTGGCGCTCGGCCTCCTCGCCCTGGCGGGCGGTGCGTCGCAGCTCGCGCTTCTTGGCGGCGGTGAGTTCGCCGTCGGCGTCGAGCAGCGCCTGCGCCTCGTTGCCGGCTTCGATGGCTTTCGCGAGTCGGACCTCGTCGTCTTTCGTCAGCAGCGTGTACTGCCCGATGTCGGTGAGGTAGAGACGGACGAGGTCTTCGTCATCCCGGTCGACGCGATCTTTGGCCACCTGGTGCTCCTACTGTGTCGATTCGATGATGGCACCGGGTACCGGAGCCATCGTGGAGAATTCGGCGTGCGAATGTGTCTGATGACGTTGGCGGTGACGGTTGTGCACGATGCTTGACATGAGACGTGAGTCACGATACCGACGCCGTTCGTCCCGTCAACCACTTCCACCCAACCCTGCGAAGATATCGCCGAACCAGATGTACGAATCGAGGGAATCACGATGAGCGATGCACCCGATCCTCGATCGGATCCCGAGGTCGACCTGGTACTGGTCACGCTGCGCTTCGATGCCGTCGACGACGAGGCCTTGCTGGCCGTGCTGTCCAAGTACGTCGTGCTCACCCGGATGCAGGACGGCTGTCGCAACGTCGATCTGTGCTCGAGTGCGACCGTCGCCGGTCGCCATCTCGTCATCCAGAAGTGGGAGAGCCCGGCGCATCAGCGCCGCCACTTCGATTCCGAGGCGATGGTCGACATGGCGAGGTCCTGCAACGGGATCCTGGCCGCGGCGCCCGAGATCGACCTGTGGGACGCAACGAGCGCTCACGATCTTCGCTGACCCGGGCGCGTTCATCTCACCGGACCACGACGATACGATCATTTCACTATGTCGAATCCAGTGTTCAACGAGAAGGCATTCGAAGAGGCGTCCCAGGAATTCAAGGCCACCCAGCCCGGATGGGCCGCCCCCGAGGCCGGCACGCACGTCCAGACCCAGCCCATCACCGACGGCCCCATCACCGCCTGGCAGAAGGGGATGACGCTCAACGGCACGATCACCGCTTCGGTCGCTCTCCTGATCCTGCTGCTCATCTCCGGCGCGTTCGGCTGGAACGCAGCGACCGGTCCGGTCGACGTCGAGGGTGTCGAGACCTACCAGTTCCCGGCGATCGCAATGGTGGGCATCATCGTCGGCTTCATCGCCGTCATCGTCGCGATGCGCAAGCCGAACCTGGCCAAGATCCTCGGCCCCGTCTACGCCATCGCCTACGGCTTCGCGGTCGGTGCGATCTCCAAGGGCTACGAGACCTTCTACGACGGCATCGTCGTCCAGGCCGTGCTCGCCACCGCCTCGGTGTTCGCCGTCATGCTCGTGCTGTACCGCACCCGGATCATCAAGGTCACCGACAAGTTCCGTCGGACCGTCATCATCGCCACGCTCGGCGTGATGGTGCTCTACCTGTTCTCGTTCGTGCTCAGCCTGTTCGGCACGACGCTGCCGTTCCTCGACGGGAGCAACATGCTGTTCAGCATCCTGTTCTCGTTGTTCGTGTGCGGTCTGGCGGCGGCGAACCTGGCGCTCGACTTCGACTTCATCGAGCGTGGCATCAACTCGGGCCTGCCCAAGACGCTACGAGTGGGTCGGGGCGCTCGGCCTCGTCGTGACGCTGGTCTGGCTCTACCTCGAGATCCTGCGCCTGCTGTCCTACCTGCGCAACTGACGACGGTCGCGGCGCTGACCACGTGAACGCCGCAGTCTCGTGACGCGCAGCGATCCCTCCGATCGCAGTCCGGTCGAAGCGGCCGCGTTCGGCGTCGTCGGTGGGACGCTCGGTGCTGCATTCGGCGCCCCGTTCGGTCTGGCGGTGCCGCTCGGCGCCATCGCCGCCACGAACGGCGTCATCTGCGGGTGGCGTCGTGTGTACGACTGGAAGTGCTCGACGGGCGCGCTGGCGATCGTGCTCGATTCCACGTGGGCCGTTCCGATGACGGCGGCCGGGTTGGCGTCGCAAGCACTCGGGGTCGTCCGAGGCCGACCCGACTACGACGAGTCACTGAGCCGACGGGCCAACCGCCAGGTGTTCCGGCGCGGGTTCGTCCCCCGACGGGGATTCGCGATCACCGTCGGCAACGTGATCAGCGGGGCGGGTGACACGTCGCTGCCCCGCCGCCGTCGCCTCGTGACGGACCACGAGGACGTGCACGTGTGGCAGGCCCGGTGGTTCGGTCCGTTCTATCCCGTGCTCTACGGGGCGTGGATGCTCCTCGGGGGAGCCGCCGGTGTCGTGGTCTGGGCAACGAGGCGGCGAGGAGATCGGTTGGCCAAGGTCGTCGAGTCCTGCGCCTACTACCTCAACCCGTTCGAGTGGTGGGCCTACAGCCGTGACGACCACTGGCCGCCGTCGGGCAAGGTGCGTGGCCTCGGCTGGCGCAACCCCATCGTGCGCCCCCGCCGCCACGAGCACTGACCCTGCGAGGTCAGTCGAGACGTGCGAGGAGTTCGATCAGCGCGGCAGTGAACTCGGCAGGACGTTCCTGCTGCGTCCAGTGTCCGGCACCTTCGATCATGATCGTGCCGCGGTAGTCGGGGAGCACCGAGGCCATCGCCTCGACGTACTCGGGTCGGCCGGCGATCACGCCGTCCTTGGATCCGCCGATGAACGCCGTCGGCATGGCCGGCGCGTCGAGGTCCTTGGTGATCTCGTAGTCGGCGTCGAGGTTCCGGTACCAGCTCAGTGGTCCGAAGAATCCACTCGTGGTGAACTGCTCGACGTACACGTCGAACTCGTCGGAGAGTGATCCACGACGGCAGTCCGTCGGGCACCCCCACGCCGCGCGTGATCGACTGCAGGAACCCCGTGCCCTCCATCGGCGGCAGCGGATCCGGTGGCGGCCCGAACATCTCGCCGGACCCGCCCCACAGCGTCAGTCGCATCGTCTCGGCGATGTCGGCCTCGAGCTCCGCTTCGGCCGGCCCGACGGGCTGGAAGTAGAGGATGTAGAAGAACCGATCGCCCGACACGGCGCGGAAGAGATCCGTCGGAGGAGCCGGCCACGCGGTGTAGGGCACGCTGACGTTCACGACGCCGCGGACACGGTCGGGGTGGAGGCGGGCGAGATCCCAGACGACCATCGACCCCCAGTCGTGGCCGACGAAGAACGCGTCGGTGGCCCCGACATCGTCGAGCAGACCGACGAGATCCGCCGCGAGGTGATCCGAACGGTAGGCGTCGACCTCCCTCGGGGCGCTCGACGCGCCGTAGCCGCGCTGGTCGGGCACGAGCACCCGATACCCGGCGGCAACCAGCGGATCCACCTGGTGCCGCCACGAGTGCGAACTCTCCGGGAACCCGTGGACGAGGACGACCACCGGATCGCCGGGGGAGCCGGCATCGGTCACGTCGAGCTCCACGCCGTTGGTGGAGATCCGTCGCCGCCCGCTCATTGCACACCACCGCGTGCCACCTGGGACCATGACAGCGCCTCGGCCGACCACAGCCGTTCGAACCCGAGGTCGACCGCATCGCTGAACCCGAACCGGTTGCGGTGGTTGTACTGCCACCGCTGCTTGTTCGTCGCGACGCCGAGCCGCGCCAGTCGGCCGGCGCAGTAGGTGTCCCATGCTGCGTTCTCGGCAAGGGTGAGGTCGAGGTCCTCGGGAGCGTCGGCGAACTCGGGACGCAGCCGGTCACTCGCTCGCAGCAGCACCCGACCGAGCGACTCACGAGCCGCCGACGGGCTGAACGACATCGGATGCTTGCGGTCCTCCAGGGCTCCGCTCTCGGCATGCAGCGTGATCACCGCGTCCGACGACACCCCGTCGAGCGTCTCGTGGAGCTTGGCCAACGGGGTCGTCTCGTCGACCACCACCCGAATGGGGTTGGCGACCTCCAGGAGTTCGGCGAGCTCGGTCACGATCGTCTCGATCTCCGCCGCGTCGAACGTGACGAAGGTGAACTCCGAGGGTGTGACCGTGACCTTCTGACCAGGTCGAGTTGGCGTGGTCGACGCGCCGGTCATGATCCGGTCGTCACGAACCGGACGATGACGGCGCCGACCTTCTCGCGGTACTTCTGCACCGCGAGGCGACGCTCCTCGAGCGCATCGTGATCCATCCGGGAGATCGTGTCGACCTCGTCGTCGGTGAACCCGGCGAGCTCACGGAATCGGCGGGCGAGCCCGATCGGGCTCTCCTCGGTCTCGCCGCGTGCGCCACCGAAGCTGAAGAGCTTGTCGACCACCTGCTGGAACTCGAGCGCCCTGGCGCGCCGGTCGGGGTCCTTCTCGGTGACCTTGCGCAGCCAGTCGGAGCCCATCTTCACGTGGGTGACCTCGTCGGCGAGCATCCAGTCCTCGCAGAACTCGAGGTACGGGTCTCCGGCGATGTCGCCGAACTCCTTCATCTGGGTGAACACGTCGATCGCCAGGCCCTCGAGGGCCCGGTTGACGCCGGCGAGGCGCAGGATCGGATCGTTGGAGCAGGCCGCTTCGAACAGCACCGTGTTCTCGACGAAGTCGCCGAGTTCGGTGCCCATCCAGTCGGAGAGCTTGGCGCTGATCTCGACGTGGCGAGCCTCGTCCCAGGCCTGGCGGGCCATGTCGAGCTTGAGTTCGAACGGAATCGTGTCGCCGCTGCCGTCGCCGGCGGCGAAGTCGTGAGCGGTTCGGCCGGCTCCCTCGAGCGCCTGGATCTCGCCGACCATGATCCCGTGCATCAGCGACCGGGCGGCGTCCGATGCGTCGTGGCGATCCGGCGTGAGGCGCTTGGAGGCACCGCGGCTCTTCGCCGAGGACCCCGTCCGGTTCTGGGCGGTCGTGTCGAGCGCCGTGCGGGCGTCCTTCATCCGCTCGGCCATGTTCGTCTGGACGAACCGCTCATCACGAGCGAGATCTTCAACCGGAAAGAACTGACGCATCAGACGCCCCCTTCTGTGGTCCGGTGTACGAGTGCCCCATCCCGATGCTATCCGCGCCGGTGATGCCGCCTGCCTGCACCATCAGTGCCTCGAGCCGGGCCTGGTGGACTGCGGCCCGTTCGACGTGCGTCGGAGGTGGTGATCAGCGACTGCAGGAGCATCTCGCCGTCTCGCCAGTCGTCGAACTCGTCCTGCAGGATGAAGTTGATCGATCGGATCGTCGGCGCGTCCGTGATCTCCGAGGTGTTGTTGCGGTGGTAGGTGTAGGCCGCGATGAACCGGGGGATGAGGACCCGGTAGACGCCGACGAGCTTCTCGATCGTCAACTCCGGAGCCTCGGGCTCGGTCATCGCCTCGATGAAGCGCTCCATCGCCGGATTGGCGGCCACGGTGAGCCGTTCGGGTTTCATCTCGCGGAGTTCCGGCAGGCGCTTGTGCCACAGGTCCGCATGCCACGCGTGGTGGTAGCAGTGGGTGCCGAGGCGCATCTTCACGTCGAGCTCGGGCACGGTCGCCACCCAGCCGCCCAGTGCCTCGAACAGCTTCATCTCGGTCCACTTGTAGTTGCCGACCCGGCGGGCCGTGTCCTCGACGCTGAACGAACCGGGGATGTCGCGGCGGTCCCACGGCGCGAACGGCGCCCGGATCGTCGAGTCGCTGGACGTCGCGTTCGTCATCGTCGCGACGCTAGTGATCGCGCTCGACGCCCCCGCCACCGAGCGGCGATGAGAGGCGAGTCCAGGACCTCTCGCTCATCGCGGCAGATCTGGGCGGCGATGAGCGAAGGTCAGGGGTGCGCTCATCGCTCATCGCAGGCGTGGGCGGGTCAGGGGATCGGGCGGCCGGCGGCCCAGGCAGCCTCGGTCGCGCCGAGGTCGGTCGCCGGCTCACCGTCGGCGATGTACTCGAGCAGCATCCCCCGCCACGGCCCGGTTGCCTCGAGCTTGCCGAGGATCGCACTGACCCCCCACACCACTCGATCGAGGATCACGAAACTCGGAGGCATGTTGAGCTTCTCGATCACCGGCGCATGCGGGCCCTGGACGTCGAAGATCTTGCCGATCGTGTCGCGCATCCACTCGCGGGTGAAGGTGAACTCGTCGGTGAGATAGGGGACGTACGGGCTCGACACGTAGTCGTAGACGAGCGCCGGAGCCAGCCCGTGGTCGGCGGGCAGGAAGCCGGACTCGACCATGGCGGCGACGAGCCGATCGGGATCTCGATCCACGATGATCGCATCGACGGTGGGGCGCAACGACTCCCACTCGCCCGGTGACCAGCGCTTCACGAGACCGAAGTCGAGGAACGACACGCTGCCGTCGTGGTGGAACTTGTAGTTGCCGGGGTGTGGGTCACCGTTGAAGATCCCGTGGCGCATGATCGCGCCCTGCGCGAACCTCCAGATGACCTCGGCGGCGCGCTGCTTGGTGGCGTACGACTCGGTCGCGCGGAAGTGGTCGAAGGTCATCCCGTCGATCCACTCGGTGGTGAGCACCCGAGTGCTGCACAGTTCCGGCACCAGCTTGGGGATCCGTACCCACGGGTGGCCCTGGAAGCGGGCTTCGAATTCGGCGAGGTTGCCCGCCTCGATGGAGTAGTCGAGCTCCTCACGCATGCGATCGCGGAGCTCGTCCACGAGCCCCTTCGCGTCGAGGCCTTTCAGCATCATCGAGGAGAACATGGCGTACATGACCTCCGCCGCGTCGAGGTCGCTCTCGATCGCTTCGTGGACGCCCGGGTACTGGACCTTGACCGCGACGTCACGGCCGTCGTGGGTGATCGCCCGGTGGACCTGGCCGATGGAGGCGGCCGCGACGGGCATGTCGGACCAGTCGAGGAACAGCCTCTCGGGCGGCTTGCCGAAGTCCCCCTTCACCACGCCGGCGGCGAGCGTCGGCGCCATCGGCGCCGCGTCGGCCTGCAGCGTGGCGAGCGCCTCCTGCGCCTCGTCGGGCAGGGCTTCGAAGATGAAGCTGATGAGCTGGCCGGCCTTCATCAGCACGCCCTTCATCTCGCCGAGCTCCTTGGCGACGTCCTCCGCGGTGCGGATCGCGAACTGCTGGTCCAGTTCAGCCCGGCGCTCCTCGGCCGATCCGATGCCGCGCACCTTGGACACGGCGAAGCGGGCGGAGTTCCGCGCCGACAGCTTCCAGACCCGCGCCGACCGATTGAAGCGACTCGTGAGCGGCGACTCCTTCGCCTTCTGCGCCGCCGCGGCGAGACCCGCCGCGAGCGCGATGACCGAGGCGATCGAGGCGACGGCCTTCTTCTGCATCAGGCGCGCCGAGCTGTCGGGTCGAGAACGAGGACCTCGTCGGGGATCGGTTGCCCCGTGACCTCGTCGGTCCAGTAGGTGCCGTCGGCGAGTCGGTCGAGCGCCACCTCGACGTCGCGGAGGTCGGCTTCGATCGCGTCGAGGTCGACCACGTCCGACAACTGCAACGAATCCTGCTCGTGGTCCGGTGCCTGGGGCGAGTCGTTCACCTGCCGAACGCTAGCCCGCACCATCGACCGGGCGTGCGCCGACGGCGGGTGAACTCTGGACGAACAGACACGCGAGGTGATTGCGCCAGGGCGCACCCACGGGCATAGGGTCGGGTCGTGGGACGCGTCCGCCGACGTGAGCGTTCGAGGTGGGGTGATCTTCCCCTCGCCATGGCGATGCTCGCCCCGTCGGCGATCATCCTGGTGGTCTTCGTGCTGTACCCGCTCGCCCGCGCCGTCTGGCTGGGTCAGCAGCGCTGCGACAACTTCGGCAACAACTGCGTGTCGCAGGGATTCGGACAGTACGTCGACATCTTCCGGTCGACCGAGTTCCAGCATGCACTGCTCGTCACGGTCAAGTACGCCTTGATCACGGTGCCACTCGGGCTGGCGCTCGGCGTCGGGCTCGCCGTACTCGCCGACAAGTACCTGCGCGGGATGGGCGTCTTCCGAGCCATCTTCTCCTCGACGGTGGCCACGTCGGTTGCAGTGGCCAGCCTGATGTGGCTGTTCCTGCTGCAGCCGTCGGTCGGGGCGCTGGCCAACGTCTCCTGGTTCAATTCGCTGTTCCCCTCGGTGAAGGACCCTGGTTGGCTGCAGGACCCCGGCACCGCGCTGGTCGCCGTGGCGCTGTCGAGTGTGTGGGCGGGGCTCGGGTTCACGTTCATCCTCGTGACGGCTGGTCTGCAGGGGATCCCCCGTGACTACTACGAGGCGGCCGCGGTCGACGGCGCAAGCGGCCTCCGTCGGTTCTGGTCGATCACGGTCCCCATGCTCGGACCCACGCTGCTGTTCGTGACGATCGTGCTCACGACCCGAGCGTTCCAGACCTACGGCGAAGTCGACCTGCTCACCGACGGCGGTCCGCAGCCACAGGATTCGACGACGACGATCACCTACTTCGTGTACGGGCAGAACTCGCCGATACGCAATGACGCCGGCCTCCAGGCGGGCGCGGCAGTCCTGCTGTTCCTCGTGTTGCTCGGGCTGTCGGCGATCCAACTGCGCGGCATCGGACGGCGGGTGCACTATGGCTGACCGATCCGGGCCTGACCGATCTGGGCCTGACCGATCCGGACGCGCCGGCGGTCGCGGAACTTCGACGAGCCGACCGGATGGCGACGAGTCGGTCGCTATGTACTGGTGGTCGTCATCTCGTTCATCGTGTTGTTCCCGATCTACACGACGATCGTCGCCGCCTTCACGCCGAGCGCCGAGTTCTTCGACACTCCGCTCGTGCCGGATTCGTTCACGCTCGACGTGATCCGAGATGCATGGACGACCGGCAATCTCGGTCGGTACCTGTTCAACTCGATCGTGGTCGCCGTCATCATCACCACGTTCCAGGTGGTATCGGCGGTCCTGGCTGCGTACGCGTTCGCGCTTCCTCCGATTCCCCGGCAAGAACGCCGTGTTCGTGCTCTTCATCGCCACGCTGCTCGTGCCGTTGGAAGCGACGCTGGTGGTCAACTTCGACACCATCGACGGACTCGGATGGGCGAACTCCTACCTCGGTCTGTCATTGCCGTTCCTCGCGACCGCCTTCGGCATCTTCCTCATGCGTCAGGTGTTCCTGACCTTGCCCCGCGATCTGCGAGATGCCGCTGCGATCGACGGAGTCGGGCACCTCGGGTTCCTCCGCCACATCGCCATCCCGCTGGTGCGGCCGACCTTGGGAGCGCTGGCGCTCTTCGGGTTCCTGGGGGCCTGGAACCAATACCTCTGGCCGAATCTGATCATCAACGAGACCGACATGAACACCGTGCAGTCGGGCCTCCGGGTGCTCAGCAAGTCGAACCTCGACGCACCCAACCTCGTCATGGCGGGCACGCTGATCGCCGCCATTCCCGTGGCCATCGTGCTGCTCGTGTTCCAGCGTCAACTCATCCGGGGTCTCACCGCCGGCGCCGTGAAGGGCTGACCCGGTGATCCCGACCATCCACACACCAACACGAAGGAGCCCACGATGTACATGCGTCTCGTTCCCCTGCTGATCGTCGCCGGCCTCGGCGCCGCAGCGTGTTCCTCCGGCGAGTCGGCGCTCGAGTCGGGTGTCGATGACGCCGAGTCGACCGTCGTCGAGAGCACCGACGGCAGCGCTCCCGGCGGAACGGGCGCCGACACGACGGCACTGCCGACGACGACGGTCGCTCCGCTGTCGGAGCTCGCGCCGTGTCCGACCGATGCACTCGATGACGTGACGGAACCCGTCGACATCGTCTTCTGGCACGGGATGTCGAACGACCTCGAACCGCCGCTGATCGCGCTCACCGAGAAGTACAACGCGAGCCAGGATCGGGTGCGGGTGGAGCTCCAGAACCAGACCAGTTACGACTCGCTCATCGACAAGTACGTCAACGTGGGCCAGGACAGCCGCCCGACATTGGTCCAGTTCCCCGAGTACACGCTGCGTTCGATCGCCGACTCGGGAACGACCGTCCCGGCGGCGGCCTGCCTCGAGTCGAGCGGGTTCGACACGGCAACGTTCGTGCCGCGCACGCTCACGGCGTACTCCTACGAGGGGATCCAACGCGGCATGCCGTTCAACGTGTCGAACCCGGTGCTGTTCTTCAACCGCAAGATCTTCGAAGCCGCCGGCCTCGACCCGGACGATCCGCCGGTGAGCCTCGAGGAACTGCGGGCCGCGTCCGAACAGATCGTGTCGTCGGGCGCTGCACCGGTGGCGCTGGTGCTCGACTCCGGGCCCGACTCGGGTGGCGGATGGTTCCTCGAGCAGTGGTTCGGTCGCTCCGGTGAGCCGTTCGCCGACAACGGCAACGGGCGGACAGCACCGGCGACCGAGGTGCTGTTCGACAACGAACTCGGCGTCGAGCTGACGACCTTCCTGCAGGACATGATCAACGACGGCCTCGCTGTCACCGTCGGCGACAATCCGGGTGGCCAGGACGCGTTCTTCAAGATGGCGGATCCCGTGGAACCGGGAGCGATGACGATGAGCACCTCGGCGGCGCTCGGCAGCGTGATCGCGGCGCTCGGGGGTGGGCTCGTTCCCGGTCTCGGCCCGGAGGACATCGGCGTCGGGCCGATGCCGGGCCCCGGTGACACCCCGCAGGTCCAAGTCGGCGGGGCCTCGCTGTGGATCGTCGCCGACAAGACGCCGGAGGAGACAGCCGCGGCGTGGGACTACATCACGTTCCTGCTGAGCGCGCGAATCGCAGTCGGAGTGGGCATCGGCGACCGGGCTACGTGCCGGTGCGCACCGATGCGCTCGAGCTGGAACCGGTGAAGACGAAGTACGCCGACGATCCCCGGTTCGAGGTGCCGTACCTGCAGTTGCTGTCCGGTGTGAACGACGACACTGCGAACGCACCGGTGCTCGGGCCGCAGCGTGAGGTGCGCGCCGAGACGTCGCGCGCGATGGCAGCGATCTTCGCTGGCGCCGATCCGCAGACGGCGCTGACGGAGGCCGCTGACGCCAGCAATCTGCTCATCCAGAGCTACAACGACCGCAACTGAATGAGACGCGGGGTCAGACCCCGCGTCTCATTCCGGTGGGCAGATAGGGTCGAGGTCATGGCTACCGCATTTCCCCCCTTCGATGGTTCCGCGCCCAAGACCCAGGACTTCAAAGAAGCACCGGAGATGGGCATCGACCCGTCGAAGCGCTACACCGCCACGCTGTCCACGTCGCTCGGCGACCTCGTGATCGCGCTCGACGCCCTCAAGGCGCCCAAGACGGTCAACAACTTCGTGTTCCTGGCGTTGCACCACTACTACGACGGCGTGATCTTCCACCGGATCATCAACGGGTTCATGTGCCAGGGCGGCGACCCGACCGGCACCGGTCGCGGCGGCCCCGGCTACCGCTTCGAGGACGAACTCCCCAAGCCCCGTGAGTACCAGATCGGTTCGGTCGCCATGGCGAACGCCGGCCCGCACACGAACGGCAGCCAGTTCTTCATCGTGTCCGGACCGTCGGGTGTCGGTCTGCCACCGCAGTACAGCCTGTTCGGCCAGGTCGTGAAGGGCCTCGACATCGTCGATCAGATGCAGCGGGTGCCGACCGGTGGCGGTGACAAGCCCAAGACCGACGTCGTCATCAACTCGGTCACCATCACCGTTGCCGACGACTGAGTTCTCCAACGCGCAGGCCCGCCGACTCGCTCTCGGCGCGCAGGGCTTCACCGATCCGCGACCGTCCGGCCGCGTCGATCGCCGACACCTGCGTCGAGTGGTCGACCGGATGGGTCTCATCCAGATCGATTCCGTCAACGTGCTGGTGCGCAGCCAGGAGCTCCCGCTGTTCGCCCGGTTGGGGGCGCATCCCCGCTCGCTGATCGGCGACGCCAGCCGCGACGGCGAACTGTTCGAGTACTGGGTGCACGAGGCGTGCCATGTACCGGTGCGCCTGCACCCGTACCTGCGGTGGTTCATGCACTCGGACCATCGATGGAAGGCCGTCAGGGACCTGCGCCACCGTCGTCCCGAGTTCATCGACGAGGTGCGCATCCGCATCCGCGACGACGGCCCGATCGTGGCCGGGGACCTGAACCAGCGTGTCGGGCCGAAGGGGACATGGTGGGACTGGGACGACGGCAAGGTCGCGCTCGAGCACCTGTTCCACACCGGTGAGGTCGCGGCGCAGCGACGACCGAACGACTTCGCCAGGACCTACGACCTCGCGAGCCGGGTGATCCCCGAGGAGATCCTGGCGCTCCCGACGCCGCCGGAGATCGACGCCCGTAAGGAGCTGTTGGTGCAGGCGGCCCGGCATCACGGCATCGCGACGTTCGAGGACCTCACCGACTACCACCGCCAGCGCAACCCTCCGTGCCGTCCGCTCATCCGGGAGCTGGTCGAGGAGGGTCGGCTGATCGAGACCTCGGTGCAGGGTTGGACCAAACCGGCGTATCTGCACCCCGATGCGGTGGTGCCGCGCCGCGTGACCGCTCGGGCGTTGCTCAGCCCGTTCGATCCGGTGGTGTGGAACCGTGATCGAACCGAGCGCCTCTTCGGGTTCCGCTACCGCATCGAGATCTACGTCCCGGCGCCGAAGCGTCAGTACGGCTACTACGTCCTGCCCTTCCTGCTCGGCGACGAGCTGGTCGCCCGCGTCGATCTGAAGTCCGACCGCGCCGCCGGTCGGTTGCTCGTGCAGAGCGCGTACGGTGAGCCGGGCATCGACGAGGGGTACGTCGCGGAGGAACTCGCCGCCGAGCTGGCGCTCATGGCCGAATGGCTCGGCCTGGGCAGCGTCGAGGTGGTCCCACGAGGTGACCTCGCCGGCGTGCTCGCCGCTGCCGTCAGCAGCCGTTGACGGTGAACACGGCGCCGTTGAGATCGGCGAACGTGACCGTGTACTCCGCTGCGTCGAGCGTCATCTCGGCGCTCGTGGTGGCCTCGACGAGTGCGTCGACCGTGAGCTGGAGGTCGACGCCGGTGGCCGGGTCGAACGTGCCGGTGTACTCGCCCAGCGGGAGGCCGGCGGCGACGGCCTTCACGACGGCAGCTCCGCCCTCGGCCCCGCAGTTGACGGCGACGACCATGTCGCCTCCCTCGGCGAACACGACCTCGTCGTGGGAGTCCGAGTCGATGATCGCCTGCGTGTAGGGGTTCCCCGTCGAGCCGTCGGGGACCCGGGTCTCACCGTCGTCGCTGCCGCACGCGGCAAGGGCGAGCGTGGTGACGGCGAGCGCGGCGACGCAACCGTACTCGGGCTGCGATGGGACGTCGATCGGACCTCTTCATACCCTTCACGGTATTGATCGGGTCGCTGTTCGCGCAGAGCACTTCGTCCCAACCGCGGACGGGCGGCGTCGAGGGCCGGTCAGCGGGTCGGGACGGCCCAGCGAAGGGTCCGGGTGACGACGTCTCCGGCGGGACGCATGGCGACGGCTTCGGAGATCGGGAGCCACGGGAGGCGGAGCGGCCGTCGGGTCCACGTCGGCATGAGCGCAACTGCGCCGGCGGCGATCATGCCGTACACCGGGCGGGCCGGCGTCGGCAGCGGTGGCTGCAGGAGGAGGTAGCGAGCGGCGTCGCGGGCTTCGCGAGTGCCGGCGAGTTCGGGCCGGAACGAGCGCAGCCGATCGCGCAGGGCGGCTTCGGTCTCGGGCGGCTCGACGACACCCAGCGCCCGGGCGACGACGGCCGCGTCTGCGACGTACCCGTCCCGCTCGGCGCCGACCAGCGGACGTTCGCCGTAGCGATCGTGGGCGGCGAGGAAGCTGTCGAGCTCCGCGATGTGGACCCACTCCAGGAGGTGCGGGTCGTTCGCGGCGTACGGCCGACCATCGGCAGCGGTGCCGACCACTCGTTCGTGGACTCGATGCACCGTGTCGACCGATCGCTGCGCCTGTGACGCCGGGCCGAACGTCGTGGCCGCGAGGAAGTCGGCCGTTCGCTGCAACCGTCCCCACGGGTCGGTGCGGTAGTCGGAGTGTTGGGCGACCCCCGCCATCGCCAGCGGGTGGAGTGATTGGAGGAGAATCGCCCGGAGACCGCCGATGAACATCGAGGCGTCGGCGTGGATGCGCCGGATCGGGGCGTCCTCGGCGAACCAGCCTGGCTCATCGGTGTCGAACAGCTCGGCGTGACGCCGAGGCGCCTCGGCCCCGACGACTCGGACCCGGACCTGCTCGCCGAGCCACGACCGGACGTCTGGAGTCATTGCCTCATCGTGCCACGACCCCGTGAGTACCATCCGAACGTGCCCGAGGAATCTCCCACCGACTCCACCGAGGCGCCGTCGGTGCCCGGCGGCGGGGAGATCGACGAGACGGGTCGGCGGTTCGATCGCCGGGCAACGGACCGGACCTTGCCGCGCTGGGTCCTGCCGGCCATCGTGATGTTCTGGACCGGGTACATCCTCACCTTCACCGCCCGGCACGTGTTCCACCGGTTGTCCAGCCTGCTGCTGCTGATCATGGTGTCGGTCTTCCTGTCCCTGGCGATCGAACCGGGCGTCAATCGGTTGGCGCTGCGCGGATGGCGGCGAGGTCGGGCGACGATCATGATCCTGCTGGGTGTGCTCGCCGCGTTCCTGATCTTCATCGGCGCCGTCGGCACGCTCGTGGGCAGCCAGGTCGCCGAGGTCCTCCAGGACTCGGACCGGTACATCACCGACACGGTCAACTTCGTGAACGACAACTTCGGCACGAACATCGACCCCCAGGACGTGATCGGCGAGTTCAACGACCCCGACGGACGGGTCCAGGAGTTCATCCAGTCGCAGAGCGACGAGGCGGTGCGGTTGTCGTTGACCGTCGTGGGTGTGATCTTCCAGGGGCTCTCGGTCCTGCTGTTCACCTACTACCTGGTTGCCGACGGCCCGCGTCTGCGACGAGGGATCTGTTCGCGTCTGACGCCGGCGCGCCAGGCGCGGGTGCTGCAGGCGTGGGAACTGGCGATCACCAAGACGGGCGGGTATCTCTACTCGCGGGCGCTGTTGGCGCTGCTGTCGACGTTCTTCCACTGGATCGTGTTCCAGTCGATCGGCACACCGGCACCGATCGCCCTCGCCCTGTGGGTCGGCCTCGTCAGCCAGTTCCTGCCGGTCGTCGGTACCTATCTCGCCGGGGTGCTGCCGGTGCTGCTCACACTCGTCGACTCGCCACTCAATGCAGCGATCATCATCGTGTTCATCATCGTGTACCAGCAGATCGAGAACTACTTCTTCGCACCGCGCATCACCGCACGAACGATGGAACTGCATCCGGCCGTCGCGTTCGGCGCCGCGCTCGCCGGGGCGGCGTTGCTCGGGTTCGTCGGCGCGCTCCTCGCGCTGCCGGCGGCGGCGATGGTGCAGGCGTTCCTGGGTGAGTGGGGCAAGCGGTACGACGTGATGGACAGCCACCTGACCGCCATCCCGCCGCCGAGGGGACAGCGAACTCCGGCCGCCCGAGCCGCCGCCCGAGCCGGAACCTGCGTGACACGCTTCGACGACGCGTTCGCGCCGATCGCTGTCGCCACCCGGAGCGGATTCGACGAATCGCTGCACCACGGCGCCGGGGTCGCACTCGACGCCGACGGGTCGGTGACGGCTGCGGTCGGAGATCCGAACGTGGTGGTGTACCCGCGTTCGTGCCTCAAGCCGCTGCAGGTACACGCGATGCTCGGGCTCGGCCTGACGTTGCCGGACGAACTCGTGGCGGTGGCATGCGCCAGCCATGACGGCGCCGCGATGCATCTCGATGCGGTGCGCGCGATCCTGGACTCGTTCGGGCTCGCCGAGTCCGATCTGCAGAACACTCCATCGCACTCGCTGTGCGATCCGTCGGCTGCGCCGAGTTCGCTCCGACAGAACTGCTCCGGCAAGCATGCGGCGATGCTGGCGACCTGTGTCGTCAACTCCTGGGCGATCGACACCTACCTGCAGGCGGACCACCCGCTGCAGGTGGCGATCACGGCCGGCATCGTCGAACTGGGCTGCACCGTGCACCACGTCGGCATCGACGGATGCGGAGCTCCGACCCATGCGATCGGGCTCGACGAGCTGGCCGGCGCGTTCGCGACGCTGGCCGGGCGAGCCCGTCGGGGTGGCGATGCGTGCGAACCCGATCATGGTCGGCGGAGCGGAACGTGACGTCAGCTTGTGGATGCAGGCGGTGCCCGGCCTGATGGCGAAGGAGGGAGCAGCCGGGGTGATGGCCGCAAGCCTCGATGACGGTCGGGCGTTCGCGTTCAAGATCGCGAGCGGATCCGACCCGGCCCGTCAGGCCGTGACGCCGCAGGCGCTGAGGACCATCGGTGTCGACGTCGACGGTGACGCCGCCGAGACGCTCGAACGGGTCGCGGTACCGATGCTCGGCCACGGCCGCGAGGTCGGACGAATCGAGCCCTTGGAGTGGACCCCGTGCAGTTCCTGACGCTCGATCGCGACAGCTTCACCTACGGGGCATCGCAACCCGTCGCACCGCTCGTGCGGCGGGTGATCGCCGAGAACCCGTCGAAGTTCACCTATCACGGCACCGGGACGTACATCATCGGCGGCGATGCCGACGGGCGGGGAGACGTCGTGGTCATCGATCCGGGCCCACGACTCGACAGCCATCGCGATGCGCTCGCTGCTGCGCTCGCGGGGTGCACGGTGCGGGCGATCCTGGTGACCCACTGCCACTCCGATCACTCGCCGCTGGCGACGTGGCTCGCCGCGGAGTCCGGTGCCCCGACGATCGCGTTCGGCCCGCACGGCGAGGATGCGCTGGGACATCGGCGACGATCCGCTCGACGACGACCGACGCCGACCGACACGCCGGCCGACGAATCGGCCGATGCGGAAGCATCCGAGCCGAGCGCTGCCGCGCCGGTGGTCGTGGAGGAATCGACCGACCGCGACTTCACCCCCGACGTCTTCGCGGCAACCGGCGACGTCGTCGCGTCGTCCGGCGGTTGGGTGGTGACGGCGCTGCACACACCCGGGCACACGTCCAACCACATGTGTTTCGCTCTCGACGACGGGACGACACGCACGCTCTTCACCGGCGATCACGTGATGGGGTGGAGCACGACCGTGGTGTCACCGCCCGATGGCGACATGGCGGCCTATCTCGACTCACTACGGATCGTCGCGGATCGTCGTGACGACGTCGCCATCCCCACGCACGGACCACCGATCCCGAATCCGTCGGCATTCGTGAACGAGCTGATCGAGCATCGTCTGGAGCGTGAGCGTCAGGTACTCGGCGCAGTCCGGCAGGGGATCGACACGGTTCCCGCGATGGTCGAGGTCCTCTACGCGGACGTTCGCAGGGAACTGCACAAACCGGCGCGACGAAGCGTGCTCGCCCACCTCGTCAAGCTCGCCGCTGCGGGCACCGTTGCAGTCACCCCCGACGGCCCACCCCGTCTCGACAGCAGGTTCTCGCCGATCTGACGATCAGCGGTCGAGTTCGGCGACGAGCTTCTTGGGCGCGACCTTGCGGTAGCCCTCGGTGATCACGGCGGCCAGCTCGTCGTCGTCGCGGTCGACGTCGAGTCGCAAGCCGATCCATCCGCTCGGACCGAGGTACGGCGGCCGGAAGTAGCGGTCGGGCTCGGCCTCGACCATCTGCTCCTGCACGCCCGGCGGCGCCGGGCACCAGATCGAGGTCATGCCGTCGCCGTGGAAGTCCTCGTGGAAGTAGACGAACGCCTTCTTGTCACGGATGAAGAAGCACGGCGCGCCATGGCTCAGTCGCTCGTTCGTCTCCGGCAGCGCGAGGGCGATCCTGCGCACGACACTCAACGCATCCACCCCTCGAACGTTACTCATGGTGTCAGACACCATGAGTAACGGATCGGAGTACGGGATCGGGGTGTCAGATGCCGTCGGCCGCCGCGGCACCGGCGGCGTCCTCGGTGGATGGTGCGTCGGCGTCGGCGCGGAGTCGGGCGAAGATCGCCGGTGGCTCGCTCCACGGGTCGGCGAGGGTTCCGGCGCGAGCGTCGCGAATCGTGGCCCACACCCGCTCCGGCGTGCAGGGCAGGTCGATGTGGCGGACTCCGAGGTGGGCGACCGCATCGATGACGGCGTTCTGCACCGCCGGCGTCGCGCCGATCGTGGCCGCCTCGCCGATCCCCTTCGCGCCGAGCGGGTTGAGTGGCGTCGGCGTCTGGGTCGAATGCGTCTCGAACGAGGGCAGCTCGGCGGCCGACGGGATGCCGTAGTCGGCGAGGTTCGACGTGACCGGGTTGCCGTCGGAGTCGAACTGCACCTCCTCGAACAGCGCTTGGCCGACACCGGCAGCGATGCCGCCGTGCTGCTGGCCCTCGACGAGGAGCGGCGCCAGCACGGTGCCGCAGTCGTCGACGGCGACGTGACGCAGCAGTCGGACCTTGCCGGTGTCGGCATCGACCTCGACCACGGAGATGTGCGCGCCGAACGGGAACGTGGCGCCGTCCTGGTGGAAGTCGAACTCGCCGTCGAGCTGCTCGCCGAGTCCGGCAGCCTGCGACGCCAACTCCCCCCAGCCGATCGCCTGCGCCGGGACGCCGGCGACGCCGATCGTGCCCGCCGAGGTGTCGACGACGATGTCGCCGACGTCGGCTTCGAGGAGCCGGGCAGCGAGTTGCTTCGCCTTGTCGACCATCGCTTCGGTGGCGCCGCGGATCGCCGAACCACCGAGCTGCAACGACCGTGACCCGCCGGTGCCACCGCCGGTGCGCACCCGGTCGGTGTCGCCGTCGACGAGCGTGATGCGCTCCACGGGGATCCCGGTCTGATCGGCGACCAGCATCGCGTACGCGGTCTGGTGGCCCTGGCCGTGCGACTGGGTGCCGGCGAAGATCGTCGCCGACCCGTCGGCGTGCACCTCGATGGCGCCGAACTCCTCGGCGCCGCCACCGGCGGTGATCTCCACGTACGCCGCCACGCCGATCCCGAGCAGTCGGTGGTCGCCGTTCGCCCGCCGGGCCGCCTGCTCGGCGCGCAACTGTTCGTAGCCGACGGCTTCGGCGGCCCGCTCCAGCGGGAACATGTAGCGGCCCGAGTCGTAGACGTTGCCGGTGAGCGTCGTGAACGGGAACACGTCGTCGCCGAGGAAGTTGCGTCGTCGGATCTCGATCGGGTCGATGCCGAGCTCGAGGGCTGCCTGGTCCACGAGCCGTTCGAGGAGTGCGGTCGCCTCGGGTCGCCCGGCACCGCGGTAGGCGCCCATCGGTGTCGTGTTGGTGACGGCGACCGCCACGTCGAACTCGATCGTCGGGAAGGCGTAGGTCCCCTGCGCCATGCGTCGTGTACCGCCCGGCAGATAGGCACCGATCGACGGGTAGGCCCCCGCATCGCCGATGAGGCGCACCCTCAACCCCGTGAAGTCGCCCGTGCGCGTGCAACCGAGCTCGACGTACTGCACCTGGCCCCGACTGTGAGGGAGCGCCTTCATGTCGTCGCTGCGCGGCGGCACCCACACCACCGGTCGGCCGGTGCGCCGCGCCGACGCGGCCACGACGGTGTACTCGTGGTGGATGCCGGCCTTGCCACCGAACCCGCCGCCGACCTGTGGCGTGACCACCCGGATGTCCGCCGGTTCCATCCCGAGGGCTGCCGGCGAGTTGCCCGTGCAGCACGTGGGGCATCTGCGTCGATGCCCAGAAGGTGAGCCGCCCGTCCTCGCCGATCTCCGCCCCGCAGCAATCCGGCTCCATCGGCACGACGGCCATGCGCTGGTTGACGTACCGGCCGCGGACGACGACGTCGGCGGTCGACAGGTCCGTGCGGGGCTTGTCGACGATCACCAGTGCCTCGTTGGACCCGTGATCCGGGAAGATCAGGTTCTCGGTGTCGGCGAGCGCGGCCTCGGCATCCACGACCGCAGGCAGTGGTTCGATGTCGGCCCACACCGCCGACGCGGCGTCCTCACCCTGCTCGAACGTCTCGGCGAGCACGACGGCGATGGGTTCCCCCACGAACCGGACCCGGCCAGTCGGCGAGCGGCGGCCGAGCGAAGTCGGGATGCACGGGCGCGAAGCCGTGGTGCGGTGCGATGCCGAGTTCGGCCGCGGTGAGCACCTCGACGACGCCGGGCATCCCGACGGCATCGTCGATGTGGATGGCGTTGATGATCCCGTGGGCGACGTCGGATCGCACGAACACCGCGTGGAGCTCTGTTCGGCAGGTTCAGGTCGGCGAGGTATCGGCGGCTGCCCGTGAGCAGTCCCGGGTCCTCCGTTCGCAGCACTCGGGTCCCGAGGATGGATCCGGGTCGCTGCATCTGCGTCGCATCAGTCATCGCCGCCGAACCTACCCCGATTCCTCGAGGCGCATTGCGCCGAGCCGAGCCGCCAGGTCATCATTGTCCCGTCTTCGTGGGGCTGACATACTGCGCCGCTGACTGCGAACCCATCCAGTCCAACGCGTGAACAAATGGAGCACTGGGTCCACCATCCGTTCACACGTTCGCCAGACTCGTCGTCGTGGAGATGCGCGATGTCGGTGAAGGTGCTGGGCGTTCCGTACGACGCGCATTCGTCGTTCCTGCGAGGACCCGCGTCGGCGCCTGCGGCGATCCGAGCAGCGTTGACGTGTGGTTCGGCGAACTGGTGCACGGAGTCGGGTCTCGATCTCGACCCGGCGCTGACGGATGCCTGGTCGGACCTCGGTGACCTCGACCTCCCGGACGAGGTGCTGGTCGCTGTGTCGATGATCCGGATCGCGGCCAGCGCGGCGCTCGACGACGGCTCGTCGCTGCTGTCGTTCGGCGGCGACCACCTCGTGACCTGGCCGCTGGTCCAGGCGGTCAGCGACCACCACCCCGACCTGACGATCGTGCACTTCGATGCGCACCCCGATCTGTACGACCACCTCGATGGCGACCGGTACTCCCACGCCTGTCCGTTCGCCCGGATCATGGAGGAGGGCCACGCCACGCGGCTGTTGCAGTTCGGGATCCGCACCATGTCGCCGCACCAACGCGAGCAGGCGGATCGGTTCGGCGTCGAGGTGTTCGAGTACCGGGACTGGGACGGGGTCGATTCCGCCGCTGTCGGGGCCGGTGTACGTGACGATCGACATGGACGCCCTCGACCCGGCGTTCGCCCCGGGGATCTCGCATCACGAACCGGGTGGCATGTCGACCCGTGAACTGCTCGACACGCTGCGCCAGATCGGCGCCGGTGACGCGGTCGTGGTCGGCGCCGACATCGTGGAGTTGAACCCCGCTCGTGACCGCGACGACGTCACCGCGATGGTCGCCGCGAAGCTCGCTCGCGAACTCCTCGGGTTGCTGATCGCTGCTCGATCCTGACGCTCAGAGGCGGGTGGCGAGGTCGCGTCCGGAGCTGGTGATGCACCTCGCCCGTGGACGGGGCGGTCACGAGTTTCGTGCCTCTCGGAAACCTCGAGCTGAAGGGTCTCACCGAACCCCTGCGGCGTGTGAGGTCAGATGGTTGCCGATCGCCGAGCCGGTTGCCGCGGACATCGAGATGGGCCTGCCCGGTGTCGCGCACGGCACCGGGCTGCCGTTCGCTGGGCGCGATGGCGTGTTCGAGAGTTGGTCGACGCCTGGAAACCGGCCTCGAGTGCCTCGGCGAACGACGGAGTCGGCGAGACCGGCGACTCGCCGACAGCTCGCCGTGCAGGGTTTCGCACGCCGGGGCGTGGGCGAACGTGCCGGTGAGCCAACTTCGATCACGAGGCTCGCCCGGCAGCGATGTCGGCGCATCGAGCACGTCGACGGCGTCGCGGCCACGACGTCGTCGACCGATCGGTCCTCGCCCGTTGCTGCCCAGCGCGGCGCTCGGCGCGTCGGCGGATCTCGTCCTCCTCGACAGCCAGGCCGACGCGACGACCTGAGCGCAAGCGTCGTCGATCGAGAGGTTGAAGTACGGGCAGTGCGGGTGACTAGTGTCAGCGTCAAGTGCGTCAGGGGGACGTGCCGTCGGGACACGACGGGGAGCGTGCGGACGTGGGAGTTGAGAGTTGATCCTCCTGACGTTCCGCGACCTCGTCTATCGCAAGACACGGTTCATCGTGGTGACCTTGCTCGCCGCCGTCGTGTTCGCTCTGCTGTTCGTGATGATCGGCCTCGTCGAGCAGTTCAACGCCGAACCGGTCGAGACCATCGACGCGATCGGCGCCGATTCGTGGGTGATACCCGAGGGGATCACCGGGCCGTTCACCGCACTGTCGGCGGCGCCTGCGCAGGCGATCGACGCGATCGGTGCCGACACGAAGTCGGCGGTCGTCGTGTCCCGCTCGAATCTCCTCGACGACGGTGAGCCCGTCGACGTCATGCTCTTCGGCCATGAGGTCGACGGGTTGGGAACTCCGCCGCTGGTCGCCGGTCGTGCGGTCGCCGAGAGCGGAGAGCTCGTGGCCGACGAGACCGCGGGCCTCGACATCGGTCAACAGGTCAGCATGGGCGGGATCGACTTCACCGTCGTCGGTGAGACCGAGAACATCACGATGCTGGCGGGCACGCCGATGGTGTTCGTGACGCTGGCCGATGCGCAGAACCTCGTGTTCCGTTCGACCGACGTGATCGGCGCCGTGCTCGTCGACGGCGAGGTCGGAGCGATCCCCGCCGGCGCCAAGGTGCTCACCGCCGACGAGGTCGCGACCGATGCGTTGCGGCCGCTCGACGGTGCGATCTCCTCGATCGACCTCGTGAGACTGTTGCTCTGGGTGGTCGCTGCGGTGATCATCGGCGCCGTCGTCTACCTCTCGGCGTTGGAGCGCCAGCGCGACTTCGCCGTGCTGAAGGCCGTCGGCGCGCCGAACTCGGCGCTGCTCGGCAGCCTCGGGTTGCAGGCCGTGCTCGTGTCGCTCGCTGCCGTCGCCATCGCGTCGGTCATCCAGATGTTCCTCGTGCCGGCCTTCCCGCTCCCGGTGCGGGTGCCCGCCCGGGCGTTCTGGCAGGTCCCGGTGCTCGCCGTCGTCATGGCGCTCGTCGCCGGCGGCGTGGGGATGCGCAAGGTGCTGCGATCCGATCCGTCCCAGGCGTTCTCGGGAGCAGGCGTATGACCGTCGGACCACTCGTCGTCACCGACCTGGTGGTCGAGTTCATCCACGACGGCTACGCGATCCGGCCGCTCGACGGGCTGTCGTTCGAGGCCCAGCCGGGTGAACTCGTGGTCCTGCTCGGTCCGTCCGGGTCGGGAAAGACCACCCTGCTGTCGTGTCTCGGTGGGATCATGACGCCGACGTCGGGCTCGATCCGCCTCGGTGACACCGACATCGCCACGATGTCCGGCAAGCAGCTCGATGCGTACCGGCGGGACCAGATCGGGTTCGTGTTCCAGGCGTTCAACCTCATCGCGTCGCTGACCGCTCGCGAGAACATCGCCGTGCCGCTGACCCTCACCGGCATGAATCGCAAGGAGGCCTTCGCCCGCGCCGACGAGCTGCTGGATCAGGTCAACCTCGGTGACCGCGGGCATCATCTGCCGAGTCGCCTGTCGGGCGGTCAGCAGCAGCGGGTCGCGGTGGCCCGCGGGCTCGGGCACGACCCGCCGCTCCTGCTCGCCGACGAGCCGACGGCGAATCTCGACCACATCCAGGCCGAGGCGATCATCCGGCTCCTCCAGGGGCTGCGTGACGACGGTCGGATGATCATCGTGTCGACGCACGACTCGAGGCTGGTGCCGATCGCCGACCGCATCGTGCAGCTGATCCCCGTCGGCGGCCACGACGAGATCGCCACGCACGAGGTGACCTACGCCGCGGGCGAGTCGATCTTCGAGCAGGGTGACGACGCAGAGCTCGTCTACGTCGTCGTGTCGGGCGAGGTGGACGTGGTGCGGCTCCTGGCCGACGGCACCGAGGAGCAACTCGTGCGTCTCGGACCGGAGCAGTACTTCGGCGAGCTCGGCCCGTTCCTCGGCTTCCCCCGCTCGGCCTCCGTGCGGGCCCACACCGATGTCGTCCTCACGGCCTACAGCCCGCGCGTGTTCCGTGAGAAGGTGCTCCACAAGACCTGACCGCCGTGCGCCCGAGCAGCACATCCGGTTTGCGTGACAGTTCCATTGGGACGGCCCAACCGAAGTGTGACGCAAACGGTCGGGTACGGTCGCTGCCGAGGTGGTTCCCATGACGTTCAACAGCGAATCGACGACCGACGACGTACTCGACGGGATGGATCTGTCCGGCCGGCGATTCGTCGTCACGGGCGCAGCCAGCGGACTCGGCGAGGAGACGACGAGGGCACTGGCAGCTCACGGCGCCTCGGTGCTGATGCTGGCGCGTGACCCGGCCAAGAACGACGAAGCTGCGGCCCGCATCCGGGCGGCGGTGCCCGAGGCGCAGCTGTGGCTGGACGTCGTCGATCTGGCCGACCTCGCGAGCATCCGATCCTTCGCCGCACGGTTCCTCGACTCGGGGCAGCCGATCGACGTCCTCATCAACAATGCCGGGGTCATGGCCTGCCCGTTCGAGCACACTGCCGACGGATTCGAGATGCAGTTCGGGACGAACCACCTCGGCCACTTCGAGCTCACGAGGTTGCTCGAGCCGGCCGTGCTCGCCGGCAACGAGCCGCGCATCGTCAACCTCTCGTCGGCGGCGCACAGCATCTCCGACGTCGACCTCGACGACCCGAACTTCGAACGCACGGACTACGACGCATGGATCTCGTACGGACGATCCAAGTCGGCGAACGCACTCCATGCCCGGGCACTCGCCCGTCGGCTCGGCGGTGACGGGGTGCTGGCGTTCTCGGTGCACCCCGGTGTGATCATGACGAACCTCGGTCGCCACCTGAACGACGAGTTGATGCAGCAGATGATGCAGCGATCCGCGGAGCGTGCAGCGAAGGCCGGCGAGGAGGTCGGCGGTTTCCAGATCAAGAGCACCGAGGCCGGGGCGGCCACGCAGGTGTGGGCGGCGACCTCGCCCGATCTCGTCGGCCACAGCGGTGCCTACCTCGCCGACTGCGGCGTCGGTGTCGCCGGCGCCAACCCGAGCAACAACGGCTTCGAGCCCTACATCACCGACGAAGCCACCGCCGACGCGCTCTGGACCCTGAGCGAGCAGCTGCTCGACATCTGAGCCTGTCCTTCCGGACCCGACCCCGAAAGACAGGCTTGCGGGCCGGACCTCAAGGACCGGGCTTACGGCGTGACGCCGTGGTCGGCGAGGAAGTCGAGGGTGCGGCCGAGCGCGATCGCGGTCGACCGGGCGTCGTAGGAGTCGCGGGCGTCGCAGCCGAAGCCGTGCTCGGCGCCGGGTACACGTACACCGGGACGTCGGGATGCGCAGCGGCGATCGCCTCGACGTGCTCGAGCGGGATGCCGTGGTCGAGTTCACCGAAGTGCAGGGCGATCGGTGCCTGCGGCCGGCGGTCGATCATGCCGTGGATCTGGCCGCCGTAGTAGCCGACGGCGGCGGCGATCGGCAGGTCGCACGCCGACAGCCACGCAATGCTGCCACCGAAGCAGAACCCGATGACCGCGACGGGCCCGGTGTCGGCGACGTGGGTGACCGCCGCGGCGACGTCGAGCATCGCCGGATCCCACGCCAGCGGGATGGCGAGCTCGATGCCGCGGGTACGCCCGGCGTCGTCGTAGCCGAGCTCCACGCCTCGCTCGGTCCGGTCGAACAGCGCCGGCGCGATCGCCCGGTAGCCGAACTCGGCGTAGCGATCGACGACGGACCGGATGTGCTCGTTGACGCCGAAGATCTCCTGGACGATGACGATCGACGCTGCCGGCGCCGTCGGGGTGCACCTCGTAGGCGTCGAGTTCGTGTCCGTCGGCGGCAGTGAGTCGAGTCATGCTCCGACGCTACGACACCTTCACCGTTTGCGGGAGAGTTCGGATGATGCGTTCCGTCCGAAAACTCCCGCAAACGGGTTGGCGCGAGGGCGGTCAGACCGAGCGCAGGGTGGCGGCGCGGCCATCGGCGGTCTGGGCCTGGATCACGTAGAAGTCGGCTTCGCGGGCGAGGCGTTGGGCGGGATGCCCGAGGTCCATCCCGCGGCCGCCGGTTGCCGCGAGCAGTGCCGTCGTCGATCGTCGGGCGAGGTCGAGGCAGGCGGCTCGATGATCGCTGGCCACGGCGATGTCACCGTCACCGAGCGAGGCCACGAGCTCGGCGTCGCGAGACCACGTCGCGTCGAGTTCGCGGCGGAGTCGATCGGCGGCCTCCGCGACGTCGGCGTCGTCGGACCGCTCGTCCAGGAGGCTGACCGCCCGGCTGGTCACTCCGAGCGCCGCGGTCTGACCGACGGAGCTGCGGCGTCGATCGACGGCCCGCCAGGAGGTCGACGTCCTCGACCACGACGACGCGCTCGCTGGGGATCCGGCACGAGTCGAAGGTGAGGGCGACGGTTCCGGTGGCGGTGAGGACCGCGAGGGCGAGCGGGGTGGCGACGATGCCCGCTCGTGTCGGTCGCCGGGATCATCGACCAGACGAGGCTGCCGTCGGCCGACTCGGCGGCGACGCAGAACCAGTCGGCGATGCCCCACGACGTCACCCACGGGGCGTGACCGTCGAGCTGCCACGCCCCGTCGTCGAGGCGGGTGGCACGGACTGCGGGCGGCCCCGCTCGGCGGACGTGGGCGAAGGCGACTCCGGCGACGAGTTCACCCGCACACATCGGGGCCAGGAGCGTGTCGACCAACTCGGAGTTCGGCGACGATCGCAGCGTGCCGATGACTCCGTGGTGCTGGACCCAGACGAAGAACGTTGCCCCGCAACCGCTCGCCACGGCGGCGATGACGCGGCGGACGTCTTGTCGGCCGAGGTCGCTCCCGCCGTGGCTCAGCGGCCCGGCGATGCCGAACAGCCCCGCGTCCGCGAGCGCAGTCAGGCCGCCGCTCAGGTCGGTCGTGCCCTGGTCGACGTCCTGCGCGCGGGGGAACAGCACCGTGTCGGCGACGAGCTGCGCCCGTCGAACGGCATCTGCAGCTTCCCGGTCCGGCACCCCACCAGTGTCGCACCCCGCACTCCAGATCGTTTGCGGGAGAGTTCGGTTGGGGTGGGCCATCGGAAAACTCCCGCAAACGGAGAACCGGGCGGGGTCGGGGTACGGTCGGGGCGATGGTCGACGAGCACTTCCCGGCGGGGTTCTTCGCCCGGGCCGATGAGACCCCGGACGCAGTGTTCTACTCCTACGACCGGCTGCTGACCCACATCGACGACGGCGCGATCGCCGCGGTCGGTGAGCTGTACGACGAGCTCGGGCTCACCGGTGACGTGCTCGACATCTGCTCGTCGTGGATCTCGCACTTCCGCGACGCCCCCACGCCGGCTGGTGGCGATGGGGATGAACGAGACCGAGCTGCGCGCCAACGAGATGGCGGAGAGCTGGGCGGTCCGGGATCTGAACGTCGACCCGACCCTGCCGTTCGGGGACGGGTCGTTCGATGCCGTCACCTGTTGCGTGTCGGTGGACTACCTGGTGCGCCCACTCGAGGTGTTCGCCGAGGTGGCCCGGGTGCTGCGTCCGGGCGGAGTCTTCGTCGTGACGTTCTCCAACCGCTGTTTCCCGACGAAGGCGATCCGAGGATGGCTGATGACCGACGACCGGGGCCACTGCGCGATCGTCGACACGTACTTCGACCTCACCGACGGCTTCGAGCCCGCCGAGGTCCAGCACCGCAATCCCGGTGCCCGCACCGATCCGCTCTACGCCGTCTTCGCCCGCCGTCGCTGAGCCGGCCGCCGAGACCGTCGAGCGGGTGCGTCGAGTTCGGCGAACCGGGCGACGACCTGCGCGCTCACCTCGACCGCGAGCTCGATGAAGCGGACGGCCGCCGGTGACAGCGTGTGGCCGGATCGCCAGGCGATCGAGATCTCCCGCCCGGCGAAGGCCGGTTCGAGCGGGTGCAGGCTGATCCGGGGATCCTCCGGCTCGATGCACAGCAGCGGCAGCACGGCGACACCCATGCCCGAGCGCACCATCGCGGTCACCGTGCCGTTGTCGTTCGAGCGGAACACGTAGTTGGGTTCGACGCCCACGGACCGCAGCCCTGCCTCGTTGAGGAGCTGGCAGGAGTTCGCGTGCTGGCCGATCAACGGCTCCCGACCCATGACGGCGATCGGAACGGGCCCCGGCGGGTACTGGCCGGGGCGGGCGACGAGCCGGAACGGGTCGCTGAGGAGGTGCCGGGAGTCGAAGGCGTCGCCCACGTCGCCCACCATGAAGCTGAGATCGAGGTCGCCGTCGGCGAGGCGATCGTGGAGGACGGTGTCGTAGTCGCTCTCGAACGCGACGATGTCGAGATTCGGCAACTCGTCGCGAACGGCGCCGATCAGCGAGGGCAGCACCGTGTTGGACACGCTCTGGAACGTGCCCACGCGCAGGCGTCCGGTGTCGCCGGTTCGGAACCGGTCGAGGTCGGCGTCGATGCGGTCGAGGTGCGCGAGGAGCTGTCGTGCGTGGTCGAGCAGGTGGGCGCCGAGCGGGGTGAGTTCGACGGGTCGCGGACCGCCGGGACGATCGAAGACGGGGTCGCCGATGATCCGTTCGAGCGACGCGATCTGCTGGCTGACCGCCGACTGCGTGTAGCCGAGCCGTTCAGCGGCGCGACCGAAGGTGCCTTCGGTGGCGACAGCGTCCAGCGCCACCAGCAGGCGGATGTCGAGGTCGCGCAGGCCGTTCAAGAGCATCAGCGTAGCTGATCATCATGAGCAGTAAGTATCGCTAGTGATTGACCTCAGGTCTCCGTACGTTGACGGCATGGAAACCACCCCAACGCTCAACCTGCTCGAGCGGTTCGCCGACGCCATGGAGACCGACGGGATCGCCGCGGTGTCCGCCGAACTCCTCACCGGCCTCGTCGACGCCGCCCGGTCCGTCGATGCGAGCCCGATCGCGCTCGGTGTGCTGCTCGACCCGACCGAGCCGTCCGTGGTGCGTGAGCGGGCCTACGGCAAGCTCGCCGTCCAGATCATCGGTCGGGCGTCGTCGCTCGGCGCCGGCGTGCGGTCGATCGTCGACGCCCGCCCACTGATCCCGGCCTGACCCGCCGCCGATCCGGGCCGCCGATCCGGGCCGCCGGTCCGGGCCGCGTCGGCGCGCCGGAACGCCGTACCATCGGCACGCGTGAACGAGGATGAAGAACTCCAGGCTCGCAGAGCGTGGTTCGAACGCACCTGCGTGGAACTGCACGATCGGTTCGGCCCGCTTCGAGAGGGTGAGCCGGCGTCGTACATCCCCGAGCTGGCCGACGTCGATCCGGATCAGTTCGCCATCTCGGCGATGACGTTGCAGGGTGAGCAGTTCGGTGTCGGAGACGTCGACCACGAGTTCACGATCCAGTCGATCTCGAAGCTGCTCCTGTACGGCCTGGCGCTGGAAACGCACGGGCGCGATCACGTACTGCGAGCGCGTCGGGGTTGCGCCGACCGGCGAGCCGTTCAACTCGATCGAACTCGACGACGAGACCAATCGGGCACCGAATCCGATGGTCAATGCGGGAGCCATCGCAATCACCGACATGGTGGTCGGCGACAGCGTCGAGGAGCGCATCGAGCAGGTTCGTTCGATGTACGAGCGCTACCTCGGCCGCCGGCCGACCGTCGATGCGTCGGTGTGGGCATCGGAACGGACCACCGGCAACCGCAACCGAGCCATCGCGTACCTGATGCTGAGCCGCGGGATCATCGAGGACCGGGTGGAGGAGACCCTCGACCTGTACTTCGGGCAGTGTTCGGTGCTGGTGACGGCGAACGATCTGGCGATGATCGGCGCGACGATTGCGAATCACGGTGTGCATCCGTTGACGGGCGAGCAGGTGGTGCCCCGCGAGGTGACCCGCGACATGCTCACGGTGGCGCTGACGTGCGGGATGTACGACTACGCCGGTGAGTGGGCCTACTCGGTGGGTATCCCGGCCAAGAGCGGCGTCGGTGGTGGCATCATCGGGATCCTGCCCGGCGTCGGTGCAGCGGCGACCTTCTCGCCCCGTCTCGATGCGATCGGCAACAGCGTGCGCGGGTTACGCGTGTTCGAGGAGCTGTCGCAGCGCTTCGACATGCACCTGTTCGACCCCGACCGCCCCTGGTCGCGGACCTGACGCCGCTGACCATCACGTTTGCGGGAGGTTTCTGATGGGACGGGCCAACCGAATACTCCCGCAAACGGACGGTGGGCGCCCGCCATCAGCGTTTGCGGGAGCTTTCGGATGGGACGGGCCATCGAGATCCTCCCGCAAACGGGGTGAGGTGGTCGCGGACGTGCGGGTGCGACCTCGGTCGCGTACAGCTCGATGCTGCGCATCATCGTCTCGTGCGGGAGGGTGCCGGCCGAGTACTTCATGTCGAAGCGGACGGCACCGAGCGTCTCGACCGTGGAGGCGATCTTCGCGGCGACGGTCTCGGGTGATCCGACGTAGAGCGATCCCGACGGGCCGGCGGCCTGTTCGAACTCGGCGCGGCTCGCCGGCGGCCAGCCCCGCTCGGCGCCGATGCGGTCACGCATCGGCTTCCAGTGCGGCCAGAGTTCGTCGAGCGCTTGCTCGTCGGTGTCGGCAACGTGGCCAGGTGAGTGGACGCCGACCGGGAGCTGGGGTTGGCCGAGTTCGTCGAGGGCTCGCCGGTAGAGGTCGACGAACGGTCGGAAGCGCGACGGGTCCCCACCGATGATCGCGAGCATCAGGGGCAACCCGTGTCGAGCGGCGCGGACGACCGATTCCGGGCTGCCGCCCACGCCGACCCACGTCGTGAGGGCACCGCCTTCGGTCCGTGGGTAGACGCGCAGGCCGGGCACGTCGGCGCGTGTCGTCCCGCTCCACGTGATCGGGCCCTCGGAGCGGAGCTGGGCGAACAGGTCGAGCTTCTCCTCGAAGAGGCGCTCGTACTGATCGAGCGGGAAGCCGAACAGGGGGAACGACTCGGTGAACGACCCCCGGCCGAGGATCACCTCGGCGCGGCCGTTCGACAGGGCGTCGAGGGTGGCGAAGCGTTGGTACACCCGGATCGGGTCGTCGGAGCTGAGCACGGTGACCGCGGAGCCGAGGTGGATGCGCTCGGTGCGCGCGGCGATGGCGGCGAGGACGGTCTCGGGCGAGGAGATCGCGAAGTCGTCGCGGTGGTGCTCTCCGACCCCGAAGAAGTCGAGACCGAGGCGATCCGCCAGCACCGCTTCGTCGACGACGTTGCGGATGACCTCTGCGTCGCTCAGTCGGAGGCCGTCCGCGCCGACGGTGACATCGCCGAAGGTGTCGAGTCCGAGTTGCACCGGTCGCTCCGCGGGGTGGCCGTTGATGGGTGAGTCAGAAGTAGTTGCGTACACAAGTAGTTGAACCGGGAAGGGCGGGCGGATATTCCGGTCCGAACGACCCTGGTGGACACGCGCCCCCGTGACGATGATCGAGTCATGGCCATCACGACGCACGCCTGCCCGTACTGCGATCTGATCTTCAGCTACCACAATGAGGTGAAGGACCACATCCTGCACGATCATCCCGAACATGCCTCGGTGGTGGAGTCGATCGAACCCCGTGAGTTGCCCCACGACTGACCGTCTCGAGCACTGTCGGCGCCGATGACCGAGATCAGGTGTCGGGTGATCGTGTCGGGTCGGGTGCAGGGCGTGTTCTACCGCGACAGTTGCCGGACACAGGCACAGCGACTCGGCGTGCGCGGGTGGGTGCGCAATCGGCCCGACCGAACGGTCGAGATCGTGGCCGAGGGACCGCGTGACGTCGTCGATCAGTTCCTGGACTGGTGTCGCGAGGGTCCACCCCGGGCGCAGGTGACGGGGATCGTGGTCACCGACGAGGCGCTCGCCGCCGAGCGCGGATTCCGCATCGTCTACTGATCGACGCGTGTCAGCCGCCGGAGTCGGCGGCGGCCTGTCGGACCTTGTCGACGAGGTTGGCAGGCAGCGGCTGGTAGCCGTGGTGCTCGACGTCGAACGAGCCGCTGCCGCCACTGAACGAGCGCAGGTCGATCGCATACCGGATGATCTCCGCAGTGGGCACGAGCGCATGGATGGTCGTGTCGCCGGACTCGTCGGTCTCGGTGCCCGAGCACGTGCGCACGGCGGGAGTTGAGGTCGCCGAGCGTGTCGCCGTGGTGGCCGACGGGCACGCGGACGTGGATCTCGCTGATCGGTTCGAGCACGTCGACACCGACGCGGGCGACGGCCTCGCGCAGCGCGAGCGATCCGGCCATCTTGAAGCGTCATCTCGGAGGAGTCGACCGAGTGGTACTTGCCGCCGGTGCAGACGGCGCGAACGTCGACGATCGGGAAGCCGTCGCCGGTGCCGCGCGCCATCGCCTCCTCGATGCCCGCGCCGACGGCGGGCACGAGGTTCTTCGGGATGACCCCACCGGTCACCTCGCTCGAGAACTCGAAGCCGGAGCCGGAGGGGAGCGGTTCGAATCGCACGGTGGCGACACCGAACTGGCCGTGGCCGCCGCTCTGCTTCTTGTACTTGCCTTCGACCTCGATCGGGCCTGCGAGCGTGGCGCGGTACGCGACGCGCACGTCGTCGACGTCGAGTTCGACGCCGGCTCGCTCGATGCGGGACAGCGCGACGCGGACGTGGGTCTCCCCGCCGCCGCTGAGCACGGTCTGGCCGGTCGAGTCCTCGTGGTGGACGGCGAGCGTCGGGTCCTCGATGACGAGGCGGTGCAGCGTGGTCGCCAGCCGGTCCTCGTCGGACTGCTTGGCTGCGGCGATCGCCACGCCGTAGACCGGGCGGGGCAGCGCCGGCAGGACGGCCTGCACCGGGGTGCCGTCGGGGGCCAGGGTGTCACCGGTGCGGGTGTCGGTGAGTTTCGTCACCGCGACGATGTCGCCGGCACCGGCGGCATCGACGTGGATCTGCGAGCTTCCGGTCAGCGAGATCAGGTGGTGGAGCCGTTCCTTGCCGCCCGAGCGTGAGTTCACGAGCACGTCGTCGGTGCGGATCGTGCCGGACAGCACCTTCAGGATGGAGATCTGGCCGAGGAACTCGTCGATGGTCGTCTTGAACACGAGGACGAGGGGCGGTCCGTCGGGATCCGGCGCGATGTCGACGGTGCCGCCGGCCGCCTCCACGACTGCCGGTCCGCGGTCGCCCGGCGCCGGACCGACACGACAGATGAAGTCGGCGAGTTGATCGACGCCGATCGGGGCGGTGGCCGATCCGCAGAGCACGGGGAACGCGAGGGCGCGGTCGACCGCGTCGTGGAGCAGACGTTCGAGTTGCTCCGCCGACGGCTCGGTGCCCGAGAGGTACTGCTCGAGCAGGTCGTCGTCGAGTTCGATCACGTCCTCGACGAGGTGCTCGTGCTCGACGCGCTCGGCGTCGGCGAGTTCGGTCGGGACCTCGGTCGGCTCGGCGTGGCCGGTGTCGTACACGAATGCGTGATGGGTGAGCAGATCGGTGACGCCGTGGAAGCTCGACTCCTCGCCGATGGGCAGCTCGGTGGGATCGGCGTGCGAGCCGAACACCTCGCGGACCTGGGCGAGCGTGCGATCGAACGACGACCGCTCCCGGTCGAGCTTGTTGACGAACACGAGCCGTGGGATGCCGAGCGCCGCGGCGTGTCGCCACAGCACGACGTCCTGCGACTGGACGCCGGCCACGCCGTCGATCACGAACACGGCGAGGTCGGCAGCGGCGAGTCCGAGGAGCGCCTCGCCGCGGAAGTCGGCGTAGCCCGGGCGTGTCGATGAGGTTGATGCGGTGGTCGTTCCAGTCGAACGACGCGAACGGTCAGCGAGATCGACTGCTGGCGCGCTCGCTCCTCGGGATCGTGGTCCATCACGGTGGACCCCTTCTCGATCGTCCCTGCCGACCGATCACGCCGGCGCCGGCGAGCAACGCCTCGGCGAGGCTCGTCTTGCCGCTGGTGTTGTGACCGACCAGCACGACGTTCCTGATTGTGTCCGTGGACCGCATGGGCACTCCTTTCGTGCCCGATCAGTCTCCACCTCGCCGCCGGTGCTCCGCAACGGACCTCAGGCCCTATCCGCGACCGGCGCCGGAGAGGCGTGCAGTCGAGTCTCCGTGGCCAGGAGGTCGACCGTCTCGACGTCGAGGCGACCGGGCTGCCGAATCCGGTGGATCAGGCGGTTCGGCCACGTGATGGTCGCACCGTTCACCCGTGAGCGTCCTGCGAACAGTCCCCAGTCCGTGTTCGTGAAGCAGAGGACGGCATGTACGGGCACGTCGTGGACGTCGATCGACGCGACGAGGGCGTGGACCCCCTTCGCCTGCCAGGTGAGACCGTCGACGATCCGCGTCCGGTCGTGTCCACCCGATGTAGATGTGCAGGCGGTCGGCCATCCAACGGCGACGGTCGGGTATCCCGACCCTGCCGACGTGGCTCCTCGCCTTGACGACCCACACACCGCTCGTGGCCACGACGAGATGGTCGATCGTGCCGCGGGTCCGGGGGACCGTGCGATCGTGGAGCACGATGCCGTTGTCTGCGAGTCGTCGTTCAGGCGCCCGGCCAGGCGACGTCCGCCCTCGTCACTCCTCGCCCACGCGGGCGTCGAGCTCGGGTCGTCCGACATCGCTTGCACGCACCAGCATCGGTGCGCTCCGCCACCGCCTTGACGGCGCCACCGGGAGTCTTGACGAACCCCGGACGGCTTCTTGCCGTGAGCGCAAATACCGATCGTGTGGGTCTGGGCGCCGACAACGGCGATACTCGGTCCCACGATGGGTGAGTATCCGGCCGAGAAGCCACCAACCGAGGCCACGCCGCGACGGTCGACGACCGTGCCCGCCGATGAAGGTCCGCCGACGCCTCAGCAGCAGCAGGCGACCGCGCATGCACGTCGGCGGATCTGCAAGGTGCGTGGTTGCGAGGTGTGTGCGCCACTTCGTGAGCGACGACGCCTGCAGAAGGCCGCACGAAAGGCTGATGCACAGGCGCAGTCACACGCGAAGGGCCAACCGTGCGGCAGGGCCAGTTGTTCGCTCGAGGTGTGCGTCGAGTCGCGGCGATCGAAGGCCGCGGTCCGACGGCCGGCAAGCGAGCCGGCGGGCCCGATCCTGCCGACTCCGAGCGTCGCCGGCAGGAACGACACCGCGCCGGACTTCCGTGTGGAGCCGAGGGCTGCTCACGAGAACTGTGCAAGCAAGGCGTCGCCCAGGAACGCGCCCGCCGCCACCGCGCCCGGCGGCCCTGTCGCTTCGTCACGTGCGACAACCCGATCTGCGTGGCCGCCCGATCGAAGGCCTGATCGGCGCTCGGCAACTGTGTGACACCCCTTCTCTATCGTTCGGGGTATGGATCTGGAGCGGATTCCGACGCCGGGGGAGATGGCCGAACTGTGCGGCGCCGACCTCGATCGGGCGCTCGTCGACCTCGAGGTCGCGCGCCGACGCTCGAGGCCGCGTACGTCGCGGTGCTGGATCGAGCCGACGCGACCGGGCACTACCGAACTGACGGTCATGCGTCGGTGCGGGGCTGGTCGATGGCGTTGACGAACGCATCGCCGGTGGAGACCAAGCGACGGTTGCAGACGGTGCGGGCGTTGCGTGATCTGCCGGAGGTGGCTCGTCATCTGGCGGATGGCGCGATCGGGGTGGAGCAGGTGCGTGAGATCGCCAAGCTCTACGCCAACCCACGGTTGCGGGAGCTGGTCGTCGACGGCGACCGCCGACTCGTCGAGCACTCCGAGAAGGACTTCGCCTCGTTCACCGAGGTGCTGCACCGCTGGGCGCAGTTCGGTGACCCACGAGGCGCCGAGCAGCGCCACACCGAGGCGCACGACGGTCGTGACGCGATGATGTTCGAACGCAATGGCGTGGTGCACCTCCACGCGAAGTGCGGCACCGGGCAGGGCGCAGCGCTGATGGAGATCTTCCAACGCCAGTGCGACGCGGAGTTCGTCGCGGACTGGGAGCGGGCACAGGCTGCCGGTGAGGATCTCGTGGACGACCGTGCCGGTGACCCGATGTCGCGTCTCGCGCGGACCGACGCGCAGCGCCGCATGGATGGTCTCCACCGCCTGGTCATGCGTGGTGTCGCCGCCCCACCCGACGCGCATGACCCCGGAGCCGTTGGTCAACATCATGATGACCAAGGCCGAGTACGACGCCGAACTCGCGGCGATGCTGGGCGGCGAGCCGGCGAAGCCCGCCACCATCGATGACATCGACGACAAGCGCTGCGAGACGATCACCGGGATTCCGATCAGTACTCGTGACGCGGTGATCGCCTCGTTCATGGGACATGTGCGGCGGGTGGTGATCGATTCGTCCGGTCGGGTGATCGACCTCGGTCGCAAGCGCCGCTTCACCGGTGCGGCCCGTGATGCGGTGTTGCTGGATGGTCGACGATGTATGTGGCCCGGCTGCGGTCGGGCGTCGTCACGCAACCAGATCGATCACACCCACGAGCACGCTCGAGGTGGACGGACGACGCCCCGCAACGGCGGACCCGCCTGCGGCCGCCACAACCGACTCAAGTCGCAGGGCTACACGGCGCACCGCGACGCCCACGGCACCTGGCACGTCTACCGCCCCGACGGCACCGAACTCATCGAACCCGCCGCCGCCTGAGCGACGAGTTCCACGGTCGGTCCGGCTGGTCATTCCCCGCCGAAGACCGGCGAACGCTTCTCGACGAACGCCGCGGCGGCTTCGCGATGATCGGCGGTCGACATCGAGCGGATCATGTTGGGTGCCTCCGCGTCGAGCGCCGTCGCCAGGTCGGCGGTGATGGCCCGGTTCAGGTTCTCCTTCATCAGGCGCGTGGCGATCGGCGCCCGGGCCGCCAGGTCGCGGCACCAGTCGAGGGCGCGTGCTTCGAAGTCATCGTCGGCGAGCACCTGGTTGACCATGCCGAGGTCCATCGCCTCGCGGGCGGTGAGACGTGGCGACGTGAAGTACAGCTCCTTGGCCTTGGCGGTGCCGACGAGTTGGGTCAGGAACCACGACCCGCCGAAGTCGCCCGAGGCGCCGACGTTCGCGAACGCCGTCACGAGTACTGCCCGTTCGGCGGCGAGGCGGATGTCGGCCGCCAATGCGATGGACAGGCCGGCACCGGCGGCGGCGCCGGGGAGCACCGCCACGACCGGTTTCGGGAACTCGTGCATCGCCAACGACACCGCTCGCTGCGACCGGCGGAGGTTGGCCACCTGGTCCTCGAGGCTCCCACCGCGTCCCGCCCGCGGTGTGCCTGTTCGATGGGACTCGTTCATCCCCTTCACGTCGCCGCCGGCGCAGAAGGCACCACCGGCCCCGGTGACGACGAGGACGCGCACCTCGGGATCCGCCGCGAGCGCCGGGAGAGCTCGCTGGAACCCGCCGTACATCGGATCCGACAGCGCATTGCGCCGGTCCGGGCGGTTGAACGTGATGATGCCGAGGTGTCCGTCGACCTCGGCCAGGAGATCGTCGGTACCGGTGTCGATGGCGCTGCCCATTGGTCCCTGCGTCAGTCGGCGAGCGCGACGATCGTCACCGTGCCGGCGTTGCCGTCGACGGTGATGGTCGCGCCATCGGGAATGATCAGGGTTGCGTCGGCGACCGAAGCGACACACGGCACCCCGAGTTCCCGCGACACGATCATCGCGTGGCTGCCCATGGCGCCGACGTTGACGACCACCGCGGAGGCGGGCACGAACAGCGGCACCCAGGACGGGTCGGTCTGTGGCGCGACCAGGATGTCGCCCGGCTCGAGCCCGGCAGGGTCGGCGGCGTCGAGGATCACCCGTGCCCGTCCGGTCGCCACGCCGCCCGAGCCGGCGGATCCGGTCAGGACCGTGCCGACGGTCGCTGCCGTGAAGGTCTCGCCGCCCCGGCGACGCATGTCCGACAGCGCAGGAACCACACCGTTGACGACGAACACCGGCTCGTAGTCGAACAGCGACTGGAAGACGGCCCAACGTTCACGGATCACACCGGCCATCGAGTCGGGATCGTGGCGCAGCCGGTTGAGTTCGTCATCGGTGACCATGAACACCTGGGCGACCTCGTCGAGCACGCCCCGCTCGACGAGGCGGCGTCCGAACTCGCGCAGTGCGACGCGCATCTCGTTGATGACCGTCACGACGTTGGTCTTGGCGCGTTCGCGTCCACTCAGGAACAGCCCCGCCGAGGTCATCGCAGCTTCGAACAGGCCGGCAGTCTCGGGGTCGCCGGCGATCTGTGCTCGGATGTCGGCGGCGATCCGGTCACGCTCCGCAATCGCTGCGGCGTTGCGAATGCTCGGGGCCTGTGACGCGTCGGAGCGGCGCATGAGGTCGATGGCCGCGAGCGCGATGCGCGGCTTCACCTCCCAGGAGATGGCGTACACGTCGTACTCGTTCTGACCGCGCGCGCCGTGATCGAACAGGAACTGATCGAAGCGATCCAGGAAGTCCTTCGCGTCGGGCGAGTCCGAGGCGCGCAGCCGGTCGAGGACCTCGTCGGGCCCGGCGTCGAAGGCGGCACCGAGCGCCTCCGAGCCCGCGGCCACGCGTCCCAGTTCCCACATCGCATGCGATGGCGCGGACGAGTCGACGTCGATGCCGGCCAGCAACCGGATCGAGAGGCTCGGGTCGCCGAGGCCCTCGCAGATCGCGCCGAGCGCACCCGGGCCGAGCGATCCGACCGAGGAGACCCGCATGGCGTTCTCCATCGTCTGCTGCAGGTAGGGGATCATCGAGCGGGCGCGGGCGAGCAGTGCCGAGTCGGTGAGCGTCTCGAGATCGGGGCGGTGCTCGCGCAGCGAACGGGCGAGCGCCCGGTCGGCGTCCAACTCCGGAAGCGACTGGGTGGACATCGCCCACGCCATCGATTCACCGAGGCGGGCTTCGTGGAGCGGGGACACATGCCACGGCTGTTCCTCGTAGGGAGGCACTTCGTCGCGCTCGTCGAAGAACGCCTTGTCGATCATCTCCGGCGACGCTCCGGGCATCCGCGCGCCCAGGATGCGGGTCAACGTCAGCGGGTTGTAGACGTAGCCACCGAACATCTTGAACAGGTCGGGATCGTCGGGGTTCTCGAACTCGTCGTAGCTCAGCGCGCCCAGATCGATGTAGGCGTCGCGGAGCCCCGGTGACAGCGCCTCTTGCAGCACCATCGACTTGCCGAGCGGGCTGAACGGTTCGGGGAACACGTCGGCGGCGTTTCCGCGGGTCCACGCCGGGAAGCGCTCACCGAGCGTCGAATCCCCGATCCAGGCGTTGTCGTCGTGTGTCGTGGTGTCTGCAGTGGTCAACGGATGCCCCCTCGTCGGTGTTCCAGAAACACGGCAACCATAGCCACGCGGGCAATCCGCGGGTCCGATCCGCGAGCGGGGCGGGAGCTACCGTCGGAATCCTGGGCGAATCAGCGAGTTGTCGTGTCGCGGTGGTGACCAAGGGCCACCCGTTCGACGCGCCGACGTTCTTCGCCGTGTTCGACTCGATGGACGGCATCGAGTGGACCCACGTCGAGCAACCCGAGGCCCTCGGCCTCGTCGATCCCGCCCGGGCGGCCGAGTTCGACGTGTTCGTGATGTACGACATGCCGGGCATCACGTTCACCGGCGCCGACCCGCCGGCGGAGTTCCCCGACCCGCCGCCCGGCTACATCGAGGCGTTCCAACGGCTCCTCGACGACGGCAAGGGGATGGTCTTCCTCCACCACGCGATCGCCGGCTGGCCGGCCTGGGAGGGATACGCCGACATCGTCGGAGGTCGGTTCCACTACCAGCCGGCCACGCTCGCCGGCGTCGACTATCCCGACTCGGGCTACCGCCACGACGTCACCCACACCGTCGAGGTGCTCGACCCGACGCACCCGATCTGCGAGGGCATCGACTCGTCGTTCACCCTCACCGACGAGGTGTACCTGTTCCCGGTGCTGGAGGATCGCGTCCGGCCGTTGATGCGCAGCACCTACGAGTTCGTCGACACCAACTTCTACTCGGCCGATCGGGCGATACGGGGAACGCGCAACGACCGCACCGACTGGCACCATCCGCCGGGGAGCAACCTCGTGGCATGGACGAAGACCGTCGGCGCCTCGCCGATCGCCTACATCCAGTTCGGCGACGGCCCGGTCACCTACGCCGATCCGAACTTCCGCCGCATCGTGTCCAACGCGATCCGCTGGGCCGCCGACTGATCAGATCTGGCGTTCCTGGCCGACCCAGTAGGGCTCGCGCAGCTTGGCCTTCTGGATCTTGCCGGTGCCGGTGGTGGGGAGTTCGTCGACGAAGTCGATCGATCGGGGCACCTTGTAGCCGGCGAGCTGCTCGCGGCAGTACGCCCGCAACTCGTCGGCGAGTGCTGCATCGGCGACAACTCCGTCGGTGACGGCGACGATCGCTTTCACCTCCTCGCCGAACTCCTCGTTCGGCACCCCGATCACGGCAACGTCGGCGACGGCATCGTGGCCGCCCAGCACGCCTTCGATCTCGGCGGGATAGATGTTCACGCCGCCGGAGATGATCATGTCGATCTTGCGGTCACTCAACCAGAGGTAGCCGTCGTCGTCGAGGTAGCCGACGTCGCCGGTCGTGAACACGCCCGGCTCGAGGTGGACGTCGGCAGTCTTCTCCGGCGCGTTGTGGTACTCGAAGTCCATCCCCATGGCGCTGCGGAAGTACAGCGTCCCCGGTTCGTTCGGACCGAGCCGGGTGCCGTCGTCGCCGACGACGATGATCTCCATGCCCGGCATCGGCGGCCCGACGCTGCCGCCCTTGGCGAGCCACTGCTCGGAGTCGATCATCGTGATGACGGAGCCCTCCGTGGACCCGTAGTACTCGCTGATGACCGGACCCCACCACTCGATGAGGGCGCGCTTGACCAGTGGCGGACACGGCGCGGCGCCGTGCAGCACGATCTGCAGCGACGACCCGTCGAACGTCGCCTTCACGTCGTCGGGCAGATCCACGAGACGCTTCATCTGCGTCGGAACGAGGTGGATGTTGGTGGCCCGGTGGTCGTCGATGAGCCGCAGCACGCCGGCACTGTCGTACTTGTGCTGCATGACGGTCGCTGAGCCGACGATCATCGGGAGGAACGAATACGCCCACTGGGCGGAGTGGTAGAACGGCCCGCACAGCACGGTGGTGCCCTGGCCTTCGACGAGATTCGAGAACCCGGCGCCGATCAGCTGCCAGATCGCCGGGTCCGAACCCGGCGGGCATGCTCGACAGCGTGCCGCGGACGCCCTTGGGATTGCCGGTCGTGCCGCTGGTGTAGAACATCGGCCCACCGAAGCTCTGATCCGCCGGCTCGTCGGGTGAACCAGCCTGCACGAAGTCGTCGTAGTTCTCGAACCGCCCCGTTGTCGGCGCCCCGATGACCAGTGCCCGCTCGACACCCGCCGCTCGAGGATCCGCAAGGGCCTTCGTCGCCGCATCGAGGAACTGGTGCCCGCAGATGAGCGCCTTGGCCCCCGAGTCGCCGAGCACGTACGCGATCTCCGGCCCGACGAAGTGCCAGTTGACCGGGATGAACGTGATGCCACCGTTGGCGCAGGCGAACGCGATCTCGAACCATTCGTTGCAGTTGCCGGCGACCACGGCGATCGTGTCGCCGCTGCCGATCCCGGCGTCGCGCAAGGCGTTGATCAGCCGGTTCACACGCTCGTCGAGTTCGGCCCAGGTGAGCGTCGCCGTGTCGTCCGCCAGCGGCCAGGTCGCTGCCTCGGGACGCGGCAAAGGCAGAGGTCAGCACGGCCATCGGTCAGCTCCAGGCGTTCTGGAACGGGGCGGACAGATCGGCGGGACCGCCGTAGTGGATGGCGAGCTCTCGACTCGCGAACAACCACTGGCCGTCGACGCGGACGTAGGTGTCGTCGTAATGCGCGAGCAGGATCCCGCGGGAGTCGTCCGCGCGTGTCCAGTGCTCCATGATGTACCACCGGCCCGATCCGGTCCCGGCGGTCTCGTCGAGCTCGGCCGTGCCGTTCACGACGTTCTGGATCACGGCCTTGAACCCGTCCATCGCCGAGTTCCACAACGCGAGGATCGCGTCGCGACCCTCGACGCGTCGGCCCTTGCCGAGTTCCCAATTCGCATCGGCGGCCCAGGTGGACGACCACTGCTCAGGATCGCGGTGCACGACGGCATCGGCGTAGGTGTGGACGAGGTCCGAGATGGCATCTCTGCTCACGGGCGGGAAGCTCCTTCGTTGACGTAGCGACGAACTGTCGACTGGAAGTGGCGGGCGCGCACTTCCTGGTAGTTGCCGAGGGTCTGGCCGCGCTTCTTGCTGGACTTGAACCCGCGGGTCTGCGCGGCCAGGTTGGTGGTGTCCTGGTCGAGCACGGCGCCGAGCGATGTGGGCAGGCCCGGGACCGTGGTGTAGCTGTCGTTCACGTCGAGATCGAACGGCTCGGCCGGTGGCGGCACCTTGCCCGAGCGCGGCTTCGGCCGCAGGTACAGCACCTCGTAGATGCACCGGTCGGGGTCGGGACCGTCGGGCCGGAACCGGTAGCACAGCGGGATCTGCAGGCCGGGGAAGAAGAACGCGTTGGGGAACAGGAAGTACTCGATGGAGTCGATCGTCTCGGTCACCGACAGGTGGCTGAAGTCGTTGTCGTACTGCTCGCCCAGCACCTCTTGCATGTGGCGCGCGTACACGTCACGGGCCCGTTCGCCCTCCGGGATCGTCGGCACGTCCTGGCCCGGGTTCTTGCGGTACATGAGCATGTTCAAGATGCCCTGCTCGTCGGGTCGCTTCTCCACGGGAACGTGCGGGCTCGTCGTGCCGATCGTGTGCACGAACCGCGACACGTGGTCGCCGAACACGTCGTACTGGGCGTTGGCGTCTCCCGCGGTGTAGATCGACTGCGAGTGGGTTTCGAGGATGTGGTACGCCTCGAGGAAGGCCTCTGCCGACGCCTTCCAGTTGGCGGGCAGTCGCTTGCGGATGTGGACCTCGACGTAGCGGTCGGCGAGGTTCCAGTCGGCGAAGTGCTCGGGCAGCACACCGAGGTACTCCTCGAGCGGCGGCGCCATCAACTCGGGTGCGCAGTCGTCGAAGTTCACGAAGATGAACCCACCCCACTGGCCGGTGCGCAGCTGCGGGAGCTGGAACTCCTCGGCGTCGACGTGCGGGAAGTCCCATTCGCACGGAAGGTCGACGAGCGCGCCGTCGAGATCCCAGGTCCACCCGTGGAACGGGCAGCGCAGCTTCGGGCTGTAACCGACGCTGGCCGGTGGCTTCAGCTGGGTGCCACGGTGGAGGCATGCGTTGTGGAACGCCCTGACCGTGCCGTCGGGTCCGCGGACCACGACCGCCGACCGGTCACCGATGTCGTACACGTAGTAGTCACCCGGCTCTGGGATGTGCTCCTCGCGACACGCCCACTGCCAGGTACGCGACCACATGTGCTCGTGTTCGAGCGCGGCGTAGGTCGGCGACGTGAACTCCTCGTAGGGGACGTCGGCATCGCCCTCGAACTCGTAGGACTCGACCAACAGTTGTGCAGGCGGAGGCGTGGAGTCGCCGAGGATGAGATCGCGGGTGCTCGGGCCGGGGCAGCGCGCCTCGCCCGGTCGCAGCGAGACGGGGGTGACGGTGTCGCTCATGCTTGTGCTCTCCTGAGCCTGTCTTTCGGGGTCGGGTCCGGAAGGACAGGCTTGATCATGGGGGTGTGTTCGAGGGCGAAGGGGACGACGGTGTCGAGGATCTCTTGGAGCTCCACGATGTTGCCGTCGGGGTCGCGGCCGTAGATCGCCCGAATCGAACCGTTGCCGAGTTCCTCCCGGGTGGGGGGAGGCGAATGGAACGTCATCCCGTTGGCTGACAGGCGCTCGTATTCGGCATCGATGTCGGTCACGTCGAGGCAGAAGTGGGTGTAGCCGTGATTCGCCGGGTTCCGTCCGGGGTCGGCTGGCGTGCCGGCCGGCGACTCGTACTGGAACAGTTCGAGGTAGGCGTTGCCGGCCTGGAGCATCAATTGGCGGGCGGCGGATCCGGGCAGGTCGATGATGCGGTCGATGATCGGCCGGTCGCTCCAACTCGTCGACATCACGGGCGTGAAGCCGACGACGTCGATGTAGAACGCGGACAGACGATCGAGGTCGGGCGTGCAGATCGCCACGTGATGGACACCTCGGATCATGCCTGGCTCGTCCCCCTTGTCATCTGTCGCCGTTGCGTGGGCGGTACGAGCCGCCCGACTTGCCGAACGGGCATTAGGTTAGTCGTGAGAGGTCTGGCACGAAGAAGGGGACGACATGACGGACATCATCGAACAGCCGGTCGCTGACCAACCCGTGACGGTGCGGGCAACGCCGCGCACCAAGGCGCCCGAGCCGGCGCTCAGCTCCAACGCGATCCGGGGTGAGCGCTACTGGACGCCCGAGTTCGCCCGAGCCGAGGAGGAGGCGATGTGGCCTCGCGTCTGGCAGGTGGCAGGACGAGTCGATCAGATCCCCGAACCCGGCGACTACGTCACCTACGAGATCGGCCGCGACTCGGTGATCGCGGTCCGCGGGCTCGACGGGGCGGTTCGTGTGTTCTACAACGTCTGCCAGCATCGAGGGAACCGCCTCGTCACCGCCGAGGTCGGCACGCTGCTCACGGGCGAGTTCCAGTGCGCGTATCACGGGTGGCGCTTCGGCGTCGACGGTCGACTCAACTGGGTGCCCGACGAGGACGACTTCGTCGACGGGAGCCCGTGCGGGGTGCGTAACCTCGTCGAGATGCCGTCGGACACCTGGGCGGGCTTCATCTGGTTCAACATGGACGAGCACGCCGCGCCCTTGCGTGAGTGGCTCGACCCCGTCGCCGATCACCTCGACGCCTACCGCATGGAGCACATGAAGCGGACCCACTGGGTGACCGTCGTCGGCGAGTTCAACTGGAAGTGCGTCCAGGACAACTTCAACGAGAGTTACCACCTGCCTTACGTGCACCCTCAGACACTCGCCTCGATGAACGAGCACCACAGTGGCTGCCAGTTCGACCTGTACGAGTCAGGGCATGCGCGCATGTTGATGCCGGGCGGCGGACCCGGCCCGCAGTACACGGGCAGTCCCGAACGCACCATCAAGAGCCTCGGACCCGATCTGGAGTTCTGGGAACTCGACCCCGGGCCGTTCCGCGATGACCCGAGCGGGATCCGGGTCGCGTTGCAGCAGCGCAAGCGTGAACTCGGCGCATCCAAGGGGTACGACTTCTCGAGCTACTCCGACGAGCAGTTGACCGACAACTACCACTACACCGTGTTCCCGAACATCTCCTTCAGCATGAAGCCCGACGGCTGCATCTGGCTGCGAGCGACGCCGTATCCCGGTGACCCGCAGAAGTGTTACTTCGACATGTGGTACCTCACGCTGTTCCCCGAGGGGTCCAAGGAGTACTTCTCCAACTCGATGCGCGACTGGGTGTCGGTCGACCATCAGGTCGAACACGAGACCGGGATCGCCGGGGAGGTGTCGGTGGGCCCGGCATCGACCAGGACGTCGGCGATCTGGAACACCCAACAGCAGGGCCTGCGGTCACGCGGGTTCCGTGGCGAGTACATGCCCTGGCAGGAACGGCGGATCCGGTTCTTCCACGACAACATCGACCGCTACCTCGCGATGGGTCCGCTCGCCACCGGACAAGATCATGGCTGACGAGGTGTCCACCGTCGAGTTGGGCGACCTCGGCGATCTCGCCGACGGCGAGCTGCGGTGCTTCGAACACATCGGTCGTGACGGCATCGTGGTCTGCCGGGTGGCGGGGAAGCTCGTACGCCCTCGACGACAACTGCTCACACGCCGACACGCCGCTCAGCGAGGGCCGCCTGCGTGGGTACGGCCTCACCTGCCCATTGCACGGCGCGTCGTTCGACGTGCGCGACGGGTCCCATTCGGGTCCACCGGCGTGGGAGGGCGTGGCCGCCCACGAGGTCGTCGAGACCGATGGCGTCGCCGTGGTCGTCATCGGTGGCCGTAACCGTCGCTGACGACGGACCGGTCGCCGACGGCAGCCGGATGCAGACCCGCTGACCCGAACCTTCGGTGGAAG
>CAVZTM010000005.1:0-18200 GCA_963778175.1 Ilumatobacteraceae bacterium
CCCGGGTTCTTGCGGTACATGAGCATGTTCAAGATGCCCTGCTCGTCGGGTCGCTTCTCCACGGGAACGTGCGGGCTCGTCGTGCCGATCGTGTGCACGAACCACGACACGTGGTCGCCGAACACGTCGTACTGGGCGTTGGCGTCTCCCGCGGTGTAGATCGACTGCGAGTGGGTTTCGAGGATGTGGTACGCCTCGAGGAAGGCCTCGGCCGACGCCTTCCAGTTGGCGGGCAGGCGCTTGCGGATGTGGACCTCGACATAGCGGTCGGCGAGGTTCCAGTTGGCGAAGTGTTCGGGCAGCACACCGAGGTACTCCTCGAGCGGCGGCGCCATCAACTCGGGCGCGCAGTCGTCGAAGTTCACGAAGATGAACCCACCCCACTGGCCCGTGCGGATCTGCGGGAGCTGGAACTCCTCGGCGTCGACGTGCGGGAAGTCCCACTCGCACGGCAGGTCGACGAACTCGCCGTCGAGGTCCCAGGTCCACCCGTGGAACGGGCAGCGCAGCTTCGGGCTGTAGCCGGCCGTCGCGGGTGGCTTCAGCTGGGTGCCACGGTGGAGGCATGCGTTGTGGAACGCCTTGACCGTGCCGTCGGGTCCGCGGACCACGACCGCCGACCGGTCGCCGATGTCGTACACGTAGTAGTCGCCCGGCTCTGGGATGTGCTCCTCGCGACACGCCCACTGCCAGGTGCGCGACCACATGTGTTCGTGTTCGAGCGCGGCGTACGTCGGCGACGTGAACTCCTCGTACGGGACGTCGGCATCGCCCTCGAACGTGTAGGACTCGACCAACAGTTGCGCAGGCGGCGGCGTCGAGTCGCCGAGGATGAGGTCGCGGGTGCTCGGGCCCGGGCGAGCGCGCCTCGCCCGGTCGCAGCGAGACGGGTGTGCGTGAGCTCGGGTGTGCCGAGCTCGGGTGTGACGGTGTCGGTCATGGTTGCGCACCTCTGATCATGGTGGTGTGTTCGAGGGCGAAGGGGACGACGGTGTCGAGGATCTCCTGGAGCTCCACGATGTTGCCGTCGGGGTCGCGGCCGTAGATCGCCCGAATCGAACCGTTGCCGAGTTCTTCCCGAGTGGGGGGAGGTGCATGGAACGTCATGCCGTTCGCAGACAGGCGTTCGTACTCGGCATCGATGTCGATCACGTCGAGGCAGAAGTGGGTGTAGCCGTGATTCGCCGGGTTCCGACCGGGGTCGGCCGGCGTGCCGGCCGGTGACTCGTACTGGAACAGTTCGAGGTAGGCGTTGCCTGCCTGGAGCATCAGCTGGCGGGCGGCCGAACCGGGCAGGTCGATGATGCGGTCGATGATCGGCCGGTCGCTCCAACTCGTCGACATCACGGGCGTGAAGCCGACGACGTCGATGTAGAACGCGGACAGACGATCGAGGTCCGGCGTGCAGATCGCCACGTGATGGACACCTCGGATCATGCCTGGCTCGCCCCCTTGTCATCTGTCGCCATTGCGTGGGCGGTACGAGCCGCCCGACTTGCCGAACGGGCATTAGGTTAGTCGTGACAGGTCTGGCACGAAGAAGGGGACGACATGACGGACATCATCGAACAGCCGGTCGCTCGACCAACCCGTGACGGTGCGGGGAACGCCGCGCACCAAGGCGCCCGAGCCGGCGCTCAGCTCCACCACGATCCGGGGTGAGCGCTACTGGACGCCCGAGTTCGCCCGAGCCGAGGAAGAGGCGATGTGGCCTCGCGTCTGGCAGGTGGCAGGGCGAGTCGATCAGATCCCCGAGCCCGGCGACTACGTCACCTACGAGATCGGCCGCGACTCCGTGATCGCGGTCCGCGGGCTCGACGGGGCGGTTCGGGTCTTCTACAACGTCTGCCAGCATCGAGGAAACCGCCTCGTCACCGCCGAGGTGGGCACGCTGCTCACGGGCGAGTTCCAGTGCGCGTATCACGGGTGGCGCTTCGGCGTCGACGGTCGACTCAACTGGGTGCCCGACGAGGACGACTTCGTCGACGGCAGCCCGTGCGGGGTCCGCAACCTCGTCGAGATGCCGTCGGACACCTGGGCGGGCTTCATCTGGTTCAACATGGACGAGCACGCCGCGCCGCTGCGCGAGTGGCTCGATCCCGTCGCCGATCACCTCGACGCCTACCGCATGGAGGACATGAAGCGCACCCACTGGGTGACCGTCGTCGGCGAGTTCAACTGGAAGTGCGTGCAGGACAACTTCAACGAGAGTTACCACCTGCCTTACGTGCACCCTCAGACGCTCGCCTCGATGAACGAGCACCACAGTGGCTGCCAGTTCGACCTGTACGAGTCGGGGCATGCGCGCATGTTGATGCCGGGCGGTGGACCCGGCCCGCAGTACACGGGCAACCCCGAGCGCACCATCAAGAGCCTCGGACCCGATCTGGAGTTCTGGGAACTCGACCCCGGGCCGTTCCGCGACGACCCGAGCGGGATCCGGGTCGCGTTGCAGCAGCGCAAGCGTGAACTCGGCGAATCCAAGGGGTACGACTTCTCGAACTACTCCGACGAGCAGTTGACCGACAACTACCACTACACCGTGTTCCCGAACATCTCCTTCAGCATGAAGCCCGACGGCTGCATCTGGCTGCGCGCGACGCCGTATCCCGGTGACCCGCAGAAGTGCTACTTCGACATGTGGTACCTCACGCTGTTCCCCGAGGGGTCCAAGGAGTACTTCTCCAACTCGATGCGCGACTGGGTGTCGGTCGACCATCAGGTCGAACACGAGACCGGGATCGCCGGGGAGGTGTCGTGCGGGCCCGGCATCGACCAGGACGTCGCGATCTGGAACACCCAGCAGCAGGGCCTGCGGTCACGCGGGTTCCGTGGCGAGTACATGCCCTGGCAGGAACGGCGGATCCGGTTCTTCCACGACAACATCGACCGCTACCTCGCGATGGGTCCGCTCGCCACCGGACAAGATCATGGCTGACGAGGTGTCCACCGTCGAGTTGGGCGACCTCGGCGATCTCGCCGACGGCGAGCTGCGGTGCTTCGAACACATCGGTCGTGACGGCATCGTGGTCTGCCGAGTGGCGGGGCAGCTGTACGCCCTCGACGACAACTGCTCCCACGCCGACACGCCGCTGAGCGAGGGCCGCCTGCGCGGGTACGGCCTCACCTGCCCGTTGCACGGCGCGTCGTTCGACGTGCGCGACGGGTCCCACTCGGGTCCACCGGCGTGGGAGGGCGTGGCCGCCCACGAGGTCGTCGAGACCGACGGCGTCGCCGTGGTCGTCATCGGTGGCCGCAACCGTCCGCGACGACGGACCGGTCGCCGACGGCAGCCGGATGCAGACCCGCTGACCCGAACCTTCGGTGGAAGACGGCGCAGTGCCGGTCGCTAGCTTTCGGCGCATGACTTCCGCATTGCCAACGACCACGAGCGAGATCACCGCGGAGTGGATGACCGACGCGCTCCGCGGTTCGGGCGTGATCGGTGAGGGCGTGACCGTGAGTTCGGTCCTCGTCGACGCCGGCGCCGTCGGCGTCGGATTCATGGGCGAGGTCGCCACGGTCGGCGTCGTCTACGACGGCGATGCCGGCGGCGCACCGACGAGCCTCATCGCCAAGTTCCCCACCTCGTCGCCGGACATTCGAGCGATGATGCAACCGACACGCATCTACGAACGCGAGCACCGCTTCTACCGCGAACTCGCCGACGAGAGCCCGGTCCGTACGCCGCGCATCTTCCACATCACCTGCACCGATGGCGCCCGAGGCACATGACGAGGAGTACCTGCTGCTGATCGAGGACCTCGGTCGGTTGAAGCTCGGCGACCAGGTCGCCGGGGTCACGCCCGAGCAGGCTCGAGCGGCGCTCGTCGGACTGGCCGCTCACCACGCCCGGTTCTGGAACGGTGTCGGACTCGAGAACGCCGACTTCATCCCGGTCATCAACGGGCCACTGAACCAGGCGGGCAGCGCCATCTACGAGTCGTCGCTGCCCGGCTTCATGGCGGCCTTCGGCGAGGTGATCAAACCGGAGCTGCAGGACTTCGTCGACAACTACGCGGCGATGCGCCCGCAGATCCTCGACGATCTCGCGGCGATGCCCCACACGCTCGTCCACTTCGACTTCCGTGCCGACAATCTCTTCTTCGATCACGACGGGTCGATCGTCGTCATCGACTGGCAGGCGATCAGCCAGGGCGGCGGCGTCGCCGATGTCGGCTACTTCCTGTCGCAGAACCTGAGCACTGAGGACCGGCGGGCCCACGAAGCCGATCTGCTTGCGCGCCTACCACGACGCGCTCGTCGCCAACGGAGTGTCCGACTACGCCTTCGACCGGTTCGTGGAGGACTACCGGGTCGGCATCAGCTGCGGATGGATGATCCCGGTGCTCGCCGTCGGCAGTCTCGACTTCACCAGTGAGCGGGCGGTCACGCTGTGGACCGCAGTTGTCGAACGAACGCAGAACGCACTCCTCGACCACGGGTTCGGCTCATGACCGGCCGACTCGAAGGCAAGGTTGCCGTGATCACCGGTGCGGCGAGCGGCATCGGTGCCGGCACGGCGCGCCGGTTCGTGGCCGAGGGGGCGATGGTGATCGTCGCCGACATGCAGGTCGACGCCGGCGAGGCGCTGGTGGCCGAGCTCGGTGATCGCACTCGATTCATCGCAACCGACGTGACGAACGAAGCCGACGTCGCAGCGGCGGTCGATCTCGCCGTGTCCGAGTTCGGACGCCTCGACGTGATGTTCAACAACGCCGGCATCGTCGGTGCCGTCGGCCGCATCTCCGAGACGTCTGCGGAAGCGTGGGACAACACCATCGCGATCCTGCTGCGGGGGGTGTTCCTGGGTACCAAGCACGCGGCCCGGGTGATGCGCCCGCAGGGTTCGGGGGTGATCCTCAACACCTCGAGTACGGCGGGGATCCTCGGTGGCCTCGGCCCGCACGCCTACACCGCTGCCAAGCACGGAGTGATCGGCCTGACGAAGTCGGTGGCGAACGAACTGGCACCCGACGGGATCCGCGTGAACGCGATCTCGCCGGGCAACACCGTGACGGCGATGACCGCGGCGGTCATCGCCGGCGACGCCGACAACGTCGAGACCGCTGCGGAGCGGATCGCCTCGACCTCACCGCTCGGCTACGCCGGGTTCCCCGAGGACATCGCCGCGGCGGCGGTCTTCCTGGCCAGCGACGAGGCCCGGTACATCTCCGGTCACACGCTGGTGGTCGACGCCGGACAGACCACGGCGGGCATGACCCCGAACCGTGTCAACATCGGATCGACCAGGCAGTTGCACGAAGCCGGCCGGGTCACCTGGATCACCCGATCGATCTGATCGGGTCGCTGCCGTCCCAGCCGACGGCCGAGTCGCGCACCATGTCGTAGAACCGGGCCAGCCCGTCGGTGCGCTCGTAGATCTCGATGAGGTGACCGTGCTCGGCCCGCCCGTCGTGGAATCCGAACGCCATGCCGGACGCGGTCTCGGCGTACAGCACCGCGGGCATCCCCGACGCAGTGAGCTGCGCGGCCGCGGTCTCGAAGTCGTCGACGAAGAATGCGACGTGGTGGATCCCCGAGTGCCCCACGATCCGCTCGCCGCCGGAGTCGTGTTGGCAGATCAGCTCGACCATGACGTCACCCCACTGGGCGTAGGCCGAGGAGTGATCGAACGTGCTCGGCGCGCCGTTGATGCGCACGTTGTGCACGTCGATGTGTTCGATCACGAAGAACGGCCCGACGCCGTTCGCATTCCAACGTCGTGCCGCCTCGGCGACGTCGTCGACGGCGTAGGCGAGCTGGACCGGTCCCCCGAACATGACTCGACAGTACTGTCGGGGCATGAACGACACCGATCTGCAGACCCTGCTCGACGAACGCGAGATCGTCCAGGTCGCACTGCGGTACTGCCGGGCGCTCGACACCAAGGACTGGCCGTTGCTCGACGACGTCTTCCTGCCCGACTCGACGGCGGACCTGTCGAGCGGCACGCTGCTCGTCGGCATCGAGCCGATCCGCGAGCGCATCAGCACCGCGCTCGGCCATCTCGACGACAGCCAGCACCTCGTCGGCAACCACGAGGTGAGCGTCGACGGTGACACGGCGACCCATCGCTGCTATCTGCAGGCGCAGCACATTCGCGCGGCTGCGACGGGCGGACCGAACTACATCGTCGCCGGGCGCTACGAGGATCGTTTCGTCCGCGCCGAGGCCGGGTGGCGGATCGCCCATCGCACGCTCACGGTGATGTGGACCGACGGCAACGTGGGTGTCGCCCGCGGCGACTGATCCAGCCCACTGTCCGGGCGACGGTGAATCGGTCGCTTGATCAATTCTGGGACCTTTGGCCCTGATCGTCGCCTCGCGACGGTGTGACTCTGTCTCCAACCGATTCGACGGGGACAGACAGAGGGGGACACATGCGTCAACGCAAGCATGCGCTCAGTGGAGCGCTCTACGACGTACGTGAGGACGGCAACGTCGACGTCACGTCACGTGACGGAGTGACCGGGACGTTCACCCCTGACGGTGAGTGGATCTCGGGCGATCTCCGCCATGCCGATCCCCACCTGTGCATCTGGCTGGCCGGCCCGCAGCTGCCGCCCCGCCTGGCCGTACTCCCTCGATTCCGACCCACGGAGGCCGCGAAGTGACCACCCTCGACAACAGCAGGACCGACAACAACAGGCTCGAGACCGGCAAGATCGACTACACCCAGCCGCCGTCGCTGACCTACCAGCAGCTCCTGGACCGCGATGCGCTGCACGGCAGCCCGGAGGTCCCCGAGGTCCTGCGGTGGTTCTCGCCGATGCCGCCGAGCGAGGCCGACGTTCCCGTCGAGCGGTACACGAGCGCCGAGTTCCACCAACTCGAGGTCGACAAGGTGTGGACCAAGGTCTGGCAGATGGCCTGCCGCGAGGAGGACATTCCCGAAGTCGGCGACCACATCACCTACGACATCGTGGGTCGTTCGGTCCTCGTCACCCGTTCGGCGCCGGACGAGATCAAGGCGTTCCACAACGTGTGCCTCCACCGGGGTCGCCGGATCAAGGAGAACCCGGGCCGCGACACCGAGCTGCGCTGCGCGTTCCACGGGTTCGCCTGGGAGCTGAACGGCTGTCTCAAGCAGGTGCCGTGCCAGTGGGACTTCCCGCGGCTCGAACCCGACGAGTGGTCGCTGCCCGAAGTGCGCGTCGGTACGTGGGGCGGATTCGTGTTCATCAACCTCGACCCCGACTGCGAGCCCCTCGAGGCACACCTCGGTGACCTGAGCCGGCACTTCGAACGCTGGCCCCTCGAGGACCGCTACAAGGAGGCCCACGTCGCCAAGGTGATGGACTGCAACTGGAAGGTCGCGCAGGAAGCGTTCATGGAGGCGTACCACGTCGTCGCCACCCACCCGCAGTTGCTGCCGAGCCTCGGCGATGCACTCTCGCAGTACGACGTGTTCGGCAACTTCTGCCGGGCGATCACACCGAACGGCGTGCCCAGCCCGCACGTCACCTGGGTGCCGAGCCAGCAGGACATCTTCGACGCGATGACCGATCGCAACCTCGACGAGGAACCGCGGGCGATCGTGCCCGAGGGTGAGACGGCGAGGCACCTCGGCGCGAAAGCCGCCCGGGAGCAGCTGCGGCCCGCCATCGGCGATCGCGCCGACGAACTCTCCGACGCGGAGCTGTCCGAGAGCATCTACTACACGGTCTTCCCGAACTTCCATCCGTGGGGTGCGTACAACCGGATCGTGTACCGGTTCCGTCCCTACGGCAACGACCATCGACGATCGATCATGGAGTGCATGTTCCTGTCGCCGTTCCCGGGCGACGAGCGGCCGCCGGCTGCACCGATCCACTGGCTGTCCGACGACGAGGACTGGACCGTCGCGACGGAGCTGGGCATGCTCGGCCGCGTGTTCAACCAGGACGTCTACAACGTGCCGCAGGTGCAGCTCGGGCTCGAGGCGATGACCAAGCCCGGCGTCACCTTCGCCGACTACCAGGAGACCAAGCCGCGGCACTTCCACGCGATCCTCGACGAGTGGCTCGCCCGTGACTGAAACGGTCACGTTCGACGCGACCGACGACGCCGTCGTCCAATGCCCCTATCCGCACTACCGGGCGATGCGCGACGACGCACCGGTGCTGGAGCTGGACGGTGCCGCCTTCGGGCGTCCCGGTGAGCGGATCTTCGCGATCTCCCGGCACGCCGACGTCAAGCGGATCCTGCACGAACCGGCGACGTTCTCCTCGCGCTTCGGGAGCCCCGCGGCGAAGCCGGCGCCGGAACTGCTGGCGCGGCTGAAGGAGGTCATGGCCGAGGGCTGGCCGAACGTGCCGACGATGCTGACGGAGGATCCGCCGGTGCACACCAGGTACCGCCACCTGGTCTCGAAGGCGTTCACGCCCAAGCGGGTCAGTCTGCTGGAGCCGGCGATCCAGGCCATCTGCGAGGACCTCGTGGCCGGCTTCGACCGGGCGCCGCGGGTCGACTTCCTCAACCAGTTCGCCGTGCCGGTCCCCGTGCGCGCGGTCGCCGTGATCCTCGAGGTGCCCGAGACTCGCCAGGCCGACTTCAAGCGCTGGGCGGACTCCTCCGTCGCGGCGATCGGCCGGACGATCAGCGACGACGAGCGAGTCGCCGCCGAGCGCGACATCGTGGAACAGCAGCAGTACTTCGCCGAGTGAGCTCGACGCTCGTCGGACCGACCCTCGCGACGACTTCCTGACCGATCTGCTGAACGCCGAGCTGACGCCCGACGACGGGGTCAAGGGCGGCCCGCTCGACATGGCCGAGATGCTCTCGATCATCCGCCAGATCCAGGTCGCCGGCAGCGAGACCACCGCCAGCCTGCTCGCGGATCTGATGGTGCTGCTCGCCGAGCACCCCGACGAATGGGAACGACTGAAGGCCGACCCGTCACGGGCGTCGTTGGTCGTCGAGGAGGGCCTGCGGTGGGCGAGCCCGAACCAGGGCCTGTTCCGGATCGTCACGACCGACACCGAGATCGCCGGCACGCCGATCCCGGCCGGCTCGACGCTCTGGGTGATGTACGGGTCCGCCGACCACGACGACCGGCTCTTCGAGTCACCCGAGGAGTTCCGCCCCGACCGCCCCGGTCTGAACAACCACATCGCCTTCGGGCACGGCATCCACTTCTGCCTCGGCGCCGCCCTCGCGCGTCTCGAAGCGGTCAACGCACTGCGCATCCTGGCCCGGCACATCGACACGATCACGGTCGTCGACCGCGACTCGCTCCGCTACGGCAGCAGCTTCATCCTGCGCGGCCTGCAGCACCTCGAACTCGAGTTCACGTATCGCTGAGTTCAGCTCACTCGCCTGGGCCGGTCGCCTTCCAGCGGTTCCAGTAGGTGATCTCCTCGGCGGGTCGGCGGCTGGCCGGCTTGAAGTCGTCGCCCGTGTAGAACGCCGTCGGGATGCAGGCGAGCTGCGTCACGCTGTCGGGAATGCCGAGCGCATCGGCCACGTCGTCGCCGCCGCCGAGATGCAGGGTCGTCCAGACGGTGCCGAGCCCGCGCGACCGGGCGGCCAGGCAGTAGCTCCACACGGTCGGGATGATCGATCCCCACCAACCCTGCGCCACGCCGGTGGCGTAGTCGCTCGGAGGCGCACCGAGCGCACACGGGATCGCCAGCACCGGCACGTCCTGGAGCACGTCGGCGAGGTGCAGGCTCGACTCGATGATGCCGTTCTTCTCCGACTCGTTCCCCGCGCGGGCGACCGCTTCCTGCTGGGAGGCGATGTACGGCGCGTACGAGCGCCGGTAGGAATCGGCGATGATCGCCTTGAGGTCGGGATCGTCGACCATCAGCCAGCGCCACCGCTGATGGTTGCCGCCCGCGGGGCCCTGGGTCGAGATGCGAACGCAGTCGAGGATCAGGTCGCGGGGCACCGGCCGCGTGAGGTCGAGGCGCTTGCGCACGGCGCGCGTGGTGGTCAGCAGGTGGTCGGTCTGTTCGAGGTCGAAGTCCATGGTGCGAGAACCTTAATGATCGTTCGGTAATGTCCCCGCCCAGGAGCGACCCATGACCGAGATCAACAATCCCACCCCGACCATCGAACAGCTGCTGGCGATCGAGGCATGCCGTGAGGCTGCCCGCCGCTACTCCTACGGCGTCGACCGCCTCGACGGCGACGTCATGAAGTCGGCCTACTGGCCCGACGGCACCGACGACCACGGCGTGTTCGTGGGCAACGCCTGGGAGTTCTGCGACCGGGTCGTGTCCAGCCACGGCGTCTGGGCGTGGACGATGCACACGATCTTCAATCATCGTGTCGAGATCGATCCCGATGGTGAGCACGCACGCGGCGAGATGATGAACATCGCCTACCTGTCGCACGCCGGCGAGCGCAAGCTGTCCACCTGGTACGGCCGGTACCTCGACACGTACGAACGTCGCGGTGACGAGTGGCGCATCCTGCATCGCGTGTGCGTGCACGACTTCGACAGCACCGAGGAGGTCCCCGACTCGATGGGGATCGACTCGTCCAAGTTCCGTCAGGGCGGATTCGACCGCCCGGCCAACGGACGACCGATCGGACCCTGATGCCCCGTTTCGCGAAAGAGAAGTCCGCGCTCGACCCGACCGGGTTCGCGCTCGTCGACGGTGACCGGATCATGACCTGGTCCGAGGTCGACGAGGCGCTGAACCGTTGCGCCAACCTCCTGCTGACCGCCGATCGGGCGGGCGACCTCGGTCCGGATCACCGGATCGCCGTGTTCGCCGAGAACGCGGCGGAGACCGCGCTCGCGCACCTCGGCGGGCTGCTCGCGGGTGCGTCGTCGGTCCCGGTCAACTTCCATCTCACTGCCGCCGAAGCCGCGTACATCCTCGAGGACTCCCAGACCCGGATCCTGTTCGTCGGCCCCGAGACCGCCGAGCGCGGTGTCGAGGCGGCCCGGGCGGCCGGTGTCACCGTGGTCGTGGGCTGGGGATGCGCCGACGTCGACGGCGTGTCGGACGAGATCGTCGACTGGGACGACGTGGCTCGCCGGCGGCGCCACCGACGATCCGCCCGACGACGTGATCCCTCGTCCGAACCTGCTGTACACCTCGGGCACGACGGGGCTCCCGAAGGGGACCGAGCTCCCGCCGACGATGTTCGCCGGGGGCACCAACATGGCCGAACACCTCGAGCAGTTGGCCCAGGGCGGGTTCTCCGGGTTCGGCACGCACCTCGTCGTCGGCCCGATGTACCACACGGGCCCGCTGTCCGGCATGCGGCTGCTGTGTGCCGGGGTCCCGTCGGTGATCCTGCCGAAGTTCGACGCCGAGGCCGCGCTCGCCGCGATCGACACCTACCGGACCGAGACGAGCGTCATGGTCCCGACCCACTTCGTGCGGATGCTCGCACTGCCCGACGACGTGAAGGCCAAGTACGACGTCAGCTCGATGAAGCTGATCGCCCACACCGGCGCCAAGTGCCCGATCGACGTGAAGGCGGCGATGATCCGGTGGTTCGGCCCGGTGTTCCGAGATGCGTACGGAGCGACCGAAGTGGGCACCGTCTGCACGATCACGAGCGAGGAGTGGATGGACCACCAGGGTTCGGTCGGTCGGTCCGTCCCGCCGTTCACGGCCGTGATCCTCGACGAGGACCTCCACGAACTGCCCGCGAACACCGAAGGACGCCTGTACTTCCGCGACGCCACCGGGCGCGGCATCGTCTACCCGAACGATGCGGCCAAGACCGCGGCGTCGAACCCCGAGCCGGGGCTGTTCACGCTCGGCGAGATCGGGTACGTCGACGACGACGGCTACGTGTTCATCACCGATCGCTTCAGCGACATGGTGGTGTCGGGTGGGGTCAATCTCTATCCCGCCGAGGCCGAGCAGTTGCTCATCGATCATCCCGGCGTCGCCGACGTCGGGTGTATCGGTGTTCCGCACCCGGAGATGGGCGAGATGCTGGTGGCGCTCGTGATCCCGACCGATGAGCTGGCACCACCGGATCCCGGTGAGCTGTCCGCGTGGCTCCGCGAGCGGTTGAGCCACTACAAATGTCCCCGTGAGTACCACGTCGTGCGCGACCTGCAGCGCACCACGATGGGCAAGATCAACAAGCGACGGCTGCGCGACGCGTGGCTCGACGGCGAACTCGACGAGATCGTCGTCGGCTGAACCTCCGAGACCGAATTCCCTCTGAAAGGCACACCATGACCGACACCCAGGAACGTCTCGTCGATCCCGCCATCTCCGTCGAGGACTTCGTGGCGGAGGCGCGAGTGTGGTTCGACGAGCACGCCGTGCGCCGACCCACGGGCGAAGCCGAACGCGGATGGGGCGAAGGCGAGTTCGACGTCTCGGTCTTCAGCGACATGTCGTTCGAGGACGAGCGCGATCACATCTTGCGGCATCGCGAAGTGGATCCAGACCAAGGCCACCCGTGGGTACCACGCCGTGTCCTGGCCGGAGGAGTACGGCGGACTCGGTCTGAGCCGGGCGCATGCGCGAGCGCTGGGACACCTGGAGCGGGAGTACGAGTCGCCGGGCAGCCACGAGTTGATCAGCGTGACGGTCGGGCTGATCGCCTCCACACTTCGAGCGCTCGGCAGCGACGAGCTGAAGGCGCGGTTCGTGAAGCCGCTGCTCGCCGCGGAGATCCTCTCCTGCCAGTTGTTCAGTGAGCCCGGCGCCGGCTCCGACCTGGCGGGGCTGTCGTGCCGTGCGGTCCGCGACGGTGACGAGTGGGTCGTCAACGGCCAGAAGGTCTGGAGTTCCGGCGCCCAGTTCAGCCAGTGGGGCGAACTCATCGCCCGCACCGATCCCGACGTCGATCAAGCACCAGGGCCTCACGGCGTTCATGCTCCCGCTCGATGCACCCGGGGTGGACGTGCGGCCGATCAAGCAGATGAGCGGCGGCTCGTCGTTCTGCGAGGTGTTCTTCAACGACGTGCGGGTCTCCGACGACCTGCGTATCGGTGACGTCGGTGACGGCTGGAAGGTCGCCACCACGACGTTGAGCTTCGAGCGCGATCACTCCGAGTCGGGCGGCAGCGGTGGTGCGTCGGGCGGCTCGTTCGGCAAGCTCCTGGCGACCGCCCGGATGATGGGTCTCACCGATGATCCGGTCCTGCGCGACAAGCTCGCCAAGGTCTACATCCACAGCCGTGTCGAGTCGTACACGAATCGTCGTGCCGCCGACCTCGCCCGCTCCGGCACGCCAGGGCCCGAAGGCTCGCTCGGCAAGCTGCTGTGGACCGAGGGGATGACCGAGGTCAGCTCGGTGATCGGTGACATCCTCGGCGCCCGGCTGCTCGCCGACACCGGAGAGTGGGGCACGTTCGCCTGGAACGAGCATCTGCTCGGTGCACCCGGCTACCGGATCGCCGGTGGTTCCGACGAAGTGCAGCGCAACATCCTCGGCGAGCGAGTGCTGGGGTTGGCCCGCGAGCCCCGCGCCGACACCGGCCCGTGGAGTTCCATCCCCCGCTGACCCGGTTCGCTACTCGGCGGCCGTCAGGCCGGGCCACATCAGCTGGGTGATGTGCTCGGCGATGTCGTCGCGGTCGCCGTATCCGTCGCGGAGCCACATCGACGCGACGACCTGGATGGCTCCGACCGTGGCGTAGGCCCACGTGCGCGCCGGGAGCGGATCGAGCCCGGCGGCGGTCCGCAGCGCAGTGAACTGCTCGATCATCCGGCTCGAGGATCGATCGACCAGACCGGCGGACGGACTCGGTTCCCGGACCTCCGGCAGTGACGAACAGGAAGAGGTTGCGGTCGGTGTCGATGACCTCGAGCGCAGCACCGCATCGATGCCACGAACGTGGCGCGACCGCCGACGCCAACGGCGGTGGAGCGTTCGACGGCCTCGTCGAGTTGATCGACGAACCGCTCGGCGAGGGCCGCCACGAGTGCGTCCTTGTCACCGATGTTGCGGTACACGATCGGCTTGCTCACGCCGGCCGCCGCCGCGACGTCGTCCATCGTCACGTCGGGTCCGTCGGATCGGATGATGCGCACCGCGGCCTCGAGGAGCTGCTCGCGGTCCGGAACCGTGTCGCCGGCGCGGGGCCGACCGGGTCGACGCCGGGCCGGGATCGCGGCGGCGCTGGACGTCATGCCATGAAGGTACCAAGCCGAACTTGCGACCGTCAGACCGTCCGAAACTTTTCGTACTCCGAGTAAGTTCGGCGGGGAATCGGGGTGTTACGTTCGTCACATGAGCATCGACGAGTCGTGTCTCGTGATCATCGACGCCCAGAATTTCTCGGCGCCGCCCGTTGCGACTGTCCATCTGCCCCGTCGCGTGTCCTATGGTGCGCACGGGAGCTGGGTGCCAGACGGAACATTGAACTGAACACTCAGTAGAACAACCAACCGGGGGAACAACAATGAGGGGGAACACCATGAATCGGAAGTACCACGCTCGCACGATCGCGGGCCTGACCGCTCTGGCACTCGTGGCGGCAGCGTGTGGAAGCGACTCGGACTCGTCGTCCGATTCGGCCGCACCTGCAGCAACCGACGCCGTCGTCGAGGACACGGTCGCGGGACACCGCACCCGCCGACACCGCTGTCGAAGGCACCGAGCCGCCGGTCACCGAGGCGCCCGACGGGGAAGGGTTCATCTCCCTGCCGCCGCCGGACGGCGACGAGATCGTCGTCGGCATGGTCAACACCGAGGGAAGCCCGGGACTCGACTTCCCCGAGATCTCCGTTGCCACGCAGGCCGCTGCAGATTTCCTCAACGAGCACGGCGGCCTGGGCGGCCGGCCGATCAAGATGGAGTTCTGCAAGGCGAGCGGGGCTCCCGAGACCTCCCAGGCGCTGCGCCCAGGAACTGGCCGGCAAGGGCGTCGAGCTGGTCATGCTCGGCCTCGACCTCTTCCCCGGCTACGACACGTTCACGGCCTCGAACATCCCGGTCACCGGCGTCCTGCCGATCCTGCCGGGTGACTACACCGCCAACGCGCTCTTCCTCGGCGGCGGCAACACCACGACGACCGCGGCGATGGCCGGGTTCGCCAAGGAGAACTTCGACGCCAAGACCGCCGGCATCGTCAGCGCCGACAACGCCGGCGCCAACGGCACCGAGGCGGATCTGAAGAAGGCGCTCGACGCGGCCGGCATCACCTACGTCTCCATCAAGGGCGGCGACAACGAGACCGACGCCGGGTTCCAGGGCCTGATGGCCCAGGCCACGGCCGACGATCCCGACGTGCTGTTCTCGCTGTACGCCGACGCCGGCTGTATCGGGACGATGCGCGGTCGGGTCTCACTCGGCATCGAGACAGCCGGTGATCACGACCGCCATCTGCAGCAGCGCCGAGGTCATCGACGAGGTCGGCGACGACGCCGTCGGTTGGTACTTCGTCGGGGCCGCAGACCGAGCGGGAAGGCACACCGGAGGCGATCGACCTGGACGCGATCTTGGAGTCGCACGGCTTCACGAACTCCACCGAGCTGGGGCTCGGCGGCCTCGGCGCCACGGGGCTGCTCACACTCGCCACCATCGCCAACACGATGGCCGAGGGCGGCGACGGACGTCACCGGCGCCTCGATCTACGAGACGCTCGGCGCCTCCGACGACCTCGTCAACTGGCCGGACGGCAACCCGTTGGCGTGTGGCTCGGTGGCGTCGATCCCGACGATCTGCGACTTCACCTTCCCGATCGCGACGTACGTGTCCGGGAAGGGCGTCCAGACCGTCCCGGGCTACGAGGCATTCGACACGACGCCGTTCCTGCCGTGACGCCTCGGTCGCACGGCGACTCGATGACTGACTACCTCTTCTTCATTCTCCTCGGGACCGGGGCCGGCGCGATCATCGCGGCGTTCGGCCTCGGTCTCGTGGTGACCTATCAGGGGTCCGGTCTGGTCAACTTCGGCTACGGGGCGATGGCCACGTGGTCGGGGTACGTCTATGCGGAGCTGCGCCAGGGGGCCTACCCGTTCCCGATTCCGGGCCTTCCGGACCGGTATCACTTCGGTGAGGACGTCGGGATCTGGTGGGCCTTCGGGCTCGCGTTGCTGACGGCGGCCCTGATGGGGCTGGTCGTCTACCAACTGGTGTTCCGGCCGCTGTATCGGGCACCCGGCGTTGGCCAAGGTCGTGGCCAGTATCGGGATCGTGATCGTGTTCACGTCGTTGATCGAACGACGCTTCGAGGACAACGCCGGTCTGCGGGTGGATGCCATCCTCCCGCGGGAGCCGGTCACGTTCATGGACGGCGTGACGGTGCCCCGCGACGGGCTCTGGCTGGTGTTCGTCGTGCTGCTGATGGCGACCGCGGTGTGGCTGGCGTCGCGGTACACGCGGCTCGGCCTCGCCACGAAGGCAGCGGCGGGTAACGAGAAGGGGGCGATCCTGCTCGGCTACTCACCCCAGCTGCTGGCGCAGGCGAGCTTCATCCTCGCGTCGCTGATCGGCGCGGTGGCGGTGATCCTGGTGTCGCCGATGATCCAGCTGTCGTCGGGGGTGTTCACGTTCGGGTACCTCATCCCTGCCCTCGGCGCGGCGCTCATCGGTGCGTTCACGAAGGTGTGGCCGACGGTGCTCACCGGGCTCGCGATCGGTCTCGTGCAGTCGAGCTTCACCAAGATGCAGACCGACTTCAGTTGGTTCCCGCAGTACGGTGCCCGGGAGGGCCTGCCGTTCCTGGTGATCATCGTGGCGATGGTGTTCCTCGGCGAGCGGTTGCCGGACCGGGGCTCGGTCGCTCAGTTCAAGATGCCGGCCATCCCCGTTGCCAAGGTGACACCGCTGAGTGTGCTGGTGCCCGTCGGTGGCAGCGGTCGTCGGCCTGATCGTGCTGGATCCGCTGTGGCGTGGCGCCATCATGACCACGACGATCGCCACGGTCCTCGCGCTGTCGCTGGTGCTGCTGTCCGGGTTCGGCGGTCAGCCGTCGCTGGCCCAGATGGCGTTCGCCGGTGTCGCCGGGTTCTCGCTGTCGAAGCTGGCGATCCAGTGGGACATCCCGTTCCCGCTCGCACCGATCCTCGCGTCGCTGGTCGCGATGGTCTTCGGCGTCATCGTCGGCATCCCGGCACTCCGTGTCCGCGGGACGAATCTCGCGATCATCGCTCGCGGGCGCCGTGGCGATCAGCGAGTTCATCTTCAAGGACCCCAAGTTCGTCGGTGACACGTCGACGGGAGGGGCCAAGGTCCCCAATCCGAAGGTGGGGAACGTGGATCTCGGTCTGATCCTCGGCGAGAACGCCTCCCGGCCGGTGTTCGGCATCTTCCTCGTCGCCGTGGCGCTCGTCTTGGCGATCGCGGTGGCCAACATCCGCAAGAGTGCATCGGGTCGGCGGATGCTGGCGACCCGATCGAACGAGCGGGCGGCGAACGCCAGCGGAGTGAACATCGCCAGGGTGAAGTTGGAGGTGTTCGCCGCGTCGGCGTTCATCGCCGGCGTCGGCGGTTGCCTCATCGCGTATCGATTCGGGAGCGTGTCCGATGCCTCGTTCGGGGCAGTGGCGTCACTGACCGCCCTGGCCATTGCCTATCTCGGCGGGATCACCTGCGTGAGCGGCGCGGTCACGTCGGGCATCACCGCCGCCGCCGGTGTGTCGTTCTACCTCCTCAGCACCGTCACGAAGACGTTCGGCCAGTGGGAGGTGTTCATCGGTGGGATCTTCCTGATCCTCACCGCGATCCTCAACCCGGAGGGCATTGCCGGCGGCATCCGGACCCAGGTCGCCGCACGGCGTGTCGCTACCGCTGCTCGACGTACGGAGCCAGTACCGGTTCCAGCCTGAGTTCGGCCGTGATGCGCTCGGCGCCGATCACCCGGTCGATCTCCTCGTGGAGATGCCAGATACGACGTTCCTGGTAGTTGATGGGGATGCCGGTGAGCGCCGGTGACTCCATCGACGCCTGCATCGGGGCCATGTTCATCTCGTCCTCGGCCATGATCTGGTTGTAGACCTGCCGTCGCTTGACCCACGGCTCGGGAAGTTCGTCGGCGTCGAACCGATCGGTACCTTCGACGGGCGGGGCGTAGTAGATCCAGTCGAGACGGCGTCGTGTGCCGGTCGATCGGCCAGAACAGGTTGATCGGAAATCCGATCGTCCCGAGCGGGATGATCGCGTTCGGGAACAGACTCACCGCAGTGCTCGTACAGTCCACCATGGCCGGCACGGTGTCGATCCGCCGGAACGGACCCTGGTCGAGGTGGTGCCAGTCGTCCCAGTTCGTCCATACCGACGCGTTCGATGTTCTGGCGCGAGTACGGCGTGACCATGCGGCTGTGGCCGTTGGGGTA
>CAVZTM010000006.1:0-108152 GCA_963778175.1 Ilumatobacteraceae bacterium
TCACCGATCGGGACGCGCGGCTCGCGTACGGGCGCCACCGACGATCCGCCCGACGACGTGATCCCTCGCCCGAACCTGCTGTACACCTCGGGCACGACGGGGCTCCCGAAGGGGACCGAGCTCCCGCCGACGATGTTCGCCGGGGGCACCAACATGGCCGAGCACCTCGAGCAGCTGGCCCAGGGCGGGTTCTCCGGGTTCGGTACGCACCTCGTCGTCGGCCCGACGCACCAGACGGCCGCTGTCCGGCATGCGGCTGCTGTGTGCCGGGGTCCCGTCGGTGATCCTGCCGAAGTTCGACGCCGAGGCCGCGGTCGCCGCGATCGACACCTACCGGACCGAGACGAGCGTCATGGTCCCGACCCACTTCGTCCGGATGCTCGCACTACCCGACGACGTGAAGGCGAAGTACGACGTCAGCTCGATGAAGCTGATCGCCCACACCGGCGCCAAGTGCCCGATCGACGTGAAGGCGGCGATGATCCGGTGGTTCGGCCCGGTGTTCCGAGATGCGTACGGAGCGACCGAAGTGGGCACCGTCTGCACGATCACGAGCGAGGAGTGGATGGACCACCAGGGGTCGGTCGGACGGTCCGTCCCGCCGTTCACGGCGGTGATCCTCGACGAGGACCTGCACGAACTGCCTGCGAACACCGAAGGACGCCTGTACTTCCGTGACGCCACCGGACGCGGCATCGTCTACCCGAACGATGCGGCCAAGACCGCGGCGTCGAACCCGGAGCCCGGGCTGTTCACGCTGGGCGAGATCGGCTACATCGACGACGACGGCTACGTGTTCATCACCGACCGTTTCAGCGACATGGTGGTGTCGGGCGGGGTCAACCTCTATCCGGCCGAGGCCGAGCAGTTGCTCATCGATCATCCCGGTGTCGCCGACGTCGGGTGTATCGGTGTTCCGCACCCGGAGATGGGCGAGATGCTGGTGGCGCTCGTGATCCCGACCGATGAGGCGGCCCCTCCCGATCCCGGTGAGCTGTCCGCGTGGCTACGCGAGCGATTGAGCCACTACAAATGTCCCCGTGAGTACCACGTCGTGCGCGACCTGCAGCGCACCACGATGGGCAAGATCAACAAGCGACGGCTGCGCGATGCGTGGCTCGACGGTGAACTCGACGAGATCGTCGTCGGCTGACCGTACGAACTGACCGAATTCCTTCTGAAAGGCACACCATGACCGACACCCAGGAACGTCTCGTCGATCCCACGATCTCCGTCGAGGACTTCGTCGCGGAGGCGCGAATCTGGTTCGACGAGCACGCCGTGCGCCGACCCACGGGCGAAGCCGAACGTGGATGGGGCGAAGGCGAGTTCGACGTCTCGGTCTTCAGTGACATGTCGTTCGAGGACGAGCGCGATCACATCTTGGGCATCGCGAAGTGGATCCAGACCAAGGCCACCCGCGGGTACCACGCGGTGTCCTGGCCGGTGGAGTACGGCGGACTCGGTCTGAGCCGGGCGCACGCGCGAGCGCTGGGACACCTGGAGCGGGAGTACGAGTCGCCGGGCAGCCACGAGCTGATCAGCGTCACGGTCGGGCTGATCGCCTCCACACTTCGAGCGCTCGGCAACGACGAACTCAAGGCTCGGTTCGTGAAGCCGCTGCTCGCCGCGGAGATTCTCTCCTGCCAGTTGTTCAGTGAGCCCGGCGCCGGCTCCGACCTGGCGGGGTTGTCGTGCCGTGCGGTCCGTGACGGTGACGAGTGGGTCGTCAACGGCCAGAAGGTCTGGAGTTCCGGCGCCCAGTTCAGCCAGTGGGGCGAACTCATCGCCCGCACCGACCCCGACGTCATCAAGCACCAGGGCCTCACGGCGTTCATGCTCCCGCTCGATGCGCCGGGCGTGGAGGTGCGGCCGATCAAGCAGATGAGCGGTGGCTCGTCGTTCTGCGAGGTGTTCTTCAACGACGTGCGGGTCTCCGACGACCTGCGTATCGGTGACGTCGGTGACGGCTGGAAGGTCGCCACCACGACGTTGAGCTTCGAGCGCGATCACTCCGAGTCGGGCGGCAGCGGTGGTGCGTCGGGCGGCTCGTTCGGCAAGCTGCTGGCGACCGCCCGGATGATGGGCCTCACCGATGATCCGGTACTGCGCGACAAGCTCGCCAAGGTCTACATCCACAGCCGTGTCGAGTCGTACACGAATCGTCGTGCCGCCGACCTCGCCCGCTCCGGCACGCCAGGGCCCGAAGGCTCGCTGGGCAAGCTGCTGTGGACCGAGGGGATGACCGAGGTCAGCTCGGTGATCGGTGACATCCTCGGCGCCCGGCTGCTCGCCGACACCGGAGAGTGGGGCACGTTCGCCTGGAACGAGCACCTGCTCGGTGCACCCGGCTACCGGATCGCCGGTGGTTCCGACGAGGTGCAGCGCAACATCCTCGGCGAGCGAGTGCTGGGGTTGGCCCGCGAGCCCCGCGCCGACACCGGCCCGTGGAGCTCCATCCCCCGCTGAGCCGGTTCGCTACTCGGCGGCCGTCAGGCCTGGCCACATCAGCTGGGTGATGTGCTCGGCGATGTCGTCGCGGTCGCCGTATCCGTCGCGGAGCCACATCGACGCGACGACTTGGATGGCTCCGACCGTGGCGTAGGCCCACGTGCGCGCCGGGAGCGGATCGAGCCCGGCGGCGGTCCGCAGCGCAGTGAACTGCTCGATCATCCGGCTCGAGGATCGATCGACCAACCGGCGGACGGATTCGGTTCCCGGACCTCCGGCAGTGACGAACAGGAAGAGGTTGCGGTCGGCGTCGATGACCTCGAGCGCAGCGCGCATCGATGCCACGAACGTGGCGCGACCGCCGACGCCAACGGCGGTGGAGCGTTCGACGGCCTCGTCGAGTTGATCGACGAACCGCTCGGCGAGGGCCGCCACGAGTGCGTCCTTGTCACCGATGTTGCGGTACACGATCGGCTTGCTCACGCCGGCCGCCGCCGCGACGTCGTCCATCGTCACGTCGGGTCCGTCGGATCGGATGATGCGCACCGCGGCCTCGAGGAGCTGCTCGCGGTCCGGAACCGTGTCACCGGCGCGGGGCCGACCGGGTCGACGCCGGGCCGGGATCGCGGCGGCGCTGGACGTCATGCCATGAAGGTACCAAGCCGAACTTGCGACCGTCAGACCGTCCGAAACTTTTCGTACTCCGAGTAAGTTCGGCGGTGAATCGGGGTGTTACGTTCGTCACATGAGCATCGACGAGTCGTGCCTCGAGATCATCGACGCCCGGAATTTCTCGGCGCCGCCCGTTGCGACTGTCCATCTGCCCCGTCGCGTGTCCTATGGTGCGCACGGGAGCTGGGTGCCAGACGGAACATTGAACTGAACACTCAGTAGAACAACCAACCGGGGGAACAACAATGAGGGGGAACACCATGAATCGGAAGTACCACGCTCGCGCGATCGCGGGCCTGACCGCTCTGGCACTCGTGGCGGCAGCGTGTGGAAGCGACTCGGACTCGTCGTCCGATTCGGCCGCACCTGCAGCAACCGACGCCGTCGTCGAGGACACGGTTGCGGACACCGCACCCGCCGACACCGCCGCCGAAGGCACCGAGCCGCCGGTCACCGAGGCGCCCGACGGGGAAGGGTTCATCTCCCTGCCGCCGCCGGACGGCGATGAGATCGTCGTCGGCATGGTCAACACCGAGGGAAGCCCCGGGCTCGACTTCCCCGAGATCTCCGTCGCCACGCAGGCGGCTGCGGACTTCCTCAACGAGCACGGTGGCATGGGCGGCCGACCCATCAAGATGGAGTTCTGCAAGGCCAGCGGAGCGCCCGAGACCTCCCAGGCGTGCGCCCAGGAATTGGCCGGCAAGGGCGTCGAGTTGGTCATGCTCGGCCTCGACCTCTTCCCCGGCTACGACACCTTCACGGCCTCGAACATCCCGGTCACCGGCGTCCTGCCGATCCTGCCGGGTGACTACACCGCCAATGCGCTCTTCCTCGGCGGCGGCAACACCACCACGACCGCCGCGATGGCCGGGTTCGCCAAGGACAACTTCGGCGCCACGACCGCCGGCATCGTCAGCGCCGACAACGCCGGCGCCAACGGCACCGAGGCCGATCTCAAGAAGGCGCTCGACGCGGCCGGCATCACCTACGTCTCGATCAAGGGTGGCGACAACGAGACCGACGCCGGGTTCCAGGGCCTGATGGCTCAGGCCACGGCCGACAATCCCGACGTCCTGTTCTCGCTGTACGCCGACGCCGGCTGTATCGGGACCATGCGGGGCCGGGTCTCCCTCGGCATCGAGACGCCGGTCATCACGACCGCCATCTGCAGCAGCGCCGAGGTGATCGACGAGGTCGGCGACGACGCCGTCGGTTGGTACTTCGTCGGGGCCCAGACCGAGCGGGAAGGCACGCCGGAGGCGGCCGACCTGGACGCGATCCTGGAGTCGCTCGGCTACACGAACTCCACCGAGCTCGGCCTCGGCGGCCTCGGCGTCACCGGGCTGTTCACGCTCGCCACCATCGCCAACACGATGGCCGAGGGTGGCGAGGACGTCACGGGCGCCTCGATCTACGAGACGCTCGGCGCCTCCGACGGCATCGTCAACTGGCCGGAGGGCAACCCGTTGGCGTGTGGCTCGGTGGCGTCGATCCCGACGATCTGCGCCTTCACGTTCCCGATCGCGACGTACCTGTCCGGGGAGGGCATCCAGACCGTTCCGGGCTACGAGGCATTCGACACGACGCCGTTCCTGCCGTGAGCCTCGGTCGCCCGGCGACTCGATGACTGACTACCTCTTCTTCATACTCCTCGGAACCGGGGCCGGCGCGATCATCGCGGCGTTCGGCCTCGGTCTCGTGGTGACCTACCAGGGTTCCGGTCTGGTGAACTTCGGCTACGGGGCGATGGCCACGTGGGCGGGGTACGTCTACGCAGAGTTGCGCCAGGGGGCCTACCCGTTCCCGATTCCGGGCCTTCCGGACCGGTATCACTTCGGTGAGGACGTCGGGATCTGGTGGGCCTTCGGGCTCGCGTTGCTGACGGCGGCCCTGATGGGGTTGGTCGTCTACCAACTGGTGTTCCGGCCGCTGTACCGGGCGCCCGGCGTTGGCCAAGGTCGTGGCCAGTATCGGGCTCGTGATCGTGTTCACGTCGTTGATCGAACGACGCTTCGAGGACAACGCCGGCCTGCGGGTGGATGCCATCCTCCCGCGGGAGCCGGTCACGTTCATGGACGGCGTGACGGTGCCGCGCGACGGGCTCTGGCTGGTGTTCGTCGTGTTGCTGATGGCCACCGCCGTGTGGCTGGCGTCGCGGTACACGCGGCTCGGCCTCGCCACGAAGGCAGCGGCCGGGTAACGAGAAGGGGGCGATCCTGCTCGGCTACTCGCCCCAGCTGTTGGCGCAGGCGAGCTTCATCCTCGCGTCGCTCATCGGCGCGGTCGCGGTGATCCTGGCGTCGCCGATGATCCAGCTGTCGTCGGGGGTGTTCACGTTCGGGTACCTGATCCCTGCCCTCGGCGCGGCGCTCATCGGTGCGTTCACGAAGGTGTGGCCGACGGTGCTCACCGGGCTCGCCATCGGCCTCGTGCAGTCGAGCTTCACCAAGATGCAGACCGACTTCAGTTGGTTCCCGCAGTACGGTGCCCGTGAGGGCCTGCCGTTCCTGGTGATCATCGTGGCGATGGTGTTCCTCGGCGAGCGGTTGCCGGACCGGGGCTCGGTCGGCTCAGTTCAAGATGCCGGCCATCCCCGTTGCCAAGGTCACACCGCTGAGCGTGCTGGTGCCGGTGGTGGCGGCGGTCGTCGGCCTGATCGTGCTGGATCCGCTGTGGCGCGGCGCGATCATGACCACGACGATCGCCACGGTCCTCGCGCTGTCGCTGGTGCTGCTGTCCGGGTTCGGCGGTCAGCCGTCGCTGGCCCAGATGGCGTTCGCCGGTGTCGCCGGGTTCTCGCTGTCGAAGCTGGCGATCCAGTGGGACATCCCGTTCCCGCTCGCGCCGATCCTCGCGTCGCTGGTGGCGATGGTCTTCGGCGTCATCGTCGGCATCCCGGCGCTCCGTGTCCGGGGGACGAATCTCGCGATCATCACGCTCGCGGGCGCCGTGGCGATCAGCGAGTTCATCTTCAAGGACCCCAAGTTCGTCGGTGACGCGTCGACCGGAGGGGCCAAGGTTCCCAATCCGAAGGTGGGGAACTGGGATCTCGGTCTGATCCTCGGCGAGAACGCGTCCCGGCCGGTGTTCGGCATCTTCCTCGTCGCCGTCGCGCTCGTGTTGGCGCTCGCGGTGGCCAACATCCGCAAGAGCGCATCGGGTCGGCGGATGTTGGCGACCCGATCGAACGAGCGGGCGGCGAACGCCAGCGGTGTGAACATCGCCCGGGTGAAGTTGGAGGTGTTCGCCGCGTCGGCGTTCATCGCCGGCGTCGGTGGCTGCATGATCGCGTACCGATTCGGGAGCGTGTCCGATGCCTCGTTCGGGGCGGTGGCCTCGCTGACCGCCCTGGCCGTTGCCTACCTCGGCGGGATCACCTGCGTGAGCGGCGCGGTCACGTCGGGCATCACCGCCGCGGCAGGCGTGTCGTTCTACCTCCTCAGCACGGTCACGAGGACGTTCGGCCAGTGGGAGGTGTTCATCGGCGGGATCTTCCTGATCCTCACCGCGATCCTCAACCCGGAGGGCATCGCCGGTGGCATCCGGACCCAGGTCGCGGCCACGGCGGGCCGCTACCGCTGCTCGACGTACGGAGCCAGTACCTGTTCCAGCCTGAGTTCGGCCGGGATGCGCTCGGCGCCGATCACCCGGTCGATCTCCTCGTGGAGATGCCAGATACGACGTTCCTGGTAGTTGATGGGGATGCCGGTGAGCGCCGGTGACTCCATCGACGCCTGGATCGGGGCCATGTTCATCTCGTCCTCGGCCATGATCTGGTTGTAGACCTGCCGTCGCTTGACCCACGGCTCGGGAAGTTCGTCGGCGTCGAACCGATCGGTACCTTCGACGGGCGGCGCGTAGTAGATCCAGTCGAGACGGGTCGTGTGCCGGTCGATCGGCCAGAACAGGTTGATCGGGAATCCGATCGCCCCGAGCGGGATGATCGCGTTCGGGAACAGACTCACCGCGGTGCTCGTGCAGTCCACCATGGCCGGCACGGTGTCGATCCGTCGGAACGGACCCTGGTCGAGGTGGTGCCAGTCGTCCCAGTCGTCCATACCGACGCGTTCGATGTTCTGGCGGGAGTACGGCGTGATCATGCGGCTGTGGCCGTTGGGGTAGAGACCCATGGCGGCCCCGCGGTTGTCGAGCACGCTGACACCGTCGTGGGAGTGGATGTGGCGGAAGTGGTACACCTCGAGGAACGCCTCGGCCGTCACCTTCCAGTTGCACGGGATGATCCGTGACTCTCGGTACACCTCCCGCAGGGTCTCGCCCTGGAACGGTTCGAACATCTCCGCCGCTGCGCCGATCCACTCCCGCAGCGGCTGCGCCTGGAGATTGCGGTTGACGAAGACGAAGCCGGCGAACGTGTCGCAGCTCGCGCGGGGGAGGCAACGCTGTTCCCAGTCGAGGTCGACGAAATCACGTTCGTCCGGGACCGACACGAGGGTGCCGCCGTCGACCTCGTAGGTCCACGAGTGGTACTGGCAGCGCAGCCGTCGCGACGACCCGTGCGTGTCGCGAACGACCGGGGCGCCACGGTGCTGACACGTGTTGTAGAAGCAACGGATCTCCCCGTCGGTGCCACGGACGATCAGCAGGGGGACCCCGAGGTCGCCGAAGGTGAAGTAGTCACCGGGGTTCGGGACGTCCTCGACCCGACCGGCGATGACCCACGTGTCGGTCCACAGGTGGGCCTGCTCCAGGTCCCAGAACTGCTCGCTCGTGTGGCGAGCCGTCGGGATGTCGTGGAAGGCCGGGAATCCCTCGGGCGGGGCCGTGCGCTCGAACTCGTAGCGCATGTCCGCCTTGATGCGCTCGATCAGTTCGGCGTCCATCAGCTCTGTGTCGTGCTGACGTGGGTGGAGGTCGCGCCGGCGGGTGAGTTCGCGAACATCGCCTCGGAGTCGAAGCCGATTCGGCCGTCGGGCTCGATGCGGATCACGACACGGCCGGGGCTGTCGAGATGGGCGGCGAATGCGGCCTGCGCCGATTCGTTGCCGGGCCGGACCTTGGCGGCGAGTACGGGATAGAACCAGGCGAGCGTCGCCGGATCGTCGAGCACCTCCGCGTTGCCCTTGTAGGTGACCGCCTGGCTGATCCCGATGTCGGTCCCCCGGCTCGAGACGGCGACGGCGACTCGCGGGCGCGCCTCGATCGGCGGGGACCCGCTTGCGACGGCGGGTGCAGGTGAGCCAGAACGCACCCGTCGTGGAACACGAAGTTCATGATCACACCGACGGGATCACCGTCCTTGGTCGTCCACATGAACGTGCACTCGGTCTGCTTGTCGAGCAGCGTCTGCTCCCGGTCGCCCGACAGCGTGAACATCGACACGTCCTCGTAGCTGTCGGTGTAGTCGTCGCCTGCTGCGGTCGACCTGGGATCGGTCCTCGGGATGGGTCACGCACTAAGTTTCGTCGCCGGGGTACACCAGCAACGAAGGGGAACAACCATGGGCGGATCGCCGGCAGAGATGGACACCTGGATCACCGACACCGAGATCAGCACGCGCTTTCCGTACTACACCCGCGCCAACGCCGACGAGGTCGGCCCGGAGCCGTTCAGCCCGCTCGGGTGGAGCCTCGCGTGGATGAAGGGCTGCATCCCCGGGCGTCGCCGAAGGGTTCGTCCGGTTCGGTGTGTTGCGCCGCGACGAGTTCGCCGTCGATCCGCCGGAGGTGTTCGGCAACTGGGGCGGCTACTTCTACAACCAGCTCTCGCTGCCCCGGCTCATGGGCGTCCGCATGCCGGGCGCGTCAGCCCGAAGCGATCGACTCGCGTACTTCGGGGACCACCCGGGCGTCCCGAAGTACGTCGCCGCATCCCGACGACGAGGACGAGGCGCAGAGCGCCGAAGCTCGCCGAGACGATGGGATGGGCGATGAGCACGACGACGTATCCGGCTCAGGAGCAGGCGTCGCGTCGCGGCGATGGAGCTCGTGGCCACTCGTCCCGATCTGGCGTCGCTGTCGAACGCGGAACTCGTCGCCAGGGCGCGTCTGCTGGCCGGCCCCGAGCTCGACGCGGCCTGGACCGAGTACTGCCAGTCGGCGCTCGGCGCGTCGCTCGGCCCCGGCGCCGTCCAGGCGATCTGTGCGGCGATCGGACGCGAGGGCGATGCCGTGAAGCTGCTGACCGCAGTCGGCAGCATCGAGTCGGCCGATGCCCCGATCGCGATGTGGGAGCTGTCGCGCACCGATCAGGAACTCGCCGGCGCTGACCGCTGCGTTCGACGATGCGGTCGCCGACGACGCCGTGGACGGCGTCTGCTCGAGCGCATCGCCGAGACTCGACGATCCGGCGGCGCGCGACGTTCCTCGGCAGTGGGCCGACCTGATCGCCACGCCGGCCACCGGGGTCCGAACGAGTGGGACCTGCGGGCGCAGTCGTGGACCACTCGGCCGTCGATGCCGCTCGGGATGCTCGAGCGGATGCGGTTCCAGGACGACAGCAAGTCGCCGATCGAGGCGCAGGCACGCGGCGCCGCCGAACGCGAGGCGCTGACCGTGGAGCTGCTCGGACTGCTCGAAGGTGACGCCGAGGCGCACGGCACGCTCGCCGCCGGCATCTACGTCGGCGGCGTTCTTCTCGAGCATGCGCGAGATGGGCAAGAACGCCTGCATCCGGCTGATCCACGAAGCCAAGCTGGCCCTGCTGGAAGCTCGGCCGCCGGATGGTCGCCGACGGTGTGATCGACGATCCGCAACAGGTCTTCATGCTGCTCGACGACGAACTCGACGGGTTCCTCGCCGACCCGGCGTCGATGTCGGCCACGATCCGCGAGCGCGACGAGGCGTTCCACTATCTGCAGACCGTGGAGCCGCCCTACATCGTCAAGCTCGAAGATGGCGTGCCGCCGATCTCCGACCTGGCCGGTGCGCGGCGGGCACGGTGCCGCTGTGGCGTCGGTCGGCGACGTGCTGCAGGGCGCCATGGGCTCGCCCGGCGTCGTCACCGGTGTCGCCCGGATCGTGCTCGACCCATCGGACGCCGGGGCGATCGGGCCCGGCGACATCATGGTCGCACCGACGACCGACCCGTCGTGGGTGCCGCTGTTCCTGTCGGCCGAGGGTGTGGTCGTGAACGTCGGCGCCGTCGCCAGTCACGCCGCGATCATGTGCCGCGAGCTCGGATTGCCGTGCGCGGTGTCGGTGATCGACGCCACCGAGCGCATTCCCGACGGCGCCGTGATCGAGATCGACGGCTCCACCGGAACCGTCACGATCATCTCCGTCCCGTAGCCCACTCGATGGCGTCGAGGGGCGCTATCTCGGAGGTGATCTCGGAGACGAGCATCAGACAGTAGGGTGATGGGGAACGACCAGGCGATCGTCGACGCCGTTGATCAATGCTTGCTCCAGCAGGAGTGTGGCGTCGCCTCCGTAGAAGATTCCCTCGTCGAACGCAGCCGTCGAAGAACGTCGGGTTGGCGAAGAATCCGATGAGGAGTGAGCCGATGAGGCCGCCGACGAAGTGCACGCCGACGACGTCGAGCGCGTCGTCGTAACCGAACCTGTTCTTCAGACGGATGGCGTAGCAGCAGGCCACTCCAGCAGCGATACCGATGAAGATCGGGGCCGGACCGGACACGTAGCCGGCGGCCGGTGTGATTGCCACGAGTCCGGCGACGATTCCCGAGGCAGCGCCCAGGTTGGTGGGATGGCCGTCACGCATCCACTCGACGACGACCCAAGCCAGTCCGGCCGCGGCAGCTGCGAGGAACGTGTTCATGAACGCCTGCGCTGCCTGCCCGTTGGCGGCCAGTGCCGACCCGGCATTGAAGCCGAACCAGCCGAACCAGAGGATCCCGGTGCCGATCATCACGAGCGGCATCGAGTGCGGCGGGCTCGGCTCGGTGCGCCGCGCTGCCGAGCACGAGAACGGCGGCGAGCGCGGCGATCCCGGCGTTGACGTGGATGGCCGTTCCGCCGGCGAAGTCGATGGAGCCGCGCTCGGCCGGCCCAACCTCCATACACCCACTTGAACACGGGCACGAACACGAGCACGACCCAGATCGGAACGAACACCGCCCACGCGGCGAACCTCATCCGGTCGGCCACGGCGCCGGAGATGAGCGCCGGCGTGATCACCGCGAACATTCCGAGGAAGGCGACGATGGCCAGCGCCGACCCGTCACCGGCAACGGTGATGTCCTTCAGGAAGAACGAGTCGAACCCGCCGATGAAGTCGTTGTCGAACGGCGTCTGCGCCAACGAGAAGCCGATCGACACCCACACGATCGGCACGATCAGCAGGCAGTAGAAGTTCCGATGAGCGAGGATCCGTCAGGTGGTCCGTTCGCTCATCGCTCTCGTGGGTTGGCAACATGGCGGATGGACTCCGACGAGATCGAATCGCTGCTCGACGCAGCCACTGGACGCCGTGCTCAGCGTCGTGCTGCCGTCGGGCCGGGCGATGGGCACACCGATCTGGTTCCGATGGGTCGACGGCGTCGCTCGCTTCCAGAGTCCGACCACGTCGGCCAAGACCCGGGCGCTGCGGGCGACCGGACGGGCCAGTCTGTGCGTCCACGAGCAACCGCTCCCGGTCGCCCGGTACGTGACGCTCGAAGGTCCGGTACGCGAGGTCGAGTTCGATCTCGACGCCGACATCGGTGCTGCCGCTCGCCACTACCTCGGCGACGGCGCCCCGGCGTTCCTCGCCAAGATCGATCAGGCGTTGGCGGCCGGCCGCCGGTGGGCCAGTTTCGAGCTCTCGCCCTCGTTCGTCACCGGCCGCCGCCAACTACTCTGACCTGAGTGACGTACGAATGGTGCCAGGCACCATTCGTCACACGACCGACGATGGGGGAACGATGCTGAGCGAGAACTGGGCGACGCTGTGGGAGGCGTTCGCCGACGCCCAACCCGAACAGGTCGCGGTCGTGGTGGGCGAACGCACGATGACGTGGCGGCAGCTCGACGACGGTGCGGCCCGGCTCGCCTCGGCGCTCGGCGCCCGAGGCATCGGCGAGGGGACACGGGTCGCCCAGCTGATGTTCAACGGTCCCGAGTACCTCGAGTCGACGTACGCCGCCTTCAAGCTGCGGGCCACACCGGTGAACGTGAACTACCGGTACAAGGCGCCGGAGATCGCGTACATCTGTGACAACGCCGGCGCCGAGGTGCTCGTGTTCCACGGCTCGCTCGGCGAACGGGTGGCAGAGGCAGCCGCCTCGATGCCGACCGTTCGCATCCTGCTGCAGGTCGACGACGGCTCGCCGCTCGTCGCCGGTGCCGAGTGGTATCACGAGGTGGTGGCCGCGGCAGAGCCCGCGCCTCGGATCGAGCGCTCGGGTGAGGATGCGCTCATGCTCTACACCGGCGGCACGACCGGGAATCCGAAGGGTGTCGTGTGGCGTCACGTCGACCTGTTCGGTGCGCTGGCCTTCACCGCGTACGCATCGGCGGGCATCGACGTGCCGACCACCCCGGCCGACGTGGGGCGGATCGCCGCCGAACTGCAGGCCGACGGCCGCAGCCCGGTCATGCTCTGCGCGCCGCCGCTCATGCACGGCACGGCGCTGTTCCTCGCGATCGGCGCGTTCGTCATGGGCGGCTCGGTCGTGCTGCTCGGCGGCCGGTCGCTTCGACGCCGCCGAACTGTGGGAGTTGGTCGAGCGTCATCGCGTCACGCAGATCTCCCTCGTCGGCGACGCGTTCGCCCGACCGATGAACGACGCCCTCGACACCGCCGAACGCAACGGAGCGCTGCCCGGACCTGACCTCGGTCACGCGGATCGTCTCGACGGGGGCGACGCTGTCGGCCGAACAGAAGCGGGCGTTCCAACGCCGCCTGCCCAACGCCGTCATCCTCGACATGATCGGGGCCTCCGAGGGCGGCCCGTACGCGATGTCGATGACGATGCCCGGCCAGGATCCTCCCGAGACGGCGATCTTCACCGCGCCGCCGAACGTCGTCACGATCGACGCGGTCACGGGCACGGTGCTCCCGCGGGGGAGTTCCGAACCCGGCATGCTCGCGGCCGCCGGGCCGATGCCGGTGGGCTACTGGAACGACGAGGAGAAGACGGCGCAGACGTTCCGGGTCGTCGACGGCGTGCGGTACACGGTTCCCGGCGACTTCGCCACGATCGCCGAGGACGGCACCGTCACCCTGCTCGGTCGGGGCTCGGTCTGCATCAACTCGGGTGGCGAGAAGATCTATCCCGAGGAGGTCGAGGTCGCCGCGCGCCGGCATCCGACGGTGATCGACGCGAACGTCGTCGGCGTTCCGCACGAGCGATTCGGTGAGACGGTCGTGCTCGTGTGCTCGGTGTCGGAGCCGACGTCGGCCGACGACATCATCGCGACCGTCAAGGAGTCGATCGCCGACTACAAGGCGCCACGGCGCGTGGTGTTCGTCGACGAGGTGTACCGCGCCCCGAACGGCAAGGCCGACTACCGGTGGGCGAAGGAGCAGGCGCTCGTCGCCGGTTGAGCGATCAGCTGAGTGCGGCTCCCCACCACTGTTCGAAGAACGACAGTGCGGCGCGGTTGACGAGTTCGACGATCAATCCGCTCGGCGGTTGCAGATAGGTGAACATGCCGTACCCGGCATCACCCTCGGGATCGTTCTGGGCGCCCACGAGCGTCCAGCCGGCCGCGATGAGCCGGTCGGTCTCGGCGTCGACGTCGTCGACCCAGACCCCGACGTGATGCGCTCCGGCACGGTCGTTGCCGTCCCAGAACGAGCCGGCGGTCCCCTGCAGCAGCTCGATGTGCTGCGGACCCTCCGCCGAGTACGTGTAGCGCAGGTGGATCTCCTGGAGACCGTCGCTCGGCGTCCACAACGACTGGGCGGGGTTCTCGCGGGTCTCGGACCAGGTGACACCCAGGCTTGCTCCCAGTTCGTCCATCGCGACGTCGAGGTCGGGCACGCGGATGCCGACGTGGAAGAGGTCCTGGTAGTCGATCATGCGTCGAGTGCCTCCGGCCGGCCGAGGAGGTCGACGATCGAACGGCAGAACGATGCGGCCGGGGCGCCGTCGAAGGCCCGGTGGTCCCAGGTCAGGCTCAGCGTGAGGCGCTTGACCACGCCGGGGCGGCCATCGCCGTCCAGCACGACGTCGTCGCGGAGTCGTCCGACCCCGAGGATCGCCGTGTTCGGTGGGTTGATCACCGGGGTGAACCCGTCGACACCGAACATTCCGAGGGTGCTGACCGAGAACGTGCCGCCTTCGAGATCGGTGAGCGCCAACGATCCGGTCCTGGCGGCCTCCGCGAGACGACTCGATTCCACGCTCAGCGTCGCCAGGTCGAGCGTCGTGGTGTCGCGGATGACCGGCACGATCAGCCCGTTGTCGAGTGCCACGGCCATCCCGACGTGCACATGGGGGAGCAGCGCAAGTCCTTCGTCGGTGATCTGACTGTTGACGACCGGGTGCTCGACGAGGGCGCGGGCGGTCGCCGCGATGATGTAGTCGGTGTAGCTCGGAGCGGTGCCGTCGGCCTTGCGTCGTTCCCGATCGGCGACCACGGCATCGAGGTCGGCATCCATGAAGAGCGTCAGCTGCGCCATCTGGGCGAGCGACTCGTGCATGCGGCGGGCGATCGTGCCGCGCACACCGGTCATCTTGACCACCGACGTGGGCGCCTGCATCGCGGGGAGCAGCGCTGGTGCCGGGGTGGCCGGGGGCGCAGCGGCCGCGGGGGCAGTGAGCAATCCGCGGACGTGGAGCGCGACCGAGTCCCTGGTCACGCGCTGCTCGAACTGATCGGGAGCGAACCTGGGCCAGGTCGATGCCCAACAGGTCGGCCAACTGTCGAGCGGCCGCGGTCGCCGGAACACCGGTGCCGGCAGCCAGGAGCGGCACCGAGCGCGTGACGATCGCAGCCGCCGGAGCGGCGGTCGCGGTGACGCCGTCGAGATCCGCTGCCACGATGCGGCCGCCGGGGCCGGTGCCACGGATCAGGCGCAGGTCGAGGTTGCGTTCGGCAGCGAGCCGCTTCGCCATCGGTGACGCGATGACGCGTCCCGTCGTGGCGACGGCGGCGGGCGCAGCCGCAACCGGCGTGGCCGCGACCGGAGCGGTCGCTGCGACCGCAGCGACGCGGTGCTGACGGGCCGCCTGAGGGAGCCTGCTCGCCGTCGGCGAGGAACCAGCCGATCAACTCCCCGCAGGCGAACGTGTCACCGACCTGGCCGACTCGGTGCAGTCGGCCTGACGCCGCGGCTTCCACATCGGTCTCGGTCTTGTCGGTCTCGATGCGCAGCAGCGCCGCGCCGGCCTCGACCGTGTCGCCGTCGTCGGCGAACCATTCGGTGATGGTCCCCTCCTCCATCGTGAGCCCGAGCTTGGGCATGATGAACTCAGTCGCCATGGGTGTCCTTTCGTCGTGGAGGGCCGCTTTCCAGAGGCCGTCATCGGGGGTATCGGTGACGTCGAAGCGTCGGTCGCCGGCAGCCATCGCGAGGGTGGTGTCGACGTCGAGGAGTCGAGGTCCTGACGACTCGATCGAGACGGTGATGGTGGAGTCCGACGACACGGGTGTCGTCCGTTCGCCGTCGAAGGCGAGAATGCCTCCACCCGGCAGATCGACCGTGATGGCCGCTTCGAGCGGTTCGACCGACTCGACGTCCAGCGTGGTGAACGTGCCGGGTGCCAATGGGACCCGCACCTGGCGCCCGCCGACTGCCGAGCCGGATGAGGACCCCGCCGGGTTCGTTGCGATCGACGGGGTGCACGCGCCCGGCGATGCTGGCCAGGCCGGTGCTCGCCGGATTGGCGATGCACGCGACGACCCATCGGATCGATGTCGGGTCGTTGACCGCCCGGGCGCCGACGAACGCGGTGTCGATCAGGGCGGCCTCGACGAGCGCATGCTCGTGCACCACCGACGTCGGGTTCTCGATGCGCAGCGCGACCCGCTTCGCGCTGGCGGCTCACCCTCTCGACCGGCACGGCGCCGGTCGCGACGAGTGCGGCGGCCACGCCGGCGGTCGTGCCGTCGACCGCCGACGGGAACACGTTGTTCGTGCCGGTCGAGATCGCGATCAGTGGGACGTCGGGCCAGCCGGTGGCGACGTCGCGGCAGGTGCCGTCACCACCGAGGGCGATGACCGCGCCGACCTGTTCCTTCCACATCGTGCGTGCCGCTGCCACGGTGTCGAGCTGGGAGCCGGTGAGCGGGGTGTCCAGGAACTCGATGCATCCGTCGAGTCCCTCGACGGCTCGTTCGGCCAGGTGATGGGTGTCGCTGCTGAACAGGATGCGGTCGGCGCCCATCTCGAGCGCGCCGACCGCCGCTCGTCGCATGATCCCGATCTTCACGGCGTCGGAGGTCTGGCCCGACGCCGACGTCAGTCGACGGATGTCCTTGCCCGCGTTCGGGTTGACGATGATGCCGACCGCTGACGACCCCGACAACCCGGCTGACGACACGCGTTCAGGCTCCGGGTCGGGCGATGATGGCGCGGATCCCCGCTTCGATGCTCGCCGTCGACGGCAGGTAGATCGACTCCAGGGTGGGCGTGAACGGCACCGGGGAGAACGGCGCAGCGATGCGGGCGACCGGCGCGTCGAGGTAGTCGAACGCCTCCTCCTGGATCTGCGCGGCCACCTCGGCGCCGAGGCCTCCGAAGCGGACCGCCTCGTGGACCACGATCACCCGGTTGGTCTTGCGGACCGATTCGACGATCGTCGCCGTGTCGAGCGGCTGCAACGTGCGGGGGTCGATGACCTCGACGTCGATGCCGTCGGCGGCGACCTTCTCCGCGGCGTCGAGCGCCTCGTTGGCCATACGCCCCCACGCCACGATGGTCACGTCACTGCCGACGCGGGCGACATTGGCCTGCCCGAGCGGAATCATGTACGGCTCCTCGGGCACCTCGGCCGACATGCCGAGCAGCCGCTTGTGCTTGATCATGATCGTCGGGTTGTCCTCGCGGATGCAGGCGGTCATCAACCCCTTCATGTCGTAGGGGTTCGACGGGTGGACGACCTTGAGGCCCGGGATGTGGCACAGGAGCGCTTCGAGCGACTGGCTGTGCTGCGCCGCCGCGGAGAGGCCCGGCGCCGCCACCGGTGGTGATCGTCAGCGGGAATCGTGGCCGCGCCACCGAACATGTACTTCAACTTGGCGGCCTGGTTGACGATCTGGTCGAACGCCACGCACAGGAAGTCCATGAACATGATGTCGACGATCGGTCGCAAGCCGGTGACGGCCGCGCCGACGCCGAGGCCGATGATCGCCTGTTCGCTGATCGGGGTGTCGACGACCCGGCGTTCGCCGAACTCGGCCTGGAGCCCGGCATAGGTCTGGAACACGCCGCCGAACGCGCCGATGTCCTCGCCGGCGCAGAACACGTTGTCGTTGGCCGCCATCTCCTGGCGGACGGCCTCGTTGAAGGCTTGGCCGTAGGCGAGCTTGCGGCTCATGCCGGCACCGCCGTTGCCTGCGATGCAGGGTGTACACGTCCACGAGCAACTGGTCCGGTGTCGGTACCGGGCTGTTCTCGGCGAACTCGATCGCCGTGTCGATGTCGGCGCGCAACTCGGCCCAGACGCCGTCGATGTCGGCGCGAGTGGCCGTGCCCATCTCGATGAGACGTTCCTCGAACGTGAAGATCGGATCCCGCTCACGCCAGGTGGCGACTTCGTCGTCGGTGCGGTACTTGAGCCCGAGGTTCTGGATGCCGTGGTGGTTGTAGTAGCGGTACGTCTTGGCTTCGATGAGCGACGGCCCCTCGCCCCGCCGGGCCCGGTTGACGGCCTCGGTGGCTGCTTCGTGGATGGCCACGACGTCCATGCCGTCGACGATCACGCCGGGCATGCCGTACCCGGCCGCCCGGTCGACGATGTCGGTGATCGCCATCGTCTTCTCGCGGGCCGTGAACTCGCCGTACTCGTTGTTCTCGCAGACGAACACGACCGGCAGCTTGAGCGCACAGGCCATGTTGGCGGCTTCGTGGAAGGCGCCGATGTTGGTGGAGCCGTCGCCGAAGAACGGCACGGCCACGTTGCCGTTGCCCTTGTACTTGTTGGCGAAGCCGGCGCCGACGGCGATCGGTGCACCGGCGCCGACGATGCCGTTGGCGCCGAGCATGCCGACATCGAGGTTCGAGATGTGCATCGAACCGCCCTTGCCCTTGCAGTAGCCGGTCGACTTGCCCATGAGTTCGGCCATCATCTCGTTGAACTGGCCACCCTTGGCGACGAGATGGCCGTGGCCACGGTGCGTCGAGGTGATCTGGTCGTCGTCGGTGAGCGCCGCGCACACGCCGGCGGCGACAGCTTCCTGGCCGACGTAGAGGTGCAGGAAGCCCGGGAGCTTCGCCGCCTCGGCGAGCCGCCGGCCGCTTCTTCGAACAGTCGGATGCGCACCATGCGGCGGTGCAGGTCCATCTGCAGCTCAGTGGAGAGTTCCATGTGTGTCCTGTCTGGATGTGGCGTGAGTGGTGGGCCGGGTTCAGCGGCTGAGGATGGTGACGCCGCTGATGCCCGGGGCGCCGTACACGTGGGTGTAGGCGACCTTGGGATCGTTCGGCACCTGACGTTCGCCGGCGTCGCCGCGCAGCTGCAGCACGTTCTCGTAGACCTGGCGCAGGCCCGACGCACCGATCGGTTCGCCGTTGGCGAGGCAGCCGCCGTCGGTGTTGACCGGCAGGCGACCGTTGATCTCGGTCTCGCCGTTGGCGAGCATGTGCTCCTGCTCACCGTGCTCGCAGAAGCCGTTCTCGGCCATGTGCATGATCTCGGCGCCGGCCTCGGTGTCCTGCAGCTGGGCGACGTCGATGTCCTCCGGTCCGATGCCGGCCATCTCGAACGCCGCCTTCGACGCTGCCGACGTCGGGCCCGGGTCGTGCTCGAGCGCGATGGACGGTGCGAGCACTTCGAACGATCCGAACTTGCGGGTGCGCACCGCGGCGGCCTGCAGGTAGATCGGACGATCGGTGTACTGCTTGGCCTTGTCGGCGCGGCAGAGGATCATCGCCACGCCGCCTTCGCCGGGTGAGCAGAACATGTACTGGGTGAGCGGGTAGGAGAGCATCAACGAATCGAGGACTTCCTGCTCGCTCAGCGGCTTGCGCCGCCAGGCCATCGGGTTCAGCGAGCCGTTGCGGAACGCCTTCGACGCGACCTTGGCGAGCGAGGCCTGGGTGATGCCGTACTCGTGCATGTAGCGGGTGATCTTCATGCCGAAGAACTGCGTGGTGAGGGCGAGGCCCGAGCCGCCGTACCAGTCCTTGCCGCGGGGGCCACGGATGCGGAACGCGCCGGGCTCGTGCTTGTCGAACCCGATCGCCATGCCGATGTCGGCGGCCCCGGACTCGATCGTGTTCACGGCCTGAGCGAGCGCGGTGCCGCCGGTCGCGCAGCCGTTGACGACGTTGGTGAACGGCAGTCCGGTGAGCCCGACGCGGCTGACCATGGTGTCGGCGGCACCGCCGTCCATCGATCCGCCGACGGCGAACTGCATGTCGGACCACTGCTGACCGCAGTCGGCGAGCGCCCGCCGAACGGCGACGACTCCCTGGTCCATGCCCGAGATGCCGTCGTTGCGGCCGAACTCGTGCATCCCGATGCCGACGATCGCGACGTTGCTCATGATGGGTCTCCTTGGAAGTGGTGCCAGGTGTGGTCACGGGGGCGAATGCGTAGGTGACGACCTGGTTGCCGTCCTCGTCGATGCACAGCGGATCGAGCACGAGTTCCATGTCCATGCCGATGATCAGCTTGGCGGGGTCCGACTCGGTGAGGCGGGCCTCGACGCGCAGCTGACCCTCGAGCTCGACGTAGCCGACGCCGTACGGCACGAAGTCCTCACCGGCGGGTCCGAGATACGGCGGCGCCTTCGGCGGGAATGCCTGCACGGTCCAGGTCCACAGCTTGCCGGTGGTGGCGAGCTCGACGTCTTCCTGGGTGTTGAACATGCACTTCGGGCATCCGCTCTGGCGGGGGAACATGTGGTTCCCGCAGTTCGTGCAACGGCTGCCCAGCAGCGTGGGCTTGCCGTTGTCGATGGTGAAGATGCCATCCGCGACGGGACGATGGGAGCGACGGTGGTGGTCATTGGTCTCCTTCGGGCCGACCCCGCAGAGCGGACCTAACTGAATGATCGTTAACTAATGATCCTTGCGGCACGACAGTAGCAGCGCGCCCCCAACCGATCCGCAGCGAAGCGCCCGCCCCCAACCCGAAAAATCACGCGATTCGGTCGCTGAGCGTCCGGATTCCGCGAAGTTTCGGGGTGAGGGGCGGCGGGGTTGGGGGTCAGGTCGGGTCGCGGCGGAACCAGTCGTCGATGAGGGCGCCGATCTGGATCTCGAAGTCGGCGCGGGTGACGTCGAGGGAGTCGACCTGATCGGCGTGGGACAACCCGACGAGCAACAGGTAGTACATCCGAACCTGCCCGGCACTGAGGCCGGCGAGTCGTTCCAGTCGCTCGGCGTTCTCGCGTTGCCATCGACCGAGGAGTTCGGCCACTTCGGGTTGGCGGATCGCCGCGCAGTGCAACTCGGCGACGAGGATCCGTGTGTCGGCGAACTCCGGCTGCAGCCAGTGCCTGGCGATCTCGCGCACGCCGGCCTCACCGGGCAGCCGCGTCGTCGCGATGGCGTCGAGTTCGTGCTTGCTCGCCTCGACGAGCAATGCGGCCTTGCCGCTGAAGTGGCTGTAGACCGCCGGTGTCGACACGCCGGCACGCCGGGCGATGTCGGCCAGGGTCGCGCCGTCGTAGCCGAACTCGACGCACGCCTCGACCGCCGCGCGCAGCAGTCGCTCCCGAGTGGGCGTGCCGTGTTCGTCGATCTTCGGTGGCCGGCCGATCCGACCCGCCGGCACGCCGGCCGTCGCACTCGCGTCGGCCGTCTCGCTCACGCCGTCGTGCTCACGCCGTGGCGCCGCGCGCCCACCGTAGGGATCGCCGCAGCAACTCGGCGTAGGCCGGCTGCTCCCACGAGCCCCGCTCGATCTTGGGGTAGTACGGCACGACCGGCACCATGTCGAAGTGCCCGCGGCAGTGCCCGAGCGTGTTGTACAGCACGGCCCCGTCACCGAGCGGGCGGAGGTACATGACGACGTGGTGGTCGTCACCGGTCGTCCAGTCGGCCTCGACGAACCCTCGCGCCTCGCCCGACCAGACCGTGTGCAGCAGCGGCTGCAGCGCATCGCGATCGGCGTGCTCCGACAGGTACAGCTCGTCGTCGGTCTCGAAGGGCTCGATGCCGGCCACCAGCCAGTGGTCGGGGTCCGACAGCTCCACGAGGTAGGGAGCGATCGGAGGGTGGGCGACGAACTGCGAGCCGAGGGTGTCGGCCCAGAGGGGAAACACCCGCGGTGAGTCGACACCGTTCGGGGTGCCGACGTCGAGCGCCGAGTTCGTGCCGTGGAGTGCGACCCATCGACCGCCGTCCTGCGACCCACTGGCGGATCCGCTGTTGGGCCTCGATGCTCGGGCGGACGTTGCACGTGTAGCTCACGAGGATGGAGCCGGCCGCGATGGCCTCGGCATCTTCGTAGTCGGGCTGCACCCGGACTCGGAAGTCCTCGTGCTCGGCGAGGAGTTTCAGCAGCTCGAGCCGCGCGAAGTCGATGTCGTGGTACATCCCGCCGGCGACCAGCGTGACGTCGATCCGGCTGGGGACGGTGTCGGTGTCGCTCATGTCAGAAGTCGACGCGCTTGAGGAACCCTCCGTCGACGGTGACGTTGACACCGTTCACGTGGCGGGCGCGGTCGCTGGCGAGGAAGGCGATGACGTCGGCGACGTCCTGTGCGGTGCCGAGTTCTCCACCGGGGTGGGCCTTGGCGGTCGCGTTGTAGAAGTCGGCCATGTGGTCCTTGATCATGTTCCAGTCGCCGCCCTCGATGTAGATCGGACCGGGCGACACGACGTTGCAGCGGATGCCCCGCGCGCCGAGCACCTGGGCCTGACCGAGCGTCCAGTTCGTGACCGCCGACTTGAAGGCGCTGTAGCTCCCCGATCCCGAGGCGAAGTGCTCGGCGGTTGCCGTGGTGCCGATGCTGATCAGGGATCCGCCGCCGTCGGCGAGCGCATCGGCGGCGGCGCCGGCGCCGTAGATGAGCGACATGAGGTCGATGTTGAAGTTGTTGATCCAACCTTCGTTGGACCGCGCCGGCTTGCCGGAGGTGTTGTGCACGTAGACGTCGATGCCGCCGAGCTGCTCGCCCGCCGAGTTGACCCAGGCGACGAGTGCATCGCTGTCGGCGGCGTCGACGACGCTGCCGATCACGTTGCCGAGCTGCGAGAGTTCGGCAACTGCTGCGTCGACGCCTTCGGCGGTCCGGGCGCAGATCGCCACCGAGGCGCCCTCGGCGAGCAGGGTCTCGGCGGTCGCCCGGCCGATGCCTTTCGTCGCGCCGGTGATGAGTGCCTTCTTGCCGGTGAGTCCGAGGTCCATGGTTGTCTCCTGTTGTCGCGGTGTCGTGCGCCGGTGCGCCGTGCTGTGTCGCCGAACATAACCGAATGGTCGTTCAGTATCGACAGTCGAAGGTCGCGCGCCGTACCGTGCGGCATGGCCGGAGACGCATACGACACGATCAGACGATTCTGGGAGATCCAGGACGAGGGGGACTACGCAGCGCTCGCACCGCTGTTCGCCGATGACGCCGAGGTGGTCGATCCCGTCTACGGCACGTTCGTCGGCGGTGAGGCGATCGCCGGGTTCTTCTCGATGATGAACACCGAGATGGCCAAGGCCGGTGCCTCGTTCCGGCTGGTCGAGTTGGCCGGTGACGACACGACCGCATGGGCGCAGTGGGAGGCCACGACGAACAAGGGCGTCCGCCACGGGGTCGGCGTGTACCGCGTGCGCGACGGTCGGCTCACCTACTACAAGGACTACATGAACCCATGAGCGATGAACCCATGAGCGATCAACCAATGAGCAGGCGGGTCGCCATCGTCACCGGCGCGGCGTCGGGGATCGGGCGTGCCACCGTCGAGCGGATGGTCGCGCACGGCTCGCTCGTCGTCGCCGTCGATCGTCTCGCCGATGCCTTGGCCTGGACCGCCGAGTCCGAGCACGCGGCGAGCATCCACACCGTTGTCGGCGACGTGACCTCGATCGACACGAACGATGCTGCGGTCGCCGCTGCCGCCGAACGATTCGGCCGGCTCGATGCGGCGGTCTTCAATGCGGGCGTGTCGATGGGCGGCGGCCTGCTCGATCTCCCCATGGAGGACTTCGACCGCGCGCTCGCGGTGAACGTGCGGGCGGTCGCGCTCGGCATCCGTGCCGTCGCGCCCGCGCTGCGAGCGAGCGGCGGCGGTCGCATCGTCGTCACCGCGTCGACGTCCGGCATCGCCGGTGACCCGAACATGTGGGCCTACAACACCGCGAAGGGCGCGGTGATCAACCTCGTGCGCGCCGCGGCGATCGACCTCGGCGCCGACGGCATCACGGTCAACGCCGTCTGCCCCGGACCGACCGAGACGGCGATGACCGCTCGCATCCAGTCGACGACGATCTACGACGACCTGCGTCGCCGCATCCCACTGCAGCGCTGGGGTCAGGCCGACGAGATCGCGGCGGTGATCGAGTTCCTCACCTCCGCGGACGCCTCGTTCGTGAACGGTGCCGTCGTTCCGGTCGACGGCGGGATCACGGCCAACACCGGGCAGTTCCTGCCCCGGGCCGTCGACGACTGAGGAGTTGTGCGATCGTTGCGCCCATGAACCTGCTCGACCGATTCGATCTGTCCGGCCGCGTCGCGGTGGTCACCGGCTCCGGTCAGGGCATCGGCCGGGCGATCGCCTGGGGTCTCGCCGACGCCGGTTGTGACGTCGTGCTGAACGCTCGACGGATGTCCGACCTCGAGGTCACGGCCGCCGGCGTCGAGGAACGCGGCCGGCAGGCGCTCATCGTCGCCGGTGACATCCGCGACCTGTCCGAGGCGCTGGCGGACCAGACGATGGAGCGGTTCGGTCGTCTCGACATCTGGGTGAACAACGTCGGCGGGTCGGACGAGAAGACGACGCGCACGCTGATCGACACCCCCGACGAGATCTTCCGCTCGCAGTTGGAGCTCAACCTCACCTCGGCGTTCCAGGGGTGCAAGGCGGCGGCCAAACGGATGGGTCCGGGCAGCTCGATCGTCAACATCAGCTCGGGTGCCGGGATGCGCGGCTCGCCGTTCACCGGCCCCTACGCCGCGGCGAAGGCGGGGATGAACAACCTCACCGAGACGCTGGCGCTCGAGCTGGCGCCGGACATCCGGGTCAACACGGTCGCCCCCGGTCCCGTGGCCACCGAGGCCTTCTCGGAGGTGCTCGGCACCGACGGCCAGCACGAGGCGATCGCCGCCGGGATCCCGCTCGGGCGCATCGGTCGACCCGACGACATCGCCGGTGCCGTGCTGTTCCTCGTGTCCGACGCGGCGTCGTGGATCACCGGTCAACTCATCCTCGTTGCCGGTGGGCGGACGCATCGCACCCACCAGTACCGGCCGGCGGAGACCTGAACCGATGGCCGACGCCGCACGACGTGGTCGTCCGCTGGGGCGTCCGAAGGACACCGACTCGGCCGAGACGCGCCAACGGATCCTGGACGTCGCTCGGGGAGCGTTCGCCAGCGGTGGATACGACTCGTCGACGAACCGCGACCTCGCGGCAGAGGTCGGCATCACCGCCGGCGCGCTGTACTACTACTACCCGTCCAAGCTCGACCTGTATCTCGCCGTGCACGAGGACGTGCAGCGCCGCGTGTACGGCCGGTTCAACGAAGCCGCCGAGGGCGCCGAGGGATTTCTCCGCAAGTTCGATGCGATCCTCGACGTCGCCCGTGAACTGAACGAGAGCGATCCGACGTTCGCCGCCTTCATCGGCGCCACCCGTGCCGACATGCGCCGGCACCCGGAGATCTCGGCGTCGCTGTCCGGCCACGCCGAACGGCGCGACGAGTTCTTCGAGCGGCTCATCGATGCCGGGGTGGAGACCGGGGAGATCGATCCGGCGCACCGTCAGTTCATGGTCGAGTTCGTCGCCATCATCCTGATCGGGTTGACCGACGGGGTGTCCGACGACTCCGACCGTCACGAGCGGGCGATCACCTCGATCAAGATGGTGCTACGAGGCGACCTGCTCACACCGCCGGCCGAGTGAGGTAGGCGCCGAGTGAGGCAGCGCCCCGGACATCTCGGACTCGTGCGCACGCGCCGACGTTGTACGGTGCGAACCGCACGACCGAGAGGCATGAGGGGTGGTCATGGGAGTACTGGACGGGCGCGTTGCCTGTATCACCGGTGGGACGCGAGGCATCGGCCTCGGCATCGCGAGAGGGATTCCTCGACGAGGGTGCGCTCGTCGTCGTCAACGGTCGCGATCCGGCCAAGGCGGAGCAGACGCTCGCCGCGCTCGACGCCGGCGACCGCGTCCACTACATCGCCGGCGACGTGAAGCAGCGCGAGGCGTGCGAGGCGATCGTCGACGGCACGGTCGACCACTTCGGGCGGATCGACATCCTCGTCGCCAACGCCGGCGGCGCCTCTGGCCATGCTCCGATCGTCGACCTCACCGACGAGGCGATGCAGGACTCGCTGGTCTGGAACTTCTGGCACACGTTCTGGACGATGCGTCGGGCGTTCCACTACATGATCCCGCAGCAGTACGGCCGGGTCATGAGCGTCAGCTCGCTCGAGGGCAAGGTCGGCAAGCCCGGCATCTCGATCTACGTCGTGGCGAAGCACGCCATCAACGGGCTCACCAAGTCGGCCGCGCACGAGGTCGGCACGCTCGGCATCACCGTGAACGCGCTGTGCCCGGGCGCCATCGAGACCGACATCATGATGGCCGAAGGCCCGGCGGCGGCCGAGTCGATGGGACTCGACTACCAGGGCCTGCTCGACATGTTCGCCCAGGAGTCGGCGATCAAGCGCCTCAACGAGGTCGAGGACGTCGCCGCGGTGGCGACGTTGCTCGCCTCGGATGCCGGCGCCGGCATCACCGGATCACTCATCTCGATCGACGGCGGCACGGCTCCCTACTGAGCCGGACGGGAACGAAAGGAACCATCATGGGAAAGCTCGACGGAAAGGTCGCCTGCATCACCGGCGGCACACGCAGTATCGGTCGCGGGATGGCCGACGCCTTCCTGGCCGAGGGCGCGAAGGTCGTGGTGAACGGTCGCGACGAGGCCAAGGGTCAGCAGTGTCTCGCCGAGATGAATGCTGGCGACAACGCCGCCTTCTTCGCCGGCGACGCATCCAAGCAGGACGCGGTCGAAGGCCTGATCGATTTCACGATCGAACGGTACGGCCAGCTCGACATCTGCTGTCTGAACTCCGGCGGCGTCAACATGACGGCGCCCGGTGGCGCAGATGAGCGACGAGGAGTGGCAGCTCGAGGTCGACTGGAACCTCAATCACGTGTTCTGGGGGATGCGGCGGGCGCTGCAGCACATGATCCCACGCGGGTCCGGCCGGATCATCGTGACGTCGTCGGTCGAGGGCAAGCTCGGCAAGCCGGGGATTCCCGGCTACGCCGCCACCAAGCACGCGGTCAACGGCTTGGTCAAGGCCGCTGCTCACGAGAACGGCACGCTGGGAGTGACCGTGAACGCGATCCTGCCGGGGCTCATCGAGACCGACATCGTGCGTGCCACCGGCCCGGACTCGGCCGTGGCGATGGGGCTCGGCTCGTACGAGAACCTGATCGAGGCGTTCAGCTCCGAGTCGGCGATCAAGCGACCGAACACGGTCGAGGAGGTCGCCGCCGTCGCGGTGCTGCTCGCCTCCGACGCGGCGAGGAACATCACCGGCTGCATGTTCCCCGTCGACGGCGGGACGATGCCGTACTGAGCATTCTCACCCCCGGAGGTCGTTGATGTCGGAGGCCTACTCACATCTCGCCCATGCGAACGACGTCGAGCCGTCCGCCGGCCATCGGCACCTCCGTGAACGCTGTCCGCTGCACGTCGAGGAGTCGCACGATCCGCCGTTCTTCGTGCTGAGCCGACACGCCGACGTCTTCGACGTGCTGATGCGCCCGAGCGAGTGGCGCAACGGGTACGGGGTCGGCATCGAGCCGTCACCGCCCGGCGTGCTCGGCACCACCGACGATCCCGACCATCGTCGCCACCGTCGGGTGCTGCAGGACACGTTCCGACCCGCCGCGCTCGCCCGCCTCGACGACGACGTCGACGAGATCGCCGAGGAGCTGTGGACCCGTGCGTTCGGCGACGACGGCGAGGGCGATTTCGTGCCGCTGTTCGCGTTCCCGTTCCCGGCGGTGGTGATCGCCGCGCTGCTGGGTGTGCCGCGGGATCGCCGGGACGACTTCGGTCGGTGGTCCGACGACATCGTCAACTTCCTCGGCGGTGGCGATCCAGCGAAGGCCGAGGCGGCGAACCGCGAGATCTTCGTGCTGGTGGACGAGCTGGTCGCCGACCGCATCGCCGCGCACGAACGTGGCGATGCGCTGCCCGACGACGTGCTGTCGGTGATGGCGGTCGCCGAGATCGACGGTGAGTTGACCCATCACGAGGTGCGTCGGCTCAGCCAGCAGCTCCTGGTCGCCGGCCACGAGACGACGGCGAGCCTGATCTCGCTGATGCTCTACCGGCTGATCGAGCGACCCGAGCTGGTCGCGCAGCTCCGCTCGAACCCGGAGTTGATCCCGTCGGCGGTGGAGGAGTTCCTGCGGTTCGACTCGCCGGTCCAGGGCCTGTTCCGCACGAACCCCGAACCGAGCGAGGTCCGTGGCGAGCTCCTGCCGGCGGGGTCGCGGATGCAGGTGCTGTTCGCCTCGGCGAACCGTGACCCCGACGTGTTCGACGACCCCGACTCGATCCGGCTCGACCGGTTCGGTCCGGGCTCCCGGTCCCACCTGGCGTTCGGCTGGGGCGTGCACCACTGCATCGGCGCGGCGCTGGCCCGCCGGGAGGGTGCGGTCGCCCTGCGCCTCATGGTCGACCGGTTCGACACCGTCGAGCGCACGGGCGACGTCGCGGTCAACGACCCGTTCGTGCTCCGAGGCCTGACCACGCTGCCGATCCGCTGGACCGTCCGCCGCTGATCCGCTTCATCGCTGGAGGTGCTGGCGGGTGGTCGTGAGGACCTGGCGGGCACGGTCGGCGGGATCGGGGAACGCGGATCGCAGCGCGGCGGAGCGGACCTCCATCGACAGCGCCGTGTGGGCGGGTAGGACGTCGACGAGTTCGGTGATCGGGAGGTGGCCGTCGCCGAGGAGGAGCCGGCCGTCGAGCGCCTCGACGACCAGCTCGTCGGGTGCTTCGGCGGGTGCATCGCAGAGCTGGAGGTAGGGGAGTCGATCCGCGGCGATCGCGGCGAGTCGGCGACGTCGGCGACGGTGCCGCCGGTGCGTGCGAGATGGAGGTTGTCGATCAGGACCCCGGCGTTCGGTCGGTTCACGCGATCGAGCACGGCGAGCGCCTGGGGGAGGTCACGCACCGACATGAAGGCCATGAACTCGAGGCTGCACCCGATGCCGTGCGGGGCGGCGAGGTCGCACAGCTCGCCGAAGCGGTCGGCGAACTGGTCGTCGTCGACCCCCCGTGACACGACCAGGAGGTTGCGTGCCCCGACGGTCGCGGCGGCCTCGATCATCGCGTCGCCGTGGTCGCCGGCCGGTGTGACGAAGATCGGCTCCATGTCGAGCGCGATCAGCCCGGTGTCGTCGAGACGGCGTCGCACCTCTCGCGCCACCGCGTCGTCCCACGTCGCCGCGTCGAACCAGATCCCGCACGCGTCCCAACCCGCAGCCGCGCACGCTGACACGAAGTCGGCCGGACCCGTCTCCGGGCACACCCCGGCAGCGAGCGACAGCAATCGATCGGTGGTCCCCATGTCGTCAACCTAGACGTCGTTCCCGCGTCCGATCCTCCTGGAGTCACGTACACGTGGTGCCAGGCACCGGGTGTACGTCAGGCGGCGCGGATGGTGGGTGGTCCGGTGGATTGGATGGTGCCGTCGGGGTATCGGATGGTGAGTTCCCGGTTCGGGCCGAGGGTGACGGTCCATCCCGAGTCGTGGATCTTGTGGTGGTGCCGCACGCAGACCGGCAGGAGGTTGTCGAGGTCGGTGCAGCCGCCGTGGCGCCACCAGATGACGTGATGCAACTTGCAGTGGTCGTAGCGCACCCCACAGCCCGGGATCGCACACGTCGCATACAGCCCGCGCAGCGCGCGTCGTTGCGCCCGATTCGCCAGACGCGTGCTGCGTCCGAGGTTCAGGTTGCCGGGGGCGTGCAGCACGACGCCGTTGCGGACCACCACGGTGTGGACGTCGGCGTCACCGGCGAGTTCGGCCAGGACCCGCCACGGGATCTCGACGGGGATCGAGAACTCGGTGTGTGGATCAGAGGTGGCGGGCGCGTCGGCGTCGACGACCATCACGTACTCCGGTCGTCCTGGCTTGGCGCCGTGACCACCGGTCAGGATCAGAGTCGGCGAGCGCCAACGCCCGCAGGTGATCCTGCTTCGCGCCGGGGTCGGTCGGACACGTGTCCGGCGTCGAGGTCGCGAACAGTGCTTCGAGCGACTCACGCAGGCGGGTGTCGAGTTTGACACCGGTGAGCGGATCGAAGCGGGCCTTGAGGTTCCACATGCCCTCGACATCCACCCAGGTCCGCAGGCTGGTGGCGCGCCGTTGACGTTCCAGGGTGTCCATGCCGTCGGCGGCTTGGAGGCGGCGGGCTTCGTCACGCACCCGGCGAGCGAACTCGGCCTGACTGGCATGCTCGGCCACATCCACCAGTGCATCGACACGATCCAGCAGCTCCTCACGCTGGGATGGGTCGAGGGTCTTGCCGGCACGGGTGATCGCATCGACGTGACCAGCCGTCACCGCACCACGATCCAGCGCGGCGGCGATCGCCGGTGTCGACTCCAACGTCGCTGCCCGTTCCATCACACTGTGCTTGCCTGGCCCGAGCGAACCCTTCGACGTCTCGGCGATCGACTGTTCCGGGGAACGACACCATCGCCGCCAACCGGCGGGCCAGATCGGCCTCCGAGGCGTCCAGCCAGGCCCGCAACCGCCGCAGCTCCACCAGCGCCGACTCGCACTCGACACGACCCGCAGCACCGTCCGCGCGGACGGCGCCGATGCGCCCCACCCGGTCGAGAACTGCGGTGATCTCCATGCCCCAATCCTGACGAAGGGGTGTGACAGGGTTCCCCGGAATCTTCAGGCCTCCGAGATGTGACGTTCGTCACAGATCGCTCGAGATGATCGGTCACCGGGTCAGCGGTCGCGGAGGCCCTTTCCGGCGAGGATCCTCGGCCTTGAAGAACATCAACGCGAGGAAGTCCTTCATCTCCTGCATGATGGCGATGTTCTTGCCGTCGTGGCCGTAGCAGGGCTTGCCCCACTTGATCTCCTCGGTCAGGCCGCGGTCGAGGAGGATCGGTCCGCAGTGCGGCCATCTCTTCGGGCCACATCTGCGACCGGTTGATGTAGGCGTCGACGTCAAAAGTCATCGGGCTTCCGATCCGCGCCGTGGAGGCGTCATTGCTCGGAAGACCACGTTTGACCGTCCTCGGCGGGGAACAAGCGGGACACGTCCGATGCGATCTCGTGATGGCGCACCAGGAACGACCGTTCGTCGAGGCGCTTGCGGCGTAGCCACGCGGTGACCTCGGCGTTGCACTTGCTCGCGTTGCAGGACCCGCACGCCGGCACGATGTTGAGCACCGTGTACCGGCCTCCCCTCGAGAGCGCCAGCACGCAGTCCCTCTGCAGCGGCCGGTCGGTGACGCCACAGTACGCGCATCCTCCCCACGCATCCTGCAGCGCCGACCACTGGTCGTCGGTCAGATCATGTTCGACGCGGCCCATCCGCTGCTTGCGCTTGCGGACGCTCCGAGCACGCCGGCTTCGATCCGCGGCCATCCCCCGACAGTACGGGCTCGGCCGGTTGATCAGGCGGCGGCGCGGCGGGCGGCGCCGTCGAGCACGTACTGGGCGATCGCCGGGCACGTGTCGAGCAGCGACGCGAACTCCGTCGGCGTGAGGACGTACACGCTGGAGTCGGTGGTCGCGGTGACCGAGGCGGTCCGTGGCTTGAGGGTCAACAGCGCCATCTCGCCGATGACGGCGCCCGGCGCCGAGCAGGATCGTGACGTCGTCACGCTCGACCTTGAACTGGCCGTCGATCACGACGAAGCACTCGCGGCCGAAGCCGTTCTTCTGCACGATCTGCTCACCGGCGGCGACGGAGATCGGGGTCGCGAGCCGATCGAGGGTCTCGAGTTCGGCGACGGGGACGCTGGTGCCGAGTTCGCTGGCGAGGAGTTCGGGGTGGATGTGGATCTTGGTGGAGGAGAACATGTCGGAGTGCTGCTTTCGGTGGGGGAGTGATGCGGAGGGGTCCGCTATTTAGTAGTAATCGCACCAACCCACGAAGCGCGAGTTGTATTCCCATCTGTGACGCAGATCACTACGAGTTGAGGAAATCACTCGAGGCGATTGTACCGGGGGTTCCGGCTCGTCCGCTCCGAGTCGGGCGTTGGTCGCCTGGAACAATGTTCGGCATGGCAGAGCTGACGCTTGAGGACCGGATCGGCGCACTCTCGTGTCCCGTCGATCACACGATGCTCGACCCGGTGATCCAGGACGACCCGTGGGACTTCTACTCCGAGCTCCACGAACAGTGCCCGGTGTTCCCGATGCCCGAGATCGGCGCCGTGATGGTCACCCGGTACGAGGACGTCCGGTACGTGCTCACCAACCCGGACCTGTTCTCGAGCAGCGGCCGCGGCGGCGGCGCCAAGAAGGGGCTGCAGGTCGACAACGCCCGCCGCTACCAGGAGATCCTCCGCGAGCGCGGGTGGGGCCACGTCGAGACGCTGCAGCGCACCGACCCGCCCATCCACACCGACTATCGCCGGCTCGTCGCGAAGGCGTTCCTCCCGCGTCGCATCGCCGACATGGCCGCCCCACATCGACGACGTCACCCGCACCCTCATCGACGGCTTGATCGATCGGGGCGAGTGCGAGTTCAACCTCGACTTCGCGATGCCGCTGCCGGGCATCATCATCGCCGAGGAACTCGGCCTCGACAGCTCCGAGATCCACCGCTTCAACCGCTGGGCCGGCGCCATGCTCGCGCTGGCGATGCGCCCGCTGACCGACGCCGAGGTGCTCGAGACCGTCGAGATCGAACTCGAAGCGCAACACCATCTCGCCGCGGTGTTCGAGGCCCGGCGAACCGACCCGACCGACGACCTCATCTCCACGCTCGTCCACGCCCACGAGGACGAAGACGGCGTCGAGCCGCTGACGGTCGCCGAGCTGCAGAACCTCATGCACCAGCTCGTCACCGGCGGGTTCGAGACCACCACGAGCGCACTGAACCACGGGATGTGGCTGCTCACCCGGTACCCCGACGTGCAGGAGCGGGTCCGTCGCGACCTGTCGCTGATCCCGCGGTTCATCGAGGAGGTCCTGCGGTACGAGAGCCCGGTGCAGGGACTCGCCCGTCGGGCCACGCGCGACGTCGAGGTCGGCGGCGTCGTGATCCCCGAGGGCTCGATGGTGATGATCCGCTACGCCGCCGCCAACCGCGACGCCTCGGTGTTCGAACACGCCGACACGTTCGACATCGACCGGCCCCGCACCCCGCAGCACCTCGCGTTCGGTGTCGGCCCGCACTTCTGCGTGGGCAGCTGCACTGGCCCGCCAGGAACTCGTCAGCGGGTTCACCCAGTGGTTGGAGCGCACCTCGTCGATCGAGCTGGCCCGGGAACTCGTCGCGCCGGTCCACGAGCCGAGCTTCATCCTGTTCCCGATGAAGGAACTCCCGCTGCGCTTCGAGGCCGACGGCTTGATCGCTCTGCATCGTCGGGCGCGGACCCCGCGCCGTACGGTGCGATCATGAGCGAACATCCCGAGAACTACGAAGACGTGACCGTGTTCGGCCTCGATGCCGACGACGAAGCCGAAATGCTCGACGCCCAGAACGAGTGCACGTTCATCTGGTCGAACAAGGAGGGCTGGCCCGTCGGCGTGATCATGTCGTACGTGTTCGTCGACGGGAAGTTCTGGCTCACCGCGTCGAGCCAGCGGGCCCGCATCGCCGCCGTGCGCCGCGACCCGCGGGTGTGCATCGTCGTCACCTCGACCGGCTCGAAGATGGCGCGGAACAAGACCGTCACCTACAAGGGCACGTGCACGATCCGCGACGACCAGGAGACCAAGGACTGGTTCTACCCGGCGCTGGCGAAGGCGATCCGACGGCGACGACGTCGAGGGCGCGAAGGTCTTCGAGAAGTTCCTCGACTCGCCGCGGCGCGTCATCCTCGAGGTCGAGCCGACCCAGCGGATCGGCTACGACGGCCAGAAGATGGGCAAGGCGACGGCGGAATGGATGAGGGCCCAGAAGGAAGCCGCGCTCGTGACCGAGAAGCTCGGGTTGAGCGCCGACGAGGTGCTCACCACGACCCGGGCCGTTCGCAAGCGTCTCGATCTCACCCGACCGGTGCCGCGAGAGGTGCTGGTCGAGTGCATCGACATCGCCCACCAGTCACCCACCGGGTCCAACTCGCAACGGTGGCGGTGGATGATGATCGAGGACGCGGAGCAGCAAGCGAGTGATCGCCGACATCTACCGCGCCAACTTCGCCGCAGCGTACGCGGGAGCGCCGGAACCGCCGCCCGGCTCGCAGGCCGATCGTGTCAACCAGTCGGCCCGGTACCTCGCCGAACACCTCCACGAGGTGCCGGTGCTCGTGATCCCGTTGCTCGCCGACCGCATGGACGAGGGCACGCCGTCGTGGCGCCAGGCCTCGCGCTGGGGTGGCATCCTGCCGGCGGTGTGGAGCTTCATGCTCGCCCTGCGCGAGCGCGGTCTCGGGTCGGCCTGGACCTCGCTGAGCCTGCAGAACGAGCGCGAGATCTCCGAGCTGCTCGGGATCCCCTACGACGACTACAGCCAGGCCGGTCTGTTCCCGGTGGCGTACACCATCGGCACCGACTTCAAGCCGGCGAAGCGGCCACCCGCCGAGGAGTTCATCCGCTGGAACGAGTGGTCCTGAAGCGACGCGAGGTCGACCCCGCGCTCATGGCGACGTCGCGGAAGGCGACGTCACGATCGGCGTTCGGCTCGCGCGGGAGCCCGAGGATGTTCTCGCCGATGATGTTGTGCTGGATCTCGTCGGTCCCGCCGGCGATCGACTGCGCGGGCGTGGAGACGAGCACCTCGGCGATCACGGCGTCGAGTTCGTCCGGCTCCGGTCGTCAGCATCGCCGCTGCACCGGCGATGAGGCTGTGCACCCGAGCCGACCGCCGGGCGACCCCGCTGGCGGCGAGCTTGCCGAGCGATCCCTCCGGCCCCGGAGCCCGACCCAGCGCCCGGGCCGCCCGGGCCCGCTCGGCGGTCCACTCGTTGGCGCGCTGGAACGACACCAACTCGGCGATCGCCTGGCGGACCATCGGATCGTCGGTGCGCCCGAAGCCGGCGGCCCGCTCGACGACGAGGTCGGCACGCCCGGCCCGCTGCGGATACCACGCGTAGGTCGCGAAGTGGTCGGCGGCCTCGGCGGCGGCCTCCTCGATCGTCCGACCGCGCGCGCCGTCGGCGAACGACGGTCGTCGCAGCGTCGCGAACGTCCGCTCGTGCATCAGCGTCGTGCGGGCGACACGCCAACCGTCGCCGAGGTCGCCGACGAGATTGGCCGCCGGGATGCGGGCATCGGTCAGGAACACCTCGTTGAACGACGAGTGGCGGTTCATCTGCAGGATCGGGCGGACCTCGACGCCCGGCTGGTGCATCGGCAGCACGAAGTAGCTGATGCCCTGGTGCTTGGGGACGTCCCAGTCGGTGCGGGCCAGCAGCATGCCGTAGTCGGCGTGATGGGCGCTCGTGTTCCAGACCTTCTGGCCGTTGACGATCCAGTCGTCGCCGTCGCGCACGGCGGTGCGTGGAGAGCCCGGCGAGGTCGGACCCGGCACCGGGTTCGCTGAACAGCTGGGTCCACGTCACCTCGCCGGTGATCGTCGGTCGCAGGATGCGCGCGCGCAGCTCGTCGGAGCCGTGGGTGACGATCGTCGGCGCGGCGAGCGACATCCCGGCCCCGAGCGGCGTGCCGACCGCACCGACCCGTCGGAGTCTCGTCGGCGACGAGCTTGTCGGCCCATGCCGGAAGCCCACGACCGTGCCATGCCCGCGGCCACGACGGCACCGCCCAGCCCGCGTCGGCGAGCAGCCGGCGCCACTCCACGAGGTGGCGTTCGGGGTCCCAGTTGGCGTCCAGCCACGCCCGCACCTCGGTTCGTAGCTCCGACTCGGTCGGTCGGTCTCATCCGTCACGACCCCGACCGTACCCAGCCGGTCTTTCGGGGTCGGGTCCGGAAAGACCGGCTGAGTACGGTCGGGGCATGTTCGCACGCCGAGATCGAGATCCCGACCGACGACGGGACGATGGGGACGTTCGTCGTGCGTCCCCGACGGTGACGGCCCGCATCCGGTCGTGCTGTTCCTGATGGACGCCCCGGGCAAGCGGCCGCTGCTGCACGACATGGCCCGCCGCATCGCGTCGAACGGGTACTACGTGATGCTGCCCAACCTCTACTACCGCACCACCCCGGAGTTCCAGCTCGACTTCGCCAGCAAGGAGTCGTTCCAGCGGATGGTCGAGCTGATGGGCAACCTCGGCAACCGCAAGGTCGGCCGCGACGCCGGTGCGCTGCTCGCCCACGCCGCGAACGACGCCGCTGCGGACGCTTCCCGTGTCGGCGTCGTCGGCTACTGCATGAGCGGGCCGTTCTCGATCTGGGTGGCGGCCGAGTACCCCGAGCAGGTGAAGGCCGCGGCGTCGTTCTACGGCGTGCGCCTCCACGTCGACGCCTCCGATTCGCCGCACCTCCGCCTCGGCGAGATCACCGGCGAGCTGTACGTCGGCTGTGCCGAGCACGACGACTACGTCCCCCTCGAGATGGTCGACCACTTCGAGGCGGCGATGCAGGCAGTCGAACGTGCGCGGCCGACTGGAGCGCTACTGGGGCACCCACCACGGGTTCGCCTTCGACGATCGACCCGCCTACGACGCGACGGCCGACGCCCGCCACTGGGCGGCGATGCTCGACCTGTTCGAGCGGAACCTGCGCTGATGGCCGACCCGTTCGTCGCGGTGTCGCGTGTCCGACGACCACGTCGCGACCGTCACGCTGTGTCGACCACCGAACAACTTCTTCTCCGCGGCGATGATCACCGAGCTCGCCGACGCGCTCGAGGCGCTCGACGACGATCGCGTCGTGCCGGGCGATCGTGCTGGCGGCCGAGGGCAAGCACTTCTGCGCCGGCGCCGACTTCGCGTCGGCCGGACCCGCGGACTCCACCGGCGACCTGTACCGCGCCGCGGTGCGGCTGTTCCGCACCCGCAAGCCGATCGTCGCCGCGATCCAGGGTGCGGCGATCGGTGGTGGACTCGGCGTGGCGATGGCCGCCGACTTCCGGATCGCCGCGCCCGAGGCGAGGTTCAGCGCCAACTTCGCCCGGCTCGGGTTCCATCACGGCTTCGGCCTGAGCGTCACGCTGCCCGCCGCCGTCGGCGGCCAGCACGCCGCCGAGCTGCTCTACACGGGTCGTCGCATCACCGGCGACGACGCGGCGGCGATCGGTCTCGTCGACCGGGTCGTGCCGCTCGACGAACTGGTCGCGGCCGCCCACGACTTCGCCGCGGAGATCGCCGGTTCGGCGCCGCTCGCCGTGCAGTCGATCCGGGCGACGTTGCGTGGTGACCTCGCCGACCGCGTCGCCGCCGCCACCGATCACGAACTGGCCGAGCAGGAGCGCCTGCGCCGAACGGCCGACTTCAGGGAAGGAACCCGCGCCATGTCCGAACGCCGCCCACCGCAGTTCACCGGAGTCGAGTGATGTCGTCGATCGCCCAGTCGTCGATCGGTGGTGTCATCGTTCCGGCCGACATGATGAGTCCCGGCGACCTCGTCGACTACGTGCGCCGTCTCGAGGCGCTCGGCTACGACTCGGTGTGGATCCCCGACATGTTCGGACGCGAGATCTACGTGACGTGCGGGTACCTGCTCGACAACACCACGACGATCAAGGTGGCCTCCGGTATCGCTCACGTCTACGGCCGCGACGCGATCGCCTCGGCGCAGGCGGCGCGGACGCTCTCGGAGCTCTCGGGCGGTCGGTTCATCCACGGCGTCGGCATCTCGCACCCGCCGGCGGCAGAGCTGCGCGGCCTCACCTGGGAACCACCCATCGCCAAGATGCGCTCGTATCTGACGGAGATGAAGGCGGCGATGTCCGGTGGGCTGCTGCACACGCCCGCCGACCCACCACCGGTGCCGGTGTACGTCGCCGCGCACGGCCCGCAGATGATGCGCGTCGCCGCCGATCTCGCCGACGGCGCCAACACCTACATGCAACTGCCCGACGCACACCCGCGAGTCACGAGCCACGCTCGGGCCCGACAAGGCGCTCAGCGTCGTGCTCCCGTGCGTCATGACGACCGACGCCGACGCTGCTCGCGAAGCCGGGCGTCGAGCGCTGTCGATCTATCTGCCGTTGCCCGCGTACCAGCGCCAGTGGGTGGCGCAGGGTTTCGACGAGACGGACTGGGCGGGCCGGGGCAGCGACCGCCTGATCGATGCGTTCATCGCCTGGGGCGACCGCGAGGCGATCCTCGACCGCATCGAGCAGCACATCGCCGCCGGGGCGACCCAGGTGCAGCTGGGCGTCAACACTCCCGGCGGCACCGGATCGGGCTCCGCCTGGGATCTCCTCGAAGCCCTCGCTCCGAACTGACACGCCACCACCCGGTGCGATGAGATCCGGCGCGACCTGCGCGCTCATCGCTCATCACGGCGGGACGTCGCGTGCGATGAGATCCAGGCGCACCTGCTGCGCTCATCTCTCATCGGACGGGTGTCAGCGTTGGCGTCTGGGGGGTGACGCGATGGTTGGCGAACATCGGGCCGCCGACCCAGCCGCAGAGTTGCGGGTCGCACTCGCGGAGTTCGCCGGAGATCCAGTGGCCGTCGGTGCCGAAGATGCCGACCTTGCCGTCGAGCGTGACGCGGATGTTGCCCTCGCCGTCCTGCTCGTGCAGGGCGCCGGTGAACGGGTGGACGATGCCGTTCACGGCCGGGTCCCGACGCTGACGGGAGTGTCGATCGTGTCGCTCACCCATTCACCGAGCAGTGCGTGCAGCCAGCGGATCTTGGACTCCTGGTAGTTGGACAGCGTGATCCCCGGCTTGCGGGTCGTCTCGAGGCCCTTCTGCACCTTCGCCATGTTGAACACGTCCTGTTCGAACACCTTCGCGAGCATGCCCAACTCCGGCGCGTCGGTCCACGGGTCGTCGACGCCGAGCTTGCGCTCCTTCGCCGGCGGTGGTCGCTCGCCCTGGAACGGCGACAGGAAGAAGCACTCCATGATCGCCGAGCGGTGGTCGTCGCCGTTCGGACGGAACCGATAGGTGATCCGGTTGAACGCGCCCCACGGATGCATGTTCGGGAACACGGTGTAGTCGATCGAGTCCATCATCTCGGCGTCGCTCATCTGGTCGACCACGTCGCCGGCGACGACACGCCAGCGCTCGCGCGACATGTCGGCGAGCACGGCCCGGGCGGTCTGGCCCTCCTCCAGCGTGACCGGCGCATCCTGGTCGACGCGCACGTCGAGCATCGCTGCGCAGCATGTCCTGCTCGCTGATGTCGGCGTCGAGGAGCGGGCTCGGCGTGCCACCGGGCGTGATCACGCGGGCGCAGTGGTCCCACACGTCGACCTGGGAGTTGACGTCACCGAGGTACGTGAGGATCTGCGGGTGGGTGGCGTTCACGTGGTACGCCTCGCAGAACGCTTCCTGGGCGATCTTCCAGTTGGCGTTGATGATGCGCGACACGTGGGCCTCGACGTAGCGGTTCCCGAGATCCCAGACCTCGAACTGCTCCATGACCTCGCCGAGGTGCTCTTCCAGCGGCGCGGCGTTCGGGTCGGGGTTGATGAACACGAATCCGGCCCACGTGCCGACGGCGCACTCGGGCAGTGTGAAGTCGTCCGGTCGCTGGTCGACGTGCGGGAAGTCCCACGCAGCGGGAACGTCGAGCAGGTTGCCGTCGAGCGCCCAGGCGAAACCGTGGAACGCGCAGCGGATCTCCGAGCAGCGACCGTCGTACTCCTTCAGCTGGCGGCCACGGTGGAGGCAGGCGTTCGGATACGACTTGATCGAGCCGTCCTGCTGGCGCACGACGAGGAACGACAACTCGGCGATGTCGTAGACGATGTAGTCACCCGGCTCGGGAATGTGCTCCTCGCGGCAGGCGAACTGCCACACCTTCGACCACAGCTGGTCGACCTCGCGGCGATGCCACTCGCGCGAGGTGTAGCGCTCGATGGGGATGTCCTCGCTGCCGAAGTAGCGGGGCGACTCGAGGCGCAGCACATCGGGCACCGGGTGGGTGTCGGCGTCGAGCAGATCCTGGAAGGTGAGGCCCGGGCGAGCGGGCCTCCGCAGCGGTCTGGGACGAATCGGTCGCGGTCATGGCGCCCATTATTGACCACGTGGTGAGTTCCGGTATCACCGGAGGTTCAGCGACCGAGCAGGCGATCCAGTTCACGAAGCGCGTCGTGCGGGTCGCCCACCTGGATCGTGGTCCATCCGAGCGCGGCCGGCGGCACGAGGTTCTGGTCGAAGTCGTCGAGGTACACGATCGCCTCGTGGTCGACGCCGAGCCGCTCGGCAGTCGTCTCGTAGATGGCGAACTCCGGCTTGCGGGCGCCGACGGCGAACGACTCGACGATCACGTCGAACAGCTCGAAGTCGATGTCGCGCTCCATGGTCGGGCGGAACTCGGCGAACGTGTTGGTCAGCAGGCCGGTGAGGTATCCGTCGGCGCGCAGCGAGCGGATCCGATCGATCATCTCGGCGACGACGGTGTAGCCGCCCGGGGCGAGGAGCAGTTCGATCTCGTCGCCCTGCAGTGTCACACCGAGGCCCTCGGCCCACGGGTCGAGCAGGCCCTGGATCTCCGCAGTGGGGATCTCGCCACGCTCGGCACGGTGCCACGGATGGTCGGGTCCGCTGTCGCGAGGTCCGAGCAGCAACTCGTGCATCACCGCCGGTTCGATGCCGCGTGGACCGGCGATCGCGGCGAGCTGGTTCGAGATCGTCGTGATCAGCACGCCACCGAAGTCGAAGACGACGGCACGGATCGGCGGGTTCACTCGAACGAAGCGCTCGCCTTGTGGTCCGGGCCGTAGACCGGGGCGGTCGCGTCGATGCGGTGCTTGCCGGCTGACGGCACCGACGAGGCCTCCCTCGCCGAGCATCGTGCGCATCGCGAAGTAGTTCGGGTGCTCGAAGTGGGCCTCGAGGGCCTCGGCGGACTCCCAGAGCTCGTACACCTGGATGAGGTCGTCCTGGCAGGGGTCGGCGGCGAAGCAGTAGACGAGGCAGCCGGGCTCGTCGTCACGCGTCGCCTTCTGGATCGGCGCGGTCCGCTCGATCAGTTCCTGGCGGGTGGACGGATCGGCGATCGTGATGGCGGCCTCGACGGCGATCAAGCTCATGGGGTGCTCCTCTGCATGGAGCCCGCGATGCGGGCCGGTGGGTGGGTCTGGCGGTACGGACGGTTCGTGCGCACCGAGCGGGCGTGGTCAGTATGGCAACGTGACACAGCAGCATCAGGAGCGGAGCGAACCCTCTGCGAGCGAACCCAGGGGAGGCGTGACATGCACGCAGCGTTGATCACCGGTGAGAACCGGGTCGAGTTGGTCGAGTTCCCGATGCCCACGCCGGCCCCGGCCGGGGTCGTCGTGGACATCGCGTTCTGCGGGATCTGCGGCACCGACATCCACGCCTACCAGTCGGGACGGCCGTACAACCCGGCGATCTGCGGGCACGAGTGGGCCGGCACCGTGTCGGCGATCGGCGCGGAGGTCACGTCGGTGAGCGAAGGCGATCGCGTCGTCGTCGCCGTCGCGCCGTCGTGCGGCCAGTGCACGGCGTGCCGGCGGGGCCAGGCCGATCGTTGCCAGGTGTCGTTCCTGTCGGTGCTCGGACGCGATCCGCTCGCACCTCCCCACGGTGGCTTCGCCCCGCAGATCGCGGTGGCCGCCGCCCGCGTCGTGAAGACCGACCCCGGCCTGACCGACGAGCAGGCCGCCCAGGTGGAGCCGACCACGGTCGCGTTCCACGCGGTGCGCACCAGCAACCTGCGCCTCGGTGACGTCGCCGTGATCCAAGGGGCCGGTCCGATCGGGCTCGGCACGATGCAGTGGGTACGGGCGGCCGGTGCCGGACGGGTGATCGTGATCGAGCCGAGCCCGGAGCGTCGCGAGCTCGCCCTCTCGCTCGGTGCGCACCACGCCGTCTGCCCCGGGTGACGAGGCGAACCAGGTGATCCAGGAACTCACCCACGGGCTCGGCGCGGACATCGTCTACGAATGCGTCGGCCGCCCGTTCGCCGTGCAGGCCGCCGTCGACCTCGCCCGCCGTGGCGGATCGATGTGCCTGATCGGGCTCGCCGAGGGCGACGCGACGATGTCGCCCGGAGCGTGGCTCGTCAAGGAGATCTCCGTGACGTCGTCGCTCGCGTACCTCCACGAGGAGTTCGAGATGTCGATGGGCATGATGGCCGACGGTCGCATCGTGGTCGACTCGATGCACACCTCGACCGTCGGGCTCGACTCCGTCGAGGACGCCCTCGCCGATCTGGCGAGCGGGCAGAGCAAGCACATGAAAGTACTCGTCGATCCGAACTGACGAGGAAGAGAGGAGGACAGTGATGTTCGATTTCACCGGCAAGACCGTGCTCGTCACCGGCGCGTCGATGGGGCTCGGGGAGGGGTTCGCGCACGGCTTCGCCGACGCGGGCGCCGACCTCGTGCTGACCGCACGTTCCGCCGATCTCCTGGAAGGGGTCGCCGAGGCGTGCCGTGCCAAGGGCAGCACGGTCACCGTCGTACCGGGTGACGTGTCGGTCGAGGCCGACGTGGCCCGTGTCGTCGCAACCGGCATCGAGGCGCACGGCCGGATCGACGTGCTGATCAACAACGCCGGCGTCTCCGACATGCGCGGTGTCGCTCCGGAGTCGTTCGACATGGACACGTGGAACTGGATCATGTCGATCGACCTCAACGGCGCGTTCATGTACCTCCGCGACGTCGGTCGTCACATGCTCGAGTCCGGCGGCGGCTCGATCGTCAACATCTGCTCGATCATGGGGCACGGGGCGAACGAGCTGAACGTGATCGCGTACACCGCGGCGAAGGGCGCGCTGCGCAACCTCACCCTGCAGCTCGGCTGCGAGTGGGCCGACCGTGGCGTCCGCGTGAACTCGGTGTCGCCCGGCTTCATCGTGACCGAGATGGTGCGCCCGGCGCTCGAGGGCATGGGCATGGATCGAGTGGATCGCCAGCCGCACGCCGATGCGTCGGATCGGCGAACTCGACGAGATCGTCGGCCCGGTGCTGTTCCTCGCGTCCGACGCGGCGAGCTACGTGACCGGCCACGACCTCAACGTCGACGGCGGCACGAACGCCGCCAACGGCTACTACCAGATCCCGCCGATCCATCAGGAGTGGAACGCCGACACCGCACCTCGCGTCGGTGTCGGCTACGAGGGCGTCGTGCCTCGCCCCGACTGGTACGAGGCGATGAAGGCCGGCATCCCCGGCATCCACTACACGCCCGACGCCTGAGCGATTGTGTCGCTCGACGCACTTTTCGTCCGGTCCGTTGCGTAACCATCCGATCGGTTAGTTTCCTCGTGTCGGACCGAGGGGTCCGATGCGTCGTTGCCCCCGGGGGGAGAAGGGCGCTCACTGACATGAGGGGGAATTTGTGACTTCACGATCCAAGAAGCGGACACGTCTGCTGCTCGGGGTCGCCGCCAGCTTCGCGCTGGTGGTGGCGGCCTGTGGCAGCGACGACGACTCGGGCAGCGAGTCGTCCGACGCAGCCCGGAGGCGACGACGGCAGCCACCGAGGCGCCCGAGGCGACCACGGCGGGCACCGAGGCTCCGGACACCACGGAAGCAGAGGGCTCGGGCGGCAAGTACGACCCGGTCGGTGAGGCGACCGGTGAGCCGATGAAGATCGGCGTCCAGAACCTCGAGGGCGACCCCAACGGCTCGTTCCCGGAGTTCTCGCTGGCGATGCAGGCCGCGGCCGACTTCGTGAACACCGAACTCGGTGGCCTCGGTGGCCGTCCGATCGAGCTGGTGCTCTGCAAGTCGGTCGTGTCACCTGACGACTCCCAGCGCTGCGCCAACGAGTTGGCCGCCGACGAGGTCGAGATGGCCATCTCGACGCATCAACTTCTTCGGCAACCACTTCTCGATCTACCAGGGCTCCGACATCCCGGTGCTCGTCGTCACCCCGATCACGATCGCCGACTTCACCTCCGAGGGCGTCTACGCCATCGGCGCGCGGCGGCGGATGTCTCGGTGTCCACACCGGTCTCGTGCAGTTCGCGACCGACCAGATCACCGAGTTCGAGGACGTCACGATCGACCGGGTCGCTGTTCCGTGGGCCGACACGCCTCCGGGTGTGGTGTGCTACAACGACCTCGAGGCGAAGCCGCTCGACGTGCTCAACGGCACGACGCCCGGTGACGCCGAGCGGGCGGGCTCGATGCCCGACCTGACCCACATCGGTGTCCCGATCGCGCCGGCCACGCCGGATGCGACGCCGCAGGCGACCGAGGTCCTCGACTTCGATCCGAGCGTCATCATCTTCTCGGCGCAGGGCGCTGACTGCTGGAACTTCGTGGACGCCCTCGGGCGCCTCGGCTGGACCCCGCAGGACATCCCGCTGCGTGCTGTCGGGCTCGTGCACCGACTTCACGGCCATGGAAGCCGCCGGCGATCTCGCCGACGGCATCTACATCACCGGCTCGGTGAACGGTCTGCTGGCACCGCTCGAAGGTCTCGAAGGTGATCACCTCGAGCAGGCCACGCTCTACCAGACCAAGGGTCTGGAGTACGGCATGACCGAGGACGACCTGTTCAAGGGCTTCGCCACGCAGGGCTTCTCGGCCATCATGAACATCTGGGAGCAGTCGCTGGGCATCGAAGGCGACGTCACCGGTGCTGCGATCGCCGACGCGTTCGCTGCAACCGACGGCAGCCAGCCGTCCTTCGGTGGTCCGCCGCTGAACTGCGCCGGCGCACCGCCGCCGTACATCGCGGTCTGCAGCTCCGAGATCGCCATGGACCAGTGGGACGCGGCGAGCAAGTCGATCAAGAACGTGATTCCCGCGTTCACCGGTCTCGACCTGGTGGCCGGCACCGAACTGCGCCCGACGGCGGAGTGAGGTGCTGACGATCACCCACTGAACACACACCACTGAACACCAGCTCGGGTCGGGGTCGATCCCAGGATCGGCCCCGACCCGTGCGTTCTGATCATCACGTGACGTGACCCGGGGGCTACGCGTTGAACGACATCATCTTCACTCTGTTCATCGGGCTCGGCCTCGGTGCGCTCTACGCGATGCTCGGCGCCGGGCTCGTCGTGTCCTACAAGGGCTCGGGCGTCATCAACTTCGGCTACGGCGCCATGGCCATGTACGGCCTGTTCACCTTCGACACGGCCTGGCATCGAGGCCAGCTCTACTTCCCGTGGGTCGACTTCCTGCCGACGAAGGGTCTGAACATTCCGGTCAAGATCACCCTGTCCGACAGCGGCACCTGGCCGATGGCCGCGTCGCTCGTCCTTGCGCTCCTGATGGCGGTGGGATTGGGGCTCGCCGCACACTTCCTCGTGTTCCGGCCCCTGCGCCACGCCGCTCCGCTGGGCAAGGTCGTGGCGTCGCTCGGGCTCGCGCTGTATCTCCAGGGCGTCGCACTGATCAACTTCGGCAACTCGTTCCCGCAACCCGAGAACGTCGTCCCCGAAGAGACGATCGAGAACTTCCTCGGTCTGGGCAAGCCGTATCCCGGCAGCAACCTGTACGTCATCGCGTTCGCGGTGCTCATGGGGTTCGTCCTGTGGGCCGCCTACCGGTATCTCCGCTTCGGTCTCGCCACCCGGGCGGCAGCCGGTAACGAGAAGGGCGCCGTCCTGCTCGGCTTCTCGCCCGCAGACACTCGCCGCCATCAACTGGGTGATCGCCTCGGTGCTCGCCACGCTCTCGGTGATCATCGTCGGCCCGATCGCCGGCACGATCACCCCCGTCGGTCTGACGGCGCTGATCGTGCCGGCGCTCGCCGCAGCTCTGATCGGCGGTCTGCGCTCCATCCCGATCGCCGTCGCCGGTGGGTTGGCGCTCGGAGCGGTGCAAACCCTGCTCGACGTCAAGAAGGTCACGTGGTTCGACGGCAGCTTCGCGTGGATGCAGACCGGCGTGCGCAACTTCCTGCCGTTGGTCGTGATCATCGTGGTCCTGTATGCCCGCGGCAAGTCGCTCCCGATCCGCGGGGCCGTCGAGGAGAAGCGACTGCCGATCGCTCCCGATCCGCGGCGGGTCTGGGAGCACGCGTTCTTCTGGATCGTCGTGCTCACCCTGATGGCGTTCGTCTTCGAGGACGCCGGCGGTCGGACGCGCTTCGCCAACTCGATGCAGACCGGCCTCGTGGTCTCGATCGTGATGCTGTCGATCGTGCTCATCACCGGCTACACCGGTCAGATCTCGCTGGCGCAGATGTCGTTCGCCGGCATCGCCGCGTTCGTGATGGCCCGCATGATGGCCGACGGCATCGGGCGGGGATCCGAACCTCGTTCCCGTCGAGGGTCCGGGACTCGCGTGGCCGATCGCAGGGTTGATCGGGATCGTCGCGGCCGTCGTGATCGGCGTGGTCGTCGGCCTGCCCGCCGTGCGAATACGTGGCGTGCAGCTCGCAGTGGTGACCATCGCCGCCGCCGTGGCGCTGCAGGGGCTGTACTTCGAGAATCCCGAGATCACCCAACTGCGTGCCGGTGTCCCGGCGTTCGTGAAGGATCCGACGATCTTCGGGATCGACGTCGGCGCCCGGAGCGCCCGCGAGCAGAACGAGAACCCGGCGTTCGTGATCTTCGGCGCCATCGTCCTCGCGCTCTGTGCGATCGCCGTGGCGAACATGCGCCGTTCGGGTGTCGGTCGACGCTTCCTCGCCGTGCGGGCCAACGAGCGGGCGGCAGCGTCGGCGGGCATCAACGTCACCCGGACCAAGCTGCTCGCCTTCGCGATCAGCGCCGCGATCGCCGGTGTCGGCGGCCTGATGCTCGGCTTCAAGCAGGTCGAGGTGTCGTCGGCGAACTTCGCCTACGGTGCCAGCCTCTCGGTGCTGGCGTTCGCCTACCTCGCCGGGATCTCGTCGATCAGCGGAGCGATCGTCGCCGGCATGCTGCTGCAGGCGCTCGTGCCGACGACGTCGAACTACTTCTTCGCCGGCACGAACATCGACAACTACGTCGGCCTGCTCAGCGGTATCGGCATCATCGTCACGGCGATCGTGCATCCCGAAGGTGTCGCTCCGTTCTTCACCGAAGGGGTCAGACACCTCGGCAACTGGTCGGTCAGCGCGATCCCGGGGGCCGAGACCTTGCGGTCGAACTATCGCGGGCCCAAACAGGTGCTCGTCAAGGTCGGCCTGGCGATCCTCGTCGTCGGCACCGCGCTCTGGCTCTACAACGCCAAGTTCATCGAGTCGGTCGAGTGGTGGGTGTTCCTCAGCATGGTGCTGCTGTTCCTGGTGACGCTCGCCTTCGCCCGTGTCGTCGGCCCGATCTCGCCGACCTTCGGCGAAGCCGGCCACGTCTGGGCGAGCGCCGCCAAGCGCTTCGGTCCGACGGCGCTCGTCGGCTACGTGCTCGGCTGGATCATCTGGCCGTTGCGGGTCGACACCTACTCGATGTTCTGGATGCCGATCCTCGGCGCGCTGATCGCACTGATGGTGCGCAACGTCTACCTTCAGATCCGTGGCGGGCACGAAGCTCCCGCTGCGGAACCGCCGCCGGACACACCCCAACTGGCCACCACGCTTCCGACTCCCGCAGGGGGAAACTGACATGGCACTGCTCGAAGCCAAGGGTCTCACCGTCACCTACGGTGGACTCAACGCCAACGACGAGATCGACCTCGAATGCGAGACCGGCAAGCTCGTCGGCCTGATCGGGCCGAACGGCGCGGGCAAGACCACCTTCATCGACGCGATCACCGGCTTCACGCCGATCACCCGCGGGTACGTCGGGTTCGACGGCGTCGACCTCGCCGGGCTGCGGCCCGACGCGCGGGCCAAGTCGGGTCTCGTCCGGACGTTCCAGTCGCTCGAGCTGTTCGAGGACCTGACGGTTCGCGGACAACCTGCTCGTCGCCGCCGACCGGCCGAAGTGGTACTCGTTCCTGTCCGACATCGTCATGCCGAGTCGGGGCAAGGCAGCCGCGCTCGAGCAGATCGACGTGGCGCATCAACGCGATGGAGCTGGGCGACCTCGCCGACAAGCATCCGAGCGACCTCAGCCACGGCCAACGCAAGCTGGTCGGCGTCGCCCGGGCGCTGGCCGCGCAACCCGAAGCTGCTGCTGCTCGACGAGCCGGCCGCCGGTCTCGACACCCAGGAGAGCCAGCTGCTCGGCTCGCACCTGCGCAGCTTCCTCGATCTCGGTGTGAGCCTGTTCCTGATCGACCACGACATGGGCCTGGTGCTCAACGTGTGCGACTACATCTACGTGCTCGACTTCGGCCGGGTGATCGCCCACGGCACGCCGGCGCAGGTCCGAGCCGACCCGGCGGTGATCGCCGCCTACCTCGGCGAGTCCGCCGGCGAGGCGCAGGCCGAGGCCGGCGCCGCCGCCAATCGCTCGGCCGAGCCGGTGACGGCGCCGCGCAGGCGCAACCGAGGCATCGCAATCACTCGACATCGGAGGCCGGCAATGAGTGATGAATTCCTGATCGACGTACAAGGGCTCCACGCCGGCTACGGCGGCATCCCGGTGCTGCGCGACATCACGCTGAACGTCGGGCCCGGCGAGGTCGTCGCGCTGCTCGGACCGAACGGCGCCGGCAAGACCACGACGCTGCTCACGATCTCCGGATTGCTGGCGCCCCTCGCGGGCGTCGTCACGGTGCTCGGTGAGCCCGTGACGGGCCACAAGGCCTATGCGGTCGCCCGGCGCGGCCTGGCGCACGTGCCCGAGGACCGGTCGTTGTTCTTCGACCTGACCGTCGACGAGAACATCCGGCTCGGCCTGAAGGGCAACCGCGCCGAGCGCAAGGAGGCCCACGATCGGGCGATGGAGCTGCTCCCGGCGCTCAAGCCGCTCGGCAAGCGCCAGGCCGGCCTGCTGTCGGGTGGCGAGCAGCAGATGCTGGCGATGGCCAGAGCGCTCGTGTCCTCACCCGAAGTGCATCCTCGTCGACGAGATGAGCCTCGGCCTCGCCCCGATCATCGTGGAGCGCCTGCTGCCGATCGTGCGCGACATCGCCGACCAGACCGGGTGCGGCGTGCTCGTCGTCGAACAGCACGTCCACATGGCGCTCGAGGTCGCCGACCGCGGGTACGTCCTGAACCACGGCGAGATGGTGCTGGAAGGCTCCGCCGCCGAACTGTCGGCGAACCGCCACGTGCTCGAAGCCAGCTACCTCGGTGAGGCCGTGCTGGACGAGGCGTGACGAACCCGTTCGCGGCTGACCTCCTCGCCGGCCGCACTGCGCTCGTCACCGGTGGCGGCACCGGTCTCGGGCGGGCGATCGCCGAGGGTCTGTCGGCGGCCGGCGCCTCCGTCGTCATCGCCGCCCGTCAGCGCGAACGTCTCGACGTCGCGGCAGCCGAGATCAGTGCGCTGACCGGCAATCCCGGTCGAGGCCGACGTGGTCGACATCCGCAACCGCGAGACCGTCGAGGCGCTCGCGTCGCGTCATCGGGTCGACATCCTGGTCAACAACGCCGGCGGGCAGTTCCCGCAGAAGGCGCGTGACTACAGCCCGAACGGCTGGCGCAGTGTCATCGATCTGAACCTCAACGGCACGTGGACGATGACCCAGGTGTTCGGCAACCAGATGCTCGACGGCGACGGCGGCAGCATCGTGCAGATCGTCGCGCTGGTCGGGCGGGGAATGCCCGGCATCGCCCACAGCTCCGCGGCGCGCGCGGGCGTCGTCGAGCTGAGTCGGACACTGGCGTTCGAGTGGGGTCCGAAGGTGCGGGTGAACTGCGTCGCCCCGGGTGCGTTCCGCACCGACGGGTGGGAGGCCACCTATGACGAAGGGGTCGGCAACGACATGTCCGGCGTGCCGCTGCCGTACCCGGGCCGCCCGAGCGACGTCGCGAACGCGGCAGTGTTCCTGGCGTCACCGGCCGCGGCCTACATCACCGGCGAATGCCTGTACGTCGACGGGGGCATGATCCTGCACGGCCCGATCAGCGCCCTCCCCAAGGGTGGCTACCCCGAACGAGCCTGAGCCGGTCCACGTCGTCGGGGGTCATGGGCTGCTCGCTACCATCGGTCGATGGCGACGATCCTTGCTCACATCACCGTCCGGCCCGGTACCGAGGCCGAGTTCGAAGCGCTCGCCCGGACGCTCTACGACGGCACGCACTCGACCGAGACCGCCGTGCGGCACTACGAGTACTGGCGCGGTGCCGAGCCGCGGACGTACTACACGTTGCTGTCGTTCGACGACCACCGTGCCTTCATCGCCCACCAGACGAGTGACCACCACGAGACGGCGTCGCCCCAACTCGGTCGGATGATCGAGAGCCTGCGTCTGGAATGGGTGGACCCGGTGCCGGGTGCCAGCGCCCTGCCCCCGACGCGAGATGCAGTCGGCGCCCGCCGACGCCGACGCGCTCACCGTCGACTACACCGATCGGTTCGCCGCCGTCATCGCCGACTGGTGGGGCACCGTCGGCGAATAGTTCAGGACGCGGTGGGCGGTTCCCGGCTCCACAGCACGTCGAAGTCGACGGCGATGTCGAGCACCTGGTACGCCCGCCCCATGCCCACGCAGAACCCGCAGGTGATCGTCAGTTCCAGCAACTCGACGTCGCTGAAGTGCTCGCTCATCCGCGCCCACATCGCGTCGTCGATGCCGCGATGGTCGATCGCGAACTGCTCGGCGAACTCGGCGGCCAGGCGCTCCCGGGGCGTGAAGTCCGGGTGGTCGTAGTACTGGTGGACGTGCTGGTAGAGCTCGTCGGTCAATCCCTGCTGCATCGCCGATGCAGCTCTGGTGTTCAGTCAAACATGACACTCGTTGAGCTGGGCGATGCGCATGCGGGCGACCTCGCGCTCGCGTACGGGCAGACTCGACTGCACGTACACGGCCTCACCCATCGCGCCCATCGCCGCGCCGAGATAGGGCGCCAGCTGCCAGATCCGCTTCGCTTCGAGGCCGTCGCCGTCGGGAACGTCGACACGGGCCATCAGGACTCCTCTCGTGGTGGAAGTGGCGGGTCGGATCGGCGACCGGGGTGGAACCGATGAGGTCGTCGACCCATCGGTGGAACATCTGGTTGCCGGGCTCGTTGCGGCCGAAGACGAACTCGGTGTTGGCGCCCGACGCGAGCGCGGACTGGATGCCGAGGCCGGTCTTGTAGTCCTCCTCGTTGACCACCCATTCGAGGAAGTCGGCCCGCTTGATCGTCGCCGCGCGCTCGTCCTCGGATGGCGTTCTTGGCGATCACGTGGGTCTGGATGGTCCGCGACCGGTCGGGAGTCGGCCCCGGGATCAGCTGGCTGACCATGGCGCCGCGCCCACCGTTGCCGGCGACGGACACGTGCGGGAACACGGTGTGCACGAACCCGACGTACTTCGCGGGCGCCCACTCGGCCGAGGGGATGTCGCGGAGCTCGTGGGTGACCCGACGGGCGAACGCGACACGTTGGTGCGGGCCCCAGGCGTCCCACGTCATGACGTTGCCCATCACGTCGACGCCGAGCGTGTCGCGGTGGAGGATGTCGAGGTGGTAGCCGTCGACGTACCCGTCGAACGCGATCTTCCAGTTCGGCCCGATGAGCGATCGCTCGTCGAGCAGTTCCATGTCGGCGAGCCCGAGCTGATCGAGGGCGCCTTCGTAGCTCCCGAGCCATGCGTCGAGATCGAGCGTCGCGTCGGGTTGGAGCACGGCGAAGACCATGCCGCTGCGCTCCTCGCAGGGCAGTTCGGTGAGCCCGTGGGTGTCGGTGTCGACGTCGCCGAACTTCTGGCGACCCGAGATGCCGACGAGGGCACCCTCGTTGTTGTAGCTCCAGGCGTGGTACGGGCAGGTGAAGCGTCGGGCCTCGCCGCATCCTTCGCCGACGACCAGCGCGCCGCGGTGGCGGCAGGCGTTGATGAACGCCTGGACGCCGCCGTCGGCCTGTCGGACGGTGAGCACCGGGACGCCGGCGATCTCGATCGCGCGGTACGAGCCGGGGTTCGGCAGGTGGGCACTCAGTGCGGACACGACCGGGTTCCTGCGGAACAGCACGTCGACCTCACGTTCCCACCGTTGCGGGTCCAGGTAGTCGTCGACCGACACGGTGAAGGTGTCGTCGAGCGAATCGGTGGTGTCCTCGTCGAGGTGGGTCAGCAACCGTCCGGCGACCTCGTGCCAGTCGTTCTGCCACGGAGTGTCGCGGTGATCGCGCTCGGTCGGCTGCGGGAACCGTCCGTACGGGGGGGCTTCGTGGATGGTCATGCCGGCTCCTCGGCTTTCGCCACGGCAACGGGGATGGCGCTCGACACGACCATGCCGGTCACCGGGTCGTGACCGGCGTCGACGGACACCAGACGGCTGGTGGGCGTGCCGATGTCTCTGACCTTCTCGTCGGTCAGCGACCTGCCACCCCACGAGTGCGCCATCGAGATCACACCGCGTTTGACGTCGTCGGCGGGCTCGACGACACCGATCAGGCTGCCCGACACCGACGTGATCTCGACGAGGTCACCGCCGACCATGCCGAGTTCGGTCACGTCGTCGGGATGCATGTAGGCAGGGTTCGTCGTCCCCTTGCGGGCGAGGCCGGGAAGCTCCGTACCCGTCGAGTTCAGCACGTGCTTGAGCCGGCGGCTCACCAGTCGGAAGGGGTAGGCGCTGACGTCGATGTCGCCGAGCATCGGGGCCGGCTCGGCCCGCAGCGCTGCGAGTTCGGCCATGAAGTCCTCCGGCGCCGGCGTGAACTTGGTCGTGCAACTCGGGTCGGCAGGTTCGACGACCAGTCGGAGATCGGGATGCACCTGGCGCCGATTGGCCCGCACCTCGTCGAGCGGCAAGCGCGATCCGGCGTAGGACCGGTCGATGATCTCGTCGGTCGACGGTCGCGTGGTCATGTCGGGCGAGCCTCCCGGCAGCGGCAACGTGCTGCCCAGCCGTGACGCCAACTCCCAGAACACCTCCCACTCGTTGAGCACGTCGCCGTCACGCTCCACGACCGGATCGGTGTAGTTGGTGTACGGCTGACGGAACCAGCGGTCCATCAGGTGGGGCACGTCGGCCCGCTCGAGCGCCAGCGTCGGCGCGATGACGTAGTCGGCGAACTCCGCCGTCGGGGTCATGCGGTAGTCGATGACGACGAGCAACTCGAGGTCGGCGAGCGCCTCGAGGGTCAGCTCGTGATTCGGGAACGCCACGGCCGGGTTGCCGCCGCTGACGATCAGCGCACGAATGCGACCCTCTCCGGGCGTGAGGATCTCCTCGGCGAGCGCCGCAGTCGGCATCTCGCCGCGGTAGCCGCGCAGGTTCCGCAGGCGCGACGGCGGTCCGCTGGCCGGGGCCCGGGGGGCGGTCGCCTGCGCCCGGTGCGGCATCTCCGGATACAGCAGCAGGCCGTTCTCGATGAGGTCACCCTCGCGGTTGACGCGACCGAGGATGGTGTTCAGCACGACGGTGAGGTGCTCGGTCAGGCTCGAATGGGCGGCCATGTTCGGCCCGGTGCCGGTGCCGGCGGTGCCTCGGGGGCCGGCGGCGAAGAGCCGAGTGGCGGCGACGATGTCGTCGGCGTCGAGCTGGCAGCGCTCGGCGACGTAGTCGAGCGTGAACCCGTCGACGGCCTCGGTGAGCTCGCCCAGCTGGCTGACCCAACGGTCGCAGAACTCGTGATCCTGCAGGCCCTCTTCGAGCACGATGCGGATCATCCCGGCGAGCAGCGTCGGGTCCTCACCGGGCCGGATCTGCAGGTGGATGTCGGCGAAGCCGGCCAGCTCGGTGCGGCGCGGATCGACGACGATGAGCTTCATGCCCTCGGCCTTGCGGCGGCGCATGACGACGAACGGGTTGGTGCCCTGGAGACCGCCGATCGGCGCATAGGACGAGACCATCGAGTTGTAGCCGATCGCCATGTGGACGTCGGAGTCGGTGAAGTTGTGATAGCCCGCCTCCCATCCGCCGAGGCGGAGCATCGCCAGGCCCTTGGCCGGCTGGTCGATGGTGACCGACGTGTAGAACGACACCGAGTCGATGCCCTGGTGGAAGGCACGTGCCACCGGGACGGCCACCGAGTTCTGGTAGCCGCCGGTGCCGGTGTACGACGCCACGGCGCGCGGCCCGTAGGTGTCGATGATGCGCCGCAGTTCGGCGGCGATCTCGTCGAGTGCCTCGGCGCTGTCGACCTGCTCGAAGGTGCCGTCGGGGCGTCGCCGCAGTGGCGCTCGCAACCGCTTCGGGTCCGACATCTGGTCGGGGATCTGACGCCCCTTGATGCACGTGTACCCCTCGAAGAGCGGGTCGTCCATCACGCCGCGAACGGCGATCACCCGGTTGTCGACGACGTCGACCTCCATCGGGCAGCTGGCGTGGCAGACCCGACAGAACGTCATCTTGGTCTCCGGCGCCCCAGGTGCTGCGGCGGTCTCTGCGGATGTGGTGGATGTCATGTGCGACGCCTCCGGTCGTTTCCGTACGTTCGTAAACTAACTCGTCGGCTAGTTTCCGAACGCAGCGGGCCGACAACCGGATCGCAGTGTCGAGCGTCTACGAGCAACCTACGAGCAACAGGGGGTCACCGGTGCTGAATCATCGAGACATGGGTGCGCGGCGATGACGCGTCCGTTCCGCTTCGGGCTGCAGAGCTTCAATGCCACCAGCCCCCAGGACTGGCGTGACCAGGCCCGCCACGCAGAAGCCCTGGGCTTCAGTACCTTCAGCGTCGCCGACCACGTGATCGGCCCGGGGCCGGCGCTGGCCGCGACCAACCACCCGGTGCAGGACATCGCTGCGATCCCGGCCATGGCCGTGGCCATCGAAGCGACCAGCACGATCGCCATCGGGTCGCGGGTGTTCTGTACGGACTACCGCCAACCCGTGATGTTCGCGAAGGAACTGGCGACGCTCGCCTACTTCGCCGAGGGTCGCCTCGAGATCGGCCTCGGCGCCGGTTGGCTGCAGGGCGAGTACGAGGCGATGGGTGTGCCGTGGGAGCCCGCCGGCGTCCGCATCGATCGGATGGAGGAGACGATCGCCCTCATCCGAGCCCACTTCGCCGACGGCGAGATCGACATCGACGGCACCCACGTCCACGCGGTCGGGTTCGACGGCGTGCCCAAGGTCCCGACGGGCCTGCCGCCGATCATGATCGGAGGAGGGGCGCCACGGGTGCTCGGCATCGCCGGTCGCGAGGCCGACATCGTCAGCCTCAACTTCGACAACAGCTCCGGCAAGATCGGTCCGGCCGGTGTCGGCAGCAGCACCGCCGAACTCACCGCGCAGAAGATCGAATGGATCCGCGCCGGAGCGGGCGATCGCTTCGACGACCTCGAGTTGGAGATCGCCGGGTACTTCACGGTGGTCACCGACGACCGTGACGGGACGCTGGCGATGATGGCGCCGATGTTCGGCCTCGAGCCCGAGGTGTTCGCCGAACACCCGCATGCGCTCATCGGCTCGGTCGACTCGATCTGTGACCAACTCGTCGAGCGCCGCGAGACCTACGGCATCTCGTACGTGACCTTCGCCGGTCGGGTGGTCGACGCCGTCGCCCCGATCGTCGAGCGACTCGCCGGCACCTGACCACACCTCGAATCAACCAGCACCGAATCACCAGCACCGAATCACCAGCAAAGGACATCATGAAAGTCGGAGTCAACCTGCCCTCTCAGTTCCCGTTCGGGAGCACCGTGCAGATGTTGGAGGTCTACGAACAGGTCGGGTTCGACTCCTACTGGTCGCCCGATCACATCCTCGGGGTCTTCCACCCGGGGCTGTGGAGCGAGATCCCGCTGTCCGACCTGGCCGCCGACCCCGACGCGTTCTACGACCCGTTCTGCTACGGCGCCGTGGTCGGCACGATGACCGACAAGCCCTTCGGCATCTCCGTCACCGATGCCACCCGTCGAGGCGCGGCCGACCTGGCCCGCACGGCGCTGACCTTGAACGATCTCAACCCGGGCGGGTTCATCCTCGGCATCGGGTCGGGCGAGGCCGAGAGCCTCGTGCCGTTCGGGTACCCGTTCGACAAGCCGGTGTCGATCCTCGCCGACGTGCTGCGCGATCTGCGGTCGCTGCTCGACACCGGCCTCATGGCCGACGGCGGGGTCGGGCGCATGGGCCTGCCGCTCGAGGCCGAGGGACGCGGCAAGCCGCCCGTGTGGGTGGCGGGCCACGGCCCCCGGATGCTCAAGCTCACCGGCGAGTACGGCGACGGCTGGATCCCGGCGTGGTGGATGACGCCGGAGGAGTACGGCGCCAAGCGGGAGATCATCGCCGGACACGCAGCCGCGGCCGGCCGGCCGACGCCGGAATGCTCGCTGCTGCCGTTCGTGCTGTTCGCCGAGAGCGCCGACGCGGCGGCAGAGATGTTCGAACGCGAGCCGCTCGGCAAGTTGTTCGGCCTGTTCGCCATGGGGCACATGTGGGAGGCGCACGGGCTGGAGCATCCGCTCGGCAACGACTCGAAGGGATTCGTCGACGTCATCATCCACGACCTCGATCCCGACGAGCTTCGCGACATCGCGAAGACCATCCCGTTCGAGATGGTGCAGGAGGTGCTCTTCGTCGGCAACTCCGAAGAGCTCACCGGCCAGTTCGAGGCCTATGCCCGCAACGGGCTGGAACACGTCGTGCTCGCCAACATCACCGGTGTGGTGGGCGGCATGGACGAGATCATGGCCCGTGGCATGGAGCTGCCGGTCCTGAAGCAGATGCTGGCCGACCTGTGACGCCCACCCGAGAGATCCACTTCGACACGACCGAGGAATCGACATGACCGACCTGAAGACGTTCAATCCGTTCGACCCCGCCGCGATCCAGTGCCCGTTCCCGCACTACGCGCAGATGCGCGACGAGGCGCCGGTGATGCTGATCGAGTCCGTCGGCATGTACCTGGTCACCAATCACGAGCTGGTGATGCAGGTGCTGCGCGATCCGGCGACCTACTCGTCGCTGTTCGGTGGGGCCAGCATGCCGCTGCCGTCGGACGCACGCGAGAAGATGATCGAGGTGATGGCCGACGGCTACCCGCGGGTGCCCACGATGCTCACCGCTGACATGCCCGAGCACACCCGCTACCGCCGACTGGTGTCGAAGGCGTTCACACCGAAGGTGATCGCCGAACTCGAACCCGTGATCCGATCGATCACCACACGGCTGATCGACTCCTGGATCGACAGCGGTCGCATCGAGTTCGTCGAGCAGTTCGGCGTGCCACTGCCCGTCGAGGTGATCGCCCACGCCCTCAACGTGCCCGATTCGCGTCTGGCCGACTTCAAGCGGTGGTCCGACGACTCGATCGCCGGGATCGGGACGAACATCAGCCTCGAGCAGCGGCTCGAGGCCGAGCGTGGTGTCAACGAGTTCCAGCACTACTTCGCGGCGGAGCTCGATCGTCGCCGGACCGAGCCGCAGGACGACCTGCTGACCGCGCTCCTGAACGCCCGGGTCGACGACGACGATCCCGAGGTCACCGACAAGCGCGAACTCGACGTGCCCGAGATGTTGAGCATCATCCAGCAGCTGCTGGTGGCCGGCAACGAGACCACGACGAAGCTGCTCACCGAGACGATGCGACTGCTCGCGGAGAACCCTGACGAATGGACCCGGCTCAAGCAGGATCCGACGAGGGCGTCCCAGATCGTCGAGGAGGCGCTGCGGCTCTCGACGCCGACGCAGGGGATGTTCCGGATCTCGACCAAGGACCACGAACTCGGCGGCGTGCACATCCCCGAAGGGGCCCGCCTGGTCATCGTGTTCGCGTCGGCGAACCGCGACGAGTCGTTGTACCCCGATCCCGACGGCTTCGATCCCGATCGCGAGAACCTGCGCGATCACCTGGCGTTCGGCAAGGGCATCCACTTCTGCCTCGGGGCGGCACTGTCGCGGCTGGAGGGCAAGGTCGCACTCGAGGAGCTGTCCCGCCGGCTCGAGAGCTTCTCGCTGCCCGAGACGAACGAGTACCAGTACTTCCCGAGCTTCCTGTTGCGTGGGCTCACCCGACTCGACGTCGACATCGTCCCGGCGGGTGCGGCCTGATGGCCGGATCACTTGCCGGCAAGATCGCCGTCGTCACCGGGTCGAGCCGCGGCATCGGTCGGGGCGCCGCCGTCGCCCTCGGTGAGCAGGGCGCAACGGTCTACGTGACCGGCCGGAGCACGGGGAGCGGGGAGTTGACGATCGACCGCACGGTGGAACTCGTCGACGCGGCCGGCGGTCACGGCATCGCCGTGCAGACCGATCACGGTGACGACGCGCAGATCGCGGCGCTGTTCGAACGGGTCGGCGCCGAGCAGGGCAAGCTCGACATCCTGGTCAACAACGTCTACAAGATCCCCGATCCGCCCGCCTGGGGTGGCGGATTCTGGGATCACCCGATCTCGATCTGGGACGACCAGGTCGGCATCGGCCTGCGAGCCCACTACGTCGCGTCCTGGTACGCGGCCCCGCTGCTGTTCGCCGCCGGGCCGGGTGCGGCCATCTTCAACGTGTCGTCACCCGGCGGGCAGAGCTACCACTTCAGCTCGTCGTACGGGGCGGGCAAAGCGGGCCTCGACCGGCTGAGCGCCGACATGGCCATCGAACTCGAACCCAAGGGCGTCGCCTGTGTCGTGATCTATCCGGGCACCGTGTCCACGGAGTTCATCGTCGAGTGGTCGGGCAAGCGTGACACCGACATGGAGGGCGCGCAGACGCCGTTGGTCGTCGGTCGTTGCATCGCGGCCCTCGCCGGCGCACCGGACCTGATGGAGCGATCCGGGTCGATCCAGTGGGTGGAAGATGTCGGCCCCGAGTTCGGCATCGTCGACGAGCACGGTCGGTCACCGGCTGCCTACGGCCGTCGAGGTGAGTCTTGAGCCAACGAATTCTGGTCGCCAAGGTCGGCCTCGACGGGCACGACCGCGGCGTCAAGGTCGTGGCTCGCATCCTGCGTGATGCCGGCTACGAGGTCGTCTACACCGGGTTGTTCCAGACACCCCAGACCGTCGCGGCCGCTGCGGTGGACGAAGACGTCGACGCCATCGGTCTGTCCATGCTGTCGGGCGCCCACATGACGCTGGCCCCACTGGTCGTCCAGGAACTCCGCGCTCGCGGCAGTGAGATCCCCGTCGTCGTCGGCGGCATCGTGCCCACGCACGACATGGAGGAACTGCAAGCCGCCGGCATCGCCGCGGTGATGACCCCCGGCGCCACTGCCGCCGAAGTCGTCGCCACCATGGCCGACGTCCTCTCCCGCTGAGACCTCGGCCCGCTGACCGTTACTCATGGTGTCAGACACCACGCATGTTGACGTCAGAAGACGGGGACCTCGACGTGGCGGCCGAAGACGTCGGCCATGGCGCCCATCATCTCGCCGAGCGTGACGTAGGCCCGTGACGCGTCGATGAGCGTCGGCATGAGATTGAGGTTCGGGTCGGCGGCGTCGGCGCGGAGGCGGGCGAGCGCGTCGTCGACGTCCTGTTGGTTCCGCTCGGCGCGCACGGCGTTCAGACGCTTGCGCTGACGGTCCTCGTCCTCGCCGGTGATGCGCAGGAGTTCGAGTTCGTCGTCGTTGCCCTCGGTGTACGCGTTGACGCCGACGACGATGCGATCGCCGCTGTTGAAGGAGCGCTCGAGGTCGTAGGCGGAGTCGCCGATGCGACGCTGGAACCAGTTGTCGTCGATGCCGGCGATCACGCCTTCGAGCATCGAGCCGCCGCCGATCTCGTCGAGGTAGGCGAAGATCTCCTCGGCCTGACGTTCCATCTCGTCGGTGAGCGACTCGACGAAGTACGACCCGCCGAGCGGGTCGGCGACGTGCGCCACGTTGGTCTCGTTGGCGATGACCTGCTGGGTGCGCAGCGCGATGCGAGCCGCCTTCTCGGTCGGCAGCGCCAGCGCCTCGTCCATCGAGTTGGTGTGCAGCGACTGCGTCCCGCCGAGCACTCCGGCGAGCGCCTCGATGGCGGTGCGCACGATGTTCAGCTCGGGTTGCTGCGCGGTGAGCGACACACCGGCGGTCTGGGTGTGGAAGCGCAGCTGCAGCGACTTCTCCAGCTCGGCGCCGTAGCGGTCGCGCATCCAGCGCGACCAGATCCGGCGGGCGGCGCGGTACTTGCAGATCTCCTCGAAGAAGTCGATGTGGGCGTTGAAGAAGAACGACAGCCGCGGCGCGAACGCGTCGACCGGGAGCCCGGCCTGCATCGCCAACTCCACGTAGGCGAAGCCGTTCGCCAGCGTGAACGCCAGCTCCTCGACAGCGGTCGAGCCGGCTTCACGGATGTGGTAGCCGGAGATCGAGATCGAGTGCCACCGCGGCATCTCCGCCGCGGTGAACTGCACCGTGTCGCGCACCAGCCGCATCGACTGGCGGGGCGGGAACACGAACTCCTTCTGTGCCTGGTACTCCTTCAGGATGTCGTTCTGCAGCGTGCCGCCGAGGCGGGAGCGGTGCACGCCCGAACTCTCGGCCTGCGCGACGAACATCGCGAAGATCGGCGCCGCCGGGCTGTTGATCGTCATCGAGGTGGTGATCTCGCCGAGATCGATCCCGGCGTAGAGGTCCTCCATGTCGGCCAGGCTGTCGATGGCGACGCCGCAGCGCCCGACCTCGCCGAGCGACATCGGGTCGTCGGAGTCGAGGCCCAACAGCGTGGGCATGTCGAACGCCGTCGACAACCCGTCGCCGCCGGCCTTGATGATCTCCTTGAACCGCCAGTTGGTGTCCTCGGCGGTGCCGAACCCGGCGAACATGCGCATGGTCCACAGCTTCGAGCGGTACATCGAGGCGTAGGGCCCGCGGGTGTACGGGTACTGGCCGGGGAACTCGCCGTCGTCGGGTCCGTACACGCCGTCGAGCGGGATGCCCGACATCGTGGTGAACGGCACGTCACGGGTCGTCGAGCCGTCGACGGACTCCTGCCAGATCTCGCGGGGACTCTGCTCGGTCATGGTCGCATCGTACCGATGCGGCTTCAGGCGGGGGTCATCGTGGTGAGCAGCTCCTTCACCACCACCGAGCTCTCCCGCTCGAGTGCGGTGCACTTCTGCAACACCGCGATCGCGTCGGGATCGTCGATCTGCCCGGCCATGTTGACCCACGCCATCGCTCCCTGGAGCTCGGCCTCGGACTGCAGGTAGAGCTGTTCGGCGACCGTGAAGGGGGCGAACACGTCGTAGTAGACGGCGACGGCCGCGGGGAGCGCCTCGTCGACGGCGGCTCGGTCCTCGGCCGACACCGGGAACAGCTCGGACACGAGGTCGGCGATCTCGTCCTCGCGCGCGGCGCACCCGAGCAGTGCGTCGGCGTGTTCGGGAGCGGCCTCGGCCCAGTCGCGGTACCGCTGGGCTGCCGAGCGCTCGAGCCCCGACAGGAACGCCGGCCGGGCAGCGGCCGACACGCTGGAGATGTGGGCGCTCAACAGCGCTCCGAACTGCGGGACCTCGGGCCATGTCGACATGCGGCCCATCTTGCCGCCCTCCGGAGCCCGATCGACGACGGATCGGGCACGTGCCGAACGAGGCGGGTACCGTTTCCCGGCTACCACGACGGAACGGATGGCATGGTGATCGACGACACGACGGCGATGCGAGCGGCGCTGACCGCTGCAGCGGGTGTCCGGGCGCGTACGTCACCGAACCCGTGGGTCGGTGCCGTGGTGGTGTCGACCGAGGGGATCATCGTCGGTACCGGAGCCACCGAGCCGCCCGGCGGGCGTCACGCCGAGATCGTCGCGCTCGACGAGGCCGGCGCCGCGGCGGTCGGCGGCACGGTCGTCTGCACGCTCGAGCCGTGCTCGCACCACGGCCGAACTCCGCCGTGTACGGACGCGATCATCGCCGCCGGTGTTCGCCGGGTGGTGGTCGGCGTCGTCGACCCCGATGATCGCGTCGCCGGAACGGGGATCGCAGCCCTCCGCGCCGCCGGTCTCGAGGTCGAGGTCGGTGTGCTGGCTGACGAGGTCGGCAGGCAGCTCGCCCCGTATCTCCACCATCGACGCACGGGTCGGCCCTACGTGGTGTGCAAGCTCGCCATGTCGCTCGACGGCGGCACCGCGGCGCCGGACGGGACCTCGCAGTGGATCACCGGCGCCGACGCCCGCCGGGACACGCACCGCCTGCGCGCCGAGAGCGACGCGATCCTGGTCGGCGCCGGGACGGTCCGCGCCGACGATCCGGCCCTGACGGTCCGTCACGTCGACGGCGACGATCCGCTCCGCGTCGTGCTCGGCACGGCGCCCGCGTGACGCGAGGGTCCGACCGTGCCTGGAATGGGACGGCGAACTCGACGACCTGTTGGACGAACTCGGCGGCAGGGGGGTCGTGCAGTTGATGATCGAAGGCGGTGCCCAGGTGGTCGGTTCGTTCCACCGGGCCGGGCTGATCGACCGCTACGTGCTCTACGTCGCGCCGGCGTTCTTCGGCGGGGCCGACGCGCTCGCGTCGATCGGCGGCGCCACCGCCCCGACGATCGCGGATGTGTGGCGGGGCCGGTTCGACTCGGTCGAACAGGTCGGCGGCGACCTGCGCATCGAGGTCGTCCCCGCCGGCGCGTGACGCAGCTACTGCTCCCCTCGTGGTGCCCTGCGGGGCGACGACCGTGTCGAGTGCGTCGATGTCGGGCGGCAGCAGGTGGCCCATCCGGTCCCGTTTGGTGCGCAGGTACTCCTCGGCTTCGGGGTGCACCTCCAGGTGGAGTGGGACCCGCTCGGTGACCGTCAGACCGAAGCCCTCGAGGCCCCGAGACTTGGCCGGGTTGTTCGTGAGCAGCCGTAGCTCGCGCACACCGAGGTCGGCCAGGATCTGCGCCCCGATGCCGTACTCGCGGTTGTCCACCGGCAACCCCAACTCGAGGTTGGCGTCGACCGTGTCGAACCCCTCGTCCTGCAGCCGGTAGGCGCGCAGCTTGTGGCTGATTCCGATGCCCCGGCCCTCGTGACCGCGCAGGTACACCACCGCTCCCCGACCGAGTTCGGCAATGCGGCGCATCGACTCCTGGAGCTGCGGGCCGCAGTCACACTTCACACTGGCGAACACGTCGCCGGTCAGGCATTCGCTGTGGAGACGAACCAGGACCGGCTCGTCGGTGCTCACGTCGCCCATCACGAACGCGAGGTGCGTCGTGCCGTCGAGCACGCTCTCGAAGGAGTGGCAGCGGAACTCGCCCCACATCGTCGGGAGGCGAGCATCGGCCATCGCGGTGACGAGTCTCATCCTCGCTGCCGGCTCCTAGCGAATTGCCCCGGCCACAGGACGTCCGTAGCTCGTGGTGCGCTGCTCGATCGGTCGACCGATCGAGGCGGCGAACTCGGCGAACCGCTCGCCGGTCATCTCCTGGCCGTGGCTGGCGCCGGCGGCACGCGAGATGTTCTCGTTGATGAGCGTGCCGCCGAGATCGTTGCAGCCCGCCCGCATCATCTGGGCGACGCCGTCGAGGCCGACCTTGACCCAACTCGCCTGGATGTTCGGGATCAGTTCGCCGTAGGCGAGGCGGGCGACGGCGTGCATCAGCAGGTTCTCCCGGAAGGTGGGGCCACGCCGGGCCTTGCGCTGCAGGTAGATGGGTGAGGCCATGTGGACGAACGGGAGGCCGACGAACTCGGTGAACCCGCCGGTCTCCTTCTGGAGGTCCCGGGTGCGCACGATGTGACGGGCCCAGTGGACGGGTTGCTCGACGGCGCCGAACATGATCGTCACGTTGGAGTGCAGACCGATGCTGTGGGCGGCTCGGTGGGCCTCGAGCCACTGCTCGGTGTCGATCTTGTCGGGGCAGAGGATGGCGCGGATCTCGTCGTCGAGGATCTCGGCGGCGGTGCCGGGCAGCGAGGCGAGCCCGGCGTCCTTGAGTCGACCGAGGTAGGTGGTGAGGTCCTCACCGAGACGCCGGGCGCCCTCGGTCACCTCCAACGCGGTGAAGCCGTGGACGTGCATGTCGGGTACGGCGTCCTTCACGGCGCGGGTGACGTCGATGTAGTAGTCGCCGTCGAAGTCGGGATGGATGCCACCCTGCAGCGTGACCTCGGTCGCGCCGGCCTCCCAGCCCTCACGGGCGCGCTCGGCGATGTCGTCGAGTGTGAGCAGGTACGGCGTGCCGCGCAGGTTGAGCGACAGTGGACCCTTCGAGAACCCGCAGAACTTGCACTTGAACGTGCAGACGTTGGTGTAGTTGATGTTCCGGTTGGCGACCCAGGTGAGGGTGTCGCCGACGAGCGCCTGACGCATCCGGTCGGCGGCGTCGGCGACGGCGACGACCTCGGGCCCGCGGGCGCGGAACAGGGTGACGATCTCGTCGACGCCCGGTTCCTCGCCGGCGTCGATGCCGGCGAGTACGTCGGCGACGGCGCCGCCGATGGCGGCGGGTTCGGCCGGCACGAGGGTCGGCGGGCGATGGTCGGATCCCGAGTACCAGGCGGTCGACCGGTGGCCGACGAGGACGAACTCGGCGCCGTCGGCGACGGTGTCGGCGGCGGTGGTCTTCTCGGGCCAGTACTGGCCGGGATCGTCGCGACCGAGCCATTCGGCGTCGGCGCGGTCCATCACGGGGAAGTGGAGGGCCGGGTCGAGCCAGCGGGTCCGGTCGGCGACGAACTCCGGATAGATCGTGAGGCGGGGGGCGAGGACGAAGCCGCGCTCGGCGGTGACCTCGGCGAGGCGGTCGAGGTCGGGCCACGGGCGTTCGGGGTTGACGTGATCGGCGGTGACGGGTGAGACGCCGCCCCAGTCGTCGATGCCGGCGTCGAGCAGGACACCGAAGTCGTCGGACAGGTTCGGTGGCGCCTGCAGATGGATGTCGGCCGGGAGGATGATCCGGGCGGCGGCGATCGCCCAGAGGTAGTCGTCGCTCGGACAGGCCCGCACGCCCTTCATCGCGGTGCGGAGTTTCGGCAGGAAGTTCTGGACGATCACTTCCTGCACATGGCCGTGGCGGCGGTGGCTGGCGGCGATCGCTTCGAGGGCGGCGAGCTGATCGGCCCGGCTCTCACCGATGCCGACCAGGATCCCGGTGGTGAACGGGATCGACAGCTCGCCGGCGGCTTCGAGCGTCTCGAGGCGGCGTTGCGGGGTCTTGTCGGGGGCGTTGCGGTGGGCGTCCAGGTCGGGGTTGATCGACTCGATCATCATGCCCTGGCTCGGGCTGACGGGCCGGAGCAGTGCGAGTTCGTCGGCGTGGAGCGCGCCGGCGTTGGCGTGGGGGAGCAGCCCGGTCTCGGTGAGGACGAGCTGGGCCATCTCGGCGACGTAGTGGACCGTCGAGTCGTAGCCGCGTTCGCGGAGCCAGTCGCGGGCGACCTCGTAGCGGTCCTCCGGTCGTTCGCCCAGGGTGAAGAGCGCCTCGTGGCAGCCGGTGCGGGCGCCCTGACGGGCGATGCGCAGCACGTCGTCGGGGTCGAGGTAGAGCTTCTCGACGCGGGCGGGCGGCTGCGCGAACGTGCAGTAGCCGCAGGTGTCGTTGCACAGGAACGTCAGGGGGATGAACACCTTCGGGCTGAATGTGATCCGCGTGCCGGAGTTGGCGGTGCGGATCGCGGCGGCGGTCGCCATCAGTTCCTCGGTGGTGCGGTCGAGGAGTTCGTGGCTGGCTGGTCGTCGGTCCGGTTGGACGATGGTCATCGGGTTCCCTGCGTGCTGTTGGTGTCGAGGAGGACGGTCGCGGCGTGGGCCGGTCGGCTGGCGATCTGGCCACTGCCGAAGGTTTCGTTGCAGTGCCAGCACACGAAGGCCTGGTCGAGCGGTTCGCCGCAGACCTCGTGGATGAGCGTGGTGGGTGGGCCGTCGTCGGTGAGCCACTCGTCGCCCCAGCGCATCAGCGCCACGAGCGTCGGCGAGAGCGCGGCACCCATCGGCGTGAGGCGGTACTCGTCCCGGGGTGGGCGCTCGCAGTACTGGCGGCGTTCGAGGACGCCCGCGTCGACGAGGTGCTTGAGGCGGTCGGCCAGCACGGGTCGGGCGATGCCGAGGTCGCGACGGAAATCGTCGAAGCGACGGATGCCCCGGAATGCGTCGCGCATGATGAGGATCGTCCAGCGGTCGCCGAGGATCTCGAGGCTGCGTTGGATCGAACACGGTGAGGATGTCGGTTCCGGCGCTTCCCCCATCGTCGTGAATCTAGAGTGAGTTCGTTCTGGAAACCAAGTCGGTTCGTCGTACTAACCGACAGGTTCTGCCGCGCGGACCCGGCCGAGCCGATTCCGTCCTCAAGTTGTGTGAGGCTCGTGCCGATGACACCGCATGGTCCGCCGCAGTCCGATGGTGTCGGCATGACGACGCTCGAACGTGCCCGCGCGGGCGGTCGGGACGCACTTGCCGAGTTGTGGCGGACGCATCACGCTGCCGTGCTGCGGTACCTGCGGGCGAAGCGGGTCGGATCCCCGGAGGACGTCGCGTCGCAGGTGTGGATCGACGTTGCCCGATCGATCGACCGCTTCGAGGGGGATGCCGACGACTTCCGGCGTTGGTTGTTCACCATCGCCCACCGGCGCAGTGTCGACGAGGTGCGCCGTGCGGTGCGCCGCGCCGACGACGCGCAGGTCGAGCCGGTTCCCAGCGACGGTGCCGATGTCGAGCACGAACGCAACGGTGCGCTCGAGCGGGCGATCGAGTTGGTCTCGCAGCTGCCGGACAACCTGGCCGAAGCGGTGATGCTCCGTGTGGTCAACGACCTGTCGATCGCCGATGTGGCGGCCGTGATGGGGACGACCGAGGGCAACGTGAGGGTGCTCGTGCATCGGGGCGTGACGCGCCTGCGCCGGATGATGGATGTAACAGATGACGCCCGCTCGACGATGAAGAGGGTGTCATGAGCGATTTCGAGGATCTCGACGACGTGTTCGGAGCGCTGCGCAGTCCAGCGACGCCCTCCGAACTGTCCGGTGAGACGGGCATGGTTGACCTCATGGCGAGCCACCACCGAGCCACAAAGGGGTCCACCATGTTCACGTCACGTCGTTCACGAGTCGCCGTACTCATCGCCGCCGGGGTCATCGGTTTCGGCGGCGTCGCCGCTGCCGGCCCGGGAGGCTTCGACCTGCTCGACTCCCAGCCCGAGAGCGCTGACACCACCGACCACGCGACCACCTCCAGCCACGTCGACCACCTCCACCACGTCGACCACCTCGGTCCCCGAGACCACGAGCACGACATCGATCGAGATCCAGACCGAGATCGAGACCGAGATCGAGACGGCCGATGTGGACGACGTCGTCGTGTACGCCGTCGACGGCGACCCGGATCCGAGCACGGCGTTCAACGAGGCCTTCTGCGTCGAGGGCAACCACGGCAAGACCGTCAGCGCCGTCGCCCGTGGCGAGGCGCCGTTCGAAGGCGTCGATGCAAGCGTTGCGGCGCAGTCGTCGTGCGGCAAGGACGACGACGAGAACGAGGCGGTCGACGACGACGCGTCGATCGACGACGATGACGACGCCGATGAGGTCGAGGTCGATGACGAGCGCGACGATGTCGGACCACGACGACGATCACGGCCAGGAGAACTCCGGCAAGGGCAAGGGGAACGGCGGAGAGAACAAGCCCGCAGAGAACCGGGGCGGCGGCAAGGACAAGTCCGGCGAGGACGACGACTGATCCGCAGCTGATCGCCGATGCTCAGGCGTCGACCGGGGCGCAGACCTCGAGTTCCATGCCGTCGACGTCGCGGAAGAACAGTGACCATTCGTGGCCGAGTTGCTGGATCTCGCCGGTCTCCGCGCCGGCGTCGACCAGACGCTGTTTGGTGTGCTCGAGTTCGGCGAGTGAGGTGACTGCGAGTGCGTAGTGGTCGATGGCGCCACGGCCACCCTGGCGGCGGCGATCACCGATCAGGTCGTCCTCGGACACCTCGAACGCGTTGAGGGACGCGCCGCACCCAACTCGATGATGAACATTCTCGGGTGGTCGTCGGTGGCGTCCATGGTGAAGGTGACCTCGGCGTCGAACGCCCGCCGGTAGAAGTCCGCGAGTCGGTCGAGGTCGGTCGTGAGCGTGGCGACGTGGTTGAACCCACTCGTGATGGCCATGGGCACCTCCTGGTGACGTCTCGGTGCTGATCGTAGGACTCGCCAGCAGCGGTTGGGGCACGATCCACCGACGATGTTCCACCCGTTCGCGGATCCTGAACTCTCTTACACTGCGCAGCCATGGACACCGAGGCGCTGCGGACGCTCGTTCTGATCACGGGCATCGCGGTCCTCAGCCCGTTCATCTCCGACGTGGCGAAGCGGTGGACGCGACTGCCGGGGGTCGTGATCGAGATCGGACTCGGGATCCTGATCGGGCCGTACGTCCTCGGGTTGGTCGAGATCGACGAGGTCATCCGGTTCCTGGCCGAACTCGGACTGGTGTTCCTGATCTTCCTCGCCGGCTTCGAGGTCGATCCGGATGTCGTGAAGGGTCGTCCGGTGAAGCTGGCCGTCGGCGGATGGATGATCTCGCTCGTGGTGGCGATCGCCGTGGCCACGGCGCTCTATGCGCTCGACGTCACCTCGGCGATCCGCTTCGTGGCGATCTGTCTGACGACGACGGCGATCGGCACGCTCCTGCCGATCCTCGGCGATGCCGGGATCCTGCCGACGCGCCTCGGGACGAACATCCTTGCCAGCGGCGCGATGGGTGAGATCGGGCCGATCATCGCGATCTCGCTGGCGCTCACGACGGACAACCCCGGTCGGACGACGGCGGTTCTCCTCGCGTTCGGCGGCGATCGCCGCCCTCGTGACCTGGCTGGCCACGCGTCCGGCCCGGCCGCGGACGGTCACGCTGATCGCACGAACCCTGCACTCCAGTGGCCAGCTCGGCGTGCGGATCTGCCTGCTGTTGTGCATGTTGCTGGTCTGGGTCGCCGACGAGTTCAGTCTCGACATCCTGCTCGGCGCGTTCGTGGCCGGCATGGTGGCCCGTCTGTTCCTGATGGGCCACTCGGAGGGCGAGACCGAGTCGATGCACAACTACCGCGCCGAGGTCCAGCACGGCATCGAGGCGCTCGGCTTCGGGTTCTTCATCCCGCTGTTCTTCATCGTGAGCGGGGTCAGGTTCGACCTGGACGCCCTGCTGGACCCGATCGAGATCCTCAAGGTGCCGATGTTCCTCGGGTTGATGCTGCTCGCCCGCGGCCTGCCGGCCCTGCTCTACCGGCGCGACCTCGGCCGCAACGACGTCGTGGCGCTCGGCCTGCTGCAGTCCGCAGGCCTGCCGCTGATCGTCGTGATCACCACCATCGGGGTGCAGACCGGGCAGATGCGTCCGGACAACGCCGCCGGCCTGGTCGGTGCGGGCTTGCTGTCGGTGGTGATCTTCCCGATCCTCGCGATGTCGGTCCATGCCAAGGGCCGGTCATCCGAGGAGCTCGCAGCGGTCCCGCCCGCCGCGGAGCGCGGCGTCATCGGGAACTGATCGCCCGCCGCGACGGGGGCGTCAGGTGGCGAAGCCCTCGGGCATCGTCGCCGGCTCGCCGTCCGGCACGCCCAGCCGTTCGATGTCGGCCCGACGATCCGGGTGGCTCGCGATCAGCGCGCTGCGGATGCCGGCTTCGAATCCGGCGCTGGTGAAGCCGGGCGCCATCGTGCAGCCGAAGAGACCGTAGAGGCCGTCGGGCCCGAGCTCTCCCGCCTGCCAGGTCCCGGCCGGGATGACGAACTGCACGCGTTGGCCCGCGTCGATGTCGGTGCCGAGCCAGACGTCGTCGGAGGTGCCATCGGGATGGAGGAGGATCAGCCGGATCGGGTCGCCGCCGTAGAAGTGCCAGATCTCGTCGGTCGGCAGCCGATGGAACATCGACCGGCTCTGCGGGTCGTGCGCGTACATCCCGATCATGGCCGTGCCCGCGGGTCGCCCGTCGGGAGTGTCATCCAGCGAGCGGTAGGTGCCGGTGAACAGCGTCCCCTCGACAGGGAGCGGCCGGAGGTCGTAGTGCTCGATCAGCCGCGCGATCACCGGCTCCATGGGGGCACGGTACCCCCTGTCAACGACCTGCCTGCTCACAGCAGCGAGATCGGCAGGAGGATCTCGGCGCTGACGATCAACGATCTCGTCGGATCGTCGCTGGGACGTCTCAGGGTGGTCCAGGTATCCGCTTCGGCGAGGATGCCCACGAGTGCGAGCACTGCGAGAATCTGCGTCAGTCGGCGTCGCTTCGTCCGGTCTGCGTACAGCAGCAGGGCGAGCATCAGTGGCGGCGCGCTGAGCGATGTTCCGATCGTTGCGCCGTGCTGTGTCGCCGAGCCGGGCAGCCGTACGCCGAAGATCCGAGCCGTCTGGCCTCGTCGGATGGCGAGGCGCGCCCCGGCGGCGCAGACACCGACATAGAGGAGCGAACGAACGCGCATCCTCGGATTGTGAGGGAGTGACCACACTCCCTCAAGGGTGGAGGCACCCATACCCCGCACAGCGGGCTCGAATGCGGGACGAACGGCACTGTCGGGCTCGCACGGTCCGCCGTACGTTCGTGGCATGGGTGCGAGAGCGGGTGTCGTGGCGGCGGTGGCGGGGATGGCGGCGGTTGCCGGGTACGACCTCACGCAACGACGCCACTCGATCCTGCGGAACTTCCCGGTGCTCGGCCACTTGCGGTACATCCTCGAAGAGGTCGGGCCCGAGTTCCGCCAGTACATCGTCACCAGCAACACCGAGGAACGACCCTTCAACCGCGACCAACGGCGATGGATCTACGCGTCCTCGAAGCAACAGAACAACTACTTCGCGTTCGGCACCAGCAAGGATCTCGAGACCTCGCCCAACTACCTGATCGTCAAGCACTCGCCGTTCCCGTTGCGCTCACCGGTGGCGGGGGACGACGACTACGACGACCGGTACCCGATCCCCGCGGCGAAGGTGCTCGGCGCCGCACGAGGCAGGGCCCGGGCGTTCCGTCCGGAGTCGGTCGTCAACGTGTCGGCCATGAGCTTCGGGGCACTGTCGTCGAACGCGATCAGCGCGCTCAACCAGGGCGCGAAGATCGCCGGGTGTCTCCACAACACGGGCGAGGGAGGGATCTCGGATCATCACCGCCAGGGCGGCGAGTTGATCTGGCAGCTCGGCAGCGGCTACTTCGGTGCCCGTGACCAGCGCGGTCGATTCGACCTCGCCCGACTCGTCGATGTCGTCGCCGCGAACCCCGTTCGGGCGATCGAGATCAAGCTCGGCCAGGGGGCCAAGCCGGGGCTGGGTGGGGTGCTGCCCGCCGCCAAGGTGACCGCCGAGATCAGCCGGATCCGGGGTGTCCCGATGGGCAAGGACTGCATCAGCCCCGCTGCTCACCCGGAGTTCGCCGACGTGAGCTCGCTCGTCGACTTCGTGGAGCGCATCGCGGACGCGACCGGCCTTCCGGTCGGCATCAAGTCGGCGGTCGGCGAGCAGTCACTCTGGAGCGATCTGGCCGAGATCATGGCGACCGAGGACCGTGGCGTCGACTTCATCACGATCGACGGGGGAGAGGGCGGCACGGGCGCCGGACCGCTCGTGTTCACCGACCAGGTCGCGTTGCCGTTCAAGGTGGGCTTCAGCAACGTCTACCGCGAGTTCGCCGAGCGAGGCATCACCGATCGGGTGGTGTTCATCGGGTCGGGCAAGCTGGGCTTCCCCCACGAGTCACTCCTCGCGTTCGGCCTCGGTTGCGACATGGTCAACGTGGCCCGCGAGGCGATGATGGCCATCGGGTGCATCCAGGCACAGCGCTGCCACACCGGTAAGTGCCCAACGGGTGTCGCCACGCAGAATCCGTGGCTCGTGCACGGCCTCGATCCGGAGCTGAAGGCGGCCCGCCTCGCCAACTACGTGCTCGTGCTCCGCAAGGAACTGCTGGCGCTCAGCAGGGCGTGTGGTGTGTCGCATCCCTCCCTCGTCTCGTTGGATCACTTCGACGTGCTCGACGACCGGTTCGGGACCCACCCCGCCCGCGAGGTGTTCGGCTACGAGGCCGACTGGGGCGTCCCGGCCGACCAGTGAGCGCAGTCAGCCGACGAATGCGGCGAGGATGCCGCCGACGAGGAGCCCGGCGCCGAGCCCGGCGGTGACGTCGAAGGGGTTGTGGGCACCGACGTAGACGCGACCGAACATCACCAGGACGGCCAGTAGCGCCGGGAGCCACCACCAGGCGACGGGGAGCCCCGGCAGGACGACCGTGGCGATCGCCGTCACGAGGATCACGTGCCCGGACGGGAAGCTGGCACCCGAACTCGGCACGTCGGCGCCGCGGAGGATGGCATCGACCTGGCTCGTGCCCGGTCGTTGGCGGATGGCGAGGTAGTCGGCCATCTCGCGCCGGACGATCCGCTCGGTGACCAGCTTGGACACCATGGCCAGCACGGTGGCGACCGCGACGTACCAATCTCCCAGGATCCACGCGGCGACCAGTCCGACCAGCGTCCCGACGACGAGGTTGCCGAGCTGCATCGGCAACCACAGCGGCCAGTACAGCCAGTCGGGGAGGCCGTTGATCGCGTGGAAGGTCCGAGCCTCGAAGTCGCCGATGGTCGGGCGTCGCGCCTCGTTGCTCGACACACCGAGGATCACCAGGCCGACCACCGCCAGGACGAGGAACTCCAGGTTGATCACCGGCGTGCGGCGAGTCGTTCGCGGAGTTCGTCGAGCAGGCCGGCCCGCTCCTTCATGGCGGTGCGCGTCGCCCCGCTCAGCGCCCACGGCTGCAGTCGCTCGACGGCCCGGGCCCGGGTGGCGTCGTCGACGGTGGCGATCGCCGGTGCGACGGCTCGTTCGGCGCCGACGTACACGCTCGACGAGGCGACCAGCTCGGCGACGTCGTTGGCGAGCAGCAGCTCGGAGGCGGCGAGCTCGCTGAACCCGAAGTCGATCATCCACACCTCGCCGTCGGCGCCGAGGAAGACGTTGGCGAGGCGGAGGTCGCGATGGGCGATGCCGTGGGTGCGCAGTTCGGCGATCGCCTGCCAGATCGCGAGGAGGATCTCGTCGGTGAGTTCATCGGGTTCCACCCGGTCGAGCGATCGACCTTCGACGGTGTCGTACGAGAGCACGAACGAGTTCGGCTCCGCCGACACCAGGGCCCGAAAGCGCGGTGTACGGATACCGAGGTCGCGGGCGGCGAGGGCCAGGAACGCTTCGTGCTCGACGGCGCGGCGCAGCGACGAGAAGGCCCGCTCGTCGCCGAGGTCGTGGCGCTGGATCCGACGGTAGATCCGGAACAGCAGGTCGGCGCTGCGCTCGTCCTGGCCGAGCACCTTGACGAAGAGCTTGTCCCCGCTCTCGGTGGTGGCGAAGTAGGGCGTCGAGCCGCGGGCGTCGACGCTGGCGGGATGGATCTCGGCCAGTGGAAGGCCGACGCCGGCCATGCCGGCGGCGATGGTGTCGGCGGTTGCGCGCCGGGCGGGTGCGCCGAGGGCGACGAGCGCCGCAGCACCGGCGAACCAGCCGACCACGACTGCCTGCAGCGAATCGAACGAGGTCGCCGACGTCAGCGTGCGCACGATCATCAGCCCGATCACGGCGACCCATCCGACGCGCCGCCACGACCGGTTCAGCCAGGGTGCTCCTGCAGTCAGGGTGGCGGCGAGGATGCCGATCCCGGCGGCGCTCGGGAACCATCCGGACGTGAGGCCCGACAGGTCGGTGTCGGTCGTGACGACCACGGCGCCGGGTTCGACTGCCCGCCAGGTCGCCGATGAGTGCGAGCAGGAGCGTGGAGATCGCGCCGGCGACGACCATCGAGAGCGTCGCCCGCCAACGATCACGGATCGCGGTCCACAGCAGCCCGCCGACCAGCACGGCGATCGTGAGTACCCGGGTGCCGACGACGACGGCGGTGAGGATCCAGTCGGGGATGGCCTCGAGCCCGGCCAGCAGCTCGGAGACGAAGGTGACGATGGTCTCGCCGAACAGCCACTCGATCAACGACACCAGGAGCAGCACGACGGCGGCGACGACGAGGCGCAGGATGTCGGCGGGGGACCGGACCAGCGGTGCGGGGTCGGCGTGCATCTCCTTCGCTTCATCGGTTCACGCCGGAGTTCTACCACTTGTGGATCGTGTCCTTCGGCCCTTGGCATCACAGCGTCGGCCGCCGCACGATGTAGGTGTCGGACATGAAAGGACGATTGCCATGGCTCGGTTCCTCGGACTCGTTGCGTTCTCCACCGAAGAGGCGTCCAAGATGGTCCGCGACGGGCCGCGATCCCGACGGGACTTCTTCGAGCTCGTCGTCAGCGAGGGCGGAGGCACCGTCGAGGGGTTCTGGTTGACGAACGTCGGCGACTGGGATCTCGTGTGCATCGTCGACATGCCCGAAGGTTCGGCGGCCAATGGCGCTGCCGCGACGCTCGCCCGCAAGGCCGCGCATCTCACGGTGCGCGAGCGCTGGATCGAACTGGTCGACATCGATGAGGTGGGCGACGCCATCACGAAGATGTCGGCGTAGCCGGCAGTCGGTGATCTGTCAGGTCGCGTAGCGGCGAAGGATGCGGCGGCCCAGGGTGGTCTTGTGCACTTCGTCGGCGCCGTCGTAGATGCGGGCCGCCCGCTCGTGCCGGTACCAGTAGGCGAGGATCGTGTCGTCGGTGACACCGAGCGCGCCGTGCACCTGGATCGCGGTGTCGACCGCCCGCAGCATGGTGTTCGCGACGGAGAACTTGATCGCCGAGATCTCGTCGTGGGCTGACTTGGCGCCGTAGCGGTCGATCGTCCATGCCGCGTGCAACGTCTGGAGGCGGGCGCCGCGGATTTCGGCGTCGAGTTCGGCGGCCCAGTGCTGGATCACCTGGCGGTCGGCAAGTGTTTCGCCGTCAGGTGTGATCACTCGGGCGTTGGCGCGTTCGCACATCATGTCGAATGCGCGGCCGGCGATGCCGAGCCAGCGCATGCAGTGGTGGATGCGGCCTGGCCCGAGGCGTTCCTGGGCGATCACGAACCCGCCACCTTCGGGGCCGAGCAGGTTCGACTGGGGGACCCGGCACGACTGATAGATCACCTCGCCGTGGCTGGCGTGCCCCGACCCGGTATGACCCATCACGCTCACATTGCGCACCAGGTTGAACCCTGGCGTGTCGGTGGGGACGATGATCATGCTGGTCCCGCGGTACGGCGGCGCGTCGGGATCGGTGACCGCCATGACGATCGCGAACGCGGCGCCGTCGGCTGACGACGTGAACCACTTCTGGCCGTTGATCACGTAGTCGTCACCGTCCTTGACGGCGGTGGTCTCGAGCAGCAGCGGGTTCGAGCCGGCCGTTTCCGGTTCGGTCATCGAGAAGCAGCTGCGGATCTGCCCACTCGACCAGCGGGCGCAGGAATCGTTCGCGTTGTTCGTCGTCGGCGTGCAGGTGGAGGATCTCGATGTTGCCGGCATCGGTGCCTGAGACCCGAAGGCGGTGTGCCCGAGCGGCGAACGTCCGAGCGCCTCGCTCAGCAGTCCGTGTTCGACCATCGTCAGACCCAGCCCGCCGTACTCGACGGGATGGTTCGGCGCCCACAGCCCCATCTGGCGGACCTTGCCCTGGGCTGCGGTCACGCGTGCTTCGTGACCGATTGCGGACTCACCGATCCGTGGAGCATCTCGAGCCGTTCGATCGGCACGAGCGATCGCGGTCGAGCGGAATCTCGCCGGAGCGATGGCGGTCAACGATAGGACTCGTGTCCGATGGTTCCACCGTTGTCGATTCGAAGGAGACGTCTCCGGCCGTGCGCTGACGTGCGTCGACCGTGACCTCCCATTCCTGGCCCGATCCGGCGATGTCGTTGCTCGATCGCTCCGCCGCCCGGTCGCCGTTCGCAGCATCGTTTCTGTCCGAGCCGCACGCTGGTCACTGCAATCATCCAGCGTCACGGCCGTGACACACGTTCGTCGAGTTCTGCCCACGGTCGCCCCCTCGAGCGTCGCTGCCTCCGAATTGTCGTCCCCACGACCATAGACCTCTGCTCAGAAGATGCAAGCCGGCTTCGAGTCCGACGGGGACCTACGGTGATCCCGTCACGGCGGATGGAAGGAACTCGATGTCGAGGCGAACTTGGGGAGCGCTCTCGCGGCGCTGCTGTGTGTCGGCGCCTGCTCGTGTGACGAGTCGGCAATCGCCGAGATCGGTGTCGTCGACGCCAGTGATCGTCGAGACGACCGAACTCACTCCTTCGACCACGCAACTCGCCACGGATCGGGCAACGACAACCACGACGCCGACATCGACCCCGTACGTCGTGTCCGGTGGCGGACGTCGCCGCGGCCGGCTGGGGATCGACACACAGCGGGATATCCCGGCGACCGACATCTTCGCGGCGTGCGGGGCCGACATCGTGTCGCCGGCCAATGGCACGGTTTCGAGGTGCGCATGGTCGACGGTTGGGATCCGGCGATCGACAACCCGGCGACACGGGGCGGACGGACCGTCGCCGTGCTCGGTGATGATGGCGTCCGCTACTACATGGCGCACATGGACGTGATCGATCCGGCGGTTGTGGTGGGTGCCCGAGTCGGCGTCGGGCAGTTCGTCGGCACGGTCGGGCGGACGGGGCGGACCTCGGCATGTCACCTGCACTTCTCGATCTCACCGCCGTGTCCCGGCGAGGAGTGGTCGATTCGCCGTGGCGTGGTGTGGCCGTACCCGTATCTCGATGCCTGGCAGGCCGGTGAGCAGCGCAGCCCGGCCGCCGAGGTGGCGCAGTGGGTTGCTGACCATCCGGATGCATGCGCCACCGCGCTGGCCGATCCGGACGCGCCCTTCAGTGGCTGACGACGTGGTTCGCCCGCATCGTGGATCCTCTGGCTTCGAGTCCGGGAGGACCGGTCGTCAGGTGATGGTCCGGGCGGCGGGGACGGTCTCGGTGAGGTAGGCCTCGAGGGCCTCGGTGTTGACGGGAAGGCGCAGGGCGATGTTGACGAGATCGGCGCCGGCGGCGCGGTACTCGGCGATCCGATCGAGCGCCTGGTCGGGTGTGCCGGTGAGGGCTCCGGCGGTCAACCGTTCGGTGAGTTCGGGTCCCCACTGGGTGCGGATGCGTTCCAGTTCGGCGTCCGCTTCGGCGGGGGTGGCGCCCATGTGGAACGCCAGGTTGATCGACCGTTCGAGCGTGGCAGGATCGCGACCGATCGCTTCGCACGCCTGATCGATCCGGTCGTTGAGCATGCGGAACTCGGCGGGGCCGACGTAGGGGACGTTCCAGCCCGAGCAGAACCGGGCGGCGTTCTGTGGGGTGCGGGTCGGGCCGTTGCCGCCGGTCCACAGCGGGATCGGTCCGTCGTACGGGCCGGGGACGCAGGTGACCGTCTTCGGTGCGGTAGTGGTCGCCCGTGAACGTGGTGGCGCCGGTTGCCGCCGAGCATCGAGCTGATGATCTCGAGGCCCTCGGCCAGCATGTCGAACCGGGTGGCGATGTCGGGGAAGTCGTAGCCGTGGGCGCGGAACTCGGGCGCGTGCCAGCCGGCGCCGAATCCCGGCTCGAACCGGCCCTGCGAGATGTGGTCGATCGCCACGCAGGCCTTGGCGAGCAGCGCCGGGTTCCGGTACGGCACGCAGAACATGAGGCAGCCGAGCCGGGCCTGCGTCGGTCACCGACGCCAGCGCGCCGAGCGTGGCGATCGCCTCGAAGTGCGGCGTCGTGCCGCCGGCAGGTGGCGCCTCGTAGAGGTGGTCCCACACCGAGATCCAGTCGACCGTGCCGTCGAGGCGCTGCCAGAGCGCGATGAGTTCGGCCATCGTGGCGTTCTGCTGGCCGACGTGGACACCGAGCGCGAGTGTCATGTCGACGGCACCAGCACGAAGACCCGGATCGTGCGGTGGCTGGCGCGTTGGCGGTACTTGCCGTAGCCGGGGTAGAAGGTCGCTCCGACGGCGAACGCCTCGTCGGCCTCGGCGTCCGTGGCCGGTCGAGCAGTGACGTCGACGGAGCGATCGCGATACGTCACCGCCGCCTTCGGATCCGCTTCGAGGTTGTAGACCCAGCCAGGGGTGGGCTTCTGGCCGTAGTTGGAGCCGATCACGGCGAGATCGCCGCCGAGCGGAATGCCGACGAGCGGCATCGTCCGGGCCAGTCCGCTCTTCGCGCCGGTCGTGGTGAGCATGATGACGGGGAGACCGGCCAGCACGCCGGGTGCCGTGATGCGACCGTCGGTTGCCTTGTACAGCGCCTTGTCGATCGGATACAGGATCTTCTGGAAGAGCCAGGCACCCGGTCCGCTGGCCCCGAACTTCTGCGTCAGCCGCTGTCGCGCCGTTCGCCGGCTTCAGTTCGTAACCGAGTTCATCCAGCACACCCATCGAACCCTCCAGGATCGTCGTGAGCAACCGACGTTAGTGCGACGGTGCCGGGTCGCCATGGGTCGGCGTCCGGTGATGCGGTCCAGCCGCGGCGGTTCTCGCTCTGACGGATGTCGAAGGTGACCAGCCGGGCTGCTCCGGGCGACCAGGTGCGGAGGCGACGTCCGTCGTCGAGCGATCGCGCAGCGTTGTCTCGGCGATGCGCCGGCGTCGTGCACGCGACGGCGTCGACACTCAGGTGCGGCTATCGACGCGCCTACTGCTGGTTGAAGACGGGTCGCCGCTTCTCGAGGAACGCCGCGATGCCTTCGGCGGCGTCGGGAGTGCCCATCGTGGCGTGGACGCCGGCGCGTTCGGCGGCGAGCAGCTCGTCGAGGGTCTTGTCCTCGCTGTCGTGCAGCGAGTCGAGCATCGCCTGCACGGCGAGACGGGGCTGCGCGGCGAGTTCGGCGGCGAGGGCGATCGCACGGTCCTTGAGTTCCGCGAGCGGCCAGACCTCGTTGACGAGCCCGATCGCCAGCGCCTCCGGGCCGGAGACCTTCTTCGCCCGCAGGATCATGTCGAGGGCGTGATTGCGACCGATGCACTTGGCGAGCCGGGCCGACCCGCCCCAGGCCGGGGTCGTGCCGAGGTCCATCTCGGGGAGCCCGATCGACGCGCCCTCGGCGGCTGCCAGCCGGAAGGTGCAACCGAGCGGGAGTTCGAGCCCACCGCCGAGGCAGTAGCCGAACAGGGTGGCCACCGATGGCTTGCCCATGGTCTCGATGCGGCCGATCACGCGGAGTCGCTGGTCGAAGAAGGCGTCGACCCCACGCTCGGCATCGCGCCGCCGAGCTCCTTCAGGTTCATGCCGACGGAGAAGTTCGTGGTGCCTTCGGCCGTGATGACGAACGCACGGACCGAGTCGTCGGCGGCGATGTCGTCGACGACTTCCTCGAGCAGGTCGATGTAGGCGACCGACATGCGGTTGAGTGGGTCGTCATTGGTCGAGATGATGGCGACACCGTCGTCGCGCTTGGTGACGATCAGCGGTTCGGACGACATGGTCGTGCTCCTTGCAGTTCGGTCGGGCGGGGGCACGTTCGGTGCCACCTCAAGACTGCCACCGACGGAACGCATCCTCGCGCCGTTGCCGCGGGTTCCTTCGCACCTCGATACCCCATAGGGTGTCAGCTGTGTTCGATCTGCAGGTGCCCGACACCCGCCCGTCGGCGCTGGACGCGCTGCGCCGGTGGTCCGGACGGCAGTTCGCCGTCGCGGCCCTCGCGGCTCTGGTGGTCGCCGCGTTCATCGGCGTGCCGACCGATGTGATCCCGAATCCGGTGTTCGGACGGCCGGTGCCGGTGACCTGGTGGTCGTATCCCACGCTGGTGGTGACAGCGTTGCTCGGCGGCCTGCTCGTCGGCACGTACGTCCGCCGTGACGAGCCGCTGACCGACGAGCCGGTGATCGATGTTGTGGATGCGCCGAGCCGCAACGGTGGGATCGCCGGGCTGCTGTCGTTCTTCGCCGTCGGATGTCCCGTCTGCAACAAGGTCGTGATCGTCGCACTCGGAGCGACCGGCGCTCGCCAGTGGTTCGAGCCCCTCCAGCCCGTCCTGGCAGTGGCCTCGATCATCCTCCTCGCCTGGGCGCTGCGCGCCCGGCTCCGCTCCGTGGACACCTGTCGCGTCCGATAGCCGCGCCGGGCCGGCCGATGGCGATCCGTGCGCCGTTCGTTCCGGATTCCGGAACAGGTCGCGCACTGATCGTGCAGGGAGGGCGACAGATCGTGCAGGGAGGGCGTCGGGGTGCCGTACCATCGCTGCGTGTCCGACGCCTCACGACGAACGAGCGGCGTCGGTGCCCGCGATCTGCTGCGCTGGCTCCTCGGTGGGGTGCTCGTCGTCGCTGGGATCGGGCACCTCACCGCGCAGCGCACCGAGTTCCAGGCCCAGGTGCCCGACTGGTTCCCGGTCGACGAGAACCTCGTCGTGATCGCATCGGGGCTCGTCGAGATCGCCCTCGGAGCGGCGCTCATCGCCCTGCCGCGGCACCGGGTCATCGTCGGCACGATCGTGGCGGTGTTCTTCGTCGTCGGTCTTCCCGGGCAACATCGCCCAGTGGGTCGAGGGCGTCGACGCGTTCGGGCTCGACACCGATGCCAAGCGGTTCGCCCGCCTGTTCTTCCAGCCGGTCCTGGTGATCTGGGCGCTCTACGCCACCGGCGCCTGGCAGGCGATGCGAGCCGGGACGTGGCCGCAGACACCCGCCCGCACCGATGGCTGACGCCGGTGACGCACGACGTCGGGTTCGCCGAACTCGTCGCGCTGATCGCCGATGACGCGCGAGACCGGCGAGGCTACGTGTTCGGCCTGGCCGGGCCGCCGGGAAGCGGGAAGTCGACCGTCGCCGCTCACCTCGCCGGGGCACTCGGCGCCGTCGTGGTGCCGATGGACGGCTTCCACCTCGACAACACCGAACTCGATCGGCTGCGGTTCCGGGACGTCAAGGGCGCACCCGAGACCTTCGACGCCGACGGGCTTCGTGCGACTCGTCGAACAGCTGCGACCACGCCGATGCGCCCGGTTCGGTCCCCTCGTTCGATCGACTCGCCGACCGGACGATCGATGGCGCGATCACGATCGACCCGGACGACCGCATCGTGATCGTGGAGGGCAACTACCTGCTGCTCGACCGGGCGCCCTGGGTGGCGCTCCGTGGACTGTTCGACCGGACCGGCTACCTCGACGTCGACGACGCCGTGAGGATCGAGCGACTCGTCGCCCGCCACGTTCGCCACGGCCGATCGCTCGACGAAGCTCGCGAGTTCGTCCAGACGTCGGACGAGGCGAACGCAGCGGTCGTTGCCGCCACTCGATCCTTCGCCGACGTGCTGATCGACCCGTCGCGTCCCTGACCTCGCGGTGCCCAACGCCCGAACGCTCGGAGGTCGTAGTACCAACGTCCACTGGTGTCGTGCCTGCGCGAGAGGGCTTGATGGTGGCATCCCCCAACACGAGGAGCTACCCATGAAACGACATCTCATCTGGATCATCGCCGGCTGCGCAACGCTGACGCTCGCCGTCCCGGCGATCGCAGCGTCACGCGACGCCGGAACCCCCGACGACAACGGCGTGCCCGGCGAGGTGCGCGGCAACTGCGACGAGGCCGAGCACGCCGGCGACCCCGACTGCGTCTCGGTCGGCAGCGCCGACCACCCCGGTGACGACGCCCACCAGCACCCCGACCACGTCCCGACGACGGTTCCGACCACCACCACGCCGGCGACGCACCCCGTCGAGCAGCGTCCCGTCGGCCAGTGTCCCGTCGCCGAGCACGCCGTCGGCGAGCGTGCCGTCGACCAGCACGCCGTCGACCAGCACGCCCGACGACATCAGCGGCCCGTGTGATGAGCCCGAACACGCCAACGACCCCCGTTGCACCGGCGCCGCCGTTCCCTCCGACGACGACGACCACTCCGGACCTGGCAGTGGCGACGACATGGACGACGACGGCGACGACCACTCCGGACCTGGCAGTGGCGACGAGACCGACGACGATGATGACGACGACCGGTCGGGACGCGGTGGCGGCGACATGGACCACGACGACGATGACGACGACTCCGGCCACGGTGGTGGAGACGACGACTGAACCACGGCGTGACGGCAACGACGCTGCCCCCCGGTGCACCCGGTCCATCACCGGGTGCACCGTCGCGTCGGCGCGAGGCTGTCACCGTGCACGACGACCGACCGCTGGTGGAACCGATCTCGGTCGGCAAGGTCGTCGCCCGCTTCGCCGTCGCCGGATTCGTTGCGCTGGTGCTCGTCATCGCCTTCACCGCGATCGCCAGCCGTCGCGTCGGCACCGAGCAGGCGATCGAGGAGGCCCGGCGGGTTGCCGACATCAGCGGGATCGGGCTCGTCGCCCCCGTCCTCGACGACGACGTCGTCGCCATGGACCGCGACGCACTCGATCGGCTCGATGCCGTCGTGCGCGACGACGTCCTGCGAGGGTCGCTGGTCCGGGTCAAGATCTGGCGCGAGGACGGCACCATCGTCTACGCCGACGAACCGCGCCTCATCGGTGAGCAGTTCCCCCTCGACGACGACGCGCTGGAGGTGCTCGCCACCGGTGGACAGGTCCGCCGAGGTGAGCGACCTGTCCGGGCCGGAGAACCGGTACGAGACCGAGCGCAAGCTGCTCGAGGTCTACACGCGGGTCGAGACGCCGTCCGGCACCCCGCTGCTGTTCGAGACCTACTTCAACTACGGCGGCGTCACCGAGGTGGGCCGGAACCTGTGGCTCCAGTTCGCCCCGATCACGATCGCCGCGCTGATCCTGCTCGAACTGGTCCAGATCCCCATCGCCTGGTCGATGGCGCGCCGCCTCCAGGCCAGCCAGCAGGAACGCGAGCGACTGCTGCGGCACGCGCTCGAAGCCTCCGACGCCGAACGACGCCGCATCGCCAGCGATCTGCACGACGGTGTCGTGCAGGAACTCACCGGGGTGTCGCTCACCCTTGCCGCGCAGGGACGTACCGTCGATCGAACCCCAACAGGCCCTCGACGCCTCCGAGGCGATCCGGTCGAGCGTCAAGTCGCTGCGCTCGCTGCTGGTCGAGATCTATCCACCGAACCTCGCCGAGGAAGGGCTCGAGTCGGCGCTCGGAGACCTCCTCAGCGGGCTGCGGGTCCGCGGGATCGAGACGCACCTCGACGCCCCGCACGGCGATGCCGGGATCCCGAACGAGGTCGCCGCGCTCGTCTACCGCGTGGCGCAGGAGGCGTTGCGCAACGTGGTCACCCACGCCGGCGCGGAACACGTCCGGGTCGGGCTCACCACGGACGACGGCACGGTGCGACTCGTCGTCGACGACGACGGCCGGGGGTTCACCACCGACCGTCTCGACGACCGATTCGCCGAGGGGCACGTCGGACTGCGGTCGCTGGCCGGCCTCGTCGCCCAACTCGACGGCACCCTCACCGTGTCCTCCCGGCCGGGCACCGGCACCCGCGTCGAGACGACGGTCCCCCTCGATGGGAAGATGCGCCGGTGAACGAGCGGGACGCCACCGAATCCATCAGGGTGGTGATCGTCGACGACCATGCCGTCGTGCGCTCCGGGCTCGAACAGTTCCTGGCCATCACCGGCGACATCGAGGTCGTGGCCACCGCGGCCAACGGCAACGAAGCCCTGGAGCGCGTCGACGAACACCGCCCTGACGTCGTGCTCATGGACCTGTCGATGCCCGAACTCGACGGCGTCGAGGCCACACGGCGTCTCACCGAGACCTACCCGGACAGCCGCGTCCTCGTGCTCACCTCGTTCTCCGATCAGACCCGGATCCTGGACGCCCTCGGCGCCGGTGCGGACGGCTACCTGCTCAAGCACAGCGATCCCGACGACATCGCCAAGGCGATCCGCGCCGTGCACGACGGAGGGTCCCCCCTCGACCCGAAAGCTGCCCGCACGCTGCTCGAATCCCGACGCACGCGCGCCGCAGGACCGCAGCTCACCGACCGTGAACGTGAGGTGCTGCTCCTCGTGACCGAGGGCCTCGCCAACAAGCAGATCGCGCGCCGACTCGGGATCTCGGAGCGCACGGTGAAGGCACATCTGACGAGTGTGTTCCAACGCCTCGGGGTGACCGACCGGACCCAGGCCGCCCTGTGGGCGCGCGAGCATCTCGCTGACTGAAGCTCGGCCGACACGCTCAGTCGTCGTCGCTGGAGTCGTCGCTGCCCGAGCCCGAGCTGCCCGAACCCGAGTTCCCCGACGACCCCGAGCCGCTCGAACTCCCGTCGTCGTCGTCGGATCCTCCGTCGTCGCTCGGAGCGGGCAACGTGGTGACGGCGACGTCATCGTCATCGCCGTCTCGCCGCGGGTCGGAGGTGGTCGGCGCCGGGGCCACGGCGCCCGGTGCGACCGCCGTGGTCGGCACCGGAGTGGTCGGCGTCGCCGGTGCGGTCGTCGGAACCGGTGAGGTGGTCGGGGGCGCAGTGGTCGTCGGCACGGTGGTCGTTGCCACGTCGTCGTCGGGCTCCGGTTCGGTGGCCGGCACCGGGTTCTGCCACACGGAGGCTGGGCTCGTCGGCCCCAGGCTCGGGAACAGGTTGTCGCCGAGTGCATTCGCCACCCCCACGACGCCGAGCGTCGCGAGCAGGGCGACGGCGCCACCGGTGACCACTGCCCGCCAGGTGAATCGGCGCGGTGGCGGCGCGCCGGCGCGGAGCAGGCTCGACGAGGACATCACCGTCGTCAGCTCGGCACTGTCGATCTCGTGGCCGTGCTGCAGCCAATCGTCGCTCACGGCCCCAGTCTCGCAAATCCGGCGCCGGTGCGCATCGGACAATGGTCGTAGTACCTCTGACAGCGCCACCGGTCACGGGGCTAGGTTCGACGGTGATGCGCGTGTTCCTGACCCACAACAGCGAGGACCTCGACGCCTACTACGGGAGGGCTCTCCGCGAGCTACGCACCATCGCCGACGTCACCACCAACCCGTACCAGCGGGACCTCACGACCGCCGAGCTGATCGAGGCCGCTGCCGGCTGTGACGTGATCATCGCCCACCGCAGCACGCCCGGCGAGCAGTCGTTGTTCGAGGCTCGTGGCGAGCTGGTCGCGTTCCTGCGCACTGCCGTCGACATCTCGACGATCGACGTCGCCGCCGCGTCGGCCGCCGGGATTCTCGTGGGGAGGGCCGACAAGAGCTTCGTGGTGTCGACCGCCGAGTTGGCGCTCGCACTCACACTCGACGTGCTGCGCAACGTGAGCGAGTCGACGGCCGACTATCGGGCCGGCCGCGAGCCGCCTCAGCGCATCGGTGCGCAGCTGTGCGGACGGACCGCAGGCGTGATCGGGTACGGGGACATCGGGCGTCGAGCTCGCACGTTCGCTGCGGGCGCTCGGGGTCACCGTCATCGTGCACGATCCGCACGTGGATCCGACCCCCGATGGCTTCGAGCGCACCCCGTTCGTCGAACTCCTCGAACGCTCCGACATCGTGTTCCCGCTCGCGGCGTCGACTCCCGACACGTTCCACCTCATCGACGGCGAGGCGCTCGCGTCGATGCGGCCCGGAGCGGTACTCGTCAACGTGTCGCGCGGCGAGTTGCTCGACGAGGACGCGGTGGCGGCTGCCTACGACTCCGGACGGCTCGGCGGGCTGGCCATGGACGTCGGGCAGGCACCGGACCAACGCCCGTCACCTGCACTCGCAGGTCGCCCGCGAGTGGTCGCCACACCGCACCTGGGCGGGCTCACCCCCGACAACGCCGACGCCCAGGCCCGCAGCTCGGTGGAGCAGGTGCGAGCGATGATCGCCGGCGAGGTGCCACCCCGGGCGGTCAACGCCGAGCACGCCGATCGGCTCCGTGCCTGGTGGGCCGCCCACATCACCGACACGCCACCGGTACCAGCCGCACATCGAGCACAGGAGTCCGCATGACCGATCACCGCACGAACTACGCCACCTACCCGTCGCTCGCCGACCGCACGGTCTTCATCACCGGCGGTGCCGACGGGATCGGGAGCACACTGGTGCAGCACTTCGCCCGCCAGGGCAGCAAGGTGGCGTTCGTCGACAAGAACGCGGCCTACGCGCAACGGACGATCGCTGCCTGCGTCGAGTCCGGGGCGGTTCACGCGCCGCTGTTCTACGAACTCGACCTCGTCGACATCGCCGCCCTACGCGACGCCTGCAGCGCGGCGATCCGTGATCTCGGCGGAGTCACCGTGCTCGTCAACAATGCCGCCAGCGACGACCGCCACGACTGGCGCGAGATGACACCGGAGTACTTCGACGACCGGATGCACGTGAACCTCCGGCACTACTTCTTCGCCATCCAGGCGCTCGCGCCGCAGATGATCGAGGCCGGACTCGGGTCCATCGTCAACATCGGGTCGAGCAGCTACCTGATGCAGGAGGACATGTTCCCGGGGTACGCGATCGCCAAGTCGGCGGTCGAGGGCATCACGCGGACCATGGCGCGCACGTTCGGGCCGCACAACGTGCGGGTCAACACCGTGATGCCCGGGTGGGTGCCCACCGAGCGCCAGCTCACCAAGTGGTGGTCGCCCGAGGGCGAGGAGCAGACGATGCGCGATCAGGCGCTCAAGAAGCGCATCACGCCCGACGAGTTCGTGCAGATGGTCCTCTTCCTCGCCGCCGACGACGGCGGCGGCTGCACGGCGCAGAGTTTCCTCGTCGACGGCGGCCGGTTCTGATGCCGCGCCGACGCTGATCGGCCGACGATGTCGATCTGCCAGTCGGTGCGTCGTCGATCCGTGCGCGATCCGTTCCGGAAACCGGCACCGGATCGGCTCTGATCGGGTGGGAGGTTCGGCTGGAGTCGTCGTGGGGTGGAGCGGTCGGGGAAGATGGAGCGCCCCGTCGTCTGCCAACAGAGGTTCGCTCACCATGTCGATTGCCATCACCGAAGACCATCGTGCGCTCGCCGAGACGGTGCGCGGTTTCGCCGACAAGCGTGACCTGCGCGGGGCCGCCCGAGCCCGACTCGGCACGTCCGATGACGTGCTGCCGGAGTTCTGGGCCGAGTTCGCCGAACTGGGGTGGCTCGGGCTGCACCTGCCCGAGGACGTCGGTGGCTCGGGCTACGGGATCGACGAGCTGGTCGTGGTGGTGGAGGAACTCGCCCGAGCCGTGGCGCCCGGGCCGTTCGTCCCGACCGTGATCGCGAGCGCGGTGATCGCCGCCGCCGGGGACGACGAGTTGCAGTCGCGTCTGCTCCCCGGACTCGCCGATGGTTCGACGGTCGGTGCCGTCGCGCTCGGCGGATCCGTCACCGTGTCCGACGGCGTGGCAACCGGTGACGCCGGCGTCGTGCTCGGTGCCGGACTCGCGTCGCTGATCCTCGTGCCGGTCGGTGACGACGTCGTCGTGGTGGAGGTCGGCGACGGCGTCACGGTCGACTCGCCGCCCAACCTCGACCCGACCCGGCCCAGTTCCAGGGTGACCCTCGACGGCGCGCGGGTCACCGTGATGCCAGGTGCCCGTCGAGTGCTCACCGACCTGGCCCGGGTGATCCTGGCGGCCGACGCGGTCGGCGTCGCCCGGGAGTGCACGGAGATGGGGGCCGAGTACTCCAAGGAGCGCATCCAGTTCGGGCGCCCGATCGCCATGTACCAGGCGGTGAAGCACCACTGCGCCAACATGGCGGTCGCCACCGAGCTGGCGACGAGCGCCGTGTGGGACGCCGCCCGGGCCTCGGCGACCGGCGGGCGACCAGCTCACCTATGCCGCCGCGGTGGCCGCGACGCTGGCCGCACCGGCCGCCGATCTGTGCGCCAACCTCAACACCCAGGTCCATGGTGGCATCGCCATCACGTGGGAGCACGACGCCCACCTCTACATGCGCCGCGCCACGACGTTGCTCCACTACCTCGACGCCGCCCGGTGCCGCCGAGGAGCTCACCGATCTGACCCGCCGCGGTGTCGCCCGCGAGAAGGCCGTCGAGTTGCCGCCCGAGGCCGACGCCATCCGCGACGAGGTCCGCTCGTTCGCGCAGAGCATCAAGGACCTGCCGGCCGACGAGCAGCGCACCCGCCTCATCGAGACCGGCTACGTGATGCCGCACTGGCCGAAGCCCTACGGCCGAGCCGCCGGCGCGGTCGAGCAGCTCGTGATCGAGCAGGAGTTCGGCGAGGCGGGCATCACCCGTCCCGCCTACGGGATCACGGCGTGGAACATCCTCACGATCATCCAGTACGCCACCCAGGATCAGATCGACCGCTGGGTGCATCCGGCGCTCAACCAGGACGTCATCTGGTGCCAGCTCTTCAGCGAGCCCGACGCCGGCTCCGACGCGGCGGGCGTCAAGACCAAGGCCACCCGAGTCGACGGCGGCTGGCTCGTCAACGGGCAGAAGGTGTGGACGAGCGGCGCCCACGTCGCCGGGATGGGCTTCGCCACCGTGCGCACCAATCCCGACGTGCCCAAGCACGACGGCATCACGATGATGGCCATCGACATGCACGCCGACGGCGTCGAGGTGCGTCCGCTGAAGATGACCTCGGGCAACTCGGAGTTCAACGAGGTCTTCTTCAACGACGTGTTCGTGCCCGACGACGACGTGGTCGGCCCGGTCGACGGCGGCTGGACGGTGGCGCGGGCGACGCTCGGCAACGAGAGCGTCAGCATCGGCGGGGGAGGCGGCGGCATGTCGATGCCGGGGCCGGCGCTGATCGCCCCGTTCGACGCCCACCCCGAACGTCTCGACGGCGGCGCGGCGCGCATCGGTCGCTACATCGCCGAACACCAGTCGATGGGGTTGCTCAACCTGCGCAGCGCGAACCGCGCGGTGGCGGGCGGCGAGCCCGGACCGGAGGGTGCGATGACCAAGCTGGTGCTGTCGGAGATCGGCCACGAGGCGGCGGCGATCCTGACCGAGCTGAACGGGCCCGACTCGTTGTTCATGGACGGCCCGGGCGGGATGAGCAACCTGCTCGTGCTCATGCACCGCGGCATGTCGATCGCCGGTGGTACCTCGGAGATCAAGCGCAACCAGATCGGCGAACGCATCCTCGGCCTGCCCCGCGACCCGCTCCTCAAGTAGGCGTCGGGGAAGGCGGCGAGCGGGATGAACCTCGACGGTGGTATCCACGAGATCCCGTTGCCGTCATCCGCGCGGGGTCGGCTGTGGCTGTGCGGCAAGCATGCGATCGGTCCGGATCCCGAGGGGCTGATGGAGCGCGTCGGCGCCGACGGGGTGGTCTGCCTCACCGAGCAGCACGAACTCGCCGAGCGCTACCCCGAGCTATCGTGGCGTGGCTGCGCGCCGCAGCCGCCGACGAGGGCGCTGTGGTATCCGATCTCGGATCTGCACGCGCCGACACTCGAGCGAGTTCGCGCCGGTGCTGACCGGGCTCGTCGATCGGGTCGTGTCGGGTGACCGGCTGATCGTGCACTGCGCAGCCGGGATCGGCCGGGCGGGCACGGTGGCGGTCGCGGTGCTGGTGTCGTTGGCGGTGCCGCTCGACGACGCCCTCGAGCGTGTTCGCCGTCACCGCCCCGCCGCCGGGCCGGAGGTCGGGCCGCAGCTCGAACTCGGTGCGCCGGCTCCACGAACACCTCGGGTGACCGCGTCGTCCGTTGACGCGGCCGGCCTACCGCGCTCGGCGGCCGTGCGCGCGAGGTCGGCAGCGACCGGAGCTGTACCCGATCGAGGGCGAGCCGATCATCGACAAGCCGGGCAAGGGCGCGTTCTACGCCACCGACCTCGAGCTGATCCTGCGAGAGCGCGGGATCACGGTCGCTGATCATGATGGGCGTCACGACCGAGGTCTGCGTGCAGACGACCGCCCGCGAGGCCAACGACCGCGGGTTCGAGATCGTCGTGCTCGAGGACTGCGTGGGTCGTACTTCCCCGAGTTCCAGAAGGCGGCGCTCGACATGATCAAGGCCCAGGGAGCCATCGTCGGGTGGGTGTCGAACTGCCGACGCCGCCATCGCCGCGATGGCGTGACATGACCGCGTGGGCGACCGCCCGGACCCGGGGCCACCTCGCCGTCGTCGACGGCTTCCGAGGCGTGGTGCACCGCGTGCGTTCCGGAGCGCCGTCTACGTCGCGCCCGACCCGAGGTGACCTGCTCGTCGTCCACGACGCGAGCCACGGCGCCGACGCCCACGTCGCTGCTGGTCGACCGACGCGGTACCGCGCCGGTCGCGCCGGGCGCCCCCGTCGTCGGCCGGGCCGGCCACCTCCTGGCTCGGCGACGCTGGTCGTCGACGTGCGCACGGCGACGCGGGTGCGGCCACCGCCGCCCACCCGCGCCCCGGTCGGGCGTCACGCCGCGCCGACGCGTCCGCCCGACGCCCACGTCGACGTCGATCTCGTCGACGAACTCGTCGATGCGCTCGTGTCCGTCACGACGCCACGCCGGCTGCAGCCGGCGTCCTGCTCCGGCTCGTCGGGCAGCGGCGTCGGGCTCACACCGTCGGGCGACGACGCCATCGTCGGGATGCTCGCGGTGCTCCATCGCTGCGCGCCGCCCAGCGTCGCTGCCGGACCGCTCGACACGCTCGCGGTCGGCTTCGCGCCGCTGCTGGATCGGACCGACGCCGATCAGCGCGCACTTCCTGCGGCTCGCGCTGCGCGGCGAGTTCGGTGAACGGCTCGTCTCCGTCGTCGACGCCTGCTGCTCGGCCGAGCGGACCGGACGCCTGACGCCGCTCGACCGGCTGCTGGCGACCGGCGCGACGAGCGGCGCCGACGCCGGTCGGCGTCGCCGCGGCGGGGTCTCGGCCGCCGACGCTGGCAACGTCTTCGAGCCGTCAGCGCTCGAGCCGCCGGCTCGAGCCGCTCTTCGAGGAGGTCGCATGAGCGTCCGGCACCGCATCGTCGCCAACATGTACAAGGACTCGGTGGCGCTCATGGCGATCTCGTCGAAGGTCCTCGCCATCGACGGCGTCGAGTCGGCATCGGTGGTGATGGCGACGCCGACCAACCTCGACAACCTCGTCGAGGCCGGGCTCGCCGACGGGCTCGGCGACACCAAGCCGTCCGACCTCGATCGTCGCCGTCGCCGGCACCGACGACGCGTGCGACGCGGCGCTGGCGCTCGCCGACGACCTGCTCGCCGAGCAGCCGCTCGACGCCGGCGGCGCCGTCGCCGAGCTGCCCGCCGTCGAGCACGCAGATGGCCGTCGCCGCCGACCCCGCGCTCAACTTCGCGCTGATCTCGGTGCCCGGCGCGTACGCCGCCGCCGAGGCGATGAAGGCCGTGCGGCTCGGCCTGAGCGTGATGGTGTTCAGCGACAACGTGCCCGTCGAGCAGGAACTCGCCATGAAGACGCTGGCCGCCGAGCGCGGCGTGATGGTGATGGGCCCCGACTGCGGCACGGCGATCGTCAACGGGCTCCCGCTCGGCTTCGCCAACGTCGTGCGGCGCGGACCGATCGGCGTCGTCGGCGCCTCCGGCACCGGCATGCAGGAGGTGACGTCGCGCATCCACAACCTCGGATCCGGCGTCTCGCAGGCGCTCGGCACCGGCGGCCACGACCTGAGCGACGACATCGGCGGCATCTCGATGCTGCACGGCCTGCGGTCGCTCGAGCACGACCCGGCGACCGACGGTCATCGTGCTGGTGTCGAAGCCGCCGTCGGATCGCGTCGCCAAGGTCGTGCTCGACGAGGCGCGCGGCATGAGCACACCGGTCGTGGTCGATCTTCCTCGGCGCCGACCCGGCGACGTTCAGCGACGACGAGATCCGTGGCGTCGGCACGTTGGCCGACGCGGCCGACCTCGCGGTCGCGATCGCCACACGGCACCGCGGTCGCCGGTGCAGCACCGATGTCATCGACGGCGACACGCGACGCGCCCTCGACGACGCCGCGCGGCGGATGAGCGCCGACCAGCGCTACGTCCGCGGCATCTTCTGCGGCGGCACGTTCTGCTTCGAGGCCCAGTTGCTGTGCCAGGCCGCCGGGATCACGAGCTGGTCCAACACGCCGGTGGCGGGCAACCACGTGCTCGCCGACATCCGGGTCAGCTCGGAGCACACCATCGTCGACATGGGCGACGACGAGTTCACGCAGGGCCGCCCGCACCCGATGATCGACCCGACGCTGCGCGACGAGCGTGTCGCCCGCGACGCCGCCGACCCGACGACTGCGGTCGTGCTGTCGACGTGGTGCTCGGCTACGGCTCGGCCGACGATCCCGCGTCCGGACTGCTCGAGGTGCTCGGCGAACGCCCGCAGCAACGCCGAAGGGCGCGGCCGTCACCTCGCCGTCGTCGCCCACGTCTGCGGCACCGACGCCGACCCGCAAGCAGCGCGACGAGATCGATCGCCAAGCTCCGCTCGACCGGGCGCCTGGTCGCGTCGAGCAACGCCGAGGCCGCCCGCTGGGCCGCCCACATCGCCACGATCGCCAGCCGGGAGCAGCGATGAACGAGGTCTTCGACAGCGACCTCAGGGTCGTCAACGTCGGGCTGTCGAGCTTCGCCGACAACCTGCGCCGCGCCGGCGGCCACGCCACGCAGCTCGCCTGGCGCCGCCCGCCGGCGGCGACGTCGCGACCGGGCTGGCGCTCGCCTCGCTGGTGAACGACCCGGTCGTCGAGGCGGCCAACGCGACCGCGTTCGGCCGCTACCTCGCCGCGCAGCCGGTGCTGGTCGACGTCGTGCTGCGCCCGCGAGGCGATCGCCGCGCTCGACGGCGAGCGCCGGATCCTGCACGCCGGGCCGCCGATCGACTGGGCCGACATGTGCGGCCCGGTGCAGGGCGCCATCGCCGGCGCGATCGTCTACGAGGGCTGGGCCGACGACGCCCGACGAGGCGATGGCGATGGCGGCCGCGCGGCGACGTGGCGTTCGCGCCGTGCCACGACCACCACGCGGTCGGGCCGATGGCCGGCATCATCAGCCCGTCGATGCCGGTGTGGGTCGTCGAGAACACGACCGCCGGCAACCGGGCGTACTGCAACTTCAACGAGGGCCTCGGCAAGGTGCTGCGCGTTCGGCGCCAACGGTCCCGAGGTGATCGACCGGCTGCGGTGGATGGGCACCGAGCTGTTCGAGGTCGTGCAGGCCGGCGTCGCGCCGTCTCGACGGCCTCGAGCTCAAGCCGCTGATGGCGCAGGCGCTGCACATGGGCGACGAGGTCCACAACCGCAACGCCGCCGCCACCGGCCTGCTGCTCAAGCGGCTGATCCCGGCGCTGCTCGACACCGACGAGCCGCTCGACGCGGCTGCGCCGCGTGCATCGAGTTCGTCGCCGGCAACGACCACTTCTTCCTCAACCTGTCGATGGCGGCGTGCAAGGCGATGCTCGACGCCGCGGCCGGACGTGCCGGGCAGCTCGATGGTGACGGTGATGGCCCGCAACGGCGTCAACTTCGGCATCCGCCTCAGCGGCACCGGCGACCAGTGGTTCCAGGCGCCCGCCAACCCGGTCGACGGACTGTTCTTCCCGGGCTACGGCGTCGCCGACGCCGCCGCCGACCTCGGCGACAGCGCGATCACCGAGACCGCCGGGCTCGGCGGGTTCGCGATGGCGGCCGCGCCGGCGATCGTGCAGTTCGTCGGCGGCACGCCGGCCGACGCGACCGAGAACAGCCGCCGGATGCGCACGATCACCGTCGGCACGAACCCGGCATTCACGCTGCCGGCGCTCAACTTCGGCCCGACGGCGGCGGGCATCGACGCCCGGCTCGTGCTCGACACCGGCGTCCTGCCGATCATCAACACCGGCATCGCCCACCGGGAGGCCGGCGTCGGCCAGATCGGCGCCGGCATCACGACGGCGCCGATGGACTGCTTCGTCGGCGCGACTCGCCGCGCTGGTCGCCGCGCGATCCGGAGGGTGGCACGTGAGCGGGCTCGCCGTCGTCGCGCTCGGCGGCAACGCGCTCGTCGCGCGACGCCGCACACGACTCGATCGGCGACCAGTACGACACCGTGAGCGCGCGTGGCGCCGCACCTCGTCGACCTGGTCGAGGCAGGGCTGGCGGCTCGTGGTCACGCACGGCAACGGCCCGCAGGTCGGCTTCATCCTGCGCCGCTCGGAGCTGGCGATCGACGAGGTCGACCCGGTGCCGGTCGACTACGCCGTCGCCGACACCCAGGGCGCGATCGGCTACATGTTCGTCAAGGCGCTGCGCAACGAGCTGGCGCGGCGCTCGGTCGATCGGCCGGTCGTCGCCGTGGTGACCCAGACCGTGGTCGACCCCGACGATCCGGCGTTCGACCACCCGACCAAGCCGGTCGGCTCGTTCTTCGACGAGGCGACCGCCCAGCCGGTACGAGCACGAGCTCGGCTGGACGGTCGCCGAGGACGCCGGCCGCGGCTGGCGGCGCACCGTGCGCGTCGCCGCGTCCCGCTCGAGATCGTCGAGACCGAGACGATCCGGACGCTCACCGCCTCCGGCGCCATCGTCGTCGCCGGAGGCGGTGGCGGCATCCCGGTGACGCGCGCCGGCGACGGCTCGCTCGTCGGCGTCGAGGCGGTGATCGACAAGGACCTCGCCTCGGCGCTGCTCGCCGCCCGCCTCGGCGCCGATCTGCTGGCGATCCCGACCGGCGTCGAGCGGGTGGCGATCAACTTCGGCGAGCCCGACCAGCAGTGGCTCGATCGCCTCACGGTCGGCGGAGGCGACGCGGCTCGCCGCGGAGGGCCAGTTCGGCGAGGGCAGCATGCGACCGAAGGTCGAAGCGCTCGTCGGCTTCGTGCAGCGAGCGTGCCGGTGGGGCCGGGTGATCACGTCGCCGGAGCGCCTCGGCGACGCGCTCGCCCGGCGCACCGGAACGTGGATCGAGGGCGACGATGAGCGACGACGCGGACGACCGTCGAGCTGGCCGTGAACGGCACGCTCATGCGCGGCTACGAGCTGAACCGCAACCTGACCGATTTCGGCTGCGAGTTCGTGCGCGATGCCGAGACGGCGCCGGTCTACCGGTTGTGGTCGATCGCCGGCCGCCACCCCGGCATGATCCGCACGACCGACGGCGACGGCGCGTCGATCGCGTCGAGGTGTGGCGAGTTCCGCTCGCCGGTGTGGCCGCCGTGTTGCTGCGCGAGCCGCCGGGTCTCTCGTCGGCAAGGTCGAACTCGACGACGGCACCGAGGTGCTCGGCGTGCTGGCGGAACCGGCCCTGGTGCAGGGCCATCCCGAGATCACCCACCTCGGCGGGTGGCGAGCGTTCGCGGCCGACGGACCCGGAGCAACGACATGACCGACGTCGCCGAGCAGTCCGCCGCGCCTCGACGGCGACGATCTTCGGCCGCCCGGTGCTGCCCGCTGTGGCGGAGGGCGCCGTGCCGTTCTGGCGGCTCGTGCTGCGCGGCTGCTCGCAGTGCTGCTTCCAGACCAACGAGGTCACCGGGCTGATCTTCCTCATCGCCGTGCTGACCTACTCGTGGGAGCAGGCGCTGCTGATGGCTGATGGCCGCCGTGATCGCGCCGGTCGGTCGCCCTGCTGCTGCGCGGTGACCGGGTCCTGCTCGAGCTCGGCGTGTTCGGATTCAACTCGTGTCTGATGGCGCTGGCGCTCGGCAACTTCTTCGAGTACGAGGCGGCGCTGTGGATCTGGGCGGCGGTGCTGAGTGCGCGTCGCCACGGCGGTCACCGTCGTCGCCGTTCAGGTTCATCTCCGTTCCCGATCCTGGCGGCGCCGTTCATCGTGCTGTTCTGGATCTTCTGGGAGTTCGCCGAGGACGTCGGCCTCACGTTGCGCCTGTTCCCGCCGTTCACGAACGAGGACTACGAACCGTTGCGCGCCGGACTGTCGGCGCTCGGCGCAGCGCTGTTCGCCGGAACGGTGCACGGCCGGGATCCTGTTCTTCGTCGCGGTGCTCGTGTCGAACTGGCGGCACGCGGTTCTCGCTCTGTCTGCCGCGTTCCTCGCCCACCGCATCGCCGAGTGGTGGAACGTGCCCGGCGAGCAGATCAACCTCGGCCTCGCCGGCTTCAACGCCGTGCTGGCCGCGGTGGCGATCTACGCGTTCTGCGGCTCCGACATCCGCCTCGCGCTGTTCGGGGCCGTCTTCGCGTCGGCGATCCTGCCCGTGTTCGGCAAGCTCGACCTCGTGTCGCTCGCCGCGGGCTTCGTCGTGACGACGTGGCTCGTGATCCTGCTCGGCTGGTTCCAGCGCGAGTACTTCAACGAGCGCTCGACCCGAGCCGGGTACGTTGCGTCCGTCGTAGATCGAGCGGTCGCGATCACGTGGCAGACCGGAGGAGGTGGGGATGTCCGGCAGATGAGATCACGGTGCGTCCGGAGCGGCCCGAGGACTTCGAGGCGATCGACGACATCGTGACGGCGGCGTTCCTCGCCGAGTTCGGCACCACCACCGAGGCCGGCCTGATCCGGACGATGCGGCAACGCGGGGAGCTCGTCGCCGATCTGACCCTGGTCGCGGAAGCGACGGACGCATCGTCGGCCACATCGCGTTCAGCGAGGTCACCCTCGACGGACGAGCCGCTCGTGGTCTCGGGCTCGCGCCGGTCGCCGTGGCGCCCGACGTCCAGGCCTCGGGCATCGGCTCGCTCCTGATCACGACGGCCCTGGAGCGGGCCGAACAGCTCGGCTGGCAGTTCGTCGTCCTGCTCGGCCATGCCGGCTACTACCCCCGGTTCGGGTTCGTGCCGGCAGCCGCGGCCGGCCTCACCGGCGACTACGGAGATCACGACGGATGGATGGTGCGACCTCTCGGGTCGGCCGTCGTCCCGGCCGGGCACGTCCGGTACTGCTCCTCGTTCCACGACTGACGCGATGCCCTGATCAGCGATGCAGCGTCTCGGGCAGGGCGCCCGCGGCCTGATGGGCATCGAGGAGTTCGTCGACCATCGCCGCGATCCGGTCGGGTGGCAGTGCGGTCGAGGTGTTCGGGTCGAGCAGCGCTGCGTGGTGCACGTGATCGCGTCGGCCCTCCACCACGGCGCGCACCGCGAGGTCGCACACATCGAGTGAACGGCGGTTGATCGCTGCGCACTGCGGTGGCACCGGTTCGGCCGGACGCGGATGCACGCCGTCGGCGTCGCAGGTCGCAGGAACCTCGACCACACCCCAGTCGGGGAGTTCGTCCACGAGTCGCCCGCCATCGGGGGTCCGGTTCGGCACGTTGGCGTAGAGCGGCCGGCTCACCCCGTCGACCAACGAGCGGACGATCTGGGGTGCGTACTCGCCCGACGGCTTCCGATCGGCGCGGACCGGACGCCGTCCCGCAGCGACGTCACCGGCGAGTGCGAACCACTCGGCGTTCTGCGCCCGGCGCTCCCAGTACGGGTTCGGCGACCAGACCGAACGATTCGACCTGCTCGTCCCACGGCAGGTACCACGGCACGTACTCGGCGTTGTGCTTCGAACTCTCGGTCACCATGTACCCGAATCGGCGAACGAGATCGCCACGAACGGAGCGAGCGAACGGGTGGTCGCTCGCTGCGAGCGCCCGCAGGCGCGGGTACACGTCGACACCGTCCTGTTCGAGTCGGCTGATGAACACCTGATGGTTCACCCCGGCGCCGGCGAAGTCGAGCTCCTCGACGGGGATGTCCAGCAGGCCGGCGACGGTCGCCGCGGTCATCCAGGTGGAATGGCACAGCCCGATCGTCCGGACCTCGGGCACCATCCGATCGAGGGCCATGCAGCACATCGCCATCGGGTTCGTCACGTTCAGCAGCAGCGCCGACGGCGCGTGCTCGGCGATCTCGCGGGCGATGTCGGCGAGTACGGGTGCCGTTCGCAGGATCCGCATGATGGCGCCGATGCCGAGTGTGTCGGCCACGGTCTGGCGGATCCCGTAGCGCGCCGGGATCTCGAAGTCGGGCTTGATCGACCGCTGCATGCCGACGCCGATCGAGGTGACCACCACGTCGGCTCCACTCACCGCCTCGAGGCGCTCCACACAGGCGGTGACCGTGGCCGGGACACCGGTGGCCGTGGCGACGGCGCGTCCCACGCCGGCGGCGACCTCCAGTCGAGTGGCATTCGTGTCGACGAGCGCCACCTCGTACGGCCCGATGCCGTCGAGGCTGCAGAAGTCGGCGAGCTCCTCCATGAACTGGGCGCTGCCGGCACCGATGACGGCGATCTTCACGGCACCAGCTCCAGCGCGAGCAGGACCGCCCCGGTGACCGGTCGCGCGTCGAGCGGGACGAGCACGGCGCGCGGACAGTGGTGACGGACCCGGACCATGAACCGGTCGGAGAAGGCGCCGCCGGACGCATGGACCCCGCCGGAAGTGACCAGCTCGAAGTCGTCGTCGAGCATGCCCAGCTGCGTGGCGACGCCGCCGACCATGTCGGCGTGCTGGTCGGCCACCCGGGTGAGGATCTCGTCGGCGACCTCGTCGCCGGCCGCGGCCGCCCGTCCGGCGAGCGGCGCCAGATGGCCACCGACGGTGGATCGTCGTCGGGTGATCGCCTCGAACATCTCGATGACGGTCGAGTATCCGAGTGCCTCGAGGTACAGCTCGGTCAGCGCCGTGGCGGGTCCGGTGCGGTGATGGTGCGCCGCAATCGCATGGAGGGAGTCGGACACGATCGTCCACGATCCGCTCGGTTCGCCCCACCCGACCGCCATCGTGCGGAACCACTCACCGCAGCGGTTGACTCCGGCCGTCACGGCGCCGGTGCCGACGTTCGACACGATGCCCCACGTCTGCGTGCATCCGGCCCGGAGGGCGATCCGCGAGTCGTTGACGATGACACGGTCGCCGGGGAGTTCGAGGACGTCCAGTGCCGACCCGACGAGCACGACGTCGCTGTCCCAGTCGACCCCCGCGAGCCCGAACGCCGACGCGACGACATCGGCCCGTTCACGGTCGGCCGCGGCCAAGGCCTCGCCCACGGCGGCGTCGATCACCGCTGCCATCTTCTCCGTACCGATCGACTCGTGGTTGCTGCCCCCGGCCGTGACCAGTGCGAGCTCGGTGCCGCTCCAGATCGGCCACGACCACGTCGGTCTTCGTGCCGCCGCCGTCGACACCGATGACGCGACGGCCCGCCACTCGCCCGCCGCTCATCCCAGCCGCCCCAGCCATCCGGCATGCACCTCCTTGAGGCGCTGCCACACTGCTGGTGCCTGCGACATCGGCGGGCCGATCGGGTTGGTCACCAATGCCCGCAGTGCAGCGTCCTCGTCGCCGTGCACGGCGGCCTCGACCGTGAGCAGCTCGAAGTCCTTCATGGTGCGGATCAGCGCGTCGACGTCCGGTCGCAGCGGGCCGACCGGCAGCGGCGTCACCCGCCCCGAACCGACGCGCGCCGACACTTCGACCACCACGTCGTCGGGGAGGCCGGGGATCGCGCCACGGTTGGGAGTGTTCACGACATGGACGGCGCCCGCGTCGGCCGTCACACCGGCCGTCAGGTCGGCCATCAGGGCCGCGGCTGCCTCGGAGTAGTAGGCGCCGCCGCGCTCGGACAGCTCGGGAGGCTTCTGCGTCAACGTCGGGTCGGCGTACTGGATGAGCAGCGCGTCCTCGATGGCCATCACCTCCGACGCCCGGGTGGGATGCGCGGCCTGGTGGCGCACCCAGGCCTCGGTCTCGTAGTAGTAGAGGAGGTAGTAGTTCGGGATGGCCTCGAGCACGTCGATGGCGTCCGGGGTCCAGTCCGGCTCCGCATCACCCGCTCCGCGCCTGCTTCGCCGAGCCGCTGCCGCAGGCCGTCGAGCACCTCGCCGGTGCGATCCACCCCGTCGACCGTCACGCCACGGATCCAGCTGAGGTGGTTCAGCCCGACGTAGTCGAAGTCGACCGCACTCGCCTCCACGCGCAGCGCTCTTGCCACCTGGGCCTTGACGGTCCACGGCACGTTGCACAACCCGATGGCCGGCACGTCGCCGTAGCGGCAGATCGCTTCGGTCACGAGCCCGGCCGGGTTGGTGAAGTTCAGCAGGGTCGCGTCGGGCGCGTGGCGGGCGACGTCGGCGGCGATGTCGAGCGCGACCGGGATCGTCCGCAGCGCGTTGGCGAACCCGCCGACGCCGACGGTCTCCTGGCCGATCAGCCCGAACTCGCGGCCGAGTTGCTCGTCGCGCTCGCGCGCGGCCATCCCGCCCACGCGGATCTGACTCACGACGAAGCGCGACCCGTCGATGCCCTCGGGTCGATCGGTGCCCCACCGTCACGTCCTCGACGCCGTCCGCCGTCTCGCTGCCGCCATCCGCTGCGCGAACGGCCCGAGCACGCGCAGGCGGTCGGCGTCGCTGTCGACGAGATGGATCTCGTGGAGGTCGAGCATCTCGCGCCGCGAGAGCAGCCCCTCGATCAACTCGGGCGTGTAGGTGGATCCGCCACCGATCACCGTGATCTTCATGCCGCGACCTTCATCTGCGGCCCACGCTACGTTGGCCGCAGAGGCGACGCGAAGCGAAGAGGGCAGCACCATGAGTTCCATCATCGACAAGCCGGCGATCCTCGGCGGCACTCCGGTTCGCACCGCGGACTATCCGTCGTGGCCGGTCTGGGACGGCCACGAACGGGAGAACCTGCTGGCGGTGCTCGACGCCGGCGGGTGGTGGTCGGGGAACGGCGACGGTCGCCGCGACGTTCGCGAACGACTTCGCCGCCTACCACGGCGCGACGTACGGCCTCGCGCTCACGAACGGCACGCACACCCTCGAAGCGGCGCTGGCGGCCTGCGATGTCGGCGAGGGCGACGAGGTGATCGTTCCCGGGCATGACGTTCGTCGCGTCGGCGAGCGCCGCCCTTGCGGTCAACGCCACACCGATCCTCGTCGACGTCGACCCCGACACGCTGTGCATCGACGTGGCTGCGGCCGAGGCGGCGATCACGCCGCGGACGCGGGCGATCATCGCCGTGCACGTCGCCGGCGCCGCCGCCGACCTCGACGCGCTCCTGGAACTCTGCGAACGCCACGACCTCGCGGCTCATCGAGGACTGCGCCCACGCGCACGGCACGTTCTGGCGGGGCCGCGGCGTCGGATCGTGGGGCGACTTCGGCAGCTTCTCGATGCAGCGCTCCAAGCTGATGACGGCCGGCGAGGGTGGTGTGCTCATCTGCAACGACGACCGAACTCCGTGACCGCGCCTGGTCGTACGCCGACTGCGGGCGGACCAAGGGCGAGTGGTTCTACCACCACGCTCGCTACGGCTCGAACCTGCGCATGACCGAATGGCAGGGCGCCGTGCTGAGCGCGCAGCTCGAACGGTTCCCCGAGCAGAACGCCATCCGCAACGACAACGCCGTCGCGCTGAACGCCGCGCTCGACGAGGTGCCCGGCCTGCGAGCGCCCACGGCGCGATCCGCGTATGGACTCCCAGGGCAACTACTGCTTCGTGTTCCACTACGACGCCGAGCAGTTCGCCGGGCTTGCCGCTCGACGGCTTCGAGCGGGCGCTGGCCGCCGAAGGCATCCCGATGGGCGTGTCGTACCCGTCGCTCAGCGACCTGGCGTTGTTCCGCGAGGGCAACTTCGGGCCACGTCTGCGGGCGAGCGCGCCGACCGTCGACTACGCATCGCTGCACCTCCCCGTCGCCGAGCACGCTGCGGCGTCGACGGTGTGGCTGCAGCATCGCCTGCTCCTCGCCGACCGCGAGGACGTCCTCGACGTGGCGCGCGCTGCGGCCCGGATCCAGGCCCACGCCGCCGACATCGTGGCGGCGACCTGAGCATGGACGTCAGCAGCCCGTCGTCGCAGGGAGTCCGTTCGCAGGGGATCCTCGCGTTCCTCGACGCCCTCGAAGCGCGACGCCGAGCCGCACGGGCTGATCATCCAGCGCCACGGCCGTCGGATCGTCGAGGGCTACTGGGCGCCGCACACGGCCGATCGCAGCCGGCTCGTCTACTCGGTGAGCAAGACGTTCACGGGGACGGCGCTGGCGTTGCAGCTCGGCGAGGGTCGGCTCACGCTGGACGACCTCGTGAGCGACCACCTGCCCGAGCTGTTCGACGACGCCACCCCCGACGCGACCCGACGGATGCGGATCCGCCACATCGCGTCGATGGCGACGGGCCACGACCGCGAGACACTGCTCGAAGCCGTCGACGATCGATCCCACCGATCCGGTCCACGGGTTCCTGTCCATCCCGCCCGACGCCGAGCCGGGCACCCTGTTCGCCTACAACCAGCCGCCGGTGCTGACGCTCGCCACGATCCTGCAGCGCCTCGCCGGGGAGCGCCTCGTCGACTACCTGCGACCCCGCGTCCTCGATCCGCTCGGCATCGGCGACTTCCGGTGGGCGCAGACGCCGTCGGGCGTCGACCTCGGCTTCTCCGGCGTGTACACCAACCTCGATGCCGTCGCCCGGCTCGGCCAGCTCCACCTCGACGACGGCGTGTGGAACGGGCGCCGGATCCTGCCGGAGGGCTGGGTCGCCGATGCATCGTCGGTGCAGATCGCCAACGGCTGGGACGACATCGACTGGCAGCAGGGCTACGGCTTCCTGCTGTGGATGTCCCAGCACGGCTACCGCGGCGACGGGGCGTTCGGTCAGTACATGGTCGTGCTCCCCGAGCACGACGCCGTGGTCGCGGTGTTCTCGTGCATCGAGCGGATGCAGGTCATCCTCGACGCGATGTGGGAACACCTGCTCCCCGCCATGGAGGCCGGTGCGTTGGCGCCGTCACCGGCCGACGACGAGCTGGCGCAGCGGATGGCGCACCTGGCGCTGCCGACCGCGGCGGACGCGTGCGGGTGGTCACGATCTGGCGGATGTGCCGGCGATGACGTTCACGCGCCGGCCGGGAGCGCGATCGCATCCCACGGTGACCGAGCATCGAGACCACCGGGCAGCGGATGATCATCCGCGAGCAGGACCGGTCGATCGAGGTGTCGCTGACGCACGGCTGGTCGGTCGACGACGAGGCGTCGCTCGCGGCGAGCGCGACCCGGCTCGCCGACGGGACCCTCGCCGTCGACGTGGTCTTCCTCGCGACCCCGCACCGCTTGGAGATCGAGCTCGATCCGGCCGCCGGCACGTTCGTGGCCAGGTGGCCGCTCGTCCCGCTGTTCGGTGTCGGCCTCGACCCGCACCTCGCGTCGATGCGACCGCCGGGTTGACCCGACGAGTCAGCTGCCGAGGGCGTCGGCGGCGATGTCGGGGTAGACGGCCTGACAGGCGTGGAGCAGTGGTTCGAGGCCCATGGCCTTCGACTTCGAGCCCGACACCTTCAGTTTGCGGAACAGCAGCGCCTTGCCGAGCGGGAGCGTGCCGAGCAGGAGTTGGTGCATCGAGTCGGCGCTGAGCTTCGCCGTCAGGGTCGCGTCGACGTCGATGGGTGAGAACGTGGTGACGACCGGCCGTGATCGGCCGTCGACCCAGATGTCGGCATCGGGGTCGTCCAGGCGGAAGTTGATCACCATCTGTGCCTCGACGAGGGCATCCATCGAGTCGTCGTCGGCAACGGCGTCGAACATGGTGGTGTACACGCTCTCCAGTTGCTCGGCGTCGGCGTAGGTCTTGCCCATCGCGTGAACCCTACGCGTCAGGAGCGATCGGTCGGAGCGCGAAGCGCACCCCGAGCAGATGGATGGGCAGGTGGATCGTCGGATCGTCGATCACCCAGTCACGCTCGGGCACGAACTCGAAGCCGAGACGCCGATACAGGCGATGGGCGGCATGCATCCAGGTGCCGCTGTGGATGAACACGGCCGAACTCCCGAGTTCGGCGGCGTCGGCGAGGCATCGGCGCACGAGCGCCTCGCCGACACCCCGGCCCTGGGCGGTGACGTCGACGGCGAGCATGCGGAAGCTGCTCTCGCCCGGCAGCAGTCCCTCGGCGTGCGGGCTCGACGCGTCGGCGACGAAGGTGACGCAGCCAACGGGCGTGTCGCCGTCGAACGCGCCGTACACGATCCCGTCGCGGACCCGGCCGGCCACATCGAGCAACTCCGCCTCGTAGTCCGCGTCCCGGGGCATACCGGGCAGCGCGACGTAGCTGGCGAGCACCATCCGGCCGAACGCGTCGAGGTCGTCGGTCGGGATCAGCCGTCGGATCGCCGGCATGTGGTCAGGTCGCGACGGCCGGCTCGTGGCCGAGTACCGCGGCGAGCTTCGGCGTGAGCCGCGCGGTGGCGACGTGGGCAACGACCACGGCCACGATGATCAACGGCATGAGCTGGGTCGCATCGGCCGACAGGAACACGGCGGTGAGCAGCACGGCGGTGAGCGGCAGGCGCAGCATGGCAACCGCCATGGCGCCGATCCCCATCGCTGCCCCTGCGACCATGGGAAGCCCGGGGAGGTGGGACAGCGCGATGCCGCCCGCCGCACCGATGAACATCGCCGGGAAGGTGGGGCCGCCCCGGAACCCGGTGAGGGAGAACACGTAGGCGAGGCTCTTGCAGACCACGAGCAGGACGAGGGCACCGACGGTCCAGGAGTCGGCGTCCTGGATGAGGGTCGGGAGCGCGTTCTCGCCGGAGAACAGCACCTGGTCGGCGCCGCGGTCGGTCAGTTCGGCGAACGCGATCGCCGCCAGCGCAACGCCGGCGCCGAGCACAGGTGTCAGCAGGACTCGCCGAGCGGCGATGGTCGGCAGCAGTGCCACGGCGCTCTGCTTGATCAGGGTGCCCACCACGGCGCCGAGCACGCCGATGGCGATGGCCCACAGGAACTGGTAGCCGTCGATCGAGTCGAACGGCGGCAGGTTGGGGATGCCGAGCGAGAAGGTGCCCCAGCCGGTGACGGCGTTGAGTCCCAGGAAGACCAGCGAGCCGATGCCCGCCGCCAGCAGGCCGGGGAGGAAGATCACGCCGATCATCGGCCCGGCGATGCCGGCGACCTCCATCAGGAGGAACGCGCCGATCAGGGGTGAGCCGAGGAGTGTGCTGACCGCGGCGAAGCTGCCCGCGGCGCCGATCACCACGGTGGCCTGTTGCGGCGCATCCTTCTTCACGAGGTGCACGATCAGCACGGCGATGCCACCGCCGATGGCGATCAGTGGCGCCTCGGGGCCCACGACGGCGCCCAACCCGAGCGACACGAACGCGGCCAACGCGATGCCGGGGAGTGCATCGGTGCCGGCACCGCCGGTCGCTGACAGGCCTGCCGACGGTTCGTGGCCTCCGCCCCCCGGTAGGTGTTGGATGACCAGGGCGACGGCGAGACCGGCGAGCACGAGGACCGGCAGCGGCCACCAGGTCGGTGGCGTGGTGAATCCGAGCGCGTCGGGCAGGTCGACGAAGACCCATTCCTGGGCGACGTCGACGAGCTTCAGGAACCCGTAGGCGATGGCCGCGACCGGTATGCCGACGATCGCTCCGAACACCAACAGCACCAGGTAGCTGCGCGACCGCAGCAGTTCGGTGGGATCCGGGGGCGACTCCGTCTGAACTGTCATTCCGGGAGTTTGGCAGTTCAGACGGTGAGGCTCTCAGTGGATGCCGAGGCGGTCGGCGAGGACGGTGAAGTCGGCCGGCTGCAGCACCGAGCGGGCGAGGCTGACCACGCCGTCGAACGCTTCCGGCGGAGCGGCCATGCGCATGCCGCCGAGCATCTCGGCGCGGTCGTCGACGTTCATCGCCGGGAGCATGAACGACAGGCTGCGGGCCATCTCGTCGGGCGGAATCGACCCGACGATCGCGCCGTGCAGCGCCAGCACCTCCTCGACGCCGATCAGGCGCTCGAGTTCCGCCATGACGGCTCGTTCCTCGAGGTCCTGGTGCATCAGGTACGCGGACGTGAACGCTGCGAGGTCGAGGTACAGCAACCGCATGAGGTTCCCAGCGCTGTTCTCGGAGCTGTCCACAGCCGAGCAGGCGAGATCGACGATCCGTCCGAACCCGGTCTCGAGACGCTCGTGGTCCTCGGTGATCTCCTCGGCGAGGTCGGGGAGGTGCACGGCGAGCACCGGGTCGATGACGGTGTCCTCGTGACGGGCGTGCGATTCGAGGACCGCCGCGACGGACACGATGTGGTCCGCGAGCGCTGCTCGGTCGATCCGGCCGGCGGGGTCGATGCTGCCCGCGGCCGTGGTGATGGCGAAGAGCTCGGCGCGAATGCCCTTGTGGATGTCGCGGTAGAGATCGACCGTTGCGAAGGTCGCCGGCGGGGAGCTGGTGATGGGGGAGCTGGTGATGATGGTCATGTCGTTCCTCTCGGAGATGGCGACTCGACGGTCGAGTCGACCTGGTGACCATCGTGAAGGACCCGACAGCGCCTCGTTCCTGAACTCTCCGTAAACGCATCGTGAGAACTCACTCACGTAATCTCGACACACCCTCAGGAGGGGGGATCGGATGTCATTCGTGTCGCAACTGACGGCCATGATCGACTCGGGCGCCGGCCTCGTGGTGGGCACCGTCTCCGACGACGGCGAGCCGCGTGCCGACCGCGGCTGGGCGGTCGCGGTGATCGACGAGCAGGGTCGGCGGGTGCGCTTCGTGATGAGTGCCGACGACCCCGCCGTGGTGCGGAACCTGGAGACGGGGCTGGTGTCGCTGACCGGCGCCGAGGTGGTGACGTATCAGTCGATCCAACTGAAGGGACGGCCGGTCGTGGTCGAGCCGCCGACTGCTGGTGACATCGAGATGGCCCGCGTGCAGACAGCGACGTTCTTCGACGCGGTCCATCGCACCGACGGCAACCCGATCGAGGCCCTCTGGCGCATGCTGCCGCTGCAGATGGTTGCCGTCGAGATGGTGGTCGAGGAGACCTTCGACCAGACTCCGGGGCCGGCCGCCGGAGCAGTGATCGACGGTGCGACGCAATGAGTTCGACCGACGCACCGTTGTCGCTGGTCGACATCGAGCGGTGTTTCGGTGGCGCGATTCCCGCAGTGCTGGCGACCGCGTCGGCTGACGGCGTGGTCAACGTCACGTATCTGTCTCGCGCTCATCGGGTCGACGGTGAGCGCATTGCGCTGTCGAACCAGTTCATGTCGAAGACGTCGCGCAACCTGGCCACCAACCCCCGCGCCAGCCTGTTGCTGATGGATCCCGTCACCCACGACGAGTTCCGCTTGTCGCTCGTGTACGAGCGGACCGAACGACGCGGCCGGGTCTTCGACCAGTTGCGAGCCGACGTCGACGCGCTGGCGGCGCTGAGCGACATGAGCGACGTGTTCCGGCTCCGGGCGGCCGACGTGTTCCGGGTGACCGCGGTCGAACAGAACCCGCCCCACCCGTCGGGGCTCGCTGCCGACCGACACGCCGCCGGATCGGATCGCCTCGCCGGAGCTGGCCGGTCTCTCGGAGCTGGCCGGCTACATCGCCCGTGCCTCCGATCTCGACGTGCTGGTCGAGACCGCGCTCGAGGGGCTCGAGCGGTTGCTCGGGTATCGCCACACGCTGCTCCTGCTCGTCGACGAAGGCGGCACTCGGCTCTACACGATCGCCAGCCGTGGCTTCGACACCCAGAGCCTCGGCGCCGAGGTCGAGATCGGTCGTGGTCAGATCGGGCTCGCGGCGGCTCGCTGCGAGCCGCTGCGGATCGGGGGGCTGCGCGGGATGGAGAAGTACGCGGAGTCCGTGCGCCGGCAGCTCGACGACGGCATGGGCCCGGGTCACGACGTGCCCTTGCCGGGCGTCGTCGGGGTCCAGAGCCGCATCGTCGTGCCCGCGATGGCTCGCGGTGAGCTGATCGGGGTGCTCGTCGCCGAGAGCCGACGACCGGTGCGTTCGGTCAGGTCGACGAGCAGGTGCTCAGCGTCGTGGGGTCGATGTTGGCGAGCGCGATCGAACACGTTCGGGCCGTCGAACTGGACGACATCGGGCGTGGGGGAGGTCGCCGAGCCGGGCATCGACCCCACTGGGCCGGCGGGTGCCGCATCCGACGGAGTTCCGTTCCGGTTCTTCGCCGTCGACGGCAGTGTCTTCGTCGACGGTGACTATCTCATCAAGGGTGTGGCCGGGCGCATCCTGTGGTCGCTGCTGAATCAGTACGCAGCTGATGGTCGCGTGGAGTTCACGAATCGGGAGCTCCGCCTCGACCCGACGCTCGATCTGCCGGGCTTCAAGGACAACCTGGAGAGCCGGCTGATCCTGCTCAAGCGACGTCTCGACGAACGCGAGGTGCCGGTGCGCATCGAGAAGACCGGCCGGGTCGTTTCCGGCTCGTCGTGTCGGTGGTGCCGCAACTCGAGTTCGTCGATCCCTGAGAGACTCCGGGTGTGACCTACGACGACATCGCCGCCATCTTCCTCGCGCCGCTCGCCGAACCGATCGCCGAACCGGAGGTGGAGCCGACGGCGGCGCGCCGTCTCCGTGATGCGTTGGAGCCGATCGCCACGCAGGGATGGTGGTCCCGGCCGGCCGGTGAGGGTCTGACCGCGCTCGGGCGTGGACTTCTTCCCCGGCTACGTGTGGGGACGGGCAGCCGCGCTCGGCACGCCGACGGCGTCGGTGGTTGCCGCGACGTTCGGCGTCTTCGAGCCCCGCATGATCGCCGCCGCCTACGAGGCCGGCGTGGCGAGTGCGACGCGAGGCGACATCCTCGACTGCGCGGGCGGCCGGTGGCGCCGCGAGTCTCGACGCGATCGCCGATGCCGCCGAGTGCGCCGCGGTCGCCGATCCGCTGCTTCGGGCGGTGGACACGCTCGACGGTCTCGGACGCCCGCTGTTCAGCGCACTGCGATCCCTGCCGGTGCCGTCATCGCCGGGTGGTCGACTCTGGCGCGCCGCCGAACTCGTCCGCGAGCACCGAGGTGACGCTCATCTCGCTGCGCTCGTGGCGGCGGGGCTCGATGCCGTGGAGGCCAACGTGCTCACCGAACGGTGGCTCGGCTTCGGGCTGGGCGAGTACAGCGCGACGCGTGGGTTCGGGGCCGAGGCGTTGGCCGCCGGGGTGAGCCGCCTGCAGGCCCGGGGCTGGATGGAGGGCGACGAACTGACGGACTCGGGCCGCGCCGCCCGAGCGGCGATCGAGGCGTCGACCGACGCCGGTCAACAGGCGCTCGTCGAGGCGTGCGGCGACGATCTCGAGGAGGTGATCGCGCGGGCCGCCGACATCTCGTCGCGGCTGATCGAGGCGCGTGCGTGTCCGGCCGATCCCCGCAAGCGCGCGGGCGGCTGAGTCGCGCTCAGAACATCCGGATGCTCTGCGTCCGCGCTCGCGGTCGCCGCGGTGTTGCCGGTCGTGTCCGTCAGGGTCGGCGCAGCCACGAACGAGTAGTTCGCGTTGGTCGTCTGCTGGCCGAGTGCACCGCACCCGGTTCCGGCACAGGTGGGGCCGACGGTCACGGTGACGGTCCGATCCGA
>CAVZTM010000007.1:0-331941 GCA_963778175.1 Ilumatobacteraceae bacterium
CATAGCTTCGGCTCAGGACTTGAGCCCCGTTACATTGTCCGCGCAGGATCACTCGACCAGTGAGCTATTACGCACTCTTTAAAGGGTGGCTGCTTCTAAGCCAACCTCCTGGCTGTCTGTGCAATCCCACATCGTTTTCCACTTAGTCCTGAATTAGGGGCCTTAGCTGATGATCTGGGCTGTTTCCCTTTCGACCAACGAAGCTCATCCCTCGTGGTCTCACTGCCGTGCTCTGGAGTACCGGCATTCGGAGTTTGATTGGGTTCGGTAAACTTGTAGGTCCCCTAGCCCATTCAGTGCTCTACCTCCGGTACTGAACACACGACGCTGCACCTAAATGCATTTCGAGGAGAACCAGCTATCGCCAAGTTTGATTGGCCTTTCACCCCTATCCACAGCTCATCCCCGCCATTTTTAACTGACGTGGGTTCGGTCCTCCACGGAGTCTTACCTCCGCTTCAACCTGGCCATGGATAGATCACTTGGCTTCGGGTCTACAGCATGCGACTATACGCCCTATTCAGACTCGCTTTCGCTCCGGCTCCCCATCACTGGTTAACCTTGCCACACACCGTAACTCGCAGGCTCATTCTTCAAAAGGCACGCCATCGCGGCCATACCCGAAGGCATGACGACGCTCTGACTGTTTGTAAACCAACGGTTTCAGGTACTATTTCACTCCCCTCCCGGGGTACTTTTCACCTTTCCCTCACGGTACTGGTTCACTATCGGTCGCCAAGGAATACTTAGACTTATGGGGTGGTCCCCACAGATTCACGCCGGCTTTCACGGTTCCGGCGTTACTTGGGATGACATGCGGATAGTGCGTACATTTCGGATACGGGACTGTTACCCACTACGGTCGACCCTTTCCTGAGTCGTTCTCCTATGCAGCACTTGTAATCCGTGACACATCTGATGCTGTGTCTCATGGTCCCACTACCCCGCACCAGCAACGCCATCAGGCTTGGCACTGGCACGGTTTGGTCTCTACCCTTTTCGCTCGCCGCTACTCAGGGTGTCGCGGTTGCTTTCCTTTCCTCGGGGTACTGAGATGTTTCAATTCCCCCGGTTCCCTCCTACTGCCCTATGTGTTCAGGCAGCGGTAACACTCCATGACGAGTGCTGGGTTTCCCCATTCGGACATCTGCGGATCGAGGCCTAGTAGACGGCTCCCCGCAGCTTTTCGCAGTCACTCACGTCCTTCATCGGTTCTTGGCGCCAAGGCATCCACCGTTGGCTCTTATTAGCTTGGAAAGAACAAGTTATCTCGTTCATTGAAGCGGTCCGAAGACCGCTTCGAAAAGATGCTCGTGCTTGCTCTGCAGTTCTCAAGGAGCCACCGAACAGCGAAGCGGCGTGCATCTCGAGGACGCACACAGCTCGACGCTGTGGTGTGAGGGAACAACTCCCTCAAAACGGAAGAGAAGACGGTGACCGCCGATGCACGTGCCAACGAGAGGGACCGAATCCCTGCGACCGTTGATCGTTGCGTCGACAGTCCACCAGTGCACCAACAGGTGTGTCTCGCACCCGGATCGAACGAATGTCGATCATCGAGTGGAGAGGCACTCCTTAGAAAGGAGGTGATCCAGCCGCACCTTCCGGTACGGCTACCTTGTTACGACTTCACCCCAATCACCGACCCCACCTTCGACGGCTCCCTCTCTTGCGAGTTGGGCCACCGGCTTCGGGTGTTGCCGACTTTCGTGGTGTGACGGGCGGTGTGTACAAGGCCCGGGAACGTATTCACCCTGGCGTGCTGATCCAGGATTACTAGCAACTCCGGCTTCATGGAGTCGAGTTGCAGACTCCAATCCGAACTGAGACCGGCTTTGTGGGATTCGCTCACCCTCGCGGGTTTGCAGCCCTCTGTACCGGCCATTGTAGCGTGTTTGCAGCCCTGGGCATAAGGGGCATGATGACTTGACGTCATCCCCACCTTCCTCCGAGTTGACCCCGGCAGTCTCCTACGAGTCCCCACCATTACGTGCTGGCAACATAGGATAAGGGTTGCGCTCGTTGCGGGACTTAACCCAACATCTCACGACACGAGCTGACGACAGCCATGCACCACCTGTGTACCGCCCCGAAGGACACCCTATCTCTAGAGCTTTTCGGTACATGTCAAACCCAGGTAAGGTTCTTCGCGTTGCATCGAATTAAGCAACACGCTCCGCTGCTTGTGCGGGCCCCCGTCAATTCCTTTGAGTTTTAGTCTTGCGACCGTACTCCCCAGGCGGGGCACTTAATGCGTTAGCGACGGCGCGGATCTCGTTGGTTGAGACCCACACCTAGTGCCCAACGTTTACGGCATGGACTACCAGGGTATCTAATCCTGTTTGCTACCCATGCTTTCGCTCCTCAGCGTCAGTTACGGCCCAGAGCGGCGCCTTCGCCGCTGGTGTTCCTCATGATATCTGCGCATTTCACCGCTACACCATGAATTCCCCGCTCCCCTACCGCACTCTAGTCACAGCAGTATCGGGTGGCGTCTCTGGGTTGAGCCCAGAGTTTTCACACCCGACTTACCGAACCGCCTACGAGCTCTTTACGCCCAATAAATCCGGATAACGCTTGGTGCCTACGTGTCACCGCGGCTGCTGGCACGTAGTTGGCCGCACCTTCTTCTGTAGGTACCGTCATTTTCTTCCCTACTGAAAGCGGTTTACAACCCTAGGGCCTTCATCCCGCACGCGGCGTTGCTGCATCAGGCTTTCGCCCATTGTGCAAGATTCCCCACTGCTGCCTCCCGTAGGAGTCTGGGCCGTGTCTCAGTCCCAGTGTGGCTGATCATCCTCTCAGACCAGCTACCCGTCGATGCCTTGGTGAGCCGTTACCTCTCCAACTAGCTGATAGGCCGCGAGACCCTCCCGATCCGATAAATCTTTCGGCACTCCGCCATGAAGCGGTGTGACGGCATCCGGTATTAGCAGTCGTTTCCAACTGTTATCCCAGAGATCGGGGCAGGTTTCTCACGTGTTACGCACCCGTTCGCCACTAGGTCTTCCGGAGCAAGCTCCATGGACCTCGTTCGACTTGCATGTGTTAAGCACGCCGCCAGCGTTCATCCTGAGCCAGGATCAAACTCTCCAACAAAAACGTGGCCTGCTCTCCGCATCACCGAAGTGAGGATTCGAGCCGGCAACGATAGTCAGCGAGCGCACCATCCGAGTCGGGAAAGACTCATGTGGACGATGCGTCCTTGCTGTGATGTCGACCCGCTGTACAAAGTGCGAGTCGACAGTTAACCGTGTTGCTGCCGGCAGGGTAGCCGACAGCGAAATTGACAGACAGTTCCGTGACCACCCGAGGGTGGGCGCGTACTGCCCGCACTGGCGTTCTGTCTTCTCTTCCGTTTTCAAGGAGCCGAAGCTCAGGCACGCACCAGGACCGGTGGATTCCGTTCGAAAGTTCGGCGGGTGTCCTGCGGTCGGCGTTGGTGCCGAGTGGCCTTTCCGGAGGGTTGAACCGCTCCGTGAGGCGGAGTTAGAAGATAGCAGTTCCCGTAGGCATTGCAACCCGCCTCACGAAGAAATTTCCACGAGGTGGTGCGACTTCTTGCCCTTGCGCAGCAGGAGGTACCTCCCGTGGACCAGTTTCACGTCGCTGAGCAGGGAGTTCTCGTCGAGTTGCGCGCCGTTGGCGTAGAACGAACGCTGCGCGAGAGCTCGGCGCGCGTCACCGTTCGACGTGGCCAACGCGGTCCGTGTGAACACCGCAACCACGTCGTCGAGATCGGCGGCGGGCATCGTCGACGAGGGAATCTCGGCGGCCAGCGTTGCGAACGCTTCCTCCGAGGCCGCGGTCGGATCACCACTGAAGAGCAGATCCGCCGCTTCGGCGGCCGCGACGGCGGCGGGTGCGCCGTGCACGAGCGCTGTCATCTCGTCGGCGAGCGCGCGTTGGGCGAAACGCAGGTGGGGTGCATCGGCGTGCTCGGCCACGACGGATCGAATCTGCTCGACCGGCTGGAGCGAGAAGGTGAGCAACTGGGCGCCGACCTCGTCGTCGGGAGTCTGCATCCAGTGTTGGCGGAACTGATACGGGCTGGTCTTGTCCGGGTCGAGCCACACGCGGGCGCCGGTGGTCTTGCCGAGCTTGGACCCGTCCGAAGCGGTCAGCAGCGGCCACGAGAAGGCGTGGACGTGTTCGCCGCGCTTGCGGCGGATGAGGTCGACCCCGGCGATGATGTTGCCCCACTGGTCCGACCCTCCGATCTGGATGGTGCAGCCGAGGTGGTCGTGCAACCACAGGTAGTCGTTCGCCTGCAGGAGCATGTAGCTGAACTCGGTGAACGAGATGCCGTGCTCGGAGTTCACGCGGAGCTTGATGCTCTCGCGGGCCAGCATCTGGTTCACCGTGACGTGCTTGCCCACGTCGCGGAGGAACTCCAGGATCGTGATCGGCTGGGTCCAGTCCCGGTTGTCGACGAGTTCACCCCGCCCGTCGCCGAGGTCGACGATGCGGCCGAGCTGGGCCTTGATCGCTGCCACGTTGTGGTTGAGCACGTCGTCGTCGAGGAGGTTGCGCTCGTCGGAACGTCCGCTCGGATCGCCGACCATGCCGGTCGCCCCGCCCGCCAGCGCGATGGGCCGGTGGCCGGCGTCCTGGAAACGGCGCAGCATGATCAGGCCGATCAGGTTGCCGACGTGCAGGCTGTCCGCCGTCGGGTCGCAGCCGTAGTAGATCGCCACCGGCCCCGCGGCGACGGCGTCTCGGAGCGAGTCACGGTCGGTCGAGTCGTGGATGAGGTTGCGAGCCTCGAGATCGGCGATCAGGTCGGTGCCGTCGTGCTGGGCCATACGAACCGTCAGGGTACTGTGACTCGGTGTTCGCCGAAGGTGACGAATTCGAGCTGTCGAACGAATTCGGCAACTTTGCCGTGTCCGCGATGCCCAGAGCGCCGCTGTACGCAGCGATGTCGATCGGTATCTCGCGTGACCCGGAGCTCTACCGTTTGCTCCTGCACGCGCCGCCGACGCAGCGGCTCCCGGTGCTGCTCTTCGCTGCGATCCACGACCTGCTCCTGGTCGACCCGACCGAACAACTGGCCCGCTGGTACCCGAATCTCGACCGCCCGACCACTGCCGCCCTCGGACCGCAGCCTGCTGCCGACCCTTCGACGGTTCGTCGACGACCATCTCACCGAGCTGGTCGGACTCCTCGGGACCCGGTCGACCCAGACGAACGAGGTCGGCCGCAGCGCGTTGTTCCTCCCGGCGTTCGGCCTCCTGGCGAGTGAGGTCGGTCCACTCGGACACCTCGATGTCGGCGCCAGCGGCGGCCTCAACCTGCTCGTCGACAGGTTCCAGTACCGCTACGTGTCACCCGAGGGCGACGTCACCGTCGTCGGGTCATCGTCGCCCGTCGTCCTGTCGACCGGCACCACGGGGTCCGTGCCGATACCGTCGGCGATGCCCACGATCAGCGCGCGGTGCGGTGTCGACCAGCGACCGATCGATGTCACCGACCCGATCGAGGCGCGCTGGCTGGAGGCCTGCGTCTGGCCCGATCAGCCCGACCGATTCCACCGCCTGGTGGCGGCCATCGAGCTGGCTCGAGCCCGGCCTGCCGAGTTGCTCGCGGGCGACGCCGTCGCCTCGCTCGCAGCGGGAGTGGCGCGCGTCGGCGCGACGGCCCATCCGGTGGTCACGAACTCGTGGGTGCTCAACTACCTCACGTCCGACCAACGGATCGCCTACCTCGCCGAACTGGACCGGATCGGCGCCGAACGCGACCTCTCCTGGGTCTACCTCGAGGCCCCGGCGCTGATCCCCGAACTCCCGACCGGCCCCGATCCGAAGGATCCGCACCTCACGGTGCTGTCACTCGCCCGTTGGCGCAACGGCGAACGATCCGTCGACCACCTGGCCACCTGCCACCCGCACGGCTTCTGGCTCCACTGGCGCTGACTGCCCCCATCCCGACGCACGTTCTCGTGAACAAATGCGCGACTGGAGCGCGACCTTGTTCACGAGAACGTGGAGCGGAAGCGCCAGGGGATGTCGACGGCCTTCGAGATGCCGACCCGCGGGCCGACGATCGGGTCGTCGGGTGGCGGCGTGCCGTCGTCGAGGATCCGGATGGGTGACGCCGGGGTCGGTCAGGTCGAGACCCGAGTCGTCGAGGTCGATCGCGAGCGCTTGGCAGAGCTTCCCGGGTCCGTCGGTCAGGTCACGCTCGGGCCGCCCGCCGCGCCGGGTCCTGATCACGTCGAGGCCGAACATCGGCGACGATCGCCCGCAGCAGCACCGCCTGGCCGTCACCGGGTCCGCCCGTCACGACGTTGGCACACCGATGGATGCCGTAGCTCAGGTAGCACGTACAGCCGGCCGGGCGGTCCGAACATCACCGCGTTGCGCACGGTGGGCCCGTTGAACGAGTGACTCGCCGGATCGTCGCGGGTGTACGCCTCGGTCTCGACGATCCGACCACCGACCAGTTCGTCACCGCGCTCGACGACCACCAGCTTGCCCAGCAGGTCCGCGGCGACGACCGGCGCATCGCGCGCGAACCACGCTCGCGGGGAGCAGGTCGGCGTTCAGCGTCCGAGGCGCTCGGCGTCGGCGGCGAGCATCACCCGGTAGGAGTCGACCTGCACGGGCAGAGCTGCCGGCCCGGCGGCACCGCGTGAGCTGCGCATCCTGACGCCGACACCCGGACCCACCAGCGCCGCCGCATCAGCGCCCAACTGCGGGTCGGCGGCGACGAGTTCGCGAAGCGACCCGCCCCCGGCGAGGTGGTTGCGCACGTGGGCGCCGACGATGGCATGGGCTTCGCGGAACGGCACACCCGCGCGGACGAGGTACTCGGCGAGGTCCGTCGCGGCCATGGTCTCCTCGTCGGCCGCCGCCTGCATCGCTTCGGGGACGAACGTCGCCGTCGCGATCATCCCGGTGAGCGCGGCAACGGCGAGTTGCACCTGCTCGACCGAGTCGAACAACGGCTCCTTGTCCTCCTGGAGGTCACGGTTGTAGGCGAGCGGCAGCCCCTTGAGCGTGGCGAGGAGACCGGTCAGGTTCCCGATGAGACGTCCGCTCTTGCCCCGCGCCAGTTCGGCGATGTCGGGGTTCTTCTTCTGCGGCAGCATCGAGGATCCGGTCGCGTACCCGTCGTCGAGCTTCGCGAACCCGAACTCGCCGGACGTCCACAGCACCCATTCCTCGCCGATTCGCGACAGGTGGATCCCGACCAGGGCGAGATCGAACACCGCCTCCGCGACGAAGTCGCGATCGCTGACGGCGTCGAGGCTGTTGTCGAACACGCCGGCGAACCCGAGGTCGGCCGCGGTGCCCACCGGATCGATCGGCAGCGACGAGCCGGCGAGCGCACCGGCGCCGAGCGGTGAGACGTCGAGACGGGCCCTCGTGGCCAGCAGACGGTCCACGTCCCGAGCCAGCGCCCAGCCGTGAGCGAGCAGGTGGTGAGCGAGCAGGACCGGCTGGGCGCGTTGGAGGTGGGTGTAGCCGGGCAGGTAGACGTCACCGACCTCCAGCGCCCGCTCGAGCAGCACCACCTGCAGATCGTGGATCGAGCGAGGCGACGGCGAGGAGTTCACGTTTGCACCACAGACGCAGATCGGTCGCCACCTGATCGTTCCGACTCCGGGCGGTGTGGAGCTTCCCGCCGGCCGGGCCGGCGAGCTCGGTCACCCGTCGCTCGACGGCGGTGTGGATGTCCTCGTCGCTGGCGACGAACACGAACGTCCCCGGACTCCATCTCGACGCCGACGTCGTCGAGCGCGGCGAGGATCGCATCACGCTCGTCGGCGGTCAGGAGCCCCACCCTCGCGAGACCTCTGACGTGAGCGGCCGACCCGGCGATGTCGTCACGCCACATGCGCCGGTCGAACGGCAGGCTCACGGTGTAGGCCATCAGGGCGTCCGCGGGGCCACCGGCGAAGCGGCCGTGCCAGAGGGTCTTGCCGTCGTCAGCTCATGTCACTCCAGGCCGGCCAGGTCGCGGAGGTGATCGGCGAGTGATCGACCGTCGGTCGATGCCGAGACACACATGAGCGTGTCGTCGCCGGCGACGGTGCCGAGCAGCCCGTCGACCCGGCTGCGATCGAGGGCGGACGCAACGACGTGCGCACAACCGGGCGGCGTGCGCAGGATCACGATGTTGCCGGAGTGGGCGACCTCGGCCACCCACTCCCCCATCACTCGCCGCAACTGGTCGAGTGGAGCGAGCCGGTCCGGTGCGAACTCCGGGATGGCGTAGACCGTGTTGCCGCTCGGCACGCGGACCTTGATCGCGCCGATGTCGTCGAGGTCGCGCGACACGGTCGCCTGGGTGGCCTCGATTCCGTGCTCCGCGAGCAGTTCGATGAGTTGCGGCTGACTCGTGACCTCGTGGTCGCCGATCAGCCGGCTGATGGTCGTCTGGCGCTGAACCTTGCTCACCGGTCCTCCATCGATGTCGTGTAGCTCCGTGAATCCGGCGGTGACGGATGTGGACGCACGCCGAGGAGGAACGCCATCGCGCCCCGCGCGGCGTGCAGGCGGTTGTGGCCCTGTCGGAACACGACCGACTGCGGTCCGTCGATGACGTCGGCGGACGACTTCGAGCCCTCGGTAGGCCGGGAGGCAGTGCATGAACACGGCCGACGGATCGGCGAGGGCCATCATGTCGGCGTCGACGGTGTAGCCCTCGAACTGTTGGATCCGCCGCTGCTTGTCGTCCTCCTGGCCCATCGACACCCACGTGTCGGTGTGCACCGCATGGGCTCCGGCGACGGCGTCGGCGGGGCGCGTGCGACTGCTCGACGGATGCTGCGCCCGAGCAGACTGAACCGCTCGAGTTCCGCGACTGGTGCGTCGAAGCCGTGTGGGCAGGCGAACCGGATGTGCATGCCCAACATCGAGGAGATCTCCGCGAGGGAACGCGCGACGTTGTTGAAGTCGCCGACGTACGCCACGGTCTTGCCGGCGAGTGGCCCGAGACACTGCTGCATCGTGAGCGCGTCGGCGAAGGCCTGCAGCGGGTGCGAGTGGTCGGACAGCATGTTGACGACGGGGATGTCGACGACGGCAGCCATCCGGGTCACGGTCAGGTGGTCGAAGACCCGTGCCGCGATGATGGCGTGGTAGCCCTCCAGGATCCGGGCGATGTCCTCCACGGGCTCGCGGGTGTCGAACCCGACCTCCTCGCCACGGGTGTAGACGGGGTGCCCACCCAGCTGGAACACGGCCATCTCCATGGAGTGCCGGGTGCGGTTCGAGGGCTTCTCGAAGATGAGGGCGACGCCCTCGACCGGCGAGTGGCCGATCGAGCGTGACGATCGGCTGTTCGGCCAGCGCCAGGATCTCGCGCACCTCGTGGGCGGTGAAATCGGTGACGTCGAGGAGATGTCGGGTGCTGGCGCTCACGTGGTGGCTCCCCGGTCGGCGAGCGCCCGTGCCAGCGCGTCCACGATCAGTGCAACGGCCTCGTCGATCTCGCTGTCGGTGACCGTGATCGGTGGAACGAGACGCAGCGTGGTCGGGGTCACCGCGTTCACGATCAGCCCGTGGTCGAGCAGATCGGCGTAGATCGCCTTCGCGTCCAGGCCTTCGGACAGTTCCACGCCGAGCATGAGGCCCCGACCACGTACGTCCACCACGCCGGGGACCCCACGGAGGGCGTCGACCAGACGTCGGCCCTGTCGCTGCGCAACGGCGGGGGCGTCGATGCGCTGCATCTCGTCGATCACCGCGTTGACGGCTGCCGTTGCGATGGCCGTCCCCGAGTAGGTGCTGCCGTGATCGCCCGGTTGGAACACGGCAGCCACGTCGGCGCGGGCCCAACACGCGCCGACCGGCATCCCGTTGCCCATCGCCTTGGCCAGCGTGACGACGTCGGGTGACACCCCGGAGTGTTCGAAGCCGAACCAACGGCCGGTTCGTCCGAACCCGGTCTGGATCTCGTCCACCATCATCAGGGCCCCGACCTCGTCGCACAGCGCCCGGATGCCCTGGAGGTAGTCGGTCGTCGCCGGATGGACGCCGCCCTCGCCCTGAACCGGCTCGATCAGGACTGCCGCCACCGACCCGTCGACCGCACTGCGCATCGCATCGAGGTCACCCCACGGAACGTGCCGGAAGCCTTCGGGCATCGGAGCGAACGGTTCGTGCTTGGCCGGTTGCCCCGTTGCCGCGAGGGTGGCGAGGGTCCGCCCGTGGAAGCTTCCGAGGGCGCTGACGACGGTGTGCCGGCCTCGGCCGCCGTGCTTGCGGGCGAGCTTGATGGCGCACTCGTTGGACTCCGCTCCGGAGTTCGTGAAGAAGATCTGCCCGCGTTGCCCGCTCGCCTGCAGGAGCAGGTCGTTGAGTTTCACGGCAGCCTCGGTCGCCACCGGGTTGGCGAAGAAGTTCGACACGTGCAGGAGCCGATCGAGCTGGTCGCCGACTGCTTCGGCGACGGCAGGATTGGCGTGCCCGAGCGACACGACGGCGATCCCGGCGAGGAAATCGAGGTAGCGCTTGCCGTCGGAGTCCCACAGTTCGGTCCCGCGACCCCGTTCGAACATGATCGCCGGGGGCCCGAACACCGGCATGAACGGACAGTTCGACATGGGTGCGTGTTCGAATGCGTGGGCGTTCATGCGGGGTCCTCCGGGACGTGTGTGCTCATGACCGGTCACCCATCACCATCGTGCCGATGCCGGCATCGGTGAAGATCTCGAGCAGGAGTACGTGGGCGATGCGACCGTCGAGGATGTGGGCGCGATGCACGCCGTGACGGACGGCGTGGGTGCAGCTCGCCACCTTGGGGATCATGCCACCGGCGATCGTTCCGTCGGCGACGAGTTGGTCGAGCTCGTCGGCGGTCACCTGCCGGATGAGACTCGCCGCGTCGTCGACATCACGCCGCAGGCCCTCGATGTCGGTCAGGTAGACGAGCTTCTCCGCACCGATGGCCTCGGCGATCGCGCCGGCGACGGTGTCGGCGTTGATGTTGTAGGCCTGGCCGGTCTCGTCGCTGCCGATCGTGGCGATCACCGGGATGAACTCGTCGTCGATGAGGCCGAGAATCACCTCCGGGTTGATCTCGGTGACGTCACCCACGAATCCGAGCTGCGGGTTGCGGGCGGCGGCCCGGATGAGACCGGCATCCACACCGCTGATGCCGACGGCGTACCGCCCGTGCACGTTGATCGCTGCGACGAGCTGCGGGTTGACCTGACCTTGCAGCACCATCCGGGCGATGTCGACCGTCTCGGCATCGGTCACGCGGAGACCGTCGACGAACTCGGGCTGTTTGCCGAGCCGCTGCATGAGGTCCGAGATCTGGGGGCCACCGCCGTGCACCACGATCGGTCGCATGCCGACGAGCCGCATCAGGACGATGTCCTCCGCGAAGGACGTGAGTGCATCATGATCGGACGTGCCGGCGAGCGCGTTCCCGCCGTACTTGACGACCACGGTCTTGCCGGCGAACCGTCGGATGTACGGGAGTGCTTCGACGAGTACCGACGCCTTGAGCGCCGCCGCCTCGAGTCACGTCATGGTGCCAGTCCGATCATCGAGAGGCCGGCGGTCTCCTCCAGCCCCACGGCGACGTTGGCCGCCTGGACGGCACCGCCGGACGCGCCCTTGGTGAGGTTGTCGATGGCACACATCGAGATCACGGTGTTGGTTCGAGCGTCGTAGCGGGCCGACACGTGCACGGCGTTCGAGCCGAGGACCGACTTCGTTGCCGGCGGTCGATCGAGCACCGCCACGAAGGGCTCCTCGGCGTAGAAGGCCCTCACCGCGTCGGCGACGGCGCCGTCGCTGCACCCCGCTGCGGCCGGAGCCGTGCACGTGGCGAGCAGGCCGCGGCTCATCGGGACCAGATGGGGCGTGAACAGCAGTTGGGCGCCGATCTCCTGCTCCATCTCGGGGGTGTGCCGATGCGCGAGCAGCCCGTACGGGACCACGTTGGAGTCGATGTTGGTGAACACGTTCGTGTCGGTCGGCGTTCGTCCGGCGCCGGTGATGCCCGGTCAGCGTGTTGACGACGACCCCGGTCGTCTCGATCAGCCCGGCGTCGACCAGCGGGCGCAGGGCCAGCGTCGCAGCGGTGACATGACATCCAGGGGTGGCGACCAGCCGGGCGCCTTTCAGTTCCGTGCGGTGCAACTCCGGGAGCCCGAACACCGCTTCGGCGAGCAGCTCCGGTTGCGTGTGTTCGAAGCCGTAGAACTCCGGGTACGCGGCTGCATCGGCGAGCCGGAAGGCCGCCGAGAGATCCACGACGCAGCCGACCGATCCCACGAGCGAGGGCGCCAGCTCCATCGACGCGTCGTGAGGGAGGCCGAGGAACACCAGATCGAGCCCGCTCACCGCATCGATGTCGAACTCGCTGAACACGAGGTCCGGATACCCCAGCTCGAGCGAGGGGTACAGTTCGGCGGCTCGGCGGCCCGCCATCGAGTCGCCGGTGGCGACCAGGAGCTCGAAGTGGGGGTGCTGCGCGACCAGCCGGAGCAGTTCGGCACCGGTGAAGCCGGACGCTCCGACGATTCCGACGCTGCGCGTGGTCCGAGTCACCTGCATGAACATACACCGATCCGCATGAACATGCAACTGACTGCCGGGACGGAGGGTCAAGTGACAGACTGGAGCGATGATTCCCGGGACGCCGCCGACGAAGGGCCGACTGCTGGTTGCGACCCCGCCGCTCGAGGACGCGAACTTCGACCGGACCGTCATCTTCATGCTGGAACACCACGACGAAGGGGCCATCGGCGTCGTGATCAACCGGCCGAGTTACGAGGCGCTCGACGAACCACTCGACCGATGGATCGACCTGCAGTCGGCGCCGTCGTCGGTGTTCAGCGGCGGACCGGTCGAGGACACCGCACTGATCGCGCTGCGCCGAGACCGAACTCGCCACTCGCTGACGCCGACGAGTACCTGTCGCCGATCACCGGCACGATCGCGTCGGCCGATCTGACCGCCGACCCGGCCCTCGTGGCCGCCGGGGTACGGGGCGTTCGGGTCTTTCGTGGCTACGCCGGTTGGGGCCCCGGCCAGCTCGAGGGCGAGATCGAGGCCGGAGCCTGGCTGGTCCTCGACTCCGAGCCAGGCGACGTGTTCTCGAACCAACCCGACGAGCTGTGGCGGAACGTGCTGCGGCGGCAGCCGGGTCGACTCGCGTGGTTGGCGAACGCCCCTGACGACCTGAGCTCGAATTGACGGCGATGGAGTCGTCGTCGACACCTGATTGGGCGAGACCGCTCGTGCACGTCGAGATCCTGGCGCGCGATCCCGAAGCGCAGCGGGCGTTCTACGGCGCGTTGTTCAACTGGGCGATCGGTGAGGGACCGATCATGAACTTCGCGAGCGGACTCGGTGGTCCGGAGCCGGGCCCGGGCGGCCACCTGCGACAACACGATCGGAGCGGGTTCGCGTTGTACATCCAGGTGCGACATCTCGCCGAGTCACTGGCCCGGGTGCCCGAACTCGGTGGGACGGTCGTGTCGTCACCGTTCGATGTGCCCGGCGGGCCGACCCTTGCGGCCATCGAGGATCCCGAGGGCAATCCCCTCGTGCTGGTCCAGCAGTAGCCGTCGAGCAGTGATCGTCCAGCAGTGACCGTCAGCGGTCAGTCGACACCCTCGTAGCGGTCGACGACCAGGCTGTCCGGGTCGATCAATGCCAGGAACTCCCTGCCCAGCGGCGAGCCGTCGAATGCCGCCGACGCGGCGTGGGCGGCCTCCGAGGTCGTCCAGATCTGCAACACCAGCCATGTCTGGTCGCGCCGACCGAGCGTCCGACGTAGCAACCCGGGCTGCTGGTACGCGAACTCCACCTGCACCCGGCCATCGACCGTCCGGAACACCGCCGGGTCGACGCCGTCCGCCAGCCGGAACGTGATGATCTCGAACATCCCCCCACTCTTCCACCAACCCTCCGCGCCGGAACTCATCGCGGGGTGATGGGTCGGGTTCGCGAGACTGGGGGGATGGAATCGTGGTGGCTCGAGCCGATGCGGGCGGTGTTCGGAGGGCGACGGGTCGTCCTCGCCGGGGGACACGCCGCAGCCTGGACGGAGCACATCGAACTGCTCCGGACCGTCGGCGTGACCGACCTGTTCGTGGTTGCGACCGAGGGTCGGGGTGCCGGACCGGTGCCTGACGTGCCGACGGTGACCATCGAGCCGCCGCCGGGACTCTCCATGATGGACAGCATCCGATTCGGCGATCGGATGCTGTCCGAGCCTCCGGACACGGTCGTCACAGCAGTTCGGCGGTTCGATCCCGATGGCACCGCACTGGTGCTCGCCACCTTTCTCAACACAGCGGTGGCGCTCGATCGGTCGGCCGATTCTCTCCCCTCGGCGACCCGAGTGGGTGGCGCTCGAGGACAAGGTCGTCGTCGACGACTTCTGGGATCGTGCGGGCGTCCCCCGCCAACCAGTGCGGGTGGTTCCGCTCGCAGACGCCGAGCGCGCCGCGGCCGAACTCGATCGCGGCGACGGCACGGTGTGGGCCGCCGATGCGCGAGGGCTTCCACGGAGGGGCGAGCCAGACCTACTGGGTGCGTGACGACATCGGCAGGGAGCGCGCCATCGAGGGGCTCCGATCGGTGTGCGACGAGGTTCGGGTGATGCCGTTCATCGAGGGCATCCCGTGCTCGATCCACGGAATCGTGCTACCCGACGGAGTGGTCGTGCTCCGACCGGTGGAGATGGTCGTGCTGCGACGCGGCGCGGACTTCGTCTACGCCGGATGTGCGACGTACTGGGATCCCAGCGACGACATCCGTGCGCAGATGCGGGCCATCACCAGGCGTGCCGGCGAGCAACTGGCCGTAGAGGTCGGGTTCCGGGGCACGTTCACCGTCGACGGGGTCGTCGGCGTCGACGGCTTCTGGCCGACCGAACTCAACCCTCGATTCGGGGCCGGCATCATGACGATCGCCCGGGCCAGCGGACTGCCGATCCTGTTGGTCAACGACCTCGTCGTGGCCGGACAGTCACTGGGACGATCCGCCGACAGGATCGAGCAGGAATTGGTCGAGCAGGCCGATGCGCTGCGGGGCGGCGGAACCTGGCGCGGCGGGCACGTGCCGGCGTTCGACGCCGACGCGCGTCCCGTCGAGCGCAGCGACGATGGTCAATGGAGGTGGGAATCGACGGGCACGATCGCCGGCCGCGTCACGGCGGGGTCGGGGTTCGTCCGATGCGTCTACGAGCCCGATGCCACCCCGGTCGGGCCATCGACGGCTTCCCGCGGCAGCGGAGTTCTGGTCGTTCATCGACCGTGAATTCGGCACCGGCCAGGAGCCCCTCGCGGCCCCGATCCCCTCGTAGCCCGCTCTGGATGTCGACGCGGACAGGTCGCGCCCGGACTCATGGCGCGGGGTGGGGGGTGAGGGTGGCGATGGGGTGGGGGGTGAGGGTGGCGATGGCGTGGGGGGTGAGGGCGGCGATGGCGTGGGCGGAGCGCTCGGCGGGGACCAGGAGATGATCGTGGTGGTACCCGGCGAGCACGTTGCAGGCGATGCCCTCGGCGGCCAGACGGGTGCTGACGTGAGCAGTGAGCCCGACGGCCTCGAGGCTCGACTGCACCGTCAGCGTGAGCCAGGCGAGGCGTACGTCGACCCGATGGCCGCCGCGCTCGGCGGCCTCGACCGGCAGGACGACCGTGGTCGTGGCGCCCTCGGTGACGAGTGCGTGCGCCTCGGCCAGCAGCTCGGACGACACCGCCGTGACCGAGACGTAGGTGAACACGCCCGGCCGTCGCTCGACCGCGAGCGTTGCGAGCATGACGTCGAGGTCGGTCTCTCCGGGGGCGGCCACTCACGCAGCCTGCCAGTCGATGCGGGCGGCCACGTCGTCGGAGTCGTGCGAGCAGCGCGATGCTGTCCGGATGACGACGTCACCGCTGCTGCCGGGCCGCCTCGGCAACCCGAGTCTGGACATTCGGGATGACCCTCGTGCGGATCCGCGCATGATCGCCGCGATGGCCCCGGTCGGGATGGACCGTGCTGCGCCACCGTCACCGGTCACGGCCGCCAGTTCGCTCGACGAGATCCTCGAGCACTGCCTGCTGGCCGAGGCCGGGTTCCAGATGGTGTTCGGCATGGTGAACCAGACACCACCGACGCCTGGAGTGACGTCGAGCACGGAGTCGATCACCGGTGTCGACGGCAACGACATCATGTTGTACATCCATCGGCCGCAGGACGCCGATGGTCCCCTGCCGTGCGTCGTGCACACCCATGGCGGTGGCATGGCGATCCTCCGGGCGACCGATCCGAACTTCGCCTTGTGGCGCAACGAGCTGGCCGCGACGGGGCTCGTGGTCGTCGGCGTGGAGTTCCGCAACGCCGCGGGCGCCTTGGGCCCACACCCGTTCCCTGCAGGGCTGGACGACTGTGCGAGCGCGGCGAAGTGGGTGATCGCCAATCGGGACGCCCTGGGCGTGTCCACGGTGATCATCTCCGGTGAGTCCGGGGGTGGGAACCTCTCGATCGCGACGGCGTTGAAGGCGAACCAGGAGGGCTGGATCGACGGAATCGCCGGCGTGTATGCGCAGTGCCCGTACATTTCTGGGGCCTACGGAGATCCGCCCGCCGAACTCACGTCCCTGTTCGAGAACGACAAGTACTTCCTCGATGTCGAGAACATGGGCGCGCTGGCCAAGACCTACGATCCCGCGGGGACCAATGCGACGAATCCGCTCGCCTGGCCGATGCACGCCGGACGCAGCGACCTCGAAGGTCTGCCGCCACACGTGATTTCCGTGAACCAGCTCGATCCGTTGCGCGACGAAGGACTCGTCTACTTCCGAAAACTACTCGACGCCGGCGTCAGCGCAGTGAGCCGCACGGTCAACGGCACGTGCCATGCCGGTGACTGCCTGTTCGCCGATGCCATGCCGGACGTGTTCGAGTCCACGATCCGAGACATCAAGGGTTTCGCCGACTCGCTCTGAGGGGCGCGGCAGACGGCTTCAGCTGCGGAGCTGCGCACCGAGCTTGGTGGCTGCTGCCTCCACCCCGCGCCGGACGTCGGCGATGTCGGCGTCGGTGAGACTGCGGTCCGGTGCCTGCAGCCGGACGCGATAGGCCAGCGATCTCGTACCCGCTGCCGCCCGCTCGCCCCGATAGACGTCGAACAGATCGACGTCGACGAGCAGGTTGCCCGCGCCCTGACGGACCGCCTTTTCGATCCGCTCGGCGGGGATGTCCTCGGGCACCACGAACGACAGGTCCAGGTCGCTCGACGGGTACCGGCTCGTCGGCTTCCACTGGGTGGGTTTGGGTTCGCGATCCGAGGATCTCGTCGAGGTTCAGGTCGACGATGGCCACCCGTTCGGTGACTTCGAACGCGACGAGGACCTCCGGAGAGATCTCGCCGACGGCGCCGAGGGGATCGTGGCCCGCCTGGAGCGTGGCCGATCGGGTGGCGTGCAGGCCGGCGGGCACCTCGGACTGATCGAGACGCGCGCCGGTCTCGAGCGCCGCGGCGAGCTCCCGCCACACCGCAACGGCCGCGGGCGCATCGGCGCCGGCGAGCACGACGGTGAGTGCTTCGTACTCGCCGGGCAGCTCTCCCTCACCGGGCGGATAGACGTGGCCGATCTCGAACAGCGCGACGCCGGTCCGGCGGTGCGACTCGTTGTACGCGATCGCCCGGAGCAGACCCGGCCGGAGTGACGTACGCAGGATGCTCTCCTCGGCCACCAACGGGTTCGTGATCCGCAGTGCATCGTCGGTGAGTCCGGCCATCGCCAGGGTGTCGGGAGCGAGGAACGGGTTGGGCATCGCCTCGGAGATGCCGAGCCCGAGCAGCACCTGGCGCGCGAGCGCGTCGTCGTTGCTGACGCGACGCTGAGCTTGCCGTGCACCACCGACTTCGGCACGGTCTTGCCGATCCGGTCGTACCCGTAGTGGCGTGCGACCTCCTCGATGACGTCGATCTCCTCGGTCGAGTCGAGCCGCCAGCTCGGCAGGACCACTCGACGTGTGTCGCCGTCCCCTGACACGGTGAAGCCGATCGGGTCGAGCAGCGGCCCGAGATCATCGGCGCTGAGGTTCGTGCCGAGCACTCGGTTGACGGCGACAATCCGGACATCGACGCTGCGTGTCTGCGCGGGCAGGTCCTCGGTCCTCGCGTCGACGGCACCGGCGTGCACGGTCAGGTTCGGGCAGGTCTCCGAGAGGAGTTCGACGAAGCGGGCAAGCGCTGTCGGCATGCCGTACGGGTCGACACCGCGCTCGAACCGCGCCGATGCCTCCGAGCGGAGGTTCGGTGCGGGCGACGGTCTGACCGATCCCGACGAGGGAGAACCAGGCCATCTCGAGCACGATGGTCGTCGTGGAGTCACTGATCTCGGTGTCCAGACCGCCCATGATGCCGCCGAGCCCGATGGGCGTGTCGCTGGCGTCGCAAATGAAGAGGTCGTCGCCGGTGAAGGTGCGGTCCTCTCCATCGAGCGTGGTGAGGTGCTCACCGTCGCGGGCGAGACGGACTCGGAACCCTCCCCCGCCGAGCGTCTCGAGGTCGTAGGCGTGGTTCGGCTGGTTGAGTTCCAGCATCACGTAGTTGCTGACGTCGACGACGTTGCTGATCGGACGCATGCCGGCGGCGGTGAGTCGCCGCGCCATCCGAGTCCGCCGAGGGCTTGACTTCGACGCCCGAGATGACGGTCGAGGTGAATCGGGCGCATCGATCTCCGTCGATGATCTCGACGTCGGCGACCCGCTCGTCACCGGTAACCCTGAGGGTCGGTGTCGGCGGCCGGAACTCGATGCCCATGTTCGCAGCGACATCGCGGGCGATTCCGACGTATCCCCAGCAGTCGGGACGGTTGCGGGTGACATCGGCGTCGATCAGCACGTCGGCGGTGATGCCCAGCGCGTCGCCGTAGGGGATCCCGAGGGGCGACTCCGGAGGCAGGATGCGGATACCGGAGTGGTCGTCGCCGAGACCGAGTTCGGTCGCCGAGCAGAGCATGCCCTCGGAGTCGATGCCGAGGATGCCGCGCCGCTTGATGGTCATGCCGTTGGGCATGGTCGTGCCGAGTGTGGCCAGCGGCACGATGTCGCCGACGGCCATGTTGAACGCCCCGCACCAGACGTGGCGTTCGATGCCGTCCCCGGCGTCCACGTACACGCGCTGGACCTTGGCGGCGTCGGGATGCTGTTCGAGGCGCAGGATGCGCGCGGTCACCACACCGGCGACGGTGTCGCCGACGGTCGAGACCGAGTCGACCTCGAGACCCAGCGACGTGAGCGTGTCGGCGAGTCGTTGGACCGACGCCGGATCGTTCGGATCGGCGAAGTCGCCGTAGGAATTGAGCCAGGACAGCAGGATCTTCACGAGAACTGCTCCAGGAAGCGGATGTCGTTGGTGTACATGTCCCGGATGTCGGCGACGCCATGGCGTTCCTTCGCCATCCGATCGATGCCGAAGCCGAAGGCGAACCCGCTCCACTCCTCGGGGTCGAGGCCACCGGCGCGCAGCACGTTGGGGTGCACCATCCCGCACCCACCGAGTTCGATCCAGCTCCCGTCGGGGCGTTGGATGTCGAACTCCGCCGACGGTTCGGTGAACGGGAAGTAGCTCGGACGCAGGCGGGACGTGAAGCCGGAACCGAAGAACGCCTTCGTGAACGCCTCGATGGTTCCCGCGAGGTCGGCCATCGTGATGTCACGATCGATCACGAGCCCTTCGATCTGGTGGAAGACGGGCATGTGGGTGGCATCCGGGGTGTCGCGGCGGAACACGCGACCGGGGGCGACGATGTAGATCGGTGGCTCGCTGTCGAGCATCGTGCGGATCTGGACCGGCGAGGTGTGCGTCCGCAGCAGTGTCGTGCCGGTCGTGCCGTCGGGGGTGACGTGATCGACGAACAAGGTGTCGAACTCGCCGCGTGCCGGATGACCCTCGCCCATGTTGAGCGCCTCGAAGTTGTGCCAATCGGTCTCGACCTCCGGCCCCTCGGCCACCTGGAAGCCGAGGCCGATGAACACGTCCTCGAGACGCTCCCAGGCTTGCGTGACGAGGTGGGCGTGCCCGCGGGTGGGCTTGCCGGCGAACTCGGTGAGATCGAGGCGCTCCGCCTCGACGCGGGCGGCGATCGCCTCGGCGGCGAGCACCGTCCGGCGGTCGTCGAGTGCCGACGAGACAGCGCCCAACGCATCGTTGATGGCCTGTCCGGCCGCCTTCCTGTCGTCGATCGACTCGAGCGATCCGAGACGGGTCTTCAACTGGGCGAGATCGCCCTTCTTGCCGAGCAGTCGAGCGGTGAGCGCTGCGATGTCGTCGAGCGTCGCCGCGCGGCCGATCTCGGCCAGCGCCTCTTGCCGGGCAGCGGTGATGTCAGTGAGCACGTGAACCTTTCAGGTGGGGCGTCCGGTCAAGAACGTGAGCGTCGGGCACTTCGGACCCCGGACGAACTCAGGAGACGGCACAGGAGCAGATGGTCGTGTGGTCGATCCCCCGGTTCACCCGGGGCACGAAAATCGCTGCGGCTGTGGCTGCACAGTCGCACAGGATACCCATGCTCGGGCCCAACGTCCCTACCCGTTACGGTTCGCGTCAGTGCACGATGCCTGTGTTGCTTCGTGCACGAGGAGATCACCGTCATGTCCACCGTTCCGCCGTCAGGTCCCCCGCCGCCTCCGCCCACCACCTCCTCCCGGAATGACCCCGCCACCGGGGTTGGCTGCTGCGACCGACGCGCCGTACCCGGCGCGACTTCAGATCGACTATCCCGAGACGCTGAATCGGGTGACGACTGCATTCCGCATCATCCTGATCATCCCGATCGGGATCGTGCTCAGCATTCTGACCAACAGCGGGAGCACCGTAGTCGAGACCGACGACGGCGAGTGGGTCACGACGAGTGGCACGAGCATCCTCGGCGCACTCTTCTTCACGACCCTGTTGATGATCCTGTTCCGGCAGCGTTATCCGAAGTGGTGGTACGACTTCGCCCTCGAACTCAACCGGTTCGGCGCCCGCGTGCTCCGCCTACTTCGCACTCCTCACCGACACCTATCCGTCGACCGTCGACACCCAGAGCGTCCATCTCGACATCGACTACCCCGAGAATGTCGAGCAGGACCTGAACAGATGGCTGCCGCTCGTCAAGTGGTTCCTGGCCATCCCTCACTTCATCATCTTGTTCTTCCTGTGGATCGGGGCGTTCTTCTGCGTGGTCATCGCCTGGTTCGCGATCCTCTTCACCGGGAGGTATCCGAGGGGTCTGTTCGACTTCGTCGTCGGCGTCGGCCGCTGGAGCCTGCGGGTGTATGCGTACGCGTTCCTCCTCGTGACCGACCGCTATCCCCCGTTCGCGCTCGACTGAGTGCCGATGCGGCTCGACCACACGATCATCGCCGCCCGAGATGGTGAGCGTTCGGCTCGATGGTTCACCGATCTGTTCGGACTTCCGGCTCCGGTTTCGTTCAGCGTGTTCTGGCAGGTGTCACTCCCCGACGGCGTCGATCTCGATTTCGACACCTACGGCGAGGACGGGACCTTCACCACGAGCCACTACGCCTTCCTCGTCGGCGAGGACGAGTTCGATGCCATCTTCGGGCGGATCCGATCACTCGGGATCGAGCATTGGGCGGATCCGGGACGGCAGATTCGTGGCGAGATCAACCGTCACGACAGCGGGCGCGGGGTGTACTTCGCCGACCCGGACGACCACCTGCTCGAGATCATCACCGTGCCCTACGGCGGTGTTGCGAAACGGTCTGATCAGTCGGGGGCCGGCTGAGCGATCCGGAGCCGATTGCCGTCCGGGTCTGTGAGGAAGACCTCACGCCCCCACGGGGCGTCGGACACGGTGGCGCCGAACTCAGCGGCGATCGGGTCGATCTCGTCGACCCACAGGTAGACGAGCGTGTCCGGCGTCGCGTCACCGGCGTGCTCGGACAGGTGGATTTGGGCGCCCTCCCGGCGGATCCCCGCATACCGCGGGAAGGTGCGGCTCGAACCGGTGCTCGAACTGTTGCTCGAAACCCAGCCGGCGATACCAGACAGCGGCCGCTGCCGCGTCGGCGACGCGAAGGATCGGAACGACGTCGGTGGTCATCGTGCAGAATCCGTCATGGTCCGAGTCTGGCGCTCTGGCCCCCTCTCGAGCGTGTCGAGCGGCTTTGGCGTCGGCTGCGATCAGGATTTCGCGGGTGACAGGCACAGGTGGCGGCGAGATGGTGGACCTGCTGTTCGTGGCGATCGCGACCACGAGTTTCTCGGGACGTCAGCGAACGCATTCGGGGAGGTGCCTGAGCGCACTCGCCATCGACGTCCCGGTGGAGGAATTCATGGGACAGCTCGTCGGCCACATGACGGGGGCGCTGGTCTGCTCGGAATCTGGCTCGGCGACGAGCTCGGGATGTATCGCCAGATGTGCGACGGACACCCGCTTCCGCAGGCCGGTGCCTGCGCTGACCGACTGCCGACCGCGACTTGCGGGAGGCTCGCGGCAGGCCGCACTGGCCATCGTCGAGTACGACGCCGGCGCGGACACGTACCGATTGCCGGCTGAACATTCCTTGCGCTGGCTGACGCTGTTCGCCGGTCTCGTCGCTCGGGCCATGAATGCCTTCGGGTCGAGTTCATGGACGTGGAAAAGCTCAAGCGGCGTTCCTCGGCGAGTGGCCGACGTGGGGTGATCATCATCCGTGTCTGTTCTCGGGAACGGAGTGGTTCTTCCGCACCGGATATCGAGCGCACCTCGCCGCAGAGTGGCTCCCGGCTCTCGACGGGGTCACCGACCGTTTACGTGAGGGAGCCAGTGTGGCCGATGTCGGTTGTGGGCACGGAGCGTCAATGGTGCCGCGATGGCGGAGGCGTTTCCTGCGTCGACCATCGCGCGCATCGATTTCCACGGCGGTCATTGAGACGGCGCGTGCTCGCGTATCGGAGGCCGGTGTCGCCGTCGGACGTCGATCCAGGTGGCACCGCCACCGATTACGACGGGGTGCTGGACCTTCATCTGCTCCTACGACTGCTCGCTCGACAGGGGCGATTCCCGCCTTCGCCGCGCGTCACGCTCGAGCGCACCTCCCGATGACGGCGTCGTGCTCCTCGTCGAATCGCGCGATGGATGATCGACGGCGACCATCGCCGAGAATCCGATGGCGGTTGATGAAGCGGCCTCCATGGCGATCAGTGTGCCGGACTGACGGCACGGACGTCGGTCGGAGTCGCTGCCCAGGCCGGAGAGGCCAGGCTGCGCCGAGTGTTCGAGGAGGCTGGCTTCTCCAGTTTCCGACGGGCAGCAGAGACACCCATGAACCTGATCCTGGAGGCAAAGCCCTAGACACCGGCGGCAATGTGACGCACGTCACATGTCGGAGGGGCTGATTTCCGGAACGTGTCAAGGGGTGTGAGACAGATTTGGTTGGGGTTGGTTGATCCAGGTGATGTCGGGGACGCGGGGTGCGTTGGGTGGTCGGCGGAAGCGGTGGGGTTCGAGGGTGTAGGCGTGGTCGAGGACGGCTTGGCGGTGGTCGCGGATGGCGTGGTGGTGGCCGTGGTGGACGCTGGCGGGGGTGTGGTAGCCGATGCCGGAGTGGCGGTGGTGGTGGTTGTAGTGGTCGAAGAACTCGTCGACGAAGTTGCGGGCGTGGGCGAGGCTGGTGAAGCGTTCGGGGAAGCGTGGTGTGTTCTTCAGGGTCTTGAATTGGGATTCGCTGTAGGGGTTGTCGTTGGAGACGTGGGGCCTCGAGTGGGAGCGGGTGACGCCGAGGTCGGCGAGGAGTTGGGCGACGGTTCTCGAGGTCATGGAGCTGCCGCGGTCGGCGTGCAAGGTGAGTTGTCCTGGTTCGATGTGTTCGGCGTTGGCGCAGGCGGCGAGGAGGTCTTCGGCGAGTCGGGCGGACTCGCGTGGGGCGACCATCCAGCCAACGGCGTAGCGGGACCAGACATCGAGACGACGTAGAGGTGGAACCAGGTCCATTTGTGGGGGCCGGCGAGTTTGGTGATGTCCCAGGACCACACCTGGTTCGGTCCGGTGGCGACGAGTTCGGGTTTGACGTGGGCGGGGTGGCGGGCTTGACGGCGTCGTTCGCGGACTTGGTGTTGGGAACGCAGGATCCGGTACATGGTGGACACCGAGGCCAGGTAGCGGCCTTCGTCGAGCAGCGTCGCCCAGATCTGGGCGGGTGCTTGATCGCAGAACCGCTCAGAGTTCAACACGGCGAGGATCTCGTCGACTTGGGTGTCGGTGAGGGCCCGGTGGGATCGGGGTCTCGGCCGGGGCGGTCCGGCTGGTCGTGGGGTGCGGTGTTGGCGGTAGTGGGTGGCACGGGAACGGCCGACTGATCGGCACGCCCGAGCTCGGGAGATGCCCCGGCTCACGAGCTCGTCGACGGCGGTGTCGATGATGGCGTCTACGTGTCGTCGGTGTCCGCGCTCTTGGAGAGCTCTTCCAAGAGCGCCTGCACTTTTCCCTGGACCTCGATGATCGCTTCGGCCTTGGCGAGCTTGATCTTCAACCGTTCGTTCTCGGCTCGCAGCTCGTGCCACCTCGCTCGCGGTGGGTGCACCGCGGCCACCTTCGGAGCCACGACCCTCGGTCACCTTGAGGATCCCTTCGCGATGTTGACGGCGCCAGTCGGTGATGATCGACGAGTACAGGCCCTCACGGCGCAGCAGGGCGCCCTTGTCGCCGGGTTCGCTGCAACGGTCGTACTCGGCCAGGATCGACAGCTTGTACTCGTTCGGAGAAGTAACGACGCTCGGGCCGTTGACCGTTCGCCGGTCTCGGGGCCCGTTCGGACCAGTTACTCGATGTTCCACTCGCGGGAGTCTTACCCACCCGCACCGGGCTCTCAGCCGTCAGCTTCTTCGTCACCCACACCCCAATCGTCGAGAACCAAACCTGTCTCACCGATCATGGACACAAAGGGTTCGGGGTCAACCCTGTGACACCCCTTCGTCAGGATTGGGGGTATGAGTTCCGCGGCGACCATCGACCATGTGGCGGCAGGCGCTGCGCGTGTCGAGGGGCTGCGGTTGCGGTTGGTGTCCTCCACTGTCGAGCAGTCACCGTCGGATGGCGTCGGCGACGCCGTGCGTCGCGCGGTCGCCGCGGTGGATGGATTTGCCGACATCGACCCGTCCACCCTCGACGCCGTGGCCTTACGTGAGTGGTTGGTCGGTGTCGAGCAGGTTCGCCGGATGGTCGACGCAGTCGGTGTCACGGCGGCGGGTCGTGTGGATCGGTGCAACCCGTTCCGTGAGCAGGGCTTCTTCACCGCCAAGACCGTGGTCAAACACATGACGGGCCTGTCGGGTCCCGAAGCGTTCCGGCGGGTGCAGACCGCCCGCATGCACACCGGACTGCCCGAGTGGGCCCAGGCGCATGCTGAGGGTCGTGTCGGGGTTGCCCAGTGCGAGTTGATGGCCCACGTGGTCGCCAACCCCCGCCTGCCCGCAGCGGTCGTTGAACGCGACGCATCCGCACTGCTCGACGATGCGATCACCTTGCCGTTCGAGGAGTTCGAGCGCCGAGTACGCACCTGGGAAGCGCTCGCCGACCCGAACGGCGACGGTGACCGCAACGAACGCCAACACGCCACCCGCGACGTCACGTTGCGGCCACGTCCTGAGGGTGGCTGGACGTTGTCGGGGAATCTGGCCGAGTTGGCCGGGGCGGAGTTCATGGAGATCTTCTCCTGGTTCCTCGAAGCCGAATGGCAAACCGACTGGACCGACGCCCGCCACCGACTCGGCGACACCGCCACCACCCACGACCTCGCCGCGGACCGAGCCGCAACGGCGAGCCGACGCCCTGCTGGCCATGGCGCGTGCTGCGGCGTCCACCCCGCCCGGCTCGCAACCACCGCGGGCGACGGTGAACGTGTTGATCGACCAGGACACCTTCGAAGCCCACCTCCGCGGTGAGACCCGCGACCCCGCCGACTACCGCAAGGTGGTGTGCCGTACCCACACCGGACGTCGCCTGCACCCCGACGACGCCGTCAACACCGCCCTCATCGCCCACATCCGCCGAGTCGTCTACGACACCACCGGCACCGTCATCGACCTCGGCCGCCGATCACGACTGTTCCGCGGGTCCGCCCACGACGCCGTCATGGTCCTGCTCACCAACTGTGTCTGGATCGGCTGCGACCAACCCATCCACTGGTGCGACGCCGACCACAGCGTCGGTTGGAAAGCCCACGGCGCCACCGTCCCCCGCAACGGCACCGCACTGTGCCCCCGCCACAACCAACTCAAAGAACGCGGCTACCACGTCCACCGCGACCCCCACGGCACACTGGCACACCACCGACCCCCACGGCAACCCCATCACCTGACCCGGTAGGGTCCCGCGGTGCGTCTCGACGAGGTGGGTGACCAGGACGGCTGGCGTTGCTGGCTGTGTGACGAGCCGGTGGACCCCGACATGTCGGTGAACGACCCCCGCGGTCCGAGTATCGACAGCCGTACGACGGAACGCAAGGCGAAGGCCAAGGGGAAGGGCGGCGGCAAGGGGCACGGCACCGGACAGGAACGCCTCGCCCACCGGTCGTGCAACACCGGCAAGGGCAGCACGAAGCCGGTGATCGAGTGGCCGGCCGAACTGTTCGTCGCCGATCCCGCCGTGATCCTGACGACCGTGGATCGCCTCCAACGCAAGGGTGGCCGCGAGATCGTCGGGCGCTGCCTCGAACGCGACGACGCAGCGAATGCGGCCGAGTGGATCGTCGACCGCATCTCGAGGCTGGAACCCGGCTTCGCCGTCAGCGCCGATGTCGACCCCGGTGGAGGTCAGTACCTCGTCGTCCTCCGAGCGGACCGCTGACGGGCGACCTCGAACGCGAGCACCGTCGTCGCCATGGCGACGTTGAGTGACTCGCTGCGGCCCTCGTGCGGGATCGTGATCCACGATCGCACGGGGCCGACCGTGTCGTCCCACTCGTCGGGGAGGCCGGCCGCTTCGTTCCCCATGACCACGGCGATGCGTCCGGTCAGGTCGGCTTCGGTGTACGGCACGACCGTGCGACCGGGGTAATCCGTGGCTGGTCGTGCCGAACAGCTCGAGACCCGCAGCAACCACGTCGTCGATCTCTGCGGTCACCACCGGAACGTGGAACAGCGCTCCGGCCGAGGAGCGGACCACCTTCGGGTTGAACGGGTCGACGCTGCCTGGCGTGAGCACCACGAGATCCGCGCCGGCGGCTTCGGCCGATCGCAGGATCGTCCCGAGATTGCCCGGGTCGGCGACCCGGTCGAGCACGACGACGAACGACGCCGTCGACAGCAGCGAGTCGGAGTCACCGTGTCGTCGGGCATCGCGACGATCGCCAGCGGTGCCTGCGGTGTCTCGGTCGATGCCACCCGTTCGAGCACGCCGTCGGCCAACTCGAACACCTCGCCGGCACCGTCGATGGCGCTGCCGGAGCCCTCCGGGACGAACTGAGCCTCGCAGGTCCAGCCGGCGGCGACGGCTTCGGCGACCAGGACGGGACCCTCGACGACGAAGCGACGGTCGTCGTGACGCGAACTGCGGCGCCCCAGGAGGCGCCGCAGTTCTTGAACCTTGTTGCTGTTGAACGCCAGCGCACTCATCGTGCACCAGTGTGCCCGACCGGGATCAGTCGAGCGCGGCCTTGGCGGCGTCGACGAGCTTGCCGAACGCGGCGGGGTCGGTGATCGCCAGATCCGAGAGGATCTTGCGGTCGACCTCGATGCCGGCGGCGTTGAGGCCGGCGATGAACCGGCTGTAGCTCATGTCGTGCTGACGGGTTCCGGCGTTGATGCGCTGGATCCAGAGGCGACGCATCTCACCCTTGCGGGCGCGACGGTCACGGAAGGCATAGTTGCCCGACCGCATGACCTGTTCGTTGGCGGCCCGGAACGAACGGCTCTTGTTGCCGTAGTAGCCCTTGGCCTTCTTCAGTACCTTCTTGTGGCGCTTCTTCGACGCCACACCACGCTTCACACGTGCCATTTCGATTCCTCCTCGGTCTCGGTGATGTCAGCGCTCGGCGAGGAGGCGCTTGATCTTCTTCTCGTCGCCGGAATGGACGTCGCGGTCACCCGCGAGGCGACGCGTCCGGCTCGACGACTTCTTCTCGAACAGGTGCTGGCGCATCGCCTGCTGGCGACGCAGCTTGCCCGTTCCCGTCTTCTTGAATCGCTTCGCTGCTGTCTTCGATGTTTTCATCTTCGGCATCAGGTACTCCTTCTTCGATCTCACTTGCTCGGGGTTCACTCACAGCAGCTGATTCCTCCGCGTGCGCTTCGCGCTCCGCTTCGGCAGCTGCCTTCTTCATCGCGTCCTGGGCCTTCTTGTCCGGCGACAGCGTCATCGACATACTGCGACCTTCGAGTCGGGCCTGGGTGTCCACCTTGGCGGCGGGTCCCACGGCCTCGAGCACGTCGTCGAGAATCTTGGTGCCCAACTCCGGGTGGGCCATCTCACGCCCACGGAACTGCAGCGTGATCTTGACCTTGTGGCCTTCTTCGATGAACCGGATGACGTTGCGGGTCTTGGTGTCGAAGTCGCCCCGGCCGATCTTCGGGCGGTACTTGACTTCTTTCACCGACACGTTGGTCGACTTCTTCCGCGCCTCTTTGGCCTTCTGGCCCTCCTCGTACTTGAACTTGCCGTAATCCATGATCCGGCAGACGGGAGGGTTGGCGTTCGGGGCCACTTCGACCAGGTCGAGTTCGAGACCTCTGGCCATTCTCAGCGCGTCGGGAACGGCCTTGATACCGAGTTGGTCCCCGGTGGGTCCGATGAGACGGACTTCCCGGGATCGGATGCGGTCGTTCACGCGGTGCTGGTCACCACGTTGTTCCTGTCGCGGTGCTATGGCTGATCACTCCTGTGCAATGGGCCTCCCCAGTGTCTGAATCGCAATGTGTTGGGCGCTCGACGCGAACCGCACGCGGAGCGACCCTCAGCCACGCTGCAGGTCTCAGCCTTGTGACCTGGACGCACGTGTCACACGAGGTGATCGTGGCCAGGTGGGGGTTGCCCCCACTTCGCCTCAATTGTGATCGGTAGGGTAGCGCACGTGAGTGACGAAACCTCTGACCGTGATTTCTCAGACCGCGGGGATCTCGACGACGGCATCGAGACGGTGATCGACGACGTCCAGGACTCGATCGCCGAGACCCGCGCCCGGCTGGCCGAGGTGCCCGCCGAGGTGATCATCACCAACCACGTGATGGGCCTGTACGAGCTCGCCGCGATCCACTTGTCCGCCGACCCGCCCGATCTCCGCCAGGCGGTGCTGGCGATCGATTCGGTCGCCTGCCTCGTCGAGGGCCTCGGCGACCGCCTCGGCGAGGATGCCCCGACGATGCGCGATGCGCTCAACAACATCCGAATCGCCTTCGTGCAGATCAAGGGCCAGATGACGGACGGCCGGGACGAGCCCTCGGAGCAGACCGAGACCGCCTGAACCGTCCGATCGGGGCATCGATCACTCGCTGATCGGCCACGACGACCCCCTCGGCCCGCAGCAGTTCGGCCTGTTCGGCCGGATGTCGAGCTCACGATCCGCCCTGCGGCATTGACGACGCGCCACCACGGCACGTCGAGGTCGGTCGTCGCGAGGATCCGGCCGACCAGTCGGGCCTGCCTCGGGTAGCCGGCAACCTCGGCAACGTCGCCGTAGGTGGTCACCTCGCCGGCCTCGAGTGCCCGGAGGACATCGAGGATGCGCCGGTCCCGATCAGGATCGGTCACCGGCGGACGTTCGCTGCTTCCCAGCGACCGAGTTTGGGCAGCACGTCGAAGGTGACGGCCGCCCCCACCGGAATCGATCGCGAACCGTCGGCGATCTCGATGCAGTGGAACGGGTAGTCGACCCCGTCGGCGCCGGCCACGACGCCGAGGCCGACCGACTCGTCGAACGCTGCCACCGTTCCGGTGCGACTCGACAGGCGTTGCAGCTCGGTCACGGAACGATCTTGGCGATGGCCATCTCGACGAGATCGGTCGCCCCGGCATCCTTGAGGGCCGGGATCACGAGGTTGATCATCTTCTTCTCGACGACCGACTCGACGGCATATCCCCCGCCGGCCAGTGGCGACATCGTCGGCGACTTCATCGACGGCAGGACGGCAAGGACCTCGTCCCTGCGATCCTCGCTGACGTTCAGCTTCAGCAGCACGCGTCCCCGTGCGTCGAGCACGCCGTTCAGGAGCGTCATGATCTGCTCCATCGCCTTGCGCTTGTCGGGATCCTGGGCGCTGGTCGGGTTGGCGACCACTTCGGTGTAGCTGAGCAGGATCGTGTCGATCACCTTCAGACCGGCGGCCCGCAGCGCCCGTCCGGTCTCGGTGATCTCGACGACGCAGTCGGCGATGTCGGGGATCTTCGCCTCGGTGGCACCGTAGGACAGACGCACCTCGGCCTCGACACCGTTGTCGGCGAAGAACCGCTTCGTCAGCTCCGGGTACTCCGACTGGACCCGGACACCGTGGGGCAGGTCCTTCACCGAGGCAGCCGGGCTGTCACCGGCGACGGCCACGACCAACTGGATGGGCTTGCTCGTGGCCTTCGAGTACTTCAGTTCGCCGAGGCTCTCGACGACGCTGCCGGTCTCCTCGACCCAGTCCCGTCCGGTGATGCCGATGTCGAACAGACCCTCGGCGACGTACATCGGGATCTCCTGCGGCCGCAGGATCCGCACCGATTCGATGCGGGGGTCGTCGATCGTCGCCTGGTAGTCGACCGTCGACGATCGCAGAACCGGCAGATCCGCCGCCTCGAAGAGATCGAGCGTCGCCTTCTCCAGCGATCCCTTCGGCAACACGAGTCGGAGCATGACCGCCGAGGCTACCCGTGGCCGGATCGGCTTCAGTGGCCCGTTTCGGTGTCGTTCAGGAGTCGCAGCGCGTGTGGCAGCACGTCGATGACGGCGCCGAGCTGCTCGACGCAGCCCTTGGTGCTGCCCGGCGTGTTCAGAACGATCGCGTTCCCACGGATCCCGGCGAGTCCCCGTGAGAGCCGTCCGAGGGGATTGCACAACCGCATCGCCTCGGCGAGACCGGGTGCCTCCCGCTCGATCACCATCGCCGTTCCCTCGGGTGTCTGGTCCCGCGGGGCGAATCCGGTACCACCGGTCGACACGACGACACCGGCGAACCCCTCGCACATCTCGACGAGGGACGCAGCGACGAGATCGGCGCCGTCGGCGGTCACGCGATGATCCACCACGTCGAAGCCGTTGTCGGCCAGGTAGTCGACCAGTGCCCGCCCACTGAGGTCCTCCCTGGTTCCGTGGACCACCCCGTCGCTCACGGTGAGGACCTTTGCTCGTGGCGGGGCGGGCGGCGCAGGCGTCGTTCGTCACGGCAGTCGACGGTACCGAATCAGGACCATGCCGTCGGTGTCGGCATCCTGCGGCAACACTCGCCACCCCTGACGGAAGGCCCGCCAGGTGCCGACATCCGGTGGCGTCGAGTCGACCTCGAAGCCCTCCGGCGTCGCGTGGTCGACGGACTCCGCCGCGGTGATCGTGCACACGCTGTAGACGAGTCGCCCTCCCGGCGCCACGAGCGTCGCCGCTGCGGCGAGCAGCTCGGCTTGCAGAGCTGCCAGCTCGACGATGTCCTCGGCCCGGATGCGCCACCGGGCGTCGGCCCGACGGCGCAGGGCACCGAGCCCGGAGCACGGCGCGTCGAGCAGGACCGCATCGAACGACTGCACGACGAAACGGTGGAGCGGTGCCGTCGCCGGCGACGACCGGCAGCCTCAGATCGAGCGCCCGAACGTTGTCCTGCACCAGGCGCGCCCGGCCGAAGCGCTGGTCGTTGGCGATCACCGTCGCACCGCTGCCCGCCATCCCACCACCCGCCATCGCGGTCGCCTTGCCACCGGGCGCGGCACACAGGTCGAGGATCCGCTCGTGCGGCGTCGCCTCGACCGCAGCGGCCACCCACTGCGACGACTCGTCCTGCACGTAGCCGTCGTCACGGGTGGTCACGGGTGGCGCCTGGTTCATCCGCTCCAGCGCCGGCACGGCATCGTCACCGAGTTCGGCCCGGAACCGGTCGACGATCCAGTCGGGGTAGCTCAGGCGGGCACCGTCCGACGGCCACTGCAGGTCCGCCGTCGACAGCCGGGAGACCTTGCGCAGCACGGCATTGACGAACCCACGTGTCCGCTTCGGAGCGAGACCGACCGTCTCGCCGACGGCCGCGTGTGGAGGCACACCGGCGAACACGAGCTGGTAGGCGCCGAGCCGGAGCACCGACCGCGTGGCATCGTCGGGCGGCGACGTGACGAAGCGGTCGACGATGCGAATCACACGCCCGGCGCATCCGAGTGGTGCCGTAGACGAGTTCGGTCACGAACCGCCGATCCATGTCCGACAGGCCCGAGGTCGCGAGCATCGGACCGAGCACGAGGTTGGCGTACGCACCACCGTCCTCGATCCGCCGCAGGGCGTCGAGCGCGACCCGCCGGGCAGACCGATCGGTCGGCGCCGGGATCGGGCTCGTGATCGGTGCGGTCACAGCGTGCCGAACAGTTCGTCGGCGTCGGGGCGGGCGCCGTTGCGCCACGAGTCGAACGACATGGGCGCCTTCCCTTCGGGTTGCACGGTCACGGGCCGCAGCTGTCCGTCGACGAGCCGCGCCGCGACGCACCTTGAGTCGTTTGCCGCGGAACATCGTCCACGCTCCCCCGACGCGGATCAACCGGTGGATCTCCTCGACGGGCCGATCCCAATCGATCTCGTAGTCCGCGGTCGTGAGTTTCGCGGCGTAGGTCACCTCGCCCTCCTGCGGCGACGGGTGATCCAACCACGTGCCCGACGGCGCCCCCAGCGTCTCCACGAGCAGGTCGGTGCCGACGGCGACGAGTTCGGTTCGCAGCTCGGCAGCGGTCGTCTCGGGGCCGATCGGCACCTCGCGCCGGGCGTAGACACCGCCGGTGTCGAGGCCCTCCTCCAGCGCCATCACGCACACCCCGGTGACCTCGTCGCCGGCGAGGAGCGCCCGTTCGACCGGCGCCGCGCCCCGCCAGCGCGGAAGGAGCGAGAAGTGCAGGTTCACCATCGGGAGCACGTGCGAGGACGTGCGGCTTGATGATCTGTCCGAACGCCACGACGACGCCGAGTTCGGCACCACGGTCCGTCACCGCGGTGAGCGAGTCGTCGACGGAGTGCGACACGGGCAACCCGAGTTCGAGCGGCGGCCGCCTTCACCGGGCTCGGCGAGGTGCCGCTCCCCCGCCCGCGCCGCTTGTCGCCGCGAGTCACCACGAGCACCACGTCGTGGCCGGCCTCGACCAGGGCTCGCAACGGCGGGACCGCCATCTCGGGTGTCCCGAGATAGACGAGCCTCACGACAGGCCCCTCACGACAGGCCCCTCACGACAGGCCCAGGCGACGACGCATCGGCGTGCGCGTTGCCTGACGGGCTGCCTCTTCCTCGATCCGTCGGTACTCGACCAGCGCCGCCTTGCGCTGATCGCCCTCCAGGCGGTCGAACATCAGGACACCGTTGAGGTGATCGATCTCGTGCTGGAACATTCGTGCTTCGAGTTCATCGGCCTCGATCTCGATGATCTCACCGTCGAGGTCGATCCCGCGGACGAGCACCGTCTTGGGGCGGAGCATCTCGACGTACAGGCCGGGAATGGACAGACACCCCTCGTCGTAGACCCATTCACCGTCGGACTCGACGATCTCCGGATTGATGATCGCCAGCGGCTTGTCGTCGATGTCCCACACGACCACCTGCTTCTGCACGCCGATCTGAGGTGCGGCGAGCGCGATGCCGTTGCCGGAGTCGATCAGGGTGTCGAACATGTCGTCGACCAGCCGGATGACCTTGCCGTCGACATCTTCCACGCGCGACGCCATCGCCTTCAGGACCGGATCGCCGTAGGTACGGATCTTGTACGACATCTCTGCCAGGCTACGGGAGTGTCCGGCTCGCCTGACGGTTCAACCCGCCACTACTTCGACGACGATCCGACGATCGCCTCGGAGCCCGTCATCGTGGACGTCACCCTTCCCGACACCGCCTTCACGATGGAGACCGACCGCGGTGTCTTCTCCCACGGACACCTGGACACCGCGACGTCGATGCTCATCCGGGCGTCGCTTCCCCTGGCCGCGACGGGGAACCTCCTCGACCTGGGGTGCGGCGCCGGGCCGATCGCCCTGACGATGGCGCGCCGGTCCCCCGCTGCTCGCATCTGGGCCGTCGATGTCAACCGACGGGCCCGTGAGCTCTGCGCTCGGAACGCACAACGCAACGGTCTGGTCAACATCACGACGGTCCATCCCGACGACGTTCCCGCCGATCTCTCGTTCGCGACGATCTGGTCCAATCCGCCGATCCGCATCGGCAAGGAGCCGCTCCACGAGCTGTTGTCGACCTGGCTCGGCCGGCTGGACACCGACGGCACGGCGGCGCTGGTCGTCCAGAAACACCTCGGCGCCGACTCGCTCGCCCGGTGGATCATCGAGCAGGGATACACGTGCGAACGGGTCGGTTCCAAGGCCGGCTTCCGCCTGTTGGAGATCCGACGCGCCGGGGTCCGGTGCATGATCGGTCTCGACGACATCCGAGCGGGCGGCGGCCGTGATCGCCGGCGGAGGCGATCGTCACGCCCATCCTGCGCTCCGACGTACTCGACGAGTGGGTCGGAGCCACCATCGTCGGCAAGGACGAGTCGCAGCAACGGGCCGGATCGTTCAAGTTCCGCGGGGCGTTCCACCGCTTGTCGCTGATCCCGGCCGAGGATCGCGAGCTCGGCGTGGTCGCGGTGTCGTCGGGCAATCACGGCGCGGCGGTGGCGTGCGCGGCGGCGATCCTCGGCGTCTCGGCGACGATCCACATCCCCGACGACGTGGCTCCGGCCAAACGCGCGCTCATCGAACGCTTCGGCGCCGACATCGTGACGTTCGATCGGATGACGCCCGACCGCGACGCGGGGGCACTCGCCCAGGTCGCGGCGACCGGAGCAACCTTCGTCCACCCGTTCGAGGATCCGCTGGTGATGCGCGGTCAGGGAACCGCGGCCCTGGAACTCCATGACCAGGTCGGTCGGCTCGATGCCCTGCTGGTCCCGATGTCGGGAGGCGGCCTGATGGCAGGCTGTGCCTCGGCGATGCGACAGCTCGATCCCGGCTGCGAACTGCTCGGCGTCGAGCCGGCAGCCGCCGACGACACCCGCCGGTCCTTCGCCGTGGGTCACCCCGTTCGGATCGCCCAGCCCTCGACGATCGCCGACGGCCTCGCGGTCACCGCCCCCGGCGCGGCCACCTTCGAGATCAACCGCCAGCTCGTCGCCGATGTCGCTCACGGTGTCCGAGGAGCAGCTGGTCGACGCCATGCGGGTGGCCCTCGACGCCTTCGGACGGCGGTTCGAGCCCAGCGGCGTCGCCGGCCTCGCCGCGGTACTCGCCGACCCGGATCGCTTCCGCGGCCGGCGCAGTCGGCGTGCTCCTCTCGGGCGGCAACATCGACGACGAACGCTTCGAGTCGCTGACCGGACGCCGGGGAGCCTGAGACTCAGAGGCGAGCCGGGTCGACCTCGATCCGGACCCGGGAACCCGACGGTCGCTCGGTGGAGTTGAGCGCCAGCCCGAGCGTCGTCCAGTCGGGAGCCCGCACGACGAACCGGTCGGTGCCGTCTCCGCCGACCTCGAGGGGAGCACGGAGCTGGCCCACCACGTCGGCGGCGCCGGGCCCGGACACGACGGCCAACGCCCCGAACGGCGGCAGACCGAGCAGCGCCCGCCGGGAGCGTTCGGTCGCCAGCAGCGCCGCCGGATCACCGTGGCGGGCAGCATCGAGCACCTCGTGGCCGGGAGAGAACGTCTGGACGAGTACCTCGGGCGCCATCCGGCCGGCACGCACGATCAGCGCCAGCGCCTGCTCGGACGCCCGGAACCTCGGGGCCAGCAGCTCGGAATCGAACTCCAGGAAGGCCACGACGTCGGCGGCGCGGACCCGATGCAGCACGGCTTCGGTTCCGACGTAGATGTCGGCGACGGGCGGGACGTGGTCGTCGGCGCCGGTGACCGACGCCACCGGTCGACCGGCAGCGGCTTCGAGTTCCTCACGCAGACGCGTCACGCCGGGGCGCAGGTTCGCGAACCGGCTCGCACCGCAGGCCTGACACACCGCAGGACGGTCCGCCCCGCAGCGACGGCAGACCAGGCGGCCATCGTCGTCGAGACCGACCGCCGCCTCGCACCGTTCGCACCGGACGAGTGCCCGGCACGTTCGGCACGCGAGCACCCGGGCCCGACCGGTGATGTTGCTGACGCAGACCACGGTGCAGGCCGGATCCCGGAGCCGCTCGATCAGCTCCGACGTCACGAGCGATCGTTTCCACGGGTCCTCGTCGGTCCGATCGACGACGACGATGCGGGGCCAACCGCCCCGCTCCCGTGGAGCCGGAGGATGCACCACGTCACCGTCGGCGTACTCCTCCACCGCGACGAGCGTGGGTGCCGGGGACACCAGCACGTACGGCACTCCGGCCCGGCGGCATCGCTCGACGAGGACGTCGCGGGCGTGCCACGTCGGCGACGCGCTCGTCCTGGAGCGCTTCGTCGTGTTCGTCGATCACGACACCGACGGCGAGGTCCGGGACACGGCGCCCATGCAGCGGAGCGGGTTCCGATCACGACGTCGACGCCTGCCGCGGCGTGCGCCCAGTCATCGGGCATCACGGCGACCGAGAGTCCGGCTCGCCGAAGTCGCGTGGCCGCCAGGGCGACCGAGCTGTGCTCGGGCATCACGACCAACGTCGGCCCACATGCCACTGCAGCCAGGATCGCGGGCATCGTGTCGGCCCGAGGCGGCAGTCGCAGTACCCCTCCGCCGTCGGCCAACAACTGTCGGGTGGCAGGTGACTGCGGCGCCGGCGTCATCGTCGTGCGCTGGTCGGGCGGCAGTGTGACCACCGCACGGTGCGGGGACGCCACCACCAGGAACGGTCGGATCCGGCGGGCCGCCCAGCGCACCGACGCCCACTCCGCCAGACCGAACAGCTCGGGCGACGGTCCGTGACCGGTCACCTTGAGAATCGGCTTGAGCGCCTCGATGCGGGCGCCCGTGATCGGGGTGATCCGAGATCGCCGCGATCCAGCCACCGATACGGCGACCGTGCAGCTGCACCCGGACCAGGGTCCCGACGCGAACGTGCGGGTCCAGCTCCGGCGGGTACGAGATAGTCGAACTGCTTGTCGAGCCCGGTGACGTCAGGGACGACGGTGGCGACCCGACGGTCGCCACCGCTCCGTCCCGTCACCAACGTCGACTCAGACGCCGACGGCCGACTTGAAGTCGTCGAGACGACCCAGTTCTTCCCAGGGGAAGCCGGCGCGCCCGAAGTGGCCGTAGGCAGCAGAGCGCTTGTAGATCGGACGCTTGAGGTCGAGGTCGCGCACGATTGCGCCGGGACGCAGGTCGAACACGGACCGCACGGCCTGCTCGATGATCGCCGGATCGACGTGCGACGTCCCGAACGTCTCGACCAGGATGCTCATCGGCTGCGCCATGCCGATGGCGTAGGCGAGCTGCACTTCGCAGCGGTCCGCAGCGCCGGAGGCGACGACATGCTTGGCGACCCAACGGCCGGCATACGCAGCCGAGCGGTCGACCTTGCTCGGATCCTTGCCGGAGAAGGCGCCGCCACCGTGACGACCCATGCCGCCGTAGGTGTCGACGATGATCTTTCGACCGGTGAGCCCGGCATCGGCATAGGGTCCGCCGACGCACGAAGCTGCCGGTCGGGTTGACGTAGATCTCGTAGTCGTCGTCGGCGAAGCGCTCGGGGATCGTCGGGCGGATGACCTGGTCGATCAGGTCGGGCCGGATGACGGTGTCACGGTCGACACCCTCTTGGTGCTGCGTGCTGATCAGCACCGCCTTGAGCGCAACCGGCCAGCCGTTGTGGTACTCGTAGGTCACCTGGGTCTTGCCGTCGGGTCGCAGGTACGGGACCTGACCGGACTTGCGCACGTCGGCGAGACGCTCGGCGAGGCGATGCGCGGTCCAGATCGGCAGCGGCATCAGGTCGTCGGTCTCGTTGCAGGCGTAGCCGAACATCATGCCCTGGTCACCGGCGCCCTGCAGGTTGAGGATGTCCTCGCCGGACTTGCCGCCGCGTACCTCTTCGCTCGTGTCGACACCCTGGGCGATGTCGGGGCTCTGCTCGTCGATGGAGACGATCACGCCACAGGTGTTGCCGTCGAAGCCGTAGAGCGCGTTGTCGTAGCCGATGCCGTTGATCGTCTCGCGGGCGATCTTCGGGATGTCGACGTACGCCGAGGTGGTGATCTCGCCGGCCACGACGCACAGGCCGGTGGTCAGCAGGGTCTCGCAGGCCACCCGGCCATCGGGATCCTCGGTGAGGATCGCGTCGAGAACCGCGTCGGAGACCTGGTCGGCCATCTTGTCCGGATGGCCTTCGGTGACGCTTTCGGAGGTGAATGTGTACGTGCTCATGCAGGGTCCTGTCGGTGTTCGGGGCGTTTGGAGACGATGATGTCGATGACTGTGTCGATGACGGCCCGAGCGACATCTCGCTTCGATGCGAGGTCGATCTCGACAGGCTCCGCGTCGGGCCGCAACAGCGTAACCGCATTTGTGTCGTGAGCGAAGCCAACCTGGGGTGCACTCACGTCATTCGCGACGACGAGGTCGAGTCGCTTCGATCGGAGCTTCTCGGTGGCGTTCGCGACGAGGTCGTCGGTCTCGGCGGCGAACCCGACCAGCACCTGGCCGGGACGCTTGGCCGCGCCCAGACCGGCGAGGATGTCGGGAGTCGGTTCGAGCACGATCTCGGGAATGCCGTCGCGCTTCTTGAGCTTGCCGTCCGCGGCGATCCTGGGGCGGAAGTCCGCCACTGCCGCACTCATCACGATCACGTCATGGGTCGTCGCGGCATCGGTCATCGCCCGCTGCATCTGCTCGGCCGTCTCGACGGCGACGACGCGGACACCGGCCGGAACCGGCAGGCTGACGGTGGAGACCAACGTCACCCTGGCACCTCGCGAAGCTGCCTCGGCGGCAACGGCGTAGCCCTGCTTGCCCGAGCTGCGGTTCGCGATCACACGTACCGCGTCGATGGGTTCCCGAGTGCCGCCGGCGGACACCACGACGCTCACTCCGTCGAGGTCGTTCGGCCCGAGCACTCGTTCGACCGCCGAGATGATCGTGGCCGGGTCGGCCAGACGTCCCGCCCCGATGTCGCCGCCGGCCAGACGGCCCGACTCCGGTTCGACGATGTGCACCCCTCGCTCTCGGAGTACGGCGATGTTCTCGACGACGCTCGGGTGCTCCCACATCTCGGTGTGCATCGCCGGACACACGATGACGGGTGCCCGCGTGGCGATCAAGGTGTTGGTCAGCAGGTCGGTCGACAACCCCATCCGATAGGCGGCGATCAGCCGGGCGGTGGCCGGGACCACGACGATCAGGTCGGCACCCTGACCGATCCGGGTGTGGGGGATCGGCGTGGTCGGGTTGTCCCACAACTCGGTCTGGACCGGCTCGGAGGCGAGGGCGCTCAGTGTCGTACGGCCGACGAAGTGCGTGGCACCTTCGGTCATCACCGGCACGACGTGTGCCCCGGCATCCACGAGTCGACGGCACACCTCGATCGCCTTGTACGCGGCGATGCCACCGGTGACCCCCAGTACGACGCGCTTACCTTGGAGCATCGAATCCCCTTCGTCTGGCCGGCCCGGTCATTCGAGCCGACGGACCCCGATCAGGCGTCGGCCGACTCGTCGACGACGACGAACTCCTCGACGATCTCCTCGTCGAGTGGGGTCTCCTCGACGATCTCGACCGGCTCGGTCCAGATGATCTTGTGCTCGGAGATCTCCTCGAAGGCGATCGACAGCGGCTTGCGGGCCACCGAGGACACCTGCGGGGGAATCATGTGACCGAGTCCGTCACCGAGTTGGTTGAAGTACGAGTTGATGTTGCGCGCACGACGGGCAGCAAGCGTGACCAGGGTGAACTTGGAATCCACCGTGTCGAGCAGACTCTCGATGGGAGGATTGATCATCGTGTTGTGGTCGAGCGCCATAGGGCGCACATCCTACCGCCGGGTCACCGGGCTCGTGCGGCTTCGACGATCTGCAGCATCTCCTCGATCGTCGCCTCGAGATCGTCGTTGACCACGATGTGATCGGCGAGCTGGCGGCCGATGGGTTCCTCGATCTCGGCCTTCTTGAGACGGGCGAGCACCTTGTCGCCGGGATCACCGCGCCCGCGCAGGCGCCGTTCCTGCTCCTCGCGGGACGGGGGTACGACGAACAGCAGCATCGCCTCGGGATACAGACGCTTCACCTGCTGGGCCCCGTCCACTTCGATCTCGAGGACGACGTCGACGTCGTCGTCGAGGGGCGGCGTGGGCGTGCCGTAGTAGTTCCCGAGGAACTCGGTCCACTCGAGGAATCCGCCCTCGGCGATGCGCTGCTCGAACGCTGCGGTGTCGGTGAACACGTAGGCATCTGCGGACTCCGAGGGACGGCGCTCGCGGGTGGTCCACGACCGGCTGAGCCAGAGGTGCGGGTCCCGCCGCACCAGGGCATCCACGATGGTTCCCTTGCCGACGCCGCCGGGGCCGGACACGACGATGATCACCGCAACATCACCGCTACTCGCAGGGGGGCGTCAACTGCCGAGGAGTTCGAGCAGTTTCGCCTTCTGCTGGGCACCGAGACCCTGGACCCGACGGTTGTCGGCGATCTCGACGTCCTCCATGATCTTGCGGGCCTTCACCTTGCCGACGCCTGGCAGCGACTCGAGCAACGAAACGACCTTCAATCGTCCGACATCGGAATCCTCCGACGCCAGCGCGTCGGCGAGGGACATCGATCCCATCTTCAGGCGGGCCTTGATCTCGGCACGGGCAGCACGGGCTTCGGCCGCCTTGGCCAGTGCAGCGGTGCGCTGCTCGGGGGTCAGCTGTGGGGGGGTTGCCATGGGTTCAAGCTAGCGCGGCGATCTCCGAGAGCCGGGTCAATCCCCTGCCGAGCGCCCATGCCAGCAACTCGTCCTGCGCACGTTGGGTGGCCCGTGGATCCGCGAACGTGGCCGTCCCCACCTGCACGGCGCAGGCACCGGCCAGCATCAGTTCGACCGCGTCCCAGCCGGTCACGACCCCACCGACCCCGACGATCGGGAGATCGGGAAGGGCGCGATGCACGTCGTGGACCGCCCGCACCGCGACCGGATGGATCGCCCGGCCGGACAGCCCTCCCCCGCCGGCACCCAGGCTGGGGGCGAGCGTCGTGGGGTCGTAGGCCAGGCCGAGCAGCGTGTTGATGCAGGTGACCGCTTCGGCCCCGGCCTCGGCCACCGCCGCCGCGACCTCGATGATGCGGTCGGTGTTGGCGCTCAGCTTGGCCCACCGGGGCCGACCACATCCTGCGGTGGCCGCGATCACCTCTGCCGACAGCACGGCATCGTGGGCGAAGATCGATCCCCGCCCCTCGAGGTTCGGACACGACAGGTTGACCTCGACCGCGACGACTCCATCGGGTGCTCCCGCCAGGAGATCGGCCGCCCTCGCATAGTCCTCGACCGAGCGACCCCAGATGCTGACGACCACGTCGGCACCGGTGGCGACCAGATCATCGACGACGTGATCCAACCAGTACTGGACGCCCGGACCCTGGAGACCGACCGCGTTGAGCATCCCCGCCGTGGTCGGGTGCACGCGAGGCGACGGGTTGCCCGGCCACTCGTACGGAGCGAGCGACTTCGTGACCACGGCACCCAACGCGTCGAAGTCGAGGTAGCCGGCGAACTCGGTGCCGTAGCCGACGGTGCCCGACGCGGTCATCACCGGGGCTCGGAGCTCCACCGAGCCGACACGGACCCACGGGTCGATCACCGCTGATCCTGGTCGTGGTGATCCTGGTCGTGGTGATCCTGGTCGTGGTGATCCTGGTCTGGCCGGTCCTGGCCGTGATACTCCTGCAGCGTCCGCACGGTCACGTTGCCGTCGTCACGCTCGGCGAGGCCCTGGACAGCGGCCAGCGCGGCGTCGATCGTCGTCACGCAACTCACCCGGTGCAGGCTCGCCGCCTTGCGGATCTGCTCACCATCGCTCCGCCCGAGTCGACCGCGCGGGGTGTTCACCACGAAGCTGATCGTTCCTGCCGCGATCAGGTCCACGGCGGTGACCCGACGGTCGCCGGCGACGCCACTCGTGCGATGCCTCCGCCTCCTGGACCTTGGCGACGATCTGATCGACCGGTGCGTCGAACGACGCCAGATAGGCCGCGGTGCCTTCGGTCGCAGCGACGCCCAGGCCCAGCGCCCGCAACCGCTGGGCGACGACCAACCCTGCCGGCTTGTCGGGATCGGCCAGTGAGAGGAACACGGTCCCCTCGGTCGGCAGGATCGTGCCCGCTGCCAGTTCGGCCTTGTAGAAGGCGCGACCGAACGTGTCGGCGATGCCCATGACTTCGCCCGTCGAGCGCATTTCCGGTCCCAGTGCCGGGTCCACCTCGGGGAACCGGCTGAAGGGCAGCACGGCCTCCTTGACCGCGACATGGCCGCCGACGGGTGGGCGGAGCAGGCCTTCGGCGCGCAACTCCGCCAGCGTGGCGCCGAGCATGACCCGCGTGGCCACTTTGGCGAGCGGCACACCGGTCGCCTTGGCGACGAACGGGACGGTCCGACTCGCGCGGGGGTTGGCCTCGATGACGTACACGGTGGTGCCGATGACGGCGTACTGCACGTTGATCAGACCCCGGACGTCCAGGCGCTTGGCGATGGCCGCCGTGTACGACTCGATGACCTCGACGACCCACGACGGAAGCGTCGGTGGCGGGATGGCGCACGCCGAGTCGCCGGAGTGCACACCGGCTTCCTCGACATGTTCCATGACACCGCCGATCAGCACCTCGCCGGTGCGGTCACGGATCGCATCGACGTCGACCTCGGTGGCATCGGCGAGGAACCGATCGATCAGCACCGGGCGTTCGGCCGACAGCCCGCCCTCCTTGCCGAGGCTTCCGAAGCCGGCCAACTCGGCCATGGCCACGGCGAGGTGATTGCGATCGTGCACGATCTGCATCGCTCGCCCACCCAGGACGTAGCTCGGGCGCACGAGCACCGGGAACCCGATGGTGTCGGTGATGGCCAGGGCCTGTTCGAGGTCGACGGCGGTGCCGCCGGGCGGCTGCGGGATGCGCAACTCGTCGCAGATGACGTTCCAACGCTCACGGTCCTCCGCGGCGTCGATCGAGTCCGGCGACGTACCGGCCACGAGCTCGGCCGGGATCAGACCGGACAGCTTCAGCGGGGTCTGTCCCCCGAGCGACACGATGACCGCCTCGGGGCGTTCGGCGGCGATCACGTTGAGCACGTCTTCCTGCGTCAGCGGTTCGAAGTACAGACGGTCCGACGTGTCGTAGTCGGTCGAGACCGTCTCCGGGTTGCAGTTGACCATGATCGTCTCGAAGCCCGCCTCCCGGAGGGCGAACGAGGCGTGGACACAGCAGTAGTCGAACTCGATGCCCTGCCCGATCCGGTTCGGACCGGACCCGAGGATGACCACTTTGCGGCCCGTCGACGACCGGACCTCGCTCTCGTCCTCGTACGTCGAGTAGTGGTACGGGGTCTCGGCCGCGAACTCCGCCGAGCAGGTGTCCACGGTCTTGTAGGTCGGAATCACTCCGGCGGCTTCGCGGGCGATTCGCACCTCACCCTCGGTGACGCCCCACAGGTACCCCAGCTGTCCATCGGAGAATCCGAGCCGTTTGGCGCGACGCCAGGAACGGGTGGTCATGGCGTCGATGCCGACACCGGCGAGTTCGGCGCGCTCCTCCACGATCATCGACATCTGGTCGAGGAACCACGGATCGATCCGGGTCGCGGCGTGGACCTCGTCGATCGACACGCCCCGGTGCAGCAGCTCGCCCGTCTGCTGGATGCGGTCGGCGGTGGGAATCGCCGCCATGGCGAGCAACTCGTCGTCGGTCAGCCCGTCGAGCTGCTCCTCGGCCGGATCGCAGTTGAGACCGAAGCGGCCCTGTTCCAGGGATCGCAGCGCCTTCTGCAGACTCTCGGGGAAGGTCCGGCCGATCGCCATCACCTCGCCGACCGACTGCATCTGGGTGCCGAGCACCCCGGTCGTGCCCGGCAACTTCTCGAACGCCCAGCGGGGGATCTTCGTGACGACGTAGTCGATCACCGGCTCGAACGATGCCGGGGTGGCGCGGGTGATGTCGTTGGGGATCTCGTCGAGGGTGTAGCCCACGGCGAGCCGGGCGGCGATCTTGGCGATCGGGAAGCCCGTCGCCTTCGATGCCAGCGCCGACGACCGTGACACGCGTGGGTTCATCTCGATGACGACCTGGCGACCGGTGCTCGGTTCCACGGCGAACTGCACGTTGGAGCCGCCCGTCTCGACCCCGACACGCCGGATGCACGCGAGCGCCGAGTTGCGCATCTGCTGGTACTCGACGTCGGTGAGCGTCTGGATCGGCGCGACCGTGATCGAGTCGCCGGTGTGGACGCCCATCGGGTCGACGTTCTCGATGCCGCAGATGATCACGCAGTTGTCCGCGTGGTCCCGCATCACCTCGAGTTCGTACTCCTTCCACCCGACGACCGACTCCTCGATGAGGATCTCGCTGATCGGACTCGCCTGGAGTCCGGCCGCCGCCATCGTCTCGAACTCCTCGGGTGTGTGGGCGATGCCGGTTCCCCGGCCACCGAGGATGTACGCCGGGCGGATGACCGCGGGCAGGCCGATGTCGGCGATCACGGCGCGCGCGTGCGTCCATCGTGTGCGCCGTGCCCGAGCGCAGGCAGTCGAGGCCGATCCCGACCATCGCCTGCTTGAACTGCTCGCGGTCTTCGGCGGTGGCGATCGCTTCGGCGTTCGCGCCGATCATCTCCGGGGTCCCCGGCACGCCGATCAGCCCTCGCTCGAACAGTTCCATCGCCAGGTTCAGACCCGTCTGGCCGCCCAGTGTGGGCAGCACCGCATCGGGCTGCTCCCGGTCGATGATGGCCGAGATGACCTCCCACGTCAGCGGCTCCACGTAGGTGGCATCCGCGAAGTCCGGGTCCGTCATGATCGTGGCCGGATTCGAGTTGGCCAGGATGACCCGGTACCCCTCGTCGCGCAGCACACGACACGCCTGGGTGCCCGAGTAGTCGAACTCGCAGGCCTGCCCGATGACGATCGGTCCCGATCCGATGATCAAGATGGAGTGGATGTCCGTGCGCTTGGGCATCAGGATCCTCCAACTCGCGGCATCGGCCATCATCTGCGCGAACTGGTCGAACAGGTAGTGCGAGTCGTGCGGCCCGGGGTTCGCTTCGGGATGGTGCTGGACGCTGAAGGCCAACTCACCGGTGACCCGGAGCCCTTCGCACACGCCGTCGTTCAGGTTCACGTGGGTCATGGTCGCCTTGCCGGCCAGCGAGTCGGGGTCGACGGCGAAGTTGTGGTTCTGGCTGGTGATCTCCACCTTGCCGGTCGCCAGGTTCATGACCGGATGGTTGCCGCCGTGGTGACCGAACGGCAGCTTCACGGTGCCGGCACCGATCGCTCGGCCGAGCAGTTGATGGCCGAGGCAGATGCCGAAGATGGGGACCTGGCCGAGCAGACCGGTGATGGTGTCGACGCCGTACTGCGCCATCGCGGGATCTCCGGGACCGTTGCTGAGGAACACGCCGCTGGGGTCACGAGCGAGGATGTCGGCGGCGCTGGTCGTCGCCGGCACGACCTCGACCGTGCCGAAGCGAGCGAGGTTCACGGCGATGTTCCGCTTCATGCCGTAGTCGATCGCGACGATCCGGCGCCGACTGTTCGGGTCGAGGGCGGCGACGGTGTAGCCCTCGTCGACGGTCACCTGGCGGACGAGGTCGACGCCGTCGGTGCCCGGTTCGGCGGTGGCGGCCCGCTGCAGATCGGCGGCGCTGACGGAGCCGAACGCCCCCGGCATGGCGCCGGTCTCGCGCAGGACCCGGGTGAGTCTGCGGGTGTCGATCCCCGCGATCCCGGGGACACCCTGGCGAACGAGCATCGCATCCAGGCCGGAGTCGGCCCGGTGGTTGCTGTGGCGACGGGCGAGTTCACGGACCACGATGCCGCGACAGAAGGTGCCGCGCGACTCGAAGTCGGTGGCGTTGGTGCCGTAGTTGCCGATGTGCGGTGTCGTGAACGTGATGATCTGGCCGGCGTAGCTCGGGTCGGTGATGACCTCCTGGTAGCCGCTGAGCACGGTGTTGAACACGACCTCGCCCGTGGCGACGGTTCGCTCCGCGCCGATCAGCTCGCCCTCGAACACGCTGCCGTCGGCCAGGACCAGGGCCCCGTCACGAATCATGTCGGTCTCGCATACTCATCCATTCTAGTGCATGAACATTCATCATCGCCCGGCCGTTCCGTCGAGCACGACCGGCTCACCGCGCAGGACGGTGTGGACGACCCGCCCGCGCAGCCCCACACCGACATAGGGCGTGTTGCGGCTCTTGCTGGCCAGCCGGGCCGGAACGACCTCCCACTCGACGTCCGGGTCGAACACGGTCAGGTTGGCCGCTTCCCCGACCGCGATCGGGCGCCCGTGCCGATCAGCGACTCCGGCGATGGCCGCCGGCTTCCACGACAGCGCCGCGACGATGTCCACGAGCGGCATGTCGAGATGGGCGATCGACACACCGAGGGCCGTCTCGAGCCCGAGCATGCCGGGAGGTGCCTGATCGAGCGGCTGTTCCTTGGTCTCCGGCGCGTGCGGCGCATGGTCCGTGGCGATCGCGTCGATCGTCCCGTCGGCCAGACCGGCTCGGATCGCCGCGATGTCGTCAGCGGTTCGCAGCGGGGGGTTCACCTTGTACAGCGCGTCGTACGAGGCCAGGCGTTCATCGGTCAGGCTGAAGTGGTGCGGTGTCGCTTCGGCCGTGATCGGCAGACCGTCGGCCTTCGCCGCTCGCACCAGCTCGACGCTGCCCGCGGTCGAGAGATGCAGGAAGTGCATCGGCACGCCCGTCAGCCGCACGAGCTCGATGTCGCGATGCAGCATCAGCTCCTCGGCGATCGACGGCCAGCCGGGAAGACCCAACCGGCTGCAGCAGGAGCCCTCGTGCATCACCGCGCCGGCCGTCAGCCGTTCGACTTCGCAGTGCTGGGCGAGCGTGATCCCGAGACCGTCGGCGTACTCGAGCGCCCGGCGCATGAGGAGCGGATCCTGCACACCGTTGCCGTCGTCGGTGAACAGTTTGACGCCTGCGGCTGCGAGCTCGGCGAACGGAGTCAGCTGCTCCCCGGCCCGCCCGATGGTGATCGAGCCCGACGGCAGCACCTCGCACAGCCCGGCTCGCTCGCCCTGTCGCCGCACGAAGTCGACGACCTCGACGCAATCCTGGGTCGGGTCCGTGTTCGGCATGGCGACCACCGCCGTGAAGCCCCCGAGGGCGGCGGCCCGGCTGCCGGTCTCGATGGTCTCCGCTTCTTCCCGGCCGGGTTCGCGGAGGTGCACGTGCAGGTCGACGAATCCGGGACTGACGACGAGACCCGACGCGTCGATCACCTGATCGTCGCCCGACGGCGCGAGTCCGTCGCCGACGTCCACGACGAAGCCGTCCGCCACACGAACGTCGCCGCGCCGTTCGCCACGTCTGGTCGATGAGGCGGCCACCGGTGATCAACAGGCTCATGCGTTCGCTCCTTCGGCTCGCAGGTCGACATGGGGGCCTCCGGAGCCGAGCAGGTCGAACAGCACCGCCATCCGTACGGCGATGCCGTTGGTCACCTGCTGGGTGATCACGGCACCGGGCAGTTCGCTCGGATCGACCGCGATCTCCACGCCGCGGTTCATCGGGCCGGGATGCATGATGAGCGTGTGCGGATCGAGCCGGGCCGCCCGCTCGGGCGTGAGGCCGAACCGCGCCGTGTACTCACGCAGGTTCGGCACCAATGCCTCGTTCATCCGTTCCTGCTGCATCCGCAACAGGTACAACACGTCCAGGTCACCGAGCACGTCGTCGAGCCGATCCGTGACCGCATCGGCGAACCGGTCGCCGGTGTCCGGCGGCAGGAGTGTGCGCGGCGCCACCACGGTCACGTGCGCCCCGAGCAGGCGGAACGCCGCGACCGTGCTCCGCGCGACACGACTGTGCTTCACGTCGCCCACGATCGCCATGCGCAGACCGTCGAACCCGCCGGTGCGGGCCAGCGCCGTACGCACGGTGTAGGCGTCGAGCAGCGCCTGCGTCGGGTGCGCGTGCCAGCCGTCGCCGGCGTTGATCACGCTCGCCGTGGTCCAGCCCGTGATGAGTTGCGGGGTCCCGCTGGAGCGATGGCGGACGACGAAGGCGTCGACGCCCATCGCTGCGATCGTCTCGATCGTGTCGCGCAGGCTCTCGCCTTTGTTGATGCTCGACTGCGACGCCGCGAACGTCATGGTGTCCGCGGAGAGGCGCTTGGCGGCCGTGTCGAAGCTCAGCCGGGTGCGGGTGGAGTCCTCGAAGAACACGTTGCACACGGTCTTGCCTCGCAGGGCCGGGACCTTCGGGTTCGGCCGGCGGTTGACCTCGGCCATGTGGTCGGTGAGATCGAGCAGGCGGGAGATCCCGTCCGCACCGAGGTCGTCGATCGTCAGCAGCGATCGTGCCGGCGAGCACCGGGGTCATGAGATCACCACTCCCTCGGCGGTGGCGGCGACCTGTTCGTCGGCGCTCGTCGGCAGGTTCTTGCCCACGTAGTCGGGACGGATCGGCAGCTCGCGATGGCCCCGATCGACGAGCACGGCGAGCTGGACCGCCTTCGGCCGACCGTAGTCGGCGATCGCGTCGAGCGCAGCTCGAACGGTGCGTCCGGTGTAGAGCACGTCGTCGACCAGCACCACCGTCGCACCGTCGATGTCGAAGCGCAGGTCGCTCACTGCGGCAGGTGCCACGGGCCGCAGGCCGATGTCGTCGCGGTACAGGCTGGCGTCGACCGAACCGACGGGTACCGCGGTGTCGATGCGGGTGATCTCGGCGCCGAGGGAATCGGCGAGCCAGACGCCCCCCTGCTGGATCCCGATCAGCACCACGCCATCGAGGCCACGGTTGCGCTCGATGATCTCGTGGGCGATCCGGGTGATGGCTCGACGCACGTCGTCAGCACCCAGTACCTGCTTTGCAGCAACCATGTTCACTCCTGCCGTGCGAGCCTCACAGAACTCGCTTGACGGTCGAGGTGGAACGTAGCAGCAACTACGGTGAGCGCAATGCATGATCTCGTCATCCGCGGCGGATTTCTGGTGGACGGCACCGGTCGGCCGGGCCGTCTCGCCGACGTCGCCGTCACCGACGGCCTGATCACCGCCGTCGTGGACGCCGAGTCGGGCGAGGACATCGGACCCGCGCGCCGGGTGGTCGACGCCACCGGTCGTCTCGTCACGCCGGGCTGGGTCGACATCCACACCCACTACGACGGCCAGGCCTCGTGGGACCCCTTCCTCACGCCGTCGTCGTGGCACGGCGTCACCACGGTGGTGATGGGCAACTGCGGGGTCGGGTTCGCACCCGGCGGCGCCCGACCGGCACGAGTGGCTGATCGAACTGATGGAAGGTGTGGAGGACATCCCGGGATCGGCCCTGACCGAGGGCATCACCTGGGAGTGGGAGTCCTTCGAGGACTACCTGGATGCACTGGACGCCCGCCGGTACGTGATCGACCTCGGCGCCCAGGTCGCCCACGGTCCGGTCCGCGGTTACGTGATGGGTGACCGGGGTGCGGCGAACGAGGCGGCAACCCCCGAGGACATCGCGGCAATGGCTCAGATCGTCGAACGAGGGTTGCGTGCCGGTGCGCTCGGCTTCTCGACGTCGCGGACACCCATCCATCGATCCAAGTCCGGTGAGCTCGTGCCCGGCACCCATGCCACCAGCGACGAGCTGTTCGGGATCGCCGACGCCCTCGCCCGAGCCGGTCACGGTGTGTTCCAGTTCGCGCCGGACCATGCGCTGGTCCCCCGCGACGAGTGGCCGTGGATCCGCGAACTCGCCCGCCGCACCGGTCGCACCGTGAGCGTCAACCTGAATCAGCCCGACGATGCGCCCGAGGTGTGGCGCGACGTCCTCGGGCTGCTCGACGAAGCGCACGCCGACGGGCTCCCGATCGTCGCCCAGGTCGCCGGGCGTGTGGTCGGGCTCCTCATGTGTCTCGAGGGCAGCTTCAACCCGCTGTCGTTCCATCCTGCGTATGCACCGCTGTCGGAGTTGCCGCTCGACGAACGGGTGCTCGCGCTCCAGGACCCGAACCTCCGGCGCCGGTTCTCGACGGCGCCCGCCGAGGGTGGTGCGCTCTACCAGATGCTGGTGCTCGATCGCCTCGACAAGTTCTTCCCCGTCGCCGACGGTGACATCGACTACGAACCGCCGGCGGACGCATCGATCGCCGCGATCGCCGCAGCGACCGGACACTCCCCGACCGACCTCGTGATCGACCAGCTGACCGCCGACGACGGCCATGGGATCATCCTCACCCCGTTCTTCAACTACGCCTACGGCGACCTCTCGTTCACCTACGAGGCACACCTGCACCCGGGCACCCGGATGGGTCTGGCCGACGCCGGCGCACACTGCGGGGTCGTCTGCGACGGGGGCACGCCGACGTTCATGCTCACCCACTGGACACGCGACCGCACGCGAGGTCCGAAGCTCCCGCTCGAACACGTCGTACGGCGCCAGACCCGCGACACCGCCGATCTCTACGGACTCACAGATCGCGGCGCCGTGCTGCCCGGCCTGCGTGCCGACCTGAACGTCATCGACTACGAGCACCTGACGTTCGGAGCCGCCCGGATGGCCCACGATCTTCCCGCGGGCGCACGCCGACTCGTGCAGAAGGCCAAGGGCTACGAGGCCACGTTCGTCGCCGGTGTGCAGATCGTCGACCACGACGAGTTCACCGGCGAGCTGCCCGGTCGCCTCATCCGCGGTCCGCGCTGATCGCCGTTCCTACCGAGGTGGCGGCAGCGGGATCGATCGGTCCCGCTCGTACAGCACCCAGAACTCGTTGCGACCCACCTCGGTGAAGGCCTCCTCGATCGCCGTCCAGTCCGCGACGAGCTGGTCGTCGCGTGCCACGGGCAGCATGACGAACTCGACCTGGTCGGCTCGAGCGTCGAGTCGCCGGCCCTCCAGCGAGGAGTCCGCTCCGTAGAGCACGACCCGGAACGGCACCGGGAACTGGTAGATCTGCTCGCGGTGGGCGAGGTGGGGAGTCAGTTGGTACTGCGCCGACACCACCGCGTCCGCCGGAATCTCGTCGAACAGCTCGCGGGCGGACTGCGCGAAGGTCCCGTCGGGATTGCCGTACCACGACGGCGTCCGCCCGAGTGGCATCGGCGCCCACAGGTACGCCGCGGTGATCGACGCCGCCGCGAGCACGACCATCGCCACATGCCGCGACGGCACGACCAGCCGGTGTCCTCGATCGCCCATCGGGACCGACACCGTGTGGTCACGCATGACTCCGATTGCGTACACGGTCCCGATGGCGAGTGCCGGTACGGCGATCAGGCTGTAGTGGAAGTCGATCTGGTACTGGTACACGAACGTGCTCAGGATGTTCGTGAACAGCACCAGTGCGCTGATCATCGCCACATCCGGCAGTCGGAGGAAGAGCCACGCGAACGGCGCCGTCATCTGCACGAGGTACCAGGGGCGACCGTCGCTGCGAAGGTGCTCGACCAGCTGGCTCGGGTTGGTGATGGCGGTGTCGACCAGCCCACGCGGCCCCCCGAACGGGATCCGCCAGCCGTTTCGGGTCGGTACGCCGATCAGGCTGCGCATGACGAGCAACATCGCGACCGCCATGAACGCCAGGCTGCCGAACACCGTGAGCAGCCCGATCCGGCGATCACGTCGCAGCGCCACCCAGATCCCGAGCGGGACGATCACGAGCGACACGTCCTCCTTCACCAGCAGTGCCAGCACGACGAAGACGGCGTAGAGCCTCCACTTGCGCTCGAGCGCTGCGTAGATGGCGAAGCCGACGAACACCCCGACGAAGGCATCGGGGTGGAAGTTCTCCAGGTTCGTCCATCCCACGGCAGGGTGCAGGAGATACGTACCGGCGCCGATCAGCGCCAGCCATTCCGAGCCGAGTCGCTTGCGTGCGTAGAGGAACACCGGAATGGCGCCCGCAGCGATCGCTGCCGACTGCGCGGTGAACATGATCCAGGCGCCCGGTGCGATCCAGTACAGCGGCACCAGGAACAGCAGCACGAACGAGGTGTGGTCGCCGAACAGGTTGCGGCCCATGAGCGTGACGAACGGCGCGTCGAATCGCGAGAGCAACCACATGCCCTGGTCGTAGAGCGCGGAGTCGTAGCTCGACGTGCCGAGCGCGTGATGGATGTCCATCGACCGCGCCGTGAAGTACCAGGTCCAGATGATCACCGCGCCGGCAAGCAGGACCTGGGGCGCACTCGGTGGCGGGCACCCGCTGCCACGCATGCTCGACGGGTACCGGCGTCGTCGCGCTCCGGCGCTTCGGTCAGTTCCGTCGACGCGGACATCGACCTACTGTCGCAGGTCGGCCACGAGGGCGGAGAGCACCCCGTTCACGAACTTCCCGCTGTCGTCGGTCGAGAACCGCTTGGCGAGCTCGACCGCCTCGTCGATGGCGACGGCGATCGGCACGTCCGGGCGGTAGCGCGAGCTCGAACGACCCCAGCCGCAGGATGTTGAGGTCGAGAACGGGCATCCGGTCGAGCGCCCACCCCTTCGCACGAGCGGCAATCGCCGCATCGAGTGTGTCGACGTGATCATCGACGCCGACCACGAGCAACGTCGTGAGTTCGTCGGGTTCGAGGACCTGCAACGACAGCGCATCGGAGGGTGAGATGCCCTTCGAGTACGCCTCGTACAACAGGTACAGGGCACGCTCGCGCGCGTCGGAACGATCGTCGGGGCGCGGCATGGCAGCCATCAGCAGCGGTTCGCTCGTCGGTCCTGGTCAGACCCGGGTGATGTACTCGCCGGTACGGGTGTCGACCTTGACCTTGTCGCCCGGCTCGACGAAGAGCGGGACCTGGAGCACCTTGCCGGTCTCGAGCGTGGCCGGCTTGCGCGCGCCGGACACGCGGTCGCCCTGGACGCCCGGTTCGGTCTGGGCGATGAGGAGTTCGACCGACGCGGCGATCTCGACACCGATGATCTCCCCCTGGTACTGGGCGATCTGGGCGACCATCTGCTCGGTCAGGTAGTCGGCAGCGTCACCGAGCGATGCGCTCGGGACGTTCATCTGGTCGTAGGTGGACGTGTTCATGAACACGTAGTCGTCGCCGTCCTTGTAGAGGAACTGCATGTCCTGGCGGTCCACGATCGCCTGCTCGACCTTGATGCCGGCATTGAACGTCTTGTCGATCACGGCACCGTTGCGCACGTTGCGGATCTTCGTCCGCACGAAGGCGCCGCCCTTTCCGGGCTTGACGTGCTGGAACTCGACGACCTGGAACAGCCCGTTGTCGAGTTCGAGGGTGATTCCGTTCTTGAGGTCGTTCACGGAGATTTGCGGCATGTTGGAGTCCTTGTTCCTGGTGTCGGGTTCCTGTGGTGTCTCGGGTCGTTCAGCCCGGGAACGGTCGCGGCACGGTGTGGGTCAGGGGCTGCGAGCCGGTTTCGGTGACGACGAGGAGGTCCTCGATCCGGAATCCACCGAAGCCGACACGATAGAGGCCCGGCTCGATCGTCACCACGTTGCCGGTTTCGATGATCTCGTCGGACGCCTGGGAATGGAACGGTGATTCATGGATCTGGAGCCCCACACCGTGGCCGGTTCCGTGCAGATACCAGTCCAGACACCCGGCCTCGTCGAACCGACTCCTGCACACGTGATCGACCTCACGCGCCGAGACACCGTCGCGCAGCGCCGCGATGCCGGCGGCATGTGCGGCCTCCACGAGCGCGTAGATCCGCCGCTGCTCCTCGGTCGGCTCACCCACGACGTAGGAACGGGTCATGTCGGAGTGGTACCCGTCCACGAGGGCCCCGACGTCGATGATCACCGTGTCGCCCGCCAGGAGGCGACGGCGGCTCACCTCGTGGTGCGGACGGGCGGCGTGATCCGGGCCGCTGGCGACGATGGTGTCGTAGCTGCGGTCGTCGGCACCGTGGCGCCGCATGCGGTACTCGAGTTCGTCGCGGAGGTCGGCCTCGGTCACGACGCCGTCGACGGCAGCCGAACAGGATCGGTTCCACCTCGGCGAGTGCGGCATCGGCTGCCGCAGCGGCGGCCTGCATGCGCTGGATCTCGGCGGCGTCCTTGACGCGACGCAGCCGCCCGACGGCGGACGGTTCCGGGCAGAGGGACACATCGGCGCCGAGCGCGTTCCACTCCGCGTGCGACGTGGTCGTCGGGTCGAGGGCGGTTGCCGACGTGCCGCGCAGCGCGTCGAGCAGCCGTTGGCGCAGCGCCGCCCGTTGGCTGGACGCGACCACCTCGACACCCGACCCCTCGGTCTCGGCGAGGGCGCGTTCGGCATACCGGCCGTCGGTTCCGAGCACGAAACCGTCCGCTCGCAACACGACCCATCCGTTGGACCCGCTGAAGCCGGTGAGCCATCTGATGTCGACCAGGTCGGTCAGCAGGAGCGAGTCGTAGGCGGACGAGTCGAGCCAGGACCGGACCGCGTCCACCCGGCGTCGATGATCGATCGCCGTGTAACGATTGGTGTCCGACACGATGTCTGACATGGGCGTCACACGAACCGTTGCAGGGTGGAGCGGACGGCAGGTTCGGGCACGTCCACGACGACCTCGACGCCATCGGGTCCGTCGAGGATGAAGGTCAGCCCTTCGAGCGCCTTCTTGTCCCGCCGCATCAGGGCGAGGAGCTCGATCGGGGTCGAGCCCGGACGGGTGGCGTCATCTCGAGGCCGTACTCGTCGCCCACGACACGGCGATGCTCGGCCACCCGCTGCCTCATCGATCCGACCGAGCTCGAACGCCAACTCCGCCGCGAAGACGAGGCCGATCGCCACCGCCTCGCCGTGTGCGATCTCGTAGTCGGTGGCGATCTCGATGGCATGTGCCAACGTGTGGCCGTAGTTGAGGAGGGCTCGTCGGCCGTCCTCGCGTTCGTCGGAGGCCACCACCTCGGCCTTGATCTCGATGCAGCGGGCGACCCGGTCCTCCAACGTCATCGCCAGCAGGTCGTCGCCGGTGAGGAAGTGGTACTTGGACATCTCGCCGAGACCGCACCGCATCTCACGCTCGGGCAGGGTCGCGAGCGCGTCCAGATCACAGATGACCCCTGACGGCTGCCAGAAGGCGCCGACGAGGTTCTTGCCCTCCGGCAGGTTGACCCCGGTCTTGCCGCCGATGGCGGCATCGACCATCCCGAGCAGCGTGGTGGCGACGTGCACGACCGGCGTCCCACGGTGCCACGACGACGCTGCGAACCCGGCGACGTCGGTCACCATGCCGCCACCGATGCCGACCACGACGTCGCGGCGGGTCAACCCCTGCTTGCGCGAATCCTCGGCAGAGGGACTCGATCGTCGCCAACGACTTCGCCGTTTCGCCGGTTCCGATGACGTAGGTCTCCACGCTGCGCTCGGTCGACGGAAGCGACAGCGGGATGCCCGGCTGGGTGACCACGGCCACGCGGGCGGCGCTGTCCGGGAGCAGCCGGTCCAGCTCGTCGATCGCACCGTGTCCGACGACGGCGTCGTACGAGCGATCGACGAGCGGGACGTTCACGCGCAGCATCGGAGCACCGCCTTCGCGACATCGTTGACCGACCGGTTGTCCACCGAGACGATCGCGTCGGCGACCTCCTGGTACAGCGGCGCCCGTTCGTCGAACATCCGACGAAGCGCTGCCTCGGGGTCCGTATCGAGCAGTGGGCGATGGCCGCCGGAACGGGTGCGGTCCACGAGCACCTCGATGTCGGCCAGCAACCACACGACGTCCGCATCGGCGGACTGCAGGATCGAGCGATTGGTCTCGCTGAGCACGACGCCGCCGGCGGCGGCGATCACGGATGGCTCGTCGGCCTCGAGCGCCTCGAGCAGCACCTCGGTCTCGAGGGCTCGGAAGACGGGCTCACCGTCGGCGAGCCAGATGTCCCGGACCGTGCGCCCGGTCCGGTCCTCGATCATCTCGTCGGAGTCGAACAACGGTCGGTCGAGCGCTGCGGCGAGTGCCCGTCCGACCGTCGACTTGCCCACACCCATCATCCCGACGAGCACGATGTGGCTCACGACAGCGAGGCCGTGAAGCTCTCGGCGTTGCGGACGAACTCGTCGACGGAGTCGCCACCGAACTTGCGTTGGGCCTCGGCGGCCAGCACGAGCGCGACCATCGTCTCGGCCACGACCCCCATCGCCGGCACCGCGGTGACGTCGGTGCGTTCCTTGAACGACACGGCGGACTCCTTGGTCTCGGTGTCGACGGTCTCGAGTGTCGGCTTGTTGAGGGTGGCGAGCGGCTTCATCGCCGCTCGGACGACCAGTAGGTCGCCGGTCGAGATGCCCGCCTTCGGTTCCGCCCGCCAGAGTGCTCCCCCGTCGGTACGTCTTCGCGTCGGCGTCCCACGAGATCGGGTCGTGGGCGACGCTTCCTCGGCGACCGGCGACGTCGAACCCGTCGCCGATCTCGACGCCCTTGACGGCCTGGATGCTCATGATCGCCTGCGCGAGCAGCGCGTCGAGCTTGCGATCCCAGTGCACGTGGCTCCCCAGGCCGACCGGCACCCCGAATCCGAGCACCTCGACGATGCCCCCGAGTGAATCGCCATCCTTGGCGGCCGCCTTGATCTCGGCGATCATCGCGTCGCCGGCGTCGATGTCGAAACAGCGAACCTGGTTCTCGTCGACCCGGTCGAGCTGGTCGGGCGTCGGGCGAGCGGCTCCGGCAGGAACCTTGGCGGCACCCATCTGGATCACGTGGGAGATGATCTCGACACCGAGGGTCCGCAGCAACGCCTTGGCCACGGCGCCGGCGGCAACCCTCGCAGCCGTTTCCCGGGCGCTCGCCCGTTCGAGCACGTCACGGGCGTCGGTGAACCCGTACTTCTGCATCCCGGCGAGGTCGGCGTGGCCAGGGCGCACCTGGGTCAGGGGATCCTGCGTCCGGCCCGGGGCCGGGTCCATCTCGGCGTGCCACTTGTCGCTGCGGAACCACTCCGTGTTCTTGATCTCGATCGCGAGCGGCGAACCCAGCGTGCGTCCGTGGCGGACACCGCCGATGAGCGTCAACTCGTCGACTTCGAACCGCTGACGAGGGCCTCGCCCGTACCCGAGGCGCCGGCGGGCCATCTCGGCCTGGATCTGCTCGACGGTGATCGCCAGCCCGGCCGGCAGCCCCTCCATGACGACCACGAGGGCCTGACCATGGGATTCACCGGCCGTGAGATACCGCAACATGGGCGTGAGGCTACCGGGAGGCGAGGGCGGCCTCGGCCGCCGATCGCATCACGCTCGACGTCGGGGTGTCGACCGGTCCAGATCTCCTGCTGGAGCGCCGCTTGGTGGATCAGCATGCCCAGGCCGTCGACGGTGCGAGCGCCCCTGGCATCGGCGCCGAGCAACCAGGCCGTGCGCAGCGGGTGGTACACGAGGTCGACGACGACCTGTTCGGGCCGCAACAACGTCACCGGGCACGGCAGGTCGGCGTCCCCCGCGTGTCGGGCGACCACTCCCATGCCGATACTGGTGGCGTTGACCACGATGTCGGCAGCGGTGATGTCAGCGACCTCGCCGACCTCGGCCACCTCGGCGAGGCTCGCGGCGAGCACTGCCCGATCGGCGGTGCGGTTCACCACGGCAACGGAGCCGGCCCCCGCTCGTCCGAGCGCGTCGACGACAGAGCGAGCAGCACCACCGGCGCCGATGACGGCGACGCGGGCACCGGCCACGGCGATGCCGATCTCGGTCAGCGACGCGACGAATCCGGCCCCATCGGTGCTGGATCCGACCAACGCGTCGCCGTCCCAACTCACGGTGTTCACCGACTGCAGGGCGGCCGCCGCGGGATCGAGCCGATCGACGGCTTCGGCCACCGCCTGCTTGTGCGGCATCGTCACCGACATCCCGCCGATGCCGAGCACCCGCATCGCCTCGACGGCGGCGGCGGCATTCCCGGGTGCGACATCGAAGGCCACGTAGGACCACGCCGAGCCCGCGGCATCGAAGGCGGACTGGTGGATGACCGGGGACAGGCTGTGCTCGACCGGGGACCCGATGAGCGCCGCCAGCCGACGCAACGTCACAGGAGACCGGCCTGCCGGGCTGCTTCGACGTTGCGCTCGTGCTGCCACGCTTCGGAGGCGAACACGTGCCCGCCGTCTTCGTTCGCGATCACGTAGTACAGGTACTGACAGTTGGTCGGGTCGGCAAGCTCGGCGCAGATCGGGTCTCCCGCGGGCGGATTCGGCGCCGGGTTCAGCGCGGCCTGGATCGACGCCCGACCGGGATTCGCGATCGGCGTCGGCGGGAGGCCTTCGCGGAGGTAGGTGTTGTAGGGACCATCGATCTGACGGAGCTCCGAGAACGGCAGTTCAGGGTCGAGCCCCGCCTGGTCGCGCCCGTAGAGGACCGTGGCGTCGATCTGCAACGGCCAGAACTCGTCGGGGAGGAAGAAGTTCTGGGCGAGCCGGTTGTAGATGACGCGAGCGATCTTGGCTCGGTCCTCGGGGACTCGGGCCTCGCGTTCGATCATCGACGCGATGATCAGGGCCTGATACGGCGTCACGCCGAGTGCTGCCGAGCGGTTGACGATGTCCTCCTGCTCGCCGACGCGTTCGGTCAGTGCGACCATGCGCTCGATCAGCTGGCTCTCCGTCTCGGCGTTCGACACCTGGTAGGTGTCCGGGAAGAGCAGACCCTCGAGCGAGGCCACCTCGGCCGGCTGCCAGGTACTGCGGATCGAGCCGTCGGTGGCCGCTGCCAGGAACCCCTCGGTCGACAGCCGGTCCACGGTCGTGTCGAGGCGCTCGGCCATCTTGACGATCGTGAACCCTTCGGGGAAGGTGACCTTCGTGTAGGTCTGGCCCGGCGGAGTCCGCAGCCGGCCGAGGACGTTGCCCATGTGGTCACCGGGGCGGATCTCGTAGTACCCGGGAGTCAGTTCGAGCCCACCCTCGCGTTCCACGTACCACTCGAAGACCCCCGGATCGGAGATCAGACCTTCGTCGGCCAGACGCTCGGCGACCGCCGTCAGGTCGTCGTTCTCGTTCACCGTGAAACTCTGGACGTCCCCGACCGCCCCTTCGGGGTTGATCTTTCCGAGGTACCACCATCCGACCGCGCCGGCGATCAGGATCGCGAGCACGGCGACCACCATCGAGAGCCAGACGATCCACTTGAGGGGGCGATTGTCACGTCGCAATCGCTCGACCGACCCGGTCTGGTCCGTCGCATCCCAGGGATCGGTCGGCCAGTCGACCGCAGGACGACTGTCCGGGTCGACCTGTGCCTCGGGGAGCAGCGGATCGAGCTGCTTCATCGCCGGTCCGCCGTCCGGGTCTCTCCGCCGGCCCAGGTCTCCGTCGCCAGGTCTCGCGCCGGCCCAGGTCGCCCGGCGGTGGTCGAGCCACGCCTGCAGCATGACGGCAGCGGCGACTTTGTCGACGACCCGGCGTCGTTGACGAGCATCGAGCCCGGCTTCGAGCATGCCACGCTCGGCGGTCACGGTCGTGAACCGTTCGTCGTACATGGTCACCGGCACGCCGACCACGCTAGCGATCTGACGAGCCTCGGTCCGGGCAGACCGCGCCGCCGGCCCATCCGATCCGTCGAGCGACAACGGCAGCCCGACGACCACCACGACAGCTTCCTCGTCGTGCACGAGCTTCGCGATCGCCGCATGATCGTGCCGGCGCGACGACGACCGGTGCACCGTGGTGAGCGCGGACGCCAGGGAACCGCTGGTGTCGCTCACGGCGATCCCGATTCGCTTCGAGCCGAGGTCGATGCCGATCGCACGAACGCCCGGCACACGGACCCCCGGCACACGGATCGCGGGATCGTTCACGCCGGCGCGGCAACCGCCAGGGCCGCAGCCTGTGCCGCGAGTTCGAGTGCGGCGGGAATCCCGCTGACGTCCTTGCCGCCGGCCGTGGCGATGTCGCCCTTGCCGCCTCCACCTCCACCGACCGCCTTGGCGGCGGCAGCGATCAGTTCCGAAGCCGGCCGGCCGGACCCCGGTTCGACGGCGGCGACGAGACCGACGCCGCCACTGTTCGTCTCCCCGATGAGGACGACGAGCCGAATCCCGGGCTGCTGGCGCACGGCGATCGCGAGCTCACGCAGATCGCCTGCAGCAAGACCGTCGATGCGGGTCACGACGACACCGTCGTGGGCGATCAGCGCCAGTTCCGAGGCGCGGCCGAGCGCCAGTTGGGAGCGCAGCGCCTTGATCTCGTCCTGGAGCGCCTTGGTCTCGTCCAACTTGCGTTGGACCCCGCCGAGCAGATCCGGGCTCCCGAGCAGCCTCGCGGCATCGGCGATCAACGACTCGTCGCGCTGGAGCAGGGCGACCGTGGCCTCACCGGTGATCGCCTCGATACGACGCAGGTTCGACCCGATGGACGACTCGCTCACCACCTTGATCGTGCCGATGTCCCCGGTCGCACGGACGTGGGTGCCTCCGCAGAGTTCGATCGACGATCCGGCCTCGAGCACGCGGACGATGTCGCCGTACTTGTCGCCGAAGAATGCGATCGCCCCGAGCGCCTCCGCCTCGTCCTTGGTGGTCTCGAAGATCCGTGTCGGCGTATTGGTGAGGGTCTCCGCGTTGGCGAGGCGCTCGATCTCGGTGATCTGCTCATCGGTGACGGCCTCGTAGTGGCTGAAGTCGAACCGAAGTCGATCCGGGCCGACCATCGAGCCCGCCTGCTTGACGTGGTCGCCGAGCACCTGCCGGAGTGCATGGTGCAGGAGATGGGTCGCCGTGTGGTTGCGTCGAATCGCCGCGCGTCGATCCGCATCGATCGACGCGGTCGCGGTCTGACCCGGGGTCAGCGAACCGGAGCTGATCCGAGCACGGTGGCGACGCAGGTTGGGCAGCGCGAAGGTGGTGTCGACCACCTCGGCGATTCCCGTCTCGGTCGTGATGGTGCCGGTGTCGCCGATCTGACCGCCGGACTCGGCATAGAACGGCGTCCGGTCGAGGAAGATGTCGACCAGTTCCGTGTCGACCGCATCTGGGTCGACCGGATCTGGGTCGACCGGAATCACCGCGAGCACGCGACTTTCGGTCATGTCACTCGAGTAGCCGAGGAACTCCGTCACCCCGAACTGCTCGAGGACGTCACGGTACGCATCGAGATCGGCACCATCGGCGGCACCCTTCTGCGCCGCCTTGGCCCGGGATCGTTGCGCCGTCATGTCCGACTCGAACCCCTCGAGGTCGACCACGATGTCACGCTCTCCGGCGATCTCCTGGGTCAGCTCCAGCGGGAATCCGTAGGTGTCGTGCAGGAGGAACGCGGTGGAGCCGGACAACGCGGCGGGATTGGACTCCAGTTCGCCGTCCAGGATGTGCAGCCCCGTCTTGAGCGTCTGGCGGAACCGCTCCTCCTCCTTGGCGATCACGTTCACGACGAAGTCGCGGTTCTTGACGACGTCCGGGTAGGCGTTTCCCATCACGTCGATCGCGACCTCGGCGAGCCGCGGCATGACCAACGAGTCGGTGCCGAGGAGGTAGGCGTACCGCACCGCCCGCCGGATGATCCGTCGCAGCACGTACCCGCGGGCCTCGTTCGACGGGAACACGCCGTCGTTGATCAGCATGGCCCCCGAGCGGGCGTGCTCGGCGAGGACCCGCATGGCGAAGCTGTCGCGGTCCTCGTAGTCGCCGACGCGATACGACTTGCCGGTGATCGAACAGGCCTCCTCGATCAGCGGCGCCATCAGGTCGGTCTCCCAGACCGAGTCGACGCCCTGGACCAGCGCCAGGATGCGCTCGAGGCCCGCTCCGGTGTCGATCGACGGTTTGGGCAGCGGCGTCCGGGTCCCGTCGGGCGCCTGGTCGAACTGCATGAACACCAGGTTCCAGAACTCCATGAAGCGATCGCCGGCCGGGTCGCGGAGGGGCCCGCCCTCGGGTCCGAAGGCCGGCCCGCGGTCGATGTGGAGTTCACTGCAGGGTCCACACGGACCCGTGTCGCCCATCTGCCAGTAGTTGTCCTTGTCGCCGAGCCGCTGGATGCGGTCCATCGGGACACCGACGACCTCGTGCCAGATCGCCTCGGCCTCGTCGTCGGACTCGTGCACGGTGATCCAGAGACGATCGCCGTCGAATCCCCAGCCTCCCGACGCCGGATCGCCCGTGACGAGGTCCCAGCTCCACGGGATCGCCGACTCCTTGAAGTAGTCCCCGAAGCTGAAGTTGCCGAGCATCTCGAAGAACACGAGGTGGCGCTTCGTGCGACCGACGTCGTCGAGGTCGTTGTGTTTGCCGCCGGCACGAGCGCACTTCTGCGAGCTCACCGCTCGGTGGTAGGGCGGCTGCTCGTCACCGACGAAGTACGACTTGAAGGGCACCATGCCGGCGACGTTGAACAACACCGTCGGATCGTGGGGGATCAGACTGGCGGACGGAACGCGCGTGTGGTCCTTGGCCGCGAAGAAATCTCGAAAGGAGTCACGGAGCTGATCGGCGTTCATCGACGGGGTCATATCCCGGCCGAGCCTATCGACGGCGCTAGCTTCCATCGAGTGAGTACCCCACCGGACGATGTGCACGAGTGGATCAGCTTCGAGGATCCCGACGAGCATCGGACCTGGGTGTTCGACGCGACCTACCTGCGCTCGAACTACACGTGCATCTACGGCTGTGGCTGCAAGGGAATCCTGGCAGAGCCCGCCCCCGAGCTGCAGCAGGGTTGCTGCAGCTTCGGTGCCCACTTCGCGGACGACGAGGACGTTGCCAACCTGCAGCGTCAGTTCGAACGGGTGGAGGCCCGGCACATGCAGTTCCATCGCAAGGCACGCAAGAAGGGGTTCCTCCGCGACGGTGACCCCGACGAGGACGGCAAGCCGACCACGATGACGCGTCTCGTCGACGGGGCGTGCATCTTCCTCAACCGGGTCGGTTTCGAAGGAGGCGTCGGCTGTGCGCTGCATCTCGCGGCACTCGACGCCGGCGAGCGCCCGATGGACTGGAAGCCGTCGGTGTGCTGGCAGGTGCCCCTCCGTCTCGAGCACTCCACCGACGAATCCGGGCACCTCACGTCACGTCTGCGCGAGTGGAAGCGCCGCGACTGGGGTGAGGGTGGAACCGACTTCGGCTGGTGGTGCACCGAGGAGCCCGACGCGTTCGTCGGGAGTGAACCGCTCTACGTGTCGGCACGAGACGACATCGTGGAGCTGGTCGGAGCGCACGTCTACGACGCCATGGTCGAACAGCTGGAACGCCCGGGTTGGGTACCGCTCCCCCACCCTGCAGTCAGAAAGCGGCCAGCCGTCAGAACGCGGGCCGGCGGTCAGTGAACGCTGATCAGTCCTCGAGATCGTCGTCGTCGTCGAAGGTGACGCCGTACTTCTCGGCCAAGGCCGCGTACTCGTCCTCGTCGTCGTTGGCGACCGGTGACGACGCCGAACGGTCACCGAACCCGAGATCGAACGCCCCCGGGCCGGATTGCTTGAGTTTTCTCGCCTCTTCGAAGCGGCGATGACGACCCTTCTTCACGACAGGGCTCCCACAGACTAGAAAGTTGACATTCGGGCCACAGGGTAGCGCCGGGACCCGCGATTACTCGGGATGGCCGCGATCCCAGCTCGCGGATCGGCGCGCGTCAGTCGGACACGGTGGTCAGGCGGAGCCGGCCCTGGGGGTCGAAGGTCAGCCCGGCCTCGCCGCCGACGAGTCGCCGAATGCCTTCCCCGACGAGTTCGTTGCGCCATCCGGTCCCGAGACGGGCGTCCTCGTCGTCGCGGAGGAAGGCCACGATGTCGGCGCGTGTCGCGAGCAACGCCGGATCCAGCCGTTCGTCCCGCGCCAACTGCGCGACCCACGCCGAGACGAGGGCCACTGCGGGGCGCATCGATCGGTCGAGGTCGTCGGCTGACGGTGGCGCTGACGGCGCCGGCATGTTCTTGGCCGCCCGTACCGCTTCGAGGATCTCGTCGGCGAGCCCGCCACGCGCGTGACGCTCGTCCACGCCACGCGCCTGCATCAGTTCCTTCGCGGTCGACGGTGCCCGCTGGGCGATGCCGAGGATCGCCAGATCGGGAATCACCTGGCGGACGGGGATGTCGGTGCGCATCGCCCGGCGTTCGCGCCACGCCGCGACGCTCTGCGCAACCGCGCGAGCCGACGGGCGCAGCGAGCGGGCGTCCTTGAGGCGGAGCCACGCGTCGTCGGGATTCGATCCGCTGGTCGGGCGGGTCCGGAGCTCCTCGCAGGCATCCTCCGACCACGCGAGACGGCCGGTCTCGGCCAGTTTGGCGACGAGTCGCTCGTGCAGTTCGAGCAGGTACTCGACATCGACAGCTGCGTACTGACACTGGCTGTCGGTGAGCGGCCGACGCAGCCAGTCGGTCAGGCGATCACCCTTGGCCGGCGAGACACCCACCTCCCCCTGGAGCAGCGAGACCAGCGAGGGCGTGCCGTACCCGACGAACCCGGCGGCGAGTTGTGTGTCGAACATCCGCTCGGGGACCGAACCGACGGCGTGGGTCAACACGTCGAGATCCTGCTGGGCGGCGTGGATCACGCACAGCGCATCGGATGCGAACAGCGCGGCGAACACCTTCACGTCGACCGCCAGCGGGTCGACGAGCGCCACCTGCTGCCCCGTGGCGCTGCGCCAGGCGACCTGGACGAGCGCCAACTTCGGGTAGTAGGTGCGTTCCCGGTGGAACTCGGTGTCGAGCGCGTACCGCGGTTCGTTGCACAGGATCTCGACGACCTCGGCCAGGTCGGCCTGACGGTCGATCCACCGGTACTGCAGGGTCCGATCAGCCACCGGTGTCGTGCGTTCCGGTGTCGTGCGTTCCGGGTCGTGCGTCCGGTGGCGATCTCGTACCCGGCGGCCCCCACGCCAGCATGCCGCCGGCGACGTTCACGACGTCACGACCCTGCGCGCCGAGGAACTCGCACGCGTGGGCGCTGCGGCCTCCGGCGTGACAGATGACGTAGGTCGGGCTGTCCGTCGAAGGCATCGACGTGCTCAGGGACGGTTCCGAGCACGATCAGCTCGGCGTGGGGAATGTGTCCGGCGGCCCACTCGTGAGGCTCACGGACATCGATGATGCGCGCGGCCGGACCGATGTCATGTAGCTCCTGCACCGAGATCTCCCTGACCGTCACCGGGTGAAGGGTACCCACCGAGATCCTCCGGCGTGTTGATGTTGCGGACCGAGTCAGCCGCGATCTCGACCTCGACCGTGACGAGACCGTCCGAGGACCCGATGCAGCGCCCGCTCCCCGGCGGCGAAGGCCTCCCGCAGACGGGGCAGCGCCGAGATGCTCCAGATGGCACAGGTGGGCTCCAGTCGGCGGCTTCGCGCCACGACCACGTCGACGCCGGCGGCCCGGCGCGCGACCAGCGCGCCGAGGTCGTCGGGGTGCAGGTACGGCAGGTCGCAGGCGACGATGAACACGTCCGGCGACGGGTCCCGATCGGCGAAGCGTTCCAGCACGGCGAGGATGCCCGACAGCGGGCCCTGACCGGCGACGACATCGGGCACGAGGTCGAGGCCGAGCGGTGCGAGCTCGTCGGCGTCACCTCCCGCGGCGACCACACGCTCGCAGCCGACGGAACGGAGCGCGCCGGCGACCCGAACGGCCATGGCCACCCCGTCGACCTCGACCAGTGCCTTCGTGCGACCCATGCGCCGGCTGGCACCGCCGGTCAGGACCGCACCGATCAGGGCAGGACCGGACGCAGGGCCGGATGCTCAGTCAGCCGGGATTCCTGACGGATCGAGCTGGAGCAGGAACAGCCGGCATCGCTCGGCCTCGTCGCGCTCGCCGATGACCTCCGCCATCTCACCGAGTCCGCGCATGCAGCGCAGGAAGCCTCGATTCGTGGGCTCGGCCCACCGCACGTATCCACTGCCACGCCATCCGTTGGCGCGCAAGGCGTCGAGGCCTCGGTGATAACCGACCCGATAGGCGGCGTAGCGCTCGATGGTGTCGCGGCCGAGATCGCCGAGCGCCGCCCAGCCGTCGAGGAACCGGGGGTCCGATGCCACCACCTCGGCCACGGCTGCTCGCCGATCCTCCCCAGAGCGTTCCAGCGCCGCCGCGAGGAGTGACGCGAGCTCCGGGTCCGGAGCCGGCAGTACGGTGGTCGGGAGCCCGGAAGACAGGTTGATCGGCTGGTCACTCACGTCGCGCAGCGTAGCCACGCCCACCGTGCTGGCCGTGCCTACAGTGCTGGCGTGATCGCTGTCACGCTGGAACAGGCCAGCACCATCGCCATCGTGGCCACCACTGCCCTCGTCGTTGCGGCCGTGTTGTCGTTCTGGGTGATGAAGTCGCTGGTCCAGAAGCTCATCGCCGCGGTGTTGCTGGGCCTCCTCGCGTTCGCCGTGTGGACCCAACGGTCGGCGCTGCAGGACTGTGCCGACAAGGTGGAGCAGAACTACGAGCGAACCGGTGTCGACGTGCACGGTGATCGACACCGAGTGCTCGTTCTTCGGCGTCTCCATCACGATCTCCGATCCGCGTTCGGAGTGACAACGCTCGACGATTCGACGACAGCGCCTCCGATCGGGAGGACGCTGGCTCGCCTGACGGGCGCGAAGACCATCGGCAACACCGCGCTCCGGTGGATCCCGCTGTTCCTGCCCACCCTGGAGTCGGCGTTCGGCGCCACGACCGCCCAACTCACGACCGTTCTCGGCGCCGGTGAGGTCGGCGGTCTGTCGACGCTCGCAGTGGGCGGCCCGCTCGATCGTCGACGGGAGCGCCTGGTCATGGTGACCGGTCTGTCCCTCGTCGCCGCGTCGTCGGTCATCGCGCTCTGGGGGACCCTGACGGCCTTCGCGATCGCCTTCCTCGTGCTCGTGGTGGGGATCTCGAACTTCACCGTCGCCGGCCAGACCTGGATCAGCCATCGAGTCGGGTACGGCCGACGGGCCCGTTCGCTGGGATTGTTCGAGACCTCCTGGGCCCTTGCGCTGCTCATCGGCGCCCCGATCGTGGCCGTGCTGATCAACGTGTTCGGCTGGCGAGGCCCGTTCGTGGCCCTCGCGATCGCGATGACGGCGGGAGCGATCCTGGTCGCCATCACCCTCCCGAAGCACGAGCCGGTCGTGGCCACCGCCGCGGCGTCGACTCCACGGGTTCGCATCACGCCGATTGCCTGGCTGGTCATGTTCGGATCGGCACTGACGGCGATGGCCGGACTGTCCGTGTTCGTCATCTCGGGGAGCTGGCTCGACGAGGCGTTCGGCGTGTCGACCGGCGGAATCGGCGGCGTGGCGGCGGCGTTCGGAGCGGCCGAACTCGTCTCGAGTCTCACCAGTGCCGCACTGGCCGACCGTCTGGGCAAGATGCGCAGCACGCTGGCGGGATTGGGCGCCCTGGTGGCCGGCATCGGCGTCATGGTCCTCGCCGACGACCGACTGTGGCTGGGGGTCGTCGGTCTGCTCGTGTTCCTCCTGGGTTTCGAGTTCGCGTTCGTGACCTCGCTGTCCCTGGTCAGCGAGGCGATGCCCGACGCCCGCGGCAACACGCTGGCGGTCTCCAACGCCGTGGCGACATTCGCCCGTGCCGGCGGCGCGATCCTGAGCGGGTGGCTGTTCGACACCTACGGGATCAACGGCACCGCCGCGCTCTCGACGATCGCGGCCGACCACGGCGGTCGTGTGCCTCGTGCTCAGTCGTCGTCTCTGAACACGCGCGGTCGAGCCGGTCTCAGTCGACGCGCACGATGCGCAGGACGTCGGTCGCTGCTGCTGCGGGTCGCGGCCGGATCGGATCGGGCGCGCCGGCGAGCACGAGGACGACGTCACCGCGCTCGATCAGACCTGCCTGCAGCGCCGTCTCGACGGCGAACCACACCATCTCGTCGGTCGTGCCGTACAGCTCCACCTGCACCGGTTCGACCCCCCAGCTGAGTGCCATCGCTCGCACGACCGCCGGGTCGGGCGACAGACCGATCATCCGCGCCGACGGCCGGAACCGGGCCATGGCCCGCGCGGTCCGGCCACTGCGGGTGCAGCACAGGATCGCCGATGCCCCGGCGTCGCGCGCCGCTTCCGATGCCGCATGTGTCAACGCCGCCGTGATCACGTCGACGGCGACCAGGTCGTGATGCGACGCCGCGCGCTGGACCCGACCGAGCCGATCGGCCCAGTGACGGTACGCGGCCTCCGTCTCGGCCCGCTCGGTGACGACGTGCCATCGTGCGCACGACCGCCACCGGATCGCGCCCGATCGCCGTCTCGCCGGACAGCATCACCGCATCGGTCCCGTCGAAGACTGCGTTGGCCACGTCGCTCACCTCGGCGCGTGTGGGAGACGGCGCGGTGATCATGGACTCGAGCATCTGCGTCGCGGTGATCACCGGCACCCCGGCTTCGACGCAGTGACGCAGGATGCGCTTCTGGAGGTGGGGAACGTCCTCGATCGGGCAGTCGATGCCGAGGTCCCCCCGAGCGACCATGACCGCATCGGACGCAGCCACGATCTCGTGCAGATGATCGATCGCCGCCCTGGTCTCGATCTTCGCGACGAGTTGCGCACGGTCGCCGACGACGGCACGGACCTCGTCCAGGTCGGCGCGCGGCACGAACGAACGAGACCGCGATGTACTCCACGCCGGCTGCTGCCACCGCTTCGGCGAGCACGAGATCCTCCGGTGTCGGTGACGGCAGACGAAGCGTCTCCGACGACAGGTGCACGCCGGGTCGACCGTTGGCCTCCCCGCCGGTCTCGATCCGCGCCGTCACGAACCCGTCGTGCACCTCGATCACGCCGAGCGAGATGGCGCCGTCGCCGAGTTGCACGCGACTGCCGACGTTGAGATCCTCGACCAGCGTCGGATACGGCACGCTGATGGTCGAGGCATCGCTCACCCCGTTGCCCGGTCGCAACTCGACCGTCGAACCGGCAAGGAGCCGCACACCTCCGTCGGGAAAGGTGCCCGCCCGGATCTTCGGTCCCGGCAGATCTGCCAGGACCGCGACGGGACGGCGGCGCTCCGTGGCGACCGCTCGAATGCGTCCGAGTCGTTCGAGATGGTCCTCGAGACGACCATGGCTGAGGTTGAGGCGGACCACGTCGACACCCGCGTCGATCAGCGCTGCCAGCATGTCCGGCGAGTCGCTGGCAGGTCCGATGGTCGCCACGATCTTCGTTCGTCCGGTCATTTCTGATTGTCTATCGGGCAATGGAACTTCTCATCATCCGTCATGGTCTGCCGGTCCGGCGCGAACTCACCTCGGGCGCCGCCGATCCGGAACTGTCCGAGGACGGTCGCGCCCAGGCCGAACACCTGGCGCGGTACCTCGAAGCCGAGCGCATCGACGCGGTCTACGCCAGCCCGCTCGCCAGGGCGCGGGAAACGGCGGTCCCGCTCGCCACCGGCAAGTCGCTGGAGGTGGTCATCTCCGATGGAATCGCCGAGTTCGACCAGCACAGCTCCGAGTACGTGCCCGTCGAGGAACTGAAGGCGACGAACGACCCTCGGTGGCAGGCCATGTTGGACGGAGACTGGGGAATCGACGAGTCGGAGGAGGACTTCCGGACGCGGGTCGTCGAGTCGATCGAGGGGATCATCGCACGGCACGGCGGCCAGCGGGTCGCCGTGGTCTGTCACGGCGGTGTCATCAACGGCTACCTGTCGCACATCCTGGGTCTGGACTCCGGCGCCCGCGGATTCTTCTACCCGAACTACACGTCCATCAACCGCGTCGCTGCGGCGTCGTCCGGTGAACGCACGGTCGTGACGGTCAACGAGACCAGCCACCTGCGGGGCACGGGCCTGCCGATGGGTCTGTTCCAGAAGAGCTGAGATGAGCGATCAGCACCGCCCGCCCGGGCTCACCGACCTCATCGACTTCCTCGATGCCTCGCCGTCGCCGTGGCATGCCGTCGACTCCACGGTCGACCGTCTCGTCGGGTTCCGACGCATGGAGGAGACCGACGCGTGGGTCGACGTCCCCACCAACGGGTTCGCGGTGCGCGGCGGCGCCATCGTCGCGTGGAAGATGCCCACGACCTCGGTGCCCGCGCATGCACCGTTCCGGCTCGTCGGCGCACACACCGATTCGCCGTGCCTGCGCGTGAAGCCGAATCCCGATGCGGGCGGGTACGGCTGGAAGCAGGTGGCTGTCGAGGTCTACGGAGGCATCCTCAACAACAGCTGGCTCGACCGGGACCTCGGCGTCGCCGGTCGCGTGGTCGCCGCCGATGGTTCCACGTCCCTCGTGAACGTCCGCGAACCGATCGCCCGGGTCCCCCAGCTCGCGGTCCATCTCGATCGGGACGTGAACGTCGACGGGACTCGTGCTCGACACCCAGCAGCACCTGTCACCGGTCTGGGGTACCGGGACCTCGACCGCCGGCGAGTTCGCCGACTGGATCGGCAGCGCCGCCGGGCTCGACGCGCCGCCGGCGTGGTGGGAGCTGTGTCTCTACGACGTCCAGGGCGCGACGCTCCTCGGTGCCGACCGTTCGATGCTGGCATCGGGCCGACTCGACAACCAGCTGTCCTGCTGGGCGGCGGTGCAGGCGCTCGATCGATGCCGATCCCGCTGGACCACGTCGCCGTGATCGTGCTGAACGATCACGAGGAGGTCGGATCGTCCAGCGCGACCGGCGCCGCAGGTCCGTTCCTGCAGAGCGTGTTGTCGCGCCTCGTCGACGCCCGGGGCGGCACCGACGACGACCTGCAGCGCTCGTTCGCGGCCTCCTCGTGCGTGTCCGCCGACAATGCCCACGCGGTCCACCCCAACTACCCCGAGCGGCACGAACCCGGTCATCGCCCGATCGTCAATGCCGGCCCGGCGATCAAGGTCAACTCGAACCAGCGCTATGCGACGTCGGCGACGACCGCCGCCGAGTTCCAGCGGGCGTGCGAACGTGCCGGCGTGCCCTGGCAGGTGTTCGTCTCGCGCAACAACATGCCGTGCGGCTCGACGATCGGGCCGATCACGTCCACGCGGCTCGGGATCGCGACCGTCGACGTCGGCGTGCCGCAGCTGTCGATGCACTCGGCCCGCGAACTCTGCGGCGCCGCCGACCCGCTGCACCTCCGCGACGCCCTGGTGGAGTTCCTCGCCCGCTGACGGGCCGGCCTGAATCGGATCAGCCGACGCGGGACTGGGCGAGGTCGAAGAGCCGTTGCAGCTCGACGCGCAATTCCTCGGTCGCCTCGCGGACGGCCTGACGCGACACCCGCTTGGAGCCTCGGATCGCTGTCGCCGGTCGCACCGGCGACCCAGATCGGCTCGCCGATCACGACACACACCTTGTGCGGATGGATCATCTTCGCGTGGCGGGGCATCACCCGGGCCGAGCCGCCGATGCCGACGGGAATGATCGGCACCCCCGCCTTCGCCGCCACGTAGGCCGCACCGTCGAACAGCGGGTGCACGACCGGGCCGTCCTTGCGTTCTCCTTCGGGGAACAGCGTCAAGGGTTCGCCGGTCTCCAGGATGCGGATGCAGCGGGTCAGCGCTTCTCGATCCGCATGACCCCGGTTGACCGGGAACGCTCCGAGCGCCGACACCAGCCACCCGATGCTCGGGTACTTCCAGATCTCCTGCTTGCCCATGTAGCGGATCCTGCGCGTGCGAGATGCACGCGCTGATCGGGGTGTCCACGTAACTGCGATGGACCGGAGCGACGATGTAGGCGCCGGTCGTCGGAAGGTGCTCACGACCCTCGATCCGCATTCGCGTGAAGGCCTGGGTGAACCAGCACACCAGCGAACGGGTGATCCGGTAGGCGATGCGACTGGCTCTGGACTCTGCGGTCGGCAGGGACCGGAGACGCCCGGCGGGAGCCGCTGCGTTCGAGACGGAGGTGGTCACGGTTCCAACAGTAGGAGAACTTGCTCGACGACCTCGTCGATCGACAGCCCACTGGTGTCGAGCAGGACGGCACCGGTCGCCTCCGACAGCGGACTGTCCGCGCGTGTCGAGTCCTTGCGATCGCGTTCGATGATCGACGCCTCGACCTCCTCGACGTCGCCGCCGATCTCGGCGACCCGACGCTGCGCCCGTACCCGCGGAGACGCCGTGACGAAGAGCTTGAGCGTCGCGTCCGGGAACACGACGGTGCCGATGTCACGGCCCTCCACCACGCCGCCGTGGTGATCGCTGACCCAACGACGTTGCCGGCGGACCAGCTCGCTGCGAACCCGACTGTTCGCGGCCACGGCGCTCACGGCCGAGGTGACCTCCCGCCCGCGGATCTCGATCGTCGCGTCGACCCCGTCCACGACCACGGAGGTGCCGTCCACGTCGATGTCCACCGACTCGGACAGCTCGGCGATGTCCGCTTCGTCCGCCGGATCCAGACCCCGACGCAACGCGGCGAACGTCACCGCCCGGTACATCGCACCGGTGTCGAGGTAGTCGAGCCCCAGGCGGGCGGCCACCGCTCGTCCGACGGTGCTCTTGCCGGCACCGGCAGGACCGTCGATGGCAACGACCAACGGATGGTCCGGATCGCTCACCACGACACTCGCCTCGACACTCACCAGGACACGCCCAGGGGCCGACCTTCGTCGTACCCGGCGGTGCTCTGCACCCCGACGATCGCCCGCTCGTGGAACTTCTCGATCGTGTCCGCTCCCGCGTAGGTGCACGCCGAACGGAGCCCGGCGACGATCTGGTCGATGATGTCCTCGACGCTCGGGCGCACCGGGTCGAGGTACATCCGCGAGGTGCTGATGCCCTCTTCGAACAGTTCCTTGCGCGCCTGCTCGAAGCCGTCCTCGCCCTGGGTGCGGTGCTTCACCGCCCGGTTCGACGCCATCCCGAAGCTCTCCTTGTAGAGGCGACCGTCCGGGTCACGCAGGGTGTCGGCGGCGGACTCGTAGGTCCCGGCCAGCCACGAACCGAACATCACGTTGGCAGCGCCGCCTGCGAGCGCGAGCGCGACGTCGCGAGGGAACCGGACGCCGCCGTCGGCCCAGATGTGACGGCCGAGCCGCCGCGCCTCCGCGGCGCACTCCACGACCGCCGAGAACTGGGGCCGTCCCACACCCGTCATCATCCGGGTGGTGCACATCGCGCCCGGGCCGACGCCGACCTTGACGACATCGGCGCCTGCTTCGATCAGCTCGCGGGTGCCGTCGGCGGTGACCACGTTGCCGGCCACGATCTTGGCGTTCGGGAGCTCGGCGCGGACGGACTCGATCGCCCGCAACGTACGGGTCTGGTGGCCGTGGGCGGTGTCGATGACGAGCACGTCGACGCCGTGGCCGACGAGTTCCTTGGCCCGGGCCGCCGGGTCGCCGTTGATCCCGACGGCGACACCCACCATCAGGCGACCGTTCGCATCGACGGCCGGCGCGTAGATCGTCGACCGCAGCGCGCCTTCGCGGGTGATGACGCCCAACAGGTGACCGGTGTCGTCGACCACCGGCGCCACGCGCAGCCGATTCCGTCCCGAGGTGTTCGAACGCCGCGGCGGGGTCGATGTCGGGGCTCAGGATGTGGAGCCCCGAGCTCATCACGTTGCGGAGCTGGGTGAACCGGTCGAACCCGTCACCGTCCTTCTCGGTGAACACGCCGAGCGGAACGCCGTCGTCCACGACCACCACGGCGCCGTGGGCCCGTTTGTGGATCAGCGACAGGGCGTCGGCGATCGTCGCGTCCGGGCCGAGCGTGATCGGGTGTCTCGAACACGGTGTGGCAGCGCTTCACGTAGTCGATCACCCTGGCCACGACGTCGACCGGGATGTCCTGCGGCAGGATCGCGATGCCACCGCGGCGGGCCACCGTCTCGGCCATGCGCCTCCCGGCAACGGCGGTCATGTTGGACACGACCAGCGGGATCGTCGTGCCGATGCCGTCGGGAGTGCGGAGGTCGACGCTCATCCGAGACGGCACGTCGGACAGGCTCGGAACCATGAAGACGTCGTTGTAGGTCAGGTCGTAGCCGGGATCGTCGTGGAGCATGCGCATCGCGTTGGCGGTCGGATCGTCGACTTTCGGTGAAATCGGCTGTGGAAGCGACCACAGGCTAGGGCCTAGCCTTGCATCTCCATGACCGCGAGCGCCCCACCCGTCACACTCGTCCACGGCTGGGGCGGATCGTTCGCCAGCACCTGGCAGCGCAGCGGCTTCACGGCGCTGCTCGAGGACGCCGGCGTCGACGTCATCGGGGTGGACCTCCTGGGTCACGGAACGGCGCCCAAGCCGCACGATCCCGAGGCGTACACGGATCTCGGCGCCCGGATCCTCGACGCGCTGCCCGACGAACCGGTCGACGCGATCGGGTTCTCACTCGGAGCGATGACCCTGCTGCGCGTCGCCATCGACCATCCCGAGCGGTTCCATCGCCTCGTCCTCGCAGGGATCGGTTCCAACATCTTCTCCCGCGACGAGTCGGGCACCGCCGCCATCGTTGCGGGGCTCGAGACCGTCGCCGCCGGGGGTGACCCCTCGACGCTGGAGAACACCGTGCGGCTGTTCACCCAGTACGCCTCACAGCCGGGCAACGACCTCGCGGCCCTGACGGCGGTCATGAAGCGTTCCGCGTCGGCCGCGATCACGGCGGATGATTGTGCGCGGGTCACCTGCCCGGTGCTCGTCATCGTCGGCGACAAGGACTTCGTGTATCCCGGCGACGAGCTCGCCGCCGCGTTCGTCGACGGACGTTGCGAGACCCTGCGCGGTGTCGATCATTTCGCGACGCCCGAGTCGTTCGGCTTCTTCGACGCCGCCCTCGAGTTCATCGACGCCATCTACTGATCGTGTCGATGATCACGACGGACATCGGACGCGCCGTCCGGTCGATCGGCGCCGGCGGTCTCGTCGCCCTTCCCACCGAGACCGTGTACGGGCTCGCCGCCGATGCCACGAACGTCGAGGCGGTCCGACGCATCTTCGCCGTCAAGGGTCGCCCGGGCAACCATCCGCTGATCGTCCATCTGGCGGCCGCCGACCAGCTGCCGCACTGGGCGTCGACCGTCCCGCCGGCCGCGCAACGACTCGCTGATGCGGCCTGGCCAGGGCCACTGACGGTGATCGTCCCTCGCGCCGCCCACGTACTGGACGAGGTGACCGGCGGGCTCGACACCGTGGGTCTCCGAGTGCCGGCCCATCCGATGGCGACCGAGCTGCTCGAGCGCGTCGGAACCGGGCTGGCCGCACCATCGGCCAATCGATTCGGTTCCGTCAGCCCGACGTCGGCTGCCCATGTCCTGCACGACCTCGGCCCCTCGCTGGACCCGGCTCGGGACGTGATCCTCGACGGCGGGCCCTGCCTCGTCGGCGTGGAGAGCACGATCGTGGACTGCGCGGTCGATCCGCCGCAGATCCTGCGCGCCGGCGGGATCCCGACGGAGGACATCGTGCGTCTGCTCGACGGCAACGTCGCAGGCGCCTCCGGCCCGAGCCGGGCCAGCGGGATGCTGGCGTCGCACTACGCCCCCGGTTGCACCGTGCGACTCGTCGACAACCGCGACGATGCCATGGCGTTGCGGGCCGGGACACCGAACAGCGAGGTCCTCGACCTCACCGACGACCTGGTGGTCTACGCCCACGAGTCTGTACGGCTGCCTGCGCGACGCCGACGAACGGGGGGTCGGCACCGTCATCGCCGTGCTCCCACCACCGATCGGGCTCGGCCATGCGATCCGGGATCGGCTCACCAAGGCGGCAGCGCCCCGGCCGGGTTGAGCCTGCCGGTCGCGATCAGGGCCAGTCGCGATCAGGGCCAGTCGCGATCAGGGCCAGTCGCGATCAGGCCCAGTCGAGGCTGTTGAGCTGGGTGATCCAGACGTCGCGCACGGCGAGGATGTCGGGCGTCGGGGTGCCGTCGACGCCGGCGATCGTGAGACTCACCGTGGACGAGCCGGCGTCGGGGACCACGTCCAGCCGGCACCAGCACTCCACCGGCTCGTGGAGGTGCGTGTCGAGCCGATAGGGCGGATCGTCGTCGAGCACCTCACCGATCCATGACGCGACGACGAGCAACCCTTCGAACGTCTCGACGGGCAGCGCTTCGACGGTGAACGACGGGATGTCCCGGTCGACGCCGGACCACGATCCGACCGGAGGCTCGGGCGGTGATCCGGTCGGCGACTCGGGCGGTTCGGGTCCGGTGGGCTGGCGAGCCGCTGCAACGCCGCATCGGCGGCCTCGTTGACGGCCTGCATCTCCTCGGCGTCGCCGCCCAGGTCGGGATGATGGGACTTCGCGAGTGTGCGGCGGGCGGCGCGGATGTCGTCGGCGCCGGCATCCGGTGGCAGGCCGAGTCGGGCGAGCGCGTCGTCGTCGGTGCCACACCCAGTCCGTCACACCTGGTCCGTCACACCTGGGCCGTCGCGCAGCGCGGCGTAGCGGTCGCGCAGGTCGCCGGAGTCGGCAACGAGTTCCACGCCGGCGCCGGCGCCCAGCCCCCAGCGCTCCTGGACCGACTCGGTGGGCGACTCCCTGGAAGGTGGCGGCGGCCTGCACGGCAGCGCCGGCGGCGACGGCCTGCTCCACGGTCGCCACGACGACGGGGAGATCCACGAGGCCGGCGATCACCGCCTGCAACGCGGTCGAACGGGCACCACCACCGGTCAGCATGATCGTGCCGGTGACCGGCGCATGGCGACGCAGCGAGTCGAGTGCGTCGAGGAGTCCGCACGCCACACCGTCCACGGCGGCCCGAGCGAACTGCTCGCGGCTGACGTCGCTGCGAAGTCCACCGAGCAGGCCGGTGGCGTCCGGTCGATTGGGGGTGCGCTCGCCGTCGAAGTACGGCAGCAGGACCGGCCCACCCGTGCCGGCGGCGAGGGCCAACCGGTCGAACTCGTCGTGGGCGACATCGAGCAGGCGGGCGAAGGCATCCAGGACCTTGGCGGCATTCGACGTGCACACGAGCGGCAGGAACCGTCCGGTCGCGTCGGCGAAGCCGGCCACCTCGCCGGATGCGTCGGCGGTCGGGTGGTCCGACACCGCGTAGGCGGTCCCCGACGTGCCGACGGAGATCACCGCATCGCCGGCGACCAGCCCGAGGCCGAGCGCACCGGCCATGTTGTCGCCCGTTCCGCAGGCGACGGTGATGCCGTTCCAGTGACCGGCGACGGCGAGCGGTTCCAGGACCTCGGGTACGACGTCGGACCAGTCGCGGGTCGAGTCGATGAGCTCGAGGATGTCCCAGCGATACGTCACCGAGTTGCGGCGACCAGTAGCCGGTGCCCGACGCATCGCCACGGTCGGTGGTGTACGCCCCCGTGAGTCGGTGCGTGAGGTAGTCGTGCGGCAGCAGCACCCGGCGCACCCGCTCCCAGCGGTCCGGGTGGGTGCGATGCAGCCACGACAGCTTGGTGGCCGTGAACGCCGCGACGGGCACGCTGCCGACCGCCTCCGCCCACGCAGCGGCTCCGTCGGGACCGAGTTGCCCGATCAGCCAGCCGGCGTCCGGCGCTGATTCGGTGTCGTTCCACAGCTTCGCCGGGTGGACCGGGCGATCGTCGGCGTCGAGTGCGACCATTCCGTGTTGTTGCCCGCCGACGCTGATCGCCACGATCTCGCCGGATCCGAGCCGGCCGGGGAGTTGGCCGACGGCCTGGTCCCAGGCGAGTTCGAAGGCGTCCCACCAGGAACGCGGGTCCTGCTCGCTGCACGGCGGGGTGACCGCCGGATGCCCGGCGGCACCCGACGCGGCGATCTCGCCCGTGTCGAGATCGCGGATCTCGACCTTGGTCGACTGGGTGGATGAATCGACTCCGGCGACGAACGGCACGACGGAACCCTAGATCGCGTCGGCCGGGATCCAGTCGGCCGGGCGTCCCCAGGTGTCGTCGAACACGAGGTCGGCGATCGGCTTGCGCTGCAGCGGGCCGTGCCGTCCTTCGGGAACACCGAGCGTGATGCAGGCCGACAGCGCCACGTCGCTGGGATGTCGAGCAGCGTGCGCAGTTCGGTCTCGACACCGAGGTGCCACATGGTCAGGGCGCCGCCGTAGCCGAGTGCCCGAGCCGCCAACAGCAGGTTCTGGCAGGCCGGGTACACCGACGCGCCCTCGTACGGCGACGGGGCGCGATAGCGCTCCAGACACACGAGCACGACCACCGGCACCTGTTCGAACCGGTCGACGTACTGCTGCATCGAGTCGGCGAAGCGGGAGGGCCGATAGCCGTCGGCGGCACGTTTGGTGGCCCATCCCGCTCGGAAGGCGTCGCCGAGCAGCGCCTTGGCGGCGACCGCTCGTTCACCGTCGCGGAAGCACGAGGAATCGGAACGGCTGTCGGTTCGACCCCGACGGCGCCCGCCCCGCGTGCCACAGGATGGCTGCCAGGTCGTCGTCGGGGATCGGATCGTCGGTGTAGCGACGGATCGCCCGGGTGGTCGCGAGTCCCTCCAGCAGCGAGACCGCGCTCGACAGGAGGATCGCTGGTCAACGGCCCTGGAACTCGGGGTCGCGCTTCTCCATGAACGCGGTCACGCCCTCGGTGAAGTCGGCAGTTCGCAGGAGCGGGAGCAACTGGAGGAAGACGTGGTGGACGTTCTGCTCGAACGTCTCGGTCTCCGCCGCCCGCATCATGCGCTTGATCGCACGCACGGCCAGCGGGGCGTTGGCGGCGATGTCGCCGGCCATCTCGGCCGCCCGCTTCGGCAGGTCCTCGGTCGGCACGACGTGGTTGACGAGCCCGAGGTCGAGTGCCTCGGCCGCCGTCAGGGTGCGGCCGGTGAAGGCGATCTCGGCGGCCTTGGCGTAGCCGACCATCCGGGGCAGCAGCCAGGTGCCGCCGCTCTCGGGCAGGATGCCCCGCTTGGCGAACCCCGGGTTGAGCTTCGCCGTCTCGGCGGCGATGCGGATGTCACAGCCGAGGGCCAGGTCGAGGCCGTAGCCCGCCGCACCACCGTTGAGGGCGCAGACCGTCGGGGTGTCGATGTTGTGCAGCACGACGGGTGGGGCCGATCGCAGGTCGAACTCACCGGTGAACGTCGCTCCACCACCGGCGGCCCCGTCGCCACCGCCGAGATTACCCAACCCGCCCTTCGGGCCCGCCATCTGGGCCTGGAGGTCGAGGCCGGCGCAGAATGCCCGCCCGGCGCCGGTGAGCACGATGCAGCGCACGTCTGGATCGTGGTCGGCTCGCAGCAGCAGTGCACTGATCTCGTCGAGCATCACCCCCGAGATCGTGTTCATCCGTTCGGGGGCGTCGAGCGTGAGCGTGGCGACGTGGTCGGCGACCTCGTAGCGCACTTCTCGGGAGTTGGGGGTCTCGGCAGCGTTCACAGAGCCGAAACGTACCGCGTTCCCTTACCGGCGCACGATGCGTAGACTCTCGCCACCTTATGAGTACGGGCATCCCGCCCGTACCCCAACAAGGGGGAGAACCCACAACATGCAGAAATCACGCGTGAAGCGCGTCGGTGCACTGCTGGTCGGCCTGACTCTCGTTGCCGCAGCCTGCGGCAGCGACGACGACGCCTCGTCCAGCACCGAAGCACCGGCCGGCACCGAAGCCGAAGCGGTAACGACCGAGGCCGAGTCGGAGACGACCGAAGCGCGACCGAAGGCGACCGAAGCACCGCCGAGGGCGAGACCGTCCAGGCCGCGCCGACGTGCACCGGTGAGAGCGATGGCGTCGTGAACATCGCCACCGTCCTGCCCGAGACCGGCAACCTGGCGTTCCTCGGCCCGCCCGAGTTCGCCGGTGCTCGACCTGGCGATCGCCGACATCAACGCCGCCGGCGGTGCCCTGGGCACCGACGTCACGCTCGACCAGGGCGACTCCGGCGACACCTCGACCGACATCGCCAACCAGACCGTCGATCGTCAGCTCGCTGCCGGCGCCGACGCGTTCATCGGCGCTGCGTCGTCGGGTGTGTCGTTCACGTTCATCGACAAGCTCGTCGAGAACTGCAAGATCCACTTCAGCCCGGCCAACACCTCGCCGGACTTCACCACCTACGAAGAGGACGACCTGTACTTCCGTACCGCTCCGTCCGACGTGCTGCAGGGTCGCGTGCTCGCCGATCTCATGATCGAAGAGGGCATCACGACGGCCAGCTTCATGGCGCTGCAGGATCCCTACGGTGAAGGCCTGCTCAAGTACTCGACCGAGCCGTTCGCTGGACCAGGGCGGCGAGATCGTGGAGCAGTTCACGTACGACCCGCAGGCCGCGGAGTTCTCGGCCGAGGTCGACAAGGTCGTCTCCGGCGACCCCGAGGCACTCGTGATCATCGGTTTCGAAGAGACCGCCAAGATCCTCACCTCGCTGTTCGAGGCAGGCTTCACGCCCGAGTCGGGCAAGAAGATCTACCTCGTCGACGGCAACGTCGGCAACGCGCTCGGCGAGCAGCTGCCCGCCGGTTCGATGGAAGGGATCAAGGGCACCCTGCCTGCGGCTGAGATCACCGACGACTTCAAGGCTCGACTCCTCGAAATCGACCCGGCGCTCATCGACTTCAGCTACGGCCCGGAGGCCTACGACGCGGTGATCATCGTGGCCCTGGCCGCGCAGATCGCCGGCACCGACGATCCGGCTGCGGTTGCGGCACAGATCAACGGCGTCACCCGTGACGGCGAGAAGTGCACCACCTACGCCGATTGCGTGGCGCTCATCGACGCCGGCACCGACATCGACTACGACGGACCTTCGGGCCCGCAGTCGTTCGGCCCCGAAGGCGAGCCGACCGAAGCCAGCTTCGCGATCCTCACCTACGACGCCGCGAACACCGTCGGGACCTCCGTGCCGACCGTCTTCAAGTTTGCCAAGATCTGATCACTCGGATCTGAACTGAACGGGTTCGGGGCCGCCTTCGGGCGGCCCCGTTCGCGTTTTCGGTGCGGTGGTCAGTCGTTGACGAACTGCTGGATGACGTTGCGACAGTCGGGTTCGTCGAGGAACGCCTGCTTGAACTCGGTCCGTTCGAATCGGAAGATCTCCGGCTCGGACACCGAGAACACCTTCTCGATCGTGTTGAACCAGGTGCCGACGACACCCTGGGACCTCCTCGTCGGGCACCGACGACGGCCCGGCCTCGAAGGCCCGCCGCTGATCGTCGAGCTCGGCGAGGGCCGCGTCCACGCCCGCGTGCAACTCCTCGCGGAGTTCGGCCGTCTCGTCGATGTCAGGGAGTTCGATGGCATCGATCCGCCGATCCCAGTCCTGCAGTTCGGCGGCAACTCTCGTCGACGCCTTCGACGATGCGATCCATTCGGGTGTCGACGGACTGCTCGTTGATCCCCTCGACCGAGCCGTTCACCAGGTCCACGATCCGGTTGTCGAGCCCCCGCAGCTCGTTGCACGAGGATCGACGCGGTCTCGGCGTCCCGGGAGTTCTCGGAGCAACCCGCAACCAGTACGGCGATCACCAGCGCGAGGGCGACTCGTCGACCGCCGATCATCGGTGCTCTCGACTCAGCGGGCTTTGGCCAACGTGCCCAGGTAGAGCTCGATGACCTTGGGGTCCTTCAGCAGTTCGTCACCGGTGCCGGTGTAGGCGTTGCGGCCCTGGTCGAGGACGTAGCCCCGATCACAGATCTGCAGGCACCGGGCCGCGTTCTGCTCGACCATGATGATCGACACACCGGTCGAGTTCACCTGCTTCACCCGGTCGAACACCTGGTCCTGCAGCACCGGGGACAGGCCGGCGCTGGGTTCGTCGAGCAGCAGCACCGATGGCTCCATCATCAGCGCCCGGCCCATGGCCAGCATCTGACGCTCACCGCCCGACAGCGAACCCGCCCGCTGGTCGATCCGCTCGCCGAGCCGTGGGAAGATGTCGATGACCTGGTCGATCATGTCCGCCACCCCGGACTTTCCGGAGGTATGCCGCCCATCTCGAGGTTCTCGCGGATGGTCAGCGACGGGAACACGTTGTTGATCTGCGGGACGTACCCGATGCCGCGCGCCACCAGGAAGTTCGCCTTCTTGCCGGTCACGTCGTCGCCCCGGTACCAGACCGTGCCGGTGGTGATCTTGATGAGACCGAACAGCGCCTTCAGCATGGTCGACTTGCCGGCACCGTTCGGGCCGATGATGCCGATCAGCTCGCCGTCACCGAGCACGAGTTCGGCCCCGTTGAGGATGTTGACACCCGGCACGTAGCCGGCCACGACGTTCTCGACGTGAATCAGCGGTTCAGACATCAGCATCTCCCGACTCGTCGCCATCGACGTCCGCCTCGTCGAGGGCCTCCTCGTCCAGCACCTGGCGGATCTCCTCGGTCAACGCCGCGTGCGACGAACCGAGGTACGCGTCGACCACCGCGACGTTCTCGCCGATCGAGCGCGGTGTGCCTTCGGCGATCACGGAGCCCTCCGCCATCACCACGACCCAGTCCGAGATGTCCGACACCACGTCCATGTCGTGTTCCACGAACATCACGGTGATCCCCTCGGCCCGCAGCCGCTTCACGTGACCGAGCAGGGACTGGGTGAGCGCCGGGTTGACCCCCGCCATCGGTTCGTCGAGCATGATCAGGCGCGGCTTGGCCATCATCGCGCGGGCCATCTCGAGCAGCTTGCGTTGACCACCCGACAGCGCTCCGGCGTACTCGTCCTTCATGTGGGTCATGTTGAACTCGTCGAGGATCTGCAGTGCCTGCTCCTGCACCGAGCGCTCCTGGCGGCGCCATCCGCTGAGGATGCCCCGCCGCATCACCTCACCGGACTGGTTCTGTGCTGCCAACATCATGTTGTCGAGCACCGACATCTTGGCGAGCACCTTGGTCAGCTGGAAGGTGCGCACCATCCCCTTCGCGGCCAGCGTGTGCGACTTCACGCCACTCGTGGTCTCGCCGTCGAACACCACGCTCCCCCGGTCGGGCGTGTCGAAGTTGGTGAGGAGGTTGAAGAACGTGGTCTTGCCGGCCCCGTTCGGGCCGATCAGCGCGGTGATCGCCCCACGTTGGATCTCGACGCGCTCGACGGCGACGGCACGAAGTCCACCGAACGAGCGCTCCACATCCGTCGCCACCAGGATCGGGTCGGGCTTCGGCACGCCGGGTACCGGGTCGACACCGTCGAACATGCCGATGGCGGGGTTGTCCCACTCCTGCTGCACGCCGGCCGCGCCGCCTCCACCGGACGTGCGGCCGAACTCGATCGTGTCGTCGGCTGGTCGGGTTCACGTCACTTGCGGGCATCGATCGCAATCTCCCGTTTGTCCCCGAAGATTCCCTGGGGTCTGAAGATCATCAGCAACATCAGGGTCAGTCCGACGAGCATGAAGCGCACGGGACCGACCTGGGCGCGGTCCATGATCGAATCCGGCATGATGCCGTTGTCGATGGATTGGATCAGCACGTTCTCGATGAACGACAGGATCACCCAGAACAGCATGGATCCGATCACGGGCCCCCAGATCGTCGCCAGGCCTCCCAGGATGGCGGCGGTCAGGGCGAAGAACGTCTGCTGGGTCGCGTAGTTGTCGGGTTGCACCGCGTTCTGCTGGACGGCATAGAAGATGCCCGCCAAGGTGCCGAAGGACCCTCCGAGGATGAGCGACTGCATCTTGAACCGGTAGACGTTCTTGCCGAGCGCCGTCGCTGCGTCCTCGTCCTCGCGGATCGAGCGCAACACGCGTCCCCACGGGGACTTGACGAGTCGCCACACGACGAACACGCAGATCAGCACGAGCGTCCAGCCCACGATGAGTTCGTACAGGTCGGCGCCGCTGAACTCCAGGTTGAGCCGATCGAAGAGACGGAATCCGTACGTGGCCTCGTTGTTGAGCGGATTCCACTCCTGGAAACTGTTGGCGAACCCGTTGATCCCGTTCGAGCCGCCGGTGGTGTCGCTCAGCACGGCCGCACGAACGATCAGTCTGATGATCTCTCCGACCGCGATGGTCACGATGGCGAGGTAGTCCGCTCTGAGCCGCAGCGTCGGGAGCCCCATCAGCAGACCCAGCACCACGCCGGCGAGGAGGCCGACGATGATGCCGACCCACAGCGGATAGCCGAGTGTGTTGGTGGTGATCCCCACGCCGTAGGCGCCGACGGCCATGAACGCCACCTGGCCGAAGTTCAGCAGACCGGTGTACCCGAAGTGCAGGTTCAGCCCGATCGCGGCGAGGGCGAAGATGATCGCCTGCTGCGAGATGCCCGAGCGGAACGAGTTGGAGATGATCGAGTTCCAGTCCACGGCGCTATCCGATCCTCTCGGATCGCCCGAAGATTCCCTGAGGCCGGAACATCAAGATCACGATCAGGGCGAGCAGGGCGCCGACGTTCTTGAGTTCCGGCGCCACCCAGAGCGTGACCATGAACGTGAACACGCCGATCGAGCAGTGCGCCGACCATCGCCCCGTAGTCGGTGCCCAGCCCGCCGAGTGTCACCGCGGCGAGCACCAGCAGGAGGAGCTGGGTGCCCATCAGCCAACTGATCTGGCTGTTCAGCCCGAAGAACACCGCTCCTGCGGTGACGAGCGCTCCACCGACGAACCAGACGGTCGTGATCACCCGATCGACGTCGATGCCGGTCGAGGCCGCGAGGTCGTTGCTGTCGGCGACCGCCCGCATCGCCTTGCCCATCTTCGTCTTGCGGAGTGCGACCGCGGTACCGATGAGGAGGAACAACCCGATCACGATGATCAGGAGTTCCTTGGGCAGGACGTCGATCGGGCCGATCGAGAACACGGGATCGGTCTGCACGGCGTACTGCTCGTAGGGGCGCGAGCGCTCGCCGAACAGGAACAGGAAGAAGAAGCGCAGGAACAGCGCCAGCCCGATGGACACGATCATCATCGCCGTGAGCCCGGTGCCACGCTTGCGCAGCGGGCGCCACAGCCCTCGGTCGATCGCCGCGGACCCGACCCCACCGAAGATGAACGCCAGCGACGGCTGCGAAGATCAGGTCGATGCCGAGGATGGAGTTGAAGAAGTAGGCGACGAGGGCGCCGAACACGATCTGCTCGGACAGCGCGAAGTTGACGAGGCCGGTGGTGCCGAAGATCAGCGACAGTCCGATCGCGCACAGCCCGATGATCAGGCCGAAGATGATCCCCTCGTACAGCAGGCGAGCGCCACGGGTGAAGATCCCGTCACTCTCCTTGTCCCGGGCGGCTCCGGCGGCATCACCCTCGGCCAGGTTGAAGAGGACCCGCGAGACCTCGCCGGCCCGTGCTTCGATCGGCAGTTGCTGCTTGTCGGCCCGCACGAGTTCGACGCCGGCTGGGAGCGTGTCGACGTTCAACTCGACGACGTACTGGCCGGGTCCGGGGAGATCGACGGACACGAACCCGGTCGCATCCGAGGTGCCCCGACCGACCTCGTCACCGATGGACTGGATGACCCGATCGACGACGACGGCGTCGTACACGATGATCTCGGCGTCGGCGACGGGATCCTTCTCACCGCCGTCCTCGGGCGTCGCGAGGAGGGTGGTCTGGACCGACTCCCCTGACTGGGCCCCGGCAGGTGTCGCAGGCACGAGCGACACCAACGAGACCATCGCCAGCAGCACCCCCAACACCGTCAGTGCGATTCGCCCTCCGGCGAGACGTCTGAACATAAGGGCCGGAGCTTAGGGGATGTACCCCACGGGCAACGACTCTCCGACCGTGCGCTCCGTTTCCGGAGCGTGAACTTGTCCATCGGCGGATGTGACCGGTTCGAGGCCGGCCAGGATCAGCCAGACCGTCGCCACCCACAGCGCCGTCGCTCCGGCGACGTGGGCAGCCACCAGGACCGCCGGCACGTTGTTGAAGTACTGGACGTAGCCGATGCCACCCTGCAGGACCGCCAGGAACATCCAGGTCGAGATCTTGGCCCCGAAACGGTCGGACAGTCCGGGTGTCCGCCGCAGCGCGACAGCGAGCGCCAGGAACACGGCCACCGCGATCCACACCGTCACGCTGTGCACTTCGGCAACCGTGGAGATGTCGAATCCGTAGCGGCGGGCCGTCTCGTCACCGGCGTGAGGACCGGCTCCGGTCACCACGGTGCCGGTGACGAGGGCCGCAGCGACGAACAGTCCGAGCGTCACGAAGAGTCCGGTCACCAGTGGGGTGATCCCGATGTCGGCGTCGCCGACCGACGGGCATCGGTACCAGAGCGGTGCACGGCGACGAGACCGAAGCCGATCGACAGCATCGCCAGGATGAAGTGGGACTGGACGAGTGTCGGGTGCAGGTCCCCCCGGACGGCCAGTCCCTCCGACCACGCCGTTGCCCAGGATGGTGAGCAGGACCGCCAGTGCCGGCCCTCTGAGCCCTCGGCGGCGGGGCCAGACCCTGAACGCCCCGACGGCCAGCAGCAGGGTCGGGATGCCGATGAACCCACTGAGCAGGCGATTGACCTGCTCGATCGCCGCGTGGCCGCTCGAGACGTCGATGAATCGTTCGTTGTTGCAGTTCGGCCAGTCGTCGCAGCCGAGACCGCTGCCGGTCAGCCGGACGATCGCCCCCGCCACCGTGAGCAGGCACACTCCGGCGACCACGACGATTGCGAGCTGACGGAATCGTCGGAGCGACAGCGTGAACCGTGGGCGTTCCGCGTGGCTCTCCATGCCGCCCCACGATACGACTAGGTTCGTCGGCGTGCTGAGTTCGTTCGACGACTTTCCGATCCATCAGACGTCACAGCCGGTGGCGTTGACGGCGTCCACCGACATCAACCACTACGACCGGTACTTCTTCAACGGCTACACCAGGGACACCCGGCTGTTCTTCGCGTTGGCGATGGGCCTGTACCCCAATCGCCACGTCGCCGACTCGTCGTTCAGCGTCGTGGTCGACGGTGGCACCGCCGATGCCAGACAGATCAGCGTCCACGCATCCCGACGGGCACCGGCGGAACGGGCGGAGGCCAACGAGGTCGGGCCCGTTGCGCGTCGAGGTGCTGGAGCCCCTGCACGCGCTCCGCATCGTGGTCGAGGCCCCCGAGCACGGGCTGCGAGCCGATCTGACCTTCGTCCGCCGATCCGCCCCGATCGAGGAGGCGCACTTCCATCAGCGCGTCGGGGCACGGGTGGTGTTCGACTACACCCGACTGACCCAGTTCGGCGGTTGGGAAGGCTGGATCGAGGTCGACGGCGTGCTCACCGATCTCGCACCCGGTGAGACCCTGGGTTGTCGTGATCGCTCGTGGGGGATCCGTCCCGTCGGTGAACGCGGCCCGACGGGCGCCCCGGTCGCCGACCCGCAGTTCTTCTGGCTGTGGGCGCCGGTGAACTTCGACACGTTCTCGACCCACTTCGACGTCAACGAGTACTTCGACGGCAAGCGCTGGCACGAGTCGGGCTTCGTCGCTCCGATCTCCACTCCCGACGGCGCTCCGGGGGCCGAAGCCATGCGTTCGGTCGACTACACGATCGACTGGCGACCGGGGACACGGACCGCGGCCGGATTCGAGTTGGTGATGACGCCGTGGGAGGGTGAACCCTCGACGATCCGGCTGGAGCCGCTGTTCGAGTTCCACATGTCGGGCCTCGGCTACCTCCATCCCGAGTGGTCCCACGGCGTCTGGAAGGGCGAGTTGGCGGTCGACGGTGAGCGCTGGGACCTTCCGGTGAGCACACCGCTGGCACCGCAGCACGTCCACGTGCAGTCGATCGTCCGGGCGACCACGTCGGGCGGCCTCGGCGAACACAGCGGCATCGGGGTCCTGGAACAGCTGGCCATCGGCCGTCACACCCCGACCGGGCTCGAGGGGATCTTCGACGGCTACGGGTCCTGAGGTGCGGGTCTGGGGTGGCCGGTCAGGTGTGCCGGACCGTCATGCCGCCGTCGACGGGGATCGTCGCACCGTTGACGAAGCTGGAACTGGGCAGGCACAGGTTCAGCGTCATGTGGGCGACCTCCTCCGGATTGTCCGTAGCGACGCAGCGGCACCCGGCGACGGGCGTAGGTCTCCTTGGCATCGGCGGGGATCGAGGCGGTCATGCCGGTGTCGATCGGTCCGGGGCAGATGCAGTTGACGGTGATCCCATGGCGGCCGAGCTCGACCGCGAGCGCACGGGTGAGCCCCGTGACGCCAGCCTTCGACGCGGCGTACGCGCTGAGGCCCGCCGTGGCCACGATCGACTCGGTCGACGCGATGTTCACGATTCTCCCCGAACCCGACTCGATGAGATGTGGAACGGCGAGTCGGATCAGGCGGGCATGCGCCGTGAGGTTGACATCGAGCGTTCGAGCCCAGTTGTCCTCGAACTCGGCCTCGTCCTGGAACATCGAGTTGACGAGGGAGACTCCGGCGTTGTTCACCACGACGTCGATCCCGCCCGCCCAGGCGAGCGTGGCGTCCACGAGCGCGCGGAGCTGACCGTGATCGGCGACGTCACACGTCACGCCGAGCGCAGCCCGGTCACCGTGGACGGCCCGGATGCCGTCGACGACCGCCCCGACGGCTTCGGGGGACAGGTCGGCCACGACGACCCGCGCACCTTCGTCGGCGAAGAGCTGCGCCGTGGCACGCCCCATGCCACTCGCCGCACCGGTGATGATCGCGACCTTGCCCTCGATGGAGCGTGACAGCGCGGTGAGGCGGGCGGTCACCCGGCGGACCAGCGCTGCATCCCGCCCATGCCGTACTGGTGCAGGATCAGCGCCCGTTCGACCGTGATGGCGAGAAACGCCGTGTCCGGGGAACCGTCCGGACCGCCCGGTGCGAACGCGTTGAGGTCGTAGTCGAAGACGCCGGTCCACAGCCGGCGCTTGGTCTCGAGATCGGTGAAGACCTCTGCGGTCCCCCAGATCTCGACGCCGTCGCCGACTGCGTCCACCTGCCAGTGCATCGCCACGTCGGCGTGCGCAGCGACGTTACGAGCCTTCGTCGAGTCGGTGCCGATCATCACCCAGCAGATGTCGCCCTCCCAGCAGGGATGGACCGGCACCACGTCGGGCTTGCCGTCGGCGCCGACCGACGCCAGGTGGGCCCACGGGCTGAGCCCGGCAGCGAAGGTCTTGATGTCCTCGAGTTGGATGGGTTCGCTCATGCCGTCACCGTAGCCACTTCCCTCGTTCTCCCTCAGGGCCGGACCTCGTAGAAGGCGTTGACCGAGTGCTCGACGTCGAGCGTTCGGAATCTGGTCAGTGCCTGCAGCGGCCGCCATCTCCTGCGCCCTCGATGCCGGCAGGCCGAGCGTGCCGAGTCCGGCGCCGTCGGGTTCGGAGAGCGCCGACGACATGCACGACAGCACGCTGATGCCGTACATCAGCGACGCCATCGGGTTCTTCTCGACGTTCTCCGCGAAGGTCTCACGACCCTTGATGTCCACGAGCAGCCACGTCCCGTCCGGCGCCAGGGCGTCGGAGATCGCATGGATCATGCCCTGCGGGTCGGTCATGTCGTGGATGCAGTCGAAGGTCGTGATGAAGTCGACCGAGTGATCCGTCGGCAACCCCTCGGCACGAGGATCGACGAAGCGGACGTTCTCCGCCCCCTCCTCCCGGCGGCGGTGCTCGGCGCGCTCCAGCGCGAACTGCGAGATGTCGTACCCCACGAAGCGGCTGTTCGGGAACGCCTCCGCCATCAGCAGCACCGCTCCCCCGGCCCCACAGCCGACATCGGCCACGGTGATGCCGGCCTCGAGCCGTTCGACGACACCGTCGAGGGCGGGCAACACCGTCGGGATGAGGTGGTGACGGTTCCACGGTTCGAAGCTCCGCTCGATACCGACGGCACCCTCGGGTCCGTGGCTGTCGTAGTCGTGCCCCAACCCGGTGCGGAAGCTCTCGGGCATCACCTCGAGGGCGGCCATCGTCTGCGGGAACCGGTGGAACATCCCCATCCCGAATGCCGGATGGTCGGGGGTCGCCAGTACCGCAACGGCTTCGGGGGTCAGCCAGAACTGCTCCGTGCCGGCCTGCGGCCGGTCGGCGTGTCGACGGAGATCAGCTTGGCCGCCGCCTGGTTGTAGGCCCACTCGCGCACCCATCGCTCGTCGAGTCCGGTCCGGTCGGCGAGCGCCGCCGTGGTGAGCGGCTCGTCGGCGGCGGCGAGTGCTGCATACAGCCCGAGTCGATCCCCGAGGTGGATCATTCCGGCCGTCACCGCGCCACTGAGCTGCGTGAAGACGCTGAACGAGTAGTACTTGAGCAGATCGGGATCGGGCGGGGCATCGGAAGGTGGCGACATGCCACGACGGTAGATCGCGGGCGGCCGTCGCCCCTCAGCGGGTGCGCTGCTCGCGATCGAGGTGTTCCAGATCGCTCAACTTCGTCAGCGTGAACGTGAAACCACCCTCCAACTCCATGGCTTCGATCCGGCTGATCGACGTGTGGCCGAGCACGAAACGGTCCCACTCCCACGGGGTCGGTTCGAGCCCGAGCAGGTGCCCGATCGTCACCGAGTTGGTGCCCGCATGAGCGATCAGGGCGATCCGCGCACCCGGCTCGGCGATCTGCCACACCGGGAGATCGGACTCGGACCGCACGACCCCACGGTCGGCGAGGAACCGGGAGGCTCCGGTCCGGATCCGGGTGACGAAGTCGCGGATCGACTCGCCACCGTCGAGGCCGCTCCATCGATCCTCGGCCTTGCGACCGCGCAGTTCGGCGTAGGCCGCCGCCGCTTTCTCGGCGGGCGTGCCGTGCCACATCGGGTCACGGATCTCCTCCAACCACGGATCGATCACCTCCTGACGATCCAACGCGGCCAGCAGCGGTGCCGCCGTCTGGCGGGCACGCACCAACGGCGAGACCAGGACCTCGTCGAAGGCTTCACCGGCGAGCGCGTCGGCGAGCCGCTCGGCCTGCGCCACGCCGCGCTCGGTCAGCGGCGGATCCACCACGTTGAGGCCGTCACGAACCCACTCGGGTTCACCGTGACGAATCAGGACGATCTCCATCACCCGAATGTACGCGGCGCACGCCTGTCCGGAGCAGGCACCGATAGGTTGCGGCGCAGTGACGAATGAGCCCGGAGCCGCCGCAGGCTGGTACGCCGATCCGATGGGCCGCTACGAACACCGGTACTACAACGGCCGGGAGTGGACAGCGGACGTGTCCGGCGGCGGCCAGCGATTCGTCGATCCGTTGGGGCTGACACCCACGCCGTTCCCGAACGGCCGCCACGACGGCACGGACGCCGGTGGCAACGGGGGCGGTCGCAACGGCGCCGCCACCACGGCGATGGTGCTCGGCATCGTTGCGCTCTCGATCGCCTGGATCCCGTTCCTGTTCGTGCTGGGTGTGATCGCAGCGGTCCTCGCACTGATCTTCGCCACGGTCGGCTGGCGTCGCGCCGGTGCGTCGGGCGCCGGCAAGTCCTTCGCGGTGGTGGGGTTCGCCACCGCGGGATCGGCGCTGGTCGCCGCCGTACTCGGTGGCATCCTCAGCGTGGTCGTGCTCGATGTGTACGACCGGTACCTGAACCCTCAACCGAGCGAGGTGGTGGTGACCTCCTGCGAACTCGCGGGATCCCGGGCGACGATGACCGGCGAGCTGACCAACACGGGCGACGACACGAGCAGTTACTCGGTGCAGGTCGGCTTCGTGCGACCGGGCACCGACAACCCCCATCGTTCCGAACTCGTCGCCATCGACGACGTTCCGTGCCGGTGACTCGACGACCTTCGAGGCCCAGAGCCAGGTCGACCTCGACGAGGTCGACTGTGTGATCCTCGAGGTCACCGGACCGCTCCCGTTCGGCCTCGAGGTCGACTGAACGCCACCTCGGGTCGGATCAGACGGTGGTGGCGGAGATCCAGGCGTCGTACAGACGTCGGTAGGCGCCGTTCTGGCCGATGAGCTCGTCGTGGTGACCGTCTTCCACGACCCGACCGTGGTCGAGGACGATCACCCGGTCCGCCCGCGCCGCGGTCGACAGCCGGTGGGCGATGGCAATCGTCGTGCGCGAGGCAGCCAGACGCTCCAGCGCCCGCGCGATGCGCACTTCGGTGAGGGCGTCGACCGACGACGTCGCCTCGTCCAGGATCAGCACGTCGGGGTCGGCCAGACCCACGCGCAGCAGCGCCACGAGTTGCCGTTCCCCGGCCGAGAGGTTGTCGCCGCGCTCGCCGACCCTGGTGGCGAGACCGTCGGGCAGCGAATCGACCCAGTCCTGGACACCGAGATCGACGACGACCTGGTCGATGTCGCGACGTTTGGCATGTTCGGAGGCGAAGCCGATGTTCGCCTCGATGGTGTCGTCGAAGAGGAACGGCTCCTGGGACACCACCACGAGCCGATCGCGGAGATCGGCTCGGCTGACCTTGCGGAGGGGGACCCCGCCGAGATCGATCTCACCGATCGTCGGGTCGGCGAAGCGGGCGATCAGGCGTCCGAGGGTGGTCTTTCCGGACCCGGTCGCACCGACCAGTGCGACCTGTTGCCCCGCCGGAATGGTGAAGTCGAGGTGCTTGAGCACCGCGGAGTCCGCTGACGCGTCGTCGCGACTGCGATAGGCGAACGTGACGTCGCAGACGTCGATCTGCAGCTTGCCGGGCGGCAGCGGGATCGGATCGTCCGGTTCCGGCGGGCCGACCGGCATGTCGAGGACCGACAACACCCGGCGCAGCCCTGCGACCGCCATCTGGGTGGTGTCGATGACCTCGGTGAACTCGGCGATCGGCTCCAGGAACCGGTACGTCAGGAAGATGAAGCCGATCAACGCGCCGGCGGTCAGCCCGCTCGCCGGACCGAGCCACACCCCGACCCCGACCACCGCACAGATCGTCAGCGCCGAGAAGACCTCGCCGGACGGGAACAGGTAGGCGCCGTAGCGGGCCGCCTTGATCTGCGCCGAGGTCTTGACCTCGACCGCCTCGTTGACGTCGCGAGCCATCTTGGGGCCGGCGTGGTACACGCGGATCGTCGGCGCACCCGAGACGACCTCGGCCACGGTCCCGAGCATCTGACCGTTCGCGTGTCGGGCGGCGTCGTAGGCCACGAGCAGCCGCGACTGCACCGCTCGGAGCACGAAGATCAGCGGGAACGACACCACGAACACCACGAGTGCGAGCTGCCAGTTGACCGCCAGCATCACCGCGGCGACGATCAACATCAGGGTGCCGTCGAGCAGCCAGGCGAGCCCTCCCCACTGGAAGAACTGCGCGAGGGTCTCGATGTCGCTGGTGACGCGGGCGACCAGGCCGCCGCGGCGCTCGTCGTTGTGGTCGGCGAGGCTCAACTGGTGGATGTGCCGGATCAGGCGGACGCGGAGATCGTGGAGCGCCCGTTCGCTGCGCACACCCAACCGGAGCGCCGCCTGGCGCAGGGCGATGCCCGAGATGACCACCGCCAGCGGCGGCGATCGCCGACATGCGCACGATCACGTCGATCTGCACCTCGCCTTCGGCGAGCCCGTCGTCGATCGCCTGCTGGATCAGCAGTGGCACGACCACGCGGCCGGCGGCGCCGATCGCCGCGAGCAACCACGTCAGTCCGAGACCCTGACGCAGGATCGGCGCCGTCTGGAGCCCGCGACCGATCGTGCGGACCGCCGAGTCCTGGTTGATCGGGGTCATCGTCCCGGCCTTCGCCGCCAGGGTGGGGTCGACGGTCATGGCGTCGCCCCGAGCATGGTCGGATCCCCTCGCGGCTCGATCGGACTCGAACGCCTCGACGAGCTCCCGATAGCCCGAGGTGGTCTCCATCAGCTCGTCGTGGGTCCCGTGGCCGGCCACCTGACCGTCGGCCACGAAGACGACGTCATCGGCGAGCGCGATCGTCGAGGGTCGCGATGCGACCAGCAGCACCGATGCCTCGGACAGCTCGGTGCGGAGGTTCTCCAGCACGGTCGCCTCGGTCGCCGGGTCGAGCGCCGAGGTCGTGTCGTCCAGCACGAGCAGCGCCGGTTGACGCACCAGCGCCCGCGCCAGGGCCAGTCGTTGCCGCTGGCCGCCGCTCAGGCTCACCCCCCGCTCGCCGACCACGGTGTCCAACTGCTTCGGGAGCCGCCGGACGAAGTCGTCCCCCGCCGCCAGGCGCAGCGCTTCCCAGATCTCGTCGTCGTCGAAGACGTCGCCGAGTTGCACGTTGTCGCGGACGGTTCCACCGGTCAGGAATGCCTCCTGGAACACGATGCAACGAACGCCTGATTCGAGACTCACGTTGCCGACCGTGGGTCCGATCAGGCCGATCGCCAGCTGGGCGAGTGTGGACTTGCCGGACCCGGTCGGCCCGACCAGCGCGGTGACGTTGCCCGTCGGCAGCGAGAGCGACACGTCCCTGATCGTCGCAGGGCCATCGCCCTGCTCGGATGCCGACCCGGCGTGGGTGAACGACACGTGATCGAACCGGACGCCGACCTGATCCGGCGCTCGACCGATGTGATCGACCGGATCGGGTTCGATCGGCTCGTGGAGCACGGTCTGGATCCGATTCCACGCGGCAATCGAACGCGGGAGCTCCGACAACGCGTAGCCGATGAGCCGCAGCGGGAAGATGAGCAGTGTGAACAGGAAGATCACACCCGAGAGCTCGCCGATGGTGAGGTCACCGGAGCGGACCCTCAGCGAGCCGAGGAGCACGAGCAGGATGTTCGTGAGCGACGGGATCACGTCGAGGATCGCCTCGAACCAACTGCGCATCCGGATGGCGTGCACCCGCGACGATCGGACCTGATCGGCGAGGCCGGACAGGCGCTCGGTCTCGCGTTCCTCGGCGCCGTACGACTTGACGAGTTGGACGCCCTCGAAGCTCTCGTGGACGCCCGCCGAGAACTCGCCGAGCTGGTGTTGGGCCCGAGCGAAGTGACCGGAGACCCTCCGTTCGTAGATCACGTTCGTGGCGATGAGCAGCGGGAACACGACGATCGCGACGACGCCGAGGATCGGATCGATCACGAGCATCGCAACCGTCGAGATCACCAGCATGATCACCGTCCCGACGGCGAACGGGATCGGGCCGAGCACGCTCACCGCCGACTCCGCGTCGACGCCGGCGCGAGCCACGAGATCGCCGTCGGCGCGACGGTCGTGCCAGCTCATGGGCTGCTCGATGTAGCGCTCGACCACCTCGTCGGAGAACACCTGGGCGACCCGCCACTGGGTGATCGAGGCAAAGCTGCGCCGCACGACGATGGCGACGGCGCGCACCACACCGATGCCGAGCACGAGCGCGATGCCCGCGGCGACCGTCGACGCGGCCACCTCGCCGTCTTCGAATCGCGGCAGGACGACCTGGTCGATGACCCAGCTGATCGCGAAACTCGACGCGACCGTGAGCACGGCGAACACGGCAGCACCGGCCACGGCGATGGCGAACAGCTTCGGCTTCATGCGCACCATGGACCAGACGAAACGAACGTTGCGCCGGGCGCGAGCGGCCGACCCCAGGCCCTCGTCCCCGAACCCGCTGTCCCCGAAGTCGGGTCGCCATGGAGTTCGCCGTTCAGGACATCTGCCGGCTGGTCGGTCACACGACGTTTCTACCAGCAGGCCCCGGCCATATCGTCAAAGGTTGTGACTGCGGACCCGATCACCCAGACGATGCCTGGAGCCGAGACTCCGAGCCGTTGGCGGCGCTCGCCGATCCGCAAGGCGCTCATCATCATCGGTGTCGCGGCCTTCGTCGCGTTCTGGACGTGGGCACTCTTCTTCGCGTCGAAGACCGCCGTCAACAAGATCGAGGACCGAGCCTGGGCCGAACGGGCCGAGGCGATCTGCGTCGACTACGACCTGCAGCTCCAGGCGCTCGAGGCGAAGGCTTCACCCGATCTCCAGGTGCGCGCCGACCTGGTCGTCGAATCGACCGACCTGCTGTCGGCCATGCTCGACGAGGTGATGGCCGTCACCCCGACCGACGACAAGGGCCAGGCCATCGTGCCGGCGTGGGAAGCGGACTACCGCACCCTCCTCCAGGACCGCTACCGCTACGCCGAGCGCCTGCGCGCCGGCGAGAACGTCGCGTTCACGGAGACCGCCGTCAAGGGCGTGCCGATCACCGAACGTATCGAGACGTTCGCTGCGGACAACGAGATGGCGAGCTGCGGCCCGCCTCGCGGTTCGGTCGTCTGATCAGTCGAGCGACTTGATGACGCGGGCGGGAACCCCGACGGCGACGCTGTAGTCGGGGATGTCGCCGGTGACGACACTGTTGGCGCCGATCACGACGTGACGACCGATCTGGGCACCGGGGAGCACGACCGTGCCGTGACCGAGCCACGATCCGTCGCCGATGCTCACGGGACGCTCGGGCATGACCTGCTGCGAGACCGGGAGGTCGCGATCCTCGTAGCCGTGGTTCTGATCGGTGATGTACACGTGATGGCCCGTCCAGACATCGTTGCCGATCTCGATGCGTAGATGGCCGACGATGCCGGAGCCCTTGCCGATCAGGCAACGATCACCGACGGAGACCACCGGATCCGACACCATCTGCTGGCCCGGGACCATCCCGGCCGACAGCGTGATCTGCGGGCCGAACATCGTGCCCTCACCGATGTGGATGTACTGCTCGTTGAAGATCGTGTTCCACGGAAAGCAGATCACACTGTTGCGCCCGAAGGCCCCGAAGCGATGGCCGCGCCGGGTGTCGGGCCCGATCGCCGCGAGTTCGATCACGCGTTCCCACGATCGGATGAGGAGCTCACCCGCCGCCCGATCGACGCCGATTCGCAGCCGCCGCAGCGGGCCATCGGGTATCGGCGGGCGGTTCAACACGACCAGCGACGCTAGCGGGGCGGCCCCCTGACCGTCGGCACCGTCGCGGTCCCTACAGTGGCGGCGATGACGCTGACGTCCGTGCCTGACGGTTCCATCACCGATGTGGCGGGCGTACTCGTCGGGCACCATCAGCGCCTCGGAAGGGGGTGGCAGACCGGAACCACCGTGGTCGTCGTTCCCGGCGGGGCGACTCCCGGTGTCAGCGTGCGCGGGGGCGGCCCCGGCACCCGCGAGACCGACGCACTCCACCCCGAGAACCTGGTCGAACGCATCCACGCGGTCTGCCTCACGGGCGGGAGTGCCTACGGGTTGGCCGCCGCCGACGGCGTGGTCGGATGGCTCGAGGAGCGGGGACTGGGGTTCCCCATCGGCGACCCGCTGCAACCGCGGGCTGCAACCGGTCGGGGTGGTTCCCGTCGTGCCGGCTGCGGTCGTGTTCGATCTCGGCCGAGGAGGGAACTTCACGAACCGACCCGACGCGTCATTCGGTCGACGAGCCGTCTCGGCCGCTCGCCGCGGACAACGAGCATGGGGCTCCGTCGGCGCCGGGACCGGCGCGAAGGCCGGTGGGCTGCAAGGTGGCGTCGGGACCGCCTCCACCACCGTGGTGATCAGCGGGGAGACGATCGGCACTCCCGGCGCCGCGCTCACCGTCACCGTCGGGGCGCTCGCGGTCGTCAACGCCAACGGTTCACCGGTGGATCCGACCAGTGGACTTCCCTGGGAGCTGCGACGGGCCTCGAAGCGGCCGACGAGCAGCGAGCGAGCCCGGCTCCGAGCGGCGCTCGCCGGACAGCTCGACGGGCAGCGCGGCGAGTCTGAACACGACCATCGGTGTCGTCGCGACGTCGGCCCGACTCACCAAGGCGGAGGCGACCAAGCTCGCCGGCGTCGCCCACGACGGGCTGGCGCGGGCGATCCGGCCCGCACACTCCATGTTCGACGGCGACACCGTGTTCGCGCTCGCCACCGGCGAGCACGAACTCGGCGACGAACCTGCCGCGATGCGCACGACGACGTCGCGCCAACGGGGCCTCAACCAGCTCCTCGTCGCCGCGGCCGACACCTTCTCCTCGGCGTGCGCTCACGCCGTCGCTGGCGGCCGAGCGACGCGGCGAGTTCCCGGCCTACCGTGACCTCTGCCCGTCGTTGTTCATCTGAACCTAGTGTGTCCGCCGTGCCGTCACCCCTGGTCGTCGAATCCCCCGCCGCTGCTCGTTCGTGGTCGATCGATGCACACGCTCGGGCCGAACGGTGGCGCTCGTGCCGACGATGGGTGCCCTCCACGACGGGCACCTCGCCCTGATCGACCTCGCGCACGGACGCGCCGACCTCGTGGTGGTGTCGATCTTCGTCAACCCACTCCAGTTCGGCGATGCCGCCGACTTCGCCGGCTACCCGCAGACGATGGAGACGGACCTCGCCGCCTGCGCCGGCGCCGGCGTCGACGTTGTGTACGCCCCGACCGCCTCCACCATGTATCCACCCGGATTCGAGACTCGGGTCGTTCCCGGCGCGCTGGCGTCGGCGATGGAGGGGGCGAGCCGGCCCGGTCACTTCGACGGTGTGACCACGATCGTCACGAAACTCTTCGCCGCGACCCGACCCGACGTCGCCGTCTTCGGCGAGAAGGACTACCAGCAGCTCGCGATCGTTCGCCGGATGACGACCGATCTGGACCTCGGCGTCGAGATCGTCGCCTGCCCAACCGTTCGCGAGCCCGATGGCCTGGCGATGTCGAGCCGCAACCAGCGGCTCGACCCGACCCGACGATCCGCGGCGATCTGCGTCCCGCAGGCCCTCCGTTCAGCGCTCGCATCCGCCCGAGCAGGGAACGCCGTCTCGATCATCCTCGACGAGGCGTCGAAGGTCATCACCGCGGAACCGATGGCCTCGATCGACTACGTCACCGTGTTCGACGCCGATCGACTGACCGAGGTGACCGATCTCGATGCCGCCCGCTGCCGACCAGGCAACTACCGACTGGCCATCGCCGTCAGACTCGGTGACGTGCGCCTGATCGACAACGTGGACCTGTTCGGCCCCGGCGTCCTGTAGCCGATCTGCGACGCCGGTCAGCACCACGACCAGCACCGCTCCGTTGAAGAGCGCGTGGGCAACGATGGTCGGACCGATTCGTCGCAACAGGTGCGCGGCGATCCCGAATGCGATCCCGACACCGGACAGCACCGACACCAGGCCGATGTTGCCGGCACCGCGGACGGGATCGATGTGGGCAGCGCCGAACAGCACTCCCTGCAGCACGATCGCCACGACGATCGGCACTCGGCTGCTCAGGCCCCGCAGGACGACGCCCCGGAAGACCATCTCCTCGACGATCGGCGCGGCCACCACCGCTGCGATCACCAACGCAACGACGTACACGCGGTCCGCCGCGACCTCCCTGATCGGGTCGGTGTTGTTCGAGATCGGAAGATCCAGTGCGACCACGACCGAACCCGCTGCGATCTGGGCGCCGAGCGCTCCGAGCCAGACGACCGGACCCCATCCGAGATCCGACCACTGTGGCCGCAGACCGATGTCGGCGCCGAGATCACCGGTGCCCCACCGCCGACTCGCGAACCGGCACCACCACACCGACGGGCCGTAGGCCACCGCGATGAGCAGGGCGACGTACACCACGACCGGCCATCCGAACCCGACGATGGCGTCGAGGAAGTACTTGGACACCACGAGCGAGGTGGTGAGGACACCGATGGCACCGACCGCGGCAACGACGGGCAGCGTCGGAACGACGGGTGCAGGGTCCACTCGAACGGCCGACCACACCGCCGTGCCGGGCACAGGGGGAGGAAGCGGTCGGTTCAACGGGGTCGTCAAGTCTTCGTCAAGGTTCCAGAGAAGTCATTCAGACCGTACCCACTCACGACCGAAGAACCAGGTGACCATCCGGCATTCGAACATCGACGCGAGAGATCCCACCTGCGCATGACCACCATTCGAGTCGAGCGATGAAGCACACCCGTCGAGGCCTCACCCTCACCGTTGCGGTCGCCTCCGTCGTCGCCGCGGTCGCCGCCTTCGGCGCGTCGACAACGACGTCGGCGCAGACCTCCCCTGCGAACTCCGACTGGCTCGGCATCGTCAACACCTATCGCGCCCAATCCGGGCTCGCACCGGTGACGGAGAACCCGTGGTGGTCCGCCGGGGCACGGAACCACTCGTGCTGGATGCTGCTGAACGACATCGCCCACGACGAGGCCCCGGGCACTCCCGGCTACACCACCGACGGCGACCAGGCGGGCAACAACGGCAACGTGGCGGTCTCGAGCAATGGGTCCGCCACCGCACGCAGCCACATCGACCTGTGGATGACCGGACCGTTCCACGCGATCGGCCTGCTGCGCTCGTCGCTGACCAGTGCGGGGTTCGGCATGTGCTCGAGTCCGCCGAATCCGACGAAGGGCCGATGGAACTCCGGTGGAACACTCGACGTGCTCCGCGGCATCAACTCGGGCATTCCCCGCTCCTCGGTCCCCGTCGTCTTCCCGGGCAACGGCGCGACCACCAGCCTCACTCGCTTCGTCGCCGAGTCACCCGACCCGCGGACCTTCTGCGGGTGGGGCGCGCAGACCGTCGGCCTACCGCTGATCGCCCTCATGCCGTCGGCGGTGAACGGTGCGATCGCCAGCCTGAACGGGCCGTCCGGACCCGTGCCGACCTGTGTCCTGACCCGATCGAACACGAGCGGTACCGCGAGCGCCATCCTGGGCGGCGACAACGCCGTGGTCGTCATCCCGTCGGCGCCGTTGGCCCCCGGCACCTACACCGCTGCGGTGACGTCGGACGGCGGCAACGCAGGCTGGACCTTCAACGTCGACCCGAACGCACCGCTCTCGGTCTACACACCGCCACCCGACCGGGACGACGAGCGCACTCACCGCGGAGAGCCCGGTGCGAACTCGGTCTCGCCGTTCCGATTCGCCGACTCGCGAGTCGGGCAGACCATCGGCTACCTCCCCGCCGGTCAACAGGTCCGCATGCGTGTTGCCGGACAGCCGGGAATCCCGGCTGAACATGACTGCGTTGAGCGCCAACTTCACGGTGACCGGCTCCGACGGTTCCGGCTACCTGACGGCCTTCAACTGCTCCGCGGGACTCCCGACCGTGGCCACCTTGAACTACGAAGCCGACGAAACCGTCTCGAATCAGGCGCTGGTTCCCCTCGACAGCGGCGACCTGTGTCTGTACTCGATGCGGAACACCCACATCGTGATCGACGTGAACGGGTACGTGACCGCCGGCGGCGGCGTTGCGGTTCAACCCCATCCGCCCCGAGCGGATCCTCGACACCCGGGACACCGGCATGCTCGCTGCCTGGACGACCATGGCGGTCAAGGTGACCGGCGGCCCGAGCCAGGTTCCCGACGGAGCAGAGGCCGTCGCCCTGAACCTCGTCGGCGTGCTGCCGGAGTCGGACGGGTGGATTCGTGGTGTTTCCGTGCGACGCGCCCGAGCCGGTCGTCTCCTCGGTCAGCGCTCGCTACGCCCGGGCCACTGCCAACTCGGCGATCGTTCCCGTCGCTGCGGACGGAACGGTGTGCCTGCAAGTCGATGATGAACATCCATGCGGTGATCGACGTGACCGGCTGGTTCGGAGCGTGCGGCGAGCAAGAAGTTCGTACCGCTCGAGCCCATCCGACTCACGGACACCCGCTCGTTCGACACCCAACTCAATCCGCTGACGCGGGGCCAGATGCTGCACGGCAGGCGCAGGTACTCGAAGTGCAGGTGGCAGGCAACCGTGGAGTCCCCGCCGATGCGACGGGAGCGACGATCAACCTCGTGGCGCTCGGATCGGCGAGCCCGGGCTGGCTCCGAGCGGTCCCGTGCGGTTCCTCCACCGAGGTGGCCACACTGAACTTCTCCACCCCGGCTCCGATCGCGAACGGATCGAACGTCCAGCTGAGTCCACAGGGACGACTCTGCGTCGTCGGCATGACGACCTCTCACGTCGTGCTGGACATCACCGGTATCTGGAAGTAGCCGACACGACTCGAGGGCGCTCGGCCCGAACCTCACCGGCGGAGGTGATGGTCCGCCACTTCCGCTCGATACCGCACCGTGAACACGCTGTCTCCCGACAGGATCGCTCCCCGACCGAGCGTGCGGCCGTGCTGCCAGTTCGACAGTCCGAGCTCCGGGGCACCCAACGCGTACTGGCCGTCGACCCAGCGCGTGAATCCCGTGCCGACGAACGGCGCGTCGACGTTGGCGTAGAACCGTCGGTGCTCGTCGGGATCCTCACTGATCAACGAGGCCACGAAGTGCGGGCTGTAGCGGTTGCACAGGCCCACCGCCTGGTCCACCGACTCGACGATCACCAGCGTCACCTCGGGATCATCCTCCCACTCCCATTCCCTGGCCAGGTCGCGCTCACCGACCGTCGAGCGGGAGACGCCATCGGGAAGGACGGCCTCGCCTCCCTCGACGACGTGCAGACGGGCAACCGCCCCTCGCTCCGCAGCTGCCGCGTCGAGACCGGCCAGGAACGCCGGTACCAGCGTGTCCGCGCCGCTGCGCACGATGGCGCAGACGTTCAGCGTGTTGCAGACCTTGCGGTCGAGGGAGTGATGCACCGCTGCGGTCACCGTGGCGGGCGAGGCATCCTCGGCGACGACCATCCAGGCACCTCCGGTGCCGTGCAGGCTCACCGGCCGTGCCGGCCTGAGCGGCCACTGCTCCCAGCTCCGCGACGACCGGGCCCGATCCGCGCGCCACGGCCAGCGCCAGTCGTCGGTCGTCGAAGAGCGCGTGTGCGGACGCGTGCGTGGGTGAGTCGATCAGGCGGACGATCCCGGGCGGCAGACCCGCCGCGTGCACCGACGGCACGAGCGCATGCTCCACGATCGCACGTGCGGTTCCCAGCGCATCCGAGCCGATGCGGAACACCACGGCGTTGCCCGTGCGAACCACGCCGCACGCGTCGGCGAACACGTTGGGACGCCCTTCGAACACGAAACCGACGACCCCGAGCGGTGCGCGATTCGACTCCACCGACCACTGAGGATGATCCACGCGGGTGATCAGCCCGTCGCGCCGGCTGGCCGAGTCACGCCAGCCACACAACCCTGCGATCATGTCCGACCGCATGCGGGCGTCGAGCACCAGCCTCGTCGTCGAGCGTCCCCGGCCCGCCGCCGTCGCGACGTCTCGGGCGTTCGCGTCGGCGATCGACGCGAACACGTCGTCGTCGCCCAACGCCTCCGCGAACCGGGCGAAGAAGTCCGAGATGGCATCGTCGTCGCACGACGCGAGCGCCGCGAAGCCATCGACCGCTTCGCTCACGGCGGCGCTGACCAGTTCGTGCACCGCGGCCGGAATGTGGAGCAGGGACCCGGTCGACTGCACGACGACCAGGCGATCGCCGGGACGGAAGGCGTCGGCGAGTTCGGCGTCGACACGAACGGCCCGATCGCCACCGAACGGGATGAGCTGACCGGCCGTCAGGTGCGTGAGTGGTGCGATCTCCGGGTCGACCGACATCGTCACTAGCGTAGGCGTGTGACCTCATCGCCGCTCTACTTCCGACAGCTGCTCTCCGGACGGGACTTCGCGGTCGGCGACCCGCTTGCGTCCCAGATGGTCAACTTCGTCTACGCGGTGGGCGACCAGCGAACGGGTGAGTGCGTGCTGGTCGATCCGGCCTACGCCGTTCGGGAGCTGGTCGATCTCGTCGGCGCCGACGGCATGACCGTCACCGGTGCCCTCGCCACCCACTACCACGCCGACCACGTCGGTGGCAGCATGATGGGACACTCGATCGAGGGCATCGCCGAACTCCTCGAGCACGTGGACTGCCCGGTCCACGTCCAGCACGACGAGGTCGAGTGGGTCACCAAGGTGACCTCGGTGACCGTCGATCACCTGGTCGGACACGACTCCGGTGACGTCGTCAGCGTGGGTGGCATCGACATCACGCTGGTCCACACGCCCGGCCACACACCCGGCAGTCAGTGCTTCTTCGTCGAGGATCGACTGCTCGCCGGCGACACCCTGTTCCTCGAGGGGTGCGGGCGCACGGACCTACCCGGGTCGGACCCGGTCAAGATGTTCGAGAGCCTGCGGCGCCTCAAGGAGGTGCCGGACTCGACCATCTTGTTCCCCGGCCACCGCTACTCGATCGCGAGCAGCGCGACGATGGACGTCGTCAAGGAGATGAACTTCGTCTTCCAGTGAGGTCGACGCCCGTCCGGTCGGGCCTCAGCAGTCGGCGGGATCCTTGGCGGGGATGACGATCTCGAGACCGACGTAGAACGAGCCGTAGCCCGCCGTGCCGGAGTTCGCCGCCGCGAGCGCCTCGACGGTCACGTCGAACTTGTTGGCGACCTTCGACGGCACGTCGTTCGCGACGATCGTGTACGTGCCCTGATCGCAGTTGTCACCGGCGTCGGGGATCGTCGCAGCCGGAGTCGTGTCGGCCGTCTCCGTGGCGGCGCTGGCGGTGTCGACGCTCGGTGCTCCCGGCGCCTTGCCCCCGGGCGGGATCTTGATCGTCACGCCGGGCGGGGGGAACTCGTTCGCGCTTCCCCACTCGTTGTAGGCCACCAGGTCCTCCAGCGTCACACCGAACTGCTCCACGAGCTTGTAGGGATAGTCGCCGGCCTGGATGACGTAGTCCTGCTCCGTTTCGACGATCGCACCGGCCTCGGGCGCCACGCTGTCCTGCGGCGCGACGGTGGTGGCCGGCGGCCGGACGACGAAGGCGGTGGAGGCAGCGCTGAGGTCGATCGTCGACTGCGTGGCGCCGTTGTCGGCGCCCCCACACGAGGCGAGCAGGACCACACCGACGAGGACGGGGCCGATGATGGCGCCGAGGCGGCGCGGCTTGGACGAATGCATGGGTACCAGCGTAGGCCCCCCGTCGGCACGGATGTCGTCAGCCCGTTGCTCGTGGTGTCAGACACCGGAGTAACGGTGTCAGAGGAGCGGACGGTCCGTGGGCCTGATCGGTACGGGCAGCCGGGTCTCGCCCATCAGGTACGTGTCGACACCTGCCGCTGCCGCACGCCCTTCGGCGATCGCCCAGACGATCAGACTCTGTCCCCGCCCCATGTCACCGGCGACGAACAGCCCGGTCTCGGACGTCATGTAGCGGTCGTCGCGAGCGACGTTGCCGCGAGCGTCGAAGTCCAAGCCCAGCGAGTCGAGCCACGAACCGCGTTCGGGTCCGACGAACCCGAGCGCGAGGAACACGAAATCCGCCGACGATCTCGTGGTCCGTACCCTCGACCTTGACGAAGGCACCGTCGACGAGTTCGACCTCGTGGAGTCGAAGTGCCCGGACCCGTCCGTTGCCGTCGTCGAGGAACTGCTCGGTGTTGACGCTGTAGAGACGGTCACCGCCTTCTTCGTGGGCAGACGTGACCTTGTAGGTCATCGCGAACTGCGGCCACGGGTTCCCGGCGGCACGCTGATCGGGCGGCTTGGGCAGGATCTCGAGTTGGGTGACCGAGGCAGCCCCCTGGCGGTGGGCGGTGCCGAGGCAATCGGCGCCGGTGTCTCCCCCACCGATGATCACGACGTGCTTGCCGTGGACGTCGATCGGGGAGCGCTCGATGTCGCCGAGCTGGACGCGGTTCGCGTACGGCAGGTACTCCATCGCCTGATGGATCCCGCCGAGTTCGCGGCCCGGGATCGCCAGGTCCCGCCAGGCCGTTGCCCCGCAGGCGAGCACGATCGCGTCGTGCGACGCGCGGAGGACCTCGATGTCGACGTTCTCCCCGACGACGGCGTTGGTGCGGAACTCGGTGCCCTCGGCCTCCATCTGCTCGATGCGGCGATCGATGTGGCGCTTCTCCATCTTGAACTCGGGGATGCCGTAGCGCAGCAGGCCGCCGATGCGATCGGCGCGTTCGAGCACCACCACGTCGTGACCGGCCCTCGTGAGCTGTTGCGCAGCGGCGAGACCTGCCGGACCGGAACCGATCACGGCGACCCGCTTGCCGGTGCGCACTCCGGGCACGTGCGGTGTCACCCAACCTTCGTCCCAGGCGCGATCGATGATCTCCACTTCGACCTGCTTGATCGCCACGGGGTTCTGATTGATCCCGAGCACGCACGCGGATTCACACGGCGCGGGACACAGGCGGCCGGTGAACTCCGGAAAGTTGTTCGTGGCGTGCAACCGCTCGATCGCGTCCTGCCAGTGCTCCCGGTAGACGAGGTCGTTCCAGTCGGGGATGAGGTTGCCGAGCGGACACCCGTTGTTGCAGAACGGGATGCCGCAGTCCATGCACCGACCCGCCTGATGCTTGAGCGCCTCCGCGTCGAAGTCCTCGTACACCTCGTTCCAGTCGCGCAGGCGCACCGGGACCGGCCGCCGCTGCGGCGTCTCTCGATCCCACTGCAGGAACCCCGTCGGCTCACCCATTCTCGATGCCCTCTCTCGTCGGCCCTGCGGTTCTCCTCGCTCGGGTGTGGCTCGTCGCTGGCGCTTCCCTCGCCACCTCGATGCCCTCCTCGTCGGCCCTGCGGTTCTCGTCGCTCGGGTGTGGGTCGTCGGCATCACCCGCGTGCTGCTTCCATGATCTTGTCGACGGTTTGTTCGTCGTTCAGGCCGGCCGACTTCGAGTCGGCGATCACCGTCAGTACCCGCTTGTAGTCGGTCGGCATGACCTTGCGGAACGATCCGATCTCGGAATCCCACGACACGCAGGATCCGATCCGCGACCGCAGAACCGGTGAAGTCACGATGCCGTCGGATCGTCGCGCCAGGAAGGTCCGGTCATCGTCGTCCAGGTCCTCCAGGGCGACCATGGCGTAGTTGACCTTGCCGGCGAACACCTCGGCCGGGTCGTAGACGTACGCGATCCCTCCGGACATGCCCGCACCGAAGTTCCGGCCGGTCGGTCCGAGCACGACGACACGGCCACCGGTCATGTACTCGCAACCGTGGTCGCCCACGCCCTCGCTGACCGCCGTTGCTCCGGAGTTGCGCACGCAGAACCGCTCGCCGACCTTGCCGCGCAGGAAGATCTCGCCGCTCGTCGCCCCGTACCCGATGACGTTGCCGGCGACGATGTGCTCCTCGGCGGTGAACGGGGCGAACGGGTGCGGATGGACGATGATGCGACCGCCGGAGAGCCCCTTGCCGACGTAGTCGTTGGCGTCTCCCACCAGGCGGATCTGGATCCCGTTCGGCACGAACACGCCGAAGCTCTGGCCGGCCGACCCGGTGAGTGTGATGTCGATCGTGCCGTCGGGCAGCCCGGCGCCCTTCCACTTCTTGGTCACCTCGTGCCCGAGCAGGGTGCCGACGGTGCGGTTGACGTTGCGTACCGGTAGGTCGATGGTCACGCCATGGCCGTCGTCGATCGCCGGCCGTGCCAGCTCGATGAACTGCTGGTCGAGGGCCTGCTCGAGGCCGTGATCCTGAGGAACGCTCTGGATCAGGGTCTGGCCGTACGGATTCTGGGGGATCGCGAGGATCGGGCTGATGTCGAGCCCTGCGGCCTTCCAGTGATCGACGGCTCGGCGGGTGTCGAGCAGTTCGACATGACCGATCAATCTCGGCCATCGTGCGGAACCCGAGTCGAGCCATGAGCTCGCGGACCTCCTCGGCGATGAACTCGAAGAACGTCTCGACGAACTCCGGCTTGCCGCTGAAGCGGGCACGGAGTTCCGGGTTCTGCGTGGCGACACCGACCGGGCAGGTGTCCAGGTGACAGACGCGCATCATGATGCAACCCGACACGACCAGCGGGGCCGTTGCGAACCCGTACTCCTCGGCGCCGAGCAGCGCTGCGACGATCACGTCGCGTCCGGTCTTCATCTGACCGTCGGTCTGCACGACGATCCGATCCCGCAGCCCGTTCAGCAGCAGGGTCTGTTGGGTCTCTGCGAGGCCCAGTTCCCATGGTCCGCCGGCATGCTTGAGCGAGGTGAGCGGACTGGCGCCGGTACCGCCGTCGTGACCGGAGATCAGCACGACGTCCGCCTTGGCCTTCGACACACCCGCAGCAACGGTTCCGACGCCACTCTCGGCGACCAGCTTCACGTGCACGCGGGCATCCGGGTTGGCGTTCTTCAGATCGTGGATCAGCTGCTTGAGATCCTCGATCGAGTAGATGTCGTGGTGAGGTGGCGGGCTGATGAGTCCGACGCCGGGCGTCGAGTGGCGGGTCGCTGCGATCCACGGGTACACCTTGTGACCCGGCAGCTGCCCGCCCTCGCCCGGCTTCGCACCCTGCGCCATCTTGATCTGCAGGTCGTCGGCGTTGGTGAGGTACTCCGAGGTCACTCCGAACCGGCCCGACGCGACCTGCTTGATCGACGAGCGCCGCTCCGGGTCGTACAACCGGTCGACGTCTTCGCCGCCCTCGCCCGTGTTCGACTTCGCTCCGAGATGGTTCATCGCGATGGCCAGCGTCTCGTGAGCCTCGGCCGAGATCGAGCCGTAGCTCATCGCGCCGGTGGAGAACCGCTTGACGATCTCGCTGACGGGTTCCACCTCGTCGAGCGGAATCGACTCGCGTGCGGTGGTGAACTCGAACAGCCCACGCAGGGTCATCAGCTTCTCGGACTGGTCGTCGACCCGAGAGGTGTACTCCTTGAAGATGTCGTAGCGCTTGGACCGCGTCGAGTGCTGCAACTTGAACACGGTCTCGGGGTTGAACAGGTGCAGTTCGCCCTCGCGTCGCCACTGGTATTCGCCGCCGAGTTCCAGCTTGCGGTGCGCTCGCTCCTCGGGTCGCGTGGGATTCGCCATCGAGTGGCGCGCCGCGACTTCGGCAGCGATCTCGTCGAGACCGATCCCACCGAGTTGCGACACCGTGCCCGTGAAGTAGGCGTCGACCACCGGCTTGCCGAGGCCGATCGCCTCGAAGATCTGTGCGCCGGTGTACGACGCCACCGTGGACACACCCATCTTGGACATGATCTTCAGGACGCCTTTGCCACACGCCTTGATGTAGTTCCTGACCGCCTGCTTCGGGTCCATTCCGCCGAGCCCGTGCATCTCCTCGGCGATCAGGTCCTCGATCGACTCGAAGGCGAGGTACGGGTTGACCGCTCCGGCGCCGTACCCGATCAGCAGTGCCATGTGGTGCACTTCGCGGGCGTCACCGGACTCCACGATGAGACCGGCCATCGTGCGCTGCTTGGTGCGCACGAGGTGATGGTGCACCGCCGCGGTGAGCAGCAGCGACGGGATGGGCGCGTCGATACTGTCGGCGTTGCGGTCCGACAGCACGATGATGCGGGCCCCGTTCTCGATCGCTTCGGAGGCCTGCGCGCACACTCGGTCGATGGCGACCCGGAGCCCGGCTCCACCGTCACCGACCCGGTAGAGCCCGGACAGGACCTTGGCTGCCAGACCGGGATAGGCCCCCTCGTCGTTGATGTGGATGATCTTGGCCAGGTCGTCGTTGTCGATGATCGGGAACGGCAGGACCAGTTGGCGGCACGACTCCGGGCCCGGCGCGAGGAGGTTGGCCTCGGGCCCGACGGACGAGGACACCGCGGTCACGACCTCTTCGCGGATCGCGTCGAGGGGCGGGTTGGTGACCTGGGCGAAGAGCTGCTTGAAGTAGTCGAACAACAACCTGGGTCGCTCCGAGAGCACCGCCAACGGCGTGTCGGTTCCCATCGAACCCAGCGCCTCGACCCCACCCGCAGCCATCGGGGTCAGCAGGATCCTCAGCTCCTCGTGCGTGTACCCGAACATCTGCTGGCGGCGCAGGACGCTGTCGTGGCTGAACACGACGTGCTCTCGACCGGGAAGGTCGACGAGTTCGACCATTCCCTGTTCGAGCCACTCGCCGTAGGGGTGCAGGGAGGCGAGCTGGGTCTTGATCTCGTCGTCGGAGACGATGCGTCCTTCGCGAGTGTCGATCAGGAACATCTTGCCGGGTTGGAGGCGGCCCTTCGCGACGACTCGTGACGGCTCGATGTCGATGACGCCCACTTCGGACGCCATCACGACGAGATCGTCGTCGGTCACCCAGTAGCGACTCGGCCGCAGACCGTTGCGGTCGAGCACGGCGCCGATCAGCTCGCCATCCGTGAAGGCCACGCTGGCCGGACCGTCCCAGGGTTCCATCATCGTGGCGTGGAACCGGTAGAAGTCCCGCTGGGCCTGCGGCATGCTCTCGTGGTTCTCCCAGGCCTCGGGGATCATCATGAGCATCGCGTGATGGATGGGGTACCCACCGAGGTGCAGGACCTCGAGCACCTCGTCGAAGCGGGCCGTGTCCGATGCCCCGGGGGTACAGATCGGATACGTCGACTCGATCCCCGGAAGGAGGTCTGCGCTCAGCATGGCCTCCCGGGCACGCATCCAGTTCTGGTTGCCCTGCACCGTGTTGATCTCGCCGTTGTGGGCGACGAAGCGGTACGGGTGCGCCAGCGGCCACGACGGGAACGTGTTGGTCGAGAACCGCGAGTGCACGATCAGCAGCGCGGACTCGACCCGGGGATCGAGCAGGTCGGGATAGAACGCACTGAGCTGCGGGGTCGTGAACATCCCCTTGTAGACGATGGTTCGCGCCGACAGCGACGAGAAGTAGGTCTCCAACTCCCCGTCGAACTCGCTGTCGAGTTCACGCCGTGAGCGCTTCCGGGCGATGAAGGCCTTGCGGTCGAGATCGATGCCGGTTGCTCCGGCCGGGTCGGTCAGGAACAGCTGCTTGAACGACGGCATCGCCGCTCGAGCGGTCGCGCCGAGACACTCGGGGTTGATCGGCACATCGCGCCAACCGAGCACGTGCAGGCCCACGTCGGACGCAGTGGCCTCGATGGACGCCATGGCCTTCTCGCAGGCCACCGCATCTGCCGGCAGGAATCCGATCCCGGTGGCGTAGGCCCCGGCGGGGGGAAGTGCGAAGTCGACGACATCTCGGAAGAAGGCGTCGGGCACCTGGAGCAGGATGCCGGCGCCGTCACCGGTGTCGGCCTCGGCGCCGGTTGCGCCCCGGTGCTCCATGTTCGTCAGCGCCTTCAGGCCCGTCCGAACGAGTTCGTTGGAGCGGATGCCGTTGAGGTTGGCGACGAAGGAGACACCACACGAGTCGTGTTCGTGCCGGGGGTCGTACAGGCCGATGGGGCCGGGGGGCTGTTGCATCATCACATCCACGAGGGTCGAAGTTGAACGATCTTCGCGAGTCGGTCCGCAACGCTGCGGCGGCTCTGCACCGCATCGTTGCGGTGCCTGGGTCGCGAGTTCGCCCGAGACGACATTGGCTCGAGGCAGGAGCCGACAGCATAGACGGCCGCTTCACCGATGCGAAAGCTCGTTCGCTCGTGATTCCGGCGCCGGACAGCGCGAGACTGCGCCGATGGCGCATCAGTTCACGACCACGGCAACGGACGGCACGGCGATCGCATGGAGTCGTGCGGGGGTCGGTCACCCGGTCGTGCTCGTCCACGGAATCACCGAGTCGGCCTCGTCGTTCGATCCGGTCACGAGCCGGCTGGCCACGACCAACGAGGTCATCACCCTCGACCTGCGGGGCCATGGGGAGTCCGGCCGGGCGTCGACCTACGACCTGGCGTCGATGGCGGGCGACGTCGCTGCAGTCATCGAGGCCGCAGGCGCATCGCGCCCGCACCTGGTCGGTCATTCGCTCGGGGGTGCGGTCGTGACCGCCGCCGGCTCGATGCTCGATGTCGCGAGCGTGATCGACATCGACCAGTCGCTACGTCTCGATTCGTTCAAGGACCAGCTCGTCGCCGCCGAGGCGATGCTCCGGGACCCCCAGCAGTACCAACTGGTCGTGGACGCCATGTTCGAGATGATGATGGGCGACCAACTCTCCGCCACCGAGGCCGACCGGGTGAACACACTTCGGCACGCCGATCACGAGGTCGTCATCGGAGTGTGGGAGCTGCTGCTCGACCGAACCGGTCGAGGCGATCGCCGCCACGGTCGACGCCGCACTCGCCGGGTACCGAGGCCGGGACGTGCCGTACCTGGCGCTGTTCGGGCTCGACCCCGGCGACGACTACGCCGACTGGCTGGCGGATCGGATCAGCGCCAGCAGTGTCGAGTACTGGCCCGGCACGGGCCACTACCCCCACCTCGTCGACCCCGAACGCTTCGTCGATCGCCTCCGGGCGTTCTGGACGACCTGACCACCATCGATCAGAGCGAGCAGTGCCGGAAAGCGGAACGGATAGCGCACGGATCGTCGGTGCGAGCGGTGGAGCGTCGGCTCAGACGTCGGAGTAGACGGGTGGGCGCTTCTCGAAGCCGGCCATGACCGCTTCGACCTGGTTGGGTGAGCCGATCTGCGCCCCGATCGTCCGGCGTTCGGCAGCGAACTGCTCGGCGGCACCGTCGTTGGCCAACCGGTTGAACAGCGCTTTCGAGCCGCGAACGGCACCCGGGCTCATCCCGGCGATCTCGCGGGCCATGGCCATCGCATCGTCCTTCGGCGTGTCGCTCAGCCGGGTGGCGATCCCCAACTCGGCGGCCTCGGTGCCCGAGAAGATCCGGGCGGTGAAGGTGAGCTCCTTCGCGATGTCCGGCCGAACCAGTTTGGACAGGATGAACGTGCCGGTCATGTCGGGCACCAACCCCCAGTAGACCTCGCGGACCGACAGCTTCGTGTCGGGATGCACGATCCGGATGTCGGCGCCGAGCGCGATCTGCAGTCCGCCACCCAGGGCATGGCCGTGCACCGCAGCGATCACCGGCACCTCGAGTTCCTGCCACACCCAGGCGACCTGCTGGCCGAGATGGGTGATCCGATCGGCGTGCATCGTGCCGGGGCTCCCCTCGGCGCTGGCCGCTTCGCTCGTCGCCCCGTCACCTCCCGGCCCGTCGCCTCCCGCCATGGCCTGGAACGACGAGAAGTCGAGACCGGCGCAGAACGACGCGCCGTCACCCGACAGCACCACTGCACGGACACCCCGCTCCGCCTTGAGTTGTTCGCCGGCTTCGGCGATCGCCGAGAACATCGCATTGTCGAGGGCGTTGCGCTTGTCGGCGCGGTTGAACGTGACGTCGGCGACGCCGTCGGTGATGGAGATGAGCACACGGTCTGACATGTGACGAGTCTCGCATCCGGCTCGACGGCGGCACGAACGGACTGGGACACTGCCGAGATGGAACTCGACGCCAGCCCGCCCGATGCGACCGCACTCGAACTGTCCGCCCTGGAGGTCCTGACCACCACCAGGTCGGTCCGCAAGCGACTGGACTTCGATCGACCCGTCGACCGAACCATCGTCGAACAGTGCCTCGAGATCGCCCTGCAGGCGCCGACGGGGTCCAACAGTCAGGGTTGGCAGTTCGTCATCGTCGAGGACGCCGCCAAGAAGCAGGCGCTCGCCGACATCTACGCCCGGAACTTCGCCAAGTACGCCGCCATGGCCCGGTCGAACACCTACCAACCCGGCGACCTGCGCTACGAACAGCGCGAGCGGATCACCGACTCGGCGACGTACCTCACGGAGAACTTCCACCGTGCGCCGATGCTCCTCGTGCCGTGTATCGAGGGCCAACTGGACGGCGTGCCGGCATTCGCCGGCGCATCAGCGTGGGGTTCGATCCTGCCGGCCGTGTGGAGCTTCATGCTGGCGCTGCGGATGCACGGGATGGGTTCGGCGTGGACGACGATCCACCTGTTGGACGGCGGCGACGCCGAGGCCGCCGAACTCCTCGGGATCCCGCACGACCGCTACACCCAGGCAGGACTGTTCCCGATCGCCTACACGCTCGGCACCGACTTCCAACTCGGCCAAGCGTCTCCCCCTCGACACGGTGCTGCACTGGGACAGCTGGTAGTCAGGGCAGGCGGCGAACCAGCGACCGGTCGATCTCGGCGAGGTCCGACACCCGGTGAGCTGCATGGTGCGGGTCGAGCCCGTCGCGCATGAAGTCCAGCAGGTGGTCGACGCCGCGCTCCCCCGCAGCGCCGAGCGCGTACAGGTAGGGGCGACCGATCGACACCGCGTCGGCTCCGAGCGCGATCGCCTTGACGATGTCGCTCCCCCGTCGCACCCCACCGTCACAGATGATCGCCGCGGCGTCACCGATCTCGTCGCGTACCGGCTCGACCAGGTCGATCGGCGCCGGGGCATCGTCGAGCTGACGACCGCCGTGGTTCGACAGGCCGATGCCCTGCACACCCATCGCGACCGCCTGCTTGGCGTCGGCGACTGTCTGGATGCCCTTGAGCACGATCGGCCCGTCCCAGATCGACCGCAGCCAGTCGATGTCGTTCCACGACAGCGACTGATCGAAGTGATCGGCCACTTTCTGCGCCAACGAGATCGCCGTCGAACCGTCCATCTCGTGGCGGCCGACCACGTTCGCGAACGTGATCGGTTCGTTGCGGAGGAAGTCGATGGTCCACCCGGGGTGCAGCGCCCCGTCGATCAACGTCGACGGCCCGATCTTGGGTGGGAGCGTGAACCCCCGCCGCACGTCACGTTCCCGCCGACCGAGCACGGCGGTGTCGACCGTCAACCACACCGCGGTGTACCCGGCATCCTTCGCCCGGCCGATGAGTTCCTCCACGAGGGGGCGATCGCGCCAGGTGTAGATCTGGAACCACTTGTCGCCGTCGGACACGGCCGCCACGTCTTCGATCGAACGGGTCCCCATCGTGGACAGCGAGTACGGAATCTCCGCGCGAGCAGCGGCACGTGCCACCGCCAGCTCGCCCTTGCGAGTCGGCGATCCGGCTGTAGCCGGTGGGAGCGAGGATCACCGGCATGGACATCGGGCGGCCGAAGAGCGTCGTCGACGTGTCCAGGTTGCTCACGTCGCGGAGGACTCGGGGCTGGAACTCGTACTGGGCGAACGACGCGGAGTTTCGTCCGAGTGATCGTTCGTCCTCCGCTCCTCCGTCGATGTAGTCGAACACGCCGTGCGGAAGACGTCGCTTTGCGATCGTTCGCATGTCCTCGACGGACACGCAGCGCTGCGAGGCGACGTTCGACCGGGCTCAGCGTGGGTGTGCGGAACCGCACGACGGATCGGAAGGTTGCGATCATGCCCACCGGATCAGGCTAGGCGGGATCGGCACGTCACTCCACGATCACTCCACCATGCGGAGCCCACTCGGGGTCATCGACGGCTCCGCCTGCGGCAGGTCGACCACGAACTCGGTGCGGTGGGCGGGGAACAGGTGCTCGCTCACGAGGACGGCGTCACCGCCGCGGTCGGTGGTGACACGCTGGCAGCGCAACACCGGTGAGCCGATGGGCACGCCCAGCAGTCGGGCGTCGTCGGCATCGACCAGGTCCGCGCCGATGGTCTGGGTTGCGCCTCGCAGCTGGACGTCGAGGAGTTCGTAGAAGGGTCGTCGCTCGACGTCCTGGCGCGACAGGTGCGCCCCGAGCGCTGCCGGGCACCACACGGTGACCACGGCGAAGGGCTCCCCGTCGGCGAAGTTGACACGCTTCACCCGGAGCACCTGGTCGACGCCGAGCAGCCGCCGAACCCGTTCCGGCGCGGGTTCGTAGGCGAACTCCTCGACCTTGCGTTCCGACAGCTTGCCCACTCCTTCGACGTGGGATTCGATCGTCGCCAGCGACTCGAGGCTCTGCCGCACCGGTTCGGTCGCCACGAACCAGCCGAACCCCTGCCGGGCCGCCACCAGGCCCTCCTCCCGCAGCAGTTCGAGCGCGCGGCGGATCGTGACCCGGGACGCGCCGAACTCCTGCGACATCTCCGCCTCGGACGGCAGCACCGACCCGGCGGGTGCCAGGCTGACGCGCCCGCGCAGTTCATCGGCGATCTCCTGATACCGGATGTGCCTCACGCTGGGACTCCTGACTGTGCGCCGTTGCACGAGCGAGAACTTGTATTGGCGGCACCTTGAATGGGCGACAACTTGTATTATAGTTGTCTACATGACCGATGCGAGCCACAACGGCGCCACCACCCCCATCGAACTCGTCGAGCGTGTGTACGCAAGCCTGCCCGGGCGGGTCGCCGCCGGCCGCGAGCGCCTCGGACGGCCCCTCACGCTGACCGAGAAGATCCTCGTCAACCACCTGGCGGACCCGAACGAGGACATCGACCGTGGTGTCACCTACAACGACTTCCATCCCGACCGTGTCGCCATGCAGGACGCCACGGCCCAGATGGCCCTGCTGCAGTTCATGACCGCAGGCCTCCCCGAGGCTGCCGTCCCGTCGACGGTGCACTGCGATCACCTGATCCAGGCCAAGGTCGGCGCCACGATCGACCTCGGCGTCGCGATCGACACGAACAAGGAGGTCTACGACTTCCTCCGTTCGGTGTCGGCGAAGTACGGCATCGGATTCTGGGGGCCCGGATCGGGCATCATCCACCAGGTCGTGCTCGAGAACTACGCGTTCCCCGGCGGCATGATGATCGGCACCGACAGCCACACGCCGAACGCAGGCGGGCTCGGGATGATCGCGATCGGGGTGGGCGGCGCCGACGCCGTCGACGTCATGACGGGCTTCCCGTTCAACGTGCGGTGGCCCAAGGTCATCGGCGTCAAGCTCACCGGCACGCTCTCGGGCTGGTCCAGCCCGAAAGACGTCATCCTCGAAGTCGCCCGGGTGCTGACCGTCGAGGGCGGTACGGGCGCGATCGTCGAGTACTTCGGACCCGGCGCCGATTCGATCTCGGCCACCGGCAAGGCGACGATCTGCAACATGGGTGCCGAGATCGGCGCAACGACCTCGCACTTCCCGTACGACCACAACATGGCGATGTACCTCAAGGCCACCGGTCGTGAGGCGATCGCCGACGCCGCCGACAAGGTCGCCGCCGACCTGCGCGCCGACGACGGCGCCCACTACGACCAGCTCATCGAGATCGACCTCGACGCCCTCAAGCCGCTGATCAACGGCCCGCACTCGCCGGACCGGGCGCACCGGGTCGGTGCTGCCGGCGTCGGGGCTGCCGCCCGGGAGAACGGCTGGCCGCTGGAGCCGTCGGCATGCCTGATCGGTTCGTGCACGAACTCGTCCTACGAGGACATCACGCGCGTGGCCTCCATTGCCCGCCAGGCTGCTGCACGCGGCCTCACGGCGAAGTGTGACCTGCTGATCACCCCCGGTTCCGAGCAGGTTCGCGCGACCATCGAACGCGACGGATTGCTCGCCGACCTCGAGGCGATCGGTGCAACCGTGTTGGCGAATGCCTGCGGGCCGTGCATCGGCCAGTGGTCACGACCCGCCTCGATCACGGGTGCGCCCAACACGATCGTCAACTCGTTCAACCGCAACTTCCCGAAGCGCAACGACGGTTCGGCCAACACGCTGAGCTTCGTCACCTCGCCCGACACGGTCCTGGCGATCGCGCTGTCCGGTCGGCTCGACTTCGACCCGACGACCGACACCATCACCGCACCCGACGGCTCCGAGGTGACCCTCGACGCTCCCGTCGGCGAGGTGCTGCCCGACCGTGGCTACGACCCCGGCGTGGACACCTACACCGCTCCCCCGGCGGATCGCAGCGACATCACGGTGGCGGTGTCACCGACGAGCGACCGTCTGCAGTTGCTCGCTCCGTTCCTCGCCTGGGACGGCAGCGACTACCTGGAGCTCCCGGTGTTGATGAAGGCGCAGGGCAAGTGCACGACCGACCACATCTCGGCAGCCGGCCCGTGGCTCAAGTACCGCGGCCACCTCGAGAACATCTCCGGCAACCTGTTCGCCGGCGCCGTCAACGCATTCACCGGCGAGGCGGGCACGGGCAAGGACATCACCGATGGTGAGACCCGGCCCTACCCCGAGATCGCCATGCGGTACCACGAAGCCGGTATCCGCTGGGTGGCGATCGGCGACCGCAACTACGGCGAGGGGTCGTCGCGCGAGCACGCCGCGATGGAGCCCCGCTTCCGGGGCGGCCTCGTCATCCTCGCCCGGTCGTTCGCTCGGATCCACGAGACGAACGCCAAGAAGCAGGGGTTGCTGCCGCTGACGTTCGCCGACCCCGACACCTACGACCTGATCGGCGAGGACGATCGGATCAACGTCCTCGGACTGCCACCCGTCCCCGGCCGGAACGTGCAGTGTCAGATCGTCAAGCCCGACGGCACCACCATCGACTTCGAGGCGGTCCACACCTTCAGCCCCGAGCAGGTGGAGTGGTTCCGAGCCGGCTCCGCCCTCAACATCGTCCGCCAGAAGGTCGCCGCCAACGGCTGACTGTACACTCATGGTGTCAGACACCAGGTGTACGTCACCCGGGTGTCGGGCTACCGTGCCGCCGTATGGAGCTACGCGAGGCGATCAGGACCAACGGAGCCGTTCGGGCATTCACCGACGACCCCGTCGAGCACGGCGACCCTGGTGAGCATTCTCGACGACGCGCGGTTCGCCCCGTCGGGCGGGAACCGGCAGCCGTGGCGGGTCGCCGTCGTCGAGGACCGGCTCCTGCGCCGCGAGCTGGCGCTGCTCATGCAACCGGTGTGGGACGAGTACCTGGAGACCGCAATGGTCGGCGGCACCCCGTTCAACGTGGTGGACTACGTCAAGCCCGACGAGATCACCCCGAACAAGGCGAACGCGCTGCTCGCCGAGATCGAGAGCGGTCCCGGTGGTGCTGGCGATCGCGGCCAACCTCGCCGACGTGGCGATGATGGATGCCGAACTCGACCGACCTGCGGTCACCGGCGGCGCGTCGATCTACCCGTTCTGCTGGAACCTGCTGCTGTCGGCCCGCGCGCACGGACTCGGTGGCGTGATGACCACGTTCCTCAGCCGGGTCGAGCCGGCAGCGGCCCCGGCACTCGGCCTCCCGGAGCATCACGCCCTCGTCGCCACGATCTTCCTGGGTGTTCCCGTCCACCAGCCCACGAAGCTCTCGCGCCATCCGGTCGAGACGTTCGCCACCACGAACCGCTTCGACGGCCCCGCGTTCTCGTAGACCCGCGATGGTCTAGGGCGCGTCGATCGCGGCACGGACCTCGGCGACGTAGTCACCCACCGCGTCGGGGCCTGCGTCCATCAGCCGGCGGACGACGCTGGCGCCCTGGATCACCCCGTCGGCGACGCGGGTCGCCTCGTAGGCCTGCGCCGCGTTGGACACACCGACGCCGACGAGTACGGGCAGTGTCGGTGATCGCCTTCAACCGGGCGGCGAGCGCAGTCGCCGTGCCGGCGAGGGTGTCCCGCTCGCCGGTGACCCCGAGCAGCCCGACCGAGTAGAGGAAGCCCCGCGATCGTGCCGCGACACGGGGCAGGCGTTCGTCGGGTGCCGTCGGCGCGGCCAGCATGATCGTCTCGATGCCATGGGCATCGGCGGCCGCGCACCACGGCCCCGACTCCTCCAAGGGGAGGTCGGGCAGGATCGCCGCGCACACCCCCGCCCGCTCCAGATCGGAGGCGAACCGCTCGGGCCCGGGGTGGTGCACGAGGTTGTAGTACGTCATGACCGCCAGGGGGATGCCGACATCGAGGCTCGGTACCTCGTCGAGGATCGACCGCGGCGTGACCCCGAGTTCGAGTGCATGCTGCGACGCCTGTTGGATCACGGGGCCGTCCATGACCGGATCGGAGAACGGAATGCCGATCTCGACGGCGTCGGCGCCATTGGCCGCACAGGCGCGTATCGCCTCCTGCCAGCCCGGGATAGCCCCCGGTGATGTACGGAACGAGCAGTTTGCGCCCGAGGGCCCGCTTCGCGCGGAACTCGGACTCCAGTCGTCCGTGATCGGTTGGCATCGACATCACAGACGCTCGGCGAGAATGTCCATCATCTGGGCGACATCCTTGTCGCCTCGGCCCGACAGGTTCATCAACACGGTCTGTCCCTGCATGGTCGGCGCCTCACGGCTGATCCACGCAACGGCGTGGGCACACTCCAGGGCCGGGATGATCCCCTCGGTCCTGGCGAGCAGCTGGAACCCGGCCACGACCTCGGCATCGGTCACCGAGGGATACTCCGCTCTCCCGATCGAGGCGAGATACGAGTGCTCCGGGCCGACACCGGGGTAGTCGAGCCCTGCCGAGATGGACAGGGCCTCCTCCACCTGGCCCACCTCGTCCTGCATGAGGTTGCTCCGCATGCCGTGGACGACACCGGGCACACCTCGGCCGATCGCCGCGCCCCCGGCAGGTTCGACCCCGACGAGACGGGTGCCGGGTTCGTCGACGAACCCGCTGAAGATCCCCATGGCGTTCGAGCCGCCACCCACGCACGCGACCACGACGTCCGGCATCGCCCCGGTCATGTCCGCGATCTGACGGTGCGCCTCCTCACCGATGACGGACTGGAACTGACGGACCATGTAGGGGTACGGATGCGGCCCCACGACGGACCCGAGACAGAAGTACGTGTCGGTCACGTTGGCGACCCAGTGACGCATCGCTTCGTTGACGGCGTCCTTGAGGGTGCGGCTGCCACTGTGCACGGATTCGACCTCGGCGCCGAGCAGCTTCATCCGGAACACGTTGAGTTCCTGTCGCTCGACGTCCACCGCGCCCATGTAGACCTTGCAGTCCAGGCCGAGCAGCGCCGCCGCGGTGGCGCTCGCGACCCCGTGCTGGCCGGCTCCGGTGTCCGCGACGATGCGCTTCTTGCCCATGCGCTTCGCGAGGAGCGCCTGGCCGATGACGTTGTTGATCTTGTGCGACCCGGTGTGGTTGAGGTCCTCACGCTTGAGGATCAGCCGAATTCCCAGCTGGGCGCCCAGGTTGTGGCACTCGGTCATGATCGACGGACGACCCGAGTACTCGTTGTGGACGCGGGTGAGTTCGGCCCGGAACTCGGGGTCGTGCCAGGCGTCGTCGAACGCTGCTTCCAGTTCCTGACAGGCTGGGACCAGGGTCTCGGGCACGAAGCGCCCACCGAACTCACCGAAGCGACCGGTGTGATCCGGTGGTGCGGTCAGGGTCACGGGTACGTCGTTCACAGCGGTCATTCGACGTCCCAGTCGTAGGGCATCTCGTCGCCACCGAGGTACGGCGTCGACGCGTGCGCGCGAGCGTTCTCGATGAATCGTTTGACGGCGATGGCGTCCTTCTTGCCGGGCGACCGCTCGACACCGGTGGCGACGTCGACACCCCACGGCTGTACCTCGGTGATCGCCGCTCCCACGTTGTCAGGCGTCAGGCCGCCGGCGAGGATCAGCTTCAACGAGTCGGGGGCATCACCGGCCAGCGCCCAGTCGAACACCCTGCCCGAGCCCGGCTCCGGCACCGTCGATCATGATCAGGTCGGTGCCGTACTCGCCCGCCCGCGGGAGATTCGGATCGCCGGCGCTGAACACCTTGATCACCCATCGGAACGACTGCGCAACCTGCAGGGTGTCGGCGGCCGTCTCGCGTCCGTGCAGCTGCACGGCCTTGACACCGGCCTTGTGCGCGACGTCGACGACGCGACTCGGGAGTTCGTTGCGGAAGATGCCGACCGTGAGGATCTCGGGCGGCAAGCGGCGCGTGATGTCGTAGGCCACTTGCGCCGCGATCTGGCGCGTGGAGCCCTGGACGAAGTTGAACCCGACGGCATCGGCCCCCATGGCGACAGCGAGCAGCGCATCGTCTTCGTTGGTGATCCCGCAGATCTTGACGAACATCGAGGCCGATCCTACGAGCCGCGCCGCTGGTCTGCGGAGTTCTTGTCGAGACGATCCGGGTCGGCCGTCACGATCTCGGTCGTCCGGCTCGTCACAACACCGACGACGCGTCGATGTCGACGACGTGGTTCAAGATCCGCGTCGAGTAGGCCTCGGCCATCGCCGCGCCACGGTCGTTGCCGGCGTCGAAGGTCCCGATGAGCGACATCGCACCCGAGAGGTAGTAGAGCGCAGCCTCTCGGTACTGGGTGATCGCGTCGTCGAAGGAGTATCCGCTCGACCCCGAGATCCGACAACGGCGTCGTGCCAACGGCGAAGGAGTTGCTCCCAGTTGTCGCGGGCGAGGTCGTGCGGAACGCTCGTGCCGATCAGGTACGCGATGTCGGCGGCGGCGCGACCGCGCAGTGCGAGCTGGAAGTCGATGAAGGCAACGGAGTCATCGGTCGTCGAGTAGAAGATGTTGTCGAGGCGGGTGTCCCCGTGGATCAGCGTCATCGGACCACCTGCGGTGCGGTGCAGCAACTCCTCGAACTTCGGGTCGACCGAGCGGGCGACATCGATCGCGCTCGGCGGCACCCGGTCGGCCCATTCGGATTCGAGCACCGGGAGCCCGGCGCGGTAGATGTTCGGCACCGCGGCGACGTACTGCGGAGCGTTGGGGACCGGCAGCCAGTCCATCTCGTCGAGTTCCGGACGCTGCCACCAGTGGGCATGCATCACGGCGAGCGCGTCGATGGCAGCTTCTGCCTGCGCGAGCGTGGCACCGGCGACCTGGTCCCCGACGTCGTAGGCGATCGACAGGTCCTCCAGAACCAGCAGGAACCTCCCGTCGTCCTGCTCCACCGCCGCGTGGCAGATCGGCGTCCTGATCGGTGTCTCGTCGAGGACGTGCTCGAACATCTTGATCTCACGGGCGTACAGGCCGAGCATCGTCGCCACCTCGAGGTTCGCCGGTTCGGTGCACGCCATCTTCGCCACGACCGAGGGCGGTGCCGAGCCGTCGCCGCCCTCGACGACGAGGTCGAGTCGGGCGATCTGACCGAAGATGCCGGTGCCCTCGCCGATGTCGCTCACGTCGACGCTGGTGATCGTGCCTCCACCGAGGGCCCCGACGAGCAGATCGTTCAGCAGCGCCGTCGAGAGCTCGGCCGGCGTGGCGGGAAGTTGGTCACTCATGGGTGAAGTTGTAGTCCGCGGTCGGTCGCGAGCGACGACCGGGGCCTCCGGGAGGGGCGAGATTGGTGACCAGCAGACCAGAGGCGTATCGTCGATCACGCATGGGACGACTCGACGAACTCGATCTCTCCGCCCGGATGCCAACGGATGAGTACGACAAGCGCCTCGCAATCGCGCAGGAACGATTCCTCGCACTGCGTCTCAAGCTCGGCGGCCAACTCGACGACGGCAACATCGGGCCCGGCCTCCTGATCGTCATCGAGGGCTCCGACGCCGGCGGCAAGGGCGGGGCCGTGCGCCGGCTCGTCGAGCCCCTCGACCCACGTCACTACAGCGTGTACGCCTACTCCAAGCCGACCGACAGCGAGAAGCGGCACCACTTCCTGTGGAGGTTCTGGACGAAGATCCCCGGGTTGGGCGGCATGTGCGTCTTCGATCGCAGCTGGTACGGCCGACTCCTCGTCGAACGCGTCGAGGGGTTCGCCACCGACGAACAGTGGAACCGCGCCTACGACGAGATCGTCCAGTTCGAGCGCAGTCTCGTGCTCGAAGGCGTGATTCTCGTCAAGATCTGGTTGCAGGTGAGTTCCGACGAACAGCTCCGGCGGTTCGAGAGCCGGGCCGAGGATCCGCTGCGCAAGTGGAAACTGACCGACGAGGACTGGCGCAACCGCAAGAAGTGGGACCAGTACACCGAGGCCGCCGAGGACATGTTCGCCCGCACCGACCACGAGTTGGCGCCGTGGGATCTCGTGTCGGGCGAGCACAAGAAGTGGGCCCGGGTCGTCGTGCTGGAAACGGTCATCCAGCGGGTCGAGGAAGGCCTCGCCCGCTGGAACGGCTGACCGGCGCCGGTTCGCAGCGATGAGAGACGAGCGCAGCAGGTGCACGCAGATCTCATCGCAACGGGGTGCGAGCGGGTGATCGCGTCAGGCGATCAGCTCGACGATCGCTGCGACGGGGTCGCCGCTCGTGACGAGCGTCTCGCCGACGAGGATGGCGTCGTAGCCCGCAGCGCGCAACGACCGGGCATCGTCGGCTCCGCGGACACCGGACTCGGCGACCTTCACCGCGTGGTCGGGAATCACCCCCGCCATCCGGACCGCCCGCTCGTGATCCACCTGGAACGTGACCAGGTCTCGTTGGTTCACACCGATGAGCGTGGCGTCCGCCGCGAGCGCGTGCTCCAACTCCCGTTCGTCGTGGATCTCGACCAGCACGTCGAGGCCGACGTCGACCGCCAGCGAGTGGAGCGATGCGAGTTCGGCCGGGTCGAGCGCGGCAGCGATCAGCAGCACGCAGTCGGCGCCCATGATGCGAGCGTCGAGCACGTCGCGCTCACCGACCGTGAAGTCCTTGCGGATGACCGGCAACGAGCACGCTGCCCGTGCAGCCTGGAGATCCGCGATCGAGCCACCGAAGTGCTCGACGTCGGTGAGCACCGACAGGCACGCCGCTCCCCCGCGTTCGTACGACCTCGCCATCTCGGCGGGGTCGAGGTCGGCGTTGAGGTCGCCTTTCGACGGCGAACGCCGCTTGATCTCGGCGATCACGCCGAGGCGGTCTCGTCCGGCCAGCGCAGCCCGAAAGCCCCGCGTCGGCGGCATCTCCCGTGCCTGCTCCAGCAGCGACTCGATGGCACGGGTGTCGGTGGCGGCGACCGCTCGGTGGCGATCGAGGATCTTGTCCAGGTAGGTCGCCGCCATCAGGAACAGTTCTTGCTCAGAGACCCTTGCCGCTGACCGGGGTCAAGATGGTGAGTTCCGGACGACCCGCGAGGATGCCACCGAACGCGTTCATCATCTGCTTCATCACGTCGCTCGTGCTGTGCGCCTGGAGCGCGTCGCCGTCGGTGTAGAGCTCGTACATGTACGCCACGTTGGCGTCGTTCGGGTCCGAGAGCAGCTGGTACAGCAGCGTCCCCGCTTCGCTCTCGACGTGGTCCAGCATCGGCGCGAGTCCGGCGAACAGGTCGTCCCGCTTGCCCTCGACGCAGGTGAACTTGGCGATGATCGCGATCTTGGTCATGGGCGACGACGGTAGCGGTTCGGGGCGATCAGAACCCCAACCGATCGACGATCGTGGGGAGGAGTTCGTCGATCGGGACCCGCACCTGTTCGGTCGTGTCCCGGTCGCGAACGGTCACGGCCCGATCCTCGAGCGAGTCGAAGTCGACCGTGACCGCCAGCGGCGTGCCGATCTCGTCCTGGCGGCGATAGCGCTTGCCGATGTTCTGCGTCTCGTCGTAGTCGACCATGTAGCGGTCCGCCAGCGTCACACGGATCTCGTGGGCGAGCGGTGTGAGGGTGTCCTTCTTCGACAGCGGCAGGACCGCCACCTTGTAGGGAGCCAGGCGTGGATGCAGTCGCAGGACGGTGCGGGTCTCGTCGTTGACGACGTCCTCGTCGTACGCGGCGAGCAGGAACGCCGCCATCGTCCGCGTGGCGCCGGCGGCCGGTTCGATCACGTACGGCACGTACCGCTCGTTGGTCTGCGGGTCGAAGTAGTCGAGCCGCTCGCCGGAGTGCTCGGCGTGCTGCTTCAGGTCGTAGTCGGTTCGCTGGGCGATGCCCTCGAGTTCGTCGAAGCCCCACGGGAACAGGAACTCGACGTCGGAGGTTCCGGCGGAGTAGTGCGACAGCTCGTCGGCGTCGTGGGCGCGGAGCTGCAGCATGTCGGCGGGGATGCCGTGGTCGATGTACCAGTTCAGGCGCGCGTTGCACCAGTACTCGTACCAGTGCGCCGACTCCTGGCGGCGGCACGAAGAACTCCATCTCCATCTGTTCGAACTCGCGGGTGCGGAAGATCCAGTTCTGCGGCGTGATCTCGTTGCGGAAGCTCTTGCCGACCTGGGCGATGCCGAACGGCGGCTTCTTGCGCGACGTCTGCAGCACCTGCGCGAAGTTGGTGAACATCCCCTGGGCGGTCTCCGGGCGCAGGTAGGCGTCGGCGCCGGTGCCCTCGACCGGCCCGGCCTGGGTCTTGAACATCAGGTTGAACTCGCGGGCCTCGGTGAAGCTGTTCGTGGCGCCGCAGTTCGGGCAGACGTTCGGGTCGTCGAGCTTGTCGAGGCGGAATCGCTGCTTGCAGTTGGTGCAGTCGACGAGCGGGTCGGTGAAGTTGGCGAGGTGACCGGATGCCTGCCACACCTGCGGCGGGCTGAGGATCGCGGCGTCGATCAGCACGACGTCGTCGCGCTGCTGCACCATCGAGCGGACCCAGGCCTCCTTCACGTTGCGCAGCAGGAGCGACCCGAGCGGTCCGTAGTCGTAGGTGGACCGGAAGCCGCCGTAGATCTCCGCCGACTGGTAGACGAAGCCACGGCGTTTGCAGAGGCTGACGATCTGTTCGAGGTCGGTCGCGGGCATAGGGCGCCCACGCTACCGAGGCGTCCACCCGGCCGAGTCGCTCCGTTTCGCTCCGTTTCGGGCGATTCAGTGCGTCTCGAACATGGCGACGGCCTTCAGGCGTCGCTCGATGTGGAACTCGAGTGCCCTGGTCGCGAGCGATGCGACCTCGTGGGTGGTCGGGGACTCCTCCATCGCCAGCGCCTGGGCGAGCCGCCCACCGAGGATGTCACGCAGCACGCCGAGCGCCGCGGGCTGATCGCCTGGCCCGACCGGCACGAGCGACACAGCACGCCGCCCTCGTTGAGGTCGAACGCCACGAACTGGGCGTCGGGCTCGGTCTCGCCGCAGCGGATGCACCGGTCGAGTTCGGGTCGCATGCCCTCGTTGGCCAGCAGCTTCCAGTAGAACGCGGCGACGTTGAGCGACGACGGTGACGTCGCGATCGTGCGCAGCACGCCGACGAGCATGCGGTAGAGCTGCGGGTTCGGTTCGCGTTCCAGCGACAGCTGGTCGACGGCCTCGAGGGCGGCGAGTCCCTGGGATGCCCGGTCGAGCGACGACAGCATCGGCGACAGCGGCTCGACGGCCTCGGCCTGGCTCACGATGTCGAGTTCACGACCGCGGTACAGCAGCAGCCGCACGTGACTCATCGGTTCGAGCCGGGCGCCGAACTTCGACTTCGTCTTGCGGACCCCCTTCGCGACGGCGCGCACCTTGCCGTGCTCGGCGGTGTGGAACACCACGATCCGGTCGGACTCGCGCAGCTTGTAGGTCCGCAGCACGACGCCGGTGTCGCGGTAGAGCTCGCTCATCGGCTCAGCGCACCTCGGGCTTACGACTCGTCGTCGAGCCCGCCGAAGCGGCGCTCGCGCCGGGCGAAGTCGGCGATGGCGTCGACCAGGTGATCGGCGCTCAGCTCGTGCCACGCCATCGGATGGAACACCAGCTCGCTGTAGGCCAGCTCCCACACGAGCGACGGCGGCAGCCGGGTCGACTCCCCGAGCACCACGATCAGGTCGGGCTCGCAGTCGGCCGGCGCGTAGAGCGCCTCGGCGACCGTGGCTTCGTTGACCGGCTCGTCGGGCGCGAGGTGCTGCATCGCCTCGGCGAACCGCTGTCGGCCGTCGCCGCACGGGTCGACGATCACGTGGCAGGCGCCGACCTCGCGCTCCCACCACTGGAGGTCGAGCGGGTCGGGCCCCGGCTCGTAGGCCCGCAGCGTGAGGAACGACGCGCCGGCCTGATCGGCGACCCTGCCCCAGTTGCTCGACCCGTTGGCTCCAGCGGGCGTCACCGAGGTCCTCCCAGTCCCGCAGCGTGCCGCCGACGACCATGATGTGGCGCAGCAGCTGGCGGGTCGGGTCACCGGCGCGCGCGTGTCCGCGCCGGGAATCGCACCGGGATCGCGCCGGGCGAGCTGGAGGTGAACGACACGGCCACACCGCCATTCTTCCACGCCACGCCCGCCGAAGCGTGGGCTGGCTAGCGTGAGGGCCGTGCCGTCCGTCTCACACGCCGCCTGCACGTCGCCTGCATCATGGACGGCAACGGCCGGTGGGCGGGGCGACGGGGCCTGCCGCGCACCGAGGGACACACCGAGGGCGAGGAGAATCTCGCCCGCCTGGTGCGCATCGCGGTGCGGCGCAACATCGGCTGGCTGACGGTGTTCGGGTTCTCGACGGAGAACTGGCAGCGACCGCGGCCCGAGGTGCGCCACATCCTCGGACTGCACGAGAAGCTGTTCGGGCGTGTCGCCGAACTCAACGAACTGAACGTCCGCATCCAGTGGATCGGACGACCGTTCGACTCCCCCGTGGCCCGTACACCCCGGTACGTGCAGCGGGCGATCCGCAAGGCGATCGCCGACACCGCCGACAACACCGGCATGGTGCTGACGGTGGCGTTCGACTACGGCGGACGCTCCGAACTCGTCGCCGCCGTCGAGGCCGCACGAACCGCCGGCGAGGCATCAGCGTCGACAGCGATCGGCGAGCACCTGTACCTGCCCGAGCTGCCACCGGTCGACGTGCTCGTGCGCACGAGCGGCGAGCAACGCGTGTCGAACTTCCTGCTCTGGCAGGCGGCGGGTGCGGCGATCTACTTCACCGAGGCAGCCTGGCCCGACTTCGACGAGGTGGAACTCGACGCCGCACTGGCGCTCGCCCGATGAGCGACGCGCTCGGCCGGGTCACCTCGGCCCTCGCCAATGCCGAGGACCGCGTCGGACAGCGGGAGATGGCGACGCTCGTCGCCGACGCGATCGCCGGCAAGCGACATCTGGTGGTCCAGGCCGGAACCGGCACCGGCAAGACGCTCGCCTACCTCGTGCCCGCGATCGAGGCCGATGCTCGCGTCGTGGTCGCCACCGCGACCAAGGCGCTGCAGGATCAGCTCGCCACCAAGGACCTGCCGTTCCTCGCCGAGCACCTCGGCGTGGACTTCGACTGGGCGGTGCTGAAGGGGCGCAGCAACTACGTGTGCCTGCAGCGTCTGCGCGAGATGAGCAGCGGCGACGAGGGCCAGCTCGAACTCGAGACGATGGCGGTGCAGACCAAGGTCGAGATCAAGCGGCTCGCGGAGTGGTCGGGGACGTCGCCGACCGGCGACATGGCCGAGCTGGACTGGACGCCGTCGGACAACGCCTGGCGGGCGGTCAGCGTCGGCAGCGACGAGTGTCCCGGCGCCGATCGCTGCCCGCTGGGTGATCCGTGCTTCGCCGAGCAGGCCCGCCAGCGCGCCGCCGCGGCCGACGTGATCGTCGTCAACACCCACCTGTACGGGCTCGACGTGGCGAGCGGCGGTGCGATCCTGCCCGAGCACGACGTCGTGGTGTTCGACGAGGCCCACGTGCTCGAGGACATCATGAGCGACACGGTCGGCGTCGAGATCGCGCCGGGTCGGTTCACGGCGCTGTCCGGCATCGTTCGCCGGATCATCGACGACCCGCAGCTCATCGGTGTCGATCGCCGAGATCGCCGAGAGCCTCCGCGACGCGCTCGCTCCCCATGTCGGCAAGCGGCTGACGACCCCGCTGCCCGACTCCGTCCAGGAGGTCCTCACCGACGCCCGCCTGCGCCTCGGTCGCACCAACGAGGTGCTCGTCGCCATCGACACCCCCGTCGAGGACGCCAAGCAGCGCAAGCTGCGGGCCCAGACGATGACCGGCCGGGCGATCGAACAACTCGACGTCGCCATCGAGGGCCGGGACGGCTACGTGGCGTTCGTGTCGGGCTCCCCCGACGCCCCCGCCTCGAGGTCGCCCCGCTCGACGTCGGCCCGACGATGAACGAAGGGGTCTGGTCGAAACGCACGGCGATCCTCACGAGCGCCACGATCCCGTCGTCGCTCGCGTCCCGGGTCGGCATCGCCTCCGACCAGGTCGTCGATCGCCGACGTCGGCAGCCCGTTCGACTACGAGCACCACTCGATGCTCTACTGCGCGATGCACCTCCCGAACCCGAACAGCGAAGGATTCCGGGCGGCGGTGCACGACGAGCTGGAGGCGCTGATCACGGCCGCCGGCGGCCGCACACTTGCGCTGTTCACCAGCTGGCGTTCGATGGACGAGGCGGCCGAGGCGCTGCGGGCCCGGATCGATCTCCCGATCCTGACCCAGCGCGACCTGCCGAAGACGGCGTTGATCAAGGCGTTCTCCGACAGCGACGAGACCTGCCTGTTCGCCACGGCGGGGCTGTTCCAGGGCGTCGACGTGCCGGGCCAGACGCTGTCGCTCGTCGTGATCGACCGCATCCCGTTCCCCCGCCCCGACGATCCCCTGCTCAGTGCCCGTCGCGAGCAACTCGGGCCGACCGCGTTCTCCGAGATCGACATTCCACGGGCGTCGATGATGCTCGCGCAGGCGTGCGGACGGCTGATCCGGTCGGCGACCGACCGGGGCGTCGTCGCCGTCATGGACCCACGGCTCGGCACCGCCCGCTACCGGTGGGACATCGTCAAGGCGCTCCCGCCGATGAAACGAACCCGCGACCGAGCGGAGGTCGAGGCCTTCCTCCGCGACATCGCCGCCGGGTGAACCGGTGCAGGCCCGGATTCAGGTGATGGACGCGGCGTAGATGCCGTCGATGGTCTCGCTGAGCGCAGCGTCGAACTCGGCGTCGCTCTGACCGGCGCTCAACCCCTCGGTGAGGGCGCGCGAGAAGCTGGCGATCATGTCGTGGTTGCGAGCCAACCGCTCGTTGGCCTCGTCCGCGGGTACCCGCCCGACAGCGCCACGACCCGGGCGACCCGGGGATGGGCGATGAGTTCGCTGTAGAAGTCGTCGACGGTCGGGATCGACAGCTTCAGCATCACCGTCTGGTCGGCGGACAGCTCGTCGAGGCGCAGCGCGATGCGATCACGCAGCAGCCCCTCGGCGGCCTGCTTCTCCGGGCTGTGGATGTCGACTTCGGGCTCGATGATCGGGACGAGGCCGGCCGCGACGATCTCTGCGGCGACCTCGAACTGCTGGTCCACCACGGCGTTGACGCCGGACTCGTTGGCCAACTGCACGACCGAGCGCATCTTCGTCCCGAACACGCCGAGTCCCACGGCGCGCTCCAGCAGCTCGGAGAGCCCACCGATCGGCTTCATCACCTGGGCGCCGTCGACGGCGTCGGCGAGCCCCTTGTCGACCTTCAGGAACGGCACCACGTGCTTGACCGACCACAGGTACTCGGCCGATCCGAGCCCGCCGATCTGGCGATCCATCGTCTGCTCGAACAGGATCGCACCGAGCACACGGTCACCGGTGAATGCCGGCGACATCACGATGCGGGTGCGCATCGCGTGCATGAGGTCGAACATCTCGTCCTCGGTCGACCAGGCGTCGTCGGTGATCCCGTACAGGGCGAGTGCCTTCGGGGTGCTCCCTCCGCTCTGATCGAGGGCGGCGATGAAGCCGGAGCCGGTGCGGACCTTCTGGAGCATCTCGTCGTTCACCCTGCTGACTGTAGCGAGCGGTGACCATCCGCGCGGTGGGGTCGAAAGACCCTGCGTTGGCTACGGTCGCCGTCGATGAGCGCCGAGCCGGACGTCGTGCACCTCGAACTGACGGGGGGCATCGCCACGATCACGCTCGATTCGCAGCACAACCGCAATGCGCTGTCGCGGCAGCTGTTGGCCGGGCTGCACCGCGCCCTCGACGCCGCCGAGCAGGCGGACGCCCGAGCGATCGTGCTCACGCACGCCGGTCCGGCGTTCTGCGCCGGCGCCGACCTGAAGGAACGCTCCTCGCAGGGCAGCACACCGGTGACTCCGGTCCGTTCGTCGGGGCGCTCGAACGACTCATGGACACGCCCCGGCCGACGATCGCCGCCGTCAAGGGCGCCGTCCGTGCCGGCGGGATCGGCCTGATGGCGGCCTGCGATCTCGTCGTGGTGCAGGAGCAGACGACGTTCGCGCTGACCGAGGTCCGCATCGGTGTCGCTCCGGCGATCATCTCGGTGCCGATCCTGCGCCGGGTGGCCCCGAGCCACATCGCGGCGGCGATGCTCACCGGCGAACCCTTCGACGCCGTCGCTGCGCGGTCGATGGGTCTCGTCACCCACGTCAGCGCCGACGTCGATGCGACGGTGGCCGCACTGTGCGCCGGAGTCGCCGAGGGCGCACCGCGCGCCGTGGCCGAGACCAAGCGGCTCCTGCACACGGTCGGAACCCTGCCGAGAGACGACGCCTTCGCAGCGATGGCCGTGCTGTCCAACGAGCTGTTCGAGAGCAGCGACGCCGCGCGAGGGCATGGCGGCCTTCGTCGAGAAGCGCCGTCCGCGATGGGCGCCTCAGCTCGACCCGGAGAGATGAGAGGCGACATGACGAAGCGCACGCCTGGGCGATCAGGGCGTCGGATCGAGATCACGACGCCGACGGGGCTCCGCATCGCCGCCGACGAGTGGCCCGGGGACGGCCCGCCCGTCGTGCTCGCCCACGGTGGCGGCCAGACCCGCCACTCGTGGGGAGGCACGGCGGCGGTGCTCTGCGATCACGGCCACCGGGTCGTGTCGATGGACCTGCGCGGCCACGGCGATTCCGAGTGGGCGCCCGACGGCGACTACCACATGTCCGCCTACCGCGACGACGCCCTCGCGGTCGTGCGGTGGATCGGATCACCGGTCGCCTGGGTCGGAGCGTCCCTCGGGGGCATGACCGGACTGCACGCCGTCGACCAGGCCCCCGAGCTGTTCTCGGCGCTCGTACTCGTCGACATCACGCCCCGACCGGCCGCCGCCGGTGTCAGCAGGATCCTCGAGTTCATGTCCAAGGACGCCGAGACCGGGTTCGCGACGCTCGACGACGCCGCCGATGCGATCGCCGAGTACCAGCCCCACCGGCCCCGCCCGAACGGATCTGTCGGGCCTCTCGAAGAACCTGCGTCTCGGCGACGACGGCCGTTGGCGGTGGCACTGGGACCCGGCGTTCCTGAACACTCGGACCGGGGGAACGAGCGAGCACGCTCGTGATCGTCACCACGACGACCTGGAAGCCATCGCCCGTCGCCTGACCCTTCCGACGCTGCTCGTGCGGGGGAAGTTGTCCGATCTCGTGACCGAGGCGGAGGTGGCCGAGTTCCTGCAGATGGTGCCCCACGCCGAGTACGTCGACGTCGCCGACGCTGCCCACATGATCGCCGGTGACCGCAACGACGTCTTCACCGACGCCGTGGTTTCCTTCCTCGACCGCGACGCGTAGCATTCGACGTCGACCGTGACATCGGACACAGATTGGGAGAACGAGGCCATGACCACCAGCCAGGACCTGCTCGAGCGGATCGACGGCCAGAACCTCGCCACCCGCTTCCTCGCGAACGCCGCCCGCAACAGCGACGTCGAGGTCATCCGCTGGAAGGACGCCGACGGCGACTGGCAGTCCTGGACCATGGCCCAGCTCTCCGAGATCACGGCACGCCTGGTGACCGGTCTCGCGGGCCTGGGCGTCGGCAAGGGCGACACGGTCGTGCTGATGCTCAAGAACCGCCCCGAGTTCCACGCCGCTCGACCTCGCCGCGCTCTTCCTCGGCGCGACGCCGGTGTCGATCTACAACTCGTCGGCGCCCGAGCAGATCGAGTACCTCGTCAACGACTGCAAGGCGAAGGTCGCCATCGTCGAGAACGATGCGTTCCTCGAGCGGTTCCTGAAGGTGCGCTAGGCGCTGCCGACCCTCGAGCACATCGTGCTCCTCGAGGACTCCGAACTGGCCGGCGACGCCGTCGTCCGCTACGCCGACCTGGCCGTCGTCGGCCCCCGCCGATCTGGACGCCCACGCCGACACCGCGACGCTCGACGACATCGCCACGATCATCTACACCTCGGGCACGACCGGGCCGCCCAAGGGGGTCATGCTCTCGCACCGCAACGTCTCGTGGACGCTCGAGTCGATGGGGTTGACGATGCGTGAGCAGACGACCATCGACGACTTCGCCGGCAAGCGCCACGTGTCGTACCTGCCGATGGCGCACATCTTCGAGCGTCTGCTCGGCCACTACTACCTGCTCGACTTCGCCACCCAGGTCGCGTGCTGCCCGGAGACCTCCCAGCTGACCGCCTACACGAGCGAGGTCCGCCCCAACATGTTCATCGGGGTGCCACGCGTCTGGGAGAAGCTCTACGCCGGCGTGAACGCCGCGGTCGGCGCCGATCCCGAGAAGGCCAAGGCGTTCAACGACGCCGTCGCGGCCGCGCTTCCGATCATCGAGAAGATGACGACGCGGCACGGCGACGCAGGAGGAGATCGACACCTGGAACTTCCTCGATGCGGTCGCGTTCCAGACCGTGCGCGGCCTGATCGGCCTCGACCAGGCCGAGATCTGCATCACCGGCGCGGCACCGCTCCCGGCGGAGATCCTGGCGTGGTTCCGGGCGATCGGCGTGCCGCTCACCGAGGGCTACGGCATGTCGGAGACGACGGCCGTGCTCACCTGGTCGAACACGCCGAAGCCCGGTTGTGTGGGCCGCGCCGGCGTCGGGCGTCGAGATCAGGATCGCCGAGGACGGCGAGGTGCTGGCACGCGGGGCGAACATGTTCGTCGGCTATCTCGGCCAGCCCGAGAAGACCGCCGAGACGCTCGACGACGACGGCTGGGTGCACACCGGCGACATCGGCGTGCTCGACGACGACGGCTACCTCAAGATCGTCGACCGCAAGAAGGAACTGATCATCACTGCCGGCGGCAAGAACGTCAGCCCGGCCAACCTCGAAGCCGAGCTCAAGATGATCCCGCTCGTCGGCCAGGCGTGCGCGATCGGTGAGCAGCGGCCCTTCATGACCGCCCTCGTCGTGCTCGATCCCGACGCGTCGGCAGCCTGGGCGCGCGAACACGGACTGACCGGCGACGACGCCACCATGGCGGCACTCGCCGAGAACCCCGACGTCATCGCCGAGATCGACGCCGGCCTGGCCGAGGTGATGTCCGGGTTCAACAATGCCGAAGTCGGTCAAGAAGGTCAAGGTGCTCGGCGAGGAGTGGCTGCCGGACTCCGATCTGCTCACGCCGACGTCGAAGCTCAAGCGACGCGGCATCCTCGCGAAGTACGCCGAGGAGATCGAGGAGCTCTACGCCAAGTAGACCGGGCCGAGTCGCCGCGAGTTCAGTCGGTCAGCAGGCGGTAGCCGACACCACGGGCGGTGACGATCAGCTTGGGCTCGTCGGGGTGGTCCTCGATCTTGAGGCGCAGTCGACGGACGTGGGCGTCGACGAGCCGCGAGTCACCGAGGTACTCGTACCCCCAGACGCGCTCGAGCAGCTGGTCACGCGAGAGCACGGCTCCCGCGTGGTCGGCGAACTCGCACATGAGCCGGAACTCGGTCTTCGTCAGGTTGATCTCGACGCCGGCCTTGAGCACGATGCCCTGCTCCCGCCGGACCTCGATGTCGCCGAAACGCGACGCCAGCGGCGTCGTGGCCTTGCCCTGGAGCGCCATCCTTCGCAGCGACGCCCGGATGCGGGCGGCGAGCTCCTTCGGGACGACCGGCTTGGTGACGTAGTCGTCGGCGCCCGCCTCGAGACCCGCCACCATGTCGTGGGTGTCGGTCTGGGCGGTGATCATGATGATCGGCACGATGCTCTCGGCGCGCATCGCCCGGCAGACGTCGAAGCCGGACATGTCGGGCAGTCGCAGATCGAGCAGCACCAGATCGGGGGGCGACTGCTCGAACGACGCGAGACCGTCCGCACCGTTGGCGGCCTCCCGCACCGAGTACCCCTCGTCCTCGAGGGCCATGCGACAGTGCCAGGCGGATCCCGTCGTCGTCTTCGATGAACAGCAGCGTCTCCATGTGTCCGCCCAGTGTTGCGCCGTTCTTGACGATCACACCCGCTTTGTTACCGAAATCGCACACTTCCCGCAATGGTCTGTCACACGGGACCTTCATCATGATGACTGTTCACGCTGCCCCGGTGAGGTACCTACCTCCCCCTGGTGCCTCACCGGCAGCGGGTGAACCGGCGGGCCGACTGGCGGGCCCGTGCACTCGTCGACCTGCAACACTCTGTCCCCGTGGCTCGGCGTCGCACTCTTCGTCTTCGGACCCGCGTCACGCTGTTCTTCGCGTTCATCGCGCTGCTCGCCGGCGTCGTGCTCATCGGCGTCACCTACGGCCTCGCTCGGAGCAACCTGCTCGACGACGACGTCACCGCGGCGAAGCAGAGCCGCGTTCGTGAACGCCGACCTGGTCCGCGAACAGCTGACGATCGACCCCGACCGACATCGGCGTGTTCTTCGACGACGAGCTGCGCACCGATCCCGGCGGATTCGCCGTGCTCAGTTCCGGCGACCCGACGCCGACCCGGGAGCCATCACCGATCTCCGCCATCCGATCAGCGACTTCCCCGATCGGCTCGTCGACTCCGTGCGGGCCCAACGCACGGCGGTGCAGAACGCCACGATCGACGGCACGGACTTCATCACGGTCGGCGTCTACATCGCCGAGTACGACACCGGCTACTTCGAGGCCTTCCCGCTCGCCGAGACCGAGTCGACGCTCACCGCGATCCTGACGGCACTCACCCTCGGCGCGCTGCTGACGCTGATCCTGGCCAGCGCTCTTCGGTCTCGCCACGAGCCGCCGACTGCTGCGGCCGCTCAGCCAGGTGGCCGACGCCGCCGAGGAGATCGCCTCGGGCGGTCTCGACACCCGCCTCGCTCCCGAGTCGGACCCCGATCTCGACCGGCTGGCCGGATCGTTCAACGAGATGGCCGACGCCGTGCAGACGCGGATCGAGCGCGAAGCACGGTTCGCCTCGGACGTGAGCCACGAACTGCGATCGCCGATCACCGCGCTGACGGCGGCGGTCGAGGTGCTCGACGCCCGCCGCGAGGACATTCCGGAACGCACGCAGCAGGCGCTCGACGTGGTCGTCAGCCAGGTCCGGCGCTTCGACAGCATGGTGATCGACCTGCTCGAACTCGCCCGCCTCGACGCCGGGGCGACGGACCTCAACGTCGAAGAACTCGAACTCATCGATCTGACCCGACGCATCGCCGCACGCTACGGCGCCCCCGACGTGCCGATCGTCGTCGCTGCGGGAGTTCCCGACGACGGTCGAACTCGACAAGGTGCGCTTCGAACGTATTCTCGGCAACCTGATCGACAACGCGGAGAACCACGGTGGCGGTGCCATCCGCATCGAACTGACGCCCGCCGGCGACGGATCGGTTCCGGCTGGCGGTCGAGGACGCCGGACCCGGCGTCGCCTCGAGCGAACGCGATCGCATCTTCGAACGCTTCGCCCGTGGCAGCGCCGCCCGCCACCGGATCGGCACCGGGCTGGGACTCGCCCTCGTCGCCGAGCACAGCGTCGGTCATGAACGGCACGCAGCTGGGTGGAGGACCGACCGGGCGGCGGCGCCCGATTCGTCGTCGAGTTGCCGGCCCGGGTCGAGCACGGCCGCACGGGAGCGGCCCGATGAACCGGCACCCGAGCCGGCACGCTGGCGATCGCGGTGATCCTCGGCCTGCTCGCGCTGGCGACGACCGCCTGCGGTGTCCCGACGGGCGAGGACACCTACGAGCGCGATCCCGCCGGACCAGATCCTGTTCGAGCTCGACGCCACGTCCACGTCGACGACCACCACCACGACGACACTCCCCGACGTCCCCGCCAGCACGCTGCCGCCCACGACCACGACGCCGATCCGCCTCGAACCGGTCGAGATCTACTTCCTGTCCAGGGGACGCCTGCAGCCGGTCGTCGTCGAACTCCCTCCCGGGGCGTCCCCCGACCAGATCGCGGACGTCCTGGAGCTGGGTCCACCGCAGGACGTGGCGCTCGAGAGCCTGATCGAGGAGGGGCTGATCGTCAGCGCCGTCGAGTCCCGCGGAGTGCTCACCGTCGACCTCGACGCCGAGACCTTCGACCGGATCCCGAGCACCCAGCAGACCGAGGCGATCGGTCAGATCGTGCTGACGATGCTCAGGAGCCTGCGTGGCGTCGGTCTGGTGCACGTTCACGCTCGGCGGCGAACCGATCCCGGTCAAGAAGGGCAACGGCCTGTCCTCCGAGGTCGGCGAGGCGTTGTCCTTCGACGACTACGCCGTGCTGCTGGCGAGTCCCCGAACCACCACGGACACGACGGTTCCCGCCGTCGGCGTCGACCGACGGATCACCACCGACCGACCGTCGCTCAGTAACCGAGTCGTTCGACGCGCTCGGGGCGTCGCTGCCAGTCCTTGTCGACCTTGACCCGCAGTTCGAGGTACACGCCGTCGGGGAGCTGCGGCCCGGGTGCGCTCGCCGACCTGCTTGAGGATCAGCCCGCCCTTGCCGATCACCATCCCCTTCTGGCTGTCGCGCTCGACGATGATGTCGACGCGGATGCGGGGCCACTCCCACTCCACGACCTGCGTGGCGATCGAGTACGGCAACTCGTCACGGGTGACGGCGAGGAGTTGCTCGCGCACCAGCTCGGCCACCCAGCGCTCCTCGGGCAGATCCGAGACCTCGTCGTCGGGGAAGTACTTCGGGCCCGTGCGGGAGCCGATCGGTCAGGTCGGCCACGAGCGGACCGAGTCCGTCGCCGCTGACCGCCGACACGGGGAAGTAGGCCGTCGCGCCCAGTTCACTCGGCCGCCGTCAGCATCGCCAGCACCTGCTCGCGGCTCGCGACGTCGGTCTTGTTCACGATCACGATCGACGTCGGCGATGTCGATGCGGTCGGCGACCCAGCGATCGCCCTTGCCGAACGGCATCGTCGCGTCGAGCACGAGGCAGGTGACGTCCACGTCGCCGACACTGTCGAGCGCCGTGGCGTTGACGCGCTCGCCGAGCGCCGTCACCGGCTTGTGGAGCCCGGGCGTGTCGACGAACACGAGCTGTGATCCGGGCCGGGTCAACACGCCCATGATCCGGTGCCGGGTGGTCTGCGGCTTGTCCGACACGATGCTGATCTTGCGACCGCAGATCGCGTTCACGAGCGACGACTTGCCGACGTTCGGCCGGCCGACGAACGTGACGAACCCGGATCGGAACGCTCGGGATCCGGGCGGTTGGTTTCGTCGCTCATCGACTCAGTTTGCCAAGCTCTCGTCCATGACCCGCACGATCAACGGAATCGACGAACTCAAGACCCTCGTCGGCGAGCACCTCGGCTACTCGCCGTACGTCGAGATCACCCAGGAACAGGTGAACACCTTCGCCGACGCAACGGGCGATCACCAGTGGATCCACGTCGACCCCGAACGAGCCAAGGCCGGCCCGTTCGGCGGCCCGATCGCGCACGGCTACCTCACGCTGTCGCTCGGACCGATGCTGTCGCCGCAGATCTTCGTCGTCACCGGCATCTCGATGGGCGTGAACTACGGCGCCGGCAAGATCCGCTTCCCGTCGCCCGTTCCGGTCGGCTCGAAGCTGCGCCTCGGCGCCACGCTGGTGTCCGTCGAGGACGTCGCCGGCGGCGCCCAGGTGACCATGGAGTTCGTGTTCGAGGTCGAAGGTGCGACCAAGCCGTCGTGCGTCGCCGAGGTCATCTTCCGGTACTACGCGTGAGCGACGCCGCCGCACCGAGTCCGCGCCGAGTCGTCCGCCGAGTTCAGTCTGGCCGAGGTCCACGAGGCGATCGCGGCGACGCGCCCCGATGCCGACTGCCTCGTGTTCCGTGATCGTCGGTACTCGTGGGCGGACATCACCGAGCGGACACGGCGGCTGGCCAACTACCTGATCGAGCAGGGCCTCGGTGTGCACACCGAACGCGCCGACCTGGCCGGGCACGAGAGCGGCCAGGACCACCTGGCGATCTACCTGCACAACGGCAACGAGTACCTCGAGTCGATGCTCGGGGCGCTGAAGGCTCGCGTGGCGTCGCTCAACGTCAACTACCGCTACGTGGCCGAGGAGCTGCTCTACCTGCTGAACGACAGCCAGGCCCGCGCCGTCGTCGTGCACTCGGTGTTCACGCCGACGCTGGCCGAGGTGCTGCCCGCAGCTCGCCAACCTCCAGGTCATCCTGCAGGTGCCCGACGAATCGGGTCTCCCACTGCTCCCCGGCGCGGTGTGGTACGAGGACGCGCTCGCGGACGCCTCGCCGGACCGCCCGGCGGTCGAGTGGAGCCCCGACGACCTCTACATGCTCTACACCGGCGGCACGACCGGCATGCCCAAGGGCGTGATGTGGCGCAACGGCGACGCGATGGTCGAGTGCTTCGGCGGATCGAAGACCGCGACCTCGATCGAGGAGTTCGTCGCCGCCGCCAACGCCGGCACCAGGGCGCTGCTCGCCCCGCCGTTCATGCACGGCGCCGGCCACTGGATGAGCTTTCTGCACCTGGCTCGGCGGCGGCACGGTGTTCGTCCAGTCGGTGCCCGACCGCCTGGATCCGGCCGACATCTGGTCGCTCGTCGAACGCGAGCAGATCAGCTTCCTGCTGATCGTCGGCGATGCGTTCGCCCGGCCGCTGCTCGACGAGCTCGACCATCCGACAGACGACCGCTCCTACGACCTGTCGTCGCTCAACGTCCTGCTGTCGGGCGGCGCGCCGCTGTCGGCCAACCTGAAGGACGAGTTCCTCGCCCACCTGCCCACGCTGATGATCGTCGACGGGCTCGGTTCCTCCGAGGCCGGCGGCCAGGTGTCCCAGGTGTCCACCGGTGGCGACGCGACGACCGGCACGTTCGAGATCACGCCGGGCAACGTCGTGCTCTCGGCCGACCTCGACCGGGTGCTCGAGCCGGGCGATCCCGAGATCGGCTGGCTCGCCAAGACCGGCCGCCTCGCGCTCGGCTATCTCGGCGACGCCGCCAAGACGGCGCGGACGTACCCGGTCGTCGACGGTGTCCGGTACGCCGTGCCAGGCGATCGGGCCCGGATTCTCGAGGGCGGAGTCGTCGAGCTGCACGGACGCGACTCGGTCACCATCAACTCCGGCGGCGAGAAGATCTTCGCCGAGGAGGTCGAGGCGGCGATCAAGTCCCATCCCGGCGTCTACGACTGCGTCGTCGCCGGTCGGCCGAGCGAACGCTGGGGCAACGAGGTCGTCGCCATCGTCAGGGTCCGCGAGGGTCACGACGTCGACGACGAGGCGCTGCGGGCCGCTGCCGCGCAGCACATCGCCCGGTACAAGCTGCCCAAGGAGATCCGCTACGTCGACGAGATCGTGCGCTCACCGAGCGGCAAGGCCGACTACCGCTGGGCCAAACAGGTCGCCGCCCAGCCCGTAGCCTGAGCCGGGTGACCGACCCCAGCGCATCTCGCCCCGGCCCGGACGGCCCGGCCCCGGACCGGTCAGCCTGGGACCGCGAGGAGCTCCCCCAGGGCGAGGAGAAGGTCGCGGCGGTCCAGGGGATGTTCGACGCCATCGCGCCGAAGTACGACCGCCTGAATCGCATCATCTCGTTCCGGCTCGACGTGCGATGGAGGAAACGTGCGGTCCGTGATCTCGCGTTGCCGCCCGGGAGCACCGTGCTCGACCTCGCGAGCGGTACCGGCGACCTCTGTCTCGATCTCGCCGCCGGCGGCATCCGCCCGATCTCCATGGACCTCAGCTTCGGCATGCTCAGCGCCGACCGCTCCGGTGCTCCCGCGTGTCCAGGCCGACATCCTCCGCCTGCCGGTTCCGGACGGGTCCGTCGACGGCGTGACCTGTGGGTTCGCGCTCCGCAACCTGCTCGATCTGCCGACGTTCTTCGCCGAGATCGGCCAGGGTCGTGCGTCCGGGCGGACGCATCGCGCTGCTCGATGTGAGTGTCCCGAGCAACTCGATCGTGCGCTGGGGCAACAACATCTACTTCGGAAAGGTCGTGCCGCGCATCGGTGCGCTGCTCTCCGACGGCGCGGCCTACCGCTACCTGCCCAAGAGCGTCGCCTACCTGCCGACGCCCGAGGCCATGCTGTCGTCACTGGTCGACGCCGGCTTCCCCGACGCGACCCACGCCCAACTGTCCGGTGGGCTGACCCAGCTCATGGTCGCGACCCGGGGGTGACGCAACTGCGATGGGAGCCTCCACGCTGAAGGCGATCACCCGGCCGCTCTCGGCCTTCACCGAGGGCGCCCTCGACCTCAACGACGTCGCCGGCGGGGACGGCTACCTGTTCGTCCGCAACGCGATCGGTCTGGCCGGACGAGGCCGGGCGGCGACCGTCGCCGTCGACGAGGCCACCGCGTTCCTCGCCGCGATCGAGCACGACACCACGGTCGAGGGGCTGAGCCCGGTGGCGCTCGGCTGCGTGCCGTTCCTGCCGGGTTCTGCTGCCGATCTCGTCGTTCCCCACGTGCTCGTGCGCAAACACGCCGACGGATCCACGACCGTCACCGTGGTCGGCGCGTCGGATGACGACCTGGCATTCGAGCGGGTCGCCGAACTGCTCGCTCCCCGCACGCCAGGACCCGCACGTGCCGCGAGCTGGTCGATCGAGCCCGCCGTCGAGGTCGACCACTACCTGGCCGCCGTCACGGCGGCGCGTGATGCAGTGCGCATCGGCGAACTCACCAAGGCCGTCATCGCCCGACCGATTCTCGTGCAGTCGAGCGAGCCGATCGACGTCCACGCCGTCCTGCGACGTCTGCGAGCCAGCTTCGGCTCGAGCTACCGGTACTCGATCGACGGGTTCATCGGTGCCTCACCGGAGCTGCTCGTCGAAGTCGACGGCGCCGTGGTCCGGTCGCATCCACTGGCCGGTACCGCCCCACGAACCGGAGACGTCGACAACGACGCCCGGATCGCCGCCGAGTTGATCGCCAGCACGAAGAACCAGATCGAGCATCGCGTCGTCATCGACGTCGTGCACGACACGCTGCTGCCGTGGGCGAGCTACCTCGACTGGGAACCGGAGCCGTCGATCGTCACCGTCGCCAACGTGCAGCACCTCGGCACCCGGATGGAGGGGCGACTGTCCCAGCCCGGTCCGAGTGTCGTCGAGCTGGTCCGGGCGCTCTCGCCGACCCCGGCGCTCGGTGGACATCCGCGCGACATCGCCATCGACCTGATCGCCCGGGTCGAGGGGTTCGAGCGTGGGCGCTACGGCGGCGCCGTGGGGTGGGTCGACGCAGCCGGCAACGGCACGTGGGCGGTGGCGATCCGTTGCGCAGAGCTCTCGGATGACCGCCGGTCGGCCCGGCTCGTGGCCGGCGGCGGGATCGTGGCCGACAGTGATCCGATGTCGGAACTCGCCGAGACCCAGGCCAAGTTCCAGGCCATGCTCAGCGCGATCATCCGACCCTGAACCTGCGCTCTGGTGCGGCCCGACCGGTTCCCATCGGGCACCATGAGCGGGCGACCTCGCCGAGGTCGCTTCCCGGCGGAGGCCGGCATGTCCACTCCCCACGAGCACGACGCACACCACCACGCCCATCGACGACGCGACCGGCGGTGCCGCGAGCCCCGAAGCAGGAACAGCTGGACGCGTCGACCGAGGTGACCGAGGTGGCCCCCGGCGTGCTGCGAACCCAGCTGCCGATCAGCCTGCCCGGCCTCGGACACGTGAACTGCTACGTCCTCGAGGACGAGCGTGGGTTCGCCGTCGTCGATCCCGGACTTCCCGGCCCGGAGTCGTGGGACCACCTCGTCGACCGGCTGGCCCGGGCCGGCTGCCGAGTTGCCGATGTCCACACGGTGGTCGTCACGCACTCGCATCCGGACCACTTCGGCGGGGCGATGCGGCTCCACCACGAGGCGGGCGCCGACATCGTCACGCACGAGTCGTTCCGCACGATCTTCGACGCCGCCGAACTCGACGACCACGAGGATTCCGAGCGGCTCGACGTGAACTCCCCTGACGATCGTGCGGCGGCGATGGAGCGCTACTTCGCCAAACCGTCGCCCTGGGGTGGTCGCCGTGCCGGCCCCTCCCCCGAATTCATGAAACGGATCCGCGACGCCGACCCGGCGACGGGTTCGTTCTTCACGACACCCCGGCCGACACGCCCACTCGTGGACGGCCAGACGATCGAGCTGGCTCGGCGCGAGTGGGTCGCGATGCACACGCCGGGCCACACGTACGATCACCTCTGCCTGTACGACCCCGAGTTCGGCGTGGTGCTCACGGGCGACCACGTCCTGCCCTCGATCACCCCGCACATCAGTGGCCTGTCACCGCAAGCCGATCCGCTCGACCTGTTCTTCGGCTCGTTGCAGCGCATGGCCGAGATGACCGACGTCTCGGTGGCGCTTCCGGCCCATGGGAACCCGTTCACGGATCTCCGCGGTCGGGCCGAACACATCATCGAGCACCACGAGGAACGCCTCGACATCATCCGCGAGGCGCTGCCCGCGCAACCCAACGGCACCGTCGTGGAGTTCATGCGGGTGCTGTTCAAGGAGCGCTCGTGGGGCGACATGGCCGAGAGCGAGACCTACGCCCACCTCGAACATCTCCGTGAACGCGGTGAGCTGGAGCGACACTTCGACGCCGGCATCGCTCACTACACCCTCGTCGACAACCCGGTCGACTGACCGGCGACGGGATCGGTCAGTCGTCGGCCAGCGCAGCAGCGACCGCTGCGTGGAGCGCAGCGTGGACGGCCACGTTGTGACCTCGATCGGAGGGCACGCAGCACACCCACGGGCCCGGCACGGCCAGTTGCTCGACCAACTCGTCCACGGCCTGGACCGTGCGGGCGTCGAGGCCGTATGCCGTGGCGAGTGCGACCACGTCGAGCGTCAGCGGCGTGCCGAAGAGCTGCTCGAATCGCTCGACGGGCAACTCCGCGGCCTGCGGAAGGAACGAGAAGATTCCGCCGCCGTCGTTGTCCACGACGATGATCCGAAGATCCGTGTGCCGGTTGGCGAGCGCGATCAACGCGTTGCTGTCGTGCACGAACGCCAGGTCGCCGAGCAGCACGAAGGAGACCTCACCGGCGAGCGCTCGCCCGAGGCCGGTCGACACCACGCCGTCGATGCCGTTCGCTCCCCGGTTCGAGTGGGCACGCGCCCGGCGACCCCCGAACCACTCGAGATCGCGTACGGGCATCGACGACGCGACGGTGAGTGCGGCATCGACCGGCATGTGTTCGGCCACGAGCCGGGCCACTGCGGGTTCGGTGAGTTCGTCGAAACTCGCCAGCGTCGCGTCGATCGCTGCATCGGCCCGCTGATCGGCTTCGAGCCATCGCGCGGTCCATCCGGTGAGGCCGCCGGGACCGGCAGCTTCGATCACGGCGTCGATCGAGCAGATCGCACTGACGTTGTGATCCGGATCGATGGTGCCCGGCCCACCCACCTGGACGAGCAGGGCACCGGCCCCGGTCGCCCGAGCCGTCCACTGGGCCAACACCTTCGACGCGGCGGGACGGCCGACACGGATCACGACGTCGGGGAGCTGAGCGCTGGCGAACGACTCGACGCGCAGCAGGGCGTCGGCCGTCGTGACGACGCCGTCGAGGTCTCGCATGGCCGAGACCGGATCGGCGAGGATCGGCCAGCCGGTCGCTCGATGGAGTGCGGCGACATCCTGCGGGTCGACCCCGCTCCGGCCGCCCGCGAGGATGACGCCCCGCTCGCACGCCAGGCCAGCCGGCACGGGGTCCACGCGCACGTTCTTCGTAATCGTCCTCGTGACCGTCGGGATGACGGGAGCCGGTTCGATGCTCGAATCGGGAAGCGGCCCGGGCACGCCGACGAGCGGCTCGCGGAACGCCAGATTGAGCTGCACGGGCCCGACGGCGGCGTGTGCCCAGGCATCCCCCGCCAGCTCGCGCCACAATGTCCGCTCGCCGTCGTCGGCGACACCGGGGTCGCGTGACCAGCGCACGTGGTTGCCGTACAGGTCGATCTGGTCGATGGTCTGCGGGGCGCCGACTCCTCGGAGTTCCTCGGGCCGGTCCGCGGTGAGCACGATCATCGGCACCTCCGACAACCCGGCTTCGACCACGGCGGGATAGAAGTTCGCCGCAGCGGTGCCACTCGTGCAGAGCAGGAGCGCGGGCACGCCGTCGATCCCGAGGCCGAGTGCGACGAATGCGGCGGAACGCTCGTCGTGGACGACGTGCACCGCGATCTCGCCCCGATCGGTCGAGAGCGAGCGCCATCGGAGTCGATCGAGAGCCCGGGGAGATCACGGCATGGCGCACTCCGAGACCAATCCAGGTGTCCACGAGCGTCGCGCAGAAGGTGGCCTGGACGTCCTGCGGGCGGGGATTCGTCTCGCCGACCATCACGAACAGACACTAGGCGCATACCGTGTCGGGCATGACGGCTGATGTGACGAACTCCCGACCGAGCGCACCAACGGTGACCGTCGAGGTCTGGTCCGACGTGGTGTGCCCGTGGTGCTACATCGGCAAGCGCCGATTCGCCACGGGTCTCGAACAGGTACGGTCCGAGTTGGCCGCCGACGGCCTCGACGTGGCCTTCGACGTGAGCTACCACCCGTACCAACTCGATCCGACGGCGGCACCCGGGCGGTCCCAGCCGGTGATCGAGGCGTACGCCAAGAAGTTCGGGGGGCCCGAGCGGGCCGAGGCGATCATCGACAACGTCACCGCGACCGCGGCCGAGGTCGGCTTGGAGTTCCACATGGACAGAGCGCTTCGCGCGAACACGCTCCTCGCCCATCGGGTCATCTGGCTCGCCGGCGAACCCGGATCACCGGTTGCCCAGGACGCCGATGAAGGAACGCCTCCTGCAGGCGTACTTCACCGACGGCCTGAACATCGGCGACCCCGAGGTGCTCGCCGACTGCGCCGCCGAGGTGGGCTTCGATCGTGACGCGGTCATGGCGTTCCTCTCCAGCGATCGCGGCGTGGCCGAGGTGCGCGCCGAACTCGACGTCGCCCACGACAACGGCATCACGGCGGTGCCGACCTACGTGATCAACGGTCGCTGGGCGGTCCCCGGCGCGCAGGAGCCCGAGACGTTCGCCCAGGTGCTGCGCAAGATGGCCGACCAGGCGCTCGCAGCGGACTGATGCGCCACGACGCCGTGAGCCCGGCCGACCGGTTCGTCCTGGCGCACGGCTTCACCCAGACGGCGCGATCGTGGGGCGAGTTCGAGCGGTTGCTCCACCAGCGGGTCCCCGGCGCGACGACAATCGCCGTCGACCTCCCGGGACACGGTGACGCTCCCCCACCGCCCGACAGCGACCTGTGGGCCAGCGCCGACCGACTCGTCGACGCCGGCGGTCCGGGCACCTACGTCGGCTACTCGATGGGTGGCCGTGTGGCCCTCCATGCGGCACTGGCCCATCCCGCCGAGGTTCGTGCGCTGGTACTCATCGGCGCGACCGCCGGGATCGACGATCCGGCGGAGCGCGCATCGAGGCGCATCGCGGATGAGGCGCTCGCCGACGCGCATCGAGGCGATCGGCGTCGAGGCGTTCGTCGACGAGTGGCTCACCAACCCGTTGTTCGACGGCCTGACGCCCGACTCCGCCCTTCGCGAGGACCGTCTGCGGAACACGCCCGGCGGACTCGCCGCGAGCCTGCGGGCGACCGGTACCGGGACGCAGTCGCCGCTCTGGGACCGACTCGGTGAGATCGACGTACCGGTACTGGTCCTCGCCGGCGAGTACGACGCCAAGTTCCGAGCACTCGGGGAACGACTCGCGTCGATGATCCCGGCGGCAACGTTCGAGGTCATCGCCGACGCCGGCCATTCCGTCCACCTCGAGCAGCCTGCGGCGACCGCCGACGCCGTGGCGGAGTGGTTCAGAACACCAAGCCGACGGTGACCAACAGACCCCAGGCAAGCTGCAACTTGCCGGTCGCCCCGAGCACCGTGATCAGGTTCCGCCCGGCGGCGCCATCGAGCACGGCCCGGACCGGTCCGATCGCCAAGGGAATCGCCAGGAACCCGAGCAGCACCGAGACCCGCCAGAACGCCCCGACCCCACACAGCGCGAAGGCGAGAACGATCAGGACCACGTAGAACCCGCGGGTGCGCTGATCGCCCAGACGAACCGCGAGGGTGCGCTTGCCGACGTCGCGATCGGTCGGGATGTCGCGGAGGTTGTTGACCACCAGCAGGGCGCATGCCAGCGAGCCGACGGCGCATCCCATGACGATCGAGAGCGCCGTGACCGACTCGATGGCGGCATAGGTCGTGCCCGCCGTGGCGACCAGTCCGAAGAACACGAAGACGAACACCTCGCCGAGCCCGAGGTAGCCGTACGGCTTCGGGCCTCCGGTGTAGAACCAGCCGGCGGCGATCGCCGCGACACCCACCAGGAGCAGCACGAGCGAGGTCGACAACGCGATCGCCAGGCCGGCGATCGCAGCCACCCCGAACGAGGCGAAGGCTGCCTTCTTCACCGACGATGCGCTCGCGAGACCGCTCGCCACCAGCCGGGTCGGACCGACACGCACGTCGTCGGTGCCCCGAACACCGTCGCTGTAGTCGTTGGCGTAGTTCACCCCGACCTGCAGCGACACGCTCACGACCAACGCCGCGGCGACCCGCCACCACACGACGTCGGCGGGTTCGCCCACGGCCGCCGCCGCGCCGACGGCCACCGGCACGACGGCGGCGGGCAGGGTCCGGGGCCGCGCTCCGGTGATCCAACGATTCATGTGTGCGCCATGATGGGCCGCATGCCCGGTTCACCACAACTCGTTGCGCTCGACGTGCCGGGGGGACCGGGCTTCGTCGACGAGTTGCGCAGGATCTGGGATGCCGGCGACGCCGCGTTCCCCGTCGACCAGCGTCTCCCTCCCGCCGCCAAGCAGACGCTGCTGGTGGCGATGGGCGTCGGCGAGCCCGTCGAGCCCGGTGACGCCCTCGTGGTCGCGACGAGCGGGTCGACGGGCGAGCCGAAGGGTGTGGTGCTCTCCCACGATGCGGTCGCTGCGTCGGCGCGAGCGACGAGCGAGCGGCTGGGAGTGACCGAAGACGACCATTGGCTCGCGTGCCTGCCGCTGTCGCACGTCGGCGGGCTGTCCGTCGTCACGAGGGCGCTCCACACCGGGACGGGACTGACCGTGCTCCCCGGCTTCGACGCCGATGCCGTCGGGTCGAGCGATGCGACCCTCGTGTCGCTGGTCGCGACGACACTGCCGCGCGTCGACGCGACCCGGTTCCGGGTGATCGTGCTCGGGGGGAGCCGACCGCCGCAGCATCGCCCTGCCAACAGCGTGACCACGTACGGCATGACCGAGACCGGCAGCGGAGTGGTCTACGACGGCGTTCCCCTCGACGGCGTCGAGGTGCGCATCGACCCCGACGGCGCAGATCCTCCTGCGCGGCCCGATGCTGTTGCGCTGCTACCGCGACGGTTCCGTGCCCCTGGACACCGAGGGCTGGCTCCCCACCGGTGACCTCGGCCGCTGGCTCGACGACGGCCGACTGCACGTCGACGGCCGCCGCGGCGACCTGATCATCACCGGCGGGGAGAACGTGTGGCCGGAGGCCGTCGAGGCCGCGCTCGCCGACCATCCCGACGTCGCCGAGGTGACTCGTTCGCGGGGTCGACGACCCCGAGTGGGGCCAGATCGTGGAGGCGGTGATCGTTCCCGTCGACGCAGCGCCGACCCTGGAGTCGATCCGAGCGCACGTCAAGGAGCGGCATCCAGCCTTCATGGCACCCCGCCGCGTCGAGATCGTCTCCGCGCTCCCCCGCACGTCGATCGGCAAACTGCGTGCCGGAGCTGAACGGGACGAACGACACTGTCCGACGGCAGACGTGTCGGCCGGATGATGGAACCGGGTGGAATCGATCCATCCGGGAGGGATCGCCATGACCCGTGCACTGAGGTCACGAACGCCGATCCGTTGCGAGGGTCTGGCGGGTGGTCGCCTCGACGGCGCTGGCGCTGCTGACGATCGGCGGTGCAACGGCCCAGGCCCAGGCCGACTCGGCTGACCTCGGCCTCACCGCCGGCCAACCGACGGTGTCGATCTTCAACCCCGCCGTCGTCAGCACGTTCTGGAGCATCGTCAACCGACGGTCCTTCGACTGCAGACAACGTCGTCCTCGTGGTCACGCTCCCGGCGGGTACGTCGTTGACCTCGGCGTTCGTGCAGGCCGGCATCCCGTCGTGCACCTTCGACGGTTCGAGCAGAGAGGTCACCTGCGCGATCGGTGCGATGGACAGCGGCAGCACCGACCAATGCGACCGTGATGATCGCCAACACCGGCAACCCTGCGGGAACCCAGCTCACCGTGCAGGCCCGCGTCGCCTCGGACACGCCCGATCCGGTCGACGCAGACAACAGCGCTGTGACCTCGATCACACCACCGGGCGGTCCCCTCCCGACGGCGCCCACCGGTCCGTCCGCCAATCTGGGACTGTCACCGACACCTCCGGGTCCCACTCAGGCTGGTGTCACCACCGACCGGATTGCTCTCGTGGGATCTCTTCAATGCCGGACCGGATGAGGCTGAGGGCGTGACCGTGGTGTTCACGCTGCCTGAAGGCGTCTCCTACATCGGCGCCAACATCGCCGCACAGTACCGCTCCGTGCCCCTTCGACCCGACCACGCGCGAGGTGACGTGCGCCCTGCCCGGGACGTTCGCGCCGGGATCGATGACGAGTGCCGGTGTCCAGTTCTCGCTGGACGGGAGTGCTGCCGACCGGTCGGTCACCGTCGTCGCGGACGGTCCGCTCCACGACCGTCGATCCTGACCTGACCGACAATGTGAGGCCCAACACGGTCGGCTCGCCGATACCCGCAACCGGGACGGCCAGCACCACGCTCGCGATCATCGCAACCCTCGTACTCGGTGCCGGCATCGCCCTGGTCGGGGCGGCGCGACGACTTCAGGTCGCCGGGAGCGACGCCGGCGCCACCGTCGATGACGTAGGTCTCGCCGGTGATCCAACTGGCGAGGTCGCTGGCGAGGAATGTCGCCAGGTTGGCGATGTCCTGCGGTTCGCCGAGCCGCCGCAGCGGCATCCGTGCGGCCAACTGATCGCCGAAGTTCTCGACGAGGAACGCGGCGAAGTCGGTGGCGACGAGCCCAGGGGCGATACCGACGACTCTGGTGGGCCCCAGTTCGGAGGCGAGCTGACGGGTCAGGTGGATGAGCGCCGCCTTGGTGAGGTTGTAGACCCCGAGTCCGCCACCTTCGGTGCGCAGCCCACCGACCGAGGCGATGTTGATGATCGTGCCGGGCCGTTCCTTGAAGGCCTGCTCCCACGCCGCCTTGCTCCACCACACGGGTGCTTTGAGGTTGACCTGGAACGTCTTGTCGTAGCGGCCCTCGTCGACCTCGAGGAGCCGGCCGTAGTAGGGGTTGGTCGCCGCGTTGTTGACGAGGATGTCGAGTTGACCGAACCGTTCGATCGTCGCCGCCACCGCCCGGTCTCCGGCATCGGCGTCGCCGGCGTTCGCAGCGAAGATCTCGACCTCGCCGTCCATTTCGGCAGCGGCGGCTTCGAGTTGGTCCTGCTTGCGGCTGTTGATCATCACCCGGGCGCCAGACGCCGCCAACGACGCAGCGATCGCCTTGCCGATGCCCTTCGATGCTCCCGTGACCAGTGCGACCTTGCCGTCCAGTGAGATCTCCATGGCGGCCGAAACTACGCCTCCACAGGTGCCCACGACGAGATCGGCCGTCGGTCGATCTCGTCCAACCAAGGTTCTCGGCGGCATGAGTCCCGGATAGCGGGACCGGCACCGCCGAGATCTCGAGGGTGCCACCTGCCGGGACAGCTCCCCTCACGCCGTCGCTCACACCGCGCGATAGCGCAGGGCAACCGCACCCGACCGGAACTCATGGCGATTCACCAGCTCGAGCTGGATGCGCTCGCGCAGACCGGCGAGCAGCGTCGGTCCGTGCCCGGCAAGGACCGGCTGCACCACGAACTCGTACTCGTCGATGAGCCCCAGATCTGCCAACGCCAGCGGGAGCGTCACGCCGCCCACGAACAGACCCGCGCCCGGCTCCTGCTTGAGCTGCTGAACCGCTCTCCCCAGGTCGCCCCGTAGGAGCTCGGCATTCCAGTCGACCCCGCTCAGGGTGCTCGACACGACGTACTTCTTCGCTCGGTCGATGGTCTCGGCGAACGGGATATCCCCCGCATCCATCCAGTCGGGCCACGTGCCCGTGGCCGGCCGCCGCCACGCCGACTCCATCATCTCGTAGGTCACCCGACCGAAGAGCAGGGCATCGGCTCGCTCCATCTCAGCGGTCCAGTAGCGCATCGACTCCTCGTCCGGGGGGAGCCCTGCCTCGTGATGGCAGCAGCCGTCGAGCGTGATGTTGATCGAGTATCGAAGTGGTCTCATCTCGTTGCTCCCGTCTCGATGCGCGATCGACAGCTCCATCAGTTCGATCCGATTGCCGAACGGGTCGTCGACGTAGACGCGGTCGTATCCTTCGAGCGGTTCGTCGCTCACCACGACGACGCCGGCGGCGACCAGACGATCGACGAGCTCGCCGAGACCGGACACCAGGAGCGCCGGATGCGCCTTGCGGGCCGGCCGGAAGTCGGCCTCGACGCCCAGGTGGATCTTCAGCCCCGGTTGCTCGAACCAGCAGCCGCCGCGCACGGCGAGGTGCGGCGGCTTGGGAACCTGCGGAATCCCCAACACGCCCTCGTAGAAGGCGGCGGCGCTCGCCTCCTCGCCCGCCGGCATGGCCAGTTGCACGTGGTCGATCGCGACGACACGCCATCAGCCGAGCAGTCCTCGACGTTGCTCGGTCAGGTGCCGGACGAGGACCACCTGAGCCGGCACGCTGATGAGCGTGCTCATCGTGTTCGACACCACCTGCAGCACCAGCACCGAGATCAACCACGTGGTGAACCCGAATGCGACCGCCACGTTGTTGAAGAAGCTGAACGGGATCGTCACCGCGCCCGCGATCAGACCGGCGACCACGACCCGACCGACCACACCCCAGTACCGGCCCTGGGTCAACTCCCAGCTCCGCTGGATCCCCACGCCGTGACCACCGATCGACGCGATGACCGTCGCCAGCACCAGCCGGCCCCACAACCAGACGTTCGCCACGATGGCCGCCGGCACGCCGAACACCGCCGCCAGAGCGATGACTGCCCCATCGGCATCCATCAGCACGGCGATCAGCAGCGGCACGAGGGCCGACGAAGAAGACGCCCATCGAGATCCCCACCAGGATGAGGACTGCACCGACCACGGCCGGCACGCGCCGGATCGCTTCGGCAGCGTCGTCAGACTCTCGACAGCTGGGCGACGTCATCGTCGTCGACGCGGTCGGCGACTCGCGCCGCCACGACGAGGCTCCACACCGAGCCGAACAGCACCACCAACGAGATCGCGAACAACCACGGCAGCGCTGCCCACATCGAGTCGACGAACAGATCGCCCACGCGGTTCCACTCGGCATCGGTGAGCACGACGGTGTCCGCGCATCGGTGGAACCGAAGATCCGGTCGAACTCGATCAGTTCGGCGGATCTCACGCCCGTTCGAGCTGTTGAAGACCGAGTAGAAGACGACGCCGTAGAGCGCGATCGGCGATCACCCACACGGCTGCGATCAACAGACCGACCCTGCGGGCAACCGCCTTGAACGCGGCGAACGACTCCTCGAACCATGCGGAGAACGAGAACGGATCGCGACCCGGGGCCACCACCCGGGGCGCCCGGTGGTCGGTCCAGCCGGCGCCGTCCCAGTAGCGCCACGTCCACGCCTGCTCAGGGTCGGGGTACCAGCCCGACGGCGGCATCAGTGGGGGCGATGTCGGGCCGACCATGACCCGACAGTACCCCGACGCCCCGGAAACGACGGGCTACTCCTGCGCCTGACGAAATCCGGATGGTGCCGGACCACGCCAGTGGTGCGCGCCCAGCAGTTCGAGTTCCCTGGTCCGCATGACCGCAGTGTCGTCGGCCTCGACATGATCGTGTCCGAGGACGTGCAAGATGCCGTGCACGACGAGCAGGGCGATCTCGTCGTCGAGGGTGCCCGCGTGGTCGACGAACTGCGCCGACGCAACAGCGGGACTGATGACCACGTCGCCGAGCAGCGTCGGGACACCGGCAACCGGCTCGTCGTCCATCGGGAACGAGAGCACGTCGGTCGGACCGGTCTTGCCCATGTACTGCTCGTTGAGGGCCGCCATCTCGGTCGTGTCGACGAAGGTCAGCGTCAGTTCGCCCACGACCGCCTCGTCGACGAGCACCGCGGTTGCGAGTCGCTCCCACCGTTCGAGGTCGACGACCGGAGTGTCCTCGACGCCCCTCGCGTCGGCAACGACCACGGCGACACCGGGCGCGGGCGACATCGCGCTCGTCGCTCACGACGTCGCGGTCCGGTCGCCTGCCCGTTCGGCCCGCTCTTCGTCGGCCTGTTCGTAGGCGGCGACGATGTCGGCCACGATGCGGTGACGCACCACGTCGGCACCGGACAATCGAACGAACGCCAAGCCCTCGATGCCCGCCAACGTGCGTTCCAGACCGACCAGGCCACTCTTGCCCGTCGGGACGTCCACCTGGGTGGTGTCGCCCGTGATGACCACCCTCGATCCGAATCCGATACGGGTCAGGAACATCTTCATCTGCTCCGGAGTCGCGTTCTGCGCCTCGTCGAGAATGATGAAACTGCCGTTCAGCGTGCGACCGCGCATGAACGCCAGCGGCGCCACCTCGACGACCTGACGCTCCAGCAGCCGCTGGACGGCGTCGGGATCGAGCATGTCGTAGAGCGCGTCGTAGAGCGGGCGGAGATACGGATCGATCTTCGCCATCAGGTCACCGGGCAGGAACCCCAATCGTTCGCCCGCCTCGACGGCCGGCCGGGTGAGGATGATCCGCTGGACCTCCTTGGCCTGGAGCGCCCGGACCGCCATCGCCACCGCGAGCCACGACTTGCCGGTGCCCGCCGGACCCAATCCGAACGTGATGACGTTCTCGGCGATGGTGTCGATGTAGCGCTTCTGACCGGCGGTCTTCGGCTTGACCTGTCGGCCCTTGGCGCCACGCAACACCTGGTGCGACAGGATCTCACTCGGCCGCTCACTCGCCTGCACCATCGCGACGACCCGATCGAGGGTGACGTCGTCCAACTGCTGGCCGCCCTGGAGCAACGTCGACAGTTCCTCGAACAGGCTGGCGACGCCGGCGACATCGGACTCGAGGTCACCGCTGATGCGCACCTCGTTGCCGCGCACGCTGATCTGCACCGTCGGGAACTGCTGCTCGATGTGCCGCAGGTACCGGTCCCGCGGGCCGACGAGGGCGGTCATCACGTGGGTGCCGGGAACGACGACGGTCGTGGTGGGAGTGCTCGTGGTCATGCGAAACGAAAGAAGCGACGCGACACGAACATGCCGGCGCCCGATGAGGTTACCGTGCGCGTGCGGCCGGACATGCAGGCGTTCGCGACTGCCACCACGGCGCCGACGCGGAGCGCTACCGTCGATGGCGCGATGCTCCCCCGATGGTCGTCGAGGACCACTCTCCTGCTGGCCGTGATGGCATCCGGCCTCGGCGTCGCTGTTCAGGCGGCCGACGCCCAGACCGATGGACTGCGCCCCCTGGCTGACGCGTCCGGCCTGAACTTCGGTGCCGCGGTCACGCTCGACGCGCTCACGACCGATCCCGCGTACCGCCAGCTGGTGATCGACAACGTGAACATGGTCTCCACCGTCGACGAAGTGGACTTCGGCGTGGTGCAACCGCAACCCGGTGTGTTCGACTTCAGCCGCGGCGATGCGCTCGTCGAGTTCGCCGACGGGGAGTCCATGACCGTTCGCGGCCACGGGATCATCGGTTCCGACGGCCTTCCCGACTGGCTCGTCGGCGGGACGTGGACGGCCGAGACGCTGAGCGCCGTGCTGCGTGACCACGTGACGAGCGTGGTCAGCCACTTCGCCGAGGAGTACCCGGGAGTGGTGACCCAGTGGGACGTCGTCGACGACGCGTTCCTCCCCGATGGCACGCTTCGCGACAACATCTGGCGCCAGGTCATCGGCGACGACTACATCCGGATCGCGTTCGACGCCGCCCGGGCCGCCGATCCCGATGCCGAACTGTTCTACGACGACTTCTTCGACGATCTCTCCGTGACCCAGGACGCGGTCAACAGCGGCTCGGCGATCTCTCCGGGGGCGACGGCCGAGCGGTCGTCGTGCGACGACATCCCCAAGTGCGTCGGGGTCCGGGGGCTGATCTCCGGGCTCGTCGACTCCGGGGTACCGATCGACGGCATCGGTCTCCAGTCCCGCCTGCTGTCGCCGGAGCCGGCGGACCTCGCCACCTTCACCACATGGATCGACGACCTCGGCCTCCGATGGGCGGTCACGGAGTTCGACGTTCCGCTGCCGACGACCGAGGTCGCCAACCCGGAATCGCTGGCCTTCCAGGCCGACACGTACGCCAAGGCGCTGGGTGCCTGCATCGACGCCGCCTCCTGCGACACGTTCATCACCTGGGGCATCACCGACCGCCTCCCACCCGAAGCCGACGTCACCGGCGGCTCGTTCGGCGGCGCGTTGTGGATCGACACGGCCGACGCGCCGAAACCGGCCTTCGACGCGATGGCGGCCGAGTTCGGCCCACTGGAACCGGTCACCGCCACCACCACCGAGACGCAGACACCTTCGAGCAGCCCGCCGACCACCGATCCGGCGGACACCGGGTCGGACGGCGACTCCGGCGTCCCCATTGCGCTGATCGTGGGAGCGGGAGCACTCGCCGTCGTCGCCGTGATCGTGCTCGTGATGCGCCGCCGTGCCTCCCGAGAATCCTCACGCTGACGCGGTGGGTCCGGTTCGGTGGCAACGTTCTCCGCGCATCGGTGCGCAGGGGCTGGAGGCGACGATGAGAATCGAACTCATGTACACGGCTTTGCAGGCCGTTGCCTAAACCACTCGGCCACGTCGCCAGTTCGCAGCCGAGGATAGCGGGGCCTGCTCGAACCGGGGCATTCGGTCACGTCGACCGGATGCTCGACGAACCACTCGGCGAGCCGGGCGAGGCCCACGTCGATGGTCACCGTCGGTGTCCATCCGAGGTCATCACGGGCAGGGCGAGGGTCGAACCAGTGCGCCGTCCCGAGTTGTTCCGCGAGGAACTGGGTCAGTGGCGGTTCGTCGTCACGACGAAGCAGCGGCCAGATCCGCTCGACGGCCGCCCCGACCCCGCGCCCGACCGACAGCGACACGTCACGCGGGGCGAACGGCACCTTCGCCGCCCGACAGATCCCCTCCACGAGTTCACGGATCATCCGGGGCTCCCCGTTCGACACGACATAGGCACGTCCGGAGCACGGGGCATCCGGCTCGACTGCGTCGAGCGCCGCGACGAGCGCGGCGACCGCATTGTCGATGTAGGTCGTGTCGACGAGGGCTCTGCCGCCGCCGACGAGGGCCAGACGGCCGGCGCGTGCTCGCTCCACGATCCGACCGACCAACTGGGTGTCGCCGGGCCCCCACACGAGGTGCGGACGGATCGCCACCACGCCCAGCCGGTCCGATGCCGACGCGAGCGCCGCCAACTCGGCCATCGCCTTCGACTCGGGATACCAGGCTCGACGGCGACCCAGCACGGGAGGGTCCGCCGCGCCGCCGACGATCGGTTCGCCGCCGTGGGCGACCGACGGGGACGAGACGTACACCACACGGCCGACACCTGCGCCCGACGCGGCGTCGATCACCGCCCGCGTGCCGTCCACGTTGATCGACCGGTAGTCCTCCCAGTCGCCGAGGACACCGACCTTCGCAGCGACGTGCACGACGCCGTCACAGCCGTCGATCGCTGTCGAGATCGCCGCCGTGTCGCGGACGTCACCGAGGACTTCGGTGATGCCCGGGTTCGCCTCGATCAGTTCCGAGTGGCTCCGCTGGAAGCAGACCACGGTGTCGCCACGCGCCGCGAGCGCCTTGGCCACTCCGGCGCCGATGAGGCTCGAAGCTCCCGTGACCAGGACCTTCACGCCCGACCAGTCATCCGAGCGAGCGGACCCGACGACCCGCGAGCAGATCGGTTGCCCACGCCTGCGACCTTCGTTCGGTCGATCTTCGCGTTGTGCCGGATGTCGACCGGCAGGGCCGACACCGTCAGCACCGAGGCGACGGGGAGTCCCAACCGGTCCGTGACGACCTGGCGAACACGGTCGGACGTCTCGGTGTCCGCCGGACCGTCGGACGCCCCGGCCTGCTCGACGACGACCACCAGCTGCTGGGTCCCCACCGGGCCGACGCCCACTGCCGCGACCCGGCCGACGTTCAGCTCTCGCTCGACGGTCCGTTCCACCGGCACCGACGTGATCGGGCCACTCCGCCGCATGGATGACATGGACCGCACGTCCCTCGACCCACAGACGTCCCGAGGTGTCGACATGGCCGACGTCACCGGATCGGTGCCAGTCACCGGACCCTGGCCGAGCTGCGCGCTCGACGGCCCACAGCCCGAGATAGCCCTCCGACACCCACGGCGCTCGCACGAGGATCTCGCCCGTCGCACCGGCGGGCAGCTCGACCGGCAGCTCCTCGGGGTCGAAGCCGAGCGCTGCGATCCGCACCTCGGCGCCCGGCACCGGTCGACCCACGCACACCCCACCGGTCGGGTCGTCGGCTTCGGCCGCGAGGATCTCGGTGAGCTCGATGTCACTCACCGGCAGCACCTCGGTCATTCCGTACGGCGTGTGCAACTCGGCGTTCGGGGCCAGCACGGCGACCGCCCGCAGCGTCTCGGAGGGCACCGGCGCGCCGGCCGAGAACACCACGCGCAGCCCAGCGAGGCCCCGATGGTCGCCCGATGCCGCAGTTGCCACGACGTTCGCCAACGCGGCCGGAGAGGCGAACGCGAGGGTCGCGCCGATCCGTTCGCACGCGGCGTCGAGCGCCGCCGCCGTCAACTCGCCGGGCTTGGTGACGTCACACGCAGGCAGCGCGGTCGGGATGCCCAGCGCCGGGCCGTAGAGCGCGAACGGAGCGAACGCCGCGACCAGGCGGTCGTCGCCGGTGATCGAGTACGTCGCCGCCAGCGCGTCGCGTTGCGCTGCGAGTTGACGGTGCAGGTAGCGCACACCCTTCGCCGGACCCGTCGCCCCTGATGTGAACAGCACGGCGGCCGGCGCGTCCCCATCCGGCTCGGGCGCCAGTGACGCCGGATCGACCACCGGGTGCATTCACGAGATCGGCCACGTCCAGCCGCCGTGCCCTCGGTGCCCAGCGCATCGCGGTCGCCGCGCCGAGCGCCTGCTTGGGCCCGATGACCCACTTCGGTCTGCTCGAGCGCACCGCCCGCCCGAGCGCCCTCAACCCCAGTCCGCGATCGGCGATCACGGTCACGCCGCCTGCCCGCCACACGCCGTACACGGCAGTGACGAGATCGATGCCGGGTGGCGTGAGCATGGCGACGTGATCACCCGGCTCGAAGCCCGCGGCGCACCAGTTCCGCGGCGACCGAGTCGACCCGCGCCGCCAGCGTCGCGAACGACACCGCCTCCGCCGTGGCGAGGTCGACGAACGCATCGCGATCGTCCGACACGACCCGCAGCGATCGCAGCCCACACCGAAGCGCCGCCAGGCCCCTGCGACGCGGTGGACGCCGACGGTTCCGGCGGGAGCGAATCGTGGAGTCGGCCGGCGAAGAGATCGTCCAGCCAGGGTTCGGCGACCCCGACGACATCGGCCTCGGCCATGACGAGATGGTTGGCGTCGGCGAATCGATGGGTCGTCGAGTTCGGGAATCGGCCGGCCAGGTCGGCGGCGAAATCGTCGTTGAACACCGGGTCCTTCGCACCGAACGCCAGCAGCACCGGGCACCGGACGTTGCGCAGGCTCGCTGCGACATCGGCGATCGACCGCTCGGAGGGATCCCCTGGACGCAACGGGATGTCGTCGACGAAGTCCGCGATGGCCGCTCGCGCCGGCGCACGTCCGGTACGGCGCCCGGAACGCCTCCCGATCGGTCCTGGTGATCCGACGACCGGACAACCGCACCGTTCCCTCGACGAACGTCGGGGTGCCACGGCAGACGAGGTCGAGGATCGGCGCCCACGCAGCCAACCGGATGATCCCCGGAGCCGACCGACCCTCGGGCACGGCGATTCCCGTGTTGCACAGGATCATGCCGGCGACCTGACGAGGATCCTGCACCACCCATCCCATGGCGATCGCCCCGCCCCAGTCGTGCGCCGCGACCACCAGCGGCGACGACGACGCCGAGAGTCCGAGCGCGACGATGACGTCGTCCAGATCGCGCACCCGGTCGTCGTAGCGACGGCGCCCGGTTCGCTCGCTGTAGCCCATCCCCAGCTGATCGATCGCGATCACCCGATACTGCGTGTGCAGACGGCGGAGGAACGTCGCCCACGCGTACCCCCACGTCGGGTTGCCGTGCACACACAGCACCGTCGGGGTCGAGGCGTCGCCACCCTCCGGAATGCCCGTGTCGAGCAGGTGCCATCGATGACGGCCGCCGAGCTGGCTGGGCACATCCAGGAACCGGGACCAACTCGGGTCGAGCCCCCAGCGCCGCCAGTCGTCGTCGGTCGGGGCGTGGAGCTCCCAGCCGGTTGCCGGCGCCTCGGTCGAGTGCGCCGCAGTCGTCACCAGACGATTTCGGTGAAGCTGGTGTTCAGACCCGAACCGATACCCATGCACAGCACCCGGTCGCCGACCTGGATGCGATCCGCGACGCTGGCGAGCGTGATCGGGATCGCTGCGGGACCGACGTTGCCGTACTGCGGGAACGTCTGCGGCACCCGTTCGGGGTCGATACCGAGCCGTTCGGTCATCAGACGGGTGTGGACCGAGCTGACCTGGTGGACGATGTACCAGTCCATCCCGAGTTCCCAGTCGAAGTCGTGGCCGGCGTGCTTCCATGCCGCTTCGCCCAGATCCAGGCCGGCAACCAGCAGCCCGTGGGTGTCGGTCGTCATGCGGTCGAGATCCCCGACACACAGTTCGTGATGCTGGGTGCCGGCGCGGGCGACGCCGCCGACGAGTCGGTGCGCCTCGGGATGCTCGTCCAGGCGACACAGCACTGCGGCCGCCGCACCGGAGCCGAGGGTCAGCGAGGCGAACTCGGCGAACACGTCGGCTGCTTCGATCGTCGGCTGCTGCAGGCGGGCGATGGTCGTCTCCTGGGTGTAGCGGCTGCCCTCGCCGTCGACGATGAGGGCGTAGTCGATCGCCCCGGAGTCGATCGCAGCGGCGGCGATCTGCATGCCGTTGATGAACCCGAGGCACGCGTTGCCGACGTCGAAGTTGAGACATCCCGGGGCGAGCTGGAGCTGATGGTGGACGGCACACGCCACCGACGGCTCGAGGTGGTGCTTGCAGACCGAGGTCGAGATCAACATGCCGACCCGCATCGGGTCGATGCCTGCCGCATCGAGCGCCGCCTGACCGGCCATGGCCGCCGCCTGGTCGAACGTGACACCTTCGGGCCACCAGCGTCGGGCCTCGATGCCGGCGAGCTCGGACAGCGTCCCGGGCTTGAGGCCGGTGCGTTCATAGGTCTCGGCGAGCTGCTCGTCGATCCACGCCGATGTGACGACGACCGGCGCCTCCACCGCCTCCACGGCCAGGACGCCGACATTGCGGTGTTTCATCAACGAGTTCTCGGTCATCAACGGTCCTTTCCCATGGATCGACGAATCCTAGGCCATCACCACCCCGTGCGCTGGGTCGCTCACACAAGTCGCCGGGCGCTACGGTCGGCCGGGCTGTCGACAGAGGGGGAACACATGGAACTCGGGCCAGGCAAGGTAGCCGTCGTCACCGGAGCAGGGAGCGGGATCGGGCTGGCGCTCGCCAACGCGTTCGCCAGTGCGGGCTGTTCGGTCGTGTTGGCCGATGTGCAACAGGACGCCCTCGCTGCCGCCGCCGTCGAGGTCGGGGCCCACGGCGTCGACACGTTGACCGTCGTCACCGACGTCAGCAAGGCCGATCAGGTCGAGGCGCTCGCCGCCTCGACGCTCGAGCGCTTCGGTGCGGTGCACGTCGTGTGCAACAACGCCGGCGTCGGCGGGGCCGGCGACCCGTGGCTCGGACCGATCGAGACCTGGGAGTGGGTCATGGGCGTCAACTTCTGGGGCGTCGTCCACGGCATCCGCGCGTTCCTGCCGCATCTGGTCATGTCCGGCGGCGGCCACATCGTCAACACCGCCTCCATGGCCGGGCTGTATCCCCTCGCCGCAGCACCGTACGACGCGAGCAAGCACGCCGTCGTCGCCCTCACCGAAGATCTCTACACCAGCATGCGCGACGCTCAGATTCCGGTCGGGGTCAGCTGCCTGTGTCCGGGATGGGTCAAGACGGGGATCATGGAATCCGAACGCAACTGGCCCGACGAGTTGGGCGCCGCACCCGAGCGCGACGCCGCCGCCCAGGTCGGCCTCGACTACTTCCGTCGAGCGGTCGCCGAGGGGATGCAGCCGGGCGCCGTCGCCGACCTCGTGGTCGATGCGGTGCGGTCGGGTCGCTACTGGGTGTTTCCCCATCCGGAATGGCTCGAGATCGCCGTGGAGCGCTTCCACGGCATCGGTGAGCAGCTCGACCCGGCATCGCCCGAGGAGTTCCCCGGCCTGCCACCGCGCTCGCAGATGATGGCCGAGGTGATGGCTGCGATGATGGCACCCCCTCGGCACCCTGACGGTGGTCGACCAGGCTGTCTTCCGGACCCGACCCCGAAGGACAGGCTCAGAGGCGGTAGGTACGCGCGGCGGTGCCGCGGAGCATGGCGTCGCGCTCGTCGGCGGAGAAGTCGGCGACCATCTTCTTGAACGCGTTCCACACCGTGCGGTACGACAGCGAGAACCGGTCGACGGGGAAGTTCGACTCGAACATGCACCGTTCGGGCCCGAACTGCTCGATGGTGTGGAGGTAGTAGCGACCCTGCTGCTCGATGAACTCGTCCGACGTCGGGGGACGATCAGCCGTGTTCCACCCGAAGCCGTTGTCGGGCATCGCCAGGCCGCCGATCTTCGCCACGACGTTCGGACACGTCGCGATCGCCGCGATGTCACCGGTCCACGACTCGAAGATCTCCTCGCGCTGGGACGCATACGGCCCGACACCGAGCGGAGTACCGAAGTGGTCGAGCACCATCGAGGTTCCGGGGACGGCGCGCGCCAGGTCGAGGTACTCACGGTTCTGGTAGTGGTAGTGCCACGTGTCGTAGCTGAGGCCGCGCTCCCCCAGCCGGGCGACGCCCGCCCGGAATGCCGGGTCGGCGTACAGACCGGCCGGTGCCCCGCCGGGGATCATCAGCACCTCCGGGTGTTCGGCGCTGGACCCGGCGTGGCGGATGCCTCGCAGACGGCCGCGAGATGCTTCGACGTGGGCGTCGAGCACCTCGTCCAGGCCGGGATCGGTGAGGTCGGCGTGCGCCACGATGCCGCCCATCACCCGCCGAGGCGAACGCTCCGCCTCGGCCGTGACGAACTCGGTCTCGCCCACGGCGGCGAACCGCTCGTCGCCACCGGTGCGGTACGCCGGCGCCACATTCCACGAACACCGTGTCGACCACGTTGTGCCCGTCACCGATGTCCGCGAGCAGTTGGTCGAGGCCGTACGGCAGGGCCCCGCCCTCGGGCCACAGATGGTGGTGCGGATCGATGATCGGCGCGTCCGGATCGACGACGTCCTCGATGACCGAATCGAGCCACTCCTGGCTCCCGGGAAGCGGCGAAGCGTCACTCATCCCGACGAACCTAGCCACGCTCCGATTCTCCGATCGCAGCCGGAAGATCGCGGTGCGCGGACACGTGCTACCTTCGCCCGCAGGTTCGATCGGGGGTCGTTGAATGTCGAAACACTGGTGTCGTGTCGGTGTCGGTGTCGGTGTCGGTGTCGCTCGGAGCTCCATGGAGCCGTTGACCGGACACATCGCCATCGTCACCGGCGCAGCTCGAGGCATCGGCCGCGCCTTCGCGGAACGTCTCGTCGTCGAAGGGTGCGCAGTCGTCGTCACCGATCGGGACGAGTCGATCATCGAGACCGCCAGGGCGATCGGCGCGACCGCCCACCTCGGCGACGTCGCCGACGCGTCCCACGTGCGCCACGTGGTCGACGCAACGATCGCGGAGCACGGAACGATCGACATCATGATCAACAACGCGGGCGAGGTCATGCCATCGGGACCGCGGGACGACTGGGACGTCGCGGCCAGGGACTTCGACCGCATGTTCGGCTCCAACACCAAGGGCGCGTTCCTCTTCGGCCGTGCGGTTGCGCCGGTGATGATCGCGAACGGCGGCGGCGACATCGTCAACATCTCGACCGACCACGTCAAGCCGTGCCCGGACTGTCACCCCCACCACGGCCACGGTTCGATGGATCTCTACAACGCCTCGAAGTGGGCGCTCAACGGCCTCACGTTCGACTGGGCGAGGTCACTCGCCCGCCACCACATCCGCGTGAACAACATCTGCATGGGCGCCACCGACACGGCAATGCTGCGTGGCTGGCTCGGGTCCGATCCGGACCCCGAGTTCCTCGCCACCTGGATGCAGCCGGAACAGATCGCGCAGGTGCTGGTCGACCTGCTCGCCGAAGGCCCCGAGGGCCGCACCGGCAACAGCATCGGCCTGTACGCCGGCCACCCCTGCGTCCTCCCACCCCCCGAAAACCTCTGAACAGGTGCGAACCCGAAACTTCGCGGAATCCGGACGCTGGGCGACCAGATCGCGACATTTCTGCGGGTTCAGGTGACGGGGAGGTGCCAGCAGGTGTACATCTCGCCGAGTCGGAGCGAGCGCAGCACCGGTTCCGCTCCCGGAGCGAGCCGGATGTCGGGGTGCTCGTCGAGCAGCATCTGTGACGCCAGCACGGCGACGTCACGGACGAGCGCGTAGGCCGACCGGGGTCGGTCCTTGGGCACCGCCGGATGGATCGACGGTCGACCGAGACCGAACGCGATGCCCGACGGCAGACCATCGGCGCGGTACTGACCCCGCGGCTCGCGCTGGCACAGGTCCTTGCGATCGACGACGAACGAATCGGGGTCGTCGAACACCCGGGGATCACGGTTCGCTGCGGCGGCCGAACACTGCAGCAGGGCGCCGTCGGGGAGCAGACGACCGAAGCGCTCGACCTCGTGACGGGCGAAGCGCGACGGCACTGTGCACGGGCGGGCTGTGTCGCAGGGTCTCGAGCCAGGCGAACTTCACGAGTCGTCGGTCGTCGCGAACGGCGTCGAGCTGCTCCGGGTTCGTCAACAGCTGGAACCACAGGTTGGCGAGCCCGCCGTGCAGGGTCTCGTGATCGGCTTCCCAGATCGTGGCCACGATGTCGGTCGCGTCGATCGTGGGTCCGTCGAGCTCGACCGTCGCCGCGGCGCTGATGAGGTCGTCGCCGGGATCGGCGCGGCGCTCGGCCGAGGAGGGGCTCGATGTAGGCGACCAGCTCGATCGCTGCGGCGTACCCGTCTCGCTGACCGCGTGGGTCCCAGCCGGCGGCTCGCTGCATCCGCCAGTACCGCGCGGCGAACTCGGGCAGATCCGCTTCGGGCAGATCGAGCACCGCCCCCCACAGCTCGAGCGGCAGCCTGGCCGCGAACGCCGATGCCAGATCGGGCTCGTGCGTCGAGGTCGCCGAGCATCCGCTCCACGATCCGTTCGACGTGCGCATCGGTCCGGTTCGCGCCGGCCCACAGCACGGGGAGCTCGGCACGCAGATCGCGGCCGAACTCGGGGTGTCCGGCGAACCACCGCTTGGATCGTGTCTCGTAGTTGGCGTCGTCGGTGAACACCGACGTGACGTCGTCGTAGCGGGTGATCCAGAACCGGTTGCCGACCCAGTCCCGGTAGCAGGGATGGTGCTCGCGCAGGATGGTGAGCAGCCGGTGGGGCGCCGTCGAGCATCTCGTCGCCGATCAGCTCCCGCGGGGCGAGCAGGTTGCTCGACTCGGCCACCCGTTCGCGCTGGTACACCTCGTAGGTGCGGTAGCCGGCGGCCGGCAGCGGCTCGTCGTCGTGCTCGCCGTAGCCCGGTGCGCTCATCGCTCGGGCAGATCGAACCGCAGCCAGAGCTGACGGATCGAACCGAGTCCGATGGGAGCGAGGGTCACGCCGTCGAGGTCCTTCGGCATCCGCTCGGTCTCGATGCGGACGTTGCGGAACACCTCAGCGAGCACCTGCGCGCCGATGACGGTCTCCTGTTCGGAGATCCACGCGCCGGGGCACAGGTGGGGGCCGACGCCGAATGCCATGTGGCTCGACCGGCCGTCCTTGTCGTGACCCGACCGCAGGATCTTGTCGCTGTAGAGATCGGTGCGGAAGATGTCGAACCGCTCCGGTTCGGCGAAGATCCTGTCGTCGTGGTTCGCCGACACGTCGACCATGTGCACGAGCGAGCCGGCGGGAATCACGACACCGTGCATCTCGACGTCGAACGTGTTGTGGCGGGGTTGGCCACCGATCGAGGTGGAGTGCCGCAGCATCTCGTGGAACGCGACGTTCCAGAGTTCGGGATGCTCGATGACGGCGGCGTACTGGTCGGGGTGCTGCAGCAGCAGGTACCAGAGGTTCATGATCGCGCCGCGGGTGGTCTCGCCCCCGCCGCCGACGACGAGCGCGACGAACGAGGTGATCTCCTCGGTCGACATGACGTCGCCGTCGATCTCCGCGTGGCACAGCTCGGAGATGATGTCCATGCAGATCTGGTTGCCGTCGTCGTCGTACAGGTACGTCGGGTCGGTCCGCCGCTGCTCCACCAACGATCCCGACGTAGTCGCTCGAGATCCTCACGGGCGACGAGGCCGTCGTGGTGGGTGTCGCTGCCGCCGAGGCCCGGACATCATCGCGTCGTACCACCAGGTGAACTGTTGGCGAGCCTCCTCGGGGATGCCGAGCACCTGGGCGACCACGCTGATCGGGAACTCGTTGGCGAAGCACCGCCCGAGTTCGATGACCGCGCTCCCACCGTCGAACTCGACCCCCTTCGGGTTGTCGGGCAGCCACCACTGCTCGATCATCTCGTCAGCGAGTCGACGCAGCGCCGGCAGCCGCTTGGTGAGCGCCGCACCGACGAGATGACGCCCGTAGATGTTGCGACGGCGGCGGTGTTCGATGCCGCTGAGCTCGAGTTGGGTGTTGCCGAGCACACCGGACGACGAGCCCTTGGGGATCGTGTTGAACCCGACCTCGTCGAAGTAGCAGTCGGTGATGTCGCTGTAGCGGGTGACGTAGTAGCAGTTGTGGAGGCGGTCGTGGAAGACCGGGTAGTGGTCGCGCAGGATCCGGTAGTACGGGTAGGGATTGCGGCGGAACTCGCTGCTGTCGAAGATCCGCGGGTCGATCAGCGGGGTGCCGTCGTCGGCGTGGCCCATGTCGACGGCCTGCCCGATCGGCATGTGGTCGAACTTCACCCGCGCCCCGCCTGCCTCGTCGAGGTCGATCGTCGCCGTTCGAGCGGCGTCGAACGGGTTGGTCACCGCGTCGAGCCTTCCGAGGCACGGAACCCGATCTTCAGTTCCTTCAGCGCGCGCAGGAAGTAGTTCGGGGCGATCGTCAGGTCGGTGTCGGGGAGGAACCACATCTCGTCGATGCGGCGGACCAGCGCCTCGAAGCCGAAGAACAGCTCCCGCCGTGCCAGCGGCGCCCCCAGGCAGAAGTGGGTGCCGAAGCCGAAGGTGACGTGCTTCTTGGCGTCGGCCCGGTCGAGGTCGAACCGCGCCGGTTCGTCGAAGACCCGGTCGTCGCGGTTCGCCGCCGCGTACCCGATGAGCACGCTGGTGCCGGCTGGAATGGTCACCCCGTGCAGCTCGACGTCGACCGCAGCGGTCCGGGTCAGGCGCTGCACCGGCGATTCGAGCCGCAGCACCTCCTCCACGAGGGCCGGCAGGTACGTGTCGGGATCGCCCTTCAGCCGGTCCCACTGGTCGGGGTGCTCGATCAACAGCCGCACTCCGCCCGACAGTGCGTTCGTGGTGGTCTCCGAGCCGCCCACGAAGGTGTCGGCCATCATCTCGGCGTGCAGTTCCTCGTCGGTCAGGCACCGGCCCCACTCCGGGATCGGGGTGTTGACGAGGTCGGAGAGCAGCGTGTCGTCGGGTTCGACGCGCAGTCGCTCGAAGATCGGCTGGAAGTAGTGCTGCGCCTCGATCTCCATCTCCGTCGACCAGATGACCTCCTCGGGTGTCTGCATCAGGCCGAGGCGCTGCACCCAGGCGTCGGTCCAGGCCTTGATCCGCCAGATGTCGTCGGGGTTGGCACCCATCTGGACGCCGATGATGATCAGCGGCAGCGGCACGGCGAACTGGCTCACCCACTCGCACGTGCCGTCGTCGACGAACGCGTCGATCAGCTCGTCGGCGAGCGTGCTGATCTTCGGCTCGAGCGCGGCGATGCGCTTCGGGCGGAACGCGTGGTTGAACAGGGCGCGCATCTCGCGGTGGTTCGGGTCGTCGCGCCCGGCGAGCGTCGGGGCGGGCACCCAGCCCTTCTCCTGGTAGAGCGCGAGGACCGTGGGCGAGATGGTGCGGGCTCGCTTGTTGGCCGCACGTGAGTTGACGAACCGTTCGGTGTCGGTCAGCACCGCGCGGACGTCGTCGTACCGGGTCACGATGTAGGCCTGGAGGCGATCGTCGAACCAGACCGGCGCCTCGTCGCGCATCGTTCGGTAGGCGCCGTACGGGCAGTCGTTGATCGCCGGGTCGAAGAAGTTGACGTCGCCGAGCGCGATCGGCTCGTCGATGCTCAGCTCGCCTGCATCCGACATCGTTCCCCCTGCCGACCGTTGCTCGTGGTGTCAGACACCAGTAGTAACACGGAGTCGATCCGATCTCGGCGTCGGAACGTCAGCGACGCCAGGCGCTGCCCCGACCGGCGATCATCGGCAGGTCGAGGAACGTCTTCACACCCGGACCTGCGTTCACCACGTACGGGATGGCGTTGATCGCGTGCGCAGCGGTGGAACCGAGGACGTCACGATTCCACGCGTGCGGGAGTGTCAGGTGCATCTCGGGTTCGCCGGTGATCCTGATCGACCAGTCACCCTCCGGCCACTGCGGCGCGGCGTCACGATGCATCCGCCACACGGTCTCCTGGTGGACCAGCGCCCGCCCGTCCACCATCGCTCGCCACTGCCATCGCTGGCCGGCGACGGTGCCCGCCTCGACGGTTCCGGCCGCAGTTGCGAGGTCGTCGGTGGCGATCCACGTCTCCATCTCGGAGGCGACCTCGTCGATCTCCGCGTCGATGCCGTCGGCCACCATCTGGACGGCCTCGGTGAAGAGCCCGTCGAGCCAGGTCCGGTGACGTTCGGACCGGGACGCGAACTCCTCGGGCGTGCGGCCGAAGTTCATCATCTCGAACATGATCTCCGGCGACGGGTAGTACTGGAAGTTGCTGATCTCCTGCACGGCGATCTGGTCGATCCGCAGCGAGAGCCCCGACATGAGGAGCGGGAGCAGATCGCCGAACCATCCGGGGTTGGCGCCGGTTCCGTGGAAGGCGACCCCACCGGCCGCGCAGGCGCTCGACCAGACGCTCCATGACCTCGTCGCCGTACACCTTCGGGTACATGTAGCCGACCGTCGTGATCACGTGCTTCCCGACTGGCGAGCAGGCGACAGAAGTTGTCGAGGTCGGCACCGGGATCGTCGCCGTAGACCAGCGACGGCAGCGGCATGTGGAGCACGACATCGGCATCGAGGGCGATGATCTCGTCGACGTCATCGGTCGCTGCGATGCCCAGGTCGCCGATGCCTGCGAGCTGCCCGATGTCGCGCCCGACCTTGTCGGGGTTGTTGACGAGCAGACCCACGATCTCCATGTCGGGTCGACCCGCCACGGTGGCGATCGACGCCCGCCCGACGTTCCCGCTCCCCCACTGCACGACCCGTATCGCCATGGCTCCACCGTAGGCGACCGCAGTACGGGCCCGAACCGGCCGAGGTCGAGGACGCTCGCACGATCGGTGCGCGATCCGTCCCGGTTCGCGGGACCCAAGACGCATTGATGCTGCAGAACGCGATCGCGTGAGGCGTCACGCCTCGATCAACGTCACCCCGAGGCGGGCATCCAGTTGCCGTGAAAGCCGGCGGGCACACGCCGAGGCAGATGGACACGAGCGACAGGGCCGCTCGCCATGTCGCGAGCGTCGATGATGCAGAAGTCGGTCGTGCCTTCAGCCTTGTCGGTGGCGTACACCATCAGCCAGCCATCTTGCTCGCTGCTGCCGGTCGGATCGGCGGCGAACACGGCCTCGCCGATCACGGTGCCCTCACCGAACGCATAGGTCAGGTCAGCGCCGGTATCGAGGTCGTAGCGCACGAGGCCGTTGAAGCCGATGGTCATCGGACCATCGAGGGTCGCCGAGGCGTAGCCCCAGCGCTGCGGGAAGCCGAGCAGGTCGTCGTGCAACCGTGGAAAATCACTGCGCAGGTCGTTCACCAACTCTTCGGTGCAGGTGCCCGGCGGCGAGGTCGATCGTCCACTTCGCCAGGCCGACGCCCTGCATCGTCATCAAGTCAGCGAGGTCGTCCTCACGGCCCTCGAAGTCGAGGTCGATCGACGGCATCCGGCACCCATAGGCGGTGATCACGTCCCCGACTTCCCAGGCGTTCAAGAAGTGGAAGACGTAGCACGGGTCGATGTCGAACCAGCGCACGTCGACGTTGGTGCCATGGCGAGGGATCACACCGATACGGGCGCCGTGTTGGGGTTGCCACATGTCCCCGCCGTCCATGGCGATGACGGCCGGCAGGTCGAAGAACAGACTGTGGTTCCTGGTCGTCAGGAAGTCGTGCATCATCACGCCGCGAGGCAGTTCGATGACGGCGCTGTGCGTGAGCGCACCCGCCGCATCGGCGACGTGGTACCGCAGGAACGGCGGCCCGCGCGACCGGGTCGTAGCCGAAGAACAGCAGCTCGCCGGTCTCCGGACACCACTTCGGGTGCGCAGTCATCGCCCCGACGAGCTTGCCGTCGAAATCCCACAGGCCTTTCGATTCGAGTTCGCGGGTGATCTCGGTCGGGAATCCACCCTCCCACAGCGCGAGGAACTTGTTCGCGTGGGCGACGATGTTGGTGTTGGCGGCGTTCTTGAAGATGCCGCACTCCTCGATCAACTCGGCGGGCGGGAACTGGAAGTTGAGGATTCCGCCGAACAACGCCGCGTCTGCCTCTCGCTCGTGAAGGAGCCCAGGTGTTTCGACCCACCGGTTCCGGTAGCGCGCAGTGCCCCCGTCGAGGTAGACGGCGTGGATCATCCCGTCGCCGTCGAACCAGTGGTAGCGACCCAGTGGTGCGAACTGCGGGTTGGCGCCGTTGCGCATGTACACGCCCGACAGTTGCGCCGGGATCTCCCCGGTCACGGCCAAGTCGTGCACGTCCAGTTCGTCGTCCACCGGGGCGAAAACGCCGGTCATGAACTCACTGATCTCGGGGGCATCATCGAGTGTCGTCATTCGACGAGCGTAGACCGGCTCGTGACCTTGATCACCTACACGAGCGTTCTCATCGAGCCGACACGAAGGGTCACTCGGTGCCAACTAGACACCGAGTGACGTAGAAACCCCTACAAGGTAAGGGTTTCTGGAGCGGACGACCGGGATCGAACCGGCGACCTCAACCTTGGCAAGGTTGCGCTCTACCAACTGAGCCACGTCCGCGAGGAATCCACAATGTAGCGCCGACGACGCCAGGTCGCTACCCCACCTGGCGACTGGCGCTGTCCAGCGACGCACTCGGCCACGTTACGGTCCGGGGATGACGCGCTTCCGAGGAAGAAATCGATCCCGTCGAACGAGCCCGTGGTGCGACCGAGTTCTTCGGCCCGCTCGTGCCCGGGACAGCTCGGCTGCGTGTTCGACCATTCGGCACCCGACCTCGTGATCGGCCACATCGACGTCACCGAGAACCTCATCGCCGGAACCGGATTCCTCTTCGCGCCGGCGATCATCGCGCTCGCCGACACGTGCGCGGCGATCGGGTGCGGGAACAACATCCCCGAGCGAGTCGTCGTTCACGACGATCGAATTGAAGTCCAACTTCCTCTCGAGCGCGCGGGTCGGTGAACGAGTGGTGTGTCACTGCACACCGATCCACCTCGGTCGTCAGACCCATGTGTGGGATGCGGTCGTCACGAACGAGACCACCGGCAGAACGATGGCGCTCTTCCGCTGCACGCAGATGGTGCTGTCGCCGCGCTGAGGTGCCGTCAGCGCTGATCGGCCGTCACCGCTGATCAGGAGGTCGCAGGTCGACACGCAGCGTCAGGATGCCGTCGACGATCGACGCTTCGGCGTCACCGAGCATGGCGAAGTCCTGGAAGTCGAGCTTGGACTGCTCGATGAAGTGCTTGCGCCCCTCGCCTTCCACCGGCGGCATCGGGCGCTTCTTCACCGCAGCCGCACGTTCCTTGAATCGCTGCACCATCTCGTCGGGATCGAACGTTGCCACGACGTGGACCTTACCGGTCGGCGCTGCTCGGGCGAACCCTCGACAGCTGGACTCTCGACAGCGGACTCGGACTGGCCTCGACAGCTGGACTCTCGACGGCGATCGGACCTTCGTCGACGGAGTCGACCTCGACGGGACCTCCTCGACGGAGGATCCTCGACGGGACGGATCCTCGACGGGAGGATCCTCGACGGGACCGTCCTCGGTGGGACGATCCTCTGCCTGGGCCTCCTGGACCGGGGGCACGGGCGGGGGCGCTATCGGCAACGGGAAGCTGCCGGGCGGCGGGGCGGCAAGGCCGGGGCCGAGATCGGTCATCGACGACACCGGATGCTCGGACATCTCGAACTCGGCATCGAGCTCGGGGACATCGGGATGGGACCGCAACGGTTCGGCCCCCTCGGGACGGACCTCGTCGAGGATGCGACGTTGCGTCATCCCATCGCGTTTGCGCCAGTCACGATCGCCCATCCGTTCCAGCGGCGCGAGCACCGGCGGGTCGTACCGGGTCTGGCGGACCAACCACACGCCGAGCCCGACGAACCCGAGCCCGATGATCACGAGACCGCGCGACCATGGCGTACACCAGGCGGGTCGAACCGGGATCGGTGGCGCCGAGCACCGCCGGCACGCCCACCATCGCCGACGTCGCGATGCTGACGTTCGGGGTTCGGCTGCGATGTCGTGACACGAGATGCAGATTGTGCCAGTTCCGTCGCGGTTCGCGTCGGATCACGAGGGTTCGCTCACCGCTGATGGTGCGAGCACCACACTGCCGTGCGTCCGCCGATCCGGTCACGTTGCAGCCCGTGACCATCTCGCGGACACGGCGGAGCACGTGGCGCGCACGGCGGGCGACAGCACCCCGGTGTGGCTCCCGCCTCGGCGCAACATGATGGGAAGACGTCGCCGGACCGCCGTCGCCAACGCCTCCAGTTCCGCCGGTGTCGAGCGTCGCCGGCCGGACGGTGCGGATCGATGCCCGGCCCACCAGAGCACCTCGTCGACCAGCATGTTCCCCAATCCGGCCACGACTGTCTGGTCGAGCAGGGCCGACTTGATCGGAGTTCGGCGACCGTCGAGCGACGGTGCGCAGACGCGTCGGCGTCACCCGATACATGTCGACGCCGAGCGCGGACACGTCCGGATCGAGACTGATGTGACCGAGACGTCGCGGGTCGTTGAAGCGGATCGCCGGAACGGCCGATGAACCGGCGAACACCACGAGGCGATCCCAGCCGGGATCATCGCGACCCGACGAGTACTGCAGCCGGTCGATCGGAGCGACGGCGTCCACGATCAGCCGACCGGTCATTCCGAAGTGCAGACCGATGGTCGGGCCGTCGGTGTCGACCAGTACCACCTTGCCGGCCCGACGCGCCGACTGGATCGTCGTTCCGACCACGGCGTCGGCGAAGTGTTCGGGACCGACCCGCGCATCGATCCGTGCGGCGCTGATGGTCCGTCCCACGGTCCGCTCGACCGCCCGGCGCCAGATCTCGGCTTCGAGGCCCTCCGGCACGGCTCAGTGACCGGACTTGGCGACACCGCTCAGGAACTGTTCGAGCGGTTCGTCGAGCTGATCGCTGTTGATGAGGAACGCGTCGTGCCCGTGCGGCGAGTCGATCTCCACGTAGTCGCTCTGGACGCCGTTGGCGGCGATGGTCTCGTGGATCTGCTGCTGCTGGTAGGCCGGGTACAACATGTCGCTCCAGATGCCGACGGCGAGCGTCGGCGCCATCACCCGGGCCATCGCCCGATCGAGTGTGCCACGCCCTCTCGCGACGTCGTGGAGGTCCATCGCCTTGCCGATCGCCAGATAGCTGTTGGTGTCGAATCGACGGGCGAGCTTCTGGCCGTGGTACTCCAGATAGCGCTCGACCTCGAACCGCTGCCACATACCGAGCGTGTCGCCGACGGCGGTCTTGTCCGCGAGCTCACGGCCGAAGCGGTCGGTGAACACGTTGTCGCTCCGGAACGTCACCTGAGCGACCATCCGCGCGATCTCGAGCCCCTCGGTGGGTCCGTCACCCGGGTCGGCCTCGTAGTAGTCGCCGCCACGCCACTTCGGGTCGAGTCGGATCGCCCGGCGTCCGATCGCACCCCACGCGATCTGCTGGGCCGTGGCCTGCATACAGGTGGCGATCGCGACCAGGGACCGAACCCGGCGGGGATACATGACGGCCCACTCCAAGGCCTGCATGCCTCCCATCGAGCCGCCGATCACCGCCATCCACCTGGACACCCCGAGGTGCTCCATCAGCCGGGCCTGGGATCGGACCATGTCGCGGATGGTCACGACCGGGAACCGCGAGCCGTACGGCAGGCCGTCGATCGGGTGCGGTGAGGCCGGACCCGTCGAACCTTGACAGCCGCCGAGCACGTTGGCGCACACCACGAAGTACTTGTCGGTGTCGATGGGTTTGCCGGGGCCGACCGTCTCGTCCCACCAGCCCGGAGTCGGGTGGCCTCGGCCGGCAGGACCTGCGGCGTGGCTGTCACCGGTCCACGCGTGACACAGCAGGACGGCGTTCGCGGCGTCGGCATCGAGACGCCCCCAGGTTTCGTAGGCAACCACGACGTCGGACAACGCCACACCGCAATCGAGCGCGAACCGGCGATCGGTGGCGAAGGTGAAGAACCGGCGATGGCCGGGCTCGTCACCCGGACGCCAGGCGCCCGTCACGGGAAGGGGTTGGTTCGCGCTCATCCGGTCACATCACGGTACCGATCACCGGCTGGGCGAACGTCATACGTTGTTCGAACCCGACCTCGTACGGTAGGAACCCGTTGCGGTCGGGGTAGAGCAGCTGCACGATCTCGTACGACTCACCCCGGTACCAGGACGTCGCCGTCGAGAAGTACGGACCCCACCGACGAAGATCGATCGGGGCGAACAGGCAGCGCAGCTCGTTGTCCAGCAGCCCGACGAGTTCCACTCCCAGCGGCACCTCCGTGCCGCCCCGACACACGTCGGCCACCAGGGTGACCAACCCGTTGGCGGCCACGGGTGTCAGCCCGAACACGGCGACCTCGGGGAATCCGACCGCCGCCGGCAAGCCGATCGAGTACGCATACCCGGGCGTGGGTGGTTGGTGGTCGACGTCGGCAGGTACCGGCTCGAGCGCCCAGCCCGTCGTCTCGATCATCCACTCGATCTTGTCGACGTGCGGGATGTGGAAATCCGGCAGTTCCATCCCGCCAGTGTGTCATCTGGGGTCGGACCCCGGACGTGATGAACTGGGCGACCTGTCAGGACTCGAGTTCGCGAATGAGGTGCGCCATCGACCTCATCACGTCGATGGCGAACGTCGGGGTCTCGTGCACGAGGAAGAGGAAATCGTGCTGGTTGATGACCGCGATCTCGCAGGCCGGTCCCGCCACCGCGGTGAGGGTGCGGGGCCCGGAGTCGATGATCGCGAGTTCACCGAAGGTCCCGCCGGCCTCGACGCGCCCGACGATCCGGTCGTCGAGGCGCAACTCGATCTCCCCGGAGATCACGCCGTACATCTCGTCACCGGACTCACCGGCTCGGAACAACACCTCGCCCGGCGCCAGGGTCATGGTTCGTCGGGCTCCGCGGAACACTCCTCGTACAGTCACGCCGAAAAGCTAGTGGTAGCCCGCCCGCGGAGACTGGACGACGGCAACTGTTCACCCGCAGTACACCGGTCGTTCACCTCCGGCGCCGTCAGCGGTCGTCAGAGGACGGCGACCGCGTCGAGATCGAGGGCGTGGCGGAGGTGGCGTTGCGCCATCGTGCCGAACATGGCTTCGCTGCGATCGTTGAGCGTGACGATCTGCGAGGCGATGACCGCGACCATCAGGCCGGCGAAGGTCTCCCGGCGGTACTGCTCCCACAACCAGCCGTCATCGATCCGCACGTCGTACGCACCGAGCGCGTCCGCATAGGCGGCCACCAGATCACGCTCGTGCTCCCGACGGGCCTCCGTCACGAGACCCGCACCGCAGAAGTACGACAGGTCGGCGACGGGCGCACCATGGCCGGGAGACTGCCAATCCACGACCGTCACCGGCGGGCCACCCTCCGGCAGTTGCGAACAGCATGTTGTCCAACCGATAGTCGGCGTGGACCACCGTGCGGGGTCCGTCGCGACCGCTGCGCCACTGACCGATGAGGCCGCCGAACTGCTCGGCCAGTGCGAACTCGTCGTCGCTGAGGTAGGACCGGTAGGTCGCTGCGAAACCGGGGAAGAACAGCCCCCACATGGCGGTCAGCTGGGCCGCCGACTCGGCGCCTCGATCGCGCTCCAGCCATTCGATGTCCTCGAGCGTCGGGTCGTCCCACCGCGGGCCGTGCAGCTTCGCCAGTTCCCGGACGGCCACCTCGGCCTGCTCGACCGTGCAGCCGGTGAGCTGATCACCCTGCCGTGCGGGCGCCATGTCCTCCAGCACGAGCACGAAGTCGTTCGTCGCCGACGTCCAGTCGCCGTGATACAGGTGCGGGACTCTGATGTCCACCGTGGAAGCAAGTTCGGTGTAGAACCGCACCTCACGTTCGTAGTGCCGCAGCATCGCGGCCGTCATCAGGCTGGTCTGATCGAGCGCCGGCAGCTTGACGACCACGCTCGAGGGAAGGCCTGCGGCCGCGTCTCGGAGTTCGATCCGCAGGTTGACACCGATGTGACCATCGCCGATCCGCTGCTGGGTGACCGAACCGACGTCGCCGCCCAACACGGATGCCAGCCAGTCTGCGGTGATCTCCTCGGGCGCCATGGCGCCGCACGGTAGTTCCCGGTGGCCGCTACCGTCGTGCCCGAGATGTACGGGTTCCTGCTTCGTCCGAAGTGGATCGCTTTCCACGTGCTGGTGCTCGTGTCTGCGCTGCTGATGATCTGGCTCGGCTTCTGGCAACTCGACCGCCTGGAGCAGCGCCAGGAGTTCAACAGCACGGTCACCGAGCGGATCGACCAGCCTCCGGTGCCGTTCGAGGAACTCCTCGACGAGCTGGCAGCCGATCCGAAGTCGGTCGAGTGGCGACCGGTCATCCTCGCGGGAACCTGGCTCCCCGATCAGATCACCTGGTTCAACCGGTCGCAGGACGGCATCGCCGGCGACAACGTCCTCACGGCGATCACGAATGACGAATCGACCGTGATCGTCAATCGTGGCTTCGTGCCACTGGGCTCGTCGCTGCCACCGACGAGTTCCGACGATGTCGAAGTGCTCGGCCGAATCCGGGTACCGCAGGCACGCCAACTCGGTGAACTCACCGACTCGAGCGAGGGCCCGGTCACCGAGGTCCGCCGTGTCGATCTCGAACTCCTCGATCAGCAGATACCCGGTGACCTGGCGCCGGTGTACGTGGACCTCATCGGCAGCGTTCCGAACGTGACCGCGGATGACCCCGTCCCCGTCCCGCCACCCGCGCTCGACGAGGGCCCGCACCTGTCCTACGCCGTCCAGTGGTTCATCTTCGCAGCGGCCGTGGTGCTCGGGTGGGTCCTGGCCGTTCGACGTTCGATCGCCAGTCATCGAAAGGCGGCTGCGGCCGAAGCTGCAACCCGGGCTGCCACCGACGCCACGCCGCGTCGACCACGGTCACGGGCGAAGCAGGCGCACCAGCGGGAGCGGATTGCCCACCATCAGTCGACGCCGCATCGACCACGACGACGACCTGAACAGGTCGGTCATCACGCGGGCCACATCCGTCGGCTCCGCGTCGATGTGGAGGTACCTGCGCCACTCCTCGGTCGGGAGATCGAAGAACGCGCCGAAGAACTGCCGGACGCCGTCGTCGTCCAGTCGCAGCAGGGTGTGCAGGCCGTACTCGTGGAGCTGTCTCGTCCGCCGCAGTGCGCTCGGCCACACCGCCTCCGCAATCGGCGCAGGGTCAACGGCGCCGACGCGGGCGCGCCGCCAACGCACCGGCGATCGCATCGGCGACGCGAGCCGAGCGCGCGTATCGACGACGCGATGCTGAATCCGGTCGCCGGGTGCACGTAGCCCGCTGCGGCGCCGAACGCGACGACGGGCTGATCGGCCACGCGGTCGAGGCCCGCCCATCGGGATCCGTACGTACTCGGTGCGGACCGCGTCTGGCGAGGAGATCGTCCGGATGGCGGCCCAGGCGAGCTGCCAACCGAGGGAGCAGGGCGATCGGCTCGACGGCCGGACGGGCGGCGAGCACGGTCTCCTCGACGAGCCAACCGTCGTGGACCGGCAGGGCGTAGCAGAACGTCGACACCCCGATCGGCCCGATCGTCGACACCCGATCACCGGCCGCACCACCCGACACGGCGCGGAAGTCCATCCACGTCGCCCGACCGAGATCGCCGGGCGGAGGACTCTCGAGCACGACGCCCATCGCCGTCTGCCACGCCGGCGCCGGCCCCGAGGGACGTCGGGCGAACGACGACGGCCACCCCGTGGTGTCGATGACGACACGGGCCCGAAGTCTCGAGCCGTCGCTGAGCTCCACGACGTGGCGACCACCGTCTCGGGCGCCGAACGTCGGTCGCCGTCGCCGTCAGGTGTTCGATCCCGTCGCGCAGGCGGGCCTCAGGGCTTGGTTGTCGAAGACGCCGTACGCCCGGTCGAGGTCCCGAGAGCCGGTCGTGTGCACGGACGATCGAGGCGAGCATCGACGAGAACAGCGTCGCCGTGCCGTCGCGGCGAAGGCTTCGACTCCGTCGAGGTCGTCGATCCAGGTCCCGTACGTGTGCGTCCCAGGGTTCGTCGGGCCCGACCAGCAGCACGTCGACGTCGCGGCGGCAGCAGGAGGCAGCGAGCGCGCAGCCCGCCGGCCCGTCGCCGATGATGACCACGTCCACGCAACGATCGGGAGTTGTCGACGGCATCAGGGTTCAGACACGTTCGAGCTCCGCCATGCGGCGGAACTGTTCGACCACGTCCGGCGTCTCGTGCGCGGGGTCGATGGTTCGGTAGACCGTCTCGACGTTGACCGCGATGCGGCCGAACTCGCCGAGTTCGCGAGAATCGGGGATCGAGGCCGAGGAGCCGCCCGATGTCACGGGCGGCGTCGAAGGCATCCATGCCACTGTCGTGACGTGCGGTCGCCTGCTCGTCCACGAACGCCAGGTAGTCACGGACTGCCACGATCCCCGCGGTGTCGGTGACCGGGCCGTGGCCGGGCACCACCGTCTCGACGCCGAGATCCAGCATCAGGTCGCAGGCCGTGATCCAGTTCGACAGGGGCCCGGCCCACACGATCGGCGTGCCGCCGATGAACAGGATGTCACCGGTGTAGACCGTGGCGCAGTCGGGAACGTGGACGATCGTGTCGCCGGCGGTGTGGGCCGGGCCGACCTCGATCAGCTCGACGCGGCGGCCGCCCACGTCGAGATCGAGACGGCCCTCGAACACTCTCGTCGGTGGCACGAGTTCGATGCCCTCGAAGCGGAACTCGCCGAAGAACGACCGGAACAGGTCGCCGACCTCGCCGGGCGCCTGATTCAGCGCAGCCAGCATCGCCGGGGGAACGTCGGTCATCTCCTCGGCCGTCGCGACGGAGGCGATGATCTCCACCCCGGGCCGACGCCTCGCGATCTCACCGTTGCCGTAGCAGTGGTCACCGTTGGCATGGGTGTTCACCACGGTGTCGACCGGCGACCCGTCGGTGACCGGTGTCAGCGAGTCCAGCATCGCGGCCGTCAGCTCGAGATCGAACAGGGTGTCGACCAGCAGCGACTGGCCGTCGCCGACGATCAACCCGGCGTTGCTCCAGCCCCATCCACCATCGGGTTGCAGGTAGGCGAAACAACCGTCCCCGAGTTCGTGCACCCCCGCGGCGAAGTCAGCAGTCGACATGGGACTCATCTTGTCACGACGCCGTCCAGCGCGCGCTGAGCCGCTCGGCCAGCATGGTGGTCGGCAGGTGGGTGTTCGCATCGGGGATGGTGGGGAACACCGATGCATCGCACACGTAGAGTCCCTCGTACCCGATGACGGCACCGTCTGCGTCGACGACGCGTCCCATCGCGCAGCTGCTCGAGGCATGGACGTAGTCACCGACTGCCGACGACAGCCACCGCCGCATGGATTCGTCGTCGGCGAGCGCGGCGGTCGAGGTTCCCGACGCGTCGATGTACGTCGCCCCCACGATGTCGCGGAACGACGGTGCGTCGAGCAACCCGATCGCCGCCCGCACTCCCGCGGCGAGTTCGGCGGCGTCCGCCGGGTCGTCGAGCAGCGCGAAGTCGACGATCGGATCACACCGGGGGTCGTCAGGGTCCAGGCGAACCGTGCCGGCTCGGCTACGCGGGGTCAACAGCGCGACGAGCAGCACCCCGAGACCGGGCGCATCGGCTCCGACGTGATTCATCGGGAGGAACTGGATGCCTCCGCGTCGACACACCGAGCCGACGACGAGGTCGCCGACGCCCGCACGGGCGCCCGCGTGCAGCGCGAGCGTCAGCGCTGCCGACGGATGATCCTGCAACCCCTCGCCGACCCCGGGCGTGTCGATGTCGGAGCGCAGCAGGATCGCCGGCGTGTGGATCGCACCGGCGGCAAGGATCACGCGGTCGGCGACCAGCGTGTCGCCTGACATGAGCTGCACCCCGGTCGCCCGGTGACCGTCGATGATGACGCGGTCCACCGCAGCGTCGGCTCGGATCTCCAGGTTCGGTCGCTGCCGAGCCGGCCAGAGGTAGGCCTCGGCGGAGGTCACGCGTCGGCGTCCCCGTCGGGTCAGCTCGACCGGATGCGCATCGGGCGCCGCTGCGAGCAGTGCGGTGTCGATGCTCCCGAGTTCGTCGTCGCCCGGCAACTCGACCGGCAACACGACACACGACCAGGCGTCGTCGACGTCGTCCCATCCCCACGAGCGGTAGCGAGCCCGATCGCCGCGCAGCGCGACCATCGCATTCACCACCGACGACCCACCGACGCCCCGGCCACGCGCGTACGGGGTGGCCGGGCCGAACGACGTCCTCGTCGCGGTGAGATCCGCGAACGTGCGGTCCGGCACGGCCAACGCTGCGAGGAAGTCCGATCCGTCGATCTCGGGCGGAACCGCGCCGGCGAGCAGGTCCGGGCCCGCTTCGAGCAGCACGACCGCCCGATTCGCGTCCTCGCTGAGCCTGGCGGCAGCAACACAACCGGCAGAGCCGGCGCCGACGATGACCCACGGCGGTGCCATGCAGCAGGAGCCTACGGCCCGGTGGATCGGCGGTGTGACCGCGCGCCACCTGGCATTCAAGACCCGCCGATGGTCGACCGATACACAGTTCGTCATGTCGAACACGACGGAGCTCAGCACGCTGGCCACCAGCGCCCGGGACGGGTTCCCCCCTCCCCGCCCGCGCCACCCGCCGCGCCGGTCGTGACCCCGCCGAACCAGATCAACCAGGCGCCGATGCTGCCGTACGTGGCCCCACCGGTCCCCCGGCCGGCCACCGCTCCGACCGCCAACCCGTTCGCATCGTCGATGAACCAGCAGTGGACCCCGGCGCCCGGCCCGGTTGGTCGGAACGGCAGCGGCAAGGTCCGTCGCTTCTTCAGCTGGCTGATCGTGCTCGGCGTCATCGGCGGCCTCACCTACGTCGGCGTCACCTACGGGTCCGATCTCATGGAACTGGCCACCGGCGACGACGGGACCGACGAGCCCGCTGCCCCCGCCACCTTTCCGACCGCGGCGATCGCACCGAGCCCGATCCGCACCGCCACGTTCACCGTGGAACGCCCCGATGCACTCCGTGGCCCGCAGAAGTACGAGGTCACCAGCGATTTCGAGAACGGGATCTCGCGGGTGGTCATCGACCGTGGTGATGCTCCCGATGTCGAGGTGCTCACCCTGTTCGACCAGGCGGTCATCCGGCGAGTCGATCAGCCGAACTGGTATCGCCTCGACCGCGGTGCGTTCCCGATCGGCTCGGAGTCCGGCCGGATCCGATGGATCCGCACGATCGACGAGCTGATCCCGCCGCTGCTCAGAGGAGCCACGACGATCACCGAGGCGACCGAGTCGACCGTCGGCACCGAGTCCGCTCGCCGACTGGTGTTGACCATCGACCCCGCTGCGATCACCCAGGCGTCCGCGACGGCACCGGTGCTGCCTCCCGGCATCACGTTGGAGCCCGGACCCGACGGTGTCGAGCAGTTGACGGTCGAAGTGTGGGTGGACAGTTCCGGAATCGTGCGCAAGTCCGTGATGCCGGTCGAACTCGGCGGCGAGACCATCACCGTCACCTCGATGTCACCCGATGCCTGGCAGCCCGTGTTCCCGACCGAGGACATGATCGCTCCCATGACTGCGTCGGCGCTGTTCAACCTCGGTTTCTGAGCCGACCGCGCGTCGACCTCACACGGGCGCGGATCCGGCAGGGAGAATTTTCGTACAATCGCCCGCCCGAGGGCACGCGCGATCCGTAGGGTCCAGCGGGTGACGACCCGGCACCGTCTGACGATTCGCACGCTCGACCGGGACCCCCGAATCCACGTCCTCGCCGACGCCGTCGATCACCTCGGCATCGAGCTGCAGGGGGCGATCGACGTCGCCGACGTCGTGTTCGTCGAAGGACGTCTGGACGCCGATGATCTGGCCCGCCTGCACGACGTCCTGGTCGATCCGCTGCTCCAGCACGGCAGCTGGGAGCTTCCCACGACCCACGGCATCGAGATCACGCTGCTCCCCGGCGTCACCGACACCGCCGCCGACGCCGTCCTGCACGCCGCGCGGGTGCTCGGCCTGGACGTGACCAGCGCCGCCATGGGCCGGCGCGTCGAGTTCGACGGTCGGGTCTCGACCGAGGTGGCCGACGACATCGTCCGCCGGCTCGTCGCGAACCCCGTCATCGAGCGATGGTCCCCCGGGACCATCGAACCGCCGATGGTCGACCCCACCGTCGCCGCATCCGTCGTCGACGTCATCGCGATTCGAGGGCTCGACGACGACGGTCTGGCGAAACTCAACGAGGACCGCTCGCTGTACCTCGACATCGAGGAGCTGCGCGCCATCCGCGACCAGTACGAGCGCCTGGGACGGGACATCACCGATGTCGAGATCGAGGTACTCGCCCAGACCTGGAGCGAGCACTGCTCCCACAAGACGTTCCGAGCGTCCATCGAGATCGACCAGGGCGGGCCGAACGAGCGCACGGTCGAACCGTTGCTCGCGCAACTCCGCCGCTGCACCGAGGATCTCGATGCTCCCTTCGTCCGTTCGGCCTTCGTGGGCAACGCCGGCGTCATCGAGTTCGCCGAGGGCACGACCATCGCCCTCAAGGCCGAGACGCACAACCATCCCTCCGCGGTCGAGCCCTTCGGCGGCGCGAACACCGGCGTCGGCGGCGTGATCCGCGATGTCCTGGGCATCGCCCACCGGCCGATCGCGGTGACCGACGTGCTGTGTTTCGGGCCCGCAGACCTGCCACTCGACGACCTCCCGGCCGGCGCGCTCCATCCCCGCCGGATCCGAGACGGCGTGATCGACGGCGTCGCCGACTACGGCAACAAGATCGGACTGCCCACCGTCGCCGGCGCCATTCTCTACGACCCCGCCTACACGACCAACCCGCTGGTGTTCGCCGGCTGCATCGGCTCGGCGCCGACGCGACCGCTGCACGCCGGGCCGGCTCCGGGTGATCGGGTCGTCGTCCTCGGCGGATCGACCGGTCGGGACGGAATCCGGGGCGCCACCTTCTCGTCGGCGACCATGGACGCCACCACCGGAGAAGTCGCCGGCGCGAGCGTGCAGATCGGCGATCCCGTCGTCGAGAAGCTGCTCATCGATGCGCTGGTCGGCGCCGAGGATCTGTACTCGGCGATCACCGACTGTGGCGCGGGCGGACTGTCGTCCGCCGTCGGCGAGATGGCCGAGGGCATCGGAGCCGACGTCGAACTCGAACTGGTCCCCCGCAAGTATCCGGGCCTGCAGGCGTGGGAGGTCTGGCTGTCCGAGGCCCAGGAACGCATGGTGATCGCCGTGCCACCCGTCCACCTCGACGCGCTCCGGCAACGCTGCGACCGGGTGGGCGTGGCCGTCGCCGACATCGGGGTGTTCACCGGTGACGGACGATTGATCGTCCGTGACGCCGGCCACGTGGTCGCCGACATCGACACCGGGTTCCTCCACGACGGGCGACCCCAACGCCGGATGACCGCAACCCTGCCGACACCCGAACCGGACCGCGGTCACCGGACGGACCGTCGACGACCCAGCGGCAACGTTGCTCGACCTGTTGGCCCATCCGAACATCGCCTCCAAGGCCACCACGATCCACCGTTACGACCACGAGATCCTCGGAGCGACGGTGGTGCGACCGTTGTCCGGGGTCCACGCCGACGGGCCCGCCGATGGCGTCGTCCTCGCCGCACCGGGCTCGGCGAGTGGGTTGGCGGTCGGGATCGGCGTGAACCCCTGGTACGGCCTCCACGACCCCGAGGCGATGGCCGACGCCGCCGTCGACGAGGCGATCCGCAACGTGGTCGCCGTCGGCGCCGACCCCACGAGAGTGGCGCTGCTCGACAACTTCTCCTGGGGCGATCCGCGACGACCGTCGACCCTCGGCGAACTGGTCGCAGCCGTCGAGGGTTGCTGCAGCGCCGCGCGGCGCTACGGCGCGCCGTTCGTCTCCGGCAAGGACTCCCTCAACAACGAGTACGTCGGGTCGGACGGCCAGCGCCACGCCGTGCCACCGACGTTGGTGATCACTGCGGTCGCCCATCTCCCCGATGCCGACCACTGCGTGACCACCGATCTCTCCGAGCCGGGCAACCTCCTGCTCCTCATCGGCCGGACCCGCACGGAGTTCGCCGGTTCGCATCTCGACCTGCTTCGCGGTGCACCTGTCGAGCCCGGCATCGCGCCGTTGCCCGCCCTCGACGCACCGAGCGACTACCGCAAGCTCCACGCCGCCATGCAGCAGGGCCTGGTGGAGGCCTGTCACGACGTCAGCGAAGGTGGCCTCGCCGTTGCGGTGGCGGAGATGTGCATCGCCGGACGCCTCGGCGCGACGATCACCTCGCTCCCCCACGACGACCTCGCCACGGCGTTGTTCGCGGAGTCCTGCGGCCGCCTCGTCGTCGAGGTCCGGCCGGAGCGGCTCGACAGCTTCCTGAACGTGCTGGACGGCCGGGCCCAGGTGATCGGCCTGGTCAACGACGAGTCCATCCTGGCGTTCCCTGGCGTCGCTCCGATCGATGTGCAGGCCCTCGTCGACGCGTTCACCGGCGGGGGCGAACGGTGACCGGCGTTCCGTCGATCGTCATCGCAGGGCCGGGCACCAACCGCGACCGGGACGTCGAGTTGGCGCTCGAACTCGCCGGCGCATCCGTCCGCATCGTGCTGGCCGACGAACTCGTCCGAACGCCGAGCCTCCTCGCCGACGCCAAGCTGGCCGTGGTGGCCGGAGGGTTCAGCTACGCCGATTCCCTCGGTGCCGGACGCATGCTCGCACTCGACCTCACCGCAGGACTCGGCGAGGGCCTGCGCGACTTCGTCGATCGGGGCCGGCCCGTGCTGGGCATCTGCAACGGCTTCCAGGTACTGACCAGCGCCGGGCTCCTTCCCGGTGCGCTCGGACACAACGAGCAGGGCCGATTCGACTGTCGGTGGGTGGAACTCGCCCCGGTGCCCGACAGCGTCTCGGTCTGGACCCGCGGTATCGCCGACACGATCCACTGCCCGATCGCCCACGGCGAAGGCCGCTACGTCCACCCGGACCCGAGTTCGCTCGCCGCCACCGGACAGGTCGCGTTGCGCTATGCGAGCCCGAACCCCAACGGCTCGGTCGCCGACATCGCCGGCGTCTGCGACCCGTCGGGTGTGGTGCTGGGGCTCATGCCGCACCCCGAGAACCATGTGATCGCACGTCAGCACCCACGACACCACCGCGGCGGCGGTGGTCCGGCCCACCTCGGGTTGCGGCTGTTCGACAACGGTGTCCGCCACGCGAGCGAGCTGTGACGATGACGAGCCCGGCGAACGACCCGATGCTGCCCGCGCCGTTGCTCGAGATCGACCTCCCGATCGGCGACCGTCGGGACGGCAAGGTCCGCGTGTCCTACGGCCTGCCGAACGCCCGCCGGTTGTTCGTCACGACCGATCGCCTCTCGGCGTTCGACCGCGTCATCGCCGGCGTGCCGTACAAGGGCCAGGTCCTCAACCAGCTGTCGTGGTGGTGGTTCGAACACACCCGCGACGTGATCGCCAATCACGCCCTGGCGACCCCCGACCCGAACGTGCTGATCGCCGTCGAAGCGACCCCGTTGACCGTCGAGGTCATCGTCCGTGGCTACATCACCGGCGTCACGGACACGGCGCTGTGGACCCGGTACGCGGCCGGCGAGCGAACGATCTACGGACACCGGTTCCCCGACGGACTCGCCAAGAACACTCCCCTGCCGGAACCCCTCGTCACACCGACCACCAAGGGCACCGCGGGATCACACGACGTGCCGCTGTCGTCCGCCGAGGTCGTCGACGGCGGTCATGTCGACGCCGAGATCTGGAGCGAGGTCGAACGAGCGGCGATCGCACTGTTCGAACGGGGCACGGCCCGCGGGCGTGCCGCCGGACTGGTCCTCGCGGACACGAAGTTCGAGTTCGGCATCGGAGGCGACGGAACGCTCATGCTGATCGACGAGGCACTCACGCCTGATTCGTCACGTTGGTGGGTGGCCGAGAGCTACCCACAACGGCTGGCGGCCGGGGACGAGCCGGAGAGTCTCGACAAAGAGGTCGTACGACGAGCACTGGCCGACGTGGGCTACACCGGCCACGGTGAGATCCCGAACCTGCCCGACGAGGTGTGGGCAGCGACGTCGGCGCGCTACATCGACGCCTTCGAACGATTGACGGGCACGACCTTCGTGCCCGGCGTCTACCCTGCCGAACCACGGATCCTCGCCGCCGTTGCGGGACTGGAGATCAACTGACATGACCACACGCATCCCCGTGACCGCCGTCTCCGCCGACGACCCTTCGAGCAAGGTCGGCTGGGGCGACACCGGCTGGAGCGACGACAGCCCCAAGGACGAGTGCGGCGTCCTCGGCGTCTCGACTCCCCACGGCGACGGGGTCGCCCAGCTCGCCTTCTTCGGCTTGTTCGCCCTCCAGCACCGTGGTCAGGAGGCGGCCGGCATCGCGGTCAGCGACGGCAAGCGGGCGCGGGTACACAAGGAGGCCGGTCTCGTCGCCAACGTGTTCACGCCCGAGGCTCTCGCTCCACTGACCGGCTACCACGCGATCGGGCACACGCGCTACTCGACGACCGGAGCGAACGCCGACCGCAACATCCAGCCCTTCCTCGTCGAGACCATGCACGGCCCGCTGGGACTGGCCCACAACGGCAACCTCGTGAACGCTCCGGCGCTCCGCGACGAGTTGCTGAGTCGCGGCTTCGGACTGACCGCGACGAGCGACTCCGAGGTCATGACGCTGATGCTCGCCGCCGCCGGCGGCCAGACCTGGGAGGAGCGCATCGAGCGGACGCTGCCGGCCTGGAAGGGTGCGTTCTCGCTGGTGCTCCTGGCGGCTGATCACGTGATCGCCGTGCGGGATCCGTGGGGGTTCCGACCGCTGTCGGTCGGGCGCCTGCCTCATGGCGGACACGCAGTCGCGAGCGAGACGTGCGCGCTCGCCACGCTCGGATGTGTCGACATCTCCGAGGTCCGCCCGGGTGAGATGGTGACGCTCGCCGGCGCCGAGATCCACAGGACGCAGGTCCTCGCTCCCCAGCCGCGCAGCGCTCGCTGCACCTTCGAGTTCGTCTACTTCTCCCGGCCCGATTCCGTGTGGCACGACCGCAACGTGCACCACGTCCGCCAGCGGCTGGGATCCGAACTCGCACGGGAGTCGCCGGCCGCTGCCGACGTGGTGATCCCCGTGCCCGACTCGTCGATTCCCGCGGCGATCGGGTACTCGAACGAGAGTGGCATCCCGTTCAACGACGGGCTGATCAAGAACCGGTACATCGGGAGAACCTTCATCGAACCCACCCAGGACATCCGCGACCGAGGGGTTGCGCTGAAGTTCAACGCACTCGCGGAGAACCTCGCCGGTAAGCGGGTGGTGATGATCGACGACTCGCTCGTGCGCGGCACGACGGCCGGGCCGCTGGTGAAGCTGGTGCGCGACGCCGGCGCGACCGAGGTCCACGTCCGCATCACGTGCCCGCCGATCACCCACGCGTGCCACTTCGGCGTCGACATGGGCCACGACGGCGACCTCATCGCCGGACGCATGACGATCGAGGAGATGCGCGAGCACATCGGCGCCGACAGCCTCGCCTTTCTCTCGCTGGACGGGATGATGCATGCCATCACCGGTGCCGCCGGCGCCGAGGACGACGGCTACTGCAACGCCTGCTACACCGGGAAGTACCCGATCGCCGTCGGAGACGCCCAGGCCAAGCTGTCCTTCGAGGGCGTCCTGGCATGACGCTCTTCCCATCTCGTGAACAACTGCTCCTCTCACAGGTGGAGTCGTTCACGAGAACGGGCTGGCGCCGAGCGGGTGGCCGGCTGATGCGGGTCCTGGTGATCGGGGGCGGCGGGCGCGAGCAGGCGATCGCCTGGGCCTGCCGCCACCACGGGCACGACGTACGGCTCGCTCCTGAGCTGGGCGATGCCGACACCACCGACACCGACCTCGTCTTCCCCGGCCCGGAGTGCGGCGCTGGTCGACGGGGTGGCCGACGAGTGCGCCCGACGCGGCGTGCCCTGCTTCGGTCCGACCGCCGCACTCGCCCGGCTCGAGTCGTCGAAGTCGTACGCCCGCGAGCTCGCCGATTCGCTCGGCATCCCCGGACCCCTCTCCGCGCGTTTCGACGACGCAGCCGCGGCCATCGACTGGTGGACGCAGCTGGACCGGCCGGTGGTCGTGAAACTGGACGGCCTCGCCGGGGGCAAGGGAGTCACCGTGCCCGACGGGCCCGCCGCGACCCGCACGGCGATCGAAGCGGCCGCCTCGGTCGGACCGTTCCTCCTGGAGGAGCGGCTCACGGGTCCGGAGTGCTCACTGCTGGCGCTGTGCGACGGGACCCTCGCTGTCGCGCTCCCGATCGCCCAGGACCACAAGCGACTCGGCGAGGGCGACACCGGTCCGAACACCGGCGGCATGGGCGCCTATGCCCCCGCCCCGATCCCCTACACCGCGGACGAACTCCTCGCCACCTTCGTCCAGCCGGTGCTCGACCACTTCGCGGGAGCCGGGACCCCGTATGTCGGGCGTGATCTTCGCGGGGCTGATGTTCACCGCCGACGGGCCACGACTCATCGAGTACAACGTCCGCCTCGGCGATCCGGAAGCCCAGGTCGTGCTCCCCCTGCTCGAGACCGACCTCGCCGAGCTGGCGCTGCTCGCGACCAAGGGCGCGATCGAGGAGTTGCCGGTCATCGTGCGCTCCCAGGCGGCCCTCACCGGTCGTCGCAGCGGCGGCGGGGTACCCGGAGGCACCGGTGAGCGGCGCGGCGATCATCGACGACGGGGTGAGCGGCGTGGTCGGCCATGACGGCACCACGACGCTGCGCTTCGACGCTGGCGTCGACGCGAACGGCCGCGTCGCCGGCGGCAGGGTCCTGGCCATCACCGGGATCGGCTACGACCTCGCCGAGGCTCGGGCAGCCGCCTACGACCGCATCGAGCGGATCCGGTTCGACGGCATGCAGTTCCGGCGCGACATCGGTTGGCGGGCGCTCGGCGCCGGACTCGCGTCGTATGCCGCAGCCGGCGTCGACATCGACGAGGGAGCTCGCGCCGTCGCCGAGATGAAGGCGGCGGTCGAATCGACCCACGGCCACGGCGTGCTCAAGGGCGTCGGCAGCTTCGGTGGTGTGTTCTCCGCAGCATCGATCACCGCGATGGACGACCCGGTGCTGGTCGCATCGACCGACGGCGTCGGGACGAAGGTCGAACTCGCGGCGCGTCTCGGAATGGTCCGCGGTGTGGGGATGGACATCGTGAACCACTGCATCGACGACGTGCTCGTGCAGTCGGCACGTCCGTTGTTCTTCCTCGACTACATCGCCGCCAGCGTGTTGGACGCCGACATGGTCGCCGAGGTGGTCACCGGGATGGCCGAGGCGTGCGGCGCCGCCGGCTGCGCGCTGCTGGGCGGCGAGACCGCCGAGATGCCCGGCGTGTACCAACCGGGCGCCTTCGACATCGCCGGAACCCTCATCGGCGTTGCGGAACGGTCCGAACTGCTCCCGAGGCCGGACGTCGCCGCCGGCGACGCCCTGATCGGTGTGGCGTCGAGCGGCCCGCACACGAACGGCTACTCGCTGTTGCGCAGGATCTTCGCCTGGATGCCGATGGACGTCGTGCCCGACGGGTTCGACCGACCGTTGGGCGAGACGCTGCTCGAACCGCATCGCTCCTACCTCCACGTCCTGCGGTCGGCCCTCGACTCCGCAGCGGTGAAGGCGCTCGCCCACATCACCGGTGGCGGCCTGCCGGAGAACCTGCCCCGCGTGCTCCCCGACGACGTCGACGCCCACATCACACTCGGGTCGTGGCCGGTGTCGCCACTGTTCAGGCTGGTCCGGGAACTGACCCCGCTGATGTCGACCGACGAGCTGTACCGGACCCTGAACATGGGAATCGGCATGGTCATCGTCTGTGATCCTGCCGATGTCGAGCGCGTCCAGGCATCGATCGACGAACCGACGTGGGTCATCGGCCGGCTGGAGGCCGGCTCCGGCACGGTCCACCTCGACACGTGACCCGACACGGTGATCCGGCTGACGTGATGGATTTTTCGTTCACGCACACCCGGCGCAATCCCGGGCGTCGCTAGGTTCGACCCATGGGAACCACGCTCGCCGATCGGACCCCGCGCCGCAAGCGGATCGTGGTCCTGGTGTCGGGAAGCGGCTCCAATCTGCAGGCGATCATCGACGCCGCCGCCGCCGGATCCCTCCCCGCCGACGTGGTGGCCGTCATCTCGAACCGTCCCGACGTCTTCGCGCTCCAGCGGGCGGACGCGGCCGGTGTCCCCGCCGTCCACGTCGGCGTGCACCCCGGCGAGCAGCGCAGCGACTACGACGCCCGTCTCGCCGACGTGGTCGCCGGCTTCGATCCGGACCTCGTCGTGCTGGCCGGCTGGATGCGGGTGCTCACCATGAGTTTCCTCGGCTGGTTCCCGAACCGGGTGGTCAATCTCCACCCCGCCCTGCCGGGCGAGTTGCCGGGAACCGGCGCGATCGAGCGGGCGTGGAGCGAGGCGATCGAGGGCTCGCGCACCAGGACCGGCGTGATGGTCCATCTCGTGCCCGACGAGGGCGTCGACGACGGCCCGGTGCTCGGCACCGCAGAGGTCGCCATCGACACCGGGGCAGGATTCGACGCCTTCGCCGAACTCGTCCACGCCACCGAGCATCGACTGCTCGTCTCCATCCTCATCGACCTGTGCACCGCTGCACCCGACCGTACGGAGGTTCCCGCATGACCCGCACGAATCCCAACGACGACTTCTTCGACCGCTTCGAAGCACTGACCTTCGACGACGTGGTGGTGGTTCCCGGCTACTCCGAGACGCTTCCCGACGCGGTCGACACCTCGGCGCGATTCGCCGCCGACATCGAGCTGGCCGTGCCGCTGGTGTCGGCCGCCATGGACAAGGTCACCGAGGGACGCATGGCGGTGGCGATGGCACGCCATGGTGGCATCGGCGTCATCCACCGGAACATGTCGATCGGCGACCAGGCGGCGGAGGTCCAGAAGGTCAAGCGGTCGCAGTCGGGCATGATCACCGATCCCGTCACGTTGGGACCCACGGCGCTGTTGCACGAGGCCGAGGACCTGATGCACCGGTTCAAGTTCTCCGGCGTGCCGATCACCGATCCCGACGGTCGTCTGGTCGGGATCCTCACCAACCGCGACATCCGCTTCTGCGAGGGAGCCGACTTCGACCGTCCCGTCACCGAGTTCATGACCGCCGACGGGCTCGTGACCGCCGAGGTCGGCACGTCCCTCGACCAGGCCAAGGCGATCCTCCAGCAGCATCGCATCGAGAAGCTGCCGCTCGTCGACAGCGAAGGGCGGCTGGCGGGGTTGATCACGGTCAAGGACATCCAGAAGCGACTCGATTTCCCGAATGCGTCGCGAGACGCGACGTGGTCGACTGCGCTGCGCGGCGGCCGTGGGTGTGGGCGCCGACGTCGAGGAGCGGGTCGAGGCACTCGTCGCGATGGGCGTCGACGCCGTGTCGATCGACACCGCACACGGCCACTCGGCGAACGTCGTCAAGGCGATCCAACGGATCAAGGGCTCGTGGCCGGATCTGGCCGTCACGGCGGGCAATGTCGTCACCGAGGACGGCGTCGAGACGCTCGTCGCCGCGGGTGCCGACGCCATCAAGGTCGGCGTCGGTGCCGGATCGATCTGCACGACACGGGTCGTGTCGGGCGCCGGCATGCCGCAGCTGTCCGCCGTGTGGTTCACGGCGAGACGGGCACGTGAACTCGGGGTCCCGATCATCGCCGACGGCGGCATCACCTTCTCGGGCGACATCGTGAAGGCCATCGTCTGCGGGGCATCCACGGTCATGCTCGGTTCCCTGCTGGCGGGCACCGAGGAGAGCCCCGGCGAGATGGAGTTGTTCGAGGGCCGCCGGTACAAGAGCTACCGGGGCATGGGCTCGATGGGTGCCATGACCGGCGACAGCCAGGATCGCTACGCCACGGGCCAGTCCAGCGCCGGATCCGGTGGCGGATCGGTGGCGGCTCGTCGGCCGTCGGCGCCGGGAGCAACAAACTCGTTCCGGAAGGGATCGAGGGTCGGGTCCCCTACGCCGGCCCCCTCGGCGAGGTGACCTACCAGCTCGTCGGAGGGCTGCGGTCCGGGATGGGCTACGCCGGCGCGGCGACGCTCGACGCCCTGCGCGGCGCCCGCCTGATGCGCGTCACCACCGCCGGCCGAGAGGAGTCCCACCCCCACGACGTCACCATCACCAAGGAAGCCCCCAACTACCAACGCTCCTGATCCCCGCCGCCCGCCAACTCACCGAAAATGTCGGAATTCGGTCGCTCAGCGACCGAATTCCGCGAAGTTTCGGGATGATCCGTGCGGTTTCGGGACGTGGGCGTCACAGGTCGAGGTGGGAGTGGTCGGCCGGTTCGACGGGGAGGCCGCGCGGCGAGCCAGGCCCGGTGGCCACCGATGAGGTCGCTGACGTCCTCGAACCCGAGGTCGACCAGGTTCGCCGCCGCGAGGGACGAGCTGTAGCCGCCGTTGCACACGACGACGATGGGTTCGTCGAAGGAGATCGCCGCCGGATGGCGGTACCCGTTGGATGGGTCGAGATGCCACTCGAGGACCGTCCGCGGCACGTGCATCGAGCCCGGAATGACACCGGAGCGGTGGCGGTCGGTGTGGGTTCGCGTGTCGAGGACATGCGGCGCCGTGTCGCTCTCCAGGAGTCGCAGCGAGATCAACTGCAGTGACCCGTCCGATCCGTGACACGCGCCTCGAACACCATGTCGTGGATGGTGTGGCGCTCGGTGCGCCGATGGACCGCCAATCGTCCGTCGACCCACGGAGAGCGACGCAACCTCGGTCAACGACGAACCTCGACGCCGGAAGCTGGTCGTCGTCGGCCGGCAACATCGTTGCGAGTAGGCCACCGGGGACCAGATGCTGGACCGCGCAGTGCACCATGGCAACGAGTTCGTGCGCGACGATCGGCGGCGTCGGTTCGACGAGCACCAGGTCGAATCGTCGGGGCAGCTGGATCGACGGCCAGTCACCATTCACGACCTCGTCGTCACCCCCCGGTGCCCTCAGGGCATCGGTGAACGGCACCCCCCGGCTCGCCGAGGACGAGCACGCGAGGGCTGAGATCACCCGAGCGATCGACGAGCCCGTCGATCAGCGTGCGTGCCTCGCTCACCTCCATCGGCGACAGCCAAGCATCACCTCACCGAAGCCGCAATTCGGTCGCTGAGCGACCGAATTCCGCGAAGTTTCGGGATGACCGGGGTGGGAAGGGGTCGAGGGCGGCGATCAGGCGAGCTTCTCGACGAAGGCTTCGAGTTGGCGGAGGTTGCGACACTCGTAGACACCGTCGGTGAACGTGCCGTACTCCCCCACGATCGAGTCGCCGGTGTTCCAGTAGCTGCGAGGCTCGGGGTTCAGCCAGTAGACGTGACGCGCCTTGTGCTGGATCTCCTTGACCACCCAACTCTGACTGGCGTGGTAGTTGTTGCGCGCGTCGCCGAGGAGCAGGACCGTCGACTTCGGGCCGACATCCTTGCCGTAGCGCTCCCAGAAGACCTCGAAGGCATGCCCGTAGTCGGAGTGACCGTCGACCCACACCACGTCCGCCTCGGTGTTCACGCGATGGATCGCCTCGGTGATGTCCTCGGTCGCCCGGAAGTAGTCCGTCACCTCGTCGAGTCCGTCGATGAACACGAACGACCGCACCTTCGAGAACTGGTTCTGGATGGCGTAGACGAGCATCAGCGTGAACCGGGCGAACGCGGCGACCGATCCGGAGATGTCGGCGATCACGATCAGCTCCGGCTTGGCCGGGCGGGGATACTTGAACTTCGGTTCGGCCGGCACACCGCCGTAGCTGAGTGAGTGACGAACGGTGTTGCGGAAGTCGAGTGGGCCCTTGCGACCGTGACGCCGCTTGCGGGCCAGCCGCGCCGCGAGCTTGCGGGTGAGTGGGTACAGCGACTTCTTGAGTGCGACCATCTCGTCACGCGAGGCGTGCATGAACTCGACGTCCTCGGGCAGCGGCTTGCGCAGGGTCTTGGCCATCGCCTCGGCGCCCCGGTCGGCGACCAGACGACGCCGGATCTCGGCCTCGATCTCCCCCTTGAACTTCTCGATGCGGTCCTCGAACTCTTCGCGCTCGAGCCGCTCCTCGAGCGACGACAGGTCACCGTCGGCGTCCTGGCGGGCCTGATCCATCATCTTCTCGAGCATCCCCTCGAGGTCGAGGTTCCGCAGCGTGCGGTACAGGTAGTACGTGCCACCGACGGGCCGTCCGGGCTCCATGCCGGCGAAGCGTTGGACGGCCTGCTTGGCCATCGCCCGCATGACGCCCTGGTCGCCGTTCATGAGCGCCTGCATGAGCATCTGGGCGATCTCTTCGGGCGTCAGGCTGTCGAGCCCTCCCGCGCCACCGGAACCCTCCTGCTTCTGCTGCTCCTGCAGCTCACGCCAGAGTTCGTCGATGTCGGTGTCGTCGTCACCGTGGACGAGTTTGTACTCGGGGCCCCGCAGGCTGAAGTACACCTCGAAGACGGTCTCGAAGCTGCGCCAGTGAGCGTGGTTCTTGATGAGCGTGGCTCCGAGCGCGTACTTGAACGCCTCGCGATCCTCGATCGGGATGTGCTGCACCGCCTCCATGGCGTCGAGGTTCTCGGTGAGACTCACCGGCAGCCCCGCGTTGCGGAGTTCGACGACGAAGCCGTTCAGGAGATCGAGCATCAGGACGGTTCAGACGATCACTCGTCGACCGACAGCTCTTTGGCGGCCTTGGCGATGTCGGTCTGGTACTTGAGCAGGACGTTGAGCGTGTCCTTGGCGGTCTGCTCGTCGATCGTGTCGATGTTCAGCAGCATCAGCGTGCGGGCCCAGTCGAGGGTCTCCGACACGCTCGGCGACTTCTTCAGGTCGAGCTGGCGGATCGACCGCACGATGCGCGTCGACCTGGTCGGCGAGGTGCTCGCTGATGTCGGGCACCTTGGCCAGCACGATGGCCTTCTCGCGCTCCAGCGTCGGGTAGTCGACGTGGAGGTACAGACACCGACGCTTGAGCGCCTCGGACAGCTCCCGGGTGTTGTTCGAGGTGAGGAACACCAGCGGGATCTGCGTGGCGGTGATCGTGCCCAGCTCGGGGATCGACACCTGGTAGTCCGACAGGATCTCCAGCAGGAGCGCCTCGGTCTCGACCTCGACGCGGTCCACCTCGTCGATCAGCAGCACCACCGGATCGGTGGCGGTGATCGCCTCCAACAGTGGGCGGGTGAGGAGGAACTCGTCGGAGAAGATGTCGTCCTTGATCTCCGTCCAGTCCTCGCCCTGGTCGCCGCGCTCGGTCTGGATGCGCAGCAGCTGCTTCTTGTAGTTCCACTCGTAGAGGGCTTTGGACTCGTCCAGCCCCTCGTAGCACTGCAGCCGGATGAGCCGGGCGTCGGTGATCTCGGCGATCGACTTCGCGAGCTGCGTCTTGCCGGTTCCGGCAGGGCCCTCGACGAGCACCGGCTTGGAGAGGCGGTCGGCCAGATAGGCCACACCGGCGATGCCGTCGTCTGCGAGGTAGTTGACGTCGCGCAGGGCGTCGCGTACCGACTGCACACTGTCGAAGCGGTGGGTCTCGCTACCGGGCACCCCGGCATCCGTGGTTGTCATGGCATCGAACGCTACCCGGCCCCTTGACCCGCGGGTCAATTGGGATGTCATACGCTGCCGACATGCCCGGTACGTCGTTCGACAAGGTTGCGTCGATCTACGACGCAACGCAGGGGCGGACAGCGACGCGGCGACGGATTCGCCGACGCCCTGGCGCCGTGGATCGTCGGGCCGACCGTGGTGGAACTCGGGATCGGTACCGGGGTGATCGCGAGCGGGTTGCGTCGACACGGCATCGAGACGATCGGCTTCGACCTCAGCGATGCGATGCTTCGTGCCGCCGTCGATCGGGTGGGCCGCCGAGTAGCGGTGGCCGACATCGACGCCCTCCCACTGCCGGAGGGATCCGCCGACACGGCGTACTTCGTGTGGGTGCTGCAACTCGTCGCCGACCCGGTGGCAACGCTGATGGAGGCTCGACGCGTCGTGCGGCCCGGCGGGAGAATCGTTGCGATCCTCTCGAACGCGGAGTTCGACGCCGACGACGAGATCGCCGCCGCGATCGACGGATTGTCGGTGTTGCACCGCCAGCGCCTCGGGCGAAACGATCTCGTCGGCAGGAGCCTGCTCGGACTCGGCCTCGTCCACGATGGCTTCACGCCGTGGGACGGCTTCCCCCAGCCGCCGGCCGAGGCGATCGCCCACATCGAGGATCGGATCTACTCGTCGTTGTTCGACGTCGACGATGCGACCTGGGCCACGGTCGTCGAGCCCGTCCTGGAGCAGCTGCGGGCGCTCGAGGACCCGGAACGGCCCCGTGACCGCCGCAACCGCCACCCCCTGCTGGTCTGGGACGTCGTGTAACGGTTGGTGTCTGACACCAATCGTTACAGCGGGGGTCTGACCCCTGGCGTAACGGGCGAAGTAGCGTTCCGCCGGATGAGTGGGCTGCTGCGGAGCAACGTCGTCGTTGCCAGCGGCACGGCGCTCTCCCGGATCACCGGTCTACTCAGGTTGGTGGTCCTCGGAGCCGTTCTCGGCCAGACCGCCCTGTCGGATGCGTACCTGATCGCCAACGAGACCCCGAACATCATCTACGAACTCCTGCTCGGCGGGCTGTTGTCGGCGACGCTCGTGCCGCTGTTCTCCACGTTCGTCGAGAACGACGACGACGAGTCGACCAACGTCGTGCTCACCGTGTCGGTCATGTTGATGATCGCGTTGACGGTCGTTGCCGTGGTCTTCGCGCCGTTCATCTTCGGGCTCTACTCCGTGAACGTCGCCGACGGCGTCGACGCCGACCTGTACCGCTCGGCCGGGACGACGCTCGCACGGATCTTCCTGATCCAGATCCTGTTCTACGGGCTGGTGGCGCTCGCCAACGCGTTCCTCAACAGTCGGCGGCGGTTCTTCGCGGCGGCGTGGGCGCCGATCCTCCCGAACGTCATCATCATCTCGTTCCTGCTGTCGCTGCCGGAACCCGGCGCCGGGCGAGTGGCAGCTCGAGGAGGTGCTCTCCAACGATCGACTGCGATGGACGCTCGGGCTCGGCGCGACCGTCGGCATCGCGTCGATGGCCCTGGTGCTCCTCCCCGCGATGTGGCGGACCGGGTTCAGGTTCCGACCGAACTTCGACGTCCGCCACCCGGCCGCTCGCAAGCTGCTGTCGCTGTCGGGCTGGACGATCGGGTTCGTCCTGGCCAACCAGGTCGCGCTGCTCGTCGTCCGGAACCTCGCCGAGCCCGGCTCGAGCGGCGCGAGCGCCTACATCAACGCCTTCACCTTCTTCGTGCTCCCCCACGGGCTGCTCGCCGTGGCGATCGCGACGACCTTCCAGCCCGAGATGTCGAGATCGGTCGCTCGACGTGATCGTGGCGGTTTCGTCGATCAGGCGTCGCTCGGTCTGCGGATGACGGCACTGTTCACGATTCCCGCCGGCGTGGGGATCTTCGTGCTCCGCCAGCCGATCATCGGCGCGCTGCTGCAACGCGGCGACTTCACCGCCGAGGACGCCGATGCCGCCCAGCGGGCGCTGGCCGGGCTCGCGCTCGGCCTCGGGGCGTTCTCGATCTATCTGTTCGTGCTCCGCGGCTTCTACGCCCACAAGGACGCCAAGACGCCGTTCAAGATCAACCTCGTGGAGAACCTCGTCAACATCGTGTTGGCATTCGTTCTCGTCGATCGCTACGGGGTGCTCGGTCTCGGCCTCGCCTTCGCGCTCGCCTACGTGGTGTCGTCGATCTGGGCGATGCAGGTGCTGAGCTACAAGGTTCCCGGGTTCCCGGTGCGGTCCATCCTCGGCAGCATCGCCAGGATGCTCATCGCCGCGGCGCTCATGGCCGAAGTGGTGTGGCTCGTCACCCAGCAGGTCGGCGGCAACGTCGGTGTCGACGCCCTCGTGCGGGTCGTCGTGGGTGCGCTGATCGGCCTCGCCGTCTACCTGGGACTCCTGTTCGCGATGGGCGCTCCCGAACTCGACGCCGTGCGCCGCCGCCTCCGCCCCAGCCCCGCCTGACCCACCTCGCCACATTTCCGTTTGCGGGAGTTTTCGGATGGCCCACCCCATCCAGATCCTCCCGCAAACGCGAACGGGAGTGGCGTGCGTGGTCAGGAGGGGAGGACGACGAGATCGTCGCGGTGGACCACTTCGTGATTGACCCCGGACGGAAGATCACCGGTGCGTCGACCGAGCACCGAACGGATGACGTCGGCATCGACCGCCGCCAGCCCGCGGGCGAAGGGACGCCCGCTCGGACCGACGATGTCCACGGTGTCCCCGACGACGAACGCCCCGTCCACACCGAGCGTCCCGGCGGGCAGCAGGCTGTTCGGTCGTTCGGTGAGCGCCCGCTCTGCACCGGCGTCGACATGAATCGAACCCATCACCTCGGCGGCGAAGGCGATCCACAACTTGCGCGCCGACAGGGTGCGATCGTGCGCCTCGAACGTCGTGCCGACGAGTTCCGCGGACACGGCGCCAGCCAGCACATCGGGCCGCGACGCGCGGGCGATCACCGAACGCATCCCCGACCACGACGCCATGCGCGCAGCGGTCAGCTTCGACGCCATGCCGCCACTTCCCCGTCCGCTGCCACCGGCGTCGGCCCGGATGGCGAGCAGCGGGTCACCGGAGCGCACCAGCGGGATCAACGTCGCCGACGGATCGCGGCGAGGATCGGCGGTGTACACGCCGTCCATGTCGGTCAGCAGCACGAGCACGTCGGCGCCGACACTGTTCGCGACCAGGGCAGCGAGCCGATCGTTGTCGCCGTATCGCAATTCGTCGTTGGCGATGGCGTCGTTCTCGTTGACCACCGGCACACAACCCAACTCCAGCAGCCGGTCGATGGTGTTGCGGGCGTGCAGGTACTGGGTGCGGTCGGCGAAGTCGTGGGGATCGAGCAGGACCTGGGCGCCGACGATGCCATGGCGGGCGAACTCCCGGTTGTACGCCTCGACCAGACGGCTCTGGCCCGCCGCGGAGATCGCCTGCAGCGTCTGCATGTCGGTCGGCCGCGCCGCCAGACCCAGCGCCGCCACGCCGGCGGCGACCGCCCCCGACGACACCACGATCACCTCGTGCCCACCGGCGCGCAGCGCCGCCACCTCGTCGGCGAGCTTGGCCAGCGCCCCGGCGTCGATGGCGCCACCCTCGTCGGTGATCGACGCGGTGCCGATCTTCGCGACCACTCTCACGACAACGACCCGTGAACCCTCAGAGATCCGGGGAGTACTCGAAGCTGAACTCGCCGATCCAGATGACGTCACCCTCCTGGGCGCCCGCCTTGGCCAGCATCTTGGGCACGCCGAGCCGCTCGAGCCGGTAGTCGATGTACGACAACGCCTCGGGTGTGGTGACGTCGTTCAGGGCGACGACGCGCTCGACGTCACGCCCGAGCAGGCGGAACTCCCCGTCGGCCACCCGTTCCACCGCGGCGCCGCTCGCCTCCGGACGCAGCACCACGACTCCCTCGGCCCACTCGATCGACTGGCGCACGTCGTGGACCTCGGCGGCGAGCCGACCGACCGTGTCGGAGACACCCTGGCCGGTCACCGACGACATGATCGGTCCGTCCCAGCCGAGCGCCGCGAGTTCCTCGGGCTGCACCACATCGGCCTTCGTGCCGACGACCACACGGGGGCGTTCGAGCAGTTCCGGACGGTACGCGCCCAACTCGTGCAGCAGGATGCGCTCCTGCTCCTGTGGGCTCACCCCGTCCATCGAAGCCAGGTCGAGCAGCAGACACAGCACCCGGGCACGCTCCACGTGCCGCAGGAACTGGTGGCCGAGACCCTTGCCCTCGCTGGCACCCTCGATCAGGCCCGGGATGTCGGCGACCACGAACTCGGTCTCGTCGTCCACCCGGACGACGCCGAGGCTCGGCTCCAGGGTCGTGAAGGGATAGTTCGCGATCTTCGGCTTGGCGGCCGAGATCACGCTGATGAACGTCGACTTGCCGGCGTTGGGGAAGCCGACGAGCGCGACGTCGGCCATCAGACGGAGTTCGAGGCGGAGCCAGCGGTCCTCGCCGTGCTCGCCCTGCTCGGCGAACCCGGGCGCCCTGCGCTTGTTCGACAGGAACTTGGCATTGCCGCGCCCACCCCGACCGCCGGCGGCGCCCAGCCAGCGATCACCGTGGTTCACCAGTTCGGCCAGGACCTCGCCGGTGTAGAGATCGAAGACGACGGTGCCCATCGGCACGGCGATGTCGAGCGACTGACCCCGTCGGCCGTGCAGGTCCTTGCCCTTGCCGTGCACGCCGTTGGTCGCCCGACGGTGCGGGTGGTCACGGAACGCCAGCAGCGACGACACGTTGTGGTCGGCGACGAGCCACACGTTCCCACCGTTGCCGCCGTCGCCGCCGTTGGGTCCACCCATCGCCTCGGGGCCCTCTCGCCGGAAGCTCACGCAGCCCGCGCCGCCGTCCCCACCGCGCACGTTCAGTTGGCACTCGTCGACGAACCCGGACATTTCGGTCAAGGCTAACGCCGTCGGCACGAGGGCATCTCGTATCGTCACACCATGGCCGATCTCCCTCATCCCGATTCGGCGGCCGAACGGGCGCAGCGGTGGGCTGCCACGATGACCGGCCACGGCGATGACGACGTCGTCGTGGCACACGCCGACTCCGTCGCAACGATCGGCGACGCGGTGGTTCGCACCCGCGAGGCCCGCGAGGAGGCCGAGCATCGGAACCTCGCCGCCAATGCCACCCGGGCGGTCGGGGCCGGCCACCGGGCCCTCGAGGAGGCACCCGACCCGTATCGGACCTGCTTCGAACGCGACCGCGACCGCATCCTGCACGACTCCTCGTTTCGGCGGCTCGCCGGCAAGACCCAGGTGTTCGTCTTCCCCGACGACCATCAGCGCACGCGCATGACCCACGCGCTCGAAGTGGCCCAGGTGGCCCGCTCGATCGCCGAGTCCCTGAGTCTGAACGTGCCGCTCGTCGAGGCGATGGCGCTCGGACACGACTGCGGTCACGGGCCCGGCGGCCACGCCAGCGAGGACGCACTGTCGCCGTATCTCGAGGGTGGGTTCGATCACGCCCCGTGGGGCGCCGACGTCACCCTGCAACCGCTGAACCTGTGCGCGGAGACCCTCGACGGCATCCGCAACCACTCCTGGAGCCTGCCCGCACCGCAGACACCCGAAGGTGAGGTGGTGTCGTGGGCGGACCGGATCGCCTACGTCTGCCACGACTTCGAGGACGCAGTCGCCGCCGGGATCGTCACGGCGGAGATGCTGCCGGACATCGTCGCCGAACTGTGCGGCACGGACCGGTCACGACAGCTCGGAACGTTCGTGCGGGCGATGGTCGAGACGACGGCGAGGACCGGCACGGATCGGCATGTCGGGTGACATCGCCGAAGCGTTGGCGGCCTTCCGGCGGTTCAACTACGAGCACGTCTACCTCCGACCGGCGAGCCAGCAGCAGGCCGCCGCGGTCATCGCGCTGCTGCGGGCGCTGGTCGAGCACTACGCCGACCGACCGCACTCGATTCCGACGCAGACCATGACGGTGGCGCTGGGCGAGCGAGCCGACTACGTCGACGCCGGGAGCCCCGAGGCGCTCAGGGCCGCCGTGGCCTACGTGGCCGGCATGACCGACCGATTCGCCTGCCAGGAGGGTCTCGTCCAACTCTCGTGGGATCCGGCTGCCCTGCCCCGGGGGATCGGGGTCAGTGGGTTCCGAGGTACATCGCTCTGATCCCGAGACCCATGATGAACAGGCTCCCGAGGCCGTACATGAGATACAGCTTGTCCTTGATGAACGGGCTGCCGCGATAGCTGTACAGGATCCCGACGGCGACGATCGTGCTGAAGCCGTACAGCGCATGGAACTGGTCGAGTTCGAGGTCGTAGCGGTTGACCATCAGCACGCCGACCACCGCGATGGCGAAGGCGGACAGCTGCGCGACGGCGATGGACCACCACAGCGGTCGCACCCGGAGCACCGGGAACCGCTGGGCCGCGAGCGCCCAGCAGCCGACCGCAGCGTTGGACAGCACGAGGAACCAGGCGAGCGCGTCGTGCAGGTCGTAGAGGTCGGACACCGCTGACTGCTTCGCGGATCAGATGCCGCAGTCGTCGCCGCCGATGATGGCGGTGACCGTTGCGCTGTCGTCGGTGCCGGTGAGGAATCCCCGGAGGCTGTCGTTGACGAAGAAGAACGGCGGGGTGAAGTCGTCCTCGGGGAACACCTCGGCCGCCGGATACGCACCGCGCACGTCGACGACCCGCGAACCGATCGCCACCCCCCGACTGGTGGCCAACCCGACCGGCGGCGCCCCGATCTCGGCCTGGTCGCCGTAGGTGTAGCCGAAGAAGTGGCGACGGCCCTGCAGGACCGAGGAGACGTCACCGAACAGCAGGGTCAGCACACCCCAGGAGACCCGCCGAAGTTCGGCACCCGAACAGAGGCCGACGGACAACGGGTCGATCCAACCGCTGTCGTTGGAGGGTTGGCCGAGGTAGGAGCTGAGGTAGGCGATGACGCCATCGGGTTCGGCACCGAAGCCTGCCGTGCCGATGCCGTCACCGCTCAAGCACCAGATCGGTGACCGCAGGGTCGGCGACGGTCGTCGACGGCAGCGCGAGGGTCGTCGTCGGAGCGGTCGTGCTCGTCGTGGTCGTGCTCGTCGTGGTCGTGGAGGTGGTCGACGTCGTCGCCTCCGTGCTCGTCGTCGGCAACAGCGTGAACGCCGTGCTGCTGCCCGTGGCCGACCCGTCGTCCGAGCCGCCGCACGCCGCCATCACGAGCCCGGCGACGAGCAGCGACGGAACGATGCGCCGAATCATGCTGGACATCATGGTCCAGTTTGGACCACGGATCGGGGATCTCGTCGTCAGGTCGACTCGAAGATCCATCCGGTGCGATGGGGCGGGGTCGCGTCGTGCTCGATGAACCACTCGACTCCGAATGCGCCGGCGAACGCCTCGTCGGGCATCTCGAGGAAGAACGACGAGTCCTCGATCTGGCTGCGATGGCAGCGCATCGCAGCTCGCTTGGTCTCGACGAACGCGCTGACGTCGATGGCCAGCGTCAGCTCGGCTTCCGGCGTCCCCATCGGATTGCCGTCGTCGGCGGGACCGTTCGGATCGAAGTCGTCCAGCTCCCCACCCTCGGCGCCACCTGGCGTCGCGCCGGCCTGCCGGGCCGACTCGATCATCCTGACGAACGCGTCTCGGTTCATCGTCGCTTCCAGGACTCGCACCGTCGGCACCAGTTCCGCTGCCACGAGCCCGACCCGATACACGGCGATGTGGTCGGGATGGCCGTAGTTCCCGTGCCAGTCGTAGATGGTCAGCACGTCGGCCGACTCCTCGCGCAAGACGGTCGCGAGCCGCTCCCCGGCTTCGTGCGGGTCGGCGAGATGGAAGCTCGCCGGATGGTGGTTCTGCTCCCAGCCCGTCATCCCGGAGTCGGTGTAGCCGAGCCACACGACCCGGTGGATTCCGAGGACGGCGGCCGCTGCGTCGGTCTCGGCTCGCCGGCGGTCGGCGAGTGTCTCACCGGGTGCGAGATCGTCGGGGACCTCGCCGTGCTCGCCGTTGGTGGCCACGACGAGCACGACCCGATGCCCCTCCGCGGATGCCCGCGCGATCGTGCCGCCGGTGCTGATGACCTCGTCGTCGGGGTGCGCGTGGAAGCAGACCAGCGTCCCCACGTCAGGTGCTCGCCGACTCGGCCTGCTTGATCGCTCCGGAGTCGATCCACTGCCCGATGCGGGCCTCATCGATGCCCCAGTCGTTCAGGACGTCCCGGGTGTGGGCACCTGCGTGGGCGGGTGGGCTCACCACTTCGGCCTGGGTGCGACTGAACCGAGGAGCCGGCGCCGGCTGGATGGTTCCGGCCACGTCGATGAAGGTGCCGCGTTCGACGTTGTGCGGGTGCTCGGCCGCCTCACCCATGGTCAGGACCGGGGCGAAGCACACGTCGGTCCCCTCCATCAGCTCACACCATTGCGCTCGTGTCTTGCCGGCGAACACCTCGGTCAGACGTGCTTTCAGGCTGGGCCACTGCGTCTTGTCCATCTGCTTCGCGAAGTCGGGGTCGTCGGCGAGGCCGGTCAGTCGCATCAGCTCGGCGTAGAACTGCGGCTCGATCGACCCGAGCGAGATGTACCCGCCGTCGCTGCACTGATAGACGTCGTAGAAGTGCGCGCCGGTGTCGAGCAGGTTCGTGCCCCGGGCGTTCTCGTCGAACATCCCGATCGTCCGGAACGCCCAGAACATCGACATCAGCACCGCGGCGCCGTCGACCATGGCGGTGTCGACGACCTGGCCCTGGCCGCTGCGTTGCGCTTCGAGGAGCGCACACACCACGCCGTAGGCGAGGAACATCCCGCCGCCGCCGAAGTCGCCGACCATGTTGAGCGGCGGCACGGGTGCCTCGCCGACCCGCCCGAAGTGGGCGAGGGCGCCGGCGAGCGCGATGTAGTTGATGTCGTGGCCGGCGGCCTGGGCGTAGGGGCCTTCCTGGCCCCAGCCGGTCATGCGTCCGAACACGAGCTTCGGGTTGCGGGCGAGGCACTCGTCGGGGCCGACACCGAGGCGTTCCATGACGCCGGGTCGGAACCCTTCGATCAGCGCATCGGCGGACTCGACGAGCGTGAGCAGCGCCTCGACCCCGTCGGGATGCTTGAGGTCGATGGCCACGTTGCGTCGCCCGCGGAGCAGCACGTCGAAGTGGGGGCCGTCGGGCAGCGGGCCACGCACGGCACCGGCACGTTCGATGCGGACGACCTCGGCGCCCATGTCGGCCAGCAGCATCGCTGCGAACGGCCCGGGGCCGATGCCGGCGATCTCGATGACGCGGTATCCGGTGAGTGGTCCAGCCATGGTGGTTTCCTTCGTTCGGGGCGGGTGGTTCGGGGTGGTGGTTCGGGTGGTGGTTCGAGGGTGGTCGGGTCAGGTGGTCAGCGCGAGCGATGAGCGCACGTGGCCACCGATGGCCTCGGCCAGGACCGGCCACAGTGGTTCGGGCATGTCGTGGCCCATGTCGGACAGCAGGAGGTAGCGCGAGCCGGGGACGAGTTCGGCGGTGCGCTCACCACCTTCGGGGGTGATCAGGGTGTCGTCGCGTCCGTGGATGACCAGCATCGGCATCTGCAGGGCGCGGAGGCCGACGCTGCGATCGCCACTGGCATAGATCGCTGCGAGCTGCCGAGTCGCTCCTTCGGGGTAGTAGCACCGGTCGAACTGGGCGGCGGCCACTGCTTGCACGGCGTCGGGATCGAAGTACTTCTTCGAGGCCCAGACACGACCGCTCAGCGATGCGGCGATGTAGTCGTCACGGTCGGCCGGTTGCGGCGCGAGCAGTGCCTCACGGGCCTCGGGCGTCGGCGAGCCGACCCGCGGATCGCCCGGGCTGCTCATGACCGACACGACACTGGCGATGCGGTCGGGGTGTTCGATGGCCATGGTCTGCACGATCATGCCGCCCATCGAGTTCCCCACGATGTGTGCCCGCTCGATGCCCAGGTGATCGAGCAGGCCGATCCCGTCGGCGGCCATGTCGGACAGGGTGTACGGCACGGGCGGCGGCTCTTCGCCGGCGAGGGTGGCCTTGAGGACCATGCGCCGGCGACACGCGCTGTCCGTCGAGCTTGGTCGACAGACCGACGTCACGATTGTCGAACTGCACCACGAACAGGCCCTGCGCGGCGAGCTGGTCGATGTAGCCCTGGCGCCACGAGATCATCTGCGACGTGTACCCGCACACCGCCAGGAGGACGGGGTCGCTCGGGTCACCGGTCGTTTGGTACTCGAGCTCGATCCCGTTGGGTAGCTGGGCGCGCGGCATGGGCTGAGTGTTGCAGAGTGATTCGGACAGTCGACAAACGGAGCCCCCCCGCGTCACGTACATCTGGTGCCGGCACAGATGTACTCAGGCGGCGCGGATGGTGGGTGGTCCGGTGGTCTGCACGGTGCCGTCGGGGAATCTGATGGTGAGTTGCCGGTTCGGGCCGAGGGTGATGTTCCAGCCGTCGTCGTGGATCTTGTGGTGGTGTCGTGAGCAGACCGGCAGGAGGTTGTCGAGGTCGGTGCAGCCGCCGTGGCGCCACCAGATGACGTGATGCAGCTTGCAGTGGTCGTAGCGCACCCCGCAGCCCGGGATCGCACACGTCGCGTACAGGCCCCGCAGTGCTCGTCGTTGGGCCCGGTTCGCCAAGCGGGTGGAGCGTCCCAGGTTCAGGTTGCCCGGGGCGTGCAGCACGACCCCGTTACGCACCACGACCGTGTGGACGTCGGCGTCACCGGCGAGTTCGGCGAGCACCCGCCACGGCACCTCGACGGGGATCGAGAACTCACGTGCGGACCCGTCGCTGTCGGGGTGTCGGCGTCGATGACCACCACGTACTCGGGTCGTCCCGGCTTGGTGGCGCTGCCGCCGGTCAGGATCAGATCAGCCAGCGCCAACGCTCGCAGGTGATCCTGCTTCGCGCCCGGATCGGTCGGACAGGTGTCGGGGGTCGACGTCGCGAACAACGCTTCGAGCGACTCACGCAGCCGGGCGTCGAGTCGGACACCGGTGAGCGGATCGAACCGGGCCTTCAGGTTCCACATGCCCTCGAGATCCACCCACGTCCGCAGACTCGTCGCCCGCCGCTGACGCTCCAGGGTGTCCATGCCGTCAGCGGCTTGCAGGCGGCGGGCCTCGTCACGCACCCGCCGAGCGAACTCCGCCTGCGACGCATGCTCCGCAACATCCACCAGCGCATCGACCCGACCCAACAGTTCGTCACGCTGGGATGGGTCGAGGGTCTTGCCGGCCCGGGTGATCGCATCCACATGACCCGCCGTCACCGCACCACGATCCAACGCCGCGGCGATCGCCGGTGTCGACTCCAACGTCGCCGCCCGCTCCATCACACTGGATGCCTGACCCAACGAACCCTTCGACGACTCGGCGATGGCCTGCTCGGGGAACGACACCATCGCCGCCAACCGACGGGCGAGATCGGCCTCCGACGCATCCACCCAGGCCCGCAACCCCCGCAGCTCGACCAGACGCCGATTCGCACTCGACACGACCCGCAGCATCATCGGCGCGCACGGCGCCGATACGCCCCACCCGATCGACAACTGCGGTGATCTCCATGCCCCAATCCTGACGAAGGGGTGTCACAGAGTTCCCCCGAATCCGAGGCCTCCGAGATGTGACGTTCGTCACATCTCAGCACGGGATCGTGCGCGGGTGGGGAAGCTCGCTTCCGGTCGCTCCCGCAACGACTCGACCAGTGGCTCTGAGCCGTGGGCGCTCACCTCACAGTGCGACCGCTACCGTGACGGCGTGTCCGACCAGCCACGACATCACGAGCACCGTGTCCACGCACCCGGACGGGTGAACCTGATCGGCGATCACACCGACTACACCGGCGGTCTCGTGTTCCCGATGGCGATCGACCGCGGCACGACGATCGACTACACACCCGGTGGCGACCACATCTCGTTGCGTTCCGACGCCGAGGACGGCGACGTCGAGGTTCGCGCTCCCCTTCACGGGCGATGCGTCGACCGTTCAGCCGCAGTGGGGCTCCTACGTCGCTGCGATGGCCGCCGAGCTCGGCGTCACCGTCGGTCTCGTCGGGGACGTCACCAGCAACATCCCCGCGGGCGCCGGGCTGTCGTCGAGCGCCGCACTCGAATGCGCGATCGGATTGGCGCTCGGGTTCGACGGGACGTCGACCGAGCTCGCGCTCGCCGCTCGGCGCGCCGAGCACGCCGCGACCGGCGTCCCGACCGGCATCATGGACCAGCTCTGCATCGCCGCCGCCACGGCCGGGCACGCCACGATGATCGACTGCCACACCCTCGCCGTGACCCAGGTGCCGGTGCCGACCGACATCGACGTCGTGATCCGATTCGTCGCCCACCGGACGCTGCTCGGCTCCGCCTACTCCGACCGGGTCGCCGAGTGCGCCCGTGCCGAGGAGATCCTCGGGCCGCTTCGGACGGCAACCGTGGACGACGTCGACGAACACGCGGCTGCGCTCGGCGACATCCCGCTGCGCCGAGCCCGTCACGTGATCACCGAGAACCAGCGTGTCCGCGACTTCGCGGCCGCCCTCGAGCGCGGCGACTACGTCACTGCCGGCGCGTTGATGACCGCAGAGCCACGAGAGCCTGCGGGCCGACTTCGAGACGTCGACTCCCACCATGGATGCCGCCGTCGCCCGGCTCGTCGAGACGCCGGGGGTGTTCGGCGCCCGCATGACCGGCGGCGGTTTCGGCGGTTGTGTCGTGGCGATCTGTGCGCCCGGTTCACTCACCGAGGGCTGGAACGTCGTCGCCTCCGACGGCGCTCGACGGATCCAACACACGAGCTAGCCGGCGGATCGCATCCGGGGTTCGGATACCCCACCAGAACAGGTCCTGGCCGTCGACCCTCACGACGCGAGCCTCGGGGAACGCCCCACGCAGCTCGTCGACGTGCGCCTCGGTGAAGTCGTACGGCTCACTCGGCACGAGCACGAGATCGGGCGGCGCGATCCGGTCCAGTTCCACGACCGGGTACGCCGACTCCGACCCGGCCGTCACGAGATCGACGCCGATCCGCGTCCAGCACCGAGCCACCGTAGGTGCGCTCGTTGATCGACATCCACGGCCGCCGCCAGATCGGCACGAACGCCGTGCGACGTGCCGACGCCACCCCCGCGGGGACGGCCCCGTCGAACGAGGCGGGTCGGGTCAGGCCGAAGCGGTCGCACAGCTCGTCCACGAGCGCCAGCGCCGCCTCGACGGTCCTCACGTCACTCACGAGGACCGGCACACCACGCCGAACCAGTTCGTCGTGATCCTCGAGCCGGTTCTCCTCGCGATCCAGCACGACGATGTCGGGCTCCAACGCCACGATCGCGTCGATGTCGGGGTTCTTCGTCCCGCCGACGTGGACCAGCTGCGGCTGCTCGCAGAACCTCGTGCAGGCCACGACGTCGGCACCGAGCGCCAGCAAGGTCTCCGTCGTCGACGGCACCAGGCTCACGATGCGTGTCGCCGGCGTTCACGGCCCGAGCAGCTTCTGCTTCTGGCGGTCGAACTCCTCGGGGGTCAGGGTCCCGCGCATCAGCATCGACTCCAACCGTTCGAGCTGGCCCGCCACGTCGACACCGGCATGGCCGCCGGGCCGCATGTGCGAGGCATCCATCTGGGCGTGGATCACGCGCTGGACCCGATCGGGTTGACGGATGTCGGTGAATCGCTGCTGGCCGGACTCACCACCCGACTCGATGAGCAGGTCGCCGGCGCCGACGATCCGTTCGAAGACCCCCTGCGAGAAGTGCACGGTGTTCACCCGATCGACGGGGATCTCGATCCCCCGCTTGGTCACGAGGCCGGTCCGGAAGATGATGCGCCGGTTCGTGATCACGAAGTGCGTCGTCAGCCACCGCGAGTACCGGATCACCAACCAGATCGCGCTGACCCCCAACGCCACCAACGACGCCCAGCCGGCGATCGTACGGCCGGTGGTGTCGACGTCGGTGCCCACCATCGTGGCGATGGCAGCACCGATCGATGCGACGACCGCGGCGACCGGGAGCACCAGGAACCACCAGTGTGGGTGCAGCTCGACGGTGACCGTCTCGTGGTCGTTGAGCAGTCGTCGGGGATACACCATCGGACGGTCAATCGATGCGTTCGCCCGAAACGGTCACCGCACGCGCAGCGAATCGATCGCGTAGCCGTCCATCTTGATCACCTCGAACTCGCCGATGGCCGTCCGCACGAAGTCACCTTCCGACGGGATGTCGTCGAGCGCGTCGATCACGTACCCCGCCACGGTCTGCCAGTCGCCATCGGGAAGCTCGATCCCGGTGCACTCGGCGAAGTGCTCCACCCTCGTGGTGCCACTCATCTGATAGCTCCCGTCGGCGAGCTGCTCGCAGTCACCCAGGTGACGATCGGTCTCGTCGTCGAAGTCGCCGATCAGTTCCTCGATCACGTCCTCGAGCGTGACCAATCCGAGCACCAGTCCGTGCTCGTCGGCCACGAGGGCGATGTGATGGCGCTCGGTCCGCATCTCGAGCAGCAGATCCTCGAGCCGATGGTGCTCCGGCGTCACCATGATCGGCCGGGCCATGGCGCCGGCGAGGGTCGTGGTCCACGATCCGTGTTCCAGCCGGATGACGTCCTTGGCATGCACGAAGCCGCGGACATGATCGAGGTCGCCCTCGTGGATCACGATGCGTGTCCGTCCGGTGCGATGCGCCTCGGCAGCCACCTGGTCCGCCGACGCCGTCGCCGGCAGGGCAACGATGTCGCGCCGCACCGTCATCGCGTCCGCAGCGGTCAGCCCCGACAGTTCCAGCGACCGCGACAGCAGTTCGTGCTCCTCGGCGTCGATCCCGCCGTGGCCGGCGGACTCCTCGATCAGCAACAGCAGGTCGCTGGGCGAGTGCGCCATCGCCCGTTCGTCCTGAGGTTCGACACCCACCATCCTGACCACGACGTTCGCGGACCAGTTGAGGAGACGGATGATCGGCCGGAAGATCCGGGCGTACAGGCGGAACGACGGGCTCAGTTTGAGCGCCGAATCCTCCGGGTGGGCGATCGCCCACGACTTGGGCGCCATCTCGCCGACCACCATGTGCAGGAACACGACGATCGACAACGCGATCGTGAAGGCGATGATGTGACTCGCGGTCTCCGACAGCGTGAACACCTCGCCGAGCACACCCTGGATGACCGCGCCACCGCCGGCTCGGCCACGGCACCGAGACCGAGCGAGCACATCGTGATCCCCAGCTGCGCACCCGCGAGCATCAAGGTCAGCTCGCGCAGGCCGTCGAGCGCGCGCCGGGCCCGCCGGTCACCGTCGGCGGCCAGTTGCTCGATGCGCGAGCGGCGGGCAGCGAGCAGCGAGAACTCCGCCGCCACGAAGAATCCGTTGAGCGCCAGCAGGATCACGGCCAGTGCGAGGCTGAACCAGTTGACCTGGATCCCGGACGATGTGGAGGCGATCACTTCTCGCCTCCGTTGCGTCCGGCCGAATCGGTGTCATCGTCGTCATCGTCCAGCGCGTCGGGGTCGACTCGGATGCTGAGCCGTTGGATGGCGAACCCGTCGATCTCGTCGACGTGGATCAGGATGCCATCCACCACGAACGACTCCCCGACCGAAGGAATCCGTTCGAGGCGCTCGAGGACCAGACCTGCCACCGTGTCGTAGTCGCCGTCGGGAAGGTCGAAACCCGTGACCCGTTCGATCTCGTCGGGACGCGAGCTGGCGGCGATCGACCACACGCCGGGTTCCACCTCGACGTGCTCGCCGCGAGCGCTGGGGTCGTACTCGTCCTCGATCTCGCCGACGAGTTCCTCCACGATGTCCTCGAGCGTCACGACGCCGGCAGGACCTCCGTACTCGTCGATGACGATCGCCATCTCGGTGGCATGGGTACGCAGCTCGCCGAGCACCACACTCAACCCGGCCGCCTCGGGCACGGCGAGGATCTCGTGGAGCAGCGAGGCAACGCCGGTCGCCTCGTACTCGGAGCTGGGCACACCGAGCAGATCCTTGGCGTGCACGATGCCCTGGACCTCGTCGTCGTCGTTCACCACCGGGAAGCGTGAGTGCGTCGAGGTCATCAACGCCCGGAGATCCGCTGCCGTGGCGTCGATGTCGATCGTGACCACACGGTTCCAGGGGATCATGGCGTCGGACGCCTCGAGATCACCGAAGTTGATCGCCCGCTCGAGCAGCTGGGCCTGCAGCGTCGTGAGGTGGCCGCTCTCGGCAGAGGAATCCACGATCAGGTCGAGTTCCTGGGTCGACACCGCGGCGTTCAGCTCGTCGACGGGCTCGACGCCGACCAGCCGGAGCAGACGATTGGCGGCACCGTCGAACAACCGGACGATCGGAGCCGGTGACGCGCATGAACAGCCACGCCGACGGCGCCAACGTGCGAGCCACCGGTTCCGGCTTCGCGATGGCGAGGTTCTTCGGCGCCAGCTCGCCGAACACCATCTGCGCCATGGTGACGAACAGCAACGCGAGGGCGATCGCGATGGCGAGCGAGGCCGACTCCGGGATGCCCGCCGCCTCGAGCGCCGGCGAGAAGACCGACGCGATCGCCGGCTCGGCGATGAAGCCGAGCGCGAGCGAGGAGACCGTGATCCCGAGCTGCGCGCCCGACAGCATGAAGCTGAGCCGCTTGTGGACGAGAATCGCTCGCTTCGACCGCCGGTCACCGGATTCTGCCTGCTCCACGAAGCGGCTGCGGCGGGCGGCGACGAACGCGAACTCGACGGCAACGAAGTACCCGTTCGCGGCGATCAACGCGACGACACCGATCAGCCCGAGAGCAGTCAGCACGGCGTCAACTTCGTTTTCGGTCGGCGGACATGGGTGGGACAGATGTTATCCACACCATTCGTCGGCCGCGGTGACCCGAACCCGTTACTCATGGTGTCTGACACCATGAGTAACTAGGGTCGTGGAATGTCCACCTTCCACGAGTTCGAGATGACCTCGATCACCGGCGAACCGGTCTCCTTCGACCAGTTCGCCGGCCAGATCTGCCTGATCGTCAACGTTGCGAGCGCTTGAGGCCTCACGCCTCAGTACGCAGGTCTGCGTGCGCTCCACGACGACAACGACGATGTGACGGTGCTGGGCTTCCCGTGCAACCAGTTCGCGAACCAGGAACCGGGCACCGACGCCGAGATCCTCGAGTTCGCGACGTCGACCTACGGGGTCACCTTTCCGATGTTCCACAAGATCGAGGTGAACGGCGACGGTGCTGCTCCGTTGTACACCTGGCTCAAGGAGCAGCAGCCGGGCGAGGGCGAAACGAGCGACATCGTCTGGAACTTCGAGAAGTTCCTCGTCGACGGCTACGGGCAACGTGGTGGCCCGCTACGCACCACCGACGACCCCGGAACAGATCGCCGAGTTGATCGACACCTACCGGTGACAGGGTTGGGCCGGTGACGGGGTTGGGCGGGTCAGGAGGGCCATGACCATCGAGTTCCGCCACAACGAACGTCCGACGGTCGGCGTCGAGATGGAACTGCACGTGGTCGATCCGGAGTCCGGGGCGCTCGTCTCGGCGGCCAACGAGATCCTCGACGAGATGGGCGCCCCCTACCCGGGTGGCGAGCATCCCAAGGCCAAGCACGAGTTGTTCCAGAGCACGATCGAGATCATCACGGGTATCTGCGAGAACGCCTCGGAGGCCGGCCACGATCTCCGAGCGAGCCTCGACGAGGTCCACGAGCACACCGACCGCCGAGGTCTCACCCTCATGAGTTCGGGCACCCACCCGTTCGGACTCGCCCGCGACCAGCTGATCAGCCCGGCACCGCGCTACCACGAGCTCATCGAGACGATGCAGTGGCCGGCGCGTCGCCTGCTGATCTGCGGCCTGCACGTCCACGTCGGCGTGCGCGACGGCGCCCGGGCGATCCTCATCATCAACGAGCTGCGCCGGCACCTGCCGCTGTTCCTCGCGCTGTCGTCGTCGAGCCCCTACTTCGAGGGCGAGGACTCGGGATTGGCGTCGGCGCGATCGAAGGTCTTCGAGTCCCTCCCGACCGCCGGGCTGCCACCGCACCTGCACGACTGGACCGACTTCGAGACCTTCATGTCGACGCTGTTGGAATCCGAGTGCATCAGTTCGATCCGGGAGGTGTGGTGGGACATCCGCCCCCACCCCGACTTCGGCACGGTGGAGTTGAGGATGTGCGACGCCACCCCCACCGTCCGCGAGACCGTGGCCATCGCCGGTCTCGCCCAGACGCTCGTGGCCTGGTGCGACGCCCGCATCGACGACGGCACGCTGCCGGTGGCGCCTCGTGAGTGGACCGTGCGGGAGAACCGCTGGCTCGCCTCGCGGTACGGCACGCTCGCGGAGCTGATCGTCGAGCATCCCGAGCACGGGCATCCGGAACGACGCCCCGTCGGCGGACCTCCTCCGCGAGTTGATCGCCGAACTCCGGCCGACGGCAGAGGCGCTCGGCACGACCGAACAACTCGATGACCTCCTGGTCATCCTGCAGGCCGGTTCGGGCGCTGCCCGCCAGCGCAGCGTGATCGAGGCCGGCGGTACGCTGGTCGACGTGGTCCACCACCTCGTCGACAGCCTCGCCACCGACCGCATCCGATGACGCACTCGACGCTGGACGACTGGCTGGACGAGCATGCCGAGGGGCTCATCGCGCTGCGCCGCAACCTGCACGCCCACCCCGAGCTGAGTGGCGCCGAACACGCCACGACCGAACTGGTCGAGGAGCGACTCCTCCTCGCCGGTCTGCAGCCCCGGCGACTCGCCGTCGGCACCGGGCTCGTCTGCGACATCCACCCGACCGTTGACGGGGCCGAGCGGCCGGCCTTCGCGCTCCGGGCGGACCTCGACGCCCTGGCGATGCAGGACGAGAAGTCGGTGTCCTACGCCAGCCGGAACCCCGGCGTCGCCCACGCCTGCGGACACGACGTGCACACTGCGGTCGTGCTCGGCGCTGCGCTCTACTTCGCCCACCATCGCGACCAGCTGCCCGGTCCGGTGCGCCTGCTGTTCCAGCCGGCGGAGGAGCGCGTTCCCGGGGGCGCACTCGACGTGATCATCGACGGTGGCCTCGACGGTGTCGGCGCGATCGTCGGGTTGCACTGCGAGCCGAAACTCGACGTCGGGATCATCGGGCTGAAGCCCGACGCCATCTCGTCGGCGGCCGACATGGTCCACATCCGCCTGAGCGGGCCGGGGGGACACACGGCCCGACCGGAACTCACCGTCGACCTCGTGGCGCTGGCCGCACGCGTCGTCGGGGAACTCCCTGGTCGCGTTGCCGCCCGGCTCGACGACCCCGCCGACGTCAAGGTCGTGTTCGGTGCCATCCACGCGGGCGACGCGGCCAACGTGATCCCGACGCACTGCGAGCTGAAGGCCTCGATCCGTACCCCGTCACTCCCCGTCTGGGAGCGACTCCCCGAGCTCGTGGAACGCGAGGTCGCGGCGATCATCGGTGAGTCCGGAGCAGGGATCGAACTCACCTACACCCACGGCGTGCCGCCGGTCGTGAACGACGTCGAGGTCACCGACACGGTCCGGCGGGCGGCGTCCACCGTCGTGGGGGCCACCTCGATCGTCACCGTCGAGCAGAGCTGGGGCGGCGACGACTTCGCCTGGTTCACCCGCGAGGTCCCCGGCAGCTACGTCCGCCTCGGCGTGCGCGACCCCGACGGACCGACACTGGACCTGCATGCGGGGCTCTTCGACGTGGACGAGCGCTCGATCGAACTCGGCGTCCGATTGCTCGTCGCCACCGTGCAGGAGCACTTCGCCGGAACGGACTCCCCGCAGCGTCGGCCGATGAGCAGCGACACCTGGGTGTTCGGCTACGGATCACTGGTCTCGCCGGCGTCGCTCGCGTCGACCATCGGTCGTCACGTCGGACCGGACGAGGTGGCGATCGCTCATCTCGACGGATACGGGCGGCGTTGGAACTACGGATCGCTCCATCTGCGCGGCGACTGGCAGCACGACGGCGCTGACGATCGAACAGGGTCTGGTCGTGTCGCTCGGGCTGATCGTGGCCGACGAGACCTGCAACGGCGTGGCCGTTCGGGTGACGGCCGAGGAACTGGCGCAGTTGGACTGGCGCGAGCGTGACTACGAACGCACCGACGTGTCGGATCAGATCCGCTCGGAGCTCGGGCCGGGGACGCGGATCGTCACGTACGTTCCGCGACCGAGTGCCGTGCGAGCGCTACGAGACCGCCCGGGACGAGGGTCGTGCGGCGATTCGGCGGCCGTACTGGGACCTCGTCGCCGACGCGTTCCGTCAGCTCGGCACCGAGCACCACGAGCTGTACTCGACGACGCCGGCACCTGACGTGCCCGTCGTCGACATGTCACTCTCGATGCTCGGCTGATGGCGGCAGCGTGATCAGCTCGGCCCACAGCGCGTCGACCTGATCGATCAGCCGATCGCGGTCACCGCTGTTGTCGATCACGTGCGTTGCCGATTTCAGGCGCTCGGCCCGGTCGATCTGACTGTTGATCCGGGCCCGGGCGTCCGCCTCGTCCATGCCGCGCTGCTCGACGAGGCGTTGCACCGCCACGTCGACGTCGATGTCCACGACGATCGTGGCACCGAGTCCCCGCCGCGGGTTCTCCGCGAGCAGCGGGAAGTCGAGCACGACGACCCGATCGGTCCCGCGGTGCACGTCGATCTGTCGCTGGATCTCGTCCTGCATCGCCGGATGGACGATGCCGTTGAGGTCCTTGAGTGCCGCCTCGTCGTTGAACACGATGGCGGCAACGGCGGGCCGGTCCAGGGACCCGTCGGGCTGGATGATCTGGTCGCCGAAGCGTTCGGCCATGGCCGTCAGCACCGGGCTGCCCGGTGACTGCAGGTCCCTGGCGATCCGGTCGGCGTCCACGATGGCGGCGCCGCGTTCGGCCAGCATCGCCGACACCGTCGACTTGCCCGCCCCGATTCCTCCGGTCAGACCGACGAGGATCACTCGGCGGGCGCTTCCTCCAGCACGATGTCCTCGGTGACCTCGACGACCTCGGTGCCCGATTCGTCCACCGCATCGACGACCTCGACGACCTCGACGCCGTCGCTCGTCTCGATGACGTCGACGGTGTCGGTGACGGCAATCGGCTCCTTCGCCGCCTTCGCCGTAGTACTCGGACCAGGCTGCCTCGGCCTCGGCCGATGCTTCACCCTGGACCCAGTTGCCGGCGGAGTCGACCTCGAAGTGCTCGCGGTACTCAGCAGCGAGCTCGCCACCTTCGGCGGCCTGCTTGATCGACAGGCTGATGCGACGGCGAGCGAGATCGAGATCGATGATCTTGACCCACAGCTCCTCGCCCGGCGTGACGACCTGCTCGGGCGAGTCGACGTGGTGCGCCGACATCTCCGAGATGTGCACGAGACCCTCGATGCCTTCGCCGACCTGGACGAACGCGCCGAACTGGACGAGCTTGGTGACCCGGCCGTAGACGAGCTGCTCGACCTGGTGGCCTTCGGCGAACTCCTGCCACGGATCCTGCTGGGTCGCCTTCAGCGACAGGCTGATGCGCTCACGGCTGAAGTCGACGTCGAGGACCTGCACCTTGACGGGGTCGCCGACGGCGACGACCGAACCCGGGTGATCGACGTGCTTCCACGACAGCTCGCTGACGTGGATGAGTCCGTCCATGCCACCCAGGTCCACGAACGCACCGAAGCTGACGACCGAGGAGATCGTTCCTTCGCGCACTTCGCCGACCTTGAGGTTGGTGAGGAACTGGTCGCGGGTCTCCTTCTGGTTCTCCTCCAGGTAGGCCCGGCGTGACAGCACCACGTTGTTGCGGTTCTTGTCGAGTTCGATGATCTTGCAGTGCACGGTCTCGCCGATGTACGGAGCGAGGTCACGGACACGGCGGAGTTCGACGAGCGACGCGGGCAGGAAGCCACGCAGGCCGATGTCGACGATGAGGCCGCCCTTGACGACCTCGATGACCGGTCCGGAGACGACGGCGTCGGCTTCCTTCTTGGCCTCGATGTCGCCCCAGGCCCGCTCGTACTGCGCCCGCTTCTTCGACAGCAGCAGGCGACCTTCCTTGTCCTCCTTGGTGAGGACGAGGGCTTCGACCCGCTCACCCAGCGACACGACCTCGGACGGGTCGATGTCGTTGCGGATGCTCAGCTCACGCGACGGGATGACACCTTCGCTCTTGTAGCCGATGTCGAGAAGTACTTCGTCCTTGTCGATCTTGACGACGGTGCCGTGGACGAGCTGGCCGTCCTCGACGGTGACCATGGTGCCGTCGATCGCATCGGCGAACGACATGCCGAGATCATCGGAGGTGATCTCTCGGGGGGTGTAGTGACCCTCGTCGTCGAAGGTTCCCATCGGGTTCACGGGAGACTCGGAGGTGGTTGCGGTGTCGGACAAGGGACGGACTGCTTTCGAAACGGACGGGTGAGTAGGTGGACAGGCACGTCACGGCTGTGACGCGGCCGACCATGGTATCAGTGACCAGCCCGAACGGCGAGGGCCTCCCCCCGATCCACCCGAAATGTCGCGGCTTCCGGTCGCTCAGCGACCGAAATCCGCGATGTTCGGGCGGCGCGATGGGCGATGACGAGGTACTCGGGGGACTCGATGGTGGGCAGGTCGGAGCCGTAGGCGCCCGGTTCGACACTGGAGATCGAGTCGACGACGAACCCGCCGGCGGCGAGCAGCAGGCGGAGCTCGCGAGGCGTGTAGCAGCCCGTCCACAGATCGGCGGCCGACGACCTCACCCGGTCTCCGAGCGGATCTCGGTGACCTCGTGGGAGACGCCCGATCCTGCGTCGAAGGTGGCGTCGTCGTGGTACTTCACGGCGAAGTAGGCATTGAACGCGCTCAACGCCAGACGGCCGCCCGGCCGCAACGCCCGGGCCATGCCGGCGACGACCGCGGCGTCCTCGCCGGTCGCGGTCATCATCCCGAACGCCCCCTGACAGAGGCAGATCACCGCGTCGAACTCCGAGTCGAACGCCATCGTTCTGGCGTCGCCGCGCTCGAAGGTGGCCGATGAGCGAACGCCCCGCGGAGCGAGGTCTCGATCATCGCTGCCGCGGGAGCGGGCGATGTCGATGAATCGGTGGCTGATGTCGATGCCGTGCACCTCGATCCCACGACCCGCCAGCTCCCAGGCGTGACGTCCGGTACCGCACCCGACGTCGAGCACTCGCTGACCCGGCTGCAACCCGAGCGCCGCCACCACGTGATCGACCTCTTGCACCGTGCCCTTGGTGTGGGCATACCGGTCGTAGGCCGCGCCCATGTGGTCGGCGAGATCCTCGAACCAGTGGTCGCGGCCCGTCACGACGCGTCAACCACCAGCCTCCGTCACCGCGCGCCGTCGGGTGCATCCGCGGCGAGATCGGCGACGTAGCTGCCCTCGAGGTACTCGCGGGTCGCGGTGTCGTTGGTCGTCACCAGGCCCTGCGCAGCGAGCACGTCCAACCCGTCGGGTGCGTCATCCAGCGCCACCCAACTCGCCGGTTCCCAGACACCGCCGCGACGGAACGCCTTCGCGCAGTGCATGAACACCTCGTCGGCGCGCACGACGATCGCCGTGGTCGGGCGACGCAGCTCCCCACTCCAGAGCCCGAGGACGTCGTCCTGCGTCGTCACCCACGCCGACCCGTTGATCCGAATCGTCTCGTTCTTGCCGGGCACGACGACCAGGAGCGCCGCACGGCCGGTCGCGACGATCGCCCGCAGGCTGTCGATCAGGTTGTTGCCGTTGAGATCCGGGATCACGACATGGTGCTCGTCGAGTACCCGGACGAACCCCGGCGGACCACCGCGTGGCGACACGTCCAGCTGGCCATCGGAGCCCTGCGTACCGATCAGCACGAAGGGTGACCGCGCCAGGAAACGCACCGATGCGTCGTCGAGCGCCCCCGCCTTCTTCGCCGCGGCGATTCCACCGGGCTCCCGGTAGAGCGCGGCCAGCTCGTCGAGCGAGGCGACGATCGAACCCACGGGCGGCTCGCGTCGGGATGGTGACATCACTCAGCCCTTCGCCGACGCCCACGTGGCGCCCCACGACACGTTCACCTCGAGTGGCACGTCGAGCGCCGCAGCGTCCTGCATCAGGCCGACCACCAGATCGCCGACGACCTGGTGTTCGTCGTCGGGCACCTCGACGATCACCTCGTCGTGGACCTGCAGCACGAGTCGACTCGCGAACTCCACCCGCCACCAGCGCCTCGTCGATGTGGACCAGCGCGACCTTGAAGATGTCGGCGGCGAGACCCTGGATCCCTGCGTTCATCGCCTGGCGCTCGCCGGCCTGCCGCACCCGGAAGTTCGAGTTCATCAGCTCGGGGATCGGGCGGCGGCGCCCGAACAGCGTCTCGGTGTAGCCGCGCTCGCGCGCTTCGATCACCGTGCGGTCCATGTACGCCTTGACGTTGGGGAAGGCCACGAAGTAGGCGTCCAGGATCACCGCGGCCTCCTCGGTGGGGATGTTCAACCGCTGGCCGAGGCCGTAGGCCTCCATGCCGTAGGCGAGCCCGTAGGAGACCATCTTCGCCTTCGATCGCTGCTCGACCGTCACCGCGGTCGGCTCGACGCCGAACACCCGCGCCGCGGTCGCGTTGTGGATGTCCTCGCCCGCGGTGAACGCGTCGATCAGGCCGGGATCCTTGGCGAGGTGCGCGATGCAGCGCAACTCGATCTGGTTGTAGTCGGCGACGAGCAGCGTCGTGCCGGCGGCAGGCACGAACGCCTTGCGGAACTGACGGCCCTCCTCGGTGCGCACGGGAATGTTGTGCAGGTTCGGTTGATCGGACGACAGCCGACCGGTCCGAGCGACCGTCTGGTTGAACGTCGCATGGATGCGCCCGTCGGCGGCGACCTCGGCGAGCAGCCCCTCGCCGTAGGTGCTGCGGAGCTTCTCGACCTCCCGGTAGCGCATCAGCGGGCCGAGGAACTCCGGCCACTGGTCCTTGATCTTCTCCAGGGTCGCCGCGTCCGTCGAGTAGCCGGTCTTGGTCTTCTTCCCCGGCGACAGCCCGCGCTCGTCGTAGAGGATCTCGCGGAGCTGCTTGGGCGAGTTCAGGTTCAGGTCGTCGCGGCCCGCCACCTCTCGCAGTTCGGCCTGCAGAGCCTGCACTTCGTCGGCCAGCCGCTTGCCGAGCGCGCGCAGCTCGTCGACGTCGACGCCGATGCCGACGTGTTCCATCTTCGCCAGCACCAGCACGAGCGGGTTCTCGATCGTCCGGTACAGCTCGGCCATCCCCTGCGCCTCCATGCTGGCCACGATCGGCCCGGCGAGCGCATTGACCGCCAGGGCGTCGCGGGCCGCCAGCTCGGCGTCGCCGAGCGAGGTTCCGTCGAGGTCCAGCTGGCCGTTGCCGGCAGCGTCGTCGGACGGGCGGGCGTAGGTGGTGTACTTCTCGACGAGGTCCGGCAGCGTGTAGCGGGCCTCGGCCGGGTCGATGAGGTAGGCGGCGATCGCCGTGTCGAGCGTCAACCCCCGCACCTCGATGTCGTACTCCAGCAGCGACCGCATCAGGGGCTTGACGTTGTGGCCGTGAAGATCGCGATGCCCGCCGAGCGCCGAGCGCACGTCGTCGTCGGCCAGCACGTCCGCCGGGATCCACATCACCTCGGCCATCGACGGGTCGACGACCACGGCGATGCCCGACAGTGGGCTCCGGCCGGGCTCGCCGACCCAGGTGGCGGCGACGTCGATGGTCGCCGCAGCCGCGATCGCTGCTGCGGCCTGCGCCGACGACGAGGCGGTCGTCACCTCGGCGACCAGTTCCGCGCGGTCGTCGACGGGTCCGAGGTCGACCGTGGTGCCCATCGCCGAGAGCGCCTCGTCGAGCCGACCGGCCAGCGTCCGGAACTCGAGGAACTCGAACAGACGCTTCAGCTCGTCGGGGTTGGGGGACACGCCCAACCCGTCGAGATCGAGGTCGTCGAGGGGTGCGTCGTGGCGGAGCAGCATCAGCTCGAAGTTCTTGCGCGCCCGTTGCTCGTGCTCGGTCAGCGACTCGCGCAGCTTCGGGGTCTGCTCCGCGACGTGTTCGAAGATCCCGTCGAGGCCGCCGTAGGTGTTGATCAGCTTGGCCGCCGTCTTCTCCCCCACCCCGGGCACCCCGGGCAGGTTGTCACTGCTGTCGCCGCGCAGCGCGGCGTACTGCGCGTACAGCTCGGGTCGAACGCCGGTGCGTTCCTCGATCCCGGCCTCGTCGTAGAAGCCGTAGTCGCTGACCCCGCGTTTGTTGTAGAGCACCTTCACGTCGGGGTCGCGGACCAGCTGGTAGCTGTCACGGTCGCCGGTGACGATGATCACCTGATGGCCGGCCTCGACGAGTTGGTCGGTGGCCGTTGCGATCAGGTCGTCGGCCTCCCAACCGGCCACGTCGATCGTGGTGATGCCGATCGCGTCGAGGACCTCGCGGACCAGTCCCATCTGCTGGCGCAGGATGTCCGGGGCGGCCTCGCGCTGGGCCTTGTAGAGCGGCTCGGCCTCGTGCCGGAACGTCGGCTCGGGGCGGTCGAACGTCACGAGGACACCATCGGGCGTGTGGTCCTTCATCACGTTGATCAGCATCGACGTGAAGCCGAACACGGCGTTGGTGACCTGCCCGCTGGCAGTCGCCATGTCCGTCGGCAGCGCGAAGAACGCCCGGTAGGTGAGCGAGTTGCCGTCGATGACGAGGTAGGTACCCACGAATTCTCCGTTGCCAACTGCTCAGTCGACACCGGGCCGCAACGACCCGTCGAGGATGCGGTCGGCGACGTCGCGCATGCGGCAGCGTTCACTCATCGCGGTGCGTTGGATGAACCCGAACGCGTCGGCCTCGGTCAGCCCCAGTTCGTCCATGAGCAGCCCCTTGGCCCGATCGATGACCTTGCGCGACTCGAGTTGCTCACCGAGCGCATCGATCTCCCCGGTCAGGGCGCGCAGCTCTCGGAACCGACCCATGGCCACCTCGATCGCGGGGATCAGGTCGCTCTTCTGGAACGGCTTCACGAGGAACGCGAGGGCGCCGGCATCTCGGGCCTGCTCGACCACCTCACGCTGACTGAACGCCGTGAGCATGAGGACGCCACAGATCTTCTCACCGTTGATGATCCGAGCCGCGTCGAGTCCGTCCATCCCCGGCATCTTGATGTCCAAGATGGCGAGATCGGGCATGAGGCTGCGGACCAGTTCGACGGCCTGGTCGCCACGGCCGGTCTCCCCGATGACCTCGTAGCCCTCTTCTTCCAGGGTCTCGCGCAGGTCCATGCGGATGATGGCCTCGTCCTCGGCGATCACGACACGCAATGGCATGGCTCTTATCTAGCAGGTGACCGGCGCCATGCGGGCGAGCACACCATCATGCGCCTCACCCGGCGGCTCACCCGGACTCCCAGTATCCGGCCATCAACTCGCTGATCCAGTGCGGTTGACGAACGGGGGTCCGGGGCTGGAACTCGACCACGAAGGGCTTGATGTCGAGCACGGGCGTGCCGTCGATGGCGTCGAGTCCGCGCACGGTGAGGTCGCACCCGTCGACGCCGACGATCTCGCAGGTCGTGAGCCCGAGTCGGTTGGGTCGCGAGCTCGCGCGTTGGGCGAAGATCCCGACCTTCGGCCAGTCCGAGTTGCCCCGTGGATGCCGAGCACCCACCTCCACCCGGTCTTCGTCGAACTGATCGAAGAGGAACACGACCTCGGCATGGGAGAACTCGTCGAGCCCCATGAGTGCGTCGGGCCCGAAGCGGGCGACGTCGAGGTGGATGACGCTGCGCACGTCTCCCCAGTCGTCATCGAGCCGACCGACCCGCGACGAGCTCACCCAGCCGATGGGGCGCACCTCGAACACGTCGGGCCGAACGGACGTCACGCAGGCCGCCGTCATGCGAAGGCCGCCATCATGGATCGGCTCATCGGGCGGACGAGCTCTCGCAGTCGTGCGCACCCGTCGACACCGATGGCGTCGTAGGGATCGGCCGCCAACTCGTCGGTGCGGGCCTCGATCCAGTCGCGCCGCTGTCGTCCGAGGTCGGTGAAGGCGAGATCGGGGTCGAGCCAGCCGATCGAACGCAGACCGCTCCTCGGCGGCCAACCAGTCGTCACCGGTCCGCTGACGGGTGGCACGAAGGATCTCCGCCGACACGTCACCTGCCGCCGCGTGGGTGACGAGCGCCTCGCACCCCGACAGGCCCTCGACGGTCAGCGCGGCGATGTGACCGTCGCCGCGGTACTCACGCAGCAGGGTCTGTGCGTGCCAGAGCACCAGGTGCGGCTCCTCCGGCCACGCCAGCGAGACGTGCCCGGCGAACAACGGGCGGCCCTCCGGTCGCTCACACGCCGCGAGCGCTGCCCGACGCGCCAGGTCCGCCGCCTCCACGATGTCAGCACTGTCCACCTCGTCGGGGGCGAAGTGCCGGATCATCCGGTCAGCTGCCCGGAACCGGGCCTCCACCATCTGCGCCGGCGTCACCAGCTCCCACACCCCGTCCATGCTCCGCCGAACGAGATCCGGATCGAAGTTGTAGAAGGTGGCGATCACCACCGAGGCCGACACGGCCCCCATCGGTGCTGCCCGCGACGCGAAGTAGCCCTGCATCCGGTCGTGCAGACCGAGTGCGGCGTACTCCTCCGCGCCTGCGGGGCGAAGTAGATCGCGCCGTGGACGGGTTCGAGTGTGCGCCAGGTCTTGCGGGCGATCGCCGGGTCCATCGACCCAGCTTGGCATCCGACCCGGCGTCAGAGCCGGTCGAGGAGTTCGTCCTGGCGGACTTCGAGGGTGGCGATCTCCTCGACGACGTGGGCTCGATGCTTGGCGAGCGCCTCGACGTGACGGCGAGCGTCGCGGGCCTCGTAGGAGGCACCGGCAGTCTCCGAGACGAGCGCGCGGATCGCCTGGTCGTCGGCGTCGTCGGCCAGGTGCGCCATCTGCTCGTCGATGACGGCGAGTTCCGACCGCAACGACTTCAGGCGCACCGACACCTGCGACAGTCGCCGCTCGACCAGCCAGTTGCCCATGCCGGACCCAAGCTACTCGGTTCACCTGACGATGGACCGGAACTCCCCCGTGCCGCACGACACGATTCGTGCGCGACGAGTCCCGGTTCCCGGGACCGAGGCGACACGGATCGTGCAGCAACGGACAGACGTGGTGCCCCGGGTCGGACTCGAACCGACACTTGACGGAGTTTGAGACCGTTGCCTCTGCCAATTGGGCTACCGGGGCGGGTGCGTTGGCGAGGTTACCGACGATCACGATGTGTCGGACACATCGTGACGTCGGACTCCGACACATCGTGAAGGTCCGACCGGCCTTACCGGTCGGTAGCTCGTTCGGCCCGCGGCGGAGGTCTAGCCTGCCCTCGATGCTCGCCTTCACCTTCCCGGGACAGGGGTCCCAGCGCCCCGGCATGGGGCTGCCGTGGCGTGACCACGAGAGTTGGGAACTCGTCGACGAGGCCACCGAGATCGCCGGCCGCGACGTCGGCGCCCTGCTCTGCGACGCCGACGCCGACGAACTCAAGGACACCCGCAACGCCCAGTTGACGACGTTCGTGTCGAGCCTGATGGTGCTCGACGCCGTCGAGCGACTCGGCATCGAGCCCAGTTTCTGCGCCGGCCACAGCCTCGGCGAGTACACCGCACTCACCGCGACGGGCGCGCTCGGCTTCGACGACGGAATCCGCCTCGTGGTCGAGCGCAGCGCCGCCATGCACGATGCCGGCCTCGAGCAGCCCGGCACCATGGCCGCAGTCCTCGGGCTCGACGACGACCAGGTCGAGGTCGCATGTCGCCGTGCCGACGCCGACGTGTGGGTGGCCAACTTCAACGCCCCGGGACAGGTCGTCATCGCCGGGTTCGCCGTCCGGCGTCGACGCCGCCGCCGACCACGCCAGACAGCTCGGGGCGAAGAAGGTGATGCCGCTGCAGGTGTCGGGAGCGTTCCACACGCCGTTCATGACCGCAGCCCGCGAGCGCCTCCGCACCGCCCTCGCCACGGCGAATCCCCGCGACACCGATGTGCCGGTCGTGTCGAACGTCGACGCGCTCCCCCACGACCAGGGCGCCGACTGGGCGAGCCTGCTGTCGGCGCAACTCTCGAGCCCGGTCCGGTGGAAGCACTGCCTCCTCACGCTCGCCGAGTCCGGGGTGACCGACTTCGCCGAACTCGGCCCCGGCGCCGTGCTCACCGGAATGGCGAAGCGGACCGTCAGCGACGCCCGCACGATCTCGGTCGCCACCCCCGAGGACCTCGACAAGCTGCTCGAGTGGGTCAGCGCGGAGAGCACCACCCACCTGGCGCCGGTCGAAGGTGAGCACCTGTTCGCCGTCGAGCGGCTCGTCGTGAGTCCCGGTGCCGGGATCTTCACCCCGATCGGCTCACTCGCCGACGGGTCACCGATCTCGGTCGGCTCGGTGCTCGGCCACGTCGGCGACATCGAGGTCCGTTCGCCGTTCGCCGGTGTGTTGCAGAGCTACATCGCACTGCCGACCGAGCGCGTCACCGCCCGCCAACCGATCGCCTGGCTGCGCAGCCACGGCGCATGAGCGCAACGGAGGGCTGATCGTGCCGGCAGTAGCTGCGGGAGTGCCTGGAGCGGCGATCACCGGGTGGGGGACGGCCCTGCCCGATCGAGATCCGGACGAACTACGACCTCGAGAAGATGTTCGAGACGAATCACGACTGGATCGTCGAGCGCACCGGCATCAGCGAGCGTCGTGTCGGCGGCACCACCGCCGGGTTGTCGGTCGAAGCGGGACGGCGGGCGCTGGAGATGTCCGGCGTGCGCCCGGAGGACATCGACATCCTGATTCTCGCCACCACCACCCCGGACCGTCTCGTACCCGCGACGTCCGCCACCGTTCAGCACGAGCTCGGATTGACCTGCGGAGCGTTCGATCTGAACGCCGCCTGCTCCGGCTGGGTCTACGGCCTGGTCGTGGCGCACGGCTTCATCGCGACCGGCGCGAAGAAGATCCTCGTCATCGGCACCGACACGCTCGCGCGGATCACGGACTGGACGGACCGCAACACGGCCATCCTGTTCGCCGACGGCTCCGGCGCGGCAGTCGTCGAGGCGGTCGACGGTCCCGGCCAACTCCTCGGCTGGGACCTGCACGCCGACGGGAGCGCGGAGGAGGCGCTGTACTGCGAGATCGGCGGGTTGCTCCAGATGGAAGGCAAGGAGGTCTTCCGGCGCGCCGTGCGCATCATGGTCGATTCCGCGACGAAGTCGATGGCCGACGCCGGCGTCACGGCCGACGACATCGCCGTGGTCATTCCGCACCAGGCCAACATCCGGATCATCTCCGCATCGTGCGACCGCCTCGGGATCGACCTCGAACGGGCCTCGATCGTGCTCGATCGCACGGGCAACACGTCGGCCGCGTCGGTGCCGCTGGCACTCGCTGCCGCGCTCGACGCCGGCCGCATCGCCGACGGCGACCTCGTGCTGTTCGTCGGATTCGGTGCCGGCATGACCTCCGCGAGCGCGGTCGTGCGCTGGCACGATCCGGCAGGAGTCGCCAGGACATGAGGCGGACTAGGCCAGGACATGAGCAACGGACGCATCGTGCTGGTGACCGGAGGGTCACGCGGCATCGGGCTGGCGTGCGCGCGGCGCTTCGCCGAACTCGGCGACCGTGTGGCCGTCACGTACAACTCGTCACCACCGCCCGACGGCCTGTTCGGCGTGCAGTGCGACGTGACGTCGGCCGACGACGTCGACGCGGCGTTCACCGCCGTCGAGGAACACTTCGGCGGCACCGTCGAGGTCCTGGTGTCGAATGCGGGCGTCACCCGCGACGGCCTCCTGCTCCGCATGAGCGAGGACGACTTCACCTCGGTGATCGACGCCAACCTCACGGCCGCGTACCGGGTCGTCAAGCGGGCGTCCAAGGGCATGCTCAAGGCCCGCAGCGGTCGCATCGTGCTGGTGTCGTCCGTCGTCGGCCTGCTCGGATCGGCGGGCCAGGCGAACTACGCCGCGTCGAAGGCCGGCCTCGTCGGTTTCGCCCGTTCGATCGCCCGCGAGCTCGGCTCACGGTCGATCACGGTGAACGTCGTGGCCCCCGGCCCCGTCGCGACCGACATGACGGCGGCGCTCGGCGACGACCGCCTCGCCGCACTCACGTCGATGGTCCCCCTGGCCCGCATGGCCGAACCCGAGGAGATCGCCGGCGTCATCGCCTTTCTGGCATCTCCCGATGCCGCCTACATCACCGGGGCGGTCATCCCGGTCGACGGCGGGCTCGGGATGGGCCACTGATCACCCGTGGCCCTGTGCCTACACTCGTGCCAGACAGATCCGCTATCCAGACAACGTCACCTGAACCTGCAACCCTGAACCTGTCACACCTGAACCCGTACAAGGAGAACACCGTGGATCCTGAACTTTTCGCCCGCTTCCGCAAGTGCGCCGTCGAGGTGCTGTCCGTCGAGGAGAGCGCCGTCGTGCCCGAGGCGAACTTCGGTGACGATCTGGACGCCGACAGCCTCGACCTCGTCGAGCTCGTGATGGCGCTCGAGGAGGAGTTCGACATCTCGGTGCCCGAGGACGAACTCGAAGGCGTCGAGACCGTGCAGCAGGCGTACGACCTCGTCGCCGCCAAGGTCTGATGAGCAGCGGCCGCAGGGTCGCCGTCACCGGCCTCGGGGTGGTCGCACCCACGGGGATCGGTCGAACCGCATTCTGGGACGGTCTGCTCGGACCCGGGGCAACCTCGGGTCAGTCGCTGACCGTCACCGACTGGGATCCGTCGCCCGTACTTCGACAACCCCAAGCACGCTCGCCGCACCGACCGCGTCGAGCAGTTCGCGCTGGCAGCTGCCGGGGAGGCGTTCGATCAGGCCGGTGGCGTCGACGCGATCGGGGTCGATCCCGCACGGTTCGGCACGATCTTCGCCACCGGCGTCGGCGGGTTGCACACGATCGAGGAACAGGTCGAGGTCCGACTGGAGAAGGGAGACCGCCGCGTCTCTCCGTTCCTGGTGCCGATGATGATGGCCAACGCGTCCGGGGCGTCGATCTCGATGCGGTACGGACTGCAGGGCCCCAACGAGACGATCTGCACGGCGTGCGCGGCCGGCTCCCACGCCATCGCGTATGCGACGCGCCTGATCAAGTGGGGTGTCGTCGACGCCGTCGCGACGGGCGGCAGCGAGACCGCTGCCACGCTGACCGGACTCGCCGGGTTCCGCAACATGACGGCGTTGTCCACCGTCGGCGTCAGCCGACCGTTCGACGCCGACCGCGACGGCTTCGTCCTCGGCGAGGGCGCGGCCGTGCTGATCCTCGAGGAGTGGACCCATGCGGTCGATCGCGGTGCCACGATCCTCGGCGAGATCCTCGGCGGCGCGAGCAACGCCGACGCCCACCACATCACGGCGCCCGCGCCCGGTGGTGTCGGCGCCATCGCCTGCATGCGGCTCGCCCTTGCCGAGTCCGGCATCGAGCCGGGCGACGTCAAGCAGGTGAACGCCCACGGCACCTCGACCCCGCTCAACGACGCGGCCGAGGCCGCTGCGATCTCCGAGGTGTTCGGTCCGGGCGCCGTGCCGGTCGTGTCGACCAAGGGCGTCACCGGACATGCGCTCGGCGCCGCCGGCGCGTTGGAAGCCGCGGCAGCCCTGCTGTCGATCGAGCACCGGTTGATCCCGCCGACGGCGAACACCAAGGTGCTCGGCGACGACATGGACATCGACCTCGTGATCGGCGAGCCCCGACCCTGGGAGCCCGGACCGGTGATCTCGAACAACTTCGGCTTCGGCGGCCACAACGGCTCCGTCGTCCTCGCCCCGCCCACCTGACGAACCCCGACACCTCCCGAAACTTCGCGGAATCCGGTCGCTGAGCGACCGGATTCCGCCATTTTCGGGTGCGTGAGGGGACCGGCGCGGGGTCAGGCGTCGACGAGGACGAAGAGGAGCTCGCAGGCGCAGGCGACCTCGCCGCCGACGAGGGCACGACCGGATCCCTTGCCGGCGCGGGCGGACATGCGACCGAGTTCGACCTCGATCACGAGTTCGTCGCCGGGGACGACCTGGCGACGGAATCGGGCGCCGTCGAGACCACCGAACAGCGGCAGCTTCCCGGCGAACTGCGGGTCCGCCAGGACCGCGGCGGCTCCGACCTGGGCGATCGCCTCGCACATCAGCACGCCCGGCAGCGTCGGGCGGCCGGGGAAGTGACCGGCGAAGAAGAACTCCTCGCCGGTGAGACGCCAGACTCCCGAGGCCGACCGGCCCGGCACGATGGAGGTCATCTCGTCGACGAACAGGAACGGCGGACGATGCGGCAGCAGCGAGTCGGGACGGGGCAGCGGGTTCGTCGACATCATCGGGTCCATTCGAGTCGGCGGCGGGCGTGGGCGTGGTAGTGGTCGGGGATCGATCGCAGCGTGTCGTCGATCCAGAACGGCTCGTCGGAACGAGCCGCCATCACGGTGGTGAGGCGTTCGTGCAGCGCTGCCCGAACCTCCGGCGGTGGGTCCGGGTCGTGCAGGCGCCACACGACCATCGGCACCCCGCACGAGTCGCACTCGGCGATCCAGCAGAGGTCGTCGTCGTGGAACCACTCGGTGAAGGGCACGGCCTCGCAGAGTTCACACCCCGAACCACCGATGTCGACCACGCCCGCCACCGTACGCGACAGTGGGGTCGGCTGCCACGATGGCAACCGACCCCACTGGTCAGAAGGTCTTCAGTGTTCAGCCGGTCACCCGGCCGTGGGGATGATCAGGCCGGGCAGGAGGCCACGAAGGCATCGAGGCCTCGGCGACCGTCGGCGGCAACAGAACACCGTCGATGGCGTGGATGACACCGTTGCTGGCCGTCGACGTCGGCACTGCACGACCGTGGCGTCGTTGAACTTCACGCCGTCGGCGATGATCGACCGTCACGTTTCGCCCTGCACGGTCGGGACCGGACCGTCGGTCAGGTCGGTCGACATGACCGGCGCCGTCGATCACGTGGTAGGTGAGGATCGACGTGAGGGTCTTCTTTGTTCTCAGGGAGCAGGAGGCAGTCGACCAGGCCGGCCGGGAGCGCCGCGAAGGCGTCGTCGGTCGGAGCGAGGACCGTGAGCGGGCCGCGAGCCGACAGCGCCTCGGCGAGCTCCGGCAGCGGTGACCGCGGCGACGAGCGTGTCGAACGAGCCGGCGCGACGCCGACGTCGACGATCGTGCCGATTTCCTCGGCCATCGCCTCGGTGCCCTCGGTCATGGCCTCGGTGGTCTCGGTCATCGGCTCGGTGGCGGCAGGGGCCTCGGTCGCCGCGGGGGCGTCCGTCGAGGAGCTCTCGTCGTTGGAGTCCGAGCCGCAGGCGCTCAGGGCGACGAGGCCGGCGATGGCGCCGACGGCGATCAGGCGGGTGGAGGTGCGCTTCATAAGTGGTTCCTTTGTGTGGGAGGGAATTCGCTGTGTGCTGTTCACGCCGCAGCGAAGCGGCATGTGATCTCTACGAAGCCGCACCGGACGGCGGATGACAGAAATCCGGATTTCTTTTCCCGACCAGGTTTCGCTTCCGACCGGATTCCTGCTAGAGGTCGCGACCGGGCCGACGATTGGTCTCGTTGGCCGGATCTCCCCGGTACCCCGGCGGGTACGTCAGCGCCAGTTCCTCCGCCGTGGGCGTGCGCCGCGAGTACGCGTCATCGGGGAGCAGGTCCACGATCGCCGCCATGATCCGCTTGGTGTCGGCCGCCGACGAACGGCCCGCCAACTCGACCGGGGCACCGACTCGGACCCGGACGGTCGGCGGCGACTGGAGGTTGAGGACGTTCGGCAGTCGGCTCGATCGCGGCCACACCTGTTCGGTCCCCCACAGGCCGACCGGGATGACCGGCGCGCCGCTGAGCTCGGCCAGCTTCGCCGCTCCCCAGCGACCCTTGGGCTTCTCGAAGAACGCCGGACCGCGCGGAATCGTCCCTTCCGGCATCATCACCACCATCTCGCCACCCTCGAGTGCGGCCGCAGCTGCGGCCAACGGCTCGTCGGATCCGGTTCCCCGTTCCACCCGGATGCCCCCCATCGCGGCCGCGATCGAGCCGACGATCGGGGCGTCGAACACCTCCTTCTTGCCGAGGAACCGCGCCGGGCGTCCACGTTTCGCGATCGTCAGCGACATCGCTGCGACATCGAAGTAGCTGCGGTGGTTGCCGCAGAGGATCGCGGCGCCGGACGGCCGGGATGTTCTCGACACCGTCGATGTCGAAGCGGGCGTACGGGTACAGACCCGGGCGGGCCAGCCGGAGCGCCAGCTCCTGGACCTCGAGGCCGATCACGGGCACCTTGAGCACGCCGGGTGACACGTCGAGATTGAGCGTCGGCCACCGCCGAGCGGCAGCGACCAGCACCATGCGGGGGTCGGGGTTCACGACGATCGGGTGTCCCACGGCGGCCAGCATCGGGGTGTCGTACACGCTGTCGGAGTACGCGTAGCTCTCGGCGAGATCCACCCCGTTGCGATCCGCCCAGTCGGTGATGGCGGCGAGCTTGCCCGCCGACCACACGAACGGCCCGTTCAGCGTGCCGTCGTACACACCGTCGGCAGTCACGCCGTAGCGGGTCGCGACGACATCGTCGAGCCCCAGACGATCGGCGAACGGCTTGACCAGGTCGTAGGGCGTCGTGGTCGCCAACACGATCGGTCGACCGGCCGCGCGATGCGACTCGAACACGCCCTCGGCGAACGGCTGCACCATCGCCACCAGGACATCGGCGACGGACTCGGCGGCGTCGGCCACGGCCGCCTGCGATCGGCCCCTGGCGAGACCGACGGCCTGGCGGGCGAGCGCCATCGAGGGCAGGGTCTCGCCGATGACGTTGAAGAGCCGGTAGAGGAGCTGCTCGCCGGGCACCGGGTCGGGTCCGACGAGACCGGCGGTACGCATCGCACCGGCGAACACCTCCCCCGAGGCCCCTCGAAGGAGCGTCCGATCGAGATCGAAGAAGGCGGCGGCGCGGGGAGCGTTCACGCCGCCAGACTACGGCTGCGACCTGACCGCCGATGAGGCCACGACCGATCGCAGGAGGATCAGGGGCCGAAAAACGGGAAAGACCCGGATGGGGGATCCGGGTCTCTCAACCTGGGAATGTCCTCCGATTTGGGGGAATCGGTTGGTGGACTTCCCTTCGAGTGGAACATGGGGGGTGTTCGCACTGCGATCTGTTGCTTGTGAAAGTATGCACGTGAACGAGCGATCACGCAAGTAGAACGTTGAGATATCCGTTATCGTTCCGAGAGATGGACGTCCGGCAGCTCTCCACACTGGTGGCGATCGCCGATCACGGAACGTTCTCGGCCGCCGCCCGCGCGCTGTACACGGTGCAGTCCAACGTCTCGAGCCACATCGCCCGGCTCGAGAAGGAGCTGGGCGTCACCCTGGTGGATCGTGCCCACGGCGGGCTCACCGAGGAGGGCGGCCGTGTCGTGGAGCGCGCCCGCCGCATCCTCAACGAACTCGACGACATCACGGCGGACATGTCGAGCCGTCACGCCGACGTGTCCGGCCAGACCCGGATCGGCGTCATCGGCACGACGGCACGATGGCTCATCCCGATGTTCCTCAACCGGCTGACCGAGGCCCACCCGCACGTCCGCGTCATCGTGCAGGAGGGGGCGACGTCGTCGCTCGTGCCGAACGTGGTCACCGGTCAGCTCAACGCGGCCATCGTCCACCTGCCCGTCGACGATCCCGAACTGATCATCGAGCCACTCTTCGCCGAGGATCTCCTGCTGCTCGCCGCCGACAGCCACCCGCTGGCGACCCGCACGACGATCCCGCTCGCCGAGCTCGACGACGTCCCCCTCCTGCTTCCTCCCCCGGGTGCGGCCCTGCGACGAGTGCTCGAGCGCGCCGCGGCGTCGGCCGGCATCACGCTGCGCGCCCAGGCCGAAGTCGACGGCGTCCGGCTGCTCGCCTCGTTGGCGTTCGACGGGTTCGGAGCGGCCATCGTCCCTGCGACCGCCGTGCCGAGCTGGCTCGAGGGCTCGTTCCGATGCATCACCGTCCCGGAACTCCCCCGTCGCGTCGTCGCCTTCGCTCGACGACGTCGGCCGAGCGCGACGGCGCCGACGATGGCGGCACTCGAGACGCTGCGGGCCGTCACCCGCGAGCAGGGCACCCTGCAGCACGGCATCCACCCCGATGCGACGGCGCTTCCCTTCACCCGTCAGTCGTGACGGGCGCCGGGCCGACGCGAGCCCTCGTGCCCGTGCCAGAGGCGGTCCGCCCGATACTGTCGGCGGCGATGAGTGACGTGTCGTTGAGCGGACCCGGATTCGCGCTCGCCGCCCACACGCCCAGCGATGTCACACTCGCGATTCGCACCTTGCGCGGCCGGCCGGTCGTCTGGACCGAGTTCCGGTCCGCCGAGGACACGATCCGGCTGACCTCGGAGTCGTCGCTCCAGCTCGCTCGCGCCGCCGACACCGCCCGAACCGAGCGACTCCCGCTCGTGATGGTGCTGTCCACGTCCGGCGCCGCCATCGATGAAGGGATTCCTGCCCTCGATGCGTGGGGCAAGGTGGCCGCCGCCATGGTCACCTGCTCGGGGATCGTCCCGATGGTGACGATCGTGGACGGCCCCGCGGTGTCGGGGCCTGCGCTGCTCCTCGGACTCTCCGACCTCACCGTCATGACCGCCGACAGCTACGCGTTCGTGAACGGCCCGACGATGGTCGAGGAGTTCACCGGTGTGGGGATCAGCGTCGAGGAGCTCGGCGGCGCGGCGAATCACGCCCGGTACACCGGCGTCGCAACGGTCGTGGTCACCGATCGAGCGGCGGCGATCGAGGCCGTCGCCGACCTGCTGTCGTTCCTGCCGGATCACGTCGACGCCGAGCCACCCCGAATCCATACCGACGATCCCCTCGATCGATCGTGCCCGGAGGCCGGGGCGCTGATCCCGTCGACGTCGACGGGCAGCTACGACGTCCGCAGCGTCGCCGCCGCGATCGTCGACGAGGACTCGATGATGGAACTCCGAGCGTCCTGGGCGGCCAACGTCGTGACGGCGTTCGCGACCATCGGGGGCACCCCGGTCGGCATCGTCGCCAACCAGCCCTTGAATCTCGCCGGCACGCTCGACATTCCGGCATCGCAGAAGGCCGCGAGGTTCGTCGCGCTGTGCGACGCGTTCGGTCTGCCGATCATCACGCTCGTGGACACACCCGGCTTCTACCCGGGCAAGGACCTCGAGTGGCGCGGGATGATCCGCCACGGTGCCCAGCTGGTCTACGCCTACGCCCGCGCCAGCGTGCCGAGGATCTGCATCATCCTTCGCAAGAGCTACGGCGGCGCCTACATCGTCATGGACTCCAAGACGATGGGCAACGACCTCTGCCTGGCGTGGCCGTGGGCAGAACTCGCCGTCATGGGGGCCGGTCAGGCAGCAGCGATCCTGCAGCGACGGGCCACGCCCGAGGAGCGGGCCGAGTTCGAACTCGACTACGCCGAACGGTTGCTCAATCCGTACGTCGCCGCCGAACGCGGCCTCGTCGACGCCGTGATCGATCCGGCGGAGACACGCCGGGAGATCGGCGCGGCGCTCGAGGCCCTGGCCGACAAGCGTGAGGTGCTCAGCGGCCGAAAGCACGGCAACAGCCCGCTCTGATCGAACGGGCGACGGGCCCGGGAGCGCCCCGCCGACCACGACCGCGAGACGACGAGCGGTCCGTTGCGGCGGCTCGGTCCGGTCGGCACTATCGTGACGCCGCGGTTGGGGAGGAACCTCCAGCTGCACCCCCACATCGTTCGCGCCGCGAGAGGAAGCCACGTGCCCGACACCATCACCATCACCGACGACCGCACCGGGAAGACCGTCACCGTCCCGATCGAAGGCGGTGTGTTCCCCTCGTCGGCCCTCCGCGAGCTCGATCCGACCCTGTACTGCTACGACCCGGCCTACCTGTCGACGGCGTCGTGTCGGTCGGCGATCACCTATCTCGACGGCGATGCCGGCATCCTGCGCTACGGCGGCTACCCGATCGAGCAACTGGCCGAGCACTCGACCTACCTCGAAGTGGCGTACCTCCTGCTGAACGGTGAGCTGCCCGACAAGGCGCAGCTCGATCAATGGGTGTTCGACGTCACCCATCACACGTTCATCCACGAGAACATGCGCAAGCGGTTCGTCGACGGATTCCACTACGACGCCCATCCCATGGGCATGTTCACGTCGGCGGTGGCCGCGCTCGGCACGTTCTACGAGGGCGCCAAGGACATCGACGACCCCGACGCCCGCAATCGCCAGATCCTGCGCCTGATCGCGAAGGCCCCGACGATCGCCGCCATGTGCTACCGGTTCTCGGTCGGCCTGCCGTTCAATCAGCCGAACAACGACCTGTCCTATCCCGCCAACTTCCTCAACATGATGTGGAGGATCGGCGACTACGAGGTCGATCCGGTGCTCGAGCGGGCCATGGAGGTGCTGTTCATCCTGCACGCCGACCACGAGCAGAACTGCGGCACGACCGCGATGCGAGTGATCGGCTCCAGCCAGGCCGACCCCTACTCCTCGGCCGCCGGAGCTGCCGCAGCGCTCTACGGACCGCTGCACGGTGGCGCCAACGAAGCCGTGGTGCGCATGCTCACCGAGATCGGCACGATCGACAACGTCGGCGCCTTCGTCGAATCCGTCAAGGCGGGGCAGGGACGCCTGATGGGCTTCGGCCACCGGGTGTACAAGAACTACGACCCTCGGGCCCGCCTCGTCAAGCAGGCCGCCTACGACGTGTTCGAGGTGACGGGCAAGAACCCGTTGCTCGACATCGCGCTGGCGCTCGAGGAGACGGCCCTGTCGGATCCGTACTTCATCGACCGCAAGCTCTATCCGAACGTCGACTTCTACTCGGGTCTGATCTACCAGGCGATGGGGTTCCCGGTGGAGATGTTCACCGTGCTGTTCGCCATCCCCCGCATGTCGGGCTGGCTGGCGCACTGGCAGGAGCTGCTCAACGATCCCGAGCAGAAGATCTCCCGCCCGCGCCAGTGGTACTCCGGCCCGGACGAACGCCCCTACGTCCCGCTCGCCAACCGCTGACCGTACTACGTCAGGAGTCAGAACGCGTCGATGGCGGCGTTGAAGGTGGGGCTCGGGCGCATCACCTTCGCGACCTTGTCGAGGTCGGGGGCGTAGTACCCACCGATGTCCGCGGGCTGTCCCTGGGCGCCGAGCAGTTCCGCGACGATGGTCTCCTCGTTCGCCGACAGTTCGGCGGCGAGCGGCGCGAATCGAGCGGCCAGCTCGGCGTCCTCGGTCTGGGCGGCGAGCGCCTGGGCCCAGTAGAGCGCCAGGTAGAAGTGGCTGCCGCGGTTGTCGATCTGGCCCAGTCGACGCGCCGGTGACTTGTCGTTCTCCAGCACGAGGCCGGTCGCGGCGTCGAGTGTGTCGGCGAGCACCTTCGCCCTGGCATTGCCGGTGACGTTCGCGAGATGCTCGAACGACACGGCGAGCGCCAGGAACTCCCCGAGCGAATCCCACCGCAGGTAGTTCTCCTTCACCAGCTGCTGGACGTGCTTCGGGGCCGACCCGCCGGCACCGGTCTCGAACAGCCCGCCACCGTGCAGCAGCGGCACGATCGACAGCATCTTGGCACTCGTGCCCAACTCCAGGATCGGGAACAGATCGGTCAGGTAGTCGCGCAGCACGTTGCCGGTCACCGAGATCGTGTCCTCACCGCGACGGATCCGGTCGATCGAGAACTTCGTGGCCTCGACCGGCGACATGATCTCGATCTGCAGTCCGGTCGTGTCGTGATCGCCGAGGTAGGTCCGGACCTTGGTGATCAGCTGGGCGTCGTGGGCACGGTCGGCGTCCAGCCAGAACACCGCCGGGGCCCCCATCGCCCGCGCTCGCTCCACGGCCAGCCGCACCCAGTCACGGATCGGCTCGTCCTTGACCTGGCACACCCGGAAGATGTCGCCGCGCGCCACCCGCTGCTCCATCAGCGTGGACCCGTCGGCGAGATCGACCACCCGGATGGTGCCCGGTGCCGCCGCCTCGAACGTCTTGTCGTGGCTGCCGTACTCCTCGGCCGCCTGCGCCATGAGCCCGACGTTCGGCACGGTGCCCATGGTCGCCGGGTCGAATGCCCCGTGGGTCCGACAGTCCTCGATGACCGCTTGGTACACGCCCGCGTAGCTGCTGTCGGGAATGACGGCCTTGGTGTCCTGCTGCTCACCGGCTGCGTTCCACATCTGGCCCGACGTGCGGATCATGGCGGGCATCGATGCGTCGACGATGACATCGCTCGGCACGTGGAGGTTCGTGATGCCCCGGTCGGAGTCCACCATCGCGAGGTCGGGCCCGGTCTCGAACGCCCGGGCGATCTCCGCCTCGATCGACTCGCGCTGCGCCGCCGGAAGGGTGGCGATGGCATCGAGCACACTGGCCCAGCCGTCGTTGGCGTCACCCCCGGCGGCGGCGATGACGTCGCCGTAGGCGGCGAACACGTCGGCGAAGAACACCTCGACGGCATGGCCGAACATGATCGGGTCCGAGACCTTCATCATCGTCGCCTTGAGGTGCAACGAGAACAGCACACCACTGTCGCGGGCGTCGGCCATCTGCTCCGCGAGGAACGACCGGAGTTCGGCCACATCCATCACGGTGGAGTCGACGACCTCACCGGCGAGCACCGGAACGGACTCCTTCAGCACCGTGACGACGCCATCGACGCCGACGTGCTCGATCCGCAACGTGGAGTCCGCAGCCATGGTGACCGCCTGCTCGTTGGAGCGGAAGTCGTGCGCACCCATCGTGGCGACGTGGGTCTTCGAGTCCGGACTCCACGCCCCCATCGAGTGCGGGTGCGCCTTGGCGTACTCCTTGACGGAGCGCGGCGCTCGCCGATCGGAGTTCCCCTGACGCAGCACGGGGTTGACCGCCGAGCCCATCACCTTGCCGTAGCGCTGTTTGATCTCGACCTGTTCGGGGGTCGCCGGCTCGTCGGGGTAATCGGGGACGGCGTACCCGTGCGCCTGCAACTCGGCGATCGCGGCCTTCATCTGGGGCACCGATGCGCTGATGTTCGGCAGCTTGATGATGTTGGCCGCCGGCGTCAGTGCCAACTCACCGAGTTCTGCGAGCGCGTCGCCGACCTGCTGATCCGAACTCAGGTGTTCGGGGAAGTTCGCCAGGATCCGCCCCGACAGGGAGATGTCGCGCGACGTCACGGCGACTCCGGCGGCGTCGGAGAACGCCCGCAGGATCGGAAGCAGCGATGCGGTCGCCAACGCGGGCGCCTCGTCGGTGTAGGTGTAGACGATCGTGGACGGAGTGATCTCGGTCATGGTTCCTGCTCGCTGGTCAACTTGTCTTCTGGTCAACTTGTCTCTAACTTGTCTGCACTGTAGCAAGCCGACGGTCCCTGATCCACCGTGACCGCAGCGCTCCACAGGAAACAGTGACCACACACGCTCTACGCTGCGTCGAGATGGATTTCGACTGGACACCCGAGCAACGCGAACTCCGAGACCAGGCCCGCAAGGTGAGCCGTGCCGCCGTCGAGCGCTACGGACGGCACAACGACTCGTGGATCAACGGGTTCTCGAAGGACTTCGCCAGGGAGATGGCCGCGCACGGGTGGATCGGCATGACCTGGCCCGTCGAGTACGGCGGTGGCGGGCAACCGGCGATCAACCGGCTGATCGTCGGTGAGGAGCTGATCACCGCCGGCGCACCGATCGCCGCGATGTGGTTCGCCGACCGGCAGATGGGTCCGACGCTCATCCACTACGGCACCGCCGATCAGCAGGCCGAGTTCCTCCCGGGCATCCTGTCCGGCGACACCACCTGGTGCATCGGCATGTCGGAGCCCAACTCCGGATCCGACCTCGCCTCGCTCACCACGAGTGCCGTACGCGACGGTGACGACTTCGTGATCAACGGCCAGAAGATCTGGACGAGCTTCGGCGAACTCGCGGACTACTGCTACCTGATCTGTCGGACGACGACCGACGGTCCCCCGCACCAGGGGATCAGCGAGGTCATCGTCCCGATGGGGACGCCGGGCATCGAGGTGCGACCGATCACCGACATGACCACCAACCGCCACTTCTGCGAAGTGTGGTTCACCGACGTGCGGGTGCCGGTGGCCAACCTCGTCGGCGTCGAGGGCAACGCCTTCAAGCAGACCATGGCGCAACTCGAGCACGAACGCGGCGGGATCGACCGGCTCGTCTCCAACCGGGCGCTCTACGCGCTCGCCCTCGAACGGGCCGATCGAGGCGATCCTCGCGTGCGCCAGGAGATCTCCGCACTCGAGACGGGATACCGGATCGGACGCATTCTGGTGACCCGGGAGGTGCTGCGCCAGGCGCCGGCAGGGTTCTCCGCCGCGACGAAGTGCTTCTGCACCGAGCACGAGGTCCGGGTGGCGGAGTTCGTCGCTCGCACGTTCGGCGCCGACGCGATGCTGTGGGACGAGGTGACCCGTGGACTCGTCTACGCGCCCGGCTACACGATCATGGGCGGCACGTCGGCGATCATGCGCAACATCCTGGGTGAGCGGGTCCTCGGGCTCCCGCGAGAGCCTCGCTGACACCCGACGAACAGGGCCTCCTGCCCTGCCGGATGATGTCGGACGGTGCGCCACATTCGGGCTAGGGTACCGACATGAGTGTGGACGCAGAGTGCGCCTCCACCACGGTGGGTAGCCGGCGAGCGGGCCGTGGCCGAGCGCGCTGAGTTCATCGACTTCGATCTCGACGGCGCCACCCTCGGCGCATTGCGGTGGCCGGGCCTGCTCGGCACCCCGACGCTCGTTGCCGTCCACGGCCTGACCTCCAACGCCTGGGCGTGGGATCCCCTCGCCCACCACCTGGCCGGAGGCGCCCAGATCATCGCACTCGACCTTCGCGGCCGCGGACGCAGCTTCGAGTCGATCGGCCCCTTCGGAATCCGTCAGCATGCCGACGACGTCGCCGCGGTCATCGCGCAACTCGGCGAGCCCGCCTTCGTCGTCGGGCACTCGATGGGCGCGTTCGTCGCACTCATGGCCGCCGCACGTCATCCCGACGCCGTGCGCGACATCATCCTCGTCGATGGCGGCCCACCGCTGTCGCGCCCGACCGGACCCGACGTCGACATCGACGTCGTCCTCGAAGCCATCATGGGTCCTGCCATCGATCGACTGCGCACGGTCTGGCCCGACCGGGTGTCGTACCAGGCGATGTGGGCGAGCCATCCTGCGTTCGTCGGCGGCATCAGCCCCGATCTCGAACGCAACCTGCTGGCCGAGCTGATCGAGGTCGACGGCGGGTTCCGTACCGCCGTCAGCGAGACGGCCGTGCGGGTGGACGGACGCGAACTCCTCGCCGACAGCGAGGTCCGACGACTGCTCGACGAGCATCTCGAACCGATCACGATCGTCCGGGCCGAGTTCGGCATGTCGGGCAGCCTGCCACCGTTCATCGGCGACAAGGAACGCAGCTGGTATCCACAACACCACTGGATCGAAGCGGTCGGGCTGAACCACTACACGATCCTGAACAGTCCGCCGGGAGCCGGGTTGGTCGCGCAAGCCGTCCGGGACTGCCTCAGCGCCGGCTGACCGGACCAGCGTGCGGCGGGTGCGCATGTGTCCGCGGCGATGCCGTGTTGCTACCGTGCAGGAGTCTCGAACAGGGGGTCTCATGTACACATCGATCGTGGTCGGCACCGATGGTTCGGCCAGCGCGTCCAAGGCGGTCAGCCACGCAGCGTCGCTCGCCGCACTCACGGGCGCTCAGCTGCACATCGTGATGGCGGCACCTCGCCTCCCGGTGCTCGTCGCCCCCGACATGGTCGTCGCGTCGAACGAATGGGGTCAGGCGAGTACCGAGAGCACGCAGCTGGCGTTGAACGCGGCACAGGTGCTCGCCGAGCAGGCCGGTGCGAACGCGAGCACCCAGGTACTCTCCGGCGACCCGGCCGATGCCGTGCTGTCGTACTGCGACGAGATCGGCGCGGACCTCCTGGTGATCGGCAACCGGGGCATGCAGGGAGCCCGTCGGTTCCTGCTCGGCAGCGTGTCCAGTCGATGCGCGCACCATGCCGGGTGCTCCGTGCTGATCGTCCAGACGACCTGATCGCTCCAGCCAGCCCGATCGCTTCGACCAGGGGGTTCCCGTGACCACACCACTTCCCGACGCCACCTCGCTCGCCGCGCTGATCCGGTCGGGTCAGGCATCGCCGCTGGAGCTGGTCGACGACGCCATCGCCAGAGTGCAGCGCCACGACCCCACGATCAACGCGGTGATCCACGAGCGGTTCGACGCCGCCCGCGCCGAAGCGGTCGGGGTGATCCCCGACGGACCGTTCCGCGGTGTCCCGTTCCTGGTGAAGGACCTCGGGTGCGAGATCGCCGGCGAGCCCAACTCGCTCGGCAACCAGGCCCTGAAGGACGCCGACGTCCGTGCCACGACCGACTCGTACCTGTACCGGTCGTTCCGCGAGGCCGGGCTCATCACGCTCGGCCGGACCAACACACCCGAGTTGGGCGGCACCATCACCACCGAACCGGTGGCCTTCGGCCCGAGCCGCAACCCGTGGAACCCGGACTACTCGACCGGAGGGTCCTCCGGAGGGTCCGCCGCCGCCGTCGCTGCCGGCATGGTGCCCGTGGCGCACGCCAGCGATGGGGGCGGCTCGATCCGGGTTCCGGCGAGCGAGTGCGGGCTCGTCGGCCTGAAGCCGAGCCGCGGCCGCATCACCAGCGGACCCGCGCTCGGGGAAGGATGGGCGGGAGCGACGACCGACGGCGTGGTCTCCCGGTCCGTCCGGGACAGCGCGGCGCTGCTCGACGTGATGAGCGGCCGCCACACCGGCGACCCGTACACCGCAGCGCCCCCGGCGCGGCCGTTCGCCGCACGAGGTGGGCGCCGATCCCGGTCGGCTGCGGATCGGCCTCGCACCGGATCACGCCGGCGTGCAGACCGACCCGGTGTGCGTCGCCGCCGTGGAGGCAGCCGGCACGCTGCTCGAGGGCCTCGGCCATGACGTCCAGATCGCCCAACCCGCCGCCTTCTTCGACGGCGAGTTCTCCCGGCACTTCGTCACCGTGGTGGCGGTGGCGACGGCTGTCGACTTCTCGACGATGGGCGCTGCCATCGGACGCCCGATCACCGAGGACGACGTGGAGCCGAGCAACTGGGTGATGGGGTCGATCGGCCGGGCGATCCCCGGCGCGGACTACGTCCACTCGATCAACTGGCTGCACGCCTGGTCACGCCGCCTGCAGGCGTGGTGGGAAGACTTCGATCTGCTCGTGAGCCCGGTGATCGCCGTGCCGCCACCGCCGATCGGTTGGCTGAGCGATCCCGACCTCGGTACCGAGCGACTGACGAGCATCATCCAGTTCACGCCGCAGTTCAACATGAGTGGTCAACCGGCGATGTCATTGCCGTTGCACTGGAGCCCGGACGGATTGCCGGTCGGGGTGCAGTTCGTCGGCCCGATCGACGACGAGGCACTGCTCCTGAGGGTGGCCGTCGCAGATCGAAGCCGCCGCTCCCTGGGCCGACCGGATTCCGCCGATCTACGGCTGACCGCAGACACTCCGCTGGCTGCTCGCAGCCGATCACGACGAACGTGCCGCGGTCCGCGACGATGGGCAGGTGGCGATGCGCGTGATGACCTGGAACCTGTGGTGGCGGTTCGGACCATGGGAACTCCGGCAGGCGGCGATCATCGACACGATCCGTTCGGTCGACGCCGACGTCGTGTGTCTCCAGGAGGTCTGGTCGGACGACGACCGTGATCTCGCCACGATCATCGGAGCCGAGTTGGGGTACCACGCGATCTGCAGCGCTCCGATCGGCAAGGGATCGGTGGGGTTCTGCAATGCGGTGCTGTCGCGTTGGTCGGCGACGCCGCTCGCCGACGAAGCACTCCCCCGCCGCGACGGCTCCCCCGGTCATCGACGGGTCGTGGCAGCATCGGTGGCGACGCCGTGGGGTCCGTGGCCGGTGGCCTCCACCCATCTCGACCACCGCTTCGACGACTCCCTCGGCCGCCAGCTCCAGGCGCGGCGCCTCCTCGAGCTCGCCGCGACCTGGCGGGGTGACCCGGCCACCGACCTCCCGGTGGTGGTCGGCGCAGATCTCAACGCCGTGGCCGACACCGACGAGATCCGGCTCCTCACCGGACGCCGCGACGGGGTCGCCGGCATCGTGTTCTCCGATGCGTGGGAGCAGGCCGGTGACGGCGACGGGGCCACCTGGCGTCGCGACAACCCGTACTGCGCCGACAGCGCCTGGCCGAACCGGCGGCTGGACTACGTCCTGGTCTCGTGGCCCCGCCCGAAGCCCACCGGCAATCCCTTCTCCGCCCACCTGGCCGCGACCGAGCCGGTGGTGATCGATGGACAGCCGGTCTGGGCGAGCGACCATGCTGCGGTCGTCGTGGATCTGATCACTCCCCCATGAACTCCCGCATCAGCCGGACGAGCTCTCGGCGGGATCCATCTGGATCATCACCCCCGGGGCACAGCAGCCGCGCCGCACGGCGTGGACGGTCGTCGAGCAGGTCGGCGTGCCCCATCGACTCGACGACGACATGGGTCGCGTCCGGCGGCGCGACCGCAGCGAACCGCTCGTGGTTGACCCCCACGGGGGCACAGCGACCACCGAGACCGGCGCCGATCACGAGGGTCGCAGCATCGAAGACCGCCGGCGTCGCCGTCGCGTTCGGTCGGGTCGCCTTCGGGCCGCCACCGTCGACCGGATCGATCACGATCACCCCGTCGGGTGCGACCGAACCGGCCACGAGCCAGGCGACCTGGCCGCCCCGCGAGTGCCCGGCGAGCCAGAGCTCGCGCGGCTGGTACTCGTGACGCAGGTGCTCGACCACACCGACGGCCATCTCGGCCTCTTCGGTCGCTGACGGGTGACCGGCGAGCGCGGCCGGACCCGGGACGGTACATCCGGGGAGCCGCGACGACGACGTTGTCCGCGGCGAGACCGTCGAGCAGCTGCCGATAGCTCCTCGGCGAGGTCATGAAGCCGTGGAAGAACACCACGAGCCGGTCAACCGGACCGGCACCACCACGCCGATCGAGTGGCCTCGCACCGTCAGATCGGTGTTCGGCCTTCGATGCTCCGTTGCACGCCGCGACACGGCGAGCAACGTAGCCCGGGGCCAGTGCCCCCGAGCGTCGTACGGCTACGGAACCGGGGGTGGAGCGACGGCGACGATCGAACCGTCGTCTGCGACGCCCTGACCTCGGCATGGCACCCTCCGGCATGGCACCCTCGGGCATGGGCGGCAACGGCGGTGGCGCGACGGCGACGGTCGAGCCGTCATCGGCGACGCCCGTGCCCTCGACCGGGGGGAGCGGCGCCGGTGCGACCGCAACGGTCGAGCCGTCGTCGGCGATTCCGACCCCTTCGGGCAGGACGACCGCGCCATCGGCAACCGGGAAGTGCGACGGCGAGCGGTGCCGGTGTCGCCGCCGGGAACGCCTCAGGGCCGCTCGAGGCGATCGAGGTGTTGGGTGCCGCCGTTGCTCGAACGCGAGCGGCTCCGCTGCGACGAACTCGTCGGCCGGGCTCTGGACGGCGACCGGACCCCGAAGCTCCGCCGCCACTCCGGACGTCGGCAGATTCAGCGCCACCGACCCCGTGGCGACGATCGTCAGCGCACCGGCAGCGAAGAGCGTGAACAGCGCATGTCGCTGCGCTCGGGTCGCGCCCATGAGGTCGAGGAGATCGCCGAGCACGGTGGTCTCCGTCGTGCCGAGGTGCTCGGCCAGTGCCGAGATGTCCTCGCCGCGCAGCGTCAGGCGCCGCTCACGCTGCTGACCACGAAGCTCGCGGATGACCATCAGGTAGTTGTGGAGCAGCGACGCCGGATCACTGTCGTGGAACGGCGCCCGGATGGGGCCGACAACGAGATCGCCGGCGCTGATCACCAACGGCGTTCGTTGCATCACCGTGGCCGACATGGTCGCTCGTTTCGTTCGGCGGGCATCGACAGCTGCCATCGGCACCGATGGACGGCCACTTGAGTGCTCCGGACAGGACCGGGATCGCTCGTCCGCATCGGTCGGTGCGGAGGGATCAACGAGTGGGCACGACGGGACTCGAACCCGGGACCTCTACCGTGTCATGGTAGCGCTCTAACCAACTGAGCTACGCGCCCGTAGCGGAGCCGTACGTTACCAAGTCGTGAGCGCTGCCGCACCGACCGTGCCCGTGATCGACATCGGGCCGCTCGTGCTCGACGGCGTCGACCGCGACGGACCGACATCGCGTCGCCGTCGAGATCGACCGGGCCTGCCGGTCGATCGGCTTCTTCGGCATCTTCGGCCATGGCGTGGACCCCGCAGCTGCTCGAGCGGCTCGACGCCGCCGCCCGCGAGTTCTTCGCGCTGCCCGAGGACACGAAGGCCGAGATCGCGATGCCGCTGCGCAGGTTCGGCCTGGCGGGGGTGGTTCCCGGTCGACGGCGAACTGACCTCCGGCCGTCCCGACCGCAAGGAGGGGATCTACTTCGGCGTCGAACACGCTCCCGACCACCCGCGTGTGGTCACGCCGACGCCGCTGCACGGGGCGAACCAGTTCCCGACCCGACCACCCGAACTGCGCGATGCCGTCCTCGACTGGCTGACCGCGCTGCGCCCGATCGCCGATGCGGTGATGCAGGGGCTCGCCCTCGGGCTCGGCCTGCCCGCCACGTGGTTCGAGGAGGGTGTCACCGCCGATCCGACGATCCTGTTCCGGATCTTCCACTATCCGCCCACCGTCGCCGGCAGCGACCGAGGACGGCTGGGGCGTCGGCGAGCACACCGACTACGGCCTGCTCACGCTGCTCGCCCAGGACGATCGTGGTGGGCTGCAGGTCAAGGCGCTCGACGGAAGCTGGATCGACGTCGAGCCGCAGCCCGGTGTCTCGTGTGCAACCTCGGCGACATGCTCGAACGGTTGACGGCCGGACGCTACCGATCGACACCGCACCGGGTCCGCAACACCTCCGGCGCCGGTCGACTGTCGTTCCCGTACTTCTTCGATCCGTCGTGGGACGCAACGGTTCCGACATTGCCGCTGCCGGTGGAGCCGGCCAGGGCCGACGCACGCCCGCTGGGACGGCGCGGACGTGCTCGCCTGGGACGGCACCTACGGCGACTACCTCACCGCCAAGGTGGCCAAGGTGTTCCCCGATCTGTTCCGCGCGGTCCTACCGGAAGCGCAGTGACACGTCGTTGGCCATGAGCCGACCGTGGCGGGTCAGCACGACCCGATCCGGGTCGGTCGGGTGTCGGACGACGATCCCGTCGAGCAGTTCCAGCGTCTCGGGAGCGAAGGCGTCACGTTCCACCCCGTCGCGGGTGCGCAGCGCCAGCTGCAGCCCTTCGAACCGGCGGGTCGCCGCGTCGAGCGTCTCCGACGCGGCCTCGACCGACTCGCCCCGTTCGATCAGCTCGATGTAGCGATCCGGCGTCCGCACGTTCCACCACCGCCGACCCGACTCGTGCGAGTGCGCCGCGCAGCCGAACCCCCGGTAGTCGGCCTGGTCCCAGTACAGGAAGTTGTGGCGGGACTCGTGGCCGGGCCGGGCCCAGTTCGACACCTCGTAGTTCACGAGGCCGGCGGCCGTGAGCAGGTCGTCGACGATCTCGTACTTGTCGGCCTGGTCGTCGTCGTCGGGGTACCGGTCCGGCTGCGCTGCCAGCGGGGTCCCGGCTTCCACGGTCAGCCCGTAGGCCGAGATGTGCGGTGGGTCGAACGCCAGCGCCGCCTCGACCGTCGCGCGCCAGTCGTCGATCGACTCGCCGGCGGCACCGTAGATGAGGTCGAGATTGAACGTCGGGAGTCCGGCCTGCTCGATCGCGGCGACAGCTCGGGCGACGTTCGCCTGGTCGTGGGTCCGCCCGAGCGATGCCAGCACGTGGGCCGACATCGACTGCACGCCGAGGCTCACCCGGTTCACCCCGGCGCCTCGATACGTCTCCAGCAGCTCCACCGTGACGTCGTCGGGGTTGCACTCGACGGTGATCTCCGCACCGTCGAGCGACCGGGATCGCGCCGATCACGGCGGCGAGGCCGTCGCCCGGCACGAGGGTCGGCGTCCCTCCACCGACGAAGATGGTCTCGGCGATCGGGAGTCCCGCCTCGACGGCCCGGGCGATCTCGGTGCCCAACGCCTCCAGGTACGACTCGACGAGATGCCCGCGATCGGTCCAGGTGGCGAACGCGCAGTACTCGCACTTCGACGCGCAGAACGGGATGTGCACGTACACCCCGAATCCCGTCAGCCGCTCGGCGGTCGACGGCGGCAGCCGGGTCAGGCAGTTCGGGATGAAGAGGAGGTCGAGCGCGGCGAGGCGCTCGGCCACCTGATCGACCGGAACGTCGAGCATGGCTGCGATCGAACGGGTGTCGTCGCCACGGACGGTGATCACGCGACCGTTGAAGTCCTGACGCTGGACCTGGATGAGTCGCAGGTAGCGCGCCAGCATCTCGAACGGCGATCCCTTGAGCTGCACGAGCTTGGCGACGTCGATCGCCAGCTTCTTGTTGGTCGACGACTGCAGCGCCGCGGTCGCCTCCGATCCCGTCACCTCCCGTGGGAGCAGCTGCTCGACCGGCACGGCGTAGAACTGCGACAGTCGGTCGAGGCGCGGCACCGACAGCGCCCGCTCGCCGCGCTCGTAGGCACCGAGGACCGACGCCTTGAACTCCTGGTTCGACTGCGCCTCCACCTCCTGCAGGGACATCCGCTTCTGCTTGCGGATGACGCGCAAGCGTTCGCCGACCTGTCGGCTGTAGACCGAGGGTGCTTCTTCGTCGATGAGTGTCATATGGGTATCCCGCCTTGTTGTGATCGTCTCATGCGTCGGTGGCGCCCGCCTGCCGACCGCCCGGCACGTTACCCGCAGGTAACGGTGGCAGCATAGACCGTCAGCGTTCGAATGTCACGCAGAGTGTCGATGCTGCCACCGCGGCGGTCTCCGTCCGCAGGATGTTCCGGCCGAGAGACACCAGCTCAGCCGCCTGATCGAGCTCCTCGGCCGACCACCCACCCTCGGGCCCGATGGCCACGCGACGGTCACCGGGAGCGAGATCGCGCCCACCGGGCTCGGCCGCGACGAAGCTCCCGAGCACCGTCGTGGCGTCAACGGGTTCGTCGATGGCGACGCGCCACACCCGTCGACTCTGACGGCACGCCTCGTCCGAGATGCGCTGGAGCCGATCGAGCTGGGCGGCGGTTCGCTCGGGCTTCCAACGCACCACCGATCGCTCCGCATGGAGCAGCACGATCCGATCGACGCCGAGCTCGGTCACCTTCTGGACCAGCCAGTCGAGCCGGTCGCCCTTCGGCATCGCGACCGCGATCGTGATCGGCCGAGCCGGTGCCGGCTCGGTCACCAGGTCCGACGTCGGTTCGAGGCGAACCGCCGATCCCGCGATCACCGTGCTCGTCAACAGCCAGCGACCGGCACCGTCGGTGACGCTCACCGATTCGCCGTCACGGAGACGCAGCACTCGACGCAGGTGATGCTCGGTGTCGTCGTCGATCACCACGGCGCCGGTCGCCGCCAACTGATCGGACGTCACCAGTACGTGGGCCCTGGACGCGCGCAGCGACTCCATCGGTGCCCGGTTCAGGAGAACGCCGACTTGATGCGACTGAAGAGACCTTCCTTGGTGTGGCCGACCGTCTCGCCGCGACCTTCCGCGTAGGCGGTGAGCAGCTCGACCTCCTTCTCGGTCAGTTGCTGGGGGACCTCGACGCGAACACGGGCGCGCAGGTCGCCTCGACCGCGGCCGCGCAGGTGCGGGACGCCCCGCTGACGCAGCACGAACTCGCGCCCCGGCTGGGTGCCGGGCGGGATGACCAGGTGCTCGGTGCCGTCGAGCGTCTCGAGTTCGAGTTCGGTGCCGAGCGCCGCCTGCGCGATGGAGATCGGGATCTCGGTGATCAGATCGTGATCCTCGCGGACGAACATCTCGTCCGGGGCGACCCGGAGGTGGACGTACAGGTCGCCCGACTTGCCGCCGCGTGGCCCCACCGCTCCCCGACCCGTGAGGCGCAGCGTCGATCCCGAGTCGACGCCGGCCGGGACGTCCACCTGATACGTCTTGTCGACGGTGACCCGACCTTCGCCACGACAGGTCGCGCACGGGGTCGTGATGACCTGGCCCAGACCGCCGCACCGGCTGCACGGGCTGGCGGTCACCATCTGGCCGAGGATGCTCTGGCGCACCCGCTGGACCTGGCCGCTGCCGCCGCAGTCGCTGCAGGTGACGGGGCTGGTGCCCTCGCCGGCGCCGGAGCCGCCACAGTCGGTGCACGTGGCCGGCAGCTTGAGCGACACGTCGATCTGATCACCGAAGACCGACTGCTCGAAGCTGATGTCGACCACGACTTCGATGTCCTGGCCTCGGGGCGGACCCGACGGGCCCCGGGTTCGACCGCCACCGAACGGACTCCCGCCGCCACCGAAGAACGTCTCGAAGATGTCGCCCAGGCCTCCGCCGAAGAGGTCCTCGGCACTCGGGCCGGCTCCCCGATTTCCTCCGACGCCGGCCTCGCCGTAGCGGTCGTACCTGGCCCGTTGCTCGTCGTCCGAGAGCACCTGGTAGGCCTGCGCGATCAGCTTGAACTGCTCCGCTGCGCCGGCATCGTCGGGGTTCGCGTCGGGATGGAACTCGCGGGCGCGCTGGCGGTAGGCCTTCTTGATCTCGTCGGCCGTGGCCGTGCGGGGAACGCCCAGGAGCTCGTAGTAGTCAGCCATGACGGGCACCATCATGCCGTGCGGAACCCACGAGAACTCAGCCTTCTTCGATGCGGTGGCCGAGCTGCTCGCTGACCACCTCGACGGTGGCGAGCGCCTGTGGATAGTTCATCCGCGTGGGTCCGAGCACCCCGACCGAACCGACGTGCTCACCGTCGACGACCACGGGCGCGACGACGACCGAGCAGGCCGACAGCGGCTCGACGCCGTGTTCGACACCGATCGCGACGGACATGCCGCGGTTGACGATGTCACTCACGAGCGTCACGACGACGAACTGCTGCTCGAGGGTTGCCAGCACGGATCGGACGACCTCGACGGCGTCGAACGCGTTCGCGACGGCCGAGGCGCCACCGGTGAAGACGTGTTCGGGCCCTGCGGACGCTCGAAGTCCGTCGAGCGCGGCGGCACACAGCCGGTCGATCGCACGGTCGCCCGTCGGCGCGACGTCGCCGACGGAGCCGAGCACCCGACCGTCGAGCGCACCGGACAGGTGGGCGCCGGCCGCGGAGAGCTTGAGGTCGTCGTCGCCCTCGACGAGATCGACGGTGGCGTTCTCGACGGTTCCGTTCGCGAACACCGCGACGACCGTGGCGACCGACGGTGACAGCGCGACGAGCTGCACCCGACGGACCGGAACCGCCTCGGCCCGCGGCCCGACGACGACGCCGGCATTGTTCGTGAGGGCAGCGAGCAGGTTCGACGTCTGGTGGAGCATCTCCTCGAGCCGACCGTGCGCGGCGGAGAAGAACTCGCCGACCTGCCGTGTCGTCGCGCGGATCGAGCTTGCCCGGCGTGGTCAGGTGGTCGACGAAGTACCGGTAGCCCTTGTCGGTGGGGATCCGCCCGGCCGAGGTGTGTGGCTGGATGAGGTATCCCTCGTGCTCGAGATGGGCCATCTCGTTGCGAACCGTGGCGGATGACACCTTGATCGTGGGGGCCTCGGCGATGTGGCTCGACCCGACGGGCTGCGCCGTGACGATGTACTCCTGCACCACTGCACTCAAGATCGCTGTCTTGCGGTCGTCCAACATCTGGCACTTCAGACTATCGACTGCCAGGCCGCCCGTCCGCTTCACGCAGTCGTCGCATCGGGGCCGGGTCGGGCACCGATCGAAGCGAGGCGACGCAGCGCCTCGTCGCGTTCGGCGTGGTGGTCGAGCATCGGGGGAACCGGATGGGTCACCCAGCGGGCGACGTACTCGCCGTCGGGGTCGTATCGGTCGGCCTGCAACGTGGGATTGAACACCCGGAAGTACGGCGCGGCGTCGGTGCCGGTGCCGGCCGCCCACTGCCAGCCGTGGTTGTTCGAGGCGAGATCACCGTCGACGAGGTGGTGCATGAACCATCGGGCACCCCACTGCCAGGGCAGGTGCAGGTCCTTCACGAGGAAGCTGGCGGTGATCATCCGCACCCGGTTGTGCATCCATCCGGTCGCCGACAGCTGGCGCATGCCGGCGTCGACGATCCCGAACCCGGTGGTCCCGGTCGTCCAACGGTCGAACCGATCTCGGGCGGCGCGGTCGGTGTCGACGGGCAGGGCATCCATCCTGGTGTTCAGGTTCTCCCACGCCGTCCGGGGTTGCCGGAACAGCACGTCGGCGTAGAACTCGCGCCAGGCCAGCTCGCTGGAGAAGACCGTGTGCCCCTTCGGGCCGGCGCCGGAGGCATCGATGTCGGCCAGCAGCTGGCGAGGATGGATCGTGCCCCACTTCAGCGCCGGCGACAGCCGACTGGTTCCATCGACCGCCGGAAGGTCGCGTCGATCACCGTAGGTGTCGACGCCGTCGCTCCGGAACGCTTCCCAGCGTTCGTGGGCGGCGCGTTCGCCCGCCGCCGGCAGCTCACACACCCGGATCGGGTCGCGCGGGCATCGGGTCAGCCGGTGATGCCGAGGCGCCGCAGCATTCGCCCATCGGAAGTCGTCGGCCGGTTCGTCGGCGGGCGCATCCCACCCGATCTGACGCCAGACCTTCGAGAACGGGGTGAACACGGCGTAGGGCTGACCGTCCGCTTTCGCCACCGTGCCGGCGGGCACGGCATACGGCGAGCCGACACCGACGAGCGATCGACCGGCGGACCGCAACCCGTCGATGACCTGCTGATCGCGGCGACGTCCGTACGGCGTGTAGTCACGGGTGACGAAGACGGCCTCCGCGTCGATCTCGGCGGCGAGGCGGGGCACGACATCGACCGGGTCACCGTGGCGGATGTGCAGCCCGACGCCGAAACGCTCCCGGAGTGCGACCGTCGAGCGACTCCAGGCAGTCGTGCAGGTAGGCGAGCCGCGGCGCACCGGATCGAGCGAACGCCGGATCGACGACGAACACCGGGAGCACCTCGCGCCCGTCGGCGCCCGCCGCGAGGAGCGCCGGGTTGTCGGCCAGCCGCAGGTCCCGGCGGAACCACATGATCGTGCGACGGGTCACCATGCCCATGGTTGTACCCGCTCCCGGCCGCGGGTGCCTGATCGTGGGCCGGTTCAGAGCTTCGCGATGGCGTCACCCGGAGCGACCGCGCCGGCTTCGACCACGATCGGCGCAGATGCCGCGGAGGCGGAGGTCCTTGCGGGAGTTGACCCATCGCGCCGCGTCGACACCGAAACGCTCGGCGAACTTGGCGCATCCGGTGTGCGGCTTCGCCGTCACCTCGATGACGGCGCTTCCGACGCGCAGACGCGTTCCCGGCGGACAGTTCGCTTCGGACAGGTCGAAGTCGACGATCAGCTGATCCCCGGCGAGCGGCCACCGGGTGCGCTCGACGCCCGCCACCGCTTCGAGCGAACGGGCCGACATGACGTTCAACTCGGCGAGCGGATCGGCCCGGCCGTCGGGAGTCCTGGTGCTCCCCCGCTCGACGTAGTTGTCGCCCACGAGACCCTGACCGGGTACGAGCTCTCCCGTGTCGAGCACCGTGCGCTCGCCGACCGCGGGGCGACAGACGAGCAGTTCGAGGCTGCCGACATCGCCGGGCGCGCTCGCCACGTGGTCGATCGCCTGGTCGAGTTGCTCGATGGTCGCGGGCATCGGGCCAGTATTGCCGGTCGTGTCCGCCCGAACGGGACGAAATACCCGTGCGCCGACTGCGCCACCGGACGCATGATCGAAGCAGTCCCACTGCCACACGAATCAGCTGCAAGGAGATCTCCATGCGCGCTCGTCGTCGTCTACGAGTCCATGTTCGGCAACACCCACGTGATCGCCGACCACATCGCGGACGGGCTCCGAAGCGCCCTCGACACCACGACCATCGCCGTGCACGACGCCACCGACGAGCTGATCGAATCCGCCGACCTGCTCGTCGTGGGCGGGCCGACCCACGTCCACGGCATGTCGAGCGAACGGTCCCGGTCGGGGGCCAGGGACATGGCGGACAAGGACGACGAACTCCACCTCGATCCCGATGCCGAGGGCCCGGGACTGCGCGACTGGTTCGACGAGCTCGCCGAAGGCCGCCACGGTCGCGCCGCCGCGTTCGACACCCGGGTCCACGCGAGCACCTTGGTGACCGGCCAGGCATCCAAGGGCATCACGAAGCGCCTGCACCGACACGGGTTCGACACCATCGTCGAGCCCGAGAGCTTCTTCGTCGACAAGCACAACCATCTGGAGCCCGACGAGGCCGAGCGGGCGACCGCATGGGGCCGGGCGCTCGCTACGAAGGTGACCGCAGGCTGACGGTCGCTCGCCGCATCCAGCTCGGCCGGTCCGACCACAGACGCTCGATCCGGAAGAACGGCGCGAACGCCACGCCGAACAGCGGGTACGGGAAGCCGACCAGCATGAACGCGAGGATGCCGGCGTGCATCAGCCAGGCCGCGATCACCCAGGCAGTACGGATGCGGCCACCGAGGAGCGCGACCGGAGCGCCGAGTTCGACGACGACACTGGCACCGGCGACGAACGGCCAGAGCCACGCGTTGCGGACCGCCCATCCGGCGAGCGGTGACGGATCACCGCCGAGCAGGTCCAGCCGTGCCGCGGAGTAGGCGACGTGGTTGCGCAGCGTGTCGCCGACGATCCACTCGAGCCCGCCGTAGCGGAGCTTGGCGAGGCCGGCGATCACGTAGGTGATCACCACGACGAGCGCGGCGAGTGCGATCGGCCAGCCGTACGAGGTCGGCGGTCGCTCGATGCGCTCACACCCGGATGCGCGTCCGTCGACGGGCGTCCATCGACCAGGCGTCGGCGGCGGGAGCCAGCGCGACGATCAGCAGGTGGAGCACGATGAGGTGCTCGAAGTGCAGCAGCTGTCCCCACGAGCTCCGATACGTCGACAGCGCCAGCATCCCGAGGGCGAACGTCGGGCCGGTGATCGGGAATCGCCAGCCGAGCGTGAACGCGACACCGGTGACCAGCGTGACGAGGACCGTCGCCGTCACGACACCGCTCGGCAACGGACCCTGCAGCAGACCGGCGAGACCGACGGGGTCGAAGCCCGACCTCCGGTCCGCGAGCTGCAGGAACACCGGCAGTCGGACGGCGAGATACGCCACGGCGAATCCACCGGTGAGGATGCGCAGCATCGCCAACCGTTCCGCCGGCGCCTCGGCGTCGACGATCGGCAGCAATCGATCGGAGCGAGGCGCAACGTCGACGGTCGGAGCGTCGTTCATCGACCCGGGACCTCGCAGGTCGCGTACACCGTGCGCTCGAGCAGGCTCGGTTCGCCGCCCGCTCGGGCAACCACGTCGTGGCGTTCGGTGACCACCTCGATGCCCACCGCGGTGTCCGGGAGATCGGACCAGGTCGCCGCCCGCCCGGCAATCTCGGCACATCGCCGGTCGGCAGCGTCGTTGCGGATCGCCGTCCGCAGCTCCCCGGCGACGATCAGTGGATCGTCACTTCCTCCGATCACCTCCAGCGTCAGCGAGGACGGGCGACCGGTTGCGTCGACGGCCTGCGCCGTGGGCAGTGTGACCTCCTCGCCGCGTGCTCGCGAGTACATCGGATACGTCGACAACGGAAGGCCGTCACGGTCGAGCACCACCGGGGCAACGAGCGCGCCGACCACACCGGCGGTGACGAGGATCCGTGCACGCCGATCCATACCCCCAGTCTGGCGGCCGGTTCTCCGCTCGGCCCGCCGGTGGTCAGGCCGTCAGGCTGCCGGCGTCCGGGTTGCCGGCGTCAACTCGCGGACCTGACGCGTGCCGGCGGCCCAGTACGGGGCGGCCACGGCGACGCACACGAGGCTGATGACGCTGCTGTAGCCGAGCGCCCACTCGGCGCTGACGTTGTCGGCGATCCACCCGGTGAGCGGCGCGCCGACGGGCGTCGACCCCAGGAACGCGACCGCCTGGAGTGCCAGCAGACGACTGCGCATGTCCGACGGACATTCCTGCTGCGTGATCGCGTTGGCGCCGGCGATGAAGGCGGCACCACCGATCCCGAACGGGATCGACCAGACGAACGCGAGCGGGAGCCCGGGCGCCCACGCGAGGCCGAATCCCGCCAACGCCATCACGACGATGGACCCGAAGAACCACCGCATGGTCACCACGTGGTGACGGGCGGTCAGCAGGGATCCGGTCAGCGATCCGATCGACATCACCGCGAGGACGAGACCGAAGGCAGCCTCGCTCCCCCATCGCTGGTCGGCGAGCTTCGGGAGGACGACCGCCTGGTTGAACGCGACCATCGAGATGATCACGAGCAGGGAGTAGATGATCGCGATGTCGCGTCGGCCGACCACGAAGCGCAGCGCTTCACGGATCGGCTTGCCTCCCTTGGGGCGCCGCGGCATCGTGAACATCTCGGCCGTGCGGATCGCGACGAGCGAGAAGATGATCGCGAAGAACGTGATCCCGTTGACGATGAAGCACCAGGCCGTGCCGATCGGTGGCGACCAGCACCGCCGCCAGCGCCGGACCGAAGATCCGCGACCCGGTCATCACCGCCGTGTTCAGCGACGTGGCGTTCGGAATGTCCTCCGTCGGCACCAGTTCGGTCACGAGGCCGCGCCGCGCCGGATTGTCGAACGCGGTCACCGATGCCGAGCACCAGCGACAACACGTAGATGACCGGAACGTCACGAGACCCGCGAGGTCGAGCAGGCCGAGCAGCAGCGCCTGGGCCGCCAATCCGCTCTGGGTGAGGATCGACATCTTGCGCTTGTCGTAGGTGTCGGCGATCACGCCGGCCCACGCCCCGAGCAGCAGCATCGGCAGGAACTGGAACGCCACGTTGATGCCGACCGACGGTCGCCTCGCCGGTGATGCGGTAGACGAGCAGCGACATCGCCGTCAGCTGCAGCCACGTGCCGACGTTCGACACGGCGAGCCCGGCGAAGAACAGCCGGGCGTTGCGGTAGCGGAGCGAGCGGAAGGTCGCCGACACCGCGATGGGCTCAGTCGTCCAGCTTCAGGGCGTTGATGAAGACGTCGCCGGGCACCTCGACCCGACCGATCGACTTCATCTTCTTCTTGCCTTCCTTCTGCTTCTCGAGCAGCTTGCGCTTGCGGGTGATGTCGCCGCCGTAGCACTTGGCGAGCACGTCCTTGCGCTTGGCCTTCACCGTCTCGCGGGCGATCACCTTGCCGCCGATCGCGGCCTGGATCGGCACGTCGAACATCTGGCGCGGGATCAGTTCCTTCAGCTTCTCGCACATCCGGGCGCCGTACTGGTACGCCGAGTCGCGGTGGACGATCGTCGAGAACGCGTCGGCCGGCATGCCGTTGAGGAGCAGGTCGACCTTCACCAGGTTGGACTGCCGGTAGCCGGCCAGCTCGTAGTCGAGGCTGGCGTAGCCCTTCGTGCGCGACTTCATCTGGTCGAAGAAGTCGACGACGACCTCGGCGAGCGGCACCTCGTAGACGAGCTCCACCCGCTCGGGCGACAGGTACTCCATCTTCTTCATCTCGCCGCGCCGCGTCTGGCAGAGGTCCATCAGCGGCCCGGTGTACTGCGTCGGGCGTGATGATCGACAGCTTGAAGAACGGCTCCTCGATCGTGGCGATCTTCTGCGCTTCGGGCAGGTCGGCCGGGTTGTCGACGAGTTCGATCGTGCCGTCGGTGCGCGTGAGGCGGTACTCGACGCTCGGCGCCGTGGCGATCAGCGCCAGGCCGAACTCGCGCTCGAGGCGCTCCTTGACGATCTCCATGTGCAGCAGGCCGAGGAAGCCGCACCGGAATCCGAACCCGAGCGCACCGGACGACTCGGGCGCGTAGGTGATCGACGCGTCGTTGAGCTTGAGCTTCTCGAGCGACTCGCGCAGGTTCTCGAAGTCGTCACCGTCGATCGGGAACAGGCCGGAGAACACCATCGGCTTCGGGTCGCGGTAGCCGGGGAGCACGTCGGTCGACCCGCCGGACGCGGTCGTGACCGTCTCACCCGAGCGGGCGTCGCCGACGTCCTTGATGCCGGCGATGAGGTAGCCGACCTCGCCGGGCCCGAGTTCGTCCACCGGGGTGGGAACCGGGCGGCGGGTGCCGATCTCGATCGCCTCGTGGTTGGCGCCGGCCTGCATGAACGTGAGCTTGGAGCCCGAGATCATCTTGCCCTGCATGATCCGCACGCTCGACACGACGCCGCGGTACTGGTCGAACTGGGAGTCGAAGATCAGGCCCTGCAGCGGTGCGTCGGGGTCGCCGACGGGCGCCGGGATGCGCTCGATGATCGCGTCGAGCAGGTCGGGGACGCCCTCGCCGGTCTTGGCCGACATCCGGATGATCTCCTCGGCGGGGATGCCGAGGATCGGCTCGATCTCGCCGGCGTACCGGTCGGGATCGGCGGCGGGCAGGTCGATCTTGTTGAGCGCGGCGACGATCTCGAGCTCGTTCTCCAGCGCGAGGTAGCAGTTGGCGAGCGTCTGCGCCTCGATCCCCTGCGCGGCGTCGACCACGAGGACGACGCCCTCGCAGGCGGCGAGGCTGCGACTGACCTCGTAGCCGAAGTCGACGTGACCGGGGGTGTCGATCAGGTGGAAGACGTGGCCCTTCCAGTCGACACGGACGTTCTGCGCCTTGATGGTGATGCCGCGCTCGCGCTCGAGGTCCATCGAGTCGAGGTACTGCGAACGCATGTCGCGGGCCTGGACGGCGCCGGTGATCTCGAGGATCCGGTCGGACAGCGTCGACTTGCCATGGTCGATGTGCGCAATGATCGAGAAGTTGCGGATGCGATCGAGGTCCATGGCCCGGCCAACGCTACCGGTCATCGCTCACCCGCCGACGGTGCTGCTCCGGCGTACGTTGCTGCTCAGGTGGCCTGCCGATAGAGTCTCCGGGCTGTTCGACAGGTGCATCGGGCCCCGGAACGCGACGATCGACGAAAGCACAGGTTTCACGGCCATGGCCAACATCAAGAGCCAGAAGAAGCGGATTCTCACCAACGAAAAGCGCCATGAGCGCAACAAGGCCGTCAAGGCCGAGCTGAAGACCCGCACCAAGCGCGCCAACGAAACGATCGGCACCGACGACAACGACGACGCCGTGCGCCTCGCCATCAAGCGCATCGACATGGCCGCCTCGAAGGGCATCATCCACAAGAACGCCGCGGCCCGCAAGAAGAGCCGCCTCATGAAGAAGGTCAACGCCGCCGCCTGACCCTCCGAGTTCCGAAAAACGCCTGGATTCGGTCGCTGAGCGACCGGATCCAGGCGTTTTTCGGCGTTTCGGGGGGTCAGCGGCGGAGTTTCGACAGGCGGGCGACGAGCACGTCCATCACCAGCTCCGGCTCGAGATCCTTCGCACCGCGCAGATCGAGATCGGCCTGAGCCAGCAGCTCCATCGCCCGCTTCGTCGAGGCCGGCCCGAGCCGCTGGTAGTTCTGCAACGCCTTCTTGGCCGGGAACGGCGACTTGATCCCGGTGGCCGCCATCGCATCTGCTTCGGTGCGGGCATCGACACCGTCGAGCTTGGCGAGATTGACGTAGTGGTTGTGCAGGATCGACATGACCTGCAGCGGATGTCGACCGCCCGCCGTTCGTCATCCGGGCGAGCAGCGTGAGCGCCTTGGTGGTGTTGCCGGCGTCGATGGCGTCGGTGAAGTCCCACGGCGGCACTCCCCCGGCGTCACCGAGGAACGGTGCGATGTCGGCGACGGTCAGGACGTGGTCGGTCCCGTACGTGCTCGCAGCGTGGCCAGGATCCCGTCGAGTCGACCGACGTCCTCGCCGAGCCACTGGGCGAGCTGGGCGGCGGCATCGGGCTTGATCCGCAGACCGGCCGCCGCGATGTGGTCGGCGATCCACCCCTGGCGATCCTTGGCTCGCGTCGGCGGCGACGTGTTCGTGATCGTGCCGTTGGCCTTCACCGCGTCGGCCAGCTTCTTCGGCACCGCGCCGCCACCGACGACGAGCACGAGGTCCGGCGTGTCGAGCGGATTGCCCACGTACCCGAGCAGCGGCGTCAGCTCGTCGGCCACGAATCGTCCGACACCGCGGGCGACGACGACGCGCTTGTCGGTGAGGAACGACGGGGTCTGCGCGGCGTCGACGACGAGGCGCAGTTCGTAGTCGTCGCCGTCGAACTCGTCGACCATCATCGACCGATCACCGTCACCGACCAGTTCGTCGACGAGTTCGAGGACCGCTGATCGCAGGATCGACTCGTCGTCACCGGTCAGCAGATGTGTCGTCATGGACGACCTCGATTCTTATCGCATCGGCTCACGATCGCCGGAACCTGGCACGAACGAGCATCGCCACGACGACGACCACGATCACGCCCCACCCCACGAACGCCCACGGCGGCTCGGGCTCGAGCCGGGCGCCGAGCACCGCCACGGTGTCGACCCACCTCGTGCCGACGGCTGCCGGAAACATCAGCACCGGCCCCAGCAGCGGGCACCACCCCGACGAGCAGCGCCGCCGGCATCCCGTACAGCATCACCGCACCCGCCACCGGAACGGCGAGCAGGTTGGCCGGCACGCTCACGAGCGGGAGCCGTCCGAACACGAGCGACGCTCGGGATGGCCACCCCGACCTGCGCGCCGAGCGTGACACCGAGCGGCAGCGCCAACACGCCGAGCCGGGCGAAGCGGCGGGCCAGCCACGGCCCGATCGCGCACACACCCCCGGTCGCCCCGACCGACAGCCAGAACCCGACCGACCACACCAGCAGCGGGTCGATCATCGACAACCCGATCACGGCGAGCGCCAGCAGGCGCACCGGGGACCGTTCCCGACCGGACACGAACGCCGTCGCCGACAGCACCGCCATCACACCGGCTCGCAGGATCGACGGTTCGAACCGGGTGAGCGCGACGAACCAGGCGATCAGCCCCACGGTGAGCAGCCATCTCGGCCACGGACGCAGCCGGACGAGGAGCGGGCCGCACGCGGCCAGGACGAAGCGCGACGTTCTGTCCGGACACGGCGGTCAGGTGCGACAACCCGCTCGCCCGGAACCGCTCGATCATGTCGCCGGGCTGATCTCGGTCGTCACCGATCACGAGACCGCGGAACAGGGCGTCGTGCGGCTCGGCGATCAACGCCGAGGAGCGTTCGATCGTCGACCGGATCCGGTTCGACGCCCGCGCCAACGGGCTGCCGGGAGCGACGTCGCTCGCCCAGTCGAGATCGAAACGCCCGACGACGTGCTGCGAGGCGACACGCGTCGCCCGCTCGCTGTCGAGCGCCTGACGCTCGCCACTCACGCGCACCAACTCGCCACCCCGCCACCGCATCACCCGTTGCTGCTGCGCGCGCCCCCGTGACCACGTCTCGAACCGTTCACCGTCGATCTCGAGGATGACCCGGGTACTGGCCGGTACGGCTGCGGATCGTTGACGATCTCGACCCAACCCGTGAACGGCCCGAGTTCATCGGGTTGCAGCCCGGCCCAGCCGGCCTCCGACCGCCAGACCGACGCGACGACCAGGACCAGCGCGACGGCCGCCCATCGGGGCCCCGCTCGACGAACCGCCGGCACGACGACGACACACCCGAGCGCGCCGACGCCGGCGAGCATCGGCTCCCGTGTGCGGACCGCCACGACCACGACCGCAGCCATGGCCACGATGGCGACGTCACCGGTGACGGCGCGACCATCCCGACCGGGGTGCAACTCGGGGGCGCCACCGACGTCGTAACCTGAGTGCCTCGTGACCTCGTTCACCCCGGTCCCTCCCGGCGCCCGTCCTGCGCCACAGGAGCCCTACACCGCCGCGCCGCTCATCGAGGGACCGCGCTGGTACCGGACCCGCATCCGCACCCTCGGGCCGTCCACTCGCACTGCTCGTGCCCGCGGTGGTCGGTGCGATCGCCTACCTGTCGCTGCAGTGGTCCGACACGAGCTGGAGCGGTGCGGTCGGCCTGATCGGCGGGGTGTTCGCGGCACCCGGCCTGCTGCTCGTCGGCGCACCGTTCGGCGACAACGATCTGTACGGCCTCGCGATCGGCGCGTCGGTCCTGCTCTGGCTGCTGGTCGGATTTCTCGCGTCCCGACGAGCGACGCGCAACCCGATGGCGACGTGGAAGGACTACTGGCGTCACTACGCGTGGCTGTGCGGCGGGATCTGGGTCGGTTGCCTCCTGGCGCTCGGGATCGCTGCCTTCGTGATCTCCGACCCACTGATCTGATCGCCGGCACGCCGCTCACGTCGTCACCAGATCGCGGAGCGCCTCGATCTTCGCCGGACCGATGCCGGGCACCCGGTCGAGATCGTCGACGCTCACGAACGGTCCGTTGCGTTCACGCTCGGTGACGATCGCCGCGGCCGTCGCCGGACCGACGCCCGGGAGTTCCTCGAGTTCGTCCACCGTGGCCCGGTTCACGTCGACCGGGCCCGGCGGCTGATCGTCGGCGCTCGGCGGCAACGTCACCTCGGTCGGCACCGCCTCCCCGACGACCGGCACGTAGACCCGCGACGCATCGGCGACGATCGCCGCCAGGTTGAGGGCGTTCGCATCGGCGAGCGGCGTCGGCCCGCCCGCGGCCGCGACGGCGTCACGTACCCGCGATCCGGCCTCGAGTTCGTAGACCCCGGGAACGACCACGGCACCGGCGACGTGCACGAGCACCGGCCCCGGAGACGGCAACCGACGTGGTCGTGCCCGCGTCGGGCAGCCGGGCCCGGACGTGCTCGTCGACGCCATCGGCAACGACGCCTCCGTCGGCGGGACCGGGCTGCGCAGGAGCCAGAACGCCCCGGCGCAGACGATGAGGGTCGCGACGGCCGCCCCGACGAGCCGACCGAGCCGAACCACTCGATCCACGCGCCGAGCACGTTCGCCCAGCGACGTTGGTACGGCGGGCCTCGACAGTTCTTCCACGATCGACCTCCTCGACCGGCAGATGCGCGTGGCGCACCGTCATCAGGAGGAAGTCGGTGGCGTCACGCTACCTCGCCGCGCAACCGTTGAAACCCGCCGGGTCGCGGTCGGAGGTTCGGGTGACGCGGCTACTTCGGCGGGCCGGAGGAGGCGGCGCGCCAGAACGCCCGGTAGTTCGGGTACTCGATGGCCTCGGTCACCCAACCGGCGGCCACGAGTTCGTCGTGCAGCCGCGGCAGGTTGCGCCACGGCACGCCCATGTCGACGTGGTGCGCGAGGTGCCAGCCGGTGTTGTACGGCACCATCCAGAACCGGGCGAGTCGGCTCTGGTGGATCACGTGGGTCGTGAGTCGACGATCCTGCGAACGGATCATGCCGCCGTGCTCGGCGATCGAACGCAGCCGGTTCGACACCTTCCACAGCGTGGCCCACGACACGATCCACACGACGTAGGCGAGCGGCCGCATGAACACGATCGATGCGCCGAGCATCACGGCCTGCACGACGACGATCTGCATCGCCTCGGTCTGGCCGCGCCGCAGCGCGCGGAACAGCGACCTGAAGTTCTTGTACGCGCTGTTGCCGACGGCGTCACGGGTCAGCTTGCGATGCCAGGAGTCCTTCGGGATCGGATAGCCCGCGTAGAGCGCGAGGTCGGGTTCGTCGGGGCCCATCTCGTCGCGATGGTGGGCGAAGTGGACCCGGCGATAGACGAGCATCGCCTGGTAGGTCGGATAGGCCAGCAGCCAGCGACCGACGTTGTCGTTGGCGCGCGGTTCGTGAACAGCAGCCGGTGCGCCGCTTCGTGGGCGAGGATGTTCAGGCAGACGTGGCCGCGGGTCATGAGCACGAAGGCGAGCAGATACGACCACCACGTGTTGATCCACGCCGCCGCGATGACGACACCGAACGACTGCAGCAGCGCCCCCACGACGGTGAGCACGTTGCGGACGTTCGGAGATCCGGCGGAGATCGTCGCGCAGTGGCCGTCGCGGCTTCGCCCGATCGTTGAGACGATCGGTCGGCAGGACGTCGGGCAGCGCCTCGGGCGGCGGGACCATCGTGCGCTGCGCGGCGGGGGTCGCCATCTGCGTCATGGCCTGCATGTTACACTGATCGCTCGCTGTGATCAATACACGTACGACTCCGCCGGGCACTGCGGGGCCCTCGCTCACACCTCGCTCGATCGTGCTGTCCGTGCTCCTCGGCTCCCACCCGCCGAGCATGCCGGTCGGGCGACTGGTCGAGTTCACGTCGCTGTTCGGCATCTCCGAGGGAACGGTGCGCACGTCGCTGTCGCGCATGGTGACCGCCGGTGAACTGCAGCGCCGCGGTGGCGCCTACGAACTGACCGGACGACTCCTGGAACGGCAGTCGCAGCAGGACGCCGGCCGCGTCGGGCCGCCGAACACCTGGGACGGCACGTGGTGGGTGGTCGTCGTGACGACGGATCGCCGATCGGTCGCCGAACGACGCGAGTTCCGCTCACGGGCCCTCGCGGCGCGACTCGGCGAGCTGCGACCGGACGTGTGGCTCCGCCCGGCGAACCTCGACATTCCCCGCGACCTCGACGGCGTCGCGATCACCCGCGGCCCGCTCGCGGTCGGCGACGAGCACGACCTGGTCGAGCGGCTCTGGCATCTCGATGCGCTCACCTCGCGAGCCCACGGCCTGACGGAACGGTTGGAGCAGTCCGGTGGCGCGCCTCGAGGTCGGCGGGGACTCGACGCTCCCCGACACCTTCGTCCAGCTGGCCGCGGCCCAACGGTTCCTGCGTACCGAACCGCAGCTCCCGGCGGCACTGACGAGCAACGATGCGAGCGCCGTCCTGCGATCCACGTACGACCACGCCGTCAGCGCGTTCCAGGCCCGCCTGGCCGAGTTCTTCGCCGCCCGCGCCCTCCTGCGTGGTCAGTAGAGGCGGGCGGTGAGCTGGCGGCGGTAGTCGGCCGTGCGGGGGTCGTGCGGACCCATCAGCTCGAGGATGTCGACGAACTTCTGGCGGGCGTCGTCGTCGGTCTTGACCTGATCGAGCAGCGCGGTGAGCTGCTCGTCGTAGTCGTCGTCCGGCGCCACGCCGACGCGAGCCAACGCGGCGACGTGGCGGGTGCGATCCGACTCGGGGATCCGCGCCAGCAGGGCGAGCGCCTCGTCGGCCTGCTCCTCGGCGACCAGCAGCTCGCCGAGTGCGACGATCACGTCCTCGTTGGCGGGCTCCATCGACAGCGCGACGCGCAGGCTTCCCTCGTCGCCGGCGGCGAGGAGTTCGGCGACGGCGCTTCCTCCTCGGTCGGGAGCAACGCATCGACGAACTCCTTGACGGCGTGCTCCGGGTACGAGCCCATGAATCCATCGACGACCGCGCCGTCCTTGACGGCGTAGACCGCCGGGATCGACTGCACCTTGAACGCCTGGTTCAGACCGGGATTCTCGTCGACGTTGACCTTGACCAGCACGACCTTGCCGTCGGTCTCGTCGATGACCTTCTCGAGGATCGGACCGAGCGTCTTGCAGGGACCACACCACGGGGCCCAGAGGTCGATGACGACGGGCACGTCCTTGGACCTGTCGACCACTTCGGTCTGGAAGGTGGCGTCGGTGACATCGATGGCAGTCATGGACTCAACGCTACCGTCGGCCGATGGCTACCCTCGGGACGCACATGGACATCACCGCAGTTCCCGGGATCGACGTCGACACCGTCACGGACTGGCTCGACGAGCACGTCGAGGGCGCCGTCGGCCCGTTCACGTTCGACGTGATCGCCGGCGGTCACTCCAACCTCACCTACCGGGTCACCGGATCCGACGGCAACCGCTTCGTCCTGCGCCGACCGCCGCTCGGGCACGTGCTCGCCAGCGCCCACGACATGGGGCGCGAGCATCGGATCCTGTCGGGCCTGCAGTCCTCCGCCGTGCCCGTCCCTCCGGTCAAGGGCTTCTGCGACGACCTCGACGTGAACGACGCGCCGTTCTACGTGATGGGCTTCGTCGACGGCCACGTCCTGCGCGATCGTGCGACCGCCGAGCAGGCCCTCACACCTGCGGCACGGAGCAACGCCAGTCGCTCGCTCGTCGACACGATGGCGGCGATCCACGCCGTCGACCTCGAGTCGGTCGGGCTCTCCGACCTCGGTCGCCACGACGGGTACATCGAACGCCAACTCAAGCGCTGGTACAGCCAGTGGAACCAGGGCAAGACCCGCGAGCTCCCCGGCGTCGACCGGGTGTACGATGGCCTGCTCGCCCGCATCCCCGAGCAGGGCCCGGCCACCATCGTCCACGGCGACTACCGGCTCGACAACTCGATGGTCGACGACGACGGCAACGTCGTGGCGGTGCTCGACTGGGAGATCTGCACGCTCGGCGATCCGCTCGCGGACGTCGGGTCTGCTCCAGGTGTACTGGACCGGACCCAACGACGTCGAGGGTGCGTGGAGCGGAACGGCCACCACGGCGCCCGGATTCTGGGACCGCCACCAGCTCTCGGAGCGCTACGCGGAGGTGTCCGGACGCGACATCTCGCAGCTCGACTTCTACGTCGCCTTCGCGTTCTGGAAGCTCGCCTGCATCATCGAGGGCGTGTACTCGCGGTACCTCGGCGGCGCACTCGGCGACCGCCCCCCCGAGGAACTCGCCCCGTTCAAGCTCCAGGTCGAACAGGCCGCCGCCACTGCCGAGCGCTACCTGGACGCCCTGCCGTGACCGACGGACGCCAGGACGTCGAGGGCGTGTACGAGTGGCTCGTCGACGAGCCGATCCTCCACGAGCCGGTCCTGGTCGTCATGCTCACCGGGTGGATCGATGCCGCCGGCGCCGCCGCCGCAGCCGCCGACGCCTCTCGACGGAGTGCGAGACCAGCCCGCTCGTGACGTTCGACGACGACACGTTCATCGACTACCGCGCCCGTCGCCCGATGATGGAGCTGCGCGACGGGGTCAACACCGACCTCGTCTGGTCCACGATCGAGCTCCGGTCCGGGCGCTCCACGTCGGGACGCGACGTCCTGCTGCTCACCGGCCCGGAGCCCGACATGGCGTGGCATCGATTCGCCGCGGCCGTCGCGGACATCTCGGTCGAACTCGGCGTCACGAAGATGATCGCCTTCGGGGCCTACCCGTTCGCCGCGCCGCACACCCGGACGCCGCGCCTGTCGTGCTCGTCGCCCTCGACCGACGTGCTGGCGAACGTGACGTTCGCCCGGAGCTCGGTCGACGTGCCGGCCGGCATGGCTGCGGCGCTCGAACACGCACTGCACGCCCGCAAGATCCCGGCGCTCGGCATCTGGGTGCAGGTGCCGCACTACGTCTCGGCGATGCCCTACCCGGCCGCCTCGGTCGCGCTGCTCGACGGGCTGACCGAGGTCACCGGGATCGCAGTCGCCGCCACCGACCTCCGCGCCGCCGTCGGCCCCCAACGGCAGCGGATCGACGAGTCCATCGACGACAACCACGACCACCACGCGATGCTGCGCCAGCTCGAGGAGATGTACGACGCCACCACCGACGGCGAGGTGGATCCCGGTCCGGCCCTCGAGATGCGATCCGGCGACGAACTCGCCGCCGAGATCCAGCGGTTCCTCCGCGACCAGGACTGACCCGGTCGTTCGGGGTCGGGTCCGGAAGGACAGGCTCCGGGGGATCCGGTCCTTCGGGGTCGGATCCGGGAGGACCGGTGGTCTACGGTCGGCGGCATGAAAGTCGACGGCAACATCGGACTCGACCTGCGCAACGTCGCCGCCAACGCGAAGGAGGTGGAGGCGGCCGGCTACTCGGGCGCCTGGACGGCCGAGACGTCGCACGATCCGTTCCTGCCGCTCCTGCTCGCCGCGGAGCACACCGAACAGCTCGAGCTCGGCACGTCGATCGCCGTCGCGTTCGCTCGCAGCCCGATGACGCTCGCCAACACGGCGTGGGACCTCCAGGCCTACTCCGGCGGCCGGTTCATCCTCGGCCTCGGCAGCCAGATCAAGCCGCACATCACGAAGCGCTTCTCGATGGAGTGGAGCCACCCGGCGCCGCGCATGCGCGAGATGATCCTGGCGATCCGGGCGATCTGGAACACGTGGCTGACCGGCGAGAAGCTCGACTTCCGCGGCGAGTTCTACACCCACACGCTGATGACGCCGTTCTTCACGCCGAACGCGAAGGAACTGGACGGGTTCGGTCCGCCGAAGATCTTCCTCGCCGGCGTCGGCGAGCTGATGACCGAGGTCGCCGGCGAGGTGTGCGACGGATTCCTCTGCCACGGCTTCACGACCGAGAAGTACCTCCGCGAGGTCACGATCCCCGCGCTCGAGCGCGGACGTGCCAAGGCCGGCAAGACGATGGACGGCTTCGAGATCATCGGCCCGTCGTTCGTCGTCACCGGCAACAACGACGAGGAACTGGAGGCCGCGGCGGCGGGCACGCGTCAGCAGATCTCGTTCTACGGCTCGACCCCGGCGTACCGCAACGTGCTCGAGATCCACGGGTGGGGCGGCCTGCAGGACGAACTGAACGCGCTGTCGAAGCAGGGCGAGTGGGAGAAGATGGGCACGCTCATCGACGACGAGGTCCTCAACACCTTCGCCGTGGTCGGCGCCCCCGAGGACATCGCCCCGGAGCTCTCGCACCGCTACGGCGACGTCATCCAACGGATCAGCTTCTACGCCCCGTACACGAGCGACCCCGATCGCTGGGCCGCCGTCATGGCCGCCCTCCGCGCCGCCTGACCCGAGCCGATCCACCGGTCCCCTCCCGAAACTTCGCGGAATCCGGACGCTGAGCGTCCGGATTCCGCCATTCTTCGGGTTGTCTCGGGGCGGGCTGGGCGTCAGTGGGCGTGGGCGACGGAGCTGGCGCGGCGGCGGAGACGGCCGCCGGCGACGTAGGCGACGATGAAGAAGCAGGCCGAGGTGAGCACGATGGTGGGGCCGGATGCGACGTCGAGGTGGTAGCTCGCGTTCATGCCGACGAACCCGCTGACCGCGCCGATCACGCCGGCCAACGCGAGCATCTTGCCGAAGCTGTCGGTCAGCATCCGGGCCACGACCGCGGGCACGACGAGTGTGGCCGCGATGAGCGTCACGCCCATCACGTTCATCGTCGCCAGCACCGTGGCCGAGAGCACGACCATCAACAGGGCGTCGATCCATGCGGTGCGTACACCGGTCGCCGCCGCCACCTGGGAGTCGAACGTCGTGAACAGCAACGGTCGGTAGAAGAAGAACACGATGCCGGCCGTGGTGAGTGCCACGCCGACGATGAGCCAGACATCGGCGGTCGTCACGCCGAGGACGTTGCCGAACAACAGCGAGTCGGCGTTGCGGCCGGGCGACCCGTAGATCTGCACCAGCGCGAGGCCGAGCGCGAACGACGCCGTGGTGACCACGCCGATCGCCGCGTCGGAACCGATCGGTCGCCGACGCACGATGCCACCGACGGCCAACGCCGTGATGACGCCCCAGATGCCGGCGCCGAGGAAGAGGTTCACGCCGGCGAGCCCGGCGACGGCGTACCCGCCGAAGATCGAGTGCGACAGGCCGTGGCCGATGTAGCTCATGTTGCGGAGCACGACGTAACACCCCACGACCCCGCACAGGGCGCCGGCGATCGTCGCCACGATCAGCCCGTTGCGGAAGAACTCGAACTGGTACGGGTCGACCAGATCCGACCAGTTCATGCCGTCGCTCCCGGACCGCGGCCGCCGGCGCGCCGCAGCTGCGTCACGTTGCTGTCGAACGGCGCATCGACGACGACGCGCATGCCGCCGTGCTCCAGCACCTCCATCGGTGAACCGTAGGTGCGCTCGAGCACGTCGGGCACGAGGACCTCGTCCGGCCGTCCGGCACCGATCACCGACTTGTTCAGGCACACGATGGTCGGCAGGTGGGCCGCGATCCCGTTGAGATCGTGGGTCGTGAGCACGATCGTGAGCCCGTCGGCGTTGAGGTCGTCGAGGAGGTGCAGCACGTCGTGGCGGGTCCGCACGTCGAGGCCTGACGTCGGCTCGTCGAGGAAGATCACCTGGGCGTTCGTGAAGAGCGCCCTGGCGAGGAACACCCGCTGCTGTTGGCCACCCGACAGCTCGCGGATGTGGCGGCGGGCGAGGCCGCCCATGCCGAGGCGTTCGAGCACCGACGAGATCTCGGCCCGCTCACCCTTGGAGATCCACGGCATCCGAAGTCCACGGGCGCGGGCCATGCCCACGCACTCGGCCACCGTGACCGGGAAGTTCCAGTCGATCGTCTCGACCTGGGGAACCAGGCCGACGGCCAGCCCCGCCTGCCTGCGTACCGACCCGGACACCGCAGGCACCGTGCCGAGCATCGCCTTCAGCAGCGTCGACTTGCCCGAGCCCGACGGTCCGACGATCCCGATCAGGTCGCCGGGCTCGATCGTCAGGTCGACGTCGATCAGCACCGGCGCCCCACCGTCGTAGTTGACCGTCAGGTGGTCGACGACGATCAGACCGCCGGTCGTACCCGAGGGCAGGACTGCGGTCACGGTCGGGTCACTGCGGGTAGCTCGCCCGGTCGGAGACGATGTCGCGGACGACGAAGTCCTTCAATGCGCTCGCATCACCGCCGAGCGCCTCGGTCATGGTGATGAAGTTGAACTTCATGAGGCCGAGCCACGAGTGGTCCTCCTCGCCGGGAGCGCCCGGAAGATCGTCGTCACGGAGATCGTCGACGTAGGTCGCGCCGGTCTCGTTGGCGATCTGTTCGAGCACCGGCGACGGGAAGACCTCCGACCCGAAGACCGCCTGTACGTCTTCGGCTTCGATCTGCGAGATGAGGTCGGCGACGTCCTTGGGCGTCGGGTCGCCGAAGTCGGCAGGCTGCACGGCACCGATGACGTTCCAGCCGTAGGTCTCGGCGAAGTAGGCGTACGCGTCGTGGTAGGTGACGAGCTTGCGCTGCTCCTCCGGGATCGTCGCGAACGACTCTCGGATGGCGGCGTCGAACTCGTCGACCATCGCCACGAACTCGTCGTGGTTGGCGTTGTAGACGTCGGCGCCCTCCGGATCGAGCTCGACCATGTTGTCGCGGATGATGTCGGCGTACACCTTGACGAGGGTCGGGTCGGTCCACAGGTGCGGGTTCGGCTTGCCGCCGTCCTCGGGGAACGAGAAGTCGTACTTGTACTGATCCGGCGAGATGCGTCTCGTCGCCGAGTTCGACGATCTTCACCCCGTCGCCGACGTTGGCCTGGGCGAGCTCCTTGGTCGGCTCCTCCAGCTGGAGGCCGTTGATGAACACGATGTCGGCGGTGGTCATGACCTCGGCGGCCGACGGTGGCGGCTCGAAGGTGTGGGAGTTCGTGCCTTCCGGCACGATGCCGACGATCTCCGCCCGGTCACCGATGATGTTCGCGGCGATCGAGGTGATCGGCGCCACCGTGGTCACGACCTGGAGGTCGGTCGTGACGCCCGTCGCGGTGCCCGACGTTGCCGGGTCACCGCTCGAGTCATCACTGCCGCACGCCGCGAGCAGCGACCAGCGCCACGGCCGACGAGCCGCAGCAGCAGTGAGTCGAGACGAGGAGGCAGACGGTTTCCGGAACATCGACGCGACCCTAGTTGCGACCAGCTCGCAACAGGACGTCGTGCTCGACATCCGTCGGCACTCCCGATCCGGATCGTTCTGCCACCGACAGTTCGAGGCTCAACGAGCATCGACCAGGCGGCTTGAGTATGGTCCGTGCGATGCCGCCCGATTGCTGGAATGATTCGCGCGTCGTCTCGGAGCGTCTCGACCCCGAGCGGGTCGAGCACCTCGAGAGGTTCCTACGCTCCGGCGGCAGTGTGCTGCTCGCCATCCACCCCGGCGACGAGTGTGCCGCACGGCTCGCCGGTGTGGAGGTGGCGGCGGATCTTCCCCACACCGAGTGGTTCGTCACCCTCGCGGACGACGCGGCGTCAGCCCGCCTCGACCCCGAGGTGGCCGTCACGTCGGGCCTGCGGACCCTGCGACTTCTCGCCGACGATGTCACCGTCGCCGCCACGACCAGCGTCGGCTTCGCGCACCACCCGACGATCGCCGTCCGACGCCTCGGCGCCGGCCGCATCGTCGTCACCGGTGTCACCGACATCGACGCGCTGCGCCGCCACTCCACGCTCGATCCGTTCCTGAGCCGACTCCTGCATCCCGTGGCACCGTCACGGTCGACCGACTTCGGGGTCGGCGTCGTCGGCTACGGACCGTTCGGCGGGATGGGCTACCTCCACGGGCTCGCCAGCACCGAGACCGACGGCCTGGCACTCGTCGCCGCCGCCGACTCGGCCCCCGAGCGGATCATCGCCGCCCGGGCCGACTTCCCCGACCTGATCGGCCACGATTCGGTCGACTCGCTCGCCACCGACCCGGCGGTCGACATCGCCATCATCGCCACTCCCCCGGTGCTGCACGCCGAGCTCGCACTCCAGTTGCTCCGCGCCGGCAAGCACGTCGTGATCGAGAAGCCGATGTGCCTGCGTCGTGAGGACGCCGACGAGATCATCGCCACGGCCACGGACCTCGATCTGACCGTGACCGTGCACCAGAGTCGCCGGTGGGATCGCGACTGGCTGGCGGTCCGTGAGGTCACGGGACGGGGCGACATCGGCGAGGTGTTCAACGTCGAGACGTTCGTCGGCGGCTTCGAACATCCCTGCCGCGCCTGGCACTCCGAGGAGTCGATCTCGGGTGGCGCGATCTACGACTGGGGTTCGCACCACGTCGACTGGATCCTCCAGCTCTACGGCTCGGCCCCGAGCCGTGTCCTGTGCAGCGCGCACACCCGTGTCTGGCACGACTCGACGAATGCGGACCAGCTGAGCCTGTGGATGCAGTGGACCGACGGCCGCGAGGCGACGTTCCGTCAGAGCGACGTGTGTGCGATCCGTCGACCCAAGTTCCACATCGAGGGCACCAGGGGAACGATCGAGGGCCACTACCGACCGCTGCGGACCGACTCGGTCGAGCCGGGTCGCGGCCACGTCGAGCACGTGTCGCACCACGCCGAGGTGCCCGTGGATCTGACCGTCGCCGTCTACGACGGGGCGATGGGCATCCGGGAGTCGACCGTGCGGCCGGCGCCCGCGCCCGGCTGGGGATTCCACCGCAACCTCGCCGATCACCTGCTGCTCGGCGAACCGCTGGCCGTGCGGCCGGAGCAGTCCCGCGATGTCGTCGCCGTGCTGGAGGCGGGCCACCGCTCGGGTGCGAACGGCGGCGAGCTGATCGAACTCGGGTGATGAGCGAGCGCAACCTCGGTTCGCAGCGAACCCCTCGGGATCGGGGTGCTCGGAGGGCGATCGATGATCGCCACGCGGGCCGTCATGCCGGCGATCGACAGCTCGCGACCATGCCCGCATCGCCGCGGTCTCCTCGCTGAGCGGCCCGGTCCCGGCACCCTGGACGCACCTCGGGGCCGGCACCTACGACGACGTCATCGACCACCCCGACGTCGAGGCCGTGTACATCCCGCTCCCGAACGGCATGCACCTGGAGTGGGTCGAGCGCGCCGTCGCCGCCGGCAAGCACGTGCTCTGCGAGAAGCCGATCGCCCTGTCGCCGGACGAGGCTCGCCGGATGACCGCGGCGGCCGACGGCGCAGGAGTCCTGCTGGCCGAGGCGTGGATGACGCCGTTCGACGCCCGCTGGAGCGCAGCGATGGCGATGGCGCGCTCGGGTGCGCTCGGCGCCGTGATCGACATCGATGCGTCGTTCACGTTCACGATCGGCCCGGAGGGCGACGACAACTACCGCTGGCGCGTCGACCAGGGCGGCGGCGCACTGCTCGACGTCGGCATCTACTGCGTCGGGCCGATCGTCGAGCTGTGGGATGCGACGCCCGACCTCGTGGAGGCCGACCGCGCTCTGGCACACCGGCGGTGTGGATGCCCGCACCGAAGCGACACTCGAATGGGTCGACGGCCGCCAGGCCCGCATCCGCTGCTCGTTCGTCGATGCCGAGGAACAGCGGATCGAGATCATCGGCGAGCAGGCCTCGTTGGTGCTCGCCGGCGATGCGCACACGGGCGGCGAGCGAGCGACGTCGATCCTGATCGCCCACCACGACGGCAAGGTCGAGACGCAGCGACGTCACGCCGAGCAACCCGTATCTGGGTATGGTCGAGGCGTTCGCACTCGCGGTGCGAGGCGATGCCCCCTGGCCCCGGCCCATGTCCGCCACCATCGAACTCCTGACGCTCATCCAACGGATCGAGCAGGCGAGCCGATGATCGAGCCACGTCACGAGTTCCACGACCTGCCCTCCGGGGTGAGGCTCCACGCCGTCCACTGGGATCCGCCGGCCGACGTCGCAGAGGCGGACCTGACTCCGTGGCTGCTCGTCCACGGTCTGGCGTCGAACGCTCGGCTCTGGGACGGAGTCGGACGTCATCTCGCCGGCCTCGGTCATCGGGTCGTGGCGGTCGACCAGCGCGGCCACGGGCAGTCGTCCAAGCCGGACGACGGCTACGACATGACGACGGTCGCCGACGACCTGGCACTCCTGATCGACGTGCTCGGCTGGGACCGAGCCCGGGCGTGGCGGGGCAGTCCTGGGGCGGCAACGTCGTGCTGGAGTTGGCGTTCCGGCATCCCGACTCGGTGTCGGTGATCGTCTGCGTCGACGGCGGATTCATCGACCTGGGCGATCGCTTCCCCGAGTGGGACGATGCCGCGACGACGTTGGCTCCCCCTCGGCTCGCCGGGGTCCCGCTCGACCAGATCACGGGATGGGTCAACACGTCCGCTGCGGACTGGCCGGAGGAGGGCCGCCAGGGCACGCTCGCCAACTTCGAGGTGCGCGCCGACGGCACGATCGCCCCGTGGCTCACGTTCGACCGTCACCTCCTGGTGCTGCGCGGCCTGTGGGAGCACCGGCCGTCGACCCGCTATCCGCACATCGCGGTTCCGGCGCTGTTGATCGTCGCCGACACCGGGGATGTCGCGTGGACGCACTCCAAGGAGGAGGCCGTCGACGCCGCCGTGGCCGCACTTCCCCGAGGTCGCGCCGAGTGGTTCCGACCGGCCCACCACGATGTGCATGCCCAGCACCCGATCGAGGTCGGCGACCTCCTCCATCGTGCGGTGACCGACCCGAACTTCTTCGAACCCCCCGGAGACTGCACCGTGACCAACCCGCGAATTCTGGCACTCATGGGATCGGGTGAGACCGCGCCGACGATGAAGGCGCCGCACCGTGCGATCTTCGAACGGCTCGACCACGGTACCGATGGGCGCGTCGACGCCGTGCTGCTCGACACGCCGTTCGGGTTCCAGGAGAACGCGCCGATCCTCGCCGCCAAGGCGACGGAGTACTTCCGCGACGCCGTGGGTCGCGAGGTGGTCGTCGCCGGGCTCGGGCGGACCGACACCGGTGACGTGGTCGCGATCGAGCGCGGCGTGGCTCGGGTCCGTGGCGCCGACTGGGTGTTCGCCGGCCCGGGCAGCCCGACGTTCGCGCTCGAACAGTGGCGGGGCACCCCGGTTCCCGACGCGCTGTCGGAGAAGCTGCGCTCGGGCGGGGCCGTGGTGTTCTCGTCGGCGGCGGTGCTGACGCTCGGCGTGGCGACGGTGCCGGTGTACGAGATCTACAAGGTCGGCGCCGACCCGTACTGGGTCGAGGGGCTCGATGTCCTGAGCGAGGTCGGACTCGACGGTCGCGGTGATCCCGCACTACGACAACCAGGAGGGCGGCAACCACGACACCCGGTTCTGCTACCTCGGCGAGCGACGCCTCGCCATGCTGGAGCCGTCACTGCCCGACGGGGTGTTCGTCCTCGGCATCGACGAGCACACCGGCGTCATCATCGATCTCGACGCCGACACCGCCGAGATCGTCGGCAAGGGCGCCGTCACGCTGCGCCGCCACGGCGTCTCGATGCGCATCGAGACCGGCCAGACCGTCCCCGTCGACCTCCTCCGCGCCGGCCCCGCTCCGACGCCGCCCACGCCACGACCCGCACGCAGGTGTCAGACACCCCGCCAGGGGTGTCTGACACCACCCCACACGCAACGACCACCGAATCGACAGCCAGCACAGATGCATCGAGCGCCGCGCCCGGTACCGACCGCGCAGGCACCACCATCGACTCCCTCGCGCGGGCGGTCGACCATCCACGAAGCCGCGTTCGACGCAGCGCTCGCGGCCCGCGACGCCGACGGTGCCGTGGCCGCCATCCTGGAGCTCGAGTCGGCGATCGTGGAGTGGTCGCGCGACACGCTGCAGTCCGACGACGTCGACCGGGCCCGCGCCGCGCTCCGCTCGATGATCGTGCGACTCGGCGCTGCCGCCACCGAAGGCGTCCGCGACGTCCGTGAGGTGCTCGGCCCGGTGGTCGAGGCGGCGCTGGCCGCCCGGGTGGTCGCCCGCTCGGAGAAGGCGTTCGCCGTGTCCGACGCGATCCGCGACGAGCTCGTCAAGGCGGGGATCGAGGTGCGAGACACTCCCGACGGCGTCGAGTGGTTGATCGCCGAGAGTTGACGAGGTCGACCGGCGGCCGCCGGGCACTGATAGCTTTCGACGGATTCCTCCCGAGCGCCTCAGTGCCGCAATCTCCCTGGTCGACGTCACCAAGCGATTCGACGGCGCCGTCGCAACGGCCGTCGACGACCTGTCGCTTCGAGATCGCCGACCGGGCGAGGTCGTGGCGCTCGTCGGTCCATCCGGGTGCGGCAAGACCACCACGCTCAAGATGATCAACCGGCTCGTCGAACCGACGTCGGGCACGATCATGGTGCTCGGCGACGACCAACGATCGCTGCCGGCCCACGAACTCCGTCGGAGCATCGGGTACGTGATCCAGCAGATCGGCCTGTTCCCCCATCGCACGGTGCGACGCAACATCGGCGTGGTGCCCGAGTTGCTCGGCTGGGATCGCGATCGGATCGACGCACGCTGCGACGAACTCGCCGAACTCGTCGGGACTCGACCTGGACCTGCTCGATCGGTACCCGGCGGCGCTGTCGGGCGGACAGCAACAGCGTGCCGGCGTCGCCCGTGCGCTCGCCGCCGATCCTCCGATCCTGCTGATGGACGAGCCGTACAGCGCGGTCGATCCGATCGTTCGCGCCCGGCTCCAGGACGATCTGCTGGCGCTGCAGGCCACGGTGCACAAGACGATCGTCATCGTGACCCACGACATCGACGAGGCGATCAAGCTCGCCGATCGAGTGGCGATCATGAACGTCGGCGGCGTCTCGAACAGTTCGCCACCCCCGACGAACTCCTCGAGCTCGCCGGCCAACGAGTTCGTGGCGTCGTTCCTCGGACGCGAGCGAGGTCTGCGCAGGCTGGCGCTGCGCACGGTTGCCGACGTCACCCCGATCGTCGGGCCGGCGGTCGTCGCCCGGGGCGACGCCGTCCGACGCCATCGAGGTGATGGAGCAGTTCGGCACGCCGTGGGTGGCGGTCGTCGAGGCCGAGCCGAGCTGTACGGTTGGGTGGCCGCGAGGCCGCTCGAGGCGGCGCTGGCCGCGACGGCGCCGACGATCCACGGTCGGCGAACTGCCCATGCCACCCGTTCGGTTCACGGGTGTCGCCGACGACCCCGCTGCGCGAGGCGCTCGACGTGATCGTCAACGCCCGTTCCCGGATGGCGGTGTCATCGACAGCGACGGCGAGCGTGACCGCTATCTGGGGATGATCACGATCGACGAGGTGGCCGGAGGCCTGGAGTCGTGATCGCCGACGAACGGCGCTCGCTCATCTGGTGGGCCTGGGTCGGCGATCACCTCGACGAGATCTGGCAGCGCACGGTCGAACACGTGCAGATCGCGCTCATCGCCATCGTCGTCGGATGCCTGATCTCGTTCGTCCTGTCCGTGATCGCGGTGCGGGTCCGCTGGACGTTCAAGCCGATCACGCGGGTCGGCTCGATTCTCTACACCATCCCGAGCCTCGCGCTGTTCGGGCTGCTGATCCCGTTCACCGGATTGGGTCTGTTGACCGCCGAGATCGCCCTCGTCAGCTACACCATCTTCATCCTGGTGTCAACACCGTGGCGGGACTCGACGCGGTGCCGGCGCCGGTGAAGGAAGCGGCCGACGCGATGGGGTACACGCTGGTGGCGTCGGCTGATCACCGTCGAGTTCCCGCTGGCGCTGCCGACCGTGATCGCCGGTCTGCGGATCGCCTCGGTGACCGTGATCGGTCTGGTGACGGTCGCCGCACTCATCGGCAACGGCGGGTACGGCGCACTGATCAACGACGGCCTGCAGCGGAGCTTTCCGACCCCCATCGTGGTCGGTGCGGTGCTGTCGGTCGCGCTTCGCACTCCTGGTCGATGGCCTGCTCGCGTTCGCCCTGTGGGCGCTCACTCCGTGGCGGCGACCGGTCATGAACACGATCAGCGGGGCCATCGACTTCCTGTTGACGCCGGAGAACTGGACGGGTCCGCGTGGGATTCTCGCCCGGACCTGGGCACAGATCTGGATCTCGCTCGTCGCGATGACGATCTCGGCGGCGGTCGCCATCCCGGCCGCGGTGTGGCTCGCTCATCGACGCGCGAGCCCCGAACCTTTCGGTGGCGATGGTCAACCTCGGTCGGGCGATCCCGTCGTTCGCCATCATCGTCCTCGTCTTCCCGTTCAGCATCCGGTACGGGTTCGGACTCGGCTTCTGGCCGACGTGCGTCGCGCTCGTCATCATCGGCATCCCACCGATGTTCACCAACGCCTACGCCGGCGTTGCATGGAGACCCGCGACGACATCGTCGAGGCCGCATCCGGCATCGGCATGACCGACCCCCAGGTGCTCCGCAAGGTCGAGCTCCCGGCGTCGCTTCCGCTGCTGATCACCGGGATCAGGATCGTCGGCCGTGACGATCGTTGCGACGGCGACCCTCGGTGCGATCGTCGGCTACGAGTGCCTGGGCACCTACATCGTGTCCGGGCTGCGCCGAGGCGAGAGCGGCAGACCGGAGGTGCTGGTCGGGGCGTTCCTCGTCGCGTTGTTGGCGCTCGCCGTCGATGTGTTGTCTCGACCGCGTCGAGCGGGCACTGTCGCCCGTGGCAGATCACGGTGAGCGACCGTGCCAAGCGTTCTCCACCCCATCCTGTCTGCACCCCTGAATCGAGGCCCGATGACCATTCGACGGCATTCCCGTGCTCGCCGCTGCGGCGCTCGTACTGGCGCTGCCGCTGGCCGCGTGCGGCAGCGACGACAGTCTCGAGCGAGGCGACCACCGGTACGGCACCGGCGGCACCGACCGCCGGACGACGACGGGCAGCGTGCCCGGACGGCCCGACGATCAGCATCGGCGCCCAGGACTTCGGCGAGAGCACGATCCTCGCCGAGATCTACGGCCAGGCCCTCGAGAGCCGCCGGGTACCCGGTGTCGCAGCAGGCACTCGGCGGCTTCCGTGACCTCGTGTTCTCGTCGTTCGAATCGGGCGACATCAACTTCACGCCCGAGTACGCCGCGTCCGCGCTCGAGTTCCTCAACGACTTCGCCGGCGAGGCGACCAGCGACCTCGACGCCACCGTCGCCCTGCTGCAGACACAGCTCGAGTCTCGCTCGGCCTCGTGGCCTTCGAGCCGTCACCTGCCGTCGACTCGAACTCCTTCGTCGTCACCGCCGAGACCGCCGAGCGAGCTCGGCCTCGAGAACGTGAGCGACCTCACCGCCGACCTGCGTCTCGGCGGACCGGCGGACTGCCCCGACAACGCGTCGTGCATCCCTGGTCTGCTGTCGACCTACGATCTCGATCTGTCCGAGAACTTCACGCCGCTCGACGGCGGTGGACCGCTGACCGTGGCCGCACTGGAGGAGGGCGAGATCGATGTCGCGATCCTGTTCTCGACCGACGGCACCATCGCCGACAAGGGCTGGGTGGTGTTGAAGGACGACAAGGGCCTGATCAACGCCGACAACATCGTCCCGGTCGGCGCACAGGAGCTGGTCGACACCTACGGCGACGCATTGGCGACGCTGATCAACGAGATCAGCGCCAGCCTCGACACCGCGGAGCTCACCGAACTGAACCGCCGCGTCGGGATCGAACTCGAGGATGCCGACGCCGTGGCGCTCTCGTGGCTCCAGGCCGAGGGTCTGGTCAGCTGATCGCCGCACGATCGCCGAGGAGCCGAGAGGCCGGCGGACGTTGTCGCCGATGGCGTCGACGTCGTAGCCACCCTCCTGCAGCACGACGGTCGGGAGGCCGAGTTCGGCGACCAGCTCGCCCTGACGTCGGAACCCGTCGGTCGTGATCGCCAGGTCGGAGATCGGATCGTCGTGGAAGGTGTCGACGCCGAGCGACACGACGAGCAGCTCCGGCCCGAACGCGGCGATCGCCGCGCAGCGCGTCGCCGAGCACGTCGAGGTAGCCGTCGTCGTCGGTGCCCGCGGCGAGCGGCAGGTTGAGGTTGGTGCCGCGGCCCCGGCCCGCTCCGGTCTCGTCGGCGTAGCCCGTGAAGTACGGGTACGCCCGCGCCGGATCGCCGTGCAGCGAGACGTACTGCACGTCGTCGCGGCCGTAGAAGATCTGCTGGGTGCCGTTGCCGTGGTGGTAGTCGACGTCGAGCACCGTGACCTTGGAGCCGGTCGTCGCCGCGACGTGATGGGCGGCGATCGCTGCGTTGTTGAAGAAGCAGTAGCCCCCGTACAGCGCCGTCGGTGCATGGTGTCCGGGCGGCCGGCAGAGCCCGTAGGCCGACGACTCCCCCTCGAGCACCGAGCGTGGTCGCCGTGAGCGCGACGTCGACCGCGGATCGGGCGGCGTCGAAGGTTCCCTCGGTCAGCGGCGTGGTGGTCTCGAAGCACCACTGACCGAGCTCGACGTCGATCCGGCCCCCGCTCGGGAACGACCCGATTCCGTCGACGAGCCCCGGCACGGCGAACACGTCGGGCACGACGTCGTGGGTGCCGGGATGACGCACCTGGTAGTCCGCCCAGGCCCGTTCGAGGAACTCGACGAGACCCGGATCGTGGACGGCGCTGATCGCCTCGGCGCCCCACACGTCGGGCTCGACGATGCTGAAGCGGTCGTCGGCGGCGAGCGTCGCCTGGATCGCATCGGCCCGACCGGGATGCTCGAACGGGGACTGCAGGCCCGACGACTCGATCTCCGCGATCGGGGCGTGGAGGCGGTGGCGGTCGGAGGCGACGACGAGCATCAGGCGACGATGCCGACGTCGCCGGAGCGAACTCGGTGCGGTGCGGCTCGACCAGCACGGCGGCCAGCGCGAGTTCGAGGCCGAGTCGGGAGTTGTAGCGATACACGTCCCAGTCGATCGTGCCCTGCGCCCAGCGCTCGAGGCCGCGCATCCACTGGATGAAGATGTGCCGAGCGAGCCGATCGATGTCGCACTCGAGGTAGAGCATCGCCGATGCCTGGGCCTTGGCGAGGTCGTTCTCGATGGAGGCGATGATGCGTTCACCGACCGCCCCCATCCGCTGCGAGGTCGGATTGGACTTGAGCATGGCGAGGACCGGCCGCCAGATGTCGACCCGCGATCCGATGGTGCTGTCGAGCGCTTCGAACAGCACCCGCGTGCCGTCGATGGGTTCGGCCGCAGGCTGCTCGTCGAGTTCGAGTTCGAGGTCGTCGAGGCCGTTGCTGACGAACGCCACGAGGATGCCGTTGCGGTCGTCGAACTGGTTGTACAGCGTGGCGACCGCGACACCGGCACGGTCGGCCAGCTTGCGCATCGTGAGGCCGTCGACTCCGTCGGCGGCGATGATCTCGCCGACGGCCGCGAGCACCTCGGCCCGGGTCCGCTGCTGTCGCTGTCCCAGCCGTCCCATGTCACCTCGACTCATGGTGTTCGCGAGCATAGGATCAACGCCGACGGGCGACGTGACCGGTGCGCACATCGAGTCCCGAGTTGACAAATGGATTGGAACAGTGTTCTAATCCATGCATGACCCGCCTCGGCTACCAGATCCCCAACTTCACCTATCCGGGCGTCGGCCCCGACACGCTGTTCGACGTCGTCGCGCAACAGGCCCGAGAGGCCGACACGTCCGGGTTCGACACCGTGCTCGTGATGGACCACTTCTATCAGCTGCCGATGCTCGGCACGCCCGACCAGTACATGCTGGAGTGCTACTCGCCTGCTCTCCGCGCTCGCTCGCGAGACGTCGACGGTCCGCCTCAGCGCGCTCGTGACCGGCAACACCTACCGCAACCCGGCGGTCCTCGCGAAGACGGTCACGACACTCGACGTCGTCTCGAACGGTCGCGCCCAGCTCGGCATCGGCGCCGGATGGTTCGAGCTCGAACACGACGCGTTCGGGATCGAGTTCGGCACCTTCACCGACCGCTTCGAGAAGCTGGAGGAAGCGCTGCAGATCATCATCCCGATGCTGCGCGGCGAGCGACCGTCGCTCGACGGCGAGCACTACACCGCCCGGGAGGCGATGAACGAGCCGCCGGCGGTCTCGCGGATCCCCGTGATGATCGGTGGTGGCGGCGAACGCAAGACGCTGCGCATGGTCGCCCAGTACGCCGACGAGTCCAACATCATCTGCGCGCCCGACGACGTCCGCCGCAAGCTCGACGCACTCGACGGCCACTGCGCCGCCCTCGGCCGCGACCGGTCCGAGATCACGGTGTCGTGGCAGAAGACGGCCTGCATCGCACCGACCGCGGAGGAGGCCAAGGCCGACCTGGTTGCCTACTTCGGTCGCCGGGGCCTCGACCTGGCGTCGATGACCGACGAGGAACAGGGCGTCTGGCTGGCCAACTTCGTCTGGGGTGATCCCGACACCGTCGGCGAACAGTTCGCCGCGATGCTCCAGCCCGGCATCGACGGCTTCACGATCAACATGCCGGCCAACGGCCACATCGAAGGCCGCGTCGCCCTCCTCGGCGAGACCCTCGCCCCGCTCATCGCCTGATCCGCTGATCCCACGTACACCTGGTGCCTGGCACCGGGTGTACGTCAGTCGACGAGGGCGAGCTCGTCGGTGAGGTACTCGTCGCGGCACTTGGCGCGCTGGAGCTTGCCGCTCGATGTCTTCGGCAGGGTTCCGGGGGTCACCAGCATCACGTCGCGCGGTGGCAGGCCACAGACTTCGAGGGTGCGATGGTGGATTCGCTCGCGGATCTCCTCGAGGCCACCGGAGGTGTCGCTCACACGCACCTCGGCGACGACGACCACGCTCTCCTTGCCCTTGTAGCCCTCCATCCCGAACGCGATCACGTTGCCGGCGCGTACACCTTCGAGCGGGCCGACGGCGCGTTCGATGTCCTCGGGGAAGACGTTGCGGCCCCCGACGATGATGACGTCCTTGATCCGGCCGCACAGCACGAGCTCGCCGTCGAGGATGTAGGCGAGGTCGCCCGTGAGCAGCCACCCGTCGTGGAACAGCGCCGCGGTTGCGTCGGGCCGCTTGTAGTAGCCGGGGGTCACGGAGGTGCCGCGGAGCAGCAGCTCCCCCACGTGACGCTCCGGCAGCTCCTCGAAGGTCTCCGGGTCGACGACCTTCATCTCGAGACCGGGCACGGGCTTGCCGAGCAGTGGGAGCTGCCGGGCGGTGAGGCCGAGCTCGTCGGGATCGCTGATCTCGACCGGCTTGGCCACTCGCTGCGTCTCGAGCACGATCCGGTCGACCGTGTCGGTCACGAGCCCTCGATAGCGCGGCGGGAACGTGCCGGCGATCGCAACTTCGGCCATGCCGAACGCCGGGAACATGCCGCCCGGCGTGAACCCGAACCGCCCCGCCTCGGCGACGAACGCATCGACGGCCTTCGGGTCGACCGGCTCCGCACCGGACAGCGCGACCGTGAGATTGGACAGGTCGAGGTCCTTCATCCGTTTGAGCGCCCTGGTGGCGAGCACCCACGAGAAGTTCGGCCCCGCGGTCGCCGTCGCGCGGTAGTCGGAGAGCCACTGCATCCAGTTGCCCGGGTGGGCGAGGAAGTCCTGGGGCGCGGCCTGCACGAGGTCGACACCCCTGGTCATCGGCATCGCGAGGAACCCGACCAGGCCCATGTCGTGGTACAGCGGCAGCCACGACACGAGCAGCTCCTCGTCGCCCATCTCGGCCGCCTCGGACAGCGCATCGATGTTGGCGCACAGCACCCGGTCGGGGATCATCACGCCCTTGGGTTCACTCGTCGAACCGCTCGTGTACTGCAGGATCACCAGCCGTTCGGGATCGTTCGCAGGAAGCTCCAGTGCGTCGCCCGACGGCACGTTGGGGGCGCCGGGCATGACGCTGCGCATCGGCAGGATCGGGGGGTCGCCGTCGGCGGCGACGTAGAAGTCGGCGAGCAGGTCGTCGATGAGCACGAGCTTGGCGTCACCGTGACGGATCCGACCGCGAGTGCTCTCGATGAACACGTCGAGCGAACCCATCCGCATGGGCAGCGGCAGGACCATCGACGCGGCACCCGCCATCCAGCATCCCCGTACGATCGTCATCAGGTCGCGGCTGGTGGGCCCGAGAATCGCGACGTGGTCGCCGGGCACGATCCCGAGGGCCTGGAGGGCCGCCCCGACGGCACGGGCGTCGTCGTGGATCTCCCGCCAACTCACGTGCACCGGGCCGTCGGCGGTCGCCATCGACGCCCCGACGAAGCGGACGCCGGTTCCCGAGTCGGCTGCCCGCTCGAGCCGCTCGATGGTCGACAAGTGTTCGGTGTCGGTCATTGGGGCAACAGTAGCCCGCACGCCCGGATTCGGCGCGGGTGCAGCGGTGACGAACCCGTCGAACTCGCCGTGTCCTGTGCCAAGCTCGTGGCGATGTCCTCGCAGCTCTACACGGGTGCCGACGTGCTCGTCGACGGCGTGTTCCACCGAGCCGACCTGCTCGTGGTCGACGGCGTCATCGCAGCGATCGGGCCACCTGACGAGTCGAGTCCGATCGAACGCATCGACTGCCCCGGCCTCCTCATCGCTCCGGGGTTCATCGACCTGCAGTGCAACGGCGCCTTCGGCATCGACGTCACGACCGACCCCCGCGGCATCGAGGAGGTCGCTGCCGGACTCCCCCGGTTCGGGGTCACCACGTTCCTCCCGACCGTCGTGTCGAGCACCCCGCAACGACGACGCGATGCACTCGAGGTGATGGCCGATCTGCGGGCGACGCGTGCCTCCTCGTCGGAGACGACGGTGGCCGCCGATCCGCTCGCCCTCCACTTCGAAGGGCCGATGCTGTCGCGGCACCACATGGGCGCGCACGTGCCCGCTCACGTCGTGGCGCTCACGATGGACGAGCTCGAGGAGTGGTCGGACGCCGGGGTCGTCGGGCTCGTGACGCTGGCCCCGGAGCTCCCCGGGGCGACCGCCGTGATCGAGCGACTGCGACGCGACGGTGTCGTCGTGTCGGCCGGGCACACGGCGATGACACCGGCAGATCTCGCCGCCGCCCGCTCGGTCGGCCTGTCGTACACCACCCACCTGTTCAACGCGATGGCGCCGTTCAGTCATCGGTCGCCGGGCCCGATCGGAGCGGTGCTGGCGGACGACACCCTGGTCGCCGGGATCATCGTCGACGGGATCCACGTCGACCCGATCGCAGTGCACATGGCCTGGAACGCGCTCGGGCCGAACCGGATGTCACTCGTGTCGGATTCGTCGCCGGCGCTCGGCCTGCCGTTCGGTCGGACCCACATCGCCGGGTTCGAGATCGTCCACGACGAGACCGGCGTCCGCACGGTCGACGGTGTGCTGGCCGGCAGCGCCCTCGAACTCGATCAGGCGGTCAGGAACCTCGTCGCCTACACCGGCTGCTCACTGGCCGACGCCCTCGCCACCGTCACCTCCACCCCGGCCGACCTGCTCGGGCTCACCGACCGTGGTCACCTCCGTGAGGGCTCGCGGGCGGACCTGGTGCTCCTCGAACCCGACGGTCGGCTCGTCGCCACGATCATCGCCGGGACGACCGTTTGGCACCGTTGATCAGAGGCAGGCGCGCACGGCGGCGTTGAGACCGATCGTGCGGGGATCGCCGGCGAGACCGCCGCCCATCTGATTCATCACGTAGCCGTAGCCGACCTTGGCCTCGGGGTCCGCGTAGCCGAGCGAGCCGCCCGCGCCGGGGTGGCCGAACGACCCCGGCGACAACATCGGGGAGAACTCGCCGTCGAGCATGAACCCCATCCCGAACCGGGTGTCGATCGTGAGACAGGCGTCCGGTCCGTTGACCGCCTCCGCTCGAACCGCGGCGACCGTGTCGTCGTCGAACAGGCGCACCCCGTCGACGTCGCCGACCGTCGCGGCATACATCTTCGCCAGGCTGCGCGCCGTGGTGATCCCGTTCGCGGCGGGCATCTCGGTGGCGTGGACGACCCGATTGTTGAAGGGATCCGCAGGGCCGGCCATCATCACGCCGCTCATGAACAGCGCGTTGAAGCCCATCGTGCCGGGCCCGGCGATCTGCATCATCACGGCGAACGCCTCGGGATCGGTGGGCGGCGGCGCCGCTTCGAGGCGAGCGACGCGTGGCTCCTCCGACTCGGGCAGGCCGATCCAGAAGTCGAGCCCGAGCGGACCGGCGACCTCGTCCGCGAAGTACTGCCCGATCGTGCGACCGTCGACGCGCCGGCACGAGTTCGCCGGCCAACCAGCCGTAGGTGAGTGCGTGGTACCCGTGCCGGGTGCCGGGCGCCCAGATCGGCTCCTGCGCGGCGAGCGCCTCGACGACGGGTGTGACGGCCATCAGGTCGTCGAAGGAGAGGGTGGCCGTGGCGTAGGGCAGCCCCGCCTGGTGGCTCATCAGCTGCGCGATCGTGATGTCTCCCTTGCCGTTCGCAGCGAACTCGGGCCAGTACGTGGCGACCGTGTCGGCGTAGGAGATCCGACCGGCTGCGACCAGGCGGGCGACACAGATGGCGGCGGCTCCCTTGGTCGTGGAGTAGACGAGCTGCAGCGTGTCGTCGGTCCACGGTCTCCCGGTCTGCGTGTCGGCGACGCCGCCCCACAGGTCGGCCTTCACCTCGCCGTCGACGTAGAGCGAGAACGCCGCGCCGAGCTCACCGTGCTCGGCGAAGTTCCGTTCGAACGCGTCGGCCACGGGCCCGAACCCGTCCGCCACCGTGCCGTTGATCCCGTGCCGTTGATCCGGGTGCTGTCGCTCATATCGGGGCGACCGTACTCGCAGGCCGGTTGCCTAGGCTGGTCGACCGGTATGAGCGACACGACGGCCACGCCACGCAGCGGCACGAACAGCACCGATGCACCCCCGCACCGCTACTCGGCGGAGCTCGCGCAGGACATCGAGCTGCGGTGGCAGGACTGGTGGGACGAGCACCACACCTTCGAAACGCCGAACACGGCGGGTCCGCTGGCCGATCCCGAGCTCGCCGCCGCCCGCGGCGAGAAACTGTTCGTGCTCGACATGTTCCCGTACCCGTCGGGAACCGGCCTGCACGTCGGGCATCCACTCGGCTTCATCGGCACCGACGTGTTCGCCCGGTTCAAGCGGATGACCGGCCACAACGTGTTGCACGCCATGGGCTTCGATGCGTTCGGTCTCCCGGCCGAGCAGTTCGCCGTCGAGACCGGCCAGCACCCGGCGGTCACCACCGCCGAGAACATCGCCACCTACCGCCGCCAGCTCCGCCGACTCGGCCTGGCCCACGACCCCCGCCGCAGCGTGTCGACGACCGACCCGGAGTTCTACCGCTGGACCCAGTGGATCTTCACCCAGGTGTTCAACGCCTGGTACGACACCGACGCCGACCGGGCCCGCCCGATCGCCGAGCTGATCGGCGAGTTCGAGTCCGGCGCCCGGCCGACGCCCGACGGCCGACCGTGGGCGGAACTGACGACCGGTGAGCGCGCCGACATCGTCGACGATCATCGCCTGGCCTACGTCAGCGAAGCGCCGGTGAACTGGTGTCCCGGTCTCGGCACCGTCGTCGCCAACGAGGAGGTCACCGCCGACGGACGCAGCGACCGCGGCAACTTCCCGGTCTTCAAGCGGAACATGCGTCAGTGGATGATGCGGATCACGACCTATGCGGACCGGCTGATCGACGACCTCGAACTGCTCGACTGGACCGACGCGATCAAGTCGATGCAGCGCAACTGGATCGGCCGCAGCTACGGCGCCGAGGTCCACTTCCCCGTCACGACCGTCGATGGCATCACGTCCGCCATCACCGTGTTCACGACCCGCCCCGACACGCTGTTCGGCGCGTCGTTCATGGTGCTGTCACCCGAGCATCCGCTCGTCGACGCGCTGACCGTGCCCGCCCAGGCCGATGCCGTCGCCGCCTACCGGATGCAGGCCGCCGCGAAGAAGGAGTTCGAACGCCAGGACGAGAACCGCGAGAAGACCGGCGTCTTCACCGGCTCCTACGCCACCAACCCCATCAACGGTGACCAGATCCCGGTGTGGATCGCCGACTACGTGCTCATGGGCTACGGGACCGGGGCGATCATGGCGGTGCCGTGCGGTGACCAGCGCGACTTCGAGTTCGCCCGCAAGTTCGGCCTGCCGATCCCCGCCATCCAGCAGCCGCCCGCCGCGTGGTTCGCCGGCCACGACATCGAGCCGACGCTCGACACGGCGCTGTGGCCGGTTGCGTACGTCGGCGATGCGCCGTACGTGCAGTCGGCGAACGCCGAGCTCGACCTGAACGGCGTCGACAACAAGGCCGACGGCATCGCCCGCACGAACTCCTGGCTGGAGGCGCACGGCGCCGGGACCGCCACGGTCAACTACAAGCTGCGGGACTGGCTGTTCAGCCGCCAGCGGTACTGGGGCGAGCCCTTCCCGGTCGTCTACGACGTCGACGGACGCCCCCACACCCTCCCCGACGACATGCTCCCGGTGCTGCTGCCGGAGACCGAGTCGTTCTCCCCGCGCACGTTCGACGCGGACGACGAGTTCTCCAACCCGGAGAGCCCACTCGACCGACTCGGCGACTGGGTGGAGGTCGAACTCGATCTCGACCCCGCAAGCGGCCGAGGCCCACAGGTCTATCGGCGCGACACCAACGTGATGCCGCAGTGGGCCGGGTCGTGCTGGTACGAGATGCGTTACCTCGACCCCACGAACGAACTGCGTTTCGTCGACCGTGAGGTCGAGGCGTACTGGATGGGCCCACGGACCGACGTCCGTCCGGACCATCCGGGCGGCGTCGACCTGTACGTCGGTGGCGTCGAGCACGCCGTGCTGCACCTGCTCTACTCGCGGTTCTGGCACAAGGTGCTCTACGACCTCGGGCACGTGAGCTCCAAGGAGCCGTACGCCCGGCTGTTCAACCAGGGCTACGTGCAGGCCGCCGCGTACAAGGACGAGCGCGAGATCTACGTCGACGCCACGAAGATCGAGGGCGACGAGCGGTCCGGGTTCACCTACGAGGGCAAGCCCGTCACCCGCGAGTGGGGCAAGATGGGCAAGAGCCTGAAGAACGCCGTCTCGCCCGACGACATGTACGACCAGTACGGCGCCGACACGTTGCGCCTGTACGAGATGGCGACCGGCCCGCTCGATGCGTCCCGTCCGTGGGAGACGCGCGACGTCGTCGGCATGTACCGGTTCCTCCAGCGACTGTGGCGCAACGTCGTCGACGAGCAGACCGGCGCGTGCACCGTCGTCGATGTCCCGGCCGACGACGAGACCCGCAAGTTGCTGCACCGCACGATCGACGTGGTTCGCACCGAGATGAATGCGCTCCGGTTCAACACGGCGATCGCCAAGCTGATCGAACTGAACAACGCCGTGACGAAACTCGACGCAACCCCACGCGAGGTCGCCGAGCCCATGGTGATCATGCTGGCGCCGCTCGTGCCGCACATCGCCGAGGAGCTCTGGCGACGCCTGGGCCACGACGACACGATCACGTACGTCGAGTTCCCCGACGCCGACCCGACCCTGCTGGTCGACGACACCATCGAGTACCCGATCCAGATCAACGGCAAGGTCCGTGGCCGCATCGAGGTCGCGACCGGCGCCGACGTGGCGACCGTCGAGGCAGCCGCGCTGGCCGACGACAAGGTGATCGCCACGTTGGCCGGAGCCACCCCCAAGAAGGTCATCGTCGTCCCCGGCCGCATGGTCAACATCGTCCTCTGAACCGGATCGGGTCCGGAGTCGAAGGTCCCATTGCTTTTCGCGGCGGGTGGCGCGACGATCGTGTTGGGTCCGTTGAGGTGCCACACAGGGATCCAGCAGTGAGGTCGGTCCGCCGATCCCACTGACTGTCCAAGCCTTTCCCCGCCAACGGGAGCGCACCTCACGGACCCGGTTTCGCGCCCCGATGTTCCCCTCCTGTTCACCTCACGTTCAACCACGGGAACTTACGGTGGAGTCGTGACCGCTGCTCAGAGGTATGCCGAGATCAGCGCCCTGGCCGATGAGGTGCGAGCGTTGCGATCCGCGATGGTCGCCGCCGAGACAGGCCCACCAGGATCTGCTCGCGCGGGTGCACCCCCGCCACGCCCACTCCGCGGCCAACCTCGTGCACTACGTCGAACTCCGACGACATGACATCCGCCAGCTACAGCATCGCCTCGGTCAGCTCGGACTGTCCTCACTCGGACGTTCCGAAGCACATGTGCTGGCCACGGTCGATGCCGTGCTGGAGGTGTTGGACTCCCTCGTCGGTCACGCCAGAACGCCGGATACGTCCGCGTCGGTCGGTTTCGGTGAGGGCGACTTCCTGCTGGCTGCCAACGCCGCCGATCTGCTCGGCCCGCAGGCGCCCGGCCGAGCCGCGCGAATCATGGTGACCCTGCCGAGCGAAGCCGCGCACGAACCGGACCTCGTCGACGCGCTGGTCGACGCCGGCATGGACATCGCCCGGATCAACTGTGCCCACGACCGCGCCGAGGACTGGCTCGCGATGATCACGAACCTTCGCTCCGACAGCGACGTGGATCCCCCGCTCGTCGCGATGGATCTCGCCGGCCCCAAGCTGCGGACGGGCCCGCTCAGCCCAGGTCCGGCCGTCGTGCGGGCGAGACCGCAACGCGACCCGTACGGCCATGTCATCACCCCGGCGAGGATCTGGCTGACGGGACCGCCCGCGGTGGTCCCGGGTGGAACATCGGCGGGAAACCACCCGACGCCCGCGCTCGACGATGCGGCAGTGCGATTGCACGTCCACGACCTCAGCTGGCTGCAGCGACGACTCCCCGGCGACGTGATCGAGGTGATCGATGCCCGGGGCTCGCGCCGGCGATGGACCGTCTGCGAGACCGATGAGGCGGGGTGCCTGCTCTCGTGCACCAAGACGACGTACTTCGCGAATGGCCTCGAGTTGACGTGCTCCGACGAGTTCTCCGACGACGTCGCCCTGGTCTCGGGGATCCCACCGAGCGCCCGTTCCGTTCGCGTGATGACCGGTGACCGCATCGTGCTCACCCGCGATCTCGACGGACCGCCGGTGTCTCCGGCGGACGTCGACGCCTCTCGGCGCGGCACCACCGTCGCAGTGGGTTGCACCCTCCCCGAACTGTTCGACGCAGCTCGCCCCGGCCAGCCGATCTGGTTCGACGACGGCAAGATCGGCGGCATCATCGAACACGTGGAGCACGATCGGCTGCGGGTGGAGGTGACCGATGTGCCGCCCGGCGGCGTGCGCCTCAAGAGCGGCAAGGGGATCAACGTTCCCGACACGCTGCTGGAGATCGAAGCACTCACCGAGGCGGACCTCGTCGATCTGGACGTCGTCGCCGCACATGCCGACATCGTGAACCTGTCGTTCGTGCGGGAAGCTGCCGACGTGCACCGGCTGCGCGAGGAACTCGAGGCTCGCAGCGCCGACGGCATCGGCATCGTGCTGAAGATCGAGAACGTCCGTGCGTTCGAGAACCTGCCCCAACTGTTGCTCGCCGCGATGGAGTCCGAGCGAATCGGCGTGATGATCGCTCGGGGTGACCTCGCCGTCGAAGTGGGCTTCGAACGCCTCGCCGAGGTCCAGGAGGAGATCATGTGGGCGTGCGAGGCAGCTCACGTTCCGGTGATCTGGGCGACCCAGGTGCTCGAGTCGATGGCCCGAACCGGTCGCCCGTCTCGCGCCGAGGTGACCGATGCCGCGATGTCGGTGCGCGCCGAGTGCGTGATGTTGAACAAGGGCCCGCACATTCTCGAGGCCATGGCCGCGCTGGACTCGATCCTGTCGAGAATGGGCGAACATCAACTGAAGAAGCGCAGCATGCTGCGCGAGCTCACGTCGTGGGCCCTGCCTCACTCGGTCTGACTCGTCGTCGAGCTGGCCCGTCAGGTGTGCCGGACCAGCGGCAGCAGTGCCGCCGCTGCGTCGAGCAGCCGATCGACCGCTCCCGGCTCGAGACCGGCGGTGACCGTGTCGTACTGGGAACGGGCGTCCGGCCGGTCGAAATGCTCCTGCAGCGGCAGATAGCGCAGATGCGCGTTCGCGAGACCGACGACGTAGCTGTCGTCGTGACCGGTGAGCGCCGACCAGGCCAGCCCGACTTCGACGAGCGGTTCGCCGGGCAACGCCAGCAGCTCCATCTCGCCGATCCGCAGGACCTGCACGCGGGACCCTCACCGGGCCCAGTGATCGCCCGTGGGCCACCCGCGCCGAGAGCCCGAGGTACTCGCAGCACGCGATCATGATCCGCCGCATGTCGGTCTCGCTGCAGTCGGTGTCCACGACGTGGTGCGATGCGAGTGCCCACAGGTACCCGCCTGCCCGCTGCTCGAAGTCGTCGCCGAGTTCCGACGCGAGGACTGCCGTGGACGCGGCGAGCCGGGACTGTGCCGTCGCGAGGTCGAACGCGGCGTTGTTCGGCTGCAACTCGATCTCGAGTCGCGCACTGCCGAGCCGGACCTCGGACGTCGTCGCGACCGTCGTCGATCGTCCGCAGGACCTCGTCGGCGATCGCCCGCCCGATGGTGGTCGCATCGTCGGCGATCCACCGCAGTAGCCACGCGGATCGAGGGCGTCCCGGTCCGGACTCGTGATGGGGATCACGTTGGCCTCGGTGGTGTTGAAGAACATCGCCAGGTCGACCGCGGGGTCAGCCTCGAGGAGTCGTTGAGCGACGCCGGGGAAGTCGCCGCTCACCAACGGGTTGTCCCACCCCAGGGTGACGGGGTGGCAGCCGACGCCGAACAGCACCGTGCGTTCACGGGCACCTTCGGTCGCCTGGACGACCAGTACGCCGACTCGCGGGTCGACGAGGTTCGGGTTCCCTCGCGTTCGGCGGTTGAAGAAGACGTCGACCGAGCCCGACCCCGTACCGACCTCGCAGGCGACCGGATGGGCGACGGCTTCGAGGCCGACCTCGATGAGGGCGGCGATGAGGAACTCGGTGTACCGGGCGACCCCGGGCGCGTCGGGGGCGCCGTACGGCAGCGGCCCCGAATGGGTGTGCGACGCACAGACACAGATCTGATGCGGAGCGAGCCCAGAGGCGGCGACGATGGCGGCGACGACCGGACCGGACACCTGGTGCGGGATCGCGATGAGATCCGCGGTGATCAGCAACAGCGCCTCGTCATCGGACCCGGGGACCCTGGCGCCGTGAACCGGGGACTCGAGGTAGAGCGCCTTGGCGAGGACCTGGTCGAGGACTCCCTCGCTCGGGGTGGTCCGCTGCCCGAAGCCGCCCTGCATCACCGGCCAGGTCGGCGTGATGTCGATTCGAGCAGCTTCCGGCACGAGCAGCCACGAGGTGCAACACTACGTTCGACGATGGGTGCAGACACTGCTGACCGGGGGACCAACATGACATCGAAGCCCGTGACCGACTGGACGACCGACTACGACATCCTCGACCCCGACTACGTCGCGGATCCGTATCCGGTGTGGGACGACCTGCGCGAGCAGTGCCCGATCGCCCACACCGACCGCTGGGGCGGCTCGTGGCTCCCGACCAGGTACGCCGACGTCACCGCGCATCGCCCACGACCACCGCGCACTTCAGCTCGCGCGACGTCGGCGTCCTCAGCTTCACCGACGAAGAGCGCCCACCGCCGCCGATCGACATCCCGCTGCCCGCCGATCGACGCCGACCAGCCGGTGCACACCTGGACCCGGCGCCTGCTGCTGCCGTGGTTCTCCCACAACCGGGTCGCCCAGTACGAGCCGATACACCCGCGAGCTGTGCAACCGACTGATCGACGGGTTCATCGACGACGGGCCGGCCGACGCGGCCGCCGACTACGCCCAGCAGATCCCGGTGCGCGTGATCGCGCTCATCCTCGGCGTCCCCGAGCGACCTGGCCGACACGTTCACCGGCTGGGTGCAGCGACGTGCTCGAGTTCGCCCACGACCAGGCCCGCAGCTCACGCGGCCACGCGACGACATCATCGCCTACCTGCTCGGCAGCTCGAGCGACCGCCGCAGCAACCCCGGCGACGACCTCATCAGCGATCTGCTGCACGCCGAGGTCGAGGGCGAGCCGATCCCCGACCTGCACGATGCATGGGCATGGCGGCGCTCACGCTGATCGCCGGCGTCGACACCACGTGGTCGAGCATCGGCTCGTCGATGTGGCACCTGGCCACCCATCCCGACGACGTCGCCGCGCCTGGTCGCCGAACCCGAGCTCATGCCGACTGGCCATCGAGGAACTGCTGCGGGCCTACTCGCCGGTCACCATGGCCCGCATCGCCGTCGAGGACATCGAGGTCGCCGGTTGCCCGATGAAGGCCGGCGACAAGGTGCTGATGAACTTCCCCGCCGCCAACCGCGACCCCGAGGTCGTTCGACCGCCCCGACGACGTGATCATCGATCGGGCCGCACAACCGCCACGTCGCGTTCGGCGTCGGCATCCATCGGTGTGCCGGCTCCAACCTGGCCCGCATGGAGCTGCGGGTCGCCGATCGAGGAGTGGATCAAGCGCATCCCGTAGTTCCGCCTCGCCGACGACGCCGAGGTCACGTGGGCCGGCGGTCAGGTCCGCGGTCCGCGCACGGTCCCCGTCGTCTTCTGACCGTCCCACCGGGGTCCGCTGCGCGATCTCCTCCGACGGTCTGCAACACTGTTCCATTCTTCGCGACCAGGAGGTTGGCAGTGAGCAACGACACCACAACCGAGCGGACCAGAGACGGCGCCGGTGACCGACTGGGCGAGCGACTACGACATCTTCGACCCGCAGTACGTGTCCGACCCGTACGGCATCTGGGACGAACTGCGCGAGTCCTGTCCGATGGCGCATTCGGACCGCTGGGGCGGCTCGTGGCTGCCGACCCGCTACGCCGACGTGTACGCGATCGCCCACGACATCGAGAAGTTCCCGTCCGGCAACGGCATCTCCGTGGTGCCGATGGTCGATCTCGGCCAGAGCGGCGCCCCGGCCCCGGCGCCCGTGCTCGCGTCGGGCGTGCCCCCGATCAGCGCCGACCCTCCGCTGCACACCTGGACCCGCCGACTGGTCCTGCCGACGATGAGTCCGGCGCGCGTGGCCGAGTACGAGGTGTTCACCCGCGAGCTGTGCCGTCGGCTGGTCGACGACGTCGTCGCCACCGGCGAAGGCGACGCCGCCTGCCGAGTACGCCCAGCAGATCCCGGTCCGGGTGATCGGACACATCCTGGGCGTCCCCGAGGACATGGCAGCGACGTTCACCGAGTGGGTGCGCGACGTGCTCGAGTTCGCCCACGACCCCGAGCGTCGACGTCGCGGCATCACCGGCATCATCACCTATCTGCAGGGAGCGATCGCCGAACGCGAGGCGGACCCGAAGGACGACTTCATCACCGAGCTGCTGCACGCCGAGCACGATGGCGAGCCGGTCACCGCCGATGTGGTCATGGGGATGTGTGCGCTGCTGCTGATCGCCGGCATCGACACCACCTGGTCGTCGATCGGGTCCACGATGTGGCACCTCGCCACGCACCCCGAGGATCGGGCCCGTCTGATCGCCGAGCCCGACCTCATGCCGACGGCGATCGAGGAGTTCCTGCGTGCCTACGCGCCGGTGACGATGGCGCGGCGGCTCATCGAGGACACCGAGTACAACGGCTGCCCGATCAAGGCCGGTGAACGGATCCTGATGAACTTCCCGGGAGCGAACCGTGACCCCGAGGTGTTCCCCGACGCCGACAAGGTGATCCTCGATCGCGAACACAACCGCCACCTCGCGTTCGGTGCCGGCATCCACCGGTGCGCCGGCTCGAACCTGGCGCGCATGGAGCTGCGCGTGGCCGTCGAGGAGTGGCTGGCCCAGGTTCCCGACTTCGAGTTGGTCGACCCTCGACTCGTGACCTGGGCGGGCGGTCAGGTCCGCGGCCCGCGCTCCATCCCGATCCGCGTGATCTGACCGGCCCGAGCAGCGCAACAGGGCACGATCGACCTCGCCATTGAGCTCGAAGGTGCCGTTCCCCGACGGCCGGCGATCGGTACAGTCGACGCCGTGACGCGGCGATCCACCCACTTCCTGCTCGCCGCATCGATCCTGTTGGCGGCAGGATGCAGCGCGTCGGCTGCGGGCAGCGAGCAGGCGCTCGACGACGTCACGAACTCGACGACACCGGCGACCGATTCCACCACGACCACGACGGCCGCCACCACGACGACCACGGTCCCGGCGCTCGACGTGTTCGATCCGCTCTGCGTCGTGCAGGTCCAGCCCGGCGAGTCCTTGAGCCTCATCGCCGACCGGTTCGACGACGACACGGTCCGGGTCGACACGATCCAGGCGGAGAACGACATCGAGAACGCAACCATCTACCCGGATCAGCTGCTCGACGTGTGCGTCGACAACGGCCTCGACGACCGCACCGGGGCCACTCGCCCACCCAACGAGGTACTCGTCGCCGAGGCGACGATGGCCAACGTCCAGATCCAGCAGACCAAACTGAACGAGCTGTTCGCCGGGTACGGGATGGCGGACCTCCCCATCGACGGGGTCTCCGGCGCGGTCACGAGACAACGACTGTGCGCCGCTCGCATGGCACTCGGCCTGCCGGTCAGCACCCTCGACATGGCGGCGGGCAGCGAGGAGGAGATCGCGCTCGATGGCCGCCACCCAGCTCAACATCCCGGTGTCGGCACCGGTCGAGGAGGAGCGATGGGTGCTCGTCGACCAGACCTGCCAGGTCATGTTCGTCGGTGCGGGATCCACGACGTTGCAGTTCATCTTCCCGACGTCGACGGGCCAGCCCGGCTTCGAGACTCGACTCCAGGACCGCTCGAAGGTGTACCGCTACGACCCCGCGTTCGACAACGGCGGCTGGCACGACAGCACCGACTTCCCGGTTCCCGAGGACAATCCGCTGAACGGGAACATGTACAAGCCCCTGTACTTCGACGGCGGACTGGCGATCCACGGCGCCAACAACGTGCCGACGAGCCCGCAGAGCAAGGGCTGCGCCCGTCTGCGGCTGGAGAACCAGAACATGCTGATCGACTGGCTGGGCATCGGGGGCGTGACGACCCCCATCGGCGGATCCGGCTTCAACCTGACGGTGCGGATCCAGGGCGCCTACGTTCCCGCGGCCTGAGCGAGGATCACCGACTCGACGTCTCCAGCGGGAGACGCCCCTTTCGCGCGATCACGTCAAGTTCTTTCGACAATTGCCACTCCGGGCGCGCGCGAGGATCACGTGTACGTGCACGTGACGTGTGGCACACTGGGGTCCTGTCACTCGTCATCGTCATCACGTTGTCCTGGCTGCTGGCCGGAGTCGGGGTGCTCGTCGTGCTGAACATCGCCAAATGGCACCTCGGTCGGAGCGTCGACGACGCCGTTGCCATGCCGGGACCGCCCGCCTACGCGGGCTCCGCCGTGCAGGACAGCGCCGACAGGAACGACGAGGCCGAGATCAGTCGATCCATCGCTCGCCACCCTGCGGGCCCCGGTCGCGGAGCGATTCGCGGTCGACGCCGCTGACGACGGGAACCGTGGAGTGACCGGCACGAGCGAGCGCCCCGGGTACTCGACGACCCTCCGACTCGCAGGCCGAGCGGTATCTGGCTGACGGCTACCTCGTCGTGCCCGACCTCGTCTCGCCGGAGCAGGTCGCCGAGGTCAACGCCGAAGCAGTCAGGTTCGCACGCGGCGAGTTCCCGACGATCAATGCACCGGCGGTCCCGAAGGACCTGTCCGACGCCGAGGCGATGGCGCGGTTGCTGGCGGTCCACTTCCCGCACTGGGTCAGCCCCGTCGTGCGGTCGATGATCGACATCGCGCCGATCGCCGAGGTGCTCCAACGCATCACGGCCGCCCACGTGCCCGGGCTGGGATGGCAGCGTGAAGTGCATGCAGTCGATGCTGTTCGTGAAGGGGCCCGGCATGCCGGGGCAGGCATGGCATCAGGACGAGCGGTTCATCCCGACACGGGACCGGTCGCTCATCGGGGTGTGGATCGCGCTCGACGACGCCACCGTCGCGAACGGCTGTCTCGAGGTGATCCCCGGTTCGCATCGAGCCGGCTACATCCACCCGTTCAAGCCGCCACGGCCAACCCGGCGAGTTCGACCCGACCGACGAGGCCTACGGGTTCGACGACTCCGACTCGGTGATGGTCGAAGTGCCCGCCGGCAGCGTCGTGTTCTTCAACGGCTACCTGCTCCATCGTTCGCAACGCAATCGCAGCGACGGCTACCGCCGGGCGCTCGTCAACCACTACTGCAACGCCTGGTCGCTGCTGCCGTGGTCACCCCTACCGGAGCAACTCACGACGCTCGGCGTCGCGACTCGGGACTATCGCAACGTGGTGCCGATCGGCCCCGACCCGTACGCCTGGAAGGGCTACGGCGAGTGCCCCGACGCCGTGCTCATCCGTCCGGCGGAAGGCCCCTGGGGCGAGCCGACCCAGCCCTGACGGACCTCCCCGCTTCAGCAGATGCGCGGGAGTTGCTCGCCGAGCGGCAGATCGAGCACCCGGGTCGCGCCGAACGGGGTGCGGGCCACGACCATGCCCGGGTGGGCGTCCACGACACGACCGATCACGCATGCGTCCCGACCGAGTTCGTGTGCCTGCATCGCCACCAGGACGTCGTCGGCGACCAGCGGCGGGACGATGGCGATGAGCTTGCCCTCGTTGGCGATGCTGATCGCGTCCAGGCCGAGGAACGAGCAGGCAGCGGCAACGGCGTCGGGGATCGGCAGCGCCGATTCCTCGTACTCGATGCCGACGTGGGCCGCCTCGGCGATCTCGCACAGCGAGGCGGCCACTCCCCCGCGCGTCGGATCTCGTAGGACGTGCAGGTCGGTCGTCACCGCGAGCATCGCCGCGACGAGGCCGTTGAGTGGCGCCGAGTCGGTGCAGATCTCGGTGCCGAACTCCAGCCCCTCCCGCTTCGACATGACGGCAACGCCGTGCAACCCGATGGGGCCGCTGACGATCACGACGTCACCCGGACGCGCCCTGCTCGGTCGGATGTCCACGCCATCGGGGATCAGCCCGAGCCCGGCGGTGTTGATGTACAGGCCGTCGGCCAGACCCGCATCGACCACCTTGGTGTCGCCGGTGACCACCCGGACCCCGGCCCGAGTGGCGGCGGCGCCCATCTCCTCGACGATCCGTCCGAGGACGTTCAGTGCGAGACCCTCTTCGAGGATGAAGCCCGCCGACAGGGCGATCGGTTGGGCTCCGCTCATCGCCACGTCGTTGACGGTGCCGTTGACGGCGAGGTCGCCGATGCACCCGCCCGGGAAGAACAGCGGTCGGACCACGTAGGAGTCGGTGGAGAACGCCAGCCGGTGACCGTCGGGGATCTCGATCTGGGCCGAGTCGAGCAACTCCGCGTCGGCCGACGTGCCGAACGCCGGCAGGAAGATGTGCTCGATCAGCTCTGCCGACAGCCGGCCGCCTCCCCCGTGACCGATCACGATCCGGTCGTGGTCGCGCAGCGGCAGCGGGCAGGACCACCCCTCGACGTCGATCGGCTCAGCCACCACGCACCCCGTCAGCCGACCGTGCACCGGGCCGACGGCACCGGGACGGCGCCGGGAGCATCAGCGGCATCGAGACGCCGGTACTGGTAGTACGCCGCGCAGGCACCCTCGCCCGAGACCATCGTTGCACCGAGCGGATGGCGCGGGGTGCACTCGCGTCCGAACGCCGGACACTCATGGGGCTTGATCAGCCCCTGGAGGACCTCGCCGCTGCGGCAGAGCGACGATTCCGGCGCATCGACGGCGCCGACGTCGAACCGGGACTCGGCGTCGAACTCGCGGTACCGGCCCGACAGCCGCCATCCGCTGAGCGGGATCTCCCCGATGCCGCGCCACTGCCGGTCGCACACCTCGAACACGTCGGCGACCATCTGCTGAGCGGCGACGTTGCCCTCGGCGCTCACCGACGCGGGCGTACGCGTTCTCGAGCTCGGCCCGACCCGGCCTCGAGCTGCGCGACGACACAGCGGATGCCCTCCAGCACGTCGAGCGGTTCGAATCCGGTGATCACGATCGGGACCCGGTGGGCGCTGACGAGCGGGCCGTACTGATGCGTGCCCATGACCGAGCACACGTGACCGGCCGCGAGGAAGCCGTCGACCCGGTTCGTGGGTGACGACACGATCGCCTCGATGGCCGGAGGAACGAGGACGTGACTCACGAGGACGGAGAAGTTCTGCAACCCTCGCTGCTTCGCGAGGTGGACCGCCATGGCGTTCGCCGGCGCGGTGGTCTCGAAACCGATCGCGAAGAACACGACCTCCCGGTCGGGGTGCTCCTCGGCGATGCGCACTGCGTCGAGCGGCGAGTAGACGACGCGCACGTCGCCGCCTTCGCTCTTCACCTGGAACAGGTCACGACGGGTGCCGGGCACGCGGAGCATGTCACCGAACGAACAGAAGATCACCTCGGGTCGAGCGGCGATGTCGAGCGCCTTGTCGATCATGCCGACCGGCGTGACGCACACCGGGCACCCGGGCCCGTGGATGAGCTCGATGGCGTCCGGCAGGAGCTGGTCGATGCCGTTGCGGATGATGCTGTGCGTCTGGCCGCCGCACACCTCCATGATCGCCCACGTGACGGGTGGTGATCCGGGCGATCTCGTCGAACAGGCGCTCGGGCGACCCGGGGGTCGTTGAACTCGTCGAGGTACTTCACGTCACCGCCCCTTCTCGGGTCTCCTCGGACGGGTCGGCCGCCAACTCCTCGTCGAGCACACCGAGCTCCTCGAACATCGCCAGCGTCTCTCGCGCCGAGGCTTCGTCGATCCGCGCGATCGCGAACCCGACGTGGACGATGGCGTAGTCCCCGACCTCGATGTCGGGGAGGTAGGCGAGGCAGATCTCCTTACGGATCCCGTCGAAGTCGATGATGGCCATCCTGGTCCCGCGGTCGTCACGGATCTCGAGGATCTGGCCGGGTACGGCGAGGCACATCTAGGTCTCCGTTCGATTCGTTCGATGGTCAGGTGAGTCGATGGGCACATCGTTGCCGATGCGGTGAGCGGCGATGTACGCCTGCCCGAGTGCGAGGCCGCCGTCGTTGGGCGGCACGAGCCGGTGGGTCAGGGTGGCGAACCCGGCGGCGTCGAGGCGTTCCACGCAGAGTTCGGTGAGCAGGCGATTCTGGAACACCCCACCGGTCAGCGCCACCGTGTCGAGGCCGCGGTCGGCTCGGACCATCTCGGCCACGGTGCCGACGAGGTCGACGACGGCGACGTGGAACGTGCGGGCGATGTCGGTCACGGGCACACCGTCGCGCAGATCGTCCACGATGCCGCGCAGCATCGATCGCGGGTCGAACTCGGTGCCGTACACCGTGAACCGGTACCCGTGATCCAGTACCTTCCCGGCGATCGCCGCGAACTCGAGGTCGATCGCCGCCTGCGCCTCGTAGGTCACGTGGTGACGCAGGCCGAGCAGTGACGACACGGCGTCGAAGAGCCGACCCATGCTCGACGTGGGAACGCAGGCCACGTTGCGGTCCAATTGCCGGCGCAGGAGGGCGAGTTCCACGTCGTCGAGTTGCGCGACCGGCGCGAGGTCGGCGGACCACGCAACGCCGGCGGCGTCGAGATGGGCGAGTGCGATCCGGCACGGGTGCCGAATGGCGGCGTCCCCGCCGGGGAGCGGCACGTACGCGAGATGCGCGACGCGGTCGGCACGCTCGACGTCGGCCACCAGCACCTCGCCGCCCCAGATGGTGCCGTCGGTGCCGTATCCCGTGCCGTCGAAGGCGACGCCGATGACCGATGCTGTCGGGTCGAGCTGGTGTTCGGCCATCACCGCGGCGACGTGGGCGTGATGGTGCTGCACGTCGACGACAGGCCCGCGTCCACTCGTGCGGGCCCAGCGCGACGACAGGTAGCGCGGATGGGCGTCGGCGGCGACGACGTCGGGGGCGACGGCGTACATCGTCTCGAACAGCTCGACGGTGGCGCCGAACGCGTCGAGCGTCTCGAGGTTCTCCATGTCGCCGATGTGCTGGCTCACCCAGGCGTGGTCACCCGAGGTGATGCAGAACGTGTTCTTGAGCTCGCCGCCGACGGCGAGGACGCGGCGACGGGCGCCGGGGAACGCCACCGGGACGGGCGCGTACCCGCGCGCGCGGCGGATCGGCAGGAGGCGATCGCCCATCACGCGGACCACCGAGTCGTCGCACGGGACGTGGATCGGACGGTCGTGGGTGAGGAGCGCGTCGCACAGCGGCCCGAGGCGCTCGATCGCATCATCGTCGCGGTACGTGATCGGTGCGCCGCCGACGTTGCCGCTGGTCATCACGAGCGGCGGCATCGGGGTCGCCACGTGCGTGCCGTCGTGATCCTCGAACAGGAGGTGGTGGAGCGGCGTGTAGGCCAGCATCACCCCGACGAGCGGGTTGCCGGGTGCCACCAGGGCGGACAACGCACTGTCGGTTCGCGCCTGCAGCAGCACGATCGGACGGGCGGGCGAGCACAACAGCGCGGCTTCGGCGTCGTCGATGTGGGCCAGCGGCGGCGGCCCCGGCGAGGTCGGGCACCATCACGGCGAAGGGCTTGTCGGGCCGGTGCTTGCGACGGCGCAGAGCGGCGACCGCAGCATCGCTCGTTGCGTCGCAGACGAGGTGGAACCCTCCGAGCCCCTTCACCGCGACCGTCCGCCCGGACCGCAACTCGTACCTCGTGAGCGACAGCACGGAAGCCAGATCCGTCTCCGCCGGCATCGGGACGCCGTCGACGACCGCGGCGAAGCTGAGCCTCGGTCCGCAGTCGTGGCACGAGATCGGCTGGGCGTGGTAGCGCCGGTCCGCCGGATCGTGGTACTCCGCAGCGCACGGGCCGCACATCTCGAACGCCGCCATCGTCGTGTTCGGGCGGTCGTACGGCAGATCCCGGATGATCGTGAAGCGCGGACCACAGTTGGTGCAGGTGATGAACGGATGACGGTAGCGACGATCGCTAGGGTCACGCAGCTCTGCGAGGCAGTCGTCGCACACCGCACTGTCCGGGGCCACGAGCGTCCGTTCCCCGGCCACCGTTCGGCTCTCGAGGATCACGAAACCGGAGTCGTGCAGTGCTCCGTCGTCGGTGGGGGCCACGGGCGTCCGCTCGATCACCTCGACCATCGCCAGCGGCGGCGCATCGGTGCGCAGCCGCTGAGCGAAGCGATCGAGCTGCTCGGGGCGACCCGTGACCTCGATGAACACCCGCGCCGAGTCGTTGCCGACGTGGCCGGCGAGGCCGAGTTCGCCGGCGAGCCGGTACACGAACGGCCGGAACCCGACGCCCTGGACGATGCCGGACACCGTCACCAGCTCGGTCAGCCGCCGAGGATGTGTTCCCGCGTGGGTGCTGCGTCGGCGGGCGAAGTCGGCCTCGGCGGCAGTCACAGCAGCGTCGACAGTACCATCCGGCCGTCACCGACGCCTTTGGATCGAGTTGAGACTGCAGCGCTTCGGGCGGTCGACGACGCGATCAGGTCGAGTCCTCGGCCTCGACGGCGAAGTGGTCAGCGAGTGGGCAGCGGACCCGTGTTGCCGGTACCGGTGAGCGAGGCGTCGAACACGATGTCGGAGCTGTTGCGGGCCCGCTGGTGGATCTCCACGGCGATGACGTTGGCCGCCGGCGAACAGTTGCGCAGTGACCGGGATCGTCGTGAACGCGGTCTCGCCGCTTCCGTCGATGGTCGCCGATGCGAGCGTGCTCGAGCTGATCGTGCCGGACGGCATGTTCGACCTGGCGACCTCGGTGCCGTTGATGTACACCACGGCGCCATCGTCGCGCCGCAGCCGCAACGACAGCGACGTGAACCCGTTGGTGGCGTTGAACTGCTGACGGAAGTAGGTGGTGATGTACTTGCGGCTCGAACTCGACCCGAAGCTGACCATCGTCGTGACGGGATCGCCGTAGCCGAGCGGCGCCGCCCCGGTCTTCCACGCCGAGTCGTTGAATCCGAAGGCCCGCCATGCGGTCCCCTGGTTCGAGCCGTTGTCGAGGTAGCGCCACGTCGATCCGGTCGCAACGAGCGTGGTCGTCGCGGGCGCGGCGGTCGTGGTGGTCGGGCCGGGATCGTCGTGGTGGTCGTCGTGCCGGTGGGCGGCTGCGACTCGGTACGGAACGGTCCGCGGATCTCGTAGGTGATGCCGTCTGCCGTTCGTGCCGCGCTGCGAGCTCAGGTACAACCGGGTGCCGTCGGGGCTGAACGCCGGGCCGGCGATCTCGGAGCCACTCTGGCCGGTGATGCGCAGGAACGGCGTGATCTGTCGCACGCCGTTCACCCAGGCGATGAGGCAGATCTCCATGTTGCCGCCGTCCTCGGCGACGAAGAGGTCGCCGGATGTCGGGTGGGCGGTGATGTTGTCGACCCCGGTGAGCGGCGCTCCCGTGAGCGTGTTGGCGTCGTACAGGATCGTGAGCTGCTGGGTGTCGAGTGCCAGTTCGTACACCCGGTTGTTGCCCTTGGTCGTGAAGAACAGCGACCGCCCGTGGATCCAGGTGCCCTCGCCGCCGTTGAACGCCGTGGTGGTCGACTGGCGATCCGGGTCGGTCGCCGACGTCGCGACCCACGTGACCGCCGTGCCGGTGACGCGCGCCGCTTCCAGGACGCCGGCTGACAGGTTGCCGGGCGTGGTCGGCGTGAACCGGTACAGGCGCCCGCTCGGGTCGTCCTCGGTGAGATACAGCCGTCCGGTGAGCGGATCGACCGAGACGGCCTCGTGGTTGAACGACCCGAGCGCCGGCCGGACCGTTCCCTGGCTCGACCCCAACGGGTTGCACTCGTAGACCTTGCCGCCGGATCCGTTCTCCTCGCAGCTCAGCCAGGTCCCCCACGGCGTCGGACCGCCCGCGCAGTTGCGTGAGGTTCCGCTGAGGATGCGGTAGCCGCCGTTCGTGTTGCCGGTGGCGTCGAAGGAGATCGCACCGGCACCGCCGGCACCGGAGCCGACCTCGGAGTTCGACACGTAGACCCAGCCGCCGCCACTCGTCGGGAAGCAGGCCCCACCATCCGGGGCCGCGTGCCAGGTGTAGGAGCTTTCCGGCGACCGTGGAGCCCGTGGTGGCGATGACACGGCTCGTGAACCCGGCGGGGAGTTGGATGCCGTTGGCGTTGGCCGCCTGCAGCGCTCCGTAGGGTCCCTGGCCGGTCACCACGTTGGCGAACGCGAAGTCGCTCGTGGTCAGCACCCGGCCGAGCACGACCAGGCCGGTGGCGGCCGCCGCTCCCCCGAGGAACGAGCGCCGGTTGAACGACGAGCTGCCGAACGGAGACGGGTCGAGGCGGGTTGGGGCGCGGCGTTGTGTGACATGGATGTAATTCTCCGCCACCATCTTGAACGTTTCCTGAACACCAGGCAATCGTTGGACGAACTCTTGGTGGCCCCCGAGCGAACGGGACTGGAGCTACCAGGCGTACGCTTCGGGGGCGGTGCCGCCGGGGCCAGGGAAGATGGCGTCGATCGATGTCAGCGTGTCTGGTGCGAGGGTGATCTCGAGGGAGCGCAGCGAGGCGCCGTCGAGCTGGTCGAGTGTGCGCGGGCCGATGATCGGACAGGTGACGCCGTCCTGGGCGAGGAGCCACGCCAGCGCCACCGCTGCAGGCTCCTCACCGAGATCAGCGCACAGCGTCTCCCATTGCTCCAACTGCGGGCGCAGCTTGTCGATCCGCTTCAGCGATTGCTGGGACTGGCGACGACCACGGTCGGAGTCACCGAGTACGCCGCCCAGCAGCCCGCCCGACAGCGGGCTCCACGGGATCACACCCACGCCGTACTCGCGACACGCCGGCAGCACTTCGAGCTCGACCGTCCGCACCAAGAGGTTGTAGAGGCTCTGCTCGCTGACCAGGCCGAGTGTGTGGTGGCGGGCAGCGGCCTCGTTGGCCCGGGCGATGTGCCAGCCGGCGAAGTTGCTGCTGCCGACATAGGTGATCTTGCCCTGCTGGATCAAGGTGTCCATCGCCTGCCAGATCTCCTCCCACGGAGCGGTTCGGTCGATGTGGTGCATCTGGTAGAGGTCGATGTGGTCGGTCTGCATCCGCCGAAGGCTGTCCTCACACGCCATCCGAATGTGACGTGCCGACAGCCGGCCGTCATTCGGCCACTCCGACATCGCTCCGAAGAGCTTCGTCGCCAGGACGATCTTGTCCCGCCTACCGCCACCCTGAGCGAACCAGCGTCCGATGATCGACTCGGTGGCGCCGGCGCCCTTGTCACCGCCGTAGCGGTTCGCTGTGTCGAAGAAGTTGATCCCGAGGTCAACCGCGCGATCCATGATCGCAAACGACTCGTCCTCGGGCGTCTGCGGCCCGAAGTTCATCGTGCCGAGACACAGCTCGCTGACCTGAAGAGCGGTGCGGCCCAGTCGTCGATAGCGCATGGGCCCAGCCTCGCAGACCTGGGTACCCGTACCCGACGCCGAGCGAGTGATCGGAATGGAAGTGAGCTGGTGTTCAGCGGTTGCCGCCGTTGACGAGCAACGTCTGGCCGGTGATCCACGATGCGGCCGGAGACGCCAGGAACACCACTGCGTTGCCGACGTCTTCTGCGGTGCCGAGCCGTCCGAGCGGGATGCCGAGCTTCTTGCCCAGGCCGGGCAGGTCCTCCTCGGACGCGCCGAAGAACTCCATGAACACCTCCGTCGGCACCGGGCCCGGCGCCACCCCGTTGACCCGGATCAGTCGCGGCGCCAACTCGACCGAGAGGGTTTTCGTGAGGCTGTCGACGCCGGCCTTCGCGACCGCGTACGGACCGTTGTTGGGTGACGGCTTGAGTGCCGCTCCCGAGGAGATGTTGATGATCGAGCCGCCGTCGTCCAGCACGCGGGCCGCCGCCCGGGCCCCGGTGAACACCGCCCGCAGGTTCAGGTCCATCTGGTAGTCCCACTGGCGATCCGGCATGTCGGCGAGATGTCGCGGCGTGCGGTCGTCCGCGCCGCCGGCGTTGCTGACCCAGATCGTGAGCCGGCCCATCTCGGCCTTCGACCGGTCGGCGAGTTCCTCGACGAAGTCGCCGTCGGTGATGTCGCCGGCAATGGCGAGCGCGCGCCGGCCGACCGCGCGGACGCGTTCGGCCACCGCTTCGATCTCGTGGGCTCGTCGGGCCGTGAGCACGACGTCGCACCCGGCCTCGGCCAGTGCAACGGCGATCCCTTCACCGATCCCACGCCCCGCGCCCGTGACGACGGCAACGTTGCCGTCCAACTTGAATCGATCCAGCACCGTGTCCGTCATGTCTCCCCCTCGTTGATCGACAACCTGGCGCAACCTAATCGTGTCAGGCGTCGGCGAGCGAGAAGTAGCTCTCGTCCTCCTGTGAGAAGTGGAGCGTCAGGACGGCGTGGAGCCCGTACAGCAGTCGCAGCACGTCGGTCGCATCCTCGCCCTCGAGCCGGTCGCCGTCGACCTCGTCGAGCACCCGGGACAGTCGATGGCTGAGGTGCGCGATCTCGGCGTGGCCCCGACTCATCGTGCCGGTCGAGTCGTTGCCGCCCAGCACCCGTTCGAGCGCCGGGTACAACTCGGTGTCCTCCGCTCGTTCGTGCGGGAGCAGGTCGTCGGCGAGGAAGCGCTGGACCTCACGGGCCAGCTCCAACGCTCGCTCCGGAGCGACCACGCCGATCTCGTCCGCCACCGCTGCGAGCCGATCGACGTCCGGACGCAGGGAGGCGTGCTCGGTGCGGAACCGGCGGACGAGGGCGAGGTCGGCCTCCGGCAGGTCGACGGCTTCGTCGGCGCCCGGCCGCAGAGCCCGCAACGCGTTCAGGATGACGGCGAGGTCGATCAACTCCTGCAGCAGCGCGCCCTGGGTCGGCCGGAGCAGGCCGAAACCGGCAGCGACCATCGCCAGCAGCGACATGGTCATGCCGGCAACGACGCTCTGTCGGGCGATCCGGTTCGATCGGCGGGCCACCCGCATGGCGTCGCCGAGCCGATCGATCCGATCGACGACGATCACCACGTCTGCGGCTTGCGACGCGGCGCTCGATCCGCGAGCACCGAGGGCAACTCCGACATCGGCGACGGCCATCGCCGCGGCGTCGTTCAGCCCGTCACCCACCATGATCGTGGACCCGTTGGCCCGCTCGACCCGCACGGCGTCGACCTTCTCCGTCGGGCTGCGTTCCGACAGCACCTCGTCGACACCGACGACTGCGGCGACGCTGCGAGCCACGTCGTCGCGGTCGCCGGTGACCATCACGAGACGCCGGATGCCGTCGGCCCGCAGGATGCGCAGCGAGCGGGCCGCGTCGGGTCGGATCGGGTCCTCCAACGTCAGCGCTCCGATGACCTTCGCGCCCTTGCGCACGAAGATGACGAGCCGACCGTCGCGGTCGGCGCGCTTGCGGATCGATCGTCCCCACTGCTGGTCGATTCCCTCACCGAGCCACGACAGCTTGCCCACCCAGACGGTGTCACCGTCGACGGTCCCGCGGATGCCCTGGCCGGGGATCTCCTCGACATCGGTCGGCAACGTCAGTTCGGCTCCGCGCGCCGGGCCGCCGCGCACGACGGCGGTGGCCAGCACGTGGGGAGACACCTGGTCCAACGAGGCCGCGACCCGCACGACCTCACGTTCGTCGGTGCCGCTCGTTGCGTGCACGGCGACCACGACGGGCTGGCCGGCGGTGAGGGTTCCCGTCTTGTCGAAGAGCAACACCTGGCCGTCCGCCAGCCGTTCGAGCACTGCGCCGCCCTTGACGACGACGCCGAATCGTGCGGCCCTCGAGAGCCCGGCCACCACGGCGATGGGTGCCGCGAGGATCAACGGACACGGGGTGGCCACGACCAGCACCGCGACCGCGCGGACCGGGTCTCCGGACACCGCCCAGGCAAGGCCGGCGACGAGGCCACCGACCACGATGAACACGGCGCTGTACCGATCGGCCATCCGCACGAACGGTGCCGTGGACGCCTCGGACTGCTGCACGAGTCGCACGATTCCCGCATACGTCGAGTCAGCAGCGGCCGAGGTGGCGCGCATCTCGAACTGGCCGCCGGCGTTGAGCACGCCGCTTCGCACCTCGTCACCGGCGACACGTTCGACCTGCCGCGACTCGCCGGTGAGTGCCGACTCGTCGAGCACCGCCGCGCCGCCTTCCACGCGACCGTCCACGGCCAGCACCTCGCCGGGTCGAACCAGCAGCAGATCACCCGGAACGACGTCGTCGGCCGGAATGTCACGCAGCTCGTCGCCGTCGAGACGTTGCACGGTTCGCGGAGCCCGCCCGACGAGGGCTCCGAGATCGCGCTGGGCGCGGGCCGCGGCTCGTGCCTCGATGGCACGGCCGCTGGCGAGCATCAGCGTGATGATGGCGCCGGCGAGCACTTCGCCGACGGCGAGCGCACCGACGAGGGCGGCCAGGGCGAGGACGTCGGCGCCGACGCGACGCTCCCGAGCCGCCGAGATCACCGATCCCACGGCGGGAACGATGCCGAGCACGGTCGTGACGAACCATGCCGCGTGGGCGGCCGTGTCGGCGCCGATCAGCCACGACGACCGCCCCGATGGTCAGACCGATCAGGGCGGCGAGGAGGAGCGCCTGCTCGGCGTGAGCCGACCGCAACACGGCTCGCTGTTCGAGTCGCGTCGTCTCCAGAGGTTGCTGACGCGCGGTGGGTCGATGGTCAGACGGCACTGCCGGTCACGCTGCCGATCGCCATCGAGATCACGAGGGCCAACGTCCCGCCGATGAAGACGCGCGACGGCCGCCCGGCCCGGAGGCGCACCGCCGAGCCGCGCTCCCGTCGCACCGAGGATGATCAGCCCGATCAAGGTGACGACGATCGTCAACGGCACACGCAACGACGGCGGCGCGAGCGCCACGACGAGGATCGGGATCACGGCGCCGAGCAGGAAGCTCGACGCCGACACCACAGCGGCCTGGATCGGATTGGCCAACGCATTCACGTCGATGCCGAGTTCGTCGCGGGCGTGCACGGTGAGTTGGTCCAGTTGGGAGAGCTCGTCGGCGACCTGTTCGGCGAGGCCGACGCTGAGCCCCCGGTCGCGGTAGATGCGTGCGAGTTCCTCGCGTTCGGCCTCGGGGGTGTCGGCGAGTTCCCGCCGCTCGAGAGCGAGGTCGGCGCGTTCGGAGTCGCGTTGCGAGCTCACGGACACGTATTCGCCGGCGGCCATCGACAGCGCTCCCGCGGTCAGCCCGGCGATGCCCGCCACGAGGACCGCTGACCGCGAGCTGGACGCAGCCGCGACGGCCACCATCAGGCTCGCGGTCGAGATCAGACCGTCATTGGCGCCGAGCACACCGGCACGCAGCCAGGCACCCCGACCGCCGCGGTGTCGTTCGGCGGTGGCGTGGCTCGGTTGGGTCCGAGTCATCGACGGTGCGGGGCGGCTGGTTCGCGGTTCGCTCGCCTGTCCCATCAGTGACGACGGTACGCCGATGCTGATCGAGGCCGTCACCGGCAAACGTCCCGACTCGCGACGGCGGATCCTCCAGGTCGTCCGCGCTCACCACACCTCTGTCAGACTCGTGGCATGACCGCTCTCGACAACGAACCGCGCACCGACGCCGACGACAAGCCCTTCTTCCTGACGGGGAACTTTGCGCCCGTCTCGAACGAACTGACCGCTGTGGACCTGCAGGTGACCGGGTCGATCCCGACGTCATTGTCGGGCCGCTACCTGCGCAACGGATCGAACCCGTCTTCGGGCACCGCCGGCCACTGGTTCTTCGGCGACGGCATGGTGCACGGCGTCCGCCTCGACGGCGGCAAGGCGGAGTGGTACCGCAACCGCTTCGTGCAGACGACGAAGCTCGAGAAGGGACTCGAGGCGACGGATCCCGAGGCCATGTTCGATCCCACCGCGAGTGCGGCGAACACCCACGTGCTCGCCCACGCCGGACGGATCTGGGCGCTCGAGGAGGGTCACCTCCCCTACGAGCTGAGCCCCGAGCTCGACACGCTCGGCTACGACGACTTCGGCGGCAAGCTCACGACGGCGTTCACCGCGCACCCGAAGCTGTGCCCCGAGACCGGCGAACTGCACTTCTTCGGCTACTCGCCCGTGGCGCCGTTCCTGACGTACCACGTCCTCGATGCGAGCGGTGCGCTCGTGCACTCGGCGCCGATCGAGGTGCCGCAGGGCACGATGATGCACGACTTCATGATCACCCGCGACCACGCCATCTTCATGGACCTGCCCGTGGTGTTCAACCTGTCGAACCCGGAGGCCCCACTCGGCTGGGACGACAACTACGGCGCCCGCATCGGCATCGTGCCGCGGATGGGCACCAACGCCGACATCCGCTGGTTCGAGGTCGACCCCTGCTACGTCTTCCATCCCCTCAACGCCTACGTCGACGGCGACAAGGTCGTGTGCGACGTCGGTCGCCACGAGACGATGTGGAAGGGTTCGATGGAGCAGGGCACGCCGTCGTTCCTGCATCGCTGGACCTTCGACCTGGCCTCGGGAGCCGTGAGCGAGCAACAACTCGACGAGATTCCGCACGGGTTCCCGCGGGTGGACGATCGTGTGGTCGGACTCCAGCATCGCTACGGCTGGGGTGTCGCCCCGCGTGACGGCGAGGGCACGCTGATCGACGCGGGTGTTGTCGTCAAGTGGGATCTCACCACGGGCTCGCAGGCGAGCTACGACCTCGGCCCGAGCTCGTTCCCCGGCGAGTTCGTGTTCGTCCAGGACGACGACGCCGCGGGCGAGGACGAGGGGTGGGCCATCGGGTTCTCCTACGACGCTGCAACGGACTCGTCGGATCTGGTGATCCTCGACGCGTCGGCGCCGGGCTCCGAGCCGGTCGCTCGGGTCCATCTGCCCCAGCGGGTTCCGTTCGGCTTCCACGGCAGCTGGGTCGACGACTCCGCACTGCCCGGCTGAGCCGACGCTCCAGCCCTGCACGATCAGTGCGCGATCCGTCCCGGAAAGCGGGACGCGTCGCGCTCTGATCGCGTGTGCCAGGCTCTGGGTCCGACCAGTGGGGACTGATCGCCGAACACCAGGGGGACCATGAGCACGACTACCACCCACGAGCCGATGGCCGACAAGGGGTTGAAGGGCGGATCGCTCGGCCTGATCGCGGTCATCGTGATCGGTGTCGCGTCGACCGCACCGGGCTACAGCCTCGCGGCAAGCCTCGGGTTCGTCACCGGTGAAGCCGGGTTCCAGGCGCCGTTCATCATCCTGTTCGCCTTCGTGCCGATGGCCTGCATCGCTGCGGCGTTCTACTACCTCAACAAGGCCGACCCCGATTGCGGCACCAACTTCACGTGGGGGGTCCGATCGCTCGGCCCGAAGATCGGGTGGTTGTCGGGCTGGGGTTGCATCATCGCCGACCTGATCATCATGCCGAACCTGGCCGGCATCTCGGGCCAGTACCTGGTGCTGCTGTTCAGCGAGGACCTCGCGGACAACATCTGGCTGACGACCTCGATCGGCGTGTTGTTCATCGTCGCGATGACGTGGGTCTGTTGGAAGGGCATCGAGCTGTCCGCCCGCACGCAGGTCGTCCTGCTCGGGACCGAACTGCTCGTGCTCGGCGGGTTCGCCGTGATGGCGCTGTGGAAGGCCTACGGCGGCGCCTCCGAGACGGTGGACGGCGTCACCTACACGTCGGTCGAGCCGAGTTGGTCGTGGTTGTCGCCGTCGGGCCTGTCGTCGAGCGCGATCATCGCCGGCCTCGTCGTCGCGATCTTCATCTACTGGGGCTGGGACACCTGCGTCTCGGTGAACGAGGAGGCGAAGGACTCCGCCCGCACGCCCGGGCTCGCGGCCGTGCTCTCGACGGTGATCCTGCTCGGCATCTACCTCCTCGTGACGGTCGGGGCGGTGTCGTTGTTGGGTCCCGCGTTCGTCACCGACAATCAGGACAGCGAGGCGCTCTATCAGCTCGGCGTGGTCGCCATGCCCGCCGCGATGGTCAAGCTGCTGATCATCGCGATCCTGACCTCGGCGGCGGCGTCGTGCCAGACCACGATCCTGCCGGCGACCCGCACGATGCTGTCGATGGGGTCCCACCGGGCAGCGCCGGAGAAGCTCGCCCAGATCAGCCCGAGGCAACTCACCCCGGATTTCAGCACCTGGCTGTTCGGCATCGTGTCGATCGCCTGGTACCTGCTGCTCGTCGTCATCAGCTCCAACACCTCGACCGACGCCTACAACGCCTCGATCGCGGCGGTCGGGATGGCGATCGCGCTCTACTACGGCATCAGCGGGGTGTCGTGCATCGTCTACTACCGCGGTTGGCTCCTGCGATCGGTCAAGAACTTCGTGATGGTCGGCCTGCTGCCGGCGTTCGGGGCCATGGTGTTGATCTACGTGTTCGTCAAGACGGTCTGGGACGCTCGGGGCGCCGACTACGGCTACGGCACGATCTTCGGGCTGGGCACGGTGATGGTGATCGGCACGGCACTGTTGCTGCTGGGCGTGCCGCTGGTGTTCATCTGCAGCCGCAAGTATCCGACGTTCTTCACGTTCCGTCCGGACACGCAGGCCGCCGTGAAGGATCCGAGTGGTGACGACGTACTCGCCGCGCCGCTCGGCACCTACAGAAAGGTGGGTGTGTGATGGCGCGTCCAGTGGTGGTCGGCGTCGGCGGAGACGGATCGGGCACTCACGCGGCGATGACGGCGGCGAGGGTGGCGAACATGATGGGCTCGACGCTGGTCATCGTGTTCGGTTACGAGTCCTCGCCGATGGGTCCTCGCGGCGGGCCGCTCGAAGCCGAGATCACTGCGATCGGCGAGGAGGCGACGGGCGAGGTCCGAGCCGAGATCGCCCTGCGGTACCCGGACTTGGTGGTCGAGGTGGAGATGGTCAACGAACGGCCGACCGAGAGCCTGATCCAGGTGGCGATCGAGCGCGACGCCGAGGTGATCGCTGTCGGCCACGGCGGCCGTGGTCCGATGGCCGGCGCCCTGCTGGGCTCGACCGCCTACGAGGTCGTCCATCGTTCGCCCGTCCCGGTCCTCGTCGTACCCGACGACGTCGATCCCGACGAGGAGTGACCATGCAGAACCTCACGGGAAAGACGGCGGTGGTCACCGGAGCCGGGTCGGGAATGGGCAGGGCGTTCGCCGAACGGTTCGCCCGCGCCGGGATGAACGTGGTGCTCGCCGACGTCGAGGAGCCCACGGCTCGACGACGCCGTGGCCGCGATCCGTGCGACGGGTGCGCAGGCGATCGGTGTGCCGACCGACGTCACCGACGGCACGGCCGTGGACCGCCTCCGCGACGCCGCCCTCGATGCGTTCGGGCAGGTGCACGTCCTGTGCAACAACGCCGGTGTCGCCGGCGGTGCGGCGTCAGGGGGCGAATGGGTCCTCGAGAACGAGTGGCGCTGGGTGCTCGAGGTGAACCTGTGGGGAGTGATCCACGGACACCGCTCGTTTCTCCCCCACATGGTCGACGCCGGCGAGGGACACATCGTCAACACGGCGTCGATGGCCGGGCTCTTCCCCGGACATTCCGCCTACAGCGCGAGCAAGTGGGCGGTCGTCGGCATCACCGAGGGTCTGTTCCAGACGATGCGGATGCGCGGCACCGGCGTCGGCGTGTCGTGCCTGTGCCCGGGCTGGGTGAACACCGAGATCGACCGGTCGGAACGCAACCGTCCGGAATGGGCCGCGCCTGGGCTGCAGGTCGAGGCAACGGCGGAGGAAGCAGCCATCCGGGCGTTCGTCAGCGATCAGTTGCGGTCGGGCATGGAACCCGCCGCGGTCGCCGACCTCGTCCACGACGCAATCGTCGCCGACCAGTTCTGGATCTTCACCGACGACCAGATGGTGCAGTCACTCGCCGGCCGCTACGAAGCGCTCCTCGCCGGCACCAACCCGCCCGGCACTCGGCCTCGGAAGCCTGATCGACGACGTTCTGTCAGCGGCGAAGGGGCGGGAGCACGACGCCCCGCAGCGGGCACGACCGCCGGGCGCTGAGATGATCGGCCAGCGCGGCCACGTCGCAGTCACCCGACACGAGGAACACGTCCTTCGCGACGCCGTCGACGGTCGAGATGCTCGCCGCCTCGACCGACACGCCGTGGTCGGCGAACCATCGGCACACCGCCGACAGCAGGCCGATGCGGTCCGGAGCGGTCACCCGCACGACCGACCGGCCGTCACCCTCACCCGTGACGGTGACCTCGGCGCGCCCTGATCGCACGAACGGCGCGAGGGCCGGGCCGCCGCCGGCGATCGAGCGCAGGCGTTCGCCGATCTCGTCCCATTGCCGTCGATCGAGGCCGGTGTCGCAGCGAACGGTGAGGGCATGCATCGCCGTTCGATCAGCGGGCCAGGTCATGGCCGACGCGAACACCACGGACGCTCCCACGCTCGCGAGCACCGCCGCCGTGTCGGCCAGGAGACCGGGGCGGTCACGGGCGACGACGGTGATCCGGTACATGTTCGCGGCGCGCATCGATCGGGCGACCGCACGGACCTCGTCGGGTCGGACCCGCGGGTGACACAACGCCAGGTCGCCGGCGAGGACCGTCGGCGGGGCACTCAGCACCCACAGCGGCGAGGCGTGCTCGACCAGGCGGCGGGTCACCGACTTGGGCAGCGTGGTCTCGCTCAGGAGTGTGCGCAGCCGTGACGTGCTCGCCGTGGTCACCTGCTCGTAGTGCTGCGTCTTCTGGATCTGCACGACGTTGTCGAGCACCTGGCCGAACACATCCGGCCGGGCGAGCAGCCACGAGTGCCCGCCGGTGACGACGTGACCGTCGGATCCGAACGTCGAGCAGAACGTGTCGAATGCCGACATCGGGATGACGCCGTCGCCGTCGCTCCACAGCACGAGCGTCGGCAGACCCCGGTCCGAGAGCGCGGACATCTCGCCGGAGAGGTCGGCGGTCATGGCGATGCGGGCCGCGTCGGTCACGGCCAGCGGGTCACGGATCACGTTGCCCATGAAGATCCACGGGAGGAGTCGTGCGGTCGCTCCGCTCGAGTTCGGGAGCATGAACTGGATCATCGGGTCCACGAGGTGCTTCGGTCGCAGGTCACCGAACCGCGACAGCACGTTGCCGACGAACACCCGCGGGTCGCCGACGGAGTTCACGACGACGAGGTAGCGGGCTCGATCGGCGTGGTCGTGGGCGAACTTGGTGGCCACTCCCCCGCCGAAGCTGTGACCGAGCACGACCATCGGATCGTTGACGCCGACCGCGTCGACGAACGCCCGGACCCAGGCCGCGTACCCCTCGATGTTGCGCTGCGCGGCCGGGAGCGATGCCGTGCCGCCGAATCCGGGAAGCGATGGCGCCAGGACCCGGCATCCCCGCGAGGTGAGGCGCCGCAGCGATCGCCGGTACGCACGATGGTCGAGCCCCCACCCGTGCAGGAACAGCACGGGCAGCCCGCGACCACCCGACGCGTAGGCGGCGGGCCGTCCGTCGACGTCGATCTGGTTCGTGACCATCTGGTCGACGTTCCATCTCGATCGGGCGCTCGGCGGCAGATCGGTGATCACCCTGGCGCCGGCGACGTCGGCTCGCGCGTTCACCGTGGGCGTCCCGGGTCGGTTGCCTTCCCCATGGCCACGAACGTACGCGTGCAGTGAGTGCAGCCGTTGTCGGGATGATGAACAACGCGAGAACCATCGGGAGGCGGTGGAGGCGGATCCGCCGTCCTGGCGTCCGACCTCTCGTCCGCATGGATGACCGGCGGGCCCGCGGATTAGCGTCCCCTCCGGGCCCGATCGGGTCGAACGGCTCATCGGGGCCGTCCCGAGATCGACAGGAAGAGGAAGCACTGATGGCGTGGGATTTCTCCACCGATCCGGAGTTCCAGGCGAAGCTCGACTGGGTCGAGCAGTTCTGCAAGGAGGAGGTGGAGCCGCTGCACTACGTGTTCCCGTACGCGGTGCGCTCACCTGACCCGAAGGTGAAGGCGCTGGTCCGTGACCTCCAGCAGCAGGTGAAGGACCAGGGTCTCTGGGCGCTCTTCCTCGACGAGGAACTCGGAGGGCCCGGCTTCGGTCAGTTGAAGCTGGCGTTGATCAACGAGATCCTCGGCCGGTACCCGGCAGCGCCGCAGCTGTTCGGCGCGGCCGCCCCCGACACCGGCAACATGGAGATGCTGGCGGCCTACGGCACCGAGGAGCAGAAGCAGCGGTGGTTGCAGCCGTTGCTCGAACCAGGAGATGTTCTCGGCGTATTCGATGACCGAACCCCAGGGTGGGTCGGATCCCAACCTGTTCAGAACCACGGCGGTTCGCGACGGCGAGGAGTGGGTCATCAACGGCGAGAAGTGGTTCACGAGCGCCGGTCGGGTCGCCGACATCCTGTTCGTGATGTGCACCAACGGCATGTTCGTGGTGCCGCGGACCACGCCCGGCGTCGAGATCATGCCGGAGCCGCGCAACCACAACCACATCAAGTACCACGACGTTCGGGTGCCCCTCGATCACCTGCTCGGCCCCGAGGACGGCGCCAAGGTGCTCGCCCAGCGTCGGCTCGGCGGTGGCCGGATCCATCACGCGATGCGCACCATCGCGCAGTGCAACCTGGCGTTCGACATGATGTGCGAGCGGGCGCTGTCACGGGAGTCGCACGGCAAGATCATCGGCGAACACCAGATGGTGCAGGAGAAGATCGCCGAGAGCTACGCGAAGCTGCGCATGCTGCGGCTGTTCGTGCTCGAGACCGCCTGGAAGATCGACAACACCTCCACCCAGGAGGCTCGTACCGACATCGCCGCGGTGAAGTTCACGATGGCGCGGGTGCTGCGGGAGATCTCGTTCAATGCGTTGCACATCCACGGCTCACTCGGCACGACGGACCTGACGCCCGTTGCAGGACATGTACGCCTCGGCGCCGACGATGGGGCTCGCCGACGGCGCCGACGAGGTGCACATCTCCACCGTGGCGCGCCGTGTGCTGAAGGAGTACCGACCGCACGAGGGCGTACTTCCCCGCGAGTACATCCCGTACAAGCGCGAGGAGGCCTGGGAGAAGTTCCAGCCGAAGTTCGCCGCCGATCCGGAGCTGCTCGCCTCCGCCGAACAGTACAAGAAGTACTTCGCCGGCCGCCGCTGACCCGGCATTGATCGCTCATCTCGGGGCGCTCAGAAGGGGACGGCGCGGGTGATCCAGTCCATGGTGCTGTCGAGCCATCCGAGCAGGTGCAGCGTCGAGGACAGGTTGCGGGGTGGCGCGCTGTTGAGGGTGTCGCTCTTGACGACGCGATCGAAGTCGACGCCGACGTCGCCCTGCCGTTCGGTCCAGGGGCCGCCGTCGGACGTGTAGAAGGTGACGCCGGCCGACCCGTGCATGATCCGGATGATCGAATCCGCGATGAGCCCGTTGCTGATGGTGGTCGGGTGGACGCCGTCGAGGGAGAACAGGCCGCCGGCGGTGCGGCCGTGCGGGCCGGACTGGAAGAACCGGCTGTCGGGCTTCGGTGACAACGCGGCCACCTCGGGCGGGAGCGGGTACGGCGTCCACCACAGCGGGCGAGCGCTCGGGCTGAGTTCGTACCGCCTCGCCGCCAACCGGTCGAGGAGTCCGCCGAGGTCGAACAGGTACCAGTCCAGGCCGTCGGCGCGGGCGTCGCGGACCGACTGGATGATCGTCGCGTTGTAGGCGTCGATCGCCGAGTCGATCTGGCGCGCCTCCTCGCCGGTGATGTGCGGGTCGCGTTCGTCGAAGTCGTCGTCGTCGATCCACGGACGGGTGTAGTACGGGAAGTAGCGCGAGCGCTGATGGATCTTGCCCGACACACCCCGGGTGATCGGCGCGATCGTCACGGCCGGGATCGTCGACACGATGACGTGGCGGGCCTTGATGTCACGGAGTTGGCCGACGAGCGCCGCCCATTCCTCGGCGAAGTGGGCCGGTTGCCACAGGTTGTAGGTGTTCTTCGCGGTCATGCGCTGCTCGAACGGCAGTTGGCCGTAGCTGTCCGGTGTCCACTTCGGCTCCAGCTTGACGACCGAGCCGAGGGCGTTGTTGGCGCCGAGCATCACGACCAGCGTCTCGATCCCCGACTCCGCCTGCCCGTCGGCGACACCGTCGTCACCCATCACCGTCGCAGCGCCGAGCGCCGTGTGACCGCGGAAGCCGTCGAGCACCCACTGCCAGGCGCGGTCGGTGTCGTTCTCGACCGACTGCGACACGACGTCGTCGTCGGGTCGTTCGATCCTGGCGGTGGCCGACTCGTAGGTGACGTGCTGCACGTCGAGGATGTCGGCGCCGTACACGGCGAGGTTGTGGTAGCGCTGCTGTCCGGCGGGCGGCCGGCTGCCCGGGCCGCGTTCCCAGTAGTCCTCGATGCGGTCGAGGTGCCGCTGCGCCCAGGCGAGCGCCTTGCCGACCTCCCACCACGACAGGTTCTCGCCGACGCGCCGCTCCAGGCCCCGTATGGCCCGTTCGAGATCGAGCGGCACGCCACCGGGGCCGTCGGGTTGCTCGTAGACCGGGAATCGGAATTCACCGGCGATGCCCGATCCCGATTCACTCGGGACGTTGGGTCGCACGCCGAGTTCGGTGGCGACGACGGCCGGCCACGACAGGTCGGTGCGGAAGATGGCCCCGCTCATGAATCCGTGGGTGATCGAGTCGCCGATCGTGACGAGCCGATGGGCCGGTTCGCCGAAGTGACCGGAGCGATCCACGACGATGCCGAGCGTCGGATCCTCTTCGGGCCGCCGCGGCTCGAAGTTCACCACGAGGTCGTCGGGCGGCGGAAACCTGCGTGTCGTCATGTGGTCCCCCTTCCGCACGCCCGCGAATGCAGAACTCCGTCACTCACGATATTGAGACGACCACTCAGTGTCAACAATCGATGGAACCCTGCACCGTCAGTGCGTCCCTATCGATCCGATTCGGCCCGAGATTCACGATGCCGGCGACGCCAGGATCGCGGCGAACTGGCGACGCCACTCGACCGATGCCTTGTCGGACTGCACGCTGACGGTGGCGTGTTGGTCCAGCGGGAGGACGCCCGGCACCTGCTCGAGCATCACTTTGTCCTCGGCGCCGATGGCACGGTCGAACGTGATGATCTCCTCGGCCGGCACCGAGAAGTCGTCGTTGCGCCAGACCACGAACGTGAAGTACGACACGGCGTCGTCGACCGGTGTCGCGCACAGCAGCAACAGGTGGTTGAGGCCGGTCTCGTAGTGGATCGTGCTGCGCACCGTGAGCGGCAGGTGGAAGCCGGTGGTCATCCGGCGGTGGACGACCGTTCCATCGAGGCCCGACGCCACCGCGCCGAGTTCGTTGCGGACCTCCACCTCGTACTCGTAGCCGAAGTAGTCGTCGTCGAGGACGCCGAGGTCGAGCTTGGGAACTTCCTGGTTGTCGGCGATCCCGAACGTCGCCGCGTGCACGAACGGGAAGTGGGAGAAGTCGAGGAAGTTGTCGGTCATCCGCAGTGCGCAGGTGTTCCACCGTTCCACGCCGGTGTTGATCCTGCGGTAGGTCGGATCATCCTCGGCGGCCATGTGCGGAATCGTGCCGACGGGCTCGTCCGGGCACATCCAGATGAGGCCGTACCGCTCCTGCACGTGCACGACCCGGCAGATGGCTCGTCGGGGGAACGGGGCGGCCAACTCCCGACGACGGCACCTCGACACAACGCCCCTCGTCGCCGAACTTCCAGCCGTGATACGGACACGTGAGACACCCGTCGTGCACGGTCCCGATGCTGAGTGGCGACTCGCGATGCGGGCATCGATCGGGCGCCGCCGCGACCTCGCCGTTCGTGGTCCGCCACACGACGTAGTCGGTGCCGAGCAGACGCACGGCGATCGGCACGCTGGTTCGCTCCATCACCCGCACCCTCCAGATCGGCGGATTCGGCAACGACGTACCAGTGGTGGCGGAGTCCCTCGTGATCGACGAGCTCGTTGCGTTCCATTCGGGTCACTCCCTTCGTGTGGTCACGGTCGTCCGGTGTTCATGGTCAGGTGATCAGGTCGCGTCGAGCTGGGGCCACACGTGGGGCACGACGATGCCGGCGCGTTCGAGCAGTCGACGTTGTCGGTCGCCGGCCGCTTCTCGCAGCGCGTCGACGTCGATCGTCGTCACCTGACCGTCTCGAACGACGTGGCGACCGGCGACGAAGACGTCACGCACGCTGCGACCGTCGGTTCCCCACACGAGTTGCAGACCGACATCCCCCCGAGGTGTCCAGCCGGGGGTGTCGGTGCGGTGGACGACGAGGTCGGCCTGTTTGCCGACTTCGATCGAGCCGATCCGCTCGCCCATGCCGATCGCACGGGCGCCGGCGATGGTCGCCAGTTCGAACACCTCGTGCGCTCCGAACCGAGTGGCGTCCAGGCGGGCGTCGCGGGCGATCCCCGCCGCCAGGGCGGCCACCCGCAGGATGTCGATGGCGTCACCGGCGTTTCCCGCATCGCAGCCCAAGGCCACTCGGCCACCACGCTCCACGATCTCGGCGTGACGGCCGTTGGCGAACACGCCCTGGCCGAGCCGCAGGTACGCCCACGGGCAGTAGGCGATCGCCGTGTCCGACCCCAGGATCAGCTCGACCTCCTCGTCGTCGAGCCACACCCCGTGGCCGATGAGAAGATGCGAGCCGAGCACTCCGAGGCGATCGAGGTGGGCGACCGGTCGGCGACCGGTCCGCTCCAGGTAGCGCTCCGGATCCGACGACGTCGGCGACAGATGCATCGTCATGCCGGTTCCCAGCTCGCGTGCCAGGTCGGCGGCACCTGCGAGCAGCTCGTCCGATGCGAGGTCGTGGCCGACCAGGGTGACCCAGCCCTCGACCCGACCACCCGACGGGAACTTCTCGATCAGGGCCCGCTGGCGATCGAGCACCTCGGCCGCCGGCGCCGCGAACGGACCGTCCTCGATGTCCCATCCCCACACCCCGAGCGTGGCCCGTATGCCGACGTCGCCGAGGGCCCGGCCGACCGCGTCGCCGTCGGCGACCGTGCCGGCCTCGACCACCGTCGTGACACCGTTGCAGAGCGCCTCGACCGCGGCCACCGAGGCGGAGATCTCGTCGTCGAGCGACTCGTGGGCCGCGTGAATCGGCACCGACCAGTCGAAGATGGCGGACCCCGACTCGATGAGGTCCGGGATGCAGCACCGCACGAGCGGATCGCCGGTGAGATGCTGATGGGCATCGATCATCCCCGGCGTGACGACGCAGTCGCCGACGTCGATCACCGACGCGCCGGGATACCGGGTGGTCAGGTCAGCGGTCGATCCCACGCCGACGATGACGTCGTCGTCGACGGCAACGGCGCCACCGAGCAGCACGTCGCGCCGCTCGTTCATGGTGACGACATCGCCGCCGGTGAGCAACAGCATCAGGTCAGGCCACGAACGAACCACGCCGGCAGGCAACGGGCTGCTGATCGGTGGCGTTCGTCATCTGCGGGGGGACCTTCCGAGCGGGCTACCATCAAACCGCTGTGCGCACAGACTACTGCGGTCCCGAGATCCCCGAAGGGTGGACCAATGAGTGAACCTCTGCACAGCCTGCGACCGACGACCCAGCGGTGGACCCATGTGGCCCTGCGGGTGTCCGACATCCACGCCACGGTCGCGTGGTACCAGGAGTTCACCGAGCTGAAGCTCCTCGATCAACGCGAGGACGAGGACGGCTACGGCGCCTGGCTCGGCCATCCCGACAGCGGGGAGTTCCCGTTCATTCTCGTCGTCGCCCAGTTCTTCCCGGATCGGGATCCGTTCGCGCCGGCGCCGATCAACTCGCTCGGGACCGTTCAACCACCTGGGTATCGAGCTCCCCGATCGTGAGAGCGTCGACGAGATCGCCGCTCGGGCGGCAGCGGCCGGCTGCCTCGGCATGCCGGCGACGCAGATGCCGGATCCGATCGGCTACATCTGCATGCTCCGGGATCCCGACGGCAACATGGTCGAGTTCTCCTACGACCAGGGCGTCTACGAAAAAGTCCGCGAGGTCTGGGGCCAGCACACCGCCAAGTAGCCGCCCAACCCGCGTTCTCGTGAACAAGTGTGCCGCTCCAGCGGGCAACTTGTTCACGAGAACGGCGAACGGCGGAGATGCGGTGCGGTCAGTGCTCGACGAGTTCGGCGCGGAGGCGATCGATGGTCGAGTCCGCGATCGGGAACGATGCCGACCCACTCCTCGAGGGACCGATGTTCGCGCAGGACGCGGTCGAGCAGCGACTCGATGGTCTCGGCGCGAGCTCGGAACAGTTCCGCGGACAGCTTCGCGATCGGGGGATCGTCCGGGAGTGGCGAGTCGACCAGGACGGCCCGCCGACGCTGCGACGGTGCGTCGGATCGCACGTAGTCGGCGACGATGTCCTCGCGCTGCACGCCGATCGCAGCCTGGATCAGTGCGGTGACCAGACCGGCTCGATCCTTCCCGAATGCGCAGTGGACCAACACCGGCCCGCGCGGCAGGGTGTCGGCGACGAGATCGAGTACTCGCCCGAGCTGGTCGCGGCTTTCCTCGAGCATGCCGACGTACAGGTCGGCGATGTCGCTCGGCGTGTCGAGCGGCGGTGGGTCCTGCGGATCGACGACCTGATCGACCAGCGGCATGTGGGCCGTTCGCGCCGACTCGACGAACCCGGGAGCGCGTTGGAACTGCGACTGCTGGCGCAGGTCGACCACCAACGCCAGGTCGAGCCGGCCGACGGCCTCACGCCCTGCAGGAGTGATCCGGATGGGATCGTCGGAGCGGAAGAGACGACCACGACGAACGGCGCCACCGCTGCTGGTCGGCCAACCTCCCGCGTCGCGGAAGTTGACGCAACCGTCGACGTCGACGTGCCAGGCCGGTAGCCCCGAGTCGGAGGATTCGGACCCGGTGCCGTTCATTCCGAGCACTCTACGGAGAGGCCAGGCATTCGTCAGGCGGCGGCGGGTTCGGTGAGTTCGGTGCCGTCGGGGCGGTAGACGTGCCAGGTGCCGTGGGCGTCGCGGTGCGCCGTGTAGCCCTGCGACTTGAGTCGGTTGTGGCGGCCGCAGGCGGGTCCACCGTTGTGGGGCGTCGTCAGTCCACCTCGAGCGTGCTCGTGGGTGTGATCGATCTGGTTGCGTGACGACGCCCGACCGCAGCCGGGCCACATACATCGTCGACCATCCAGCAACACCGCATCACGGGCCGCACCGGTGAAGCGGCGCTTGCGACCGAGGTCGATCACCCGACCGGACGAATCGATCACCACCCGCCGCACATGTCCGATGAACGAGGCGATCACCGCGTCACGGGTACTGATCGGAACCCCGGTGATCGTCTCGCAGCGCTTGTCGTCGATGTCATCGATGGTGGCGGGCTTCGCCGGCTCGCCGCCCAGCATCGCCGCGAGTTCGGCGTCGTACTCGGCCTTGGTCATCATGATGTTGACCAACGGCTCCGGGGTCACCGCGTCGGGCGGGGCGGCGACACCACGCATGACCAGGCGGTGGAGACCATCCATGCGGCGCTGCGCGTCGGTTCGCGCGAGGCGCGACATCGGGTCACCGGCGGCATCCGTGCTCGTGTCGACACCGGCGGCCTGGGCGGCTTCCCAGTCGGCGAGGAACTCGGCGTCGCACTGACGTTGGAAGACCTCCATCAACGCCGCCCCCTGACCGGTGCCGCACTTCGCGTGCACGTGCACCACCCCGTCACGCTCGAACATCACCGCATCGCGCCCCTCGTGCGCTTCGGTGTGCCGCCGCTCGGCACCTCGCGGGTCACCGAACTGCGACCAGCGGTGCAACACCTCGCTGAACGACTCGAAGTTCTTCCTCGAGTGCTCCACGAGTCGGGTATCACCGTCGACGACCAGATCACGCAGGCGTGGGTTGGCGTGCAGCTTGGCGATCTCACGCACCTGTTCCACCCCGATCGATCCGTCCGCCAGGTGACGACCCGACCTCCGGCAGATCACGCAGCGCCCGCACCGTCTGCAACCGGCGCATGGTCTCCACCGGCGACGAGTTCGTCAACGCCATCGACCAGCCCCGCACCGACACATGACCGTCGTTGCGGAAGTGGCCGGTGCCGTCGGCCCGATCGAGCACCGCCACGTACGCAGCCTCCAGACGCGGCGCGGCGACCTCGAGATCCGACGAGCACCCGATCGAGGTCGGCGCCGACAGTTCGGCCACCTCCCCCGGTGTCGGAACCGCCCCAGATCCATGCCGACAACGATAGAGAAGGGGTGTCACAGAGTTGCCCGGCGGCGCCGGGTTCACAGCCCGCGGCGGCCGCCTTCGCGCAGGAGCGGTTGGTGGGAGGCGAATCGTCCCTGTCCGGGTTCCGCTCCTTCTGCGGACCCGGTGGTGAGATCCGCCGTCGACCACGAGGGTGTGACCCGAGACGAAGCCGGCACGATCCGACATCAGCCAGACCGCGGCCTCGGCGATGTCGGCGGCGAGACCGGGTCGCCCCTTGAGGGGTGTCGCCCGTGTCGTGAAGTACTCGAGCGAACGGTCGAGGGCGTCGGGGTCGCCGAAGAGGACGTCCGCGTTCATGGGGGTGTTGTGCTTGCCGGGTGCGATGGCGCACGCTCGCACGCCGTACGGGCCGAGCTCGGCGGCGAGGTTCTTCGTGAACCCGACGATGGCCGTCTTGGCCATGTTGTACGCGTGCGGTCCGAGCCCACCTTGCACGCCCGCCACGGAACTCGTTGCGAGGACGAGTCCGTGCCCCTGGGGCTTCATGACCCGGGCGGCGTGCTTCGAGCCCAGGAAGACCGACTTGAGCAGCACGTCGATCGAGAACTGCCACTCGTCGAGCGGCATCTCGTCGATCGGTCCGACGGCCCCGACGATGCCGGCGTTGTTGAACATGCAGTCGAGGCGTCCCCAGGTCCCGATCGTCGCGTCGATCACGCCGGCGATGTCCTCTTCGGAGGTGACGTCGACGTGTTCGAAGGTCGCCCGTTCGCCCAGCTCGTCGGCGAGTGCTCGCCCCTTGTCGTCCTGGATGTCGGCGATGACGGCACGTCCTCCTTCGGCGACGACGAGGCGGCAGGTGGCCTCGCCGAGCCCGGATGCGCCTCCGGTGACGATGACGATGTGGTTGTCGATCATGGACATGGTGCTGCTCCTCGCAGGGAAACCCCGAGTAAGTCGGACTCGGGGTGGTCGACCGCCACTGGCCCGGCCGACGAGGGGCGGTGACGGCTCGACACATACCGATATAGGCATATAGTTGTCGACATGGCCCGCCAACGGACGAATTCCGATGTGTTCAACGCAGTCGGTGACGCGTGCAGGAGCGCGACATCCTCGACGCACTCGCCGTTCGCGAATCGACCGTCGGAGAACTCGTCGACCTGCTCGGCGTGCCACAACCCCAGGCCTCGAAGCACCTGCGGGTTCTGCGCGATGTCGATCTCGTCCGGTGCCGGACCCACGGCCGTCGTCGCGTCTACCGCATTCACGGGCCTGCGTTCGCCCCCATGCAGACGTGGCTGATGCAACTCACCGTGTCGATCAACGAGCAGTACGACCGCCTGGACGACTACCTCGAGCAGCTGCAGTCCGCACCGACCTCCACACTCCGACCAGCCTCCTCACTCCGAAAGGACACCTGACATGGCCACTCGCCACGGATCGGCAACGGTGACGTTGCCGTCCGACACCGAGATCCTGATCACCCGCACGTTCGAGGCGCCGCGCCAAGTCGTCTGGGACGCCATGACGACGCCACGCCACCTGCTGCGCTGGTGGGGGCCTGACTGGTGTCCCTTGGTCGCGTTGTTCGATCGACCTCCGAGCGGGCGGTGCATGGCGATACGTCTCACGGGACATGGACGGCAACGAACTGCTGGTACGGCGTCTACCGCGAGGTCGTGGCGCCCGAGCGGATCGTGTCGACCGAGATCTTCGAGGGTTCCCGGAGGCGGAGTCCGTGAACACGATGACGCTGACCGAGGACGATGGCGTCACGACCTTGCGCACGCTCGTGCGCCACACCAGCAAGGAGCATCGCGACGGCCACGTGCAGTCGGGGATGGAGGGCGGCATGCAGGTCACGTTCGATCGGCTGGACGATCTGCTGGCGATCGCCGACACGACCGTCGGAGCGGTTTCGGCGGGTCGCCGGCACCAGTTCGGTGACCGCGTGGCCGAGCGATGCCCGCCGATCGCTGGGAGATCCCCGACGCCGTGCGACGGATGGACCGCCCGCGACGTCGTGCGCCACCTCGTCGACTGGGTGCCGTCGCTGATCGGGCGAGGCCGGCATCGACGTTCGCGCCGAGTGGACGACGACCGATCCCGTCGGGGCGTGGACGACGCCTCGCCGACGGTCTGCAGGCCGCGCTCGACGATCCCGAGGTCGCCACGCCGCGAGTTCGATGTCGGACCTCCCGGTGTGATGACGGTCGAGCAGGCGATCGGCATGCTCGTCGTCGGCGACGTCCTCGTGCACACGTGGGATCTCGCCGAGCCGGCGGTCTCGACGAGACGCGTCGACGACACGGTCGGCCGAGATGCTCGCCGGGATGGAACCGATCGAGGAGATGCTGCGATCGAGCGGGCACTACGGCCCACGGGTGACGCTCGCCGCCGACGCCGACGACCAGACGAGGCTGATCGCCTTCACCGGCCGCACGCCCTGACGGGCCCGGTGTCCGCCCGCCCGGTGGACAGGCTGGAGATCACCGGTTATAGTTAGGCAGATGCCTCAGCGTTACGGTCCGGACCCGGCGCTGCCGGGGATCTTCCACGCACTGGCCGACCCGACCCGCCTCGCGGTCGTCGAGCGGCTGAGCGTCTCGCCGGCGTCGGCGAGCGAGCTGGCGAAGCCGTTCGCCATGGCACTTCCGTCGTTCATGCAGCACATGGGCGTGCTGGAGCGGGCCGGGATCGTGACCTCGCACAAGAACGGCCGGATCCGCACCTACCAGCTCGCGCCCGGCGCGCTGCAGCTCGCGTCGGCGTGGCTGGCGGAGTTCCGCAACCACTGGGAGCGCAGGCTCGACCAGCTCGACCACCTGCTGATCACCACCCACCCACACCACCATCACAAGGAGCAACCATGAGCCACTTCACCCCCGACCCCGCCCTCGACCTCGTGCTCGAGCGCACGATCCCGGTGCCGCCCGAGCGGGTCTGGGCGGCGTGGACCCAGCCGGAGCTGCTGATGCAGTGGTTCACGCCGGCACCGTGGAAGACGGTCGCCGCCGACCTCGACGTGCGCCCGGTGGCCGCTGCGTCACGACGATGGAGTCGCCCGAGGGCGACCGGTACCCGAACGCCGGCTGCTACCTCCAGGTGGAACCGAACCGCCTGCTCGTGTTCACCAGCGTGATGACCGAGGACTTCCGCCCGGTCGCGCCCGACCAACGGTGCCGGCGACCTCGGCTTCACCGCACGGATCGAGATCGAGCCGTCACCCGACGGCGGCACCCACTACCGGGCGATCGCGATGCACGCCGACGAGGACGCCTGCAAGCAGCACTGCCGACATGGGCTTCGCCGACGGCTGGGGCGCCGCGCTCGACCAGCTGGTCACGCTGCTGTCGTGACCCGTCGTCGACGCACGAAGGAGACCACTGCGACGGTGATCAGACCGACGATCAGGCCGACGAGTGCGGAGATCAGGGTGTTGACCATCCAGGCGGCGACGCCGCCGACGGCGTCGAGGTCGGCGACGGCCTCTTCGAGGTCGTGCACGAGGTCGTACGGGGTGTGCCAACCGAGTTCTGCGGCGCCGACGAGCAGGATGTGCCCGCCCACCCACAGCATCGCGGCCATGCCGATCACCGACAGCGCTCCCAGGAGTTTGGGCATGGCGGCGACCATCATGCGCCCGACACGTTGCGAGCCTGGCGACGGCCGCTGCGAGAGCATCAGGCCGATGTCGTCCATCTTGACGATGATCGCAACGACTCCGTAGACGATCGCGGTGATCAGCACGGCGACGACCACCAGGATGATGGCGCGTTGCGCCAGGCCTTCGTCGAGCACCTCCTTGAGGGCGATCACCATGATCTCGGCCGACAGGATGAAATCCGTGCGTACGGCCCCGGCGACCACCTTGGCCTCCGCTTCCGGCCCCTGGACGACCGCAGGGAGGTGGTCGTCGCCGTGGTCGTGCCGATGCGTCACGCGATGGTGGATCTTCTCGGCTCCCTCGAAGCAGAGGTACACACCACCGATCATCAGGATGATCTCGACGAGCAGCGGAGCGACAGCGCTGAGCACGAGCGCAGCGGGCAGGATCAGCAGCAGTTTGTTGCGGAGCGAGCCCTTGGCGATCTTCGCGATGATCGGCAGCTCGCGGTTCGAGGTGAGGCCCTGCACGTACGCCGGCGTGACCGCCGTGTCGTCGACGACGACGCCGGCCGCCTTCACGCTCGCGCGTCCAGCTGCCGCACCGACGTCGTCGACCGACGCGGCTGCCAACTTGGCGAGCGCTGCGACGTCGTCGAGTAGGGCGGCGAGCCCACCTGCCATGTTGCTCCTACGTAGGTCGGTGAGTCGCCGATGCTACCGACCTCGGTTCGAGCGCCGATCGTTTCGTATCTCGTAATGACGAATCGGGACTCGATCGTCGGGGCGAGGGGTTCCTCCCTCCATGCGCACCGAGACATCGACTCCTCCTGAGGCCGACCACGACGACGCACCCCGCTCGGCCGAGCACTGTTCCGTTCGATCACACGCTCGGAGATCATGGTCGCAGCGTTGGTCGCTGTGGTCATGCTCGTACTGGTCCTGATCGAGCCGAACATCCTCGAAGCACCGTTCGAGAACGAGCGAACGCTGCTGTTCACCTTCGGCGGGACGGTGATCGCCGCGCTCGCCTACGTCGCGATGCTCCGCCTCGGCGTCCGCCCGGTCATCAGGGTCGTCGTGCTGATCGTGCCGTTCGTGATCGTGAGCTGGTGGCTGATCTCGCCGTACTTCGTCGACGACGTGGTCGACGAGGACTTCTCGACCTCGATCTCCGAGCAGGTCGCCACCCCCGACGACGACCCCGCCACCGCCGCGCCGTCGGAGACTCCCCTCCCGACCGCTCCGGTCACGACGGGCGATCAGACGGGCCAGGACGTCCCCGGCCGCAGGACCGCGCCGGCCTGCCGCCGCCGGAGGCCGCGCAGGAACCCCCGCCACCGGCGCCGAGCGGACCCGTGCTGCTCGGAGCCGGTCGGTTCGTCGGCCTCGCCGGCCACTCCGGAACCGGCGACGCCGGCATCTTCCGCAACCCCGACGGGTCACTGGTGCTCCGCTTCGAGAACTTCGACATCGAGAACGGCCCCGACCTCGAGGTCTACCTCGTGCCCGGGGCCGACCAGACCTCCCTGCCCGAGGGCTCGATCGCTCTCGGGGCGCTCGAGGGCAACATCGGCGACCAGAACTACGAACTGCCGGCGGGCACCGAACTCGCCCCCGGCGCGTACACCGCGCTCGTCTGGTGCGAGGCGTTCAGCGTCGAGTTCGTCGGCGCCACCATCGTCATCTGAGATCCGGCCCGTCGCTCGGGACGAGGATCGGCGTGATCCTCGTCAGGCGCTGAGGCCGCCGTACGGGATGCCGGCGAGGTGGTGCATGTCGCGATCGAAGGTCGTGAGGTCGTCGAGACACAGGTCGCTGAGGTGGGCGTGACCGCATGCCCTCGCGAGCACCTGCATCAGCTCGACGGTCGACTCCAGGAAGCGGGTCAGGCGTCGGGCGGCGTCCTCGACCACGAGGCGTTGGCGCAGGCCGGGCTTCTGGGTGGCGATGCCGACGGGACAGTTGTCGGTGTTGCACGCCCGCATCCCGAGACAACCGATCGCCTGGAGCGCCGAGTTGGAGATCGCCACGGCGTCGGCGCCGAGCGCGAGGGCCTTGACGAAGTCGACGTGGGTGCGCAGACCGCCGGTGATCACGAGGGTGACGCTCGGAGTCGCACGCGTCGAGGTGTCGGCGGGCCCGAGCCAACGCCGGGATCGTCGGGACCGAGATGTGGTCGCGGAACATCGTCGGCGCCGCACCGGTGCCGCCGCCGCGCCCGTCGAGGATCACGTAGTCGACGCCGATCTCGAGCGCGGCGTCGAGGTCGGCCTCGATGTGCTGCGCTGACAGCTTGGCGCCGATCGGGATGCCGCCGGACACTTCGCGCACCTGCGCGGCGAGGTCGCGGAAGTCGCCGACGGTGCGCAGGTCGGTGAAGGTGGCGGGCGACACGGCGTCGGTGCCCTCGGGGAGCCCGCGGACCTCGGCGATGCGGCCGACGACCTTGGTGCCCGGCAGGTGGCCACCGGTGCCGGTCTTGGCGCCCTGGCCGAACTTGAAGTGGAACGCCTGGACGTCGCGCACCTTGTCGAGCGACCAGCCGAACTTCGCCGAGGCGAGTTCGTAGAAGTACCGGGAGTTCTCCTGTCGCTCCTCGTCGAGCATGCCGCCCTCACCCGAGCAGATGCCGGTCCCGGCACGCTCGGCGCCCCGGGCGAGCGCGACCTTCGCCTCCTGCGACAGCGCGCCGAAGCTCATGTCCGACACGAACAGCGGGATGTCGAGTCGCAGTGGTGCGAGCGGCCGATGGCGCCGATCGTGACGTCGGTTCCCACCGGTCGTCGTCGAGGAGCGGCCGTCGGGCGAGCTGCGCCGTCACGATCTGGATGTCGTCCCACGCCGGGAGGCGATCGCGGGGAACGCCCATCGCCGTCATCGGCCCGTGATGACCGAGCTTCGTGAGTCCGTTCGCCGCGAGTTCGCGGATCGTTGCGACGTGGGGTTCGTCGGGGGTGCCGTGGACGTCCTGGTAGGCGCCCTGGTACGCGCTGCGGTCGTAGGGCTGGGGATGCTCGCGCTCCCACTCGCCGATCTCGTCGGCGTCGACCATCACCTGGTCGTCGTCGACCCACGAACGTGAACTTCGCCAGGCGTTCGTCGTTGTTGTACGAGCTGATGCCGGTGCGAATGCCGTAGTCCCAGCCGTGGACGCCGCACACCAGGTCGTCGCCGCGCACGGTGCCGTCGGCCAGCAACGCACCGCGGTGATCGCAGCGTCCGTACAGCACCGAGTGCTCGTCGTCGAAGCGGACGATGACGAGGTCGACGTTGCCGACGAGGGCGCCGACGGGTTCACGGTCGGGCACGTCGCTCCAACGGGCGATCGGGAGTGGTCGCATCAGGTCTCCGTTCGAGGATCGAATGGATCGGGTCGCGGTCGCAGCGCCGGCCGGGCCACACTGTCAGAGAACCCGGTCCGACCGGATGACGTTCCCGGCCCCCACCACTCAGCTCGTCGTCCATCGGGTCAGTGCCGTGACGAGGTCGTCGTGGCGTCCGATCACGAGCGCTGCGGCGACGACGAGCCCGAGGAGACCAGCGACCCGGCTCACGACCTGGGCACGAGGTGGCGTCGGGTCGATGCCGCGCATGACCAGCACGACGGCGAGCACGGGCACCATCGCACCGAGCATGTAGGCCGTGATCCCGGGGAGCTGTGCGGCGAGCCCGTTACGTGAGGCGGTCAGGATCGTCCCCAACTCCGAACCGATGCACGGTCGCCACCACAGCGTGGCGATGAACGTCACTGCGCCCGCCGCGGCGGCGCGCACCCCGGCACGGTCGGCCCAGCCCAGTCCGGTGACGACCGGCACGGCGACGATGCA
>CAVZTM010000008.1:0-18704 GCA_963778175.1 Ilumatobacteraceae bacterium
CGGATAGGATAGAACGTGGGTCGGCCCCACGCTGCCGACCACGGCGAAGCGGGTGTCGAGTTCAGGTCGCAGCGGTGGAACATCCCGCCGGCCAGGAGAACCCGACGATGACGACTCCCTCCACCCCCGACCCGACCGCCAGCGTGATGTCACGCCCGACGATCGAGCCCGCGACGCAGCCGCCCACGAGTTCTGGGGCGACCGGGCCGACTGGGCGACTCCTCGATCCGGCGCCCGTCGTGGGTACGCCCACGACGACGCATCGTCCGGCCACGACGCCGGCCCTGGCCGGAACGTCGGTCGTTGGCGGGCGATTATTCGGTGGAACCCGCACCTCGCCCCACCGCAGGCCGAGTGCCCGCCGGACCACCTGACGCACGAGCCGTGGCCCGATCAGGCAGACGACGGATTCGAGGATGCATCGGAGGAGACATGGGACGAGGCGAGGTTGGAGCACACCTCCCCCCGGCACCCGCACCTCGATCGGGCGTCGATCCCCTGCTGGCCCGGTTCGGTGGGCTGGCTGTGATCGTCACGCTGCTGGTCCCCGCATTCCTCGGCTTCACCTCGGACTCGGACGACACCGACACGGTCCGAACAGCGTCGGTACCGCTGCACGATTCCCATCGTCCGCAGACGTCGATGGCACCAACGCTGTCACGCCGGAGTCCCCGGGCGTCACGGATGGGGCTTCGGCCGAGCCGACGACTCAGGCGCCCATCACCACCGCTGGTCAGGACACCCCCCGGCGGGTACATCCGCGGAACCGGCTGGCGGGACTGGCGGAGACGCCGATGTCGAGCCCCAGACGTTGACGGCCCCCGGTTGTCCCCTCGACTACGAGGTGGTGGCCGGCGACTTCTCGATCCGACTCGCTGACGAATCGGGCACCCCGCTGGGCGATCTTCGACCTCAACGGCCACACTCGACACGGCGCTCTTCCCCGGGCGCTCCGTCTGCCTTCCCGCCGGTGCAGACATCCCCCGCGCCTCCGACCACGACACCCCCGACGCCGACGACCACTGACCCACCGACCTCCGATCGGTCCGACCCGCGACCGGTGCGACGGCGTCGACCCGACCTGCCGGGACGCAACCGCCGGCGACGACCAAGCCACGGCCGGCCACACCGCCGCCTGCTTCGCCCGCGAGCCCGGCTGAGGTCCAAGCAATCATCCGGGCGGTCTGGCCCGATGAACTCGAGAACCGCGCGATCGAGATCGCCCAACGCGAGAGCAATTTCATCCCGACGGCGAAGAACTCCTGCTGCTATGGCGTGTTCCAGATGTACTGGAGCGTGCACAAGGGTTGGCTCGCAGCCCTCGGCATCGCCTCCGCGGAGCAGCTCTACGATCCCACGCTGAACGCCCGCGCCGCCCTCGCGTTGTACGAGCGCTCCGGCGGGTGGGGTCCCTGGGGCGGCTGACAACACACCCCATGGGAACTCGGCGTCGGCATCGCCGCGCGTTCGGCCTACACTGTGGCCCGCTACAAACCAGCGCTCGTAGCTCAATGGATAGAGCACTTGACTACGGATCAAGCGGTTGGGAGTTCGACTCTCTCCGAGCGCGCAGAACAGCGAGGGCGGCGCCGATAGGTGCCGCCCTCGCTGCATTTCCAACCCCAGCTCCGCCCGTTTCGTCAGGATCGTCTCAACATGGTCCCTGTTCCAGCCGATGACCTCCCGTGAGACTGATTCGGCTCGGCGCGCTCGTGGGCAGCGTGGTGCTGCTCGTCGCCAGCACGGTTTCGATGTTCAACAAGCGGTCCGAGCAGCAGGCCGAACAGGCAGGGGCGGACAACTGCCTCGGTGGTGGTAGCGAGTCAGTCGGTCGAGAGCACCGTGGCGCGGGCAATGGCCGTCGTCGAGGTGGCGACCGCCACGACGGACCCGGAGTCGCTCACCAGTTCGTTCGATGGCACTGCATCGGCGTGCGTGATCGATGCGGAGGGCAGCCGGTGCACAGGCGTGGATCTCTCGGCGTCCAGTTCCTTCGGTGAAGGGGCTCGGGCGTCGGTCGAGACCGACGGCGCCGCCGTAGTCGTCGATGAAGCAACCGAGTCGCTCCTCGTCGTCGATCGCGGGGAGATCACGGTGGCCCTGCTGCTTCCCGCCGACACGCTGATCGGACCGGGGGCGGGCGAAGCGATCGAGCAGTACGGAGCGGCCGTCGACATCGAGTTGTCACCGACGTCATCCGGCGTCCGGGCGCTCCCGGTCGGCCCCACGACCGTCGACGGTGCAGTCGTCGCGACCGACACCGTGCCGCTGCCCGGCGACGGTGGAAGTGTGCGCGTCACTGCGGCAGTGCCCGACGACGTGGGTCTGTTCGGCGAGGGCATTGGCCGCTATGTCCTGCTCATCGGGCTCGGGACCGTGCTCCTGGCCTTGGCCGGCTGGACGTTCCTGATCGACCGGCGCACGCTCGAGCGTCGAGCCACCACCGACGATCTCACCGGGCTACCGAACCGGCGGGAGTTCGAACGGCTCACCGATGAGGCGCTTCTTGCAGCCGAGCGATTCAACACCGGCGTGTGCGTGATGCTCATCGACCTCAACGGCTTCAAGCAGATCAACGACACGCTCGGTCACCAGTTCGGCGACCTCGTGCTGCGTGCGGCGGCCAAACGACTGTCCGAGGCGATCCGCGACACCGACGTCGTGGGTCGATGGGGCGGCGACGAGTTCGTCATCCTGCTGCCCGGCATCCAGGATGGCTCCGCCGTGCGCAGCAGCGCCGAGCGAATCGGCGGGTTGCTGGTGGAACGCCGATCGCGGATGACGTGACGGTGACGGCTGCGATCGGTGCCGCGCTCTACCCTCGGCACGGCACGACCCTCGACGACCTGATCCGGGCGGCGGATGTCGCCATGTACGGCGCCAAGTCGACCGGCGTGACCTATCGGCTCGCCGACTCGCTCCACGGCGTCTTCGAGGACGACGACGATTCTCGACGTCGCGACTACGACGGGCCGGACCGTCGGCGATCTCTCTCCAAGGACTCCGACCGCGTCTGACGTCCGACGCGTCGGGAGCCCGACGGAGCGGTTGCGTACACTTCGGTCGTGACGCGACGAGCCGCCCTGACGACCAAGCTCGCGGGGTTCGGGACCACGATCTTCGCCGAGATGTCGGCGCTGGCCGTCGAGACCGGCGCCATCAACCTCGGCCAGGGGTTCCCGGACACCGATGGTCCGCCCGAGGTCCTCGATGCTGCGATCGATGCCATCCGGTCCGGCGTCAACCAGTACCCACCGGGGCCGGGGACGATCGAGCTTCGCACAGCCATCGCCGCCCACCAGCGTCGCTTCTACGGGATCGAACCCGACCCGGTGTCCGAGATCGTCGTGACGGCCGGCGCCACCGAAGCGTTGGCAGGAGCCCTGCTGGGAATGCTCGACGCCGGCGACGAGGTCGTCGTGTTCGAGCCGATGTACGACAGCTACCAGGCCTGCATCGCCCTGGCGGGAGCACGGGCGGTGCCGGTGCTGCTCGCTCCCGACGACGCGGGTCGGTACGCCTTCGATCCCGACGACCTGCGCTCGGCCGTCACCGACCGTACGAAGTTGATCCTGGTGAACACGCCCCACAATCCGACGGGGAAGGTCTTCACCCGCGACGAACTCGCAGTGATCGCCGACGTCGCGCTCGAACGGAACCTGATCGTCGTGACGGACGAGGTCTACGAACATCTGCTCTTCGACGGTCGCGACCACGTCCCGATGGCGACGCTGCCCGGCATGGCGGAGCGCACGCTCACGATCTCGTCAGGCGGCAAGACGTTCCACACGACCGGTTGGAAGATCGGGTGGATGTCCGGCCCCGAGGCCCTCGTCACGGCGGCGAAGACGGCCAAGCAGTTCCTGACCTACGTGAACGGCGCCCCCTTTCAACCAGCGATGGCGGTGGGTCTCGGGCTTCCCGATGCGTACTTCGTCCGTCTGGCCGCTGAATTGCAGACGGCGCGATCACCTCGTCGCCGGCCTACGGGCGGCCGGCTTCACGACCTTCGTGCCCGAAGCGACGTACTTCACGACCGTGGACATCCGGCCGGTGGAACCCTCTGGCGACGGCATGGCGTTCTGCCGCTCGTTGCCGACTCGCTGTGGCGTGGTGGCGATTCCGAACGAAGTGTTCTACGCGCGACCCGAGCTCGGCCGACACCTCGTGCGGTTCGCATCCTGCAAGCGGCTCGAGGTGATCGACGCTGCGGTCGAGCGTCTCGTCGAGGGGTTCCGACCGTGACGGCGATTCGCGTCGCCGCCATCCAGCACGACATCGTGTGGCACGACCGGGCAGCGAACTTCGACCGGCTTGCTCCGATGATCGCTGCGGCGGCCGGCGCCGGCGCCCGCGTCGTGCTCCTCACCGAAACCTTCTCGACGGGTTTCTCGTTCGACACGCCCGGAATCGCCGAGCCCGAGGGAGGCCCGTCATCCGGTTTTCTCCGGCTCATGGCGACGACGCACGGGGTGTGGGTCGGCGGGTCCTGTCCCGAGGTTTCCCCGGATGCGCCCGCAGTGGACCAGCGCCCGTCGAACGTGTTCGTGCTGGCGTCGCCTGACGGATCGATGCATCGGTACCGCAAGATCCACCCGTTCTCCCACGCCGACGAGGAGCGGTACGTGCGCGCCGGCACCGAGTTCGTCACCGTCGACATCGACGGCGTTCGATGCAGTCTGTTCGTCTGCTACGACCTGCGGTTCGCCGACGAATTCTGGGTGCTGGCCCAGGACACCGACGTCTATCTCGTCGTCGCCAACTGGCCCGCCAAACGGCGGCTGCATTGGTCGGCGTTGCTGCGGGCGTGGGCGATCGAGAACCAGGCGTACGTCGTCGGGGTCAACCGTGTGGGTGCGGGTGGGGGGCTCGACTACTCGGGTGACAGCGCCATCATCGATCCGCTCGGCGAGATACTCGCCACCGGCGCCGGTGTCGAGACCATGCTGCTCGCCGACATCGATGCCGCTCAGGTCGCATCGACCCGCGACCACTTCCGGTTCCTCCAGGACCGCCGCTGACGTACGTCTGGTGCCAGGCACCGGATGTACGTGCTCCGGACGTCAGGCGTGGGCGGTGACACCGAAGAACTGCCGGAGCGCGTCGGCCATCTCGGCGCGGGCGTAGGCGCCGGTGACGAGTGCGCCGACCATGCCGAGCGAGGTGTGGGTCTGGCCCTCGCACTGCAGGTGGCGAACGGGCACCCCGGCCGCCGCCAGCGCCGCGGCGTAGGCGTCGCCTTCGTCGCGCAGCGGGTCGAACTGGCAGGTCACGATCATCGCGGGCGGCAGGCCCGAGAGATCATCGGCGCGCAACGGGTGAGGCCTTCGGATCGAGCCGGTCCTCGGGGTCGCAGTAGTGGTCCCAGAACCACTCCATCAGACCCCGGGTCAGGATGTAGCCATCGGCGTTCTCCGTGTACGACGAGGTGTCCATGGCGCCATCGGTGGCGGGGTTCAGCAGCACCTGACCGACGATCGTCGGTCCGCCGGCGAGCTTGGCCTGCTGCGTCGTGACGGTGGCGACGTTGGCGCCGGCGCTCCAGCCGGCGACGGCGAGCTGACCGGGTACGCCACCCAGTTCCTCGGCGTGCTCGGAGATCCACTGCACGGCGGCGAGGCCGTCGTCGACCGCCGCCGGGAATCGCGCCTCCGGGGCGTGGCGATAGTTGACCGACACGAAGATGGCGTCGGACTGCACGCACAGGTCGCGGCAGAGCGCGTCGTCGGACGTGTGGCTGCCGAGCACCCAGCCACCGCCGTGGAAGTAGGCGACGATCGGATGCGGGCCGGGCGAGGCCGGTCGGTAGAGCCGGTACTCCAGCGCGGTGCCGTCGGCTCCCGGCAGCGTGCCGTCGACGACCTCGCCGACCTCGGGTCCGGGTGGGCTCATCGCACCGGACGCCTCCATGAAGGCCCGGGCGTCGGCGACCGACATCGATTCGATCGGCGGCAGGCCCAGTTCGGCCATCATCTCGAGCATCACCTGGACGTCGGGCTTGAGTTCGCGGATGATCCCGTCGTTGACCACCTGCCCGTCCGGTCCGTCGAGGACGAATCCGAGATAGTCGCGTTCGACGACCTCGTTGCACGCCGCTCGGTACTTGTCGACCCCACCGGGATAGGGCAGGAACACCTGGGGCTTGCCGGGGACGTTGACGCCCATGTACCAGGAGTTGGCCGTCGGCATCAGCGTGAGGTCGGCGAACTCGTTGCTGTGCTGCACCCACCTCGTCTCGGCGAGCTCGGTCGGCTCGATCGAGTCGAATCCGCCGTCCCGGAGGTGCACGAGGGTGTCGGTGATCCAGTCGACGTGCTGCTCGATCGACACCATCATGTTGGACAGCACCGATGGGCTGCCGGGCCCGGTGATCATGAACAGGTTCGGGAATCCCTTCGTCATGAGACCGAGGTAGGTCGTGGGTCCGTGGTCCCACTTGTCGCGGAGGGTCACGTCGTCGCGACCGGTGATGTCGACGCCGACGATCGCTCCGGTCATGGCGTCGAAGCCGGTGGCGAACACGATGGCGTCGAACTCGAACTGCTCGGTCCCGGCCGTCGATGCCCGATCTCGGTGATCGTCGCGATGGGCTGCTTGCGCAGGTCGACGAGGCGGACGTGGGGCAGGTTGTAGGTCTCGTAGTAGTTCGTGTCGAGACAGGCGCGTTTGGTGCCGACGTAGTGGTTCGTCGGGCAGAGCGCCTCGGCGACCTCCGGGTCGTTCACGATCGAGCGGATCTTGCCGTGGATGAAGTCCCGGAGGGTGTCGTTGCTCTCGGCGAGGGTCAGCGTGTCGTTGAACGTCCCGGTGACGCCGAGCAGTTCGCTGGTCTCCCACATCGCTTCGTACCGCGCGGTTCGCTCCTCGTCCGACACCATCAGCGCGCCTTCGAGCGGAATCGGGCGTGGCACGCCCGCCGATCGACCACCGAGCGGCTTCCCGGTAGGCGGCCGGGTCCTTGCGGTACTCGGCGAGCCGCTCCTCGGAGATGGGGCCGTTGCGGGCCGGGATCGAGAAGTTCGGCGTGCGTTGGAACACCGTGAGCTGCTCGGCCTGCTCGGCGATCAGCGGGATGGACTGGACCGCCGACGAACCGGTACCGATCACGGCGACGCGCTTGCCCGGTGAAGTCGACGCCGTCGTGCGGCCAGGTACTGGTGAAGTACACCTCGCCGGTGAAGCGATCGCGTGCCCTCGATGTCGGGGACCTTCGGCATCGACAGGCAGCCGGTGGCCATGACGTAGAACTTCGCCGTGACGTCGGGGCCGTTGTCGGTGTGGATCGTCCAGCGCTTGGCGTCCTCGTTCCAGCGGGCCGACTCGACGCGGGTGTTGAAGCGGATGTCGCGTCGCAGGTCGTGCTTGTCGGCGACGAACTGGGCGTAGCGCAGGATCTCGGGCTGGGCGGCGTAGCGCTCCGACCAGGTCCACTCCTCCTGGAGTTCCGGATCCCAGCTGTAGGAGTAGTCGACGCTGAGGATGTCGCACCGGGCGCCCGGGTAGCGGTTCCAGTACCAGGTGCCCCCCACGTCGTCGGCCGTTTCGAGCACGACGGCGCTGAAGCCCGCCCGGCGCATCCGCACGAGCTGGTACATCCCGGCGAACCCGGCCCCCACGATCACCACGTCGACGTCGGTGCTGTTCTCGGTCATGCTGATGTCCCCTTCGGTCGTCCCGGCTCGATTGTTCCACTCGGACTGTCGCGGAGCCGATGCGGAGGTGCGTCAGACTCGCGGGGTGACGAACCCTCCGACCACGGTCATCGCGCTGCTGCGTGGCGTCAACGTCGGCGGTCACAACAAGCTGCCGATGGCGCACCTGCGCGAGATCGCCGCCGACGCCGGATTCACCGAGGTACGGACGTACATCCAGAGCGGCAACCTCGTTGCCTCGACGGTGCTCGACCCCAGTCGGCCGGCAAGGTGCTCGCCGATGCGATCCGGGTAGCGACCGGGCTGACCGTGCCGGTGATCGTGCGAACCGCTCAGCAGTGGTCCGATCTCATCGCGGCCAACCCGTTCCCGGATGCCTCGGATCCCGGTCGCCATGTCCACGTCATCTTCCTGCCGACGCCGGCGACCGAGGCGGTCACGGCGTTCGATGCAACGGCGTTCGCGCCCGAGGAGGTCGTCGTCACGGGGTCGGAGGTCTACCTCCACCTCCCCGACGGCATGGGTCGCTCGAAGCTGGCAGTTGCGGTGAACCGAGTTCCCGAGATCGCGGCGGGCACCGCCCGTAACTGGAACACCGTGCTCCGGCTCGCAACGCTCTGACGTTCACACCCTCGTGTTTACGTTTGCGGGAGAGTTCTGATGGCCCGTCCCATCCGAACTCTCCCGCAAACCTGAGACGTCGGCGAGGAGGTCGACGGATCGCAGACGTTGATCGATGGTGGGCGACGAGTGGGCGGTGATCAGCTCGTCGGCACCTGCCAACGCAGCGAACTCGGCGAGGTACTCCTGCACCACGTCGGGCGTGCCGATCGCCGAGTAGTGCATCATCTGGGCGATCTGTCGGCCCTGCGGCGACTCGAGGAGTCGCGTCGGCCTCGTCGTCGGTCAGGTCACGACCCGGCGTCACGAACCGGGCGATCCGCCAGCGCCGCACCGTCTCCCACTGCTGCTGGGCCTCGTCGTCGGTGTCCGCGGCGATCACGTTGACCGCCGCGATCGCGTACGGCTCGGCGAGCTGGGCCGACGGCCGGAACTCGCGTCGGTAGAGGGTCATCGCATCGACGAGGGCACCGGGTGCGAAGTGGGAGGCGAATGCGAACGGGAGCCCGAGTACGGCGGCGAGCTGCGCGCCGAACAGCGACGACCCCAGGATGTACAGCGGCACGTTCGTCCCCGCCCCGGGCACGGCGGCGACCCCGGGAATGCGTGATGCGCCGGCCAGGTACCCCTGGAGTTCGAGCACGTCCTCGGGGAACCGGTCCGAGGAGTGGGCGTCGCGACGCATCGCCCGCAGCGTGTTCTGATCGGAGCCCGGCGCTCGCCCGAGACCGAGGTCGATCCGGCCGGGGTGCAGGGTCGCGAGCGTTCCGAACTGCTCGGCAATCGTGAGCGGCGAGTGGTTCGGCAGCATCACACCGCCGGCGCCGAGGCGGATCGTGCTCGTGTGGGCGGCGACGTGCGCGATGAGCACGCTCGTCGCCGACGATGCGATCGACGCCATGTTGTGGTGCTCGGCGTACCAGACCCGCTGGTACCCCCGCGCCTCGGCCCGCCGGGCGAGGGCGACGCTGTTGTCGAATGCGTCGGCCGCCGTCTGCCCCTTGCCGATGATCGCGAGGTCGAGGATCGACAGCGGGATCGACAGTCGGCTCGTCACACCGTCCAGCATGCCAGGCCGTGGGTAGCGTTCCCGCTGTGACCAGTTCGGGAACCACGACTGCTCCGGCGCCCTACCTGCCGTTCATGGACGGGCCCGCGCCGGCAGGGCCCGAGGCGTTCAGGTGGCGGCTCGGCGTGCGGCCCCTCGACCTGCACGACTGGATCGAACTGGGCCCGGATGCCGAGGTCGCGATCGCCTCGAAGGGTCCGCTCATGGAGCGTCATGCCGACACGGTGTTCGCCGTGCTCGACGAGCAGGTCCGTGACGAGGCGACCGAGGTCGCCGACGCACTCGTTGCGCACCTTCGTGAACGGTGGCCCGACCGATACGGCGACGTGTCGCTGGACTCGTCGCTGCACCCGCTCGATGCCGCCGCCCGCCTCGTCCCCGAGGACCTGGTGCTGCTGGTCGAACGCGACGGGCAGCTGGTGTTCGGTGGTGGCTCCGTGTGCTTTCCGAACCGATGGGATCTCGCGTCGAAGATCGGTCTCACGATGGCCGGCGTGCATCAGCCCGTCGATCGACTGAACGAGCACCTGCAGGCGCCGATCGACAGCTTCTTCGAGCGCCTCACGCCGCGCCGGAGCTTCTGGCGCCTCGGATGGGGTGTGCTCGACACACCCGACTGGTACACACCCCTCGACGGTACGGCGGCTCCCCGGCCCGCCTCACCGGTGCCGCCGGAGATGTTCCTGCGCGTCGAGCGAGAGACGTTGCGCCGGTTCGAACGGACCCGCTGTGTGCTGTTCACGATCCGCACCTACGTGACGCCGATCCCGGCCGTGCTCGACCAGCCCGAGGTCGCGAGGCGCATGGCGGCATCACTCGAGTCGCTGCCCGACGACGTTCGTGACTACAAGGATCTCGCGGCGACGGCATCGGCGTTGGTCCGGTATCTACGCGAGGCACGATGAATGGGCCGATGAGTTGATACGCTTGCACTCAAGATTATTGAGTGTCAAGCACCCATACCTGCGGAGGAGCAGTACCGATGGCGATCGATCCGAAGAAATGGACCCTGAAGACCCAGGAGGCGTTCTCGGCCGCCATCGATCAGGCCAAGGATCTGTCGAACCCCGAGTTGACGCCTGATCACGTGCTCGGTGCGATGATGCGCCAGGACGGCACGATCGTGCCGGCGGTGCTGGCCAAGCTCGGTCAGGCCCCGCTGATGGTCCGCAATCGCGTCGACGAGGCGATCCAGAAACTCCCCAAGGCCTATGGCGGTGACGAGCCGCGGATGAGCAAGGAGCTCACGAACGTCGTCGCCAACGCCGAGACCTACCGCAAGGATCTCCGCGACGACTTCTTGTCGGTCGAGCACCTGCTCCTCGCGATGAACAGTCGCCTCGACGTCGGCTCCGAGGAACTGCTCGCAGGTCCTCAAGGACGTCCGTGGCTCGCACCGGGTCACCGACCAGAACCCCGAGGAGAAGTTCGCCGCGCTGGAGAAGTACGGCCAGGACCTCACCGCGCTCGCCGCGAGCGGGAAGATCGACCCGGTCATCGGTCGTGACGAGGAGATCCGTCGGTGCATCCAGGTGCTGTCGCGTCGGAGCAAGAACAACCCGGTCCTCATCGGCGAACCCGGCGTCGGCAAGACCGCCATCGTCGAAGGGTCTCGCCTCGCGCATCGCCGACGGCGACGTCCCCGAGGGTCTCAAGAACAAGCGGCTGATCTCGCTCGACATCGCCTCGATGCTCGCCGGTGCGAAGTACCGCGGCGAGTTCGAGGAGCGGTTGAAGGCGGTCCTCAAGGAGATCACCGATGCCGAGGGCGAGATCATCACCTTCGTCGACGAGTTGCACACGATCGTCGGCGCCGGCGGTGCCGAAGGCGCGATGGACGCCGGGAACATGATCAAGCCGATGCTCGCGCGTGGCGAACTGCGGATGATCGGCGCCACCACGCTCGACGAGTACCGCAAGCACGTCGAGAAGGACCCGGCCCTCGAACGACGATTCCAACAGGTGTACGTCGGCGAGCCCAGCGTCGAGGACACCATCGGCATCCTGCGCGGGCTCAAGGAGCGCTACGAGGTGCACCACGGCGTCCGCATCCAGGACTCGGCCCTCGTCAGCGCGGCGGTGCTGTCGGACCGCTACATCACCAGCCGGTTCCTGCCCGACAAGGCCATCGACCTGATGGACGAAGCGGCGTCGAAGCTGCGTATCGAGATCGATTCGCTGCCCACGGAGATCGACGTGGTGCAGCGTCGCATCTTCCAGCTCGAGATCGAGCAGGTCGCCTTGGAGAACGAGACCGACGCCCGCTCCAAGGAGCGGCTCGAGGCACTGCACGACGAACTCGCCGAGCTCAACGTCACGGTCACGGGGATGAAGCAGCGCTGGGAGCAGGAGAAGCAGGCCATCGACGCGATCCGCTCGCTGAAGGAGGAGCTCGAACAACTCCGCACCCAGGTGGAACGCGAGACCGACCTCGCCGCCGCGGCGGAGATCCGCTACGGGCGCATCCCCGAGCTCGAACGTCGCATCGAGGAGGCGACGGGACACCTGTCGTCGATCCAGGCGACCGGCGCAATGCTGAAGGAGGAGGTCGACGCCGAGGACATCGCCGAGGTCGTCGCCAAGGCGACGGGCATTCCGCTCAACCGCCTGATGGAGTCCGAGACCTCCAAGCTCGTGCACCTCGAGGAGCTGCTCCACGAACGGGTCATCGGCCAGGACCAGGCCGTCGTCGCCGTTGCCAACGCGATCCGGCGCAGCCGGGCCGGGCTGTCGGATCCGAACCGGCCGATCGGGTCGTTCATGTTCCTCGGCCCGACCGGTGTCGGCAAGACCGAACTCGCCCGGGCGCTCGCCGAGTTCCTCTTCGACGACGAGAAGTCGATGGTGCGCATCGACATGGGCGAGTACATGGAGAAGTTCTCGGTGTCCCGGCTGATCGGTGCGCCCCCCGGCTACGTCGGCTACGACGAGGGTGGCCAGCTGACCGAAGCGGTTCGACGGCGTCCGTACTCCGTCGTGCTGCTCGACGAGATCGAGAAGGCCCACCCCGACGTGTTCAACACGTTGCTGCAACTTCTCGACGACGGTCGCCTGACCGACGGTCAGGGCCGTACGGTCGACTTCACCAACGTCGTGTTGATCATGACGTCGAACCTGCCGGGCGAGCCGAGCGACTTCTTCAAGCCGGAGTTCATCAACCGCATCGACGACATCATCCGCTTCCGACCCCTGACCGAGGCCGACCTCGAACGCATCGTCAAGGTGCAGCTCGCCCGCCTCGTCCAGCGGCTGGCGGAGCGTCGCATCACGCTCGACATCGACGACGCTGCGATGGCCCAGCTGGCCCGGGAGGGGTTCGACCCGGCCTTCGGCGCCCGTCCGCTCAAGCGGGTGATCCAGCGCGAGATCGGCGACAAGGCGTCACTGCTCATCCTCGGCGGCGACGTCGGCGACGGTGGCACGATCTCGGTTCGTGCCGGCGCCCCCGACGAGGGCCTCCTCGTGACCGCCGGGGCGTGACCTCCCGCGTCACCCGACGCCCGAATCTTCGCGGAATCCGGACGCTCAGCGTCCGGATTCCGCCATTTTCGGCTCGGGACGAGGGTGAGGCGGAAGGCGGGGGGTGCGAGCTGGGTGAGTTCGAGTCGCCCGCCATCGGACTCCGCCAGGCGACGGGCCAGCGGGAGTCCTCGGCCGTGCGCGGCCTGGTGGTCGGTCGGCCGGTCGAACAGCGTCGCTGCCCGCTCCTGCGAGATGCCCGGACCCTCGTCCTCGATGGTCACGCTGTCGTCCTGGACGAGGATGGCCACGGTGCCGCGTCCGTGCCGAAGGGCGTTGTCGAGCAGGATGCCGATGACCTGGCCGACGAGGCCGGGGGTGGCCACCACCGGGTTCACCCGACCGGTGGTCACCACGATCTGACGGCGCTTCTCGGCGAAGCGGTGCTGCCAGTCGGCGACCTGATGGTCCACGAGGGTGGTGAGGTCGAGTTCGGTGCGCTCGCCGGTCGAACCCCGCCGGGCCACGGTGAGCAGTTCGTCGAGCGTCGAGTTCAACTCGTGGACCTGCACCAGTGCCGCGGTGGCCTCGGCAACGACGTCGGGATCCTGGTCGCGTTCGAGCAGTTCCAGCCGGATGGCGACGCCGGTGAGACCGGTTCGCAGCTGATGGGTCGCATCGGCGGTGAAGCCTCGCTCCGACTCGAGCATCCGATCGACCCGATTGGCGCTGAGGCGGATCGCTCGTGCAATCGAGTCGATCTCGGCGATGCCCGACGGTGGAGGGGCGATCGCACTGAAGTCGCCCTCGCCGACGCGCGCCGCGCTCCTCGCCAGCCGCTCCAGCGGTCGGGCGAGTTGGCGAGCCTGGATCCCGGCCAGCAACGCCGCTGCTGCGATGGCAGCGGCGGCGATGACTGCCAGGCGGGCGATGACGCCGGCGGGGAGTTCGCCGCCCTCGGCATCGCGGACGATCAGCAGCACCGGCACCAACAGCACCAGGATGACGACCGTGACCACTGCGATCGTCGAGAGCACCAGGCGGCGGCGCACCGTGGGTCAGCCTCCGGAGGGATCGAAGCGGAAGCCGACGCCTCGAACCGTGACGATCTTCGACGGCGGATCGGTCTCGTCGAGGATCTTGCGTCGCAGGGTCGAGGTGTGGGTGTCGAGCGTCCGCGTCGAGCCCCACCAGTTCTCGTCCCACACTTCGCTCATGATCTGCTCGCGCTTGAGCGTGACACCGGGTTGGCGCATCAGGAGTTCGAGGAGGTCGAACTCCTTGGTGGTCAGCTCGACTTCGTTGCGGTTGCCGTCGGGATCGGTCACGAAGCAACGGCGGGCCTCGGTGTCCAGTTCGATGCCCGCCCCGGTCAGCCCGGCGGTGGACCGGCTCGCGGCGTGCTCGGCGACGCGTAGACGTGCTCGTATGCGCGCGACGAGTTCTGCGAGTCGGAACGGTTTGGCGACGTAGTCGTCGGCGCCGGCGTTGAGCCCGACGATGACGTCCATCTCCTCGGCGCGGGCGGTCAACATGATGATCGGCAGGTTCGGATGATCGGCGCGGATCTTGCGGCACACATCGAGACCGTCGACGTCCGGCAGCGTCAGGTCCAGCAGCACGAGGTCCGGACGCGCGCCGGTGACGGACTCGATCGCGGCTCAGGCCGGCGGCGACGTGCTCGACCTCGAAGCCCTCCGAACGCAGGACCCGGATCAGCGGCTCGCTGATCCGTTCGTCGTCCTCGACCAGGAGCACGGCCGTCGTCGTCGGACGCGTTGCCGAGCCGCCGGGTGCGCGAAGCGTCGATTCCACATTCCTTCATCGGACCGTCCTCGGTCGTTCTTGAGGAATCGGCCGGAACCGGCCAGATCGCCATGGGAACGAGGATCGGGCGACGGATCCCCCCGCCGGATCCGAGGTCGGACCCGCTGATCGAACGATTACGATACGATGCCGTTCCGTTTCGTAAAGGAGTCGAGTGCATGACCGGACAGACCGACCACGACCAGTTCGTCGAGCGACGACGTCATCGACCCGGCCGTGCACGACCGGCGTTGGGTGATTCTCGGTGTGCTGTGCATGAGCCTGCTCATCATCGTGATGGACAACACGATCCTCAACGTGGCGATCCCGTCGCTCATCGTGGACCTCGGTGCCACGAACAGCCAGATCCAGTGGATCGTCGATGCCTACGTGCTGGTGTTCGCCGGTCTGCTGCTCACCACGGGCAGCCTGTCGGACCGATACGGCCGCAAAGGAGCGCTGCAACTCGGCATCGTGCTGTTCGGCATCGGCTCGGCGGCCGCTGCGATGTCGACCTCGGCCGACGGCCTGATCCGCACCCGGGCCTTCATGGGAATCGGCGGCGCGTTGATCATGCCCTCCACGCTGTCCATCCTCACCAACGTGTTCCGCGATCCCCGCGAGCGTGGTCGGGCGATCGCCATCTGGGCGGGGTTCTCCGGTCTGGCCGTCGCGCTCGGACCGATCACGGGGGGCATCCTGCTCGAGCACTTCTCGTGGCAGTCCGTCTTCTGGGTGAACCTTCCCATCGGTGTGACGGCGCTGATCCTCGGTGCGATCTTCATCCCGACGTCGCGCGATCCCGCCCACGGCCGAATCGATCCACTCGGAGCGGTGTTGTCGTTCTTCGGACTCGCCTCGCTGCTGTTCGGGATCATCGAGGGTCCCTCGAAGGGGTGGAGCGACCCGTTGGTCGTCGGGGCGTTCGTGGCCGCCGCCCTGTTGCTGACCACGTTCCTCGTCGTGGGAGCTCCACACCGATCACATCCGATGCTCGATCTGACCGTCTTCCGGAACCCGCGTTTCAGCGCCGGCAGCGGCACGATCACCCTGGCCTTCTTCGCCATGTTCGGGTCGCTGCTGCCTGATGACCCAGTACTGGCAACTCGTCCACGGCTACTCGCCGCTTGCAGGCGGGAATTCGGCTGCTGCCCTACGCCGCGACGATGATGATCGTCGCGCCGCTGTCGGCCCGCCTCGTCGAGCGGCAGGGCACCAAGCGCATCGTCACGCTGGGCCTCAGCCTCGTGGCCGTCGGCCTGATCTTGCTGTCGACGATCGCGTCCGACTCGCCCTATCCGCGGGTCATCGTCTACTTCATGATCATGGCGGCCGGCATGGGGATGACCATGGCGCCGGCGACCGAGGCAGTCATGGGGTCACTTCCCGCGGCGAAGGCCGGCGTGGGCTCGGCGATCAACGACACCACCCGCCAGGTCGGCGGCGCGCTCGGTGTCGCCGTCATCGGCAGTGTGGTCACCAGCGTGTACTCCCAGCGGATCTTCGATCTGGCCGGCGTGTTCGGCCTGGCACCACCCGAACAGGCCGCTGGCCGAGTCGTCCCTGGGTGGCGCCCAACGGGTGGCGACGGAACTCGGCGGTCAGGCGGATGCGTTCGTCGCCGCAGCGAACGACAGCTTCGTCGACGCACTCTCGGTCGGGCTGCGGCTCGCCGCCGTCGTGATCGTGCTGGCGGCGGTCGTGGCCTGGCGATTCCTCCCGTCGCTCGCGACCGATCCCCGGCCGAGTCGCGCGTCACCGTCGCCGGCGGGCGAGCCGTCCTCACCGGCGCCTGCCGTCGAAGGCTCGTGATGGGAGGCGCTGTCGGTGAGCACCCGCGGGTCCCGGTCGGCCTCGCTCGGCGGGAATCGACGAGGCGTTGCTCGAAGCGACCGTGCAGCTCGCCGGCGAGGTCGGCATGTACGGGATGTCGATGGACGAACTGGCGCATCGGGCGGGGGTGTCCAAGGCGACCATCTACCGCCGGTGGCCGTCCAAGGAAGCCCTGGTGCTCGATGCCTTCGCCCACGCGATCCGACCGTTCGATCCGATCGACACCGGATCGGCTCGCGGTGACCTGGTGGTCTATCTCACCGAACTCGGCCGCCGCCTCGAGACCGATCGGACGAGCGACGTGTTACCGGACCTGATCTCGGCGTCGGTCCGTGACGACGCACTGCGCGAGTCGCTCGACGCATGGGTGCGACATCGCCGCCAACCGCTGACGGCGATCCTCGCTGCGGGCGGTGGACCGCGGGGAGCTCGCCGAGGGCGCCGACATCGACACGATCATCGATGCGCTGATCGGAGCGGTCACGTACCGGCGTCTGCTGAGCCATGAACCGCCTGGACGACGACTTCGTCGCCCGGCTCCTGGCCGACCGTGCTCCCGTCGATCTGACGCGTCAGACGTGCGCGCTGTCCGGGTCAGCGCTGACGGAGTGCGCGACGGCATCACCGTGCGCAGGGAAGCCCTCGTGGTCGGCCAACGCGAGGATCGACGGCGTCATCCGGCTCAGTGCGCCGGCGTCGGCCCGGGCGATCGCGGTGCGCTTCAGGAACGTGTCGGCCGTGATGCCCGACGACACGTGCGCGAAGCCGGACGGTCGGCAGTGATGCCGGGCAGCCGATGACGAAGTTGGCGGCGCTGAACGGGGTGTGCTGTCCGACGAGAATTTCGCCGGCGTTGATCAGGCCGTCGACCACATCGTCGAGCACGTCGCTCGGCGACGACGACCTGGAGGTGTTCCGGCGCGAACTCGTTGGCGATCGAGACGGCGGTGGCCAGCGAGTCGACGAGGACACAGCCGCCGTTCGGACCGAGCGACGACCGGGCGGCCGGTCGCACGCACCTCGGGCAGCGTCGCCAGCTGTCCGTCAGCGGCTCGCGTCGACCGCGTCGGCGAGGGCTCGCGAGGGTCGTCGAGGAGCACGACCGTGCTGTCGGTGCCGTGCTCGGCCTCGATCAGCAGGTCGGCAGCGAGCAGGGCGGGGTCGGCGCTGTCGTCGGCGATGACGAGGCTCTCGGTCGGGCCGAGCAGCATCATCGTGGCGACGCCGTGGCGTTGCATCTCCACCTGGGCGAGGGTGACCGCCGGTGATCCGGGCCCGACGATCTTGCGGACGCGTAGGGATGGTCTCGGTTCCGAATCCCAGCGCGGCGATGCCGGCGGGACCGTTGACGCGGAACACCTCGCTCGATGCCGAGCTTGCGGCACACGACGAGCACGGCGGGATCGACCTCGCCGGATCCGCCCGGGATCGGCGGCACGACCAGCGACAGCGACGGGACGCCGGCGACGACGGCGGGAACGGCGAGCTGGTAGGCGACGCTCGGGTAGCTGGCCTTGCCCGACGGGGTGAACAGCCCGGCGGAGGTGATCGGGGTGATCTTCTCGCCGACGGTCAGCCCCGGCTCGCTCTCGATCGACCAGTCGTGCGCCTGCTCCATCTGCGCCTCGTTGAACGCACGCAGGTGCGCGATCGCGTCATCGAGCGCGTGCGTCGACCTCGGCGGAGACGGACGCCCGTTCGAATTCTCGCCGACCGCCAACCGTCGGGGGACACCTCGATGCCGTCGAAACGGCCGAGCGCCTCGCACACCGCGGCGTCACCGCGTTCGCGGACGTCGTCGATCAGCTCGGCGATCGAGCGACGCAACTGCGGGGTCGAAGATGTCGTCGAGGCCGCGGCGCATCAGGGCGTCGCGGGCCGCGACCGTCCATGTCCTTCCACACCTGCCTGCGCATCACGCTCACGACGACGACGCTACCGGCGACGACTCGGTCCGCCGGCGACGGGCTCGGTCAGACTCCCGACGTCTCGGACCCCGGGCCCCGGTTCGTTCCAGCCAGTAGTGATTGAACTGCCAGGATCGCCGCTTCGTAGGGCGAGAGTCGGCCCTGCCTGGCGAGTGGAGCGTGCAGGCCGCGCCAGGGTCCTTCGTTCACCGGGATGTCCTCCCGGTGGATCCAGGCGAGTCCTTCGCGGATGTCCGGAAGTGCGGCGAGCACGTCAGGGTCCGCAGCAACGTGTGGTTCGAGCAGGAGATGGATCCGAAGCGTCAGGCGGTCATGGGTGTGCGGCACCACTTCGTA
>CAVZTM010000009.1:0-185605 GCA_963778175.1 Ilumatobacteraceae bacterium
CGGGTACCCCGCTCGCCGACCTGCTCGAGGTCAACGACGCAACGCTCGACACGGCGTTGTTCCCCGGCGTGTCCATCTGCCTGCCCGCGGGTGCCGACATCCCCGCCCCGCCCACGACAGCGACCCCTGCGACGACAATCGCACCTGTCTCGACCAACTCACGACCAGCCGCTGCTCCACCCACGACGAGCCCGCCCGTCACCGTGAAGAAGCCGGCGCCGACCAAGACTGCAACACCGCCCCCGGCCCCACCGCCGCCCGCTTCGTCCGCGAGCCCGGCCGAGGTCCAAGCGATCATTCGGGCCGTCTGGCCCGATGAACTCGAGAACCGTGCGATCGACATCGCCCAGCGCGAGAGCAACTTCATTCCGACGGCGAAGAACTTCTGCTGCTACGGCGTGTTCCAGATGTACTGGAGTGTGCACAAGGGTTGGCTCGCAGGCCTCGGCATCACCTCGGCGGAACAGCTCTACGATCCCACGCTGAACGCCCGCGCCGCCCTCGCGCTGTACGAGCGCCTGCCGGCGGGTGGGGTCCCTGGGGCGGCTGACCGAAACAGCCCGTGGGAACTCGGCGTCGGCATCGCCGCGCGTTTCGGCCTACACTGTGGCCCGCAACAAACCAGCGCTCGTAGCTCAATGGATAGAGCACTTGACTACGGATCAAGCGGTTGGGAGTTCGACTCTCTCCGAGCGTGCAGAACTGCGAGGGCGGCGCCGATCGAGGTGCCGCCCTCGCTGCATTTTCCGACCCAGTCCCGCTCTTTTCGTCAGGATCGTCTCAACATGGTCCCCCTTCCGGCCGATGATCTCTCGTGAGACTGATTCGGCTCGGCGCGGCTCGTGGGCAGCGTGGTGCTGCTCGTCGCCAGCACGGTCTCCATGTTCAACGGGCGGTCAGAACGGCAGGCCGAACAGCAGGGGCGGGCCACGGCCTCGGTGGTGGTCGTGGATCAGTCGGTTGCGAGCACCGTTGCGCGGGCAATGGCGGTCGTCGATGTCGCGCCCTCGACGACGGACCCGGAGTCGCTCAGCCGGTCGTTCGGTGACACTGCATCGGCGTGCGTGATCGATGCCGAGGGCAGCCGGTGCACCGGCGTGGATCTCTCTGCGTCCAGTTCCTTCGGTGAAGGGGCTCGGGCATCGGTCGAGAACGACGGGCCCGCCGTCGTCGTCGACGAAGCCACCGGGTCGCTCCTGGTCGTCGCTCGCGGCGAGATCACTGCGGCCCTGCTGCTTCCCGCGCGACTCGCTGATCGGACCGGGGCGGAGGCTGCGATCGAGCAGTACGGAGCAGCCGTCGACATCGTGCTGTCACCGACGTCATCCGGCGTCGGGGTGCTCCGTGTCGGTCCCACGACCGTCGACGGTGCGATCGTCGTGACCGACACCGTGCCATTGCCCGGCGAAGGTGGGAGTGTTCGCGTCACCGCAGCAGTACCCGACGAGGTGGGTCTGGTCGGTGACGGCGTTGGTCGCTATGTCCTGCTCATCGGGCTCGGGACGGTGCTCCTGGCATTGGCCGGCTGGACGTTCCTGATCGACCGGCGCACGCTCGAGCGTCGAGCCACGACCGACGATCTCACCGGGCTGCCGAACCGGCGGGAGTTCGAACGGCTCACCGATGAGGCACTTCTCGCCGCCGAGCGGTTCAACACCGGCGTGTGCGTGATGCTCATCGACCTCAACGGCTTCAAGCAGATCAACGACACGCTCGGTCACCAGTTCGGCGACCTCGTGTTGCGTGCCGCGGCCAAACGGCTGACCGAGGCGATCCGCGACACCGACGTCGTGGGCCGATGGGGCGGCGACGAGTTCGTCATCCTGCTGCCCGGCATCCAGGATGGTTCTGCCGTGCGCAGCAGCGCCGAGCGAATCGGCGGGTTGCTCGGTGGGACGCCGATCGCAGACGACGTGACGGTGACGGCGGCGATCGGCGCAGCGCTGTACCCGCGGCACGGCACGACGCTCGACGACCTGATCCGGGCGGCGGATGTCGCCATGTACGGCGCAAAGTCGACCGGCGTGACCCACCGACTCGCCGACTCGCTCCACGGGGCCTTCGAGGACGACGACGACTCCCGACGCCATGACTACGACGGGCCGGATCGCCGGCGCTCGCACTCCAAGGACTCCGATCGCGTCTGACGTCCGGAACGTCGGGAGCCCGACGGAGCGGTTGCGTACACTTCGGTCGTGACCCGACGAGCCGCGCTGACGACCAAACTTGCGGGGTTCGGGACCACGATCTTCGCCGAGATGTCGGCGCTGGCCGTCGAGACCGGCGCCATCAACCTCGGTCAGGGGTTCCCGGACACCGATGGTCCACCCGAGGTCCTCGATGCGGCGATCGATGCCATCCGGGCCGGCGTCAACCAGTACCCGCCGGGGCCCGGGACGATCGAGCTCCGCACGGCCATCGCCGCCCACCAGCGCCGCTTCTACGGGATCGAACTCGATCCGGTGTCCGAAATCGTGGTCACGGCCGGCGCCACCGAAGCGTTGGCAGGCGCCCTGCTGGGAATGCTCGACGCCGGCGACGAGGTCGTCGTGTTCGAGCCGATGTACGACAGCTACCAGGCCTGCATCGCCCTGGCGGGAGCACGGGCGGTCCCGGTGCTGCTCGCGTCCCGACGAAGCGGGTCGGTACGCGTTCGATCCCGACGACCTGCGTTCGGCCGTCACCGCCCGTACGAAGCTGATCCTGGTCAACACGCCCCACAATCCGACCGGGAAGGTGTTCACGCGCGACGAACTCGCGGTGATCGCCGACGTCGCGCTCGAACGGGACCTGATCGTCGTGACGGACGAGGTCTACGAGCATCTGCTCTTCGACGGTCGCGACCACGTCCCGATGGCGACGCTGCCCGGCATGGCCGAGCGCACACTCACGATTTCGTCGGGGGGCAAGACGTTCCACACCACGGGTTGGAAGATCGGGTGGATGTCGGGCCCCGAGGCCCTCGTCACGGCGGCGAAGACGGCCAAGCAGTTCCTGACCTACGTGAACGGCGCTCCCTTTCAACCGGCGATGGCGGTGGGTCTCGGGCTTCCCGATGCGTACTTCGTCCGTCTGGCCGCTGAGTTGCAGACGGCGCGTGATCACCTCGTCGCCGGCCTGCGCGCGGTCGGCTTCACGACCTTCGTGCCCGAGGCGACGTACTTCACGACCGTGGACATCCGGCCGCTGGATCCCTCTGGTGACGGCATGGCGTTCTGCCGTTCGCTGCCGACTCGCTGTGGTGTGGTGGCGATTCCGAACGAGGTGTTCTACGCCCGACCGGAGCTCGGCCGACACCTCGTGCGGTTCGCATCCTGCAAGCGGCTCGAGGTGATCGACGCTGCGGTCGAGCGTCTCGTCGAGGGGTTCCGGTCGTGACGGCGATTCGTGTTGCTGCCATCCAGCACGACATCGTGTGGCACGACCGGCCGGCGAACTTCGACCGGCTTGCCCCGATGATCGCCGCGGCGGCCGGCGCCGGCGCCCGCGTCGTGCTGCTCAGCGAAACCTTCTCCACGGGTTTCTCGTTCGACACGCCCGGAATCGCCGAGCCCGAGGGAGGCCCGTCATCCAGCTTCCTCCGGCTCATGGCAACGACGCACGGGGTGTGGGTCGGTGGGTCGTGCCCGGAGATTTCGCCGGATGCGCCCGCAGTGGACCAGCGCCCGTCGAACGTGTTCGTGCTGGCGGCGCCTGACGGATCGACGCATCGGTACCGCAAGATCCACCCGTTCTCCCACGCCGACGAGGAGCGGTACGTGCGCGCCGGCACCGAGTTCGTCACCGTCGACATCGACGGCGTTCGATGCAGTCTGTTCGTCTGCTACGACCTGCGGTTCGCCGACGAGTTCTGGGGGTTGGCCCAGGACACCGACGTCTATCTCGTCGTCGCCAACTGGCCAGCCAAACGGCGGCTGCACTGGTCGACGTTGCTGCGGGCGCGGGCGATCGAGAACCAGGCCTACGTCGTGGGCGTCAACCGTGTGGGTGCGGGTGGGGGCCTCGACTACTCGGGTGACAGCGCCATCATCGATCCGCTCGGCGAGGTACTGGCCACCGGCGCCGGTGTCGAGACCATGCTGCTCGCCGACCTCGATGCCGCTCACGTCGCATCGACCCGCGACCACTTCCGGTTCCTCCAGGACCGCCGCTGACGTACACCGGTGCCAGGCACCGTGTACGTCCGACTCAATCGAGCGACGACACCGGGCGCATCTGCATCGACACCCGGATGCCGTACGGCGTGTCCTGCTGGCCGACCTCGACGAAGCCGAGTCGTTCGTGGAATCGCAGTGATCCCTCGTTCGGCGGGTCGACGTTCACTTCGAGTGCGAGAGCGGCCACGTTGTCGAGTTCGGCCATCGCGCGATCGACCTCCGCATACAGCAGCGTGCCGAGCCCCTGGCCACGGTGGGAGGCCGCGAACGCGACCCGGTCGAGGTACATGAAGTCGTCGTAGCGCTCCGTGAACCAGCGGTAGTTGACCGAGTCGTAGGCCGAGTCCGAGCCCAGGACCAGGCAGAACCCTGCGATGGTGTCGCCGACCTCGACGGCGAGGGCGATCGGGCTCTCGCCGACGATGAAGCGCATCCGCTCCGCATCGACCGACCCCACTTCCGGCGTGTTCGCCTCGTTGATCGCCAGGATGTGGTCGAGGTCGCCGGGCTCGATCGGGCGGATCAGGGGTGCACTCACGATGTGTCACGGTAACGCCTGGCGTGGTTTCGGCGGTCGACGAGCACCGCTGGACGGGGTCGTCGTCTCCACTCGTAGGCTGTTCGGATGCTGTTCCGCAAGAACGCTCAGATGGTTGCACCGTCCGAGGCCCTCACCGGCCGGACCGACCAGACCATGCCGGTGCCCGAGGCGCACTTCGTCAACGGTCATCCGCTCGTGGGTCCCTGGCCCGACGGGATGCGAACGGCGTCGTTCGCCATGGGCTGCTTCTGGGGGGTGGAGCGCAAGTTCTGGCAACTCGACGGCGTGTATTCGACGTTCGTCGGCTACGCCGGCGGCTACACCCCGAACCCGACCTACGAAGAGGTCTGTTCCGGCCGCACGGGCCACACCGAGGCCGTCGTCGTCGTGTACGACCCCGGCGTGATCACCTACGAGCGCCTCCTGCAGACCTTCTGGGAGGAGCACGATCCCGACGCAGGGAATGCGCCAGGGCAACGACGTCGGCACCCAGTACCGCAGTGCGATCTTCCTCACCGACGAGTCCCAGCGTCCCATCGTCGAGACGTCCCGGGCGATGTTCCAGGAGCGCCTGACCGCTGCCGGCTACGGGGAGATCACCAGCGAGGTCGTGCCGGTCGACCTCGACACGACGTTCTTCTACGCCGAGCCGTACCACCAGCAGTACCTCGCCAAGAACCCCAACGGCTACTGCGGCGTCGGCGGCACCGGCGTCAGCTGCCCCATCGGCCTCACCACCTGACCCACCCACCTCCCGAAAAATCCGGAAATCGGTCGCTGGGCGTCCGGATTCCGCGGAAGTTTCGGGTGGGGAGGGTGGCGGATCGGGTCAGGTCCAGCCGGTGGAGCGGATCGACGTCGCCGTCGGCGTCGAGGGGGCGACCGGACCATCGCAGTTCGCCCGGCGTCGCCGACAGTCGCGCGATGAGGCCCTGCATGGGGGTGCCGTCGACGATCGCGATCGCCTCCCGGGCGGCGTAGTGCGGATCGACGGCGATGTCGGCCATGTCGAGGACCGGGCCGATCGCGGCCTCGGCAGCGGTGAAGGCGTCGAGGACCTCGGCCTGCGTGCGCTGCGCACACCATGACGGTCATGATCGTCCTCGAGTTCGAGGCGATGCGCCGTGCGGCCCTCGAACGTGTCGAACCGGGTGTCGTCGCCGACCCCGAGCACGGTCATCACACGCGCCGCCACGGAGTCGCTGCTGGTCGACACCGCGATCCACCGCCCGTCGCTGCACCGGTACGTCCCCCGCGGCACCGTGTAGGGCAGTCCCGGCGCCGAGCCGCGGCTGCTGTTCACCGGTGAGGCCGTACAGCGACACGAGGGGACCCATCATCTGGAACATCGTCTCCAGGAGGTTCGCGTCGACCACCTGCCCCACCCCGGAGTGCAGTGCCACCATCGTGGCGAAGGCGGCGGCGAGCCCGGTCACCTCGTCGGTGAGGGCGATCGGCGGGAGCAGCGGCTGGCCGTCGGGCTCGCCGCTGAGCGCCGCGAGCCCCGACATCGCCTCGGCGATCGTGGCGAATCCCGGGCGGCGACGCGTACGGGCCGGTCTGCCCGAACCCGCTGACCCTCGTCATCACGAGCGCTGGGGTTGCGCGCCAGCAGCACGTCCGGCCCGAGTCCGAGCCGCTCCATGGTGCCCGGACGGGAGTTCTCGATCAGCACGTGCGCGTCATCGACCAGCCCGAGCAGCACGGAGCGGTCGGTGTCGTCCTTCACGTCGAGTACGACCGTGCGCTTGTTGCGGTTGACGAGCTTCCACCACAGACCCTCGCCGTCACGGGGGTCACGCCAGGCCATGTTGCGCAGGCTGTCGCCTCCCGGCCGTTCGACCTTGACCACGTCAGCGCCGAAGTCGGCGAGGTAGCGGCCGCAGTTCGGCCCGGCCAGCACCGTCGACATGTCGATCACCCGCAGTCCGGCCAGCGCCGCCGCGCTGGTCGGTTCGCCGGGCCGGTCCGGTGGGCTCGGTCCGCGAGGGTCGTGGCTCACGGGATCCACCGTGCCAGCAGGTCGCAGGCTTCGATCATGTCGGCACCGGTTCCGGCGTAGGAGAAGCGGACGTACTCGTGGCCGCGGGCGAGGTCGAAGTCGATGCCGGATGTGGCGGCGACGCCGGCCTCGTGGAGCCAGCGCCGGGTCAGCTCCAGCGAATCGATGCCGAGCGCCGTGGTCAGGTGCGGCACGTGGGCGTAGACGTAGAACGCACCGTCGGCCGGCGCGATGTCGGTGATTCCGGCAGCTGCGAGCCCGTCGATCAGCAACCCACGGTTCTCCCGGTAGCGAGCGACGTGGCCGTCGAGTTCCTCGGTCGCGTCGAGCGCGGCGAGGGCAGCCACCTGCGACACGTGCGGCGCGCAGATGTAGAGGTTCTGCTGCAGCCGTTCGACGGTGTCGACGACGGCGTCGGGCACGACGAGCCAGCCGACCCGCCAGCCGGTCATCGACCAGTACTTCGAGAAGCTGTTGACCAGCAGCGCGTCGGGGTGGGCGTCGAGGATCGACTCGGTCGCCGGGCCGATGCCCCGGTAGATCTCGTCCGCGATCACGGTGATCCCACGCCGGCCGCAGAACGCGGTGACGTCGGCCACCGCCTCGGCCGTGAGGATCGTGCCGGTCGGATTGGACGGTGAGGCCAGTACCAGTCCGGCGAGGTCGCCGGCCTGCTCGAGATGGGCGGCGGTCGGCGCCCACCGGGTCTCGGGACCCACGGGAATCGGCACGGGCGTCATGCCCAGCGCCAGCAGGGCATTGCGATAGCAGGGGTAGCCGGGCTCCAGCACTCCGACCCGGTCGCCGACGTCGAACATCGTGAGGAACGCCAGCGTGAATCCGGCCGAAGCCCCGGCGACGACGATCACCCGCTCGTGGCCGACGGCCGTCGTATCGATCGGCGATGCGCCGCCGCAACGCGTGCAACCCGCCGGCGTTCGTGTAGCCGAGGGGCTCGTCGAGATGCGCCCGAACCGCCTCCCGGGCGAGCACCGGGAGCGGGGTGGACGGTTGGCCCACCTCGAGGTGCACGACCCGCCGCCCGGCGGCCTCGAGTGCGCCCGCCTCCCTGCTCATCGCCATCGCGTGGAACGGAGGAACGGCGGCAGCACGCACAGCGGCTTCGATCACTCCTCGATTGTCGCACCCCCGGCCCCGACGACCCAGCCGCCGCGAGTTCGTCAAGATCTCTTGACTTTGCAGTCCCCTGACGCGTGGCTCGGACGACGCTGACGGTGGTCGCCCTACCGTGCTGGGCGTTCGAAGACGTAGCGATCGGGGTCCGGTCGCTCAAGGCGGAACGGGAAGTTGCCGATGGCACCCAAGTGGCACAGCGAGAAGATCATGCGTAGACAGCCCGTTGCGACGCACGCGGACCGCATCCGGAATCGGCGCGAAGATCACGGCTACACGCTGATCGAGATGTTGGTGGCCATCTCGCTGATGGGCACGATCGTGCTCTCGATCATGGGCGGCATGTGGGCCGTCGTCCGTGCCTCTCGCCAGAACGACGATCGCGCCAAGGTCCAAGCCGTGCTCGGCGCGGCCGGCGACGGCATCTCCAACTACCGCTACATCGCCTGTCCCGGAAGTCGACGAGGGGTACGAGGAGTTCGGTCAGAAGGCCGCTGCGTCAGTGGGTTGGCCGCTCAGCACCGTGGAGATCGTCGAGTACCAGTACTGGAACCCCGAGACGGACTCGTGGGCCGACACCAACTCCATCCAGGGAACCGAATGCAACGAGAACGTCGGGCTCACGACGTCGAAGACGTTGCAGAAACTGACCATCAGGGCCACGTCCCCCGGTGGCAACTATTCCGCGACCATCGACATCGTCAAGTCCGACATTCGACCCAAGGAGATCAAAGATGTCTCAGCCGGCTGATCGGGCGACACCGACCCGAACCGACGCAGGGTTCACCCTGCCCGAGTTGCTCATCGCGATGATGATCAGCGGCATCCTGATCGTGTCGATCTCGATGGCGTTCACGACCGTCCTGCGCACCCAGGCGCAGGCGACCGATCGGCTGGCGGAGTCGAAGGACATCACGTTCGTGCAGACCTGGCTGCCGGTCGACCTCTCCTCCGCGCTCGACACCTACTCGACGGTCAGCGAGAGCGAGTTGCTGACCAGCTTGGCCGCATTCAACCCGCCGATGGCCTACAGCGCCACATTGCCCGGGGTCAACGTGCTCACGGTCATCCGCCCCGATCTGGAAGCCGGCGCTGGTTCGTACTACCTCGTCGCGTACCGCTATCACGAGGTCGACGGGAAGTGGCAGATCAGCCGGTTCGAGATCCGCAACCCGGGGACGGCCGCCGAGGTGGTCAAGACCGTGGGCGTCGCGCACGAGATCCCGGCGCCACCGGCCGACTGGGATCCCCTGACCGAGAAGCCGACCTTCGCCGTCGAGGTGACGAGTCGGAACCAGGTCATCCTGCGGCCGATCGGCGAGGACGTGACCGTCAACTTCGAGAGCGGCAACGAGTTCCGCACCGGCGGGGCCGGTCTGTCGGCGGAGAACCAGCTCCCCACCGACTACAGCGGTGGCTTCACCGATCCGAGCGCGCCCGCCGAGCCGGTGCGGCGGTCGAGTGGCACTCGTGATCGACACGTCGGGCTCCGTGCCCCAGAACGGTGGCGGCATCCCGACCGAGACCGCTGCCGTCAGCTTCATCGACGGGTTCACGGGCACGCCGACGACGATGTCGATCAACGGCTTCGACCGCGAGGCCTACGGCATGATCTGGGACACCTCGCAGCCGGCCGGATCGAGTCGCAACGTGGTTCGTCGAACGGGACGCGAGCTCCGTTCGTCTCGCTGCTCAACCCCAGCCCGGCGGTCGACACGATGAAGAAGCGCATCACCGACCTCGACAACCTCGACGGTGCGTGGCCCGGCGGTGGCGCCGCCATCAACCTGCGTGACCCCAACGGCGACCGGGTGATGTGGGACCAGATCGGTGTCGGGCACGAACTGGGAGGACGGCCTGTACATGCTGCTGCGGCGATCCGACGGGACCCCGTACGGTGTCGAGCAGCCGAGTCTCGTGGTGTTCATCACCGACGGCCAGCCGACTGCGGTCCGCACCGCAGTCGCGGTGGCTCGAGTGAAGTGGGCACGGGCACTGCCAAGGACTCCGCCGATCGCCATCGCCAACGAATTGCGGGGCCAGGGCGCACGCACCATCGGTGTGATGGTCGGCAACACGTCGACCAACAGCACCTACGTGGGCTACCTGAAGGACGTCGTCGGCCCGATCGAGTGGAACGGCGGGGTGCTGCCGGACGGCTCGATCAACGTCGGCAACGCGGCGACTGCTGACCTGTTCAAGGGATCGTTCGCCAGTCTCGGACCCATCCTGCGCTCGATCCTGATCGCCGAGTGCGGCGGCACCTTGACGGTGCAGAAGCGCATCGACAACGGCGGCTCGCTCGAGAACCCCTCGTCGGGCAAGTGGTCGTACACGACGGACCTCGGAGTGCGTGAACTCGACCGCGCAAGCACGTCGTCGATCACCTTCGACTACTCGTTCGCCGCCGGTGTCGCCACCAAGACGGTCCAGGTCGTCGAGGCGCCGGTCGCCGGCTACGTGTGGGATCGGGCCGAGTGCTCGGCCGGCGGAACGCCCGTCGGTTCGCAGCCGAACGCCGATGGATCGCCCGGTGCCACCGTCACCGTACAAGCCGACCAGGCCGTGTCCTGTCTGATGATCTCGAGGCCCGCATGAGTCGTTCACCGTCGAGTTCGCCGTCGCCCGGCACGGCACGCCCTCGTGACGAGGGATCCGTGCTGCCGATGATCCTCGCCCTCATGGTGGTGGGTTCCCTCGCCGTGGTGGCGCTCCTGACGTTCGCCACCACGCTGTTCACGAACCGGCCGCCGATCGAGGTCCGGGATCGAACGTTCTGGACGGCGAAGTCGGCGATGAGCATGGCCATGACACTCCAACGTGAGCACGGCCCCGATGGCTGCTACCAGTCCACCGATTCGTTCGCCATGAACGGCTACGTCGCCAACCTCACCTGCACACCGACCGGCAACTACTTCGGTACGGGTCGTGGACGGTACGCGGTGATCACGACGACCAACAACAACAGCGCCGGTTCGTTCATCGGACGCGGCCCCGGGTCGGACGTGAAGCCGGTCACCGGGAATGTGTTCGTCAATGCCGGAAGCTTCGGCAACCCGACGACCGATCTCGGCGTGAGCGCCCCCGGAGCGGGGGTCGTGTCCAATGTCGCCCTGTCGAGCTACCAGTCGACCGCGACGCCCCTGGCGCGGTACGTCGATCCGACCCCGGTCGTGCCACCGGCAGTGGCGGCGCCGGCTGACTGCAACAATCCGGCGGTCGCTCCGTCGGTCGGCTTCCCCAACCCGGGTACGGCCTGGTCGCAGGCATGTCAGACCCGGCCGTGGTGGGAATCTGCCGGCGACCTGAACGCGGGCGGTACGTACGTCTACCCCAAGCTTCCACCCCTGCCGGCGTATCTCCGGCCGAGCGTTCCGCAGGCGACCATCGGCTCCTGCAACGTCTACTACCCGGGTCGGTACACCGCACCGTTGACGCTCGGTGCCGGCCGTCACTACTTCCCGTCCGGGGTCTACTACTTCGAAGACGTCGCTGACGCTGTCGCCGGGCGCCGAGGTGGTCGCCGGACAAGGACGCTGGGACGGCTGCACCTTCGACGCCGAAGCGGCGTTCGCCCCCACCGCGCCGAACTCCCACGCGATCACCGGCCGAGGGGCGACGTTCCTGCTCGGAAACGCCGGTCGCATCGTCGCCAACAACGCGTCGTTCCGGATCAACCGGCGAGTCTCCGACAGCACCAGCCGCGGGTCGGAGACCATCGCCATTCGATCCGTCAATTTCCGCGCCACCCCGTATGCGGCGCCGGCCCCGGTCGAGGTTCCCGATGACGTCGTGCTACCTCGGCGAGGTCTACAGCGCGACCAACACGGCCTGCAATGCGTCGCTCAGCACGACGCTGTGCCTCCAGCGTGCCGCCGACCACACCGTTCGTGCCACACCGTCGGCGCCGATCGAGCGGTATCGCACGTCGACGCTGGCCCCGACGGACACGATCATCTCGATCACCCAGACCGGCGGCAGCGCCACGAGCAACCAGTTCGTGACCGACGGCTACGTCTTCGTCCCGAACTCCCGGGTGTTGCTGACGGGCGGGGCCAACACCGACTACCGCCTCCGTGTCAGCGCCGGCTTGGTGGCGAGTTCGGTCGAAGTGGGCTACGACCGGATGCCGACGAACGCCGACAACTGGTTCCTCGGTGTCCTCGACGAACCCATTCAGCGTCAGGTCGACCTGTTCGTCTCCGTGACCGCGCCGAACGGTCAGCGCACGATCTCCCGGGCGATCATGGAGGTCAACGTCGACGGGAGCTATGCGATCAACGGCTGGACGGTCGACCCGAACGCCAGCGCACCGACGACCCCGCCGACCGACGCACGACGACGACGTTGCCACCGACGACGACGCTGCCGCCGACGACGACGAGCACGACGACGACGCACCACGACGACCACCACCACGACGACGTTGCCGCCGACGACCACGACGACGCCGCCGCCGACGACGGTGCCGTGCAACGGTGCCGGGTCGTGCAACATCACCAACCCTGGTGGCTGGAACCGGAACTTCGGCCCGGGTACCTGGACGGCGGAGTTCTGGAACCTGTCGAGCTTCAGCGGTGCACCCCCGACGCCGTTCCCGGCGACGCCAGCGAGCGTCTCCACGACGTTGACGAACATCGACCTGTGCTCGTCAGGCTCGCCTCCGGGCGGTGTGAACTCGAGTCACTTCAGCGCGCAGATTCACCAAGACGTTCACCTCGGCGCGGCGTGCACCATCACCCTGCTCGCCGGCGGCGACGACGGCGTACCGGGTGTTCGTCAACGGGTCCACGGTGATCGACAGCTGGACGACACAGCGCCTACAAGACCTGGACGACCGGTTCGATCATCCCGGTCGTGCCGGGTACGCACACCGTCGTGTTCGAGTACTTCGAACGACCGGCCAGTCGTGGTAGCAGCCTCAGTGGAAGCGCTGACGAGAACGAACTCAGCCGGGGAGCACGAGCTCCCCGGCATTGAGTTGGTGGGCGTAGCGGCCGTCGGCGGCGATGAGTTCGTCGTGGCTGCCGATCTCGGCGATGCGGCCGTCCTCGACGAAGGCGATGCGGTCGGCGCTGCGGATCGTGGACAGGCGATGGGCGATCACGATGGCGGTGCGGTCGCGCATCGCATGGTCGAGCGCCGCCTGGATGAGCGCCTCGTTCTCGTTGTCGAGGTGACTCGTCGCCTCGTCGAGCACCATGATGCACGGGTTCTTGAGCAGCAACCGGGCGATGGCGAGGCGCTGCTTCTCGCCACCGGAGAGCCGGTAGCCCCGTTCGCCCACGATCGTGTCGTACCCATCGGGCAGTGCGGCGATCGTGTCGTGGATCCGGGCCGCCTTCGCCGCCGCGACGAGCTGCTCGTCGGTGGCGTCGGGGTCGGCGTAGCGCAGGTTGTCGCCGATCGACTCGTGGAACAGGTGCGGGTCCTGTGACACCACGCCGATCGACGTGCGCAGCGAATCGAGCGTGAGGTCGCGCACGTCGTGGCCGTCGATGCGCACCGCTCCCGACGTGACGTCGTAGAGCCGGGGGAGCAGCGAGATCGTGGTCGACTTCCCGGCGCCCGATGCGCCCGACGAGGGCGACCGTCTCGCCGGGCTCGACTCGCAACGTGAGGCCCTTGAGCACGTCGACGTCGGGATCGGTGTCGTTGCCGAGACCGGCGTTCTGTTCCATCGACGCGATCGCCGACTCCGATGCCGGCGGGTAGCGGAACACGACATCGTCGAACTCGACGGCGCCCTGCGGCTCGACGAGGTCGATCGCTCCGGGCCGCTCCTGGATCGCCTCGGGCGCGTCGAGCACCTCGAACACCCGCTCGAAGCTGACCATCGAGGTCATGAGCTCGACGCGAGCGTTCGTGAGGCCGGTGAGTGGTTGGTACACCCGGGTCACCAGCGCCGCCAAGCGCCACCAACGTGCCGATCTCGATGCTGCCGTCGACCACCATGAAGGCCCCGAAGCCGTAGATCGCCACGGTGCCCAGCGCACCGACGAGGCCGAGGGCGACGAAGAAGACCCGACCGAGCAACGCCGCCTGGATCCCGGTGTCGCGCACGCCGGCCGCCCGTCGATCGAACGCCTGCCGTTCACGGCCGCCCGATCCGAACAGCTTCACCAGGGTCGCTCCCGACACGTTGAAGCGCTCGGTCATCTGGGTGTTCATCGCCGCGTTGTAGCCCATCTGCTCGCGGGCGATGGCCTGGAGCCGCACGCCGACGCGGCGGGCGGGGATGATGAAGATCGGCAGCACGAGCAGCGTCAGCAGGGTGAGCTGCCACTGCAGGAAGAACATCGCGGCCAGCGTCGTGACGAGCACGATGACGTTGCTCACGATGCTTCCCAACGTGCTCGTCACGGCGGTCTGCGCGCCGATCACGTCGTTGTTGAGCCGAGAGGTGATCGAACCGGTCGGTGTCCTCGTGAAGAAGGCGATCGGCATCCGCTGGATCTTGGCGAACAGCGCGCGTCGCAGGTCGTAGATCAGGCCCTCGCCGACGCGGGCGCTGGTCCAGCGTTGGACGATGGCGAGTGCTGCATCGGCGACCGCGGCGAGCGCGGCGATGATCGCCAGGACTGCGATCTGCTGCTTGTCGCCGGCCGGGATCGCATTGTCGATGATGCTCCGGAACGCGAACACCGGCACCAGCGCGAGGATCGCCGCAGCGAGGATCGCAACCAGGAACACGATGATCGTCGCCTTGTACGGTCGGGCGAACGTCCAGACCCGTCGCACGGTGCCGTCCTGCAACTCCACGCCCTTCAAGGAGTCCTTGTCGCCGGGCATCATCGAGTGAGGGGGCATGCGCATGGGCCTCACGCTACGAGCATCTCGATGCACCCGATGAGCCATACGGGCGACGCCGCAGGCGCTCACTCGGCCCATACGCTGGGCCCGATGCGTCGTCTCGCCCTCGTTGTCGCAGCAACGGTCATGGTCGTGGCGTGTTCCAACGGCTCCGACGATCCGCCCGTGGTGGCCCGGGACATCACCGGTGTCACGAATCCGACCGACAGCGCCACGGTGTCGCAGCCGGCCGAGCCGCTCGACTACACCATCGAGTGGACGCCGCTCGACGAACGCACCGACGAGGGCCGCATCACCGTGCCGGTCGACTACGCCGATCCGCAGGGCGACACGATCGATCTCTACGTGGCCCGCCACCGCGCCGGCAACGAGTCGGTCGGACCCATGCTCGCCAATCGCGGTGGCCCGGGAGCCGAAGGCGCCTCCCTGGCCCTCAACGCATCCGGCTACTTCGACTCCGAGATCACCGACAACTTCGACGTGATCGGCTGGGATCCTCGTGGCACCGGGCAGAGCGAAGGCGCCGTGGATTGCATCGACGACACCGAGTACGACCGGTTCTTCGCCAACCTCGATGTGACCCCCGACGATGCGGGCGAACGGACGGCGATCGTCGACACCGCCGAGGAATTCACCCAACGGTGCCTCGATCGGGTCGAGCACCTGCAGTACGTCGGCACGAACAACTCCGCCCGCGACATGGATGCGATCCGCCAGGCACTCGGTGTCGAGCAGATCTCCTACTTCGGGTTCAGCTACGGCAGCGAACTCGGCGGCGTGTGGACGACGCTCTTCCCGAGCACGGTTCGCGCCGCCGTGTTCGACGGTGCGAGCGACCCGAACGCCGGTGCGCTCGAACGGACCCTGCAGCAGGGGGCCGGGTTCGAGGCGGCACTCGACACGTTCCTGGCCCAGTGCAGCGCGAACAGTTCGTGCGCGTTCCACAACGGCGGCGACGCCGAAGGGGCATTCGATCGGCTCATGGCCAGCCTCGACGAGAACCCGTTGCCCAGCGCCGACGGACGGGCGCCCGTCGATCGGGGCGTCGCGGTCATCGCCCTCGCCTCGGCGATGTACGGCGACAGCTACTGGCCCGCGTTCGAGCGCGCGCTCGAGGACGCTGCCGCCGGTGACGGCGCCGGGCTGCTGCAGCTGTTCGACTCGTACTTCGGCCGCAACCCGGATGGGACCTACGGGAACCTGATCGAGGCGTTCCAGGCGATCAACTGCGCCGACCAGGTCGAGCGACCCACGGTCGAGGAGGCCGATGCCGATGTCGACCGAATCCTCGAGGTCGCACCGAGGATCTTCCCGTACACGACCGGCTCGTACTCCTGCACCTTCTTCCCGGCGGCCGTCGACCCACGCATCGAGATCACCGGCGCCGGGGCGGGCCCGATCGTCGTGATCGGCACGACCGGTGATGCTGCGACCCCGCTCGAGAGCTCCCGAGCGATGGCCGACACGCTGGAGGACGGACGCCTCGTGATCGTCGAGGCCAACCAGCACACCGGATATCGGGGCAACGACTGTGTCCAGGGGATCGTGCACGAGTACCTGCTGCGACTCGTCGCCCCGGAGGACGGAACGCGCTGCTCGTAGCCGGTTCGCCCGATCAGCGCTAGCCTCGCACCCGGAAGGCTGCCAGAGCGGACGAATGGGACAGTCTCGAAAACTGTTGAGGTCTTCTGGGCCTCCGTGGGTTCGAATCCCACGCCTTCCGCCAGAACGTCCGGAGCGCGGGCCAATTGCCCCTCAAGAAGTCTCCGGGGCTGCCGATAGTTGTTCCGTATGGAAAACGTCAAGGCTGTCGTCGACGGACCACCGTCGTCCACGAGCGGCTTCGTGCCGCCTCGTGCCCCGACGGCGGCCCTGAGCTGGACCGCCCCGCACACGATGGTCCCGGCGGCGACTCCCCCGCTCGCTCCCGCTGCGACCAGCCCGCACGGCGTGCTCGACGAACTGGTCGAGTGCGTCGACGAAGTCCGGGGGGCGATCCTTGCCTCCGTCGACGGGTTCGGCTTGGCGCGCAGCACGTCGATGGCCGATGAGCCGTCGCATCCTGCGATGCTCGCCGCCGCCGTCGGGCTCGCCCATCAACTCGTCGCGATGGGCGGTGGCGACCACCTTCGTCAAGCTGGTCGTGGACCACGACGCCGGTCTCCTGCTGATCTGGCCGATCGGAACCCAACGCGTCCTCGCTGTCCTGACGTCGACTCGCGTGGACCAACGGCAGCTTCGGATGTTCGTACACGACCGTGTGTCGGTGCTCTCGGGAGCGACCGCGTGAGCCAGACCTTCAAGATCCTGGTCACCGGACCGTTCGCAGCCGGCAAGACCTCGATGATCCAGTCGGTCTCCCAGACCCAGGTGATCTCGACCGACGTCGTCACCAGTGGTGAGGAGTCCGACGTCAAGTCGCACACCACCGTCGCCATGGACTTCGGCACCTACCAGCTCGACGACGACGACACCCGACTGCTGCTGTTCGGAACGCCGGGCCAGGCCCGCTTCCGGTTCATGACCAACATTCTCAAGGGCGATGTCGACGTCGTCGCGTTCGTGATCGATGCCGAGGCCTCCGAGACCCATGCGGCCGCGGGCGTCGAACTCCGGGCGCTCCTGCGTGATCTGCGGGTGCCGGCGGTCGTCGCCGTCAATCGCTGTGACGATCCCCACGAAGCCCGCGCGACTGGCGCGCTCGCTCGGCGCACTCGACGGCGAGGCCGTCGTGCCGTGCCAACTGATCGACCCTGACTCCGGCCGGGAGGTCGTGGTCGAAATCCTCCTGACGCTCCTTGCGTCCATGGAGTCAACCAAGGCAGAGGTGGCCTGATGATGCACAACACAGGAATCAAGTCCGGTTCGGCGGCAACCGCGACGGGAGCACTGTCGGTCACTGGACCGCAGCCCGTGTGGATGACGCTCGACGAAGCACGCGATCGCGCCTTCACCGGCGAGATCGTCTTCGAGGTCGATCCGGAGGTGCTCGCGTACCTGGATCACGGCGTGATCTACTACGCCGAACGCGCCTCGGACGAGCCGCTCGGACGCCGGTTGCTCGACGCCGGAGTGGTCGACACGACCCAGCTCGAACGTGGAACCGTCCGCGTCGGCGACGTCGAGCATCTCGGTCGCCTGTTCGACCGTGACGCCTCCGTCGACCGTGACGCCGTGCTCGTCGTGACCGAGACGTCGACCGAGGATCTCATCACCGAGCTGGCCAACCAGGCCGTCACGACGGTCCGGGTCACGGCCTACCGTCACCATCCGTCCGGCGTGCACCGCTGGTTCGCAGCGCCACTCGACTCACCTGCGCTGGCCCGACCGGTGGCCCCCGTCGCCCAGATCGACAACACCGTGATCGACGAACTCCCTGGCATCGCCATCCCGACCCATCCCGGTGTCGAGGACCTCTCGATCGAGTGGGATGACATCACCGAACTGTCGGTCGACGACAACGGATCGATCGACGAGTTCGAGCTCGTGCTCTTCGACCCGTTCCGCGAGCCCGAGATGTCCGCCGACGCAGATGCCGAGGTCGATGTCGACGTCGATCCCGACGTCGAGTCCGATCCCGAGGCGATCGAACTCGCGCTGGACATGGCGTCCTTCACGGACACCGTCGACGACATGTCCGACTTCGAGTTCCAGGTCGTGTGGCCCAACGGCTCGGAAGGACCGGTGACCACCGCACACGTCGAGGCGCCGGTCGCCGAGGCCCCCGCATTCACCGAGACCGCCGACGGCGAACTGCACTTCGACCTGCCCGAACTCGAGTTGGTCGACGATGACGCGGCGACCGACGAGGTTCCCGATGAGGTCGCCGCTGCCGTCCGTCGGGCGATCGCAGCGATCGAATCGGCCTCGGCCGAACCCGCCGCCATCGCCGCGATCGACATCGATGCGCCGTCCGTCGACGTGTTCGACGGCGTCGTCATCGACACCTTCGACACCGACACCTTCGACATCGACACCGACACCGACATCGACACCGACACCGACACCACCGACACCGCACCGACACCGGCTCGACACGGCCGGTGTCCCGGCTCCCGCCGAGATCACCACGCAGGTGCCGACGGTGCCGACGACCCTGGGTGGGTTCGCTCCGCCGACCATGGACATGGCGGCCGAGGCGATCTATGCCCGCGAGGCGGCCGCCATCGAAGCAGCCGACATCGCGCTGGCGAGTGAGCACGCCCTTGCTGCGCCGGCCTTGGAGGCGGCGGTGGCGCCGGTCGCCGAGACCGCCGCGGCGCCGGTGAACCAGGGCGTTGCGTCGGTGGTGTTCGTCGACGACGAGCCGGTTGCGGAATCAGGCAACGAGCGCAGCTCGGCGCTTCGCCGACTCATCGGCAGCCTGCGCCGCAAGGATCACTGAGTCGATCACTGGCCGGATCACTGGTCGTCGACCTTGGATGACCGTCGAAGGCGGAAGAACGCTCGTAACAGGTCGGCGGACTCCGACGCCCGGACTCCGCTCGTCACCTCGACGCGGTGGTTGAGACGTTCGCCGGTCAACAGTTCGAACTGACTGGTCACCGCTCCGGCCTTCGGGTCGTGGGCGCCGTAGACGAGGCGGGACAACCGCGCATTGACCAGGGCGCCGGCACACATCGGACACGGCTCGAGGGTGACGTACATGGTGCAGTCCTCCAGACGCCACTGACCGAGATGTGCTGCGGCATCTCGGAGCGCCAGGATCTCGGCGTGGGCGACCGGATCGTCGTGCAGCTCGCGCTCGTTGTGTCGCGCCGCGATGACGACGCCGTTGTACACGACGACCGCGCCGACCGGCACGTCGTCGTGCTCGAGCGCGGCTCGAGCCTCCGCGAGCGCGATCGTCATCGCATCGTCGTCCCGCATCGTCGGCATCGTCACGACGTCATCGGGTTGCCCGTGTTCGCGTCGATCCGAGGCGCCGACGTCGGAGACACTCATGGCGGAGGGAGTGGGATTCGAACCCACGGAAGGTTTCCCTTCACACGCTTTCCAAGCGTGCCGGTTCGGCCGCTCTCGCATCCCTCCAGGAACGGACCACCGTGACCCGATGACCGAAACCGGTGACAAGGTTAGCTGGCTGGTTGCTGATCGCACCGGGCCGGTAGCATCGGTGGAGACGGTTCGCCGTCGAGTGAGGTGGCGACCGGGTCCTGTGCAATGGGCGCCCGTGAACCAGGTCAGGACCGGAAGGTAGCAGCCTTCATCGGCATCGTCCGTGTGCCGCAGACCGCCTGGTCGTCACCTCAGTCGACGGCGGCCGCTCGCACCGGATCGGACGTGGCGGCCCGACGCCGAGGGTTCAGCTCGTCGGTCGCAGCCGTTCGGCCGTGGCAACGAGTCCCGGCGCACCGATCTCCGCCGCGATCTCGGCGAGATCGTCGGTCGGGCCCTGCCACCGCCAGTCGTCCACCGACCCGACGTCGATGTCGGTGACCACGGTGGCGATCTCGCGGAACAGCAGCGCATCGGCGAGCTGCGCCTGCAACGTCGCCGACAGCTTCGCTGCGCCCCGCAGACCGTCGACGTCCCACTGCCCGGCTGCGGCAGGAATGTCCTCGATGTGTCCGTACCGGGCGAGCACGGCCGAGGCGCTCTTGGCGCCCCACCCCGGCAGCCCCGGAAAGCCGTCGGCGGTGTCGCCGACGAGGCCGAGGTAGTCGGCGATCGACTCCGGGCCGATTCCGAACTTGGCTCGCACCCCGTCGGCGTCGAGGATCTCGCGGTTGCGGCGATCGAACTGCACGACTCGATCACCTCGCACACACTGGCCGAGATCCTTGTCCGGGGTGACGATCAGCACCTGCTCGACCCGCTCGTCACGATCGGCGACAGCAGCGGCCGCGCCGAGCGCGTCGTCTGCTTCGTACTCGACCATCGGCCAGACCGTGAATCCTGCGGCAACGAGGGCGCGTTCCATGACCGGGATCTGCTGCAGGATCGCGGGCTCCATACCGGCGCTGGTCTTGTAGCCGGCCCACAGATCGTTGCGGAAACTCTCGATCGTGTGGTCCGAAGCGACTCCGATGTGGGTCGCGCCGTCCTGGACCAGTGCCAGCGTGGAGGCAACGACGCCGGCGGCCGCTGCGAACGGTCCGCTGTCGCCGTGTCGTGCTGCCGATCCGAAGTGCTGGCGGAACAACTCGTAGGTCCCGTCGACCAGATGGACACGCATGACCCGCGACGTTACGTCGGGTGATTCCCAACCCTGTGCCCGGAGTGTGTCAATTCCGTCTCAGCGAACTCTCAAGATCGGTTGACGGCCTGCCGATAGATGGACAGCACCCCACCGCCGGAATACCGGCATCACTCGACCGAGGACGAAGGACCACGCCATGACCGACCAGCTCGATGCACTCCGCACCAGCGTCGTCGCGGCCGTGCAACAGGAGTTGACCCGCTACAACGAGATGGTCTCCGGTGAGATCCAGCGGCTGCGAGCCGAGAGTTGCCGCCGAGCGAGCAGCCCGAGCCCGCACCGAGGAGCAGTTGCTCGCCCTGATGCCCGCCGTCGAGCGGTCGCAGGCCACCAACGCCGCGTTCCAGACCGAGATCCAGCGGGCCCTCGAATCGCGTCTGTCGGAGTTCGCAACGACGACGAAGCGTCGACACGAGGAGATCGAGGTGCGTATCGGCCGGATCGCCGACGAGGCGAACCTCGGGCTCGCGGCCGCGGTCGAGTCCGCCGCCCAGCCGATCGTGAAGCAGCTGGAGTTCCGTCAGGATCGCGTCGAGGCCGACCTCGTGAACCTCGATCGCAGCGTGCGCAAGTTCGATGACCAGGCCGCGAAGATCGTCGGCCACATCAACGTCATCGCCGCGGCCACCGAGGCCCGTATCGACGAGGTGTCCACTCAGGTGGGCGTCGAGATCGACGGACGTCTCGCCGCGCTCGCCACCCGGGTCGACGAGGTCTCGGCGCAGGCCGCTCGCCAGCAGGCCGAGGTGTCCAACATCGTCGGCAACCGGGTCGACCAGGCCGAGGTCCGGATCAACGAGCGACTCATCACGACCGAGGCCCGGATCAACGAAACCGTCGGCGAACGCATCGCCGACATCGACGCCTATGTCGGTCGCGTCAGCGTCGGGCTCGACGAGTCCGTGATCATGCTCAGCGATCGCATCGCCGGCACCGACGCCCGTTTCGACGACGTCAACCGGTCCATCGACGCCATGGGCGCCCGTCTCGATGCCGTCGACGTCGACGCCATCGACGAGATGAAGGACCGGATGGGCGGCGTCGCCGGTGAAGTCGAGTTGATCCGCATCGAGACCGAGCGCTTCCAGGAGTCGATGGGGCAGGCGATGGACAAGAGCGTGATGCGTATCGTCGAGCTCGAGACCCAACTGCAGGAGCAGCACCTCGACGTCGAGACCGCGGTGCAGCTCGAGCGTCTCGAGGAAGTCGAACGGGCGCTCATCGCCCTCGACCCCAGCCAGTTCGTCCGTCGCACGGACGCCGGAGCCGGCTCCAACGGTTCGTCCGCGAACGGCAACGGCGCCAACGGCCACGCCGCTCGCGGACGCCGACGAGTGGCCGCCGCAGGCGCCGCTCGAATCACCTGCGTCGTCGATGTGGCCCCGCCGGCCTCCGCTCCCTTTTCCGCCCCGACCCCGTTCAGCCCTCCGGTGAACGTGCAGCACTGATCGAAAGACACGCCCATGGCACTCCGTAAACCCCGCCCCGACGACGCTGCCGCTGCTCATGGTGCCGGCACCGCGCTCGCGGAACCGCCTCCCGTCGGCGCATCGGTCGACGAGTGCAACGCGATCGGTCAGGCGCTCCTCCAGAGCGGCCAGCTCGACGCCGAGAAGCTCGCGACGGCCCTCGAAGAGGCCAACGGCGACCTGCTGAAGTTCGGAGCCAAGCTCCTCAGCCACTACGGCGTCGGACGCAGCGAGCTGTCCCAGGCCGTCGGTGCCGTCTGCCAGGTACCGGTGGCCGACGTCTCGCTCGTGCAGCTCGACGAGGAGATCGTCACCCGGTTCCCCGAAGAGGTCGCCCGTACGCACAAGGTGATGCCGATCGCCGAGGAGAACGGCCTGATCGTGCTGTACGCCGCCGATCCGTCGCCGTGGCGTCGCCAGCAGGTCGAGTCGGCCACCGGCCAGCGGTTCGCCTGGAAGGCCTCGGACGAGAAGACGGTCACGTCGTTCATCGAGCAGATGTACCGCTCGACGGCGGACGTCGACCACATCGTCGCCGCGTTCGCCGCGGAGGACGAGCAGCGGGTCGCCGCCGAGGCCATCGCCGAGGTCAACCTCGACGATCGGGCGCCGGTCGTCCAGCTCGTCGGCAAGATCGTCGGCCAGGCCCTCCGTGACCGCAGCTCGGACATCCACATCGAACCACTCGACGACCGGCTCCGTATCCGGTTCCGTGTCGACGGTCACCTGATCGAGGCGTTCTCGCTGCCGCTCTCGGCGCACAACGCGCTCGATCAGCCGCCTGAAGATCATGTCGGAGATGAACATCGTCGAGAAGCGGGCTCCGCAGGACGGCCAGTTCTCGACCAAGGTCGACGGTCGCGAGATCGACGTCCGGGTGTCGTCGGTGGCGACGGTGTTCGGCGAGAAGATCGTCATGCGTATCCTCGACAAGTCCAAGTCGATGGTCAGCCTCGGCCAGCTCGGCATGCCGGCGGAGACCTACAAGACGTACTCGAAGCTGGTCCACGCCCCGTTCGGCATGGTCATCTGTGCCGGCCCGACCGGTGCCGGCAAGACGACCACGCTGTACGCCACGCTGCTCGAGATCAACTCGACCGGCAAGAACGTGACGACGGTCGAAGACCCCGTCGAGTACGTGTTCCCCGGCATCAACCAGGTGCAGACCAACGCCAAGGCCGGCCTGACGTTCGCCACCGGCCTCAAGGCCCTCCTGCGGCAGGACCCCGACACGATCCTCGTCGGTGAGATCCGCGACGTCGACACGGCCCGCATCGCCATCCAGTCCGCCCTCACCGGTCACTTCGTGCTGTCGTCACTGCACGGCACCGACGCCGTCGCCGCGCTGCACCGCCTGCTCGACATGGGCATCGAGGCCTTCCTCGTCGCGTCGGCGATCGTCGGTGTCGTCTCGCAGCGTCTGCTGCGCAAGACCTGCGAGAACTGCAAGGAGCCGTACACGCCCGGGGCGGAGGAACTCGCCGTGTTCCGCCAGCACTCCGGCGGCAGCGACAAGACCGTCTTCTACCACGGCAAGGGCTGCAGCTACTGCTCGAACACCGGCTACCGCGACCGCATCGGTGTGTACGAACTGCTGCGGATCACCCCGGAGATCCGCCGACTGATCGTCGGTTGGGCCACCACCGAGGAACTTCGCCGTCTGGCAGTTGCTCAAGGAATGCGCACGATGCTCCGAGAAGCAATGCAGATGGTCGACGACGACGTCACGACCATCCCCGAAGTCGTCCGCACCCTGTTCGCCCACTGAGACCACCCAGAGTCACCCGAGAGATCACCAGAGACACGGAGCACCAGATGCCCAAGTTCGCCTACGCCGCAATCGACACCCAGGGCGCCCCCGTCGAGGGGGTGACCAAGGCCGACACGATCGGTGCTGCGCGCTGCGCTGCTGGTCGAGCAGAACCTGTTCCCGACCAAGATCGAGGAACGCCGCGGGATGCTCGACTTCGAGCTCACCAAGGAGAAGGTCAAGAAGAAGGAGCTGATGCACTTCACGCGTCAGCTCGCCGTGTTCGTCAAGGCCGGCATCCCGATCACCGACGCGCTCGTGACCATCGGCGACGAGACCGAGGACGTCGCCCTGCGACGCGCGCTCGGCGATCTCGTCGACGATCTCCGCAACGGCGGGCTGTTCTCGGTCGCGGCTGCCGGGCACCCCGAGGTGTTCCCCGACTACTACGTCGGGATCCTGCAGTCGGCCGAACTCACCGGCCAGCTCGACACGGCGTTCGAGAGCCTGGCGGAGTACCTCGAGCGGGAGATCGACACCCGGTCCAAGGTGGTGTCGGCGCTGTCGTACCCGATGGTCGTCATGGTGATGGCGTTCATCACGGTGCTGATCCTCGCCGGCTACGTGCTGCCGCAGTTCAAGCCGCTGTTCGAGGAGCTCGGCGCCGAGCTGCCGCTCGCCGACCCGGTCGCTGCTGTTCGTTCTCGCGGTTCTTCACCGACCTGTGGTTCATCACGGCCGGGTTCTTCATCGTGGTCACCGCCGACGCTGATGTTCCTGTTCAAGCACCCGACCGGCAAGCTCTGGAACAACCGGCTCGTGCTGAAGATCCCGATCATCAAGGGCATCGTCGACTACTGCGATCCTGGAACGCTTCTGCCGCATCCTCTCGGCGATGCTCGCCGCCGGTGTGCCGCTGCCGGAGGCGCTGAAGACGACCACGGACGCGACGAGCAACATCGTGTACAAGGAGCGTCTCGAGATCGCCCACGCGCAGATCCTCGAGGGTCAGGGCTTCGCCCAACCGCTCATCGACACCGAGCTGTTCCCCGGCGCCGCCAAGCAGATGTTCAAGGTCGGCGAGGAGACCGGCACGCTCGACCAGCAGCTGGCGGTCGCGAGCATCTACTTCGACCGCGAGCTCGAGAGCCGCATCAAGAAGTTCACCACCATGTTCGAGCCGCTGATGATCGTCTTCGTCGGGCGTCATCGTCGGGTTCGTCGCCGTGGCGCTCGTGTCGGCGATGTACGGCGTGCTCGGCGGCCTGAAGGAGACCGCCTGATCGGCGCTCGCAGGCGAGTCAGCGCGCGAGGACGAGGTCGACGAAATGCTGACCGACGAAGATCGCCACGATCGTGCCGAGGGCCAGGAACGGTCCGAACGGCACGGCAGTGCGACGCCCCGCGCGGTCGAACGCCATCATCGCGACCCCGTACAGGGCGCCGGCGATGAACCCGAAGAACAGCCCCGGCAGGACGATGCCCGGGTTGAGCCAGCCCAGGAACATGCCGAGCAGCGGAGCGAGGCGCACGTCGCCGTCGCCCATCCCGCCCTTGCTGAGGGTGTAGATCAGCCACATCGCGAGCAGCGCGATGGCGGCGCCGAGGGCGGCCATCCAGATGCGCTCGGGCTCGTCGATCACGACGGCCGCGATCGCCAGTGCGATCCCGCCGAGGATCATGCCGGTGTAGGTGATCTCGCGGGGCAGACGCTGCGTGCGCAGGTCGATCCACGTCTGGGCGACCAGCGTCGCGCACAGGATGCAGTACGCCGGGATGGCGGCTCGCACGTCGTCGAAGCGGATGGCCATCAGCACGAACAGCCCGGCCGTGGTCAGCTCGAGCAGGATCGGCTCGATGCCGATCTTGGCACCGCACTGCCGGCACTTGCCGCGCAGCGCCGCCCAGCTGAGCACCGGCACCAGATCGAGCGGGCCCAGGCGGAGTCCGCACGAACCACAGCGACTCGGCGGTGCCACCACCGAGCCACCCTGCGGGACCCGATCCACCACGACCGTCAGGAACGAGCCGATCACCAGCCCGGCCACGACGGCAAACACGATCATCAACGAAAAGCTCATCAAGTGCGGCCCTCCGTGGCCCGAGCGGGAGGTTAGTCAACCATGTCCAATCCAGATCCGATGCTCGAGGCGCTCCTCAAGGCGACCGTCGATTCAGGTGCCTCCGACCTCCACCTCACGGTGGGTCGCCCGGCCACGGCACGCCGCGACGGCGTGCTCGTGTCGTTCGAGAACGTGCCCGGTGCTCGCCTCCGACGAGGTCGACCGCATGGTGTACTCGCTGCTCGACGACCGCAAGCTCGAAGAGCTGCGTCGTGACCGGCAGGTCGACTTCTCGTTCGGCGTGAACGGCCTCGGCCGCTTCCGCGCCAACGCGTTCCGCCAGCGCGGCAACCTCGCGCTCGCCCTGCGCGTCGTGCCCTTCCGGGTTCGCACGCTCGAGGAGCTCGGCGCTCCTGCGGCGTGTACGAACCTGCTCAACAAGCCGTACGGCATCGTGCTCGTGGTGGGCCCGACCGGTTCGGGCAAGTCGACGACGTTGGCGGCGATGATCGACCGGATCAACGACACCAAGCCGGTGCACATCCTCACCATCGAGGACCCGGTGGAGTACCTGCACCACCACAAGATGGCGATGGTCAACCAGCGTGAGGTCGGCACCGACGTCGAGACGTTCACCGACGGTCTGCGCAGCGCCCTTCGTGAGGACCCCGACGTGGTGCTCCTCGGCGAGATGCGCGACCTGGACTCGATCCAGATCTCGCTGTCGCTCGCCGAGACCGGCCACCTCGTGTTCGCCACGCTGCACACGAACGATGCCGCCCAGGCCCTCGACCGCATCATCGACGTGTTCCCCGGCGAGCGCCGTGACCAGATCCAGATCATGCTCGCCGGCGCCCTGCAGGGGGTCATCTCCCAGCGCCTCCTGCCGGCGATCGGCGGCGGTCGTGTGGCCGGCTACGAGGTGATGGTCGCCAACGAGGCGATCCGCAACCTGGTGCGTGAGGGCAAGTCGCGCCAGATGCGCAACATGATCGCGACGGGTGCCGCCGAAGGCATGCAGACCATCGAGATGGACCTCGCCCGCCTCGTGGCGGCCGGCCTCATCACGATGGAGACGGCGATGGAGTCGAGCCAGTACCCGAAGGAGGTGCAGGCGCAGCTCGCGACGGCTCGGGCCCAGATGCACGCTCACGCCACGATGGCAACCGGCCAGGCCGGCTCGTCGGGTTCGGGCACCTACGGCGGCGAGACCATGGCCCCGCCGCCGCCACCGGTGCCGTCGGCCAACGGCCGCTGAGCGGCCGTCGACGAGAGCTGATCGCCGATGGTCGTCAAGAAGCCGCCGTACAAGAACATCGCCGGGGTCACCCCGTGCCCGGGAGGCTGGCTGGTGCTGCCGGCGCGCCTCGCCGGGCATCACCGTCGCGGCCGAGGAAGCGTTCGTGCTCCCGAGGCTGTTCGAGGTGCTCGACTTCCGACCGACGTTCGAGGCCGCGGCGATCAACGCGCCGATGGGGCTGTTCGACACCCCGTCGGGGCAGTACCGACCGTGCGACCAGGAGGCACGTGAGTACGTCGGCTGGCCGCGTGTGGTCGGCGATCAACGGCACACCGTCGCGCGAGGCGATTCGCGCGTCCAACGGCGAGGCCCGCCGGATGGAGCCGTGGATGACCAAGCACGACATCCGGCGGTTGCGGTGGCTGCGCGAAGCGGAGAAGGAACTGCAGCCCTACCACTCCCGCAGCTTCTTCTCGGCCAACCCGGACGTGTCGTTCACGGTGATGAACAGCGACGTGCCGTTGACGACGTCGCCGTATCACGAGGACGGCCGCATCGAGCGGCTCGAGTTGATCCGCGACCGGCTGCCGGGCGTGGACGACGTGGTGACCCGGACCCCGCCCGATCGGCGCTGCCGGTGTGCACCTGCTGCAAGCGGCGGCGTTGCTGTTCACCGCCCGCCGCGGTTCCGGCCGGGCGATCAGCCGGATGCCGATCGATCCCGACCTGGGACGACACCGGCATGCGCATGGAGATCGTCCGCTGAACCGCTCACAGCGGCGTGCGATCCGCGTGGTGTCGACGTTCGAGCTGACGAGGCGTCGCTGATCAGGCGTTGAGCGAGAGGTCGGCGATCGGGCCGCTGAGCGGGGTGACCGCCGGACGATCCGTGGTCGGCGCCACCGGCTCGGTGCGACCAGGCTCGGCGGGGCGAACGAGACGACCGGCGCCACGGGTTGCTCGGGTTCACTCGGCCTGCGACGCCAGTCCGGCTGGGCCGGGGCGAGACGTTCGAACATGGTGGTGATGGCGTCGGCCAGCGCCTTCTGACGCAGCAGGCATTCGTCGAGACCCTTGCGGATCTGGGCGACGGAGTGCTCGAGTGCATCGAGGCGGGCGGTGACGTCGGGCGCCGACCCGGCAGGGGCCTGGCCGGTGAACGACGGAGATCCGGTCGGCGCGTTCGCGCTCGACGAGGGAGGTGAGCCGCTGTTCGGAGCGTTCGGTGGCGGCCTTGGCCTCCGACCGGGCGAGCTCGATCTGCTCCTGGCTGATCTGGGCGTAGGTGGCGAGCGAGGTGAACTGGCTGCTGATCTGCGCCTCGACCTGCTCGACGCGGTGCTGCAGTTCGTGGACCTCCAGCGCGTTGGCGGCGGCGGCCTCGTCGCCGAAGAACCCGTCGATCGCACTCGAGTCGAGCAGATCGCTGTCGTCGCCGTCTCGTGGTTTGCCGAACATGGTGTGTCCCTACATGTATGTGGTGTGAACGATGCGTACGCCGGCTGCGAACGCCCACGGTTTCATCGGCGGAACCTGCTCAGTTCTTGAGCTCCACCTGACTCGTTGTTGATCTTTCGCGATTTTTCGACTTTGTGCTCAAGTCCGATTCGCCGGCGCCGAAGAAACAACTGCGCAACGGGAGAAGGTTCTCACGGAGCGCTTCGTGAGACACCTCTCCTCCGGGAGATCAACCAAAGAGCGGAAGGAACCAATCATGGAAAACAAGCAGGACAAGGGGTTCACCTTGGTGGAACTCCTCATCGTCATCGTCATCCTCGGCATTCTCGCCACCGTCACCGTGTTCGCCGTCCGCGGCATCACCGACCGTGGCCAGGACAACGCCTGTGACGTCGAGCAGCGTACGCTGGAGACCGCGATCGAGGCGTACTACGTCGACCAGGACCAGGTCTTCCCGACCAGCCTCGCCGAGCTGCGTCGGGCGGCTACGTGAAGACGCACGCCGGAAGCCGGCGTGTGGCGAGACGCCACGACGGTGGCGGCGCCACCGAGCTCGTCATCACCCCGGTCTCGGGCGGTAAGTGCGGCTGATTCGTCGCTGACGAACGAACAACCTGATCGAAGACCCCGCCGATTCGGGCGGGGTCTTTCGACTTTTCGAGGAGACCTCCACCATGACGTCGATCACTGACGAGTACCTTTCCGAGACGCTGACCGCCACCGTCACACCCAAGGATTCGAAGTCGACGTTCGCTCGCTACGGCCTGACGACGCTCGACGTGCTCATGTGCTTCGCGGCGCTCATCGTGATGTGCGCGTACACGCCGTTCTTCCATACCTGGTTCTGGGCGCCTCGGATGGCGGTCGTGCTCACGGCTGTCCTCCCCGGACTGCTGGCGTTGGGGCTCCTGGTGGTCAAGGGTGATCGTGCGGCCCGGGTCGCAGCAGCCTTTCTCGGCTGGGCAATCGTGGCGGCCGCGTTCTCGGACAACTGGTGGTTGTCCGTTCGCGGCACCATCGCCCAGAGCACGTTCGTGGTGTCGTTCATCGCGGCAGTGGGCCTGTGGGCGCTGGCGCAGTCGATGTCGTCCGGCGGTCGTCGGGCCATGTTGTGGACCGTGCTGGTCGGCGCTGGGCTGAACGCGCTCGCTGGAGCGGTGCAGGTCATCTTCCAACTCGAGGGCGGAAACCTCGGGCTGTCCGGCGGACAGCGCCGTCGGATTGACCCCGAATCCGATCGAGCTCGCCACGTTCATGCTCATCGGAATCTTCGTATGCCTCCAATTGTGGGTGGGCGGCTCGACCCAGCGACGTCTCCTGATCGCCGCCGGGCTGATCTCCTTCGGAGCAGTGCTGGCCTTCACTTCCACCCGGATCGCTATCATTGCCTTCGTCGTCGTGTCGGCCGGTGCGCTGATTCGGCGCCGCACGCTGCATCAATTGATCGGCACGTCGATTGCCACCCTCGGCGTCGGCATAGGTGTCGGAATCGCACGCGCGGTCGGCAGCGGCAACGACGCACTTGCTCGGGCCACCACCACTGCGGGTGGGCGGACCGACTGGTGGATTGCCGGCTGGCACGCTGCGCTGGACCGGCCCGTTCTCGGCTGGGGTGCCGGCCGATTCCGGTCAGCGATTCAGGGAGAGTTGTCGTTCGCCAGCGTTGCCACCAACCAGGACTCACAGGCGATTCCCGATGCTCACAACATCGTTGTGAACATGTTGGTCGATTTCGGCATTCCGGGTCTCGCCCTGTTCCTGGCCTTCTGCTGGGTCGTCGCTCGCCGAGCATCCGGTGTCTACTCGCTTGCCCTTCTCGCCGTCCCGATCGTCTGGCTCCTGCAACCCATCGCTCAGACAACGCTTCTGATCTACATGATCCTCCTCGGGATCGCGGTCAGCTCCACACGCACAGGTGACGACCCGACTCCGCCAGGCTCCTCATCGTCGGGCGTGAAGTCGTGGATGTGGACGGCAGCGACGATCGTCGGCGTCGGCGCAGCGAGCTGGCTGCTTATTGCCGAGTACCGGCTGGCCCAGGCATCCCTCGACCTCGACAGCGAGGCGTTCGCTGCGGCTGAGGCGATGTACTTCGGAGATCCGCTCGTGGCCGACGTCGGCGCTCGCATTGCGATCGGCCGGTCGATCACCGACCCATCGGCGGCTCGCGAGGTCCTTCCGCAGCTGGAACGAGCGGCCGATCTCGAGCCGACGCGGGCGTACTTCCAAGCTCGGGTCGCATTCGAGCTTGGCCGTCTGGGTGACTACGAGGCAGCCGAACGACGCGCTCGGCGAGCCTTGGAACTCCAGCCGACATCGTCGTTGGCATGGGCAACGCTGATGAGCATCGCCGAGGAGACCGATGACGAGCCCCTCCGCAGTGAGGCGTCTGCCGCGTTGTGTCTGCTCGGACTCGACGATTGTCCGAGCTGACTCGGACGGCGGAGCTGATCCGATCCCGGCCGTTCGAAGGAGGTTGTTGACGCAACCTTGCGCCCATCTTGAGTCGTGATCTGACTATCACTGCCGATGCATTGCAGCGACCCCTCACCGAGAGAAAGCGGATGCTCGTGCAGATCCACCTCTGACAACCCGATGACAGATCCCGATGATGGCCGTCAGGCGGACCGCGGCTTCACGCTCGTGGAGATCCTCGTCGTCATCGTGATCCTCGGCATTCTCGCCGTGGTCGTGGCGTTCTCGGTGCGGGGCGTGACCGATCGTGGTGAGACCAGCGCCTGCGGCGCCGACGCCCGACACGCTCGAGCAGGCCGCCGACGTCTACATGGCCCAGAGAGCAGGTCGACGTGCTGCCCGGCCATCGGCACGAGCGCCAACCGCTACGAGCTGTTCCTGATCGACAACGGGCTGATCAAGCAGGTCTCCACCAAGTACGACCTCCACGAAGACGGCACCGTCACCACCACCGGTCAACCCTGCACCTGACGTACATCCGGTGCCAGGCACCGGATGTACGTCAGGTCTGCGAGAGCAGCTCGCGGCGAAGCGCGAGGAGCTTGGGGGCCGGCTCGCCGTCGGACCAGGCGTCGGCGACGAGGACCCGCTCGTAGGACTCCCACTCCTGTCGGACCCCGGCGAGATCTCCGGCCCGGGCGTGGGCCTGCATGCGCAACCCGATCAGCTCCTCGTGACCCGGCAGGACCTTGAGGCCGTGTGCCGTCGCCCAGAACACGCCCTCGGTGTCGCCGATCGACAGGGCGTGCCCGGCGAACTCGGACGCCACGGTGATCGCCAGGAGGACGAGGTTCGACGTGATCCCTTCGGCGTCCGGCCACAGGTAACTGGTGCCGGCGAACGGCATGTCGCGGATCATGGCCACGGCGGGGCGCAACGTCTCGATCGCCTCGCCCGGCGGCACCAGGCGAGCGTGGGTGAGTCGATCCTCGACGAGGTCGGCGTCGGTCACGACCGCCTCGTGCAGCGGCAACTGTTCGGTGAGGGTCCGCGCCACCCACTCCTCACCGGTTGGTGGCGCCACCAACCGCGCCAGCCCTCGCCGCGCCTCCGACACGACGTTGGCGAAGGTCGCGTCGCGGACGTCGAGTTCCCACAGCGCGGTGCGTGCCCCTGACCGTGTCGCCCGCTCACGGTGGGTGGCGAGCCACGCGATCAGCTCCACGGTCTTCGATCGTTCGAAGGTGCCCGGCCTGCCACCGGCGTCGCGAACCTCGACGCCACCGAGCAGTGACACGACGATCTCGTGGTCGCGCTCCACGAACGCCGGGCGGGGATCCACATGGGGGTCGTCGGCCCACGCCATCTCGTGCACCGCCTCGAGTTCGATGCTGATCAGCTCGCGGTCCGCATCGGCGAGCACCTCGACGATCGCATCGAGGTCCTGGGTCGAGACGCCGATCGGGGTGAGCTCGATGTCCGTCCCGAACGCGTAGAGCCGCCATCCCTCGGTCGATCCGACCAGCCGGGCCGGCGCCTCGCGGGAGGCCGCCTGGTCCGACGGCCACTGCGAGGGCAATGCCATGTCCGGCGAGGGGCAACGGTCGATCGAGCTCGGAGACACCGGGCGAGTCGTCGCCGGTGAGCAGGATCACCGCCGGCTCCCACATCTCGCCGCTCGTGTGGAGCGATCGCAACTCGAACGTCGTGCGTTCGTCGCCCGCTTCGAACAGCTCCGGTGCGACCAATCCCGATGCGAGATCGAACGCGGCGGCGACCGAATCGGCGTGGTGGGCATTGCGGTGACCGAGCAGCGCCTGCGCCGGGAGCGACACGCCGATGAGGTGTGCGACCTCGGCGTAGATCGACGAGGCCAGACCCGTCGCCAGCGCCGTGACCACCTCGTCGGCCTGGTCACTGCGGGCCTCGATCGCGAGGGTCGCGCACGCCTCCAGGTCGACGAGCACGTCCGCTCCCGACGAGCTGACACCGAGCTGCACGAGCGCGATGCACGGCAGGCCGACCCGGCGCGCATCGTCCGCGAGCAACTCGATCGGCACCTCGGCGTCCAGGCACCACGCCTGGCCGCCACCCACCCACGGCGCCGGCAGCGTCGCGGCCCCGGTCAAGCGCAGCTCGACGCGGCCGTCGCCGGTCACCTGCACCCAACCGATCTGCGACGCCGGTGCCGACGAGCGATGACGCCGCGGCCCGGCACGCCACGTCGACGCGCACCGTCCGTTCGCCCGCATCGATCGATCGGAGGCGACGTTCCGTCTCGGTCACCTCGGGTCGCGGCGTCGGTACGCGATGGCGGGGCATCGCCGCTCGCAGACGGCGACGGCGACGTACTCCGACGAGTGCCAGGAGGCCCGCGGCGAGCAGTGCCGCGTGCTCCACTCGGATCGGGGACGGGGCGCTGGTGGGATCGCTCGGGATGACCCCGCCGGAGCTGCCGTCACCCATCGGCGGCACCACGGTGGTCGTGGTGGGTGCGACGGTCGGTGCGGTCGTCGTGGATGCAGTGGCGCCCACCGCCGACGCCGGGGCTGACGTCGTGGGAGTCGTCGACGGTGGGGATGCGGGCGGCGTGGTCGTCGGCGTCGCAACGGCGGGGACTTCGGGACCGTCGGGTGCATCCGGGATGGCCACCGGCTCGGCCGGTGTCGTGGACTCGGCCGGTGCCGTGGACTCGGCCGGTGTCGTGGACTCGGGCGGGGGCGTGTCGTCGACCACGTCGCCGATCTCCAGGTCCCAGCCCGGCAGGATCAGGTTCGGGTCGTCGAACGTGCGGCCATCCCCCATGTCCCGCCCGCGGTTGCGCTCCCAGATCTCGGGCCAGTCCGTCGGTTCGCCGAGCTGGTCGTCGGCGATGTCCCACAACGTGTCGCCCGGCTGCACCTCGTAGGTGGTGGGTGGTCGATGGTGGGGTGGTCGATGGCGGTGGTCGGTGGTGGGCGGTCGGTCGGCACCGCCCGGCCTGCCGGAACCTGCAGGGCCCAGCCCTGCTCGATGTAGGCCGGGTTGGTGAATCGCTGCCCCGGCGACATGGTCGCCCCGAGATTCGCCTCCACGATGGCGTCGGCGATCTCGATCACGCGAGTACCGCCGCCGGCGAGGCGCTCGGCGATCGAGTAGACGGAGTCGCCCGGTTGCACGATGTAGGTCCGTCATGCCGGGCTGCGGCGCGTCGGCCGGCACGAGCGCCTCGGGTGCGGGGCCGCCGGGACCAGTCGGGTGACAGGGCCGGTACCGGGCCGGTGCGCGGGGTGTCGACGATGACGGTCGGCGGCGCCCGTCCGATCGTCGAGGCGATCGACGGAGCCGGCGTCAGCACGGGAAGGACGACGATGATGCCCACTGCGATGAACCGCGCGAGTCGCTGTACCGGCCCCAGCCCGCGGACGGCGGGCATCGCCAGGCCCCGATGACGTACACCGTGGACGACCTCGAGCACGGTCGTCACCACGATCACTCCGACGGCTGCCCAGACCACGCACAGGCAGACCCGGATCAGCCCGTCGATCAACGCGTCGTCGGCGATCGGTTCCCCCAGTGCCGACCCGGCACCGTCGCGGAACCACCGCCACGGAGGATCGGCACCGGCGAGAGGATTGGCGGACCCGAAGCGGGACCGTGACACCGCCACCAACCCGATCGGGACGACGATCGCGACGACGACGAACAGGGCGAGCGACGCGATGAAGCGTCCGATGTCGTGACGATCGCGCCGGCTCACCGTTCCTCCTCTCGTCGGGTCCAACGAGCCCCCAGGTCGTGGACGCCAGTCCGTGGACGCCCGGTTCCTCGATCTCCCTGCATGTCGATCCGTCCAGCCCGCCAGTGGGTGATGCCGCCCACGTCGGGGAACCTCGAGCGACGATCACGGCGCCCGCTCCGCACGGACCGTGCCGGCGCCGGTCACCGTCACGCCTCCGTCGGTGACGGTGACGGTGACCGACACGGTGTCGCCGGTGACGAGGATCGACGAGACCGACCCGTCGAGCCCATAGCTCGTGAACAGCGCGTCGGCAGTTCGCGCCGCTGCCTGCCGGGCGCCTCCCTCGTCGATCGACGCGGTCGGATCGCTCGATCGAAGATCGCGAATCGACGTCGCCTGCGCACCCGATCGAGCCGCCTGGAAGGCGATCGACTGCGCCGCCGAACGGTTCGAGACCCCCCGATCCACGTCGCGTGCGAGCCACACCAGCCCGAGGAACGTGAACGCGAAGATCAACGCCACGCCGGCGACGAGGCCGGCTCCCCGTTCGCCACGCCAACGCCCCGCGCGGCTCACGGCGTCGCCTCGGTGGCTCGGAGCGGATCGATGAATGCGAACGCCGTTGCCGTCGTGGGTCCGGTTTCCGGTGGGTCGATGAGTTCGAGACCGTTCGACGACACGGTGCACGACACCGTCACGGTCACCTGCCCGCCCGGGGCGAACGTCGACGTGTCGACCTGCACCTGCGGCGTCGAGCACGACGAGCCGTCCACCAGCATCGCGGCGCCGACCGCTTCGGCTGCGGCGACCGCAGCCGAGGGGCTGCGTTCCTGAGCCGCTGCCTGCGCCGCCGCCTCGGCGGCACTCTGGACCGTGGCGCGACTGTCCACGCCACGCCCGAGGAAGACGATGACGACGGCCAACCCGATCGCGGCAGGGGCGAGCAGCGCCAGACCGAGCGCATCGGCCGACCCGCGATCGCCCCGAGCGTCGATCGGTGCCCGACGCTTCACGGCGTCAACTCCTCGACCGGCACCGCCGACCTCACGGACAGCTCGGTCGACGTCCCGCGGAGGATTCCCGGGGCGTCGGCCGTCACGGCAACCGTCACCACGCCGTCGGCGGTCGAGGCGATCACTTCGACGTTGCGCAGGTCGGTGTCCGCCTGCAGGATCGTGCGCGCCGATGCCGCGGCGTCGTCGGCCGGGATCCCCGATCGGGCGATCAGTGCCGCAGTGTCACGAGCGACGACCCGGGCCTCGGTCTTCGCGTGGCTCCACATGGCCGCCTGGAATGCGGCGAACGCGAGGAACACGAACATCGGGGTGAGCAGCGCGATCGACAACGACGTCGCGGCGCCGCGATCGCCGCGACACCGACGAGGAGCGTCGGGCACCGGACAGTTGGCGGCGGCCATCGGTCGGCGATCCGTCGAGGACGGTCAGGGCGCTGACGGCGATTGGACCGGGGTACTCGCCGTGGTGCGGATCTGACTCCAGATGATCGCCGCGACGACGGCGACACTGATCGCTGCGGCGGCGTACCAGAGCACCTGCTCGATCGACACCGCACCGACATCACGACGATCGAGCGGACCGTGTGGGCGGCGGTCGTACGTGCCGGTGACGGCGGCAACCACGGCGGTGAACAACAGCATCGGATCGGTCATGGTCGGGTCCTCCTGGGTGGTCGTTGTCGGTGGTCTGGTCGGTGGCGGTCAGGTCAGGTCGAGGGCGGGGTAGATGATCAGCGCCATGAACAGCAGCGCCATGCCGACGAGGGGCGGGGTGACCTTGTCGTTGCGAACGCGGGCGGCCGCCTCCTGCTCGGCGGCGAGGGTCGAACGCAGCGTCGAGCACTTGGCGCTCAGACTGCGTGCCACCGGGGCGCCTTCGGTCGCCGAGAGGGTGGCGGTCGCCGCGACCTGTTCGAGTTCGACGATCCCGTAGTCGTCCGCCACGAGATCGAGCGCTCGCACCAGGCTGTGGCCGGTCGTTGCCACCTCACGCATCCGGCGGCGCAACTCGCGGAACAACAGTCCGTCGCCCGCACGGGCAGCCTGGTCGAGAGCGCCCTCGTAGCCCGTGTTGCCGGCCAGCAACATCGTCACCATGTCGAGGTAGGCACCGAGTTGGTGGCGGAGATCGATGGTCACGTCCGCCGCGCGGGCGAGTGCATCCGAGTGGATGAGCACCGGAACGACCATCGCGGTCGCGACCGCCAGCCCTGCGGGAACCCACACACCGATCGAGACGGCCCCGGTCGCCCGGAGCGCCCCGAGCACGATCGTGGGCGCCACGAAACCGACGATCGCGGCGAGCGTGAGGATCCCGACGTGTACGTCCACCGGCCGACCGATGAGGCGCAACGGCTGGGTCCAGCGTTCCGTCCAGTCGGCCACCTCGCGGCGTCGCACCGCCCGTCCGACCCGTGCGGTCAGCGAGTCGTCGGTCACCGTGACTCGTGGCCCCGGAGCACCGCGAAGGTGGCGGACGGCTCGGGCGACGCTCGGCCGGGGTTGCGCCCACCCTGACACGATCAACCAGATGCCGGCGCACAGGATGATCGCCGTGAACACGAGCCAACCGGTCGATCTCACCGGCGACTCCCCGCAGCCGGGGTGGCCGATGACGGCATCCGTGGCGGTCGTGAGGAAACGACTCGGTCGCGGGAAGTGGGCGAGCCGCTGCACCCGCACGAGCAGCAGGGCGTAGATCGTGAGCACGACGCCGAGGAACAGCTGACCGGCCGGCGTGTCGTAGGCGGCGAGGTACTCGGAGCGTCCGAACACGAGCAGCCCGACGATCAGCGAACCCATGATCACCGTCAGCAGGGTCACCTCGCGTTGGATCGGCGCCCGCTCGGCCTCCACGAGCCGGCGCCGATCGGCCTGACGGCGGGCCTGCTCGGCCAGGGAGCTGAGCACCGCTGCGGTTCGAGCGCCGCGCTGCACCGCGATGAGCAGGCCGGCCGCCACGAGGTCACCGAGCGGATCGTCGACATCGTCCGCGAAACGGCGGAACACGAACTCCGGATCCTGGCGTCCCAGGCCGGCGGCCAGCCGACGGACCTGCGGCTTGATCGGCGCCGGGCAGGTGGCCACGGTGGCGTTGATCGCCCCGATCGGCTGGTCGCCGGCGATGAGCACGTCACGAAGATTCTCGATCCACGAGGCCAACGCGTCGGTCCGCTCGACCTCGCTCACCGTCGCGCGGTCGCGGCGCTGCCAGACCCTCACCGCGAACCAGCAGCCGATGCCGACCACGAACGACGCGAGCAACCAGCCGGAGACCGCGAGGACGATCACACCGCAGCCCACTCCTGCCAGTGACCGAGGGATCAGATCCGGGTCGACCTGCCGCCTGGCCGTCGGCACGCGATCGGAACCGGCGAGCACGATCACGGCGACGACACCCACGACCGTCGACGCCACGAGGATCGCGAGCATCATCGGACCCCCACCGCCCCCAGCGGCGGCGACAACGCGAACTGCTCGGGGCGATACCCGGCCAGTCGCAGACGTGCGAGATGACGTTGCGACAGCGGAGCCACCTGCGCCAACTCGTCGCCTCCGCCGCCTGCGTCGACCAGGCCCCAGATCTCCGTGCTCGAGACGCCCCCGGCCTCGCCCAGTCCGCCGACCTCGATGATCGAGGTCACCCGACGCACCGGCGGCTGATCCTCGAGCGCGTTGCGGACGAGATCGATGTGGACCACGAAGTCGACGGTCTGGGCAATGAGGCTCCACACCGCGAACTCCGGCAGGCTCGTGTTGGATTTCGACACGTAGTACGCGAGGCGCTGCAGCACGATGTCGGCGGTGTGAGCGTGGATCGTGGCCAACGACCCTCGTTTGCACATCGAGGCCACGTCGAGCATGTCGAGCGCCTCGTCCTCGACGAGTTCGCCGACCACGACACGATCCGGGTTCAATCGGCGGGTCAACTCGACCAGCTGGCGCGTGGTGATCTCGCCCTCACCCTCGGAGTTGGCGTGACGGGTGAACAGCGCCGGTGCGTCGGGGTGGCGCGGATCGTCCTCGAGGCGGAGTTCGAGCAGGTTCTTCTCGACGGTGATGATCCGCTCCAGCGGCGACACCTCGCCCAGTAGCTCGGTCAGCAGCGTCGTCTTGCCGGCCCCGGGCGGGCCCGACACCAGGATCGTGAAACCGCACCGCACGAGTGCGCGGAGTTGGTCGACGAGATGGTGCGGGAACATGCCGAGGTCGGCGAGACCCGTGAGGCCGACGTGGCGGACGACGAACCGGCGGATCGCGAGCCGCGGATGCGTCGACACACCGTGCTCGCCCCGCCCGCCGAGGACCATGACGATGCGGGCGCCGTCGCGTGTCTGCAGTGTCAGCATCGGCGACGCCGTGTCCAGCCGACCTTCGCCGGTGCCGGTCATTCGCAACGCCATCCGCTTCTGGAAGGCGGTCAGTTCGGCCGGCGAGGACCAGAGGGTGCCGACGTCGACCTTGCGGCCGTCGGTGTAGGTCACCCACGTCGAGTCGGGTCCGTTCACGTCGATCTCCTCCACGAGGGGATCGCTGAGGAAGGGTTCCAGGGGGCCGGACCCGGTGAGCTCGGCGACGACGCGGGCCCGCACGCGCTGTTCGGTCGGTGTGGCGAGTGGACGTTCGCCTCGCTGGAGGCGCTCCTCGTTCACGGCGGCGATCTCGTCGCTGATCCAGGCGCCGACGAGCAGCTGCTGACGCCGTTCGTCCGCCGCCAGTGGTAGGCCGGTGCCGCGTCGGTCCGAGCGCAGGACGTCGTCGTGTTCGATCGCCTCGATCAGCCGAGTGGCGACGCGGTCGGTGACGAGGGTGACGATGTCGGCGACGACGAATTCGTCGATCATCTCAACGACTCCCGATCGATCCGGCGGGTGAGGCAGCAGTCGTCGCTGCGCGCAGCCGCCGCGCCGCCGTCCGGGCGGATCGCATCAACGGCAGACGGGCGAGACGCCTGGCCGACACCCCGGTCCGGCCGGCGAGAACAGCCGCCGCCAGCGCATCATCGGCCAGCAGGAAGGAATCGGCGACTGCGTCCGGAACCGACGCACTCACGAACTCGATGATCTCGACGGGGTCGAACGGGTCGGTGCCGATCACCCCGAGGACGATCGGGACGCCGACCAGCTCCACGGACTCGATCAGTCGTTCCAGACGGGCGGCCTCCGCCGCAGCGGAGGTGCGGGCCTGGCGGTGGGTCACGACCACCACGGCTGCGGTGTCGAGGATGGGGCGTGACTCGTCGATGCGGCCGCGCCCGAGATCGGTCAGCGCCACCACCGAGCGAGCCGACGCCAGCGCCGGGAAGATGGTGGCTGCCGCCTCTTCGATCGCGCGGCGGGCGGGGAGTGAACGGGTCGGCGCAGCGATGAGACGCACGCCGGCGTCACTGGTCACCACCATCGACTCGATCGTGCTCATCGTCGCGGCGGGGCGACCGGACGTGGTGTTCGCGACGATCGTCCCGAGCGTCGGACCGTTCGCCGTGTCGAGCCATCCGGCGAGTGATCCACCCGACGGATCCGCCTCCAGGACGACGACGTCGGTCGGATCAGGGTTCCGCCGTCGGTGGGCCAGGTGGCGGCGAGCGCGAGGCAGGTCGTCGTGGTGCAATCACCGATGACCGCCACGAGTGTCACGGGCCGTCGCCCTCGCCGAGCGGCTCGACCAGCACGACACGGACGTCATCGGCGGCGGCGACGGTCGCGGCGTCGCCGCGGGCGACCTCGATCGAGAGCGACTCGACCCCGAGGGCGGAGTCGGTCGGCGCCGGCAGGCCGACCACCTGGCCATCGATCGACACCGGCGCTGCCGGACCCTCCTGCCCCAGGGCCGCCAGGAACGACGAGCACGACGGGCACCCGCTCGCGCAGGCCGATCGGGAAGGGTCCCTTCGGGGACCTGGATCGCGACGACGGCACTGCCGGGGGCGACGAGCGGTGCTGCCTGTGTCGCCTCGGCGGTGACGAGTGATCCGGACACGAGCCGGACCTTGGCGTAGCTGCCGACGAGCGCATCCAGTCGGTCGGCCGGGACGAGGTTCACCGTGGAGTCGGCGTCGACGTCCACGGTGCGCAGCACGTCGGCGGTGATCTGCTCGCCGGCCGGGACGTCGCGGACGACCTGGACGACCGGCTCCTTGGCGTCGAGCGCGCTGTAGACGTAGATGTTGCCACCGATGGCGATGGCGGCCAGCAGCACTCCGAGCGCGATCCGGTTCCGACGTCGTGACGCCGGCTGGAAGCCACGATCGGTCGACAGGGTCGCCGTGGTGCCACCCGACATCAGCCGCCTCCGTTCGACAGCGCCGCGAGCCACAGGTCGTCGCCGAGGATGGCCAGCGCGGCGCCGAGGACCAGGAAGGGCCCGAAGGGGATCGTGGAGGATCGACGCACGGCGCCGACGACGACACCGAGGCCTGCCGCCAGCGTGAGCGCCACGAGTCCGAGTCGCCAGTCGAGCGTTCCGAGTGCCGCGCCGAGCACGACACCGGCCTTCACGTCACCGAAGCCCATCGAGTCCGGCGAGACGCAGGTGCAGCAGCAGCATCGGCCCGGCCATCACCGACGCCCCGAGCAGCATCGACCTGGCGTCGAACGACTGCCCGAGCATCCACGCGAGCCACGTCGTCGACAGCAGGGTGAACGCGGCACCGAGTACCCAGGTGTCGGGGAGGCGTCGCTCCCGCACGTCGATCGCGGCCGCGGGAACCAGTGCGGCGACCGTGGCGATCGCGGGGAGTGCGGCCGGGTCGGTCAGTGCCCGGGACGAGGAGTACCGACAGCACGGCAACGCCGACGAGTGTGGGCGATCCCCGATCCGCGACGGTCGATCCGCCCCACCGGCGGACCCGCAACGATCGGACGACCGCCCGATCGGGAACTCGTGCCGCAACCCCCACCCGATTCCCCTTCTCCTCACCATCGCCTGCAGGAAGGTCTCGCGAGACATAGCCCACGTTTCGCGGGTCGGTTTTCCAGCGTCGTCCTGCACGCCCTCCAGACGGTCGCTCACCCCCCGATTCCGGAACCCCCTCCCCGAAAAATCTCGCGAAACGGTCGCCCAGCGTCCGGATTCCGCGAAGTTTCGGGTTGGGGGCGGGGTGGACGGGGAGGGTCAGGTGGGGGAGAGGGAGCGGACGGTCCACTCGAGGAGCCAGCTCAGGAAGTCGTAGAGGTGGTGCTCGGGGGTATTGGTGGTGTCGGCGAGATCTGCGGACTCGTCGTCGGTGATGTCGAGCATCGAGCCGAGCACGAGACGAATGGCGTTGATCGACTGCATGAACGCGACGGTCTCGGCCTCGCTGAGCAACTCGGTCCGCTGCGGATCGAGGGCCGCGGTCACCGAGGCGATCGCCGACAGACGGCTCGTCACCAACTCCTCGCGCATGAGGCGTTGGTACTCCGCTTCCTTCTCCTCGTCCTCCGGGTAGGCCACGGGGAACAGCCGCAGCAGCAGCACGTTGTCCTGCGGGCCGGTCAGGAGCGCCTCGAGTTCACCCATCAGCCGGATGAGCAGGTCGCGTTCCTCGCCGTCGAGGGTGATCCGCCATCCACCGTCGACCGCCTCGATCGGCGGGACGAACTTACGACGCCGGGCCATCTTTTTCCATGGTGGCCCAGAGGCTGTGCTCGTGCAGTCGGAACACGTGCATCTCGGCTTCCTCCCGGCCACAGGACGCCACGACCGCGCGGCCCTTGTTGTGGACGTCGAGCATCAACTCGGTGGCCTTCTCCAAGGAGTACCCGAACAACTTCTGGAACACGAAGGTGACATAGCTCATGAGGTTGACCGGGTCGTTCCACACCAGCACGATCCACGGGCGATCGACCGCCGTGGACTCATCGAGGTCGGGATCCATCACCTCCACGGGTTCGAGCGTCGTCGGCACGACACCAGTGTGCCGTCCGGCGACCGGCTCCGTGTGTCCAACGACTCGCACGACTCCCCGGGCCTGCTTGGGCCACTCGGCCACACTGCCCCTACGATGATGCCGTCATGGCCGTCGGCAGTCGCCCTCTCGTTCCGTCCCGGCTCGCGCCCGGTGGCGTCGCGCACGGCAGCCGCCGCACCCCGACCACGGTCGTCGGGGCGTACATCGCACTCACGAAGCCCCGCATCATCGAACTGCTGCTCATCACCACCGTCCCCACGATGGTGCTCGCCGAGCAGGGCTGGCCGGCGTGGTCGCTCGTGGCCGTCACACTGCTCGGTGGAACCCTCGCCGCCGGTGGCGCCAACGCCGTGAACATGTACGTCGACCGCGACATCGACGCGCTCATGACGCGCACCCAGGGTCGCCCGCTCGTCACCGGCATCATCCCCGCCCGCAACGCGCTCGTCTTCGCGGTCGCCCTCCAGATCGCAGCCTTCGGCGTGCTCTGGGCCGGGGCCAACCTGCTGTCGGCGGTCCTGGCGTTCAGCGCCGCTGCCTTCTACGTCGGGGTCTACACCCTCTGGCTCAAGCGGACGAGCCGTCAGAACATCGTGATCGGTGGTGCCGCCGGCGCCGTCCCGGTGCTCGTGGGCTGGGCGGCCGTCCAGGACTCGCTGTCGTGGACGCCCATCGTGCTGTTCGTCGCCATGTTCCTGTGGACGCCCCCGCACTTCTGGGCGCTCGCGGTGAAGTACGCCGACGAGTACAGCGCCGCCGACGTGCCGATGCTGCCGTCGGTCGCTCCCATCGAGAACGTCGTGCGCCAGATGTTCTGGTACACCGTCGCCCTCGTCGCCTCGACCCTGGTCCTGGTCCCCGTCGCCGGACTCGGCTGGATCTACACCGTCACCGCCATCGTGCTCGGGGTGCTGTTCATCGCCGGCGTCGTCGCGCTCGGCCGCAATCCGACGCCGGCGGCCAGCATGCGGCTGTTCGGCTTCTCCATCACCTACGTCACCGTCCTGTTCGGCTCCATCATGCTGGATGTCTTCGTCCAGTACGGTTGGTGACCAGCTGTCGTCTCGATCCGCCAGTTCACATCTGCACCCTGCGAGGATTTCGGGCGCACGGGTGCCTTGCCAGTAGTCTCGGGCGTCGTGCCGAGCCACGTTTCGAAGTCAGTGAGCACCCACCCCGTATGACCACCATCGAATCCCGACCTGACACCGTCGCCCCAGATTCTCGCGCCGGGGTTCCGATCGACGCGGACGCCGACACCCCCACGTGGATCGACGGGTTCATCGACATCTTCACGTCCACCGATCACAAGGTCATCGGCCGTCACTACTTCTTCTCCGGCCTCGCCGGGCTGCTCGCGATCGTGGTCGTCAACGTCCTGATCGGCATCGAGCGTCTCGACGGCACCGACAACGCACTCGACATCGAAGTCATCCCGCAGCTCCTCGATGCCCAGCGCGTCGGTCTGGTCTTCGCCGTCCTGCTGCCGCTCGCCATGGCGATGTGCGTGGCACTGGTGCCGCTGCAGGTCGGCGCCCGTTCCATCGTCTTCCCCCGCCTCGCATTCGCCGGGTTCTGGATGTGGCTGGGTGGCGTCATCGTCACCGTCGTCGCCCTCGCCAACAACGGTGGATCGCTCGGTGGCGACAGCGACATGGTCGACCTGTTCATCGCCGGGCTCGGTCTCATGGCGATCGGGTTGCTGGCCAGCGCCGGCGCCGTCGCCACGAGCGTCCTCACCACCCGGGCACCGGGCATGACGATGCGGCGGATCTCCCCGTCGTCGTGGTCGGCGTTCGTGTTCAGCCTCGGCATCGTGCTCGTGATGCCGGTGTTCGTCGGCACGCTCACCTACCTGTTCCTCGACCACCGCAACGCCCGCACCGGGTTCGGCGGCAACGAGGGCATCTTCGACTGGGTCGGCTGGATGTTCACGCAACCCGCCACGTTCCTGTTCGCGCTCCCGGCGATCGCGATGCTCGTCGAGATCCTGCCCGTCACGTTCGGGCGTCGCACACCGGCGCGTGGCCTGATGTTCTCCGGCCTGGCGCTCGTGGGGATGGCGGCGTTCGGGGCCATCACCCAGCAGAACCTGCAGAACCTCCCCTGGGAGGGCAGCCAGCTGAGCACGGCGAACCTCGACGAGAAGGCGCGTGACCTCGCCCCGTTCCTGCTGTTCAACGCGCTGCCCGTGCTCGGGGTGCTGCTCGTGCTCCTCGTCGGCCTCCAGATCGCCCGGCCCGCCGCCGGCATGAAGATCAACGTCACGCCGGCGCTGTTCTTCGGCTTCTTCGGCTTCGGAATGGTGTTCGTCGGCATGCTCGGCAACCTGCTCTACGCCATCGACGACGCCGGCGTCCAGGGCACGGTGTTCGAAGAGGGAACCCTCGTCTACGTCGCCTACGGCGCCGCGCTCGGCGCCATGGGTGCACTCGTGCACTGGGCCCCCAAGCTGTGGGGCCGTGAGATCTCCGGCAAGGCGGCCATTCCCCTCGCGTTCCTCGGTGTCGCGGCGACGGTCCTCGCCACGTTCCCGCTGTACATCGCCGGTCTCCTCGACCAGCCCGCCGGCGTCAGCTACGACAACGACGACCTGCAGATCTGGAACATCATGAGCCTCGCCGGCCATGGCGCTCATGGCCATCACGGCGTTGGCGTTCGTCGGCGTGATGCTCACCTCGCTTCGTGGTCGTCACGCCGACGACGCAGTCGGCGACGACCCCTGGGAAGGCGTCACGATCGAGTGGGCCACCACGTCGCCGGCACCTCGTGACAACTTCGTCGACGTCCCGATCATCCACTCGGCCGAACCGATGCTCGACCTCCGAGCGGGTTCTGCCCCGACCGACGGAAGCGAGTCCTGATGTACGCCCTGCCCGCCGCCGCACCGCCGGCACCGCAGCGTCAGATCCTCGTCGGGACATCGCTCGCCGTGATGGCTGCGGTGATGATGACCGGCAGCATGCTCGCCGTGTGGGCGCTGCAGCGCCGCGAGGCGATCGACCTGGAGGGGTCGTGGTTGCCGGACGGCGTCACGATCCCCGAAGTACCGACCAACGTCATCCTGATCGCGTTCATCGGCATCTGTGTCTTCGCCCAGTGGGCGCTCTACAGCGCGAAGCACGACGATCGTGGCCACGCCGTGTTGGCGCTCGGCTGCACGTTCCTCGTCGGGGTCCTCGTGGTCAACGCCCAGGCGTTCGTGTACACCCAGATGGAACTCGGGATCGGCGACGGAACCTACGCCGCGATGTTCTACGCGATCACCGGCTTCTTCATGCTGCTGATGATCGTCGGGTTGCTCTTCACCACCGTGGCGGCGTTCCGGTTCATCGGTGGGCGCACCGCCGACCGCGAACTGCTCGCCGCCCACGCCCTGTACTGGTACGCCATGGCGGTCATCTACGCCGCCATCTGGTTCCTCGTCTACGTCACCAAGTGAGCTGCTGAATGTTCACCACCGGATCAAAACTCCTCATCGGCGCCGCCACACTCGCGACGATCTCTGCGATCACCTACGGCGTGACGCAGGACGGCGTGATGGGCACGATCGGGCTGACGTCCGCGGCGATCGTGCTGTGGTTCATCGCGATCGTCAACCTGTTCATCCGTGACAGCAACTACTGGGCCGACGAGATCGCCTCGATCGAAGCGGCACCGGCTGCCGTGCCGGCACCGCACAACAGCGTGTGGCCGTTCGCCTTCGCCTTCGCTGCGGCGGTGTTGACCATCGGTCTCGTCACCTACCAGGCGGTGTTCGTCATCGGCTTGGTGCTGTTGCTCGTCACGGGCGCCGAGTGGACCGCCGAGGCATGGGCGCAGCGGGCATCGGCCGACGCCGCCCACAACGCCGAGGTTCGCAACCGGATCGCCAATCCGCTCGAGTTCCCGCTCGCCGCAGCGATCGGGGTCGGCCTGGTCGTGTACGCCTTCAGCCGGGTCATGCTCTGGCTGTCCAAGACCAACACGGTCGTGGCGTTCTCCGTGCTCGGCACGATCATCATCGCGTTGGCGTTCTTCTTCGCCTATCGGCCCGGCAAGAAGTCCCGCGCCGCCGCCGTGGTCATCGGGGTCGGCGCGCTCGGCCTGATCGCCGGTGGAGCGGCCGCCGGCCTGAGTGGCGAACGCGACATCAAGACGCACGAGACCACCTCGGGCCTCTCCGAGGAGGGCGTCGACATCTGTACCAGTCCGGAAGAGTTCGAGGCCGACGAGAAGGCGTCGCAGACCGTCGGGGCCGTTGCGGCGGTCGCCGCCACGATCACCCTCGACGACGACGAATCGCTGAGCTACGTGCTCAACGGTCCGAGCCCCACGGGCGCCGAATGCCATCACGCTGCCCCGGTCGAACCCGAACAACGTGATCTTCAAGAACAACACCAGCGAGCCACGACGGCTCTCGGTCAGCCTCGGCACCCGGGTGTCGGAAGAACCGGGCAGCGAGGGCGAGGAGCTGCCGTACTACGTGTGCACCGCCCTGGTGGACGAAGGCGGCGCCCAGAACATCACCTTGACCGTGGCCCTGCCGAGCATCACCGCTCCGGATGGGTACTTCTTCTTCGTGCCCGGTGTCGAGTCCGCCCGCCTGAATCTGAGTGTGCCGTGAGTAACCCCCGATCGAAAAGGCATCCCGTGACCTCCTCGGCTACCGTGCGATCCATGAGTCGTGGCATCCGCATCGCCCTCGTGGTGGGCCTCGGCGCGCTGATCGCCGGCTGCGCGGAGGACGCCCCGCAGGACATGTTCCAGCCCGCCGGGCCGAACGCCGAGTCGATCTACGACCTGTCGCTCCTGGTGTTCGGTCTCGCCGGGCTCGTCGGCGTGATCGTGCTCACGTTCGTGTTCTTCACGGTGTTCAAGTTCCGTGATCGCGGGCAGCCGAATCCGGAACAGCTCCACGGTCGACCCACCCTGGAGATCGTCCTGACGATCATCCCGGCGCTGATCCTGATCGGCATCGCGATCCCGACGGTCAGCACGATCATGGCGCTGAACGACACCTCCGACACCGAGTGCGTCATCAACGTCACCGGCCAGCAGTGGTGGTGGGAGATCGACTACCCGACCCAGGAAGGGTTGCGGGGCCGGCATCGACGAGCCGATCGTCACCTCCGGTCAGATGGTCATCCCGATCGGCACGCCGGTGCTCGTGCGCGGCACCAGCCGCGACGTCATCCACTCGTGGTGGATCCCGCGCCTGAACGGCAAGCGTGACATGGTGCCGGGTCGGGTGCAGACCAACAAGATCGAAGCCGACGAGCCGGGCATCTACTACGGCCAGTGCACCGAGTTCTGCGGCCTGTCCCACGCCAACATGCGCATGGAGGTCATCGCGATGACCCCCGAGGACTTCGAGGTCTGGAAACTGAACCAGATCAAGCCGTACGAGGCGCCCGCCGAGGGAACGCTCGCCGCCAAGGGCGAGCAGACCTACATCGCGCAGTGCGCCAGGTGCCACCAGGTCAACGGCCTGGAGGACGCCGACGGCGCGCCGATCATCTCCCGCCCCGACCTCGCCGTGTACTCCGGGGCGGCTCCGAACCTCACGCACCTGATGACCCGCAACACGTTCGCCGGCGCTTCACTGAACCTGCTCAACGACGAGTGCTACGCCGACGTCTGGTACGCGCCGTCCGACGAGGTCGGCCAGAAGTACCTCGAGGGTGTGACCCCGGAGTGTCTCAACTCGGTCGACCTTCGCGCCTGGCTGCGCAATGCTCCGGCCGTCAAGCCGATGTACACCGACCCGAACCAACTCGAGGCCACTGACGGTCTGGTGCGCGGCATGCCGAACCTCGCCCTGAGTGAAGACCAGATCGACGAACTCGTCGCCTACCTGCTCGAACGCAAGTGATGGGAGCCCGATAGCCAATGGCCATCATCGAACGCCCGACCGAGACACCGGCACTCGCCGGAGTCGGCGCGCCCGCGGTCGCGACGCCCTCGACGTCGTACGGCTACTTCCGTCGGCCGGTGCAGACCACGGGCTGGAAGTCGTGGGCCTTCACGGTCGATCACAAGAAGATCGGCATCATGTACGGCGTCGTCGCCATGGTGTTCTTCTTCATCGGCGGGTTCGAAGCCCTGCTCATCCGGGCCCAGTTGGCGCAGGCCGACGGCACGATCCTGTCGGCCGACAAGTACAACCAGATGTTCACGATGCACGCCACCACGATGGTGTTCCTCTTCGTGATGCCGATGGCGGCTGCCTTCGCGAACTACATGATGCCGCTGCAGATCGGTGCCCGTGACGTCGCCTTCCCCCGGCTGAACGCCCTCAGCCTGTGGCTGTTCGTGTTCGGTGGCATCTTCATCAACACGTCGTGGATCCTCGGCGGCGCAGCCGACGGCGGCTGGTTCATGTACGCCCCGAACAGTGACGTGCCGTTCTCGCCGACCAACGGGGTCGACTTCTGGACCCTCGGTCTGCTGATCACCGGCGTGGCCTCCCAGGTCGGTGCGATCAACCTGATCGTCACGGCGTTGAACATGCGGGCGCCGGGCATGAGCCTCATGCGGATGCCGATCTTCACGTGGATGGCACTCGTCGTGCAGTTCCTGCTGCTGTTCTCGATCCCGGTGATCACGGTCGCGCTGGTGCTGCTGATGTTCCAACGAAACTTCGGCGCCAACTTCTTCTCGGTCGAAGCCGGCGCCGACCCGCTGCTGTGGCAGCACCTGTTCTGGCTCTTCGGGCACCCCGAGGTGTACATCCTGGTGTTGCCGGCGTTCGGCATCATCTCCGAGGTGCTGCCGACGTTCTCCCGCAAACCGCTGTTCGGCTACCCGTTCGTGGTGTTCTCCGGCGCGGCGATCGGCTTCGTGGGCTTCGGCGTGTGGGCCCACCACATGTTCGCCGCCGGCCTCGGCCCGATCTCGGTGGCGGTCTTCTCCGTCGCCACCATGGCGATCGCCGTTCCGACCGGCGTCAAGATCATCAACTGGACCCTCACGATGTGGGGCGGCAAGTTGTGGTTCACCACCGCGATGCTGTTCGCCATCGGCCTCATCGTGCAGTTCACGATCGGCGGTCTCTCCGGCGTCACCCACGCGGTCGCCCCGTCGGACACCCAGCAGACCGACACGTACTACATCGTCGCCCACTTCCACTACGTGATCTTCGGCGGCGCCGTGCTCGGGTTGTTCTCCGGGCTCTACTACTGGTGGCCGAAGGTGTTCGGCAAGATGCTGAGCGAGAAGTGGGGCCGCTGGAACTTCTGGCTCATGATCATCGGCATGAACATGACCTTCGGGCCGATGCACATCCTCGGCCTGCAGGGCCAGCCGCGCCGTATGTACGTCTGGACCGAGAATCGCGCCGGTCAGGGGTTCTTCGACCTGGCGTTCTGGAACCTCGTGTCGTCGATCGGTGCGCTGGTGCTCGGCATCGGAGCGTTCCTGTTCCTCGTGAACGTGTGGGTCAGCCGCAAGAACCCGCCGGCGCCCGCCGACCCGTGGGATGCCGCGCAGCCTCGAGTGGATCACGTCGAGCCCGCCCAAGGAGCACAACTTCGACCGCATCCCGACGGTGCACACCCTCGACGAGTTCTACCATCGCAAGTACGAAGACGTCGGCGTCGGCGACGAGCACGAGTTCAAGCAGGTGGCGACCGGTGAGGAAGTCATCGAGCTGGAGACGAAGTACGCCGACAAGCACATCCACCTGCCGTCGCCGTCGTACTGGCCGATCGTGTTGGCCCTTGCGTTCCCGGTGCTCGCCTACGGCGTCATCTACAGCACGATCCTGATCGTGGTCGGCGCCGCCATCGCCGTGTTGGCGCTGTTCGGTTGGGCGCTCGAGCCGCCGACCGCGGACGAGTCGGAGTTCGACCCGCCGGCGCCCGATGGTGGCCAGCCGAGCAAGGAGTTGGTGGCCAGTGTCTGACACGACCATCACCGAACCCGGCGACGTTGCGCCGCCGTCCACGCCCGACGTCGCGGCGACACCGCACGGCTACGACGACGGCCAGGACCACATCGGCCTCGCCCACCACACCACCACCGGCCTGTCCAACACCAAGCTGGCGATGTGGCTGTTCCTCGGCTCCGAGTGCCTGCTGTTCGGCGGGCTGATCTCCACCTACATGCTCTACCGCAACCGGCAGTCCGACCAGATCGGACCCGACCAGCTGTGGGACATCCCGTTCACGTCGGCCACCAGCTTCGTGCTGCTGATGTCGTCGCTCACGATGGTGATGGCGGTGTCGGCCGCCAAGCGCAAGGACGAGCGTCGGGCGAGGATGTGGCTGACCGTCACCGCCCTGCTCGGTGCGCTGTTCATCTCCGGCCAGGTCTACGAGTTCACGGTGTTCTACCGCGAGGGCCTCGGCTACACGACCAGCCTGTTCTCGTCGAGCTTCTACACGCTCACCGGTTTCCACGGCGTCCACGTGGCCGTCGGCATCATCATGCTGGGGTCGCTCGTCGCCATGCTCGCCAAGGGCAGGCTGGTCGGCGAGAAACACGAGACCATCGAGATGATCGGCCTGTACTGGCACTTCGTCGACGTGGTCTGGATCGTCATCTTCACCCTCGTCTACCTGATTCCGGCCTGAGCCCATGAGCAGCGACGTCACCACCACCGACAGCGAACAGCCCACCGAGCCGGCGACCGACGCCCATGACGGGCACGACGCCAGCACCGATGCACGACGCTCATGCACCCGACGCCCATGCACCAGATGATGGTGGGCACCGTCACAAGGAGCCGACCGACAAGCAGTACGTGTTCATCGCGCTCCTGCTCGCCGTGCTGACGGCCATCGAGATCGCCGCGACCGAGGTCGGCCCGGACGGCCCGCTGCTCATCGTCTCGCTCCTCGTGCTGATGGTCGTGAAGTTCGCGTTCGTGATCCTGTTCTTCATGCACCTGCGCTTCGACAACAAGCTCTTCAGCCGCATGTTCTACATCGGGCTGGGGTTCGCCGTGGTGCTCTACAGCGCAGTGCTGGCCACGTTCCACTTCTGGACCCCGTGACCACGATGGGCGTCGCACTGCTCGCCCAGTCACTCGACCCGTGGCGCTACCAGCTGCACTTCGAGGTGTGGATCCTGGTCGCCTTCCTGACCGGCGCCTACATCTACATGGTCCGCGTCATCGGCCCGAAGGCCGTCCCGGCCGGGCAACCCGCCGTCAGCCGCCGCAACATCGGGTGCTTCGTCGGTGCCATGGCGATGCTCTGGATCGCCAGCGACTGGCCGATGCACGACATCTCCGAGGAGTACCTCTACTCGGCGCACATGCTCCAGCACATGATGCTGACCTACTTCCTGCCGCCGCTGGTGCTGATGGCGACCCCGGAGTGGCTGCTGCGGGTGCTGGTCGGCAACGGTCGGTTCTACCGGGTCGTTCGATGGTTCAGCCAGCCGGTCATCGCGGCGGTGCTGTTCAACGCCATCATCATCATCACCCACATTCCCGGCGTCGTCGCGGCGTCGGTGCAGAGCGGTCCGCTGCACTACACGTTGCACCTCGCGGTCGTGATCTTCTCGCTCCTGATGTGGATGCCGGTGGTCGGTCCGTTCCCCGAACTGCAGATGAAGCCGCTCGGCAAGTGCATCTACCTGTTCATCCAGTCCCTGGTCCCGACGATCCCTGCGGCCTGGTTGACGTTCGCCGAAGGCGCCGTCTACAAGAGCTACGACCAGCCCGTGCGGGTCTGGGGGATGTCGGTGGTCGTCGACCAGCAGCTCGCCGGGGCGATCATGAAGAGCGGTGGCGGCATCTTCCTGTGGTTCGTGATCATCTACATCTTCTTCAAGAAGTTCGCGTCCGGGTTCGACTACGGCAACACGTACAAGCGTGGTCGGCCGATGCCGGACTCCGAGTTGACCGGTGTCGACGCCGCCGATTCCGAGGCGCCCCTCACGACGGCCGACATGGAGCGAGCGTTCGCCCGATCGGTTCCCGACGACAGCGTCGACTGAATCGCAGCCGATGACGCGGTGGGGGCGCGGTAGCCTCCGATGGCGTGATCGATCAGCGACTTCTCCGCACGGACCTCGACGGCCTGAAAGCGTCGCTGGGACGACGCGGCAGCAGCGCCCTCCTCGACGACGTCGACGAAGCCGCCCGCCTCGATGCGCGATTGCTCGACATCACGAGCCGCCGAGATGCGATCCGCGCCCGCGTGAACGCCATCTCCAAAGAGGTCGGTCAACTCCGTCGCGACGGTGACCTGGAGGCGGCCGAGCAACTGCAGGCGGAGAGCCGTGAGCTCGGTGCCGACGAGCAGTCGCTGGCAGCTGAACACGACGAGGTGTCAGCGGCACTGCGCGAACTCCTGCTCGGCATCCCCAACCTGCCGCATCCCGACGCGCCCGACGGCGCCGGCGACAGCGACAACCCGGTCGTCAAGGGCCCGATCGGATCGATGGACCCTGCCGACCACCAACGAGTGCCCCACTGGGACACCGCGACCGCACTCGGCGTGCTCGACAACGAGCGGGCGGTCAAGATCTCCGGTGCGATGTTCACGATGCAGCGCGGGGCCGGCGCAACCCTGGCGCGAGCACTGTGCCAGTACGGGCTCGATCTCAACGCCGACGCCCACGAAGAGGTCCGGCCACCGTCACTCGTGTCCTCGGCGACGCTGACAGCCACCGGGCAGCTGCCGAAGTTCGCCGATGACGCCTATTCGATCCCTCGCGATGATCTGTGGTGCATCCCGACTGCCGAAGTGCCGCTGACGTCGATCTACGCCGACGAGACGCTCGACGACACCGTGCTGCCGATCCGGATGATGGCCTTCAGCGCCTCCTATCGACGCGAGGCCGGTTCGGCCGGTCGCGACACACGCGGGATGCTGCGGGCGCACGAGTTCGACAAGGTCGAGATCCTCGCGCTGGCGACCCCCGAACAGGCGCCGGCGCTGCTCGACGACATGGTGGCACGGGCGGAACGGGCGATCGCCGGGCTCGGCCTGACCTATCGGATCATCGAGATCTGTACCGGTGACATGGGTCAGAGCCATCACCGCAGCTACGACATCGAGGTGTACGCACCCGGCGTCGACAGCTGGTTGGAGGTGTCCTCGATCAGCTGGTTCAGCGACTATCAGGCGCGCCGCGGCGAACATCCGGTTCCGTCGTCACGACGCCGACGGCAAGCCGGTCAAGGGCACCGAGTACGTGCACACCCTGAACGGGTCGGCCCTGGCCGTACCGCGGGTCTGGGCGGCGATCATCGAGACCTACCGCAACGCCGACGGATCGGTCACGGTGCCCGAGGTGCTGCGGCCGTACATGCGCGGCATCGAGCGGATCGAGACGAGCCCGACGCCGTGACCGACTGGGCGGCACCGCAGGATCGTCAGTCGGTGCTGCGGGACCGCCGCGTGCAGTACGAGACCTCGGGTCTGGAGATCACCGACGTCGCCGCCGACCCGTTGCTCCAGTGGCAGCGCTGGCACGCCGAAGCGCTCGACGCCGGCGTCGCCGAGCCGAACGCGATGACGGTCGCGACCATCGGCACCGACGGCATCCCCGATGCGCGGATCGTGTTGGTGCGCGGTGCCGACGAGCGTGGCCTCGTCTTCTACACGAACTACGACGGCGCCAAGAGCCGGCAGCTCGACGCCGCCCCGGTGGCGGCGGCGGTGTTCTCGTGGTTGGACCTGCACCGTCAGGTCCGGCTCCGTGCCCACGTCGAACGGGTCGGCGACGACGAGAGCGATGCGTACTTCGCGTCACGCCCTCGTGGGAGCCAGCTCGGAGCGTGGGCGTCGCCGCAGAGCGAGGCGATCGACAGTCGCAGCGATCTCGAGGCGCGCGTCATCGCCTTCGACGAACAGTTCGCCGACGGACCGGTGCCACGCCCTCCGAACTGGGGTGGATGGCGGCTCGTGCCGTTCGACTGGGAGTTCTGGCAGGGCCGACCGAGCCGTCTGCACGACCGATTGCGATATCGCCGGGTCGAGCCGACCGGGACCTGGTCGATCAGTCGGCTCGCACCGTGATGGTCGTGCCCACTGCGAACCAAACGGGAAACTGATCCGACCCGTGTTGAACGCGGTCCGTCCGGCAGCGAGGCTGGGAGGATGTCCATGACGAAGGTGCTGGTGGTCGACGACGAGCCGACCGTGCGCGAGGTCGTCGCGGGGTATCTTCGTCGCGACGGACACGAGGTGACCGAGGCCGCCGACGGCACGACGGCACTCGAGCTGGTGGACAGCAATCCCCCCGATCTCATCGTGCTCGACATGATGCTGCCCGGGATGAACGGCCTCGATGTGCTGCGCCGGGTCCGGGCGACGAGCGATGTGCCGGTGATCATGCTGACGGCGCGGGCCGAGGAATCCGACCGTGTGGCAGGGCTCGAACTCGGCGCCGACGACTACGTGGTCAAGCCGTTCTCGCCGCGGGAACTTGCCGCCCGGGTGAACGGCGTCCTGCGTCGCACGAACGCCCGGCAACCCGCTCCATCCGGTCCGCTCGTGTTCGGTGAACTGACGATCGAGCCGCTCAGCCGGCTGGTGACGCTGGAGGGTCGCAACATCGAGATGACACCGAAGGAGTTCGACGTGCTGGCGTTCCTCGCCTCGTCGCCGACGGCAGGTGTTCTCGCGGGCGCAGCTGCTGGAGTCGGTGTGGCAGTCGTCGCCCGAGTGGCAGGACCCGGCGACGGTGACGGTGCACGTCCGCCGGATCCGGGGCAAGATCGAAGACGACCCCGAGTCCCCCCGCTGGATCACGACCGTGTGGGGTGTCGGGTACCGGTTCGAGCCATGAGGCGCGCCCGAGGGATGAATCGCCTCGGGCGCCGGTTCCTCCTGGCGACGCTCGCCGTTCTGGGTGTGGCGATCCTGGTGATCGCGATCGCTGCGCAGAACATGTACATCAACGACAACGACCAGCAGCTGCTGACGTGGGCACTCATCCCCGCCGTCCTCGGTGCAGCGGCAGTCGCAGTGCTGCTCACCCGCCCGGTTGCACGCGATGCCCGTCGGATCTCCGACGCCGCGGAGCGGGTGGCGGACGGTGATCTCACGCGCACGTAGCGGTGTGACCCGCAACGACGAACTCGGCGATGCCGCGGAGATGTTCGACCTGATGGTCGAGCGGCTCGCTGCCATCGAGCAGGAGCGCTCGTTGATGCTGTCGTCGATCTCGCACGATCTCCGCACGCCATTGGCCGCGCTGCGGGCGTCGGTCGAGGCGATCCGTGACGGCGTGGCGGAGGATCCCGACATGTACCTGAAGGGGATGGAGCGTCAGGTCCGGGCGCTGTCGGTGCTCGTCGACGATCTCCAGTTGCACAGTCGACTCGTGAGCGGCACGATGGAGCTGCATCGGCAACGACTCGATCTGACGGAGTTGGCCGACGAGGCGATGGAGACCGTTCGCCCGATCGCGCAGGCCCGTCACGTCGCGCTGCTGCTCGAAGCGAATCACCGGGTGCTCGTCGATGCCGACGGTGCCCAGCTCGGTCGCGTGATCCGCAACCTCCTGGAGAACGCCATCCGGCACGCGCCCGACGACTCGGTGGTGCTCGTGCAGATCGACGAGGTCGCCGGCACCGCCACGTTGCGGGTCGTGGACCAGGGGCCGGGTTTCCCCGACGAGTTCAAGAACCGGGCCTTCGAACCGTTCACACGCGCCGACCCGGCTCGTGACACGCGCACCGGAACGGCGGGTCTCGGGCTGTCGATCGCTCGCGGCATCGTCACCGCTCACGGCGGCTCGATCGGCGTGGGCGACGGGCCGGGCGGCGTCGTCGAGATCGCCCTGCCGCGCTGACGTCGTCGGGGTGCCGGGTTCGCTGCGTCAGCCGGTCGGCCAGGTGGTGGCGGCGTCCACGAGCCCGTCGATGAGCGACTCGGTGTGGGGTGTGAGGCCCGGTCCCTCCCAGTCCCACCACAGCGGGCTCGAACCGCGCACGCGTGGCGGGAGTTCGATCTGCACGCCGCCGTCGCGCGGCAGGTTGACCGGGTTGTGGCGATGCAGGCCGCGCAACGGTTCGGGGATCTCGTCCACGTCGGTGCGGATGTCGTAGGCCGGCAGCGTGCGTCGCAGCGCGTGACCGACATGCTCGGCGAAGTCCCGGTTGCCGCCGCCCAGCAGCAGCGAGCTGAACAGGCCCCGTCGCCCGTAGCCGTGGACGGTCACCACGATGTCGACGTGCTCGATGAACGTCGCCAGCTGTTCGGACTCGGCCGGGCGGACCTGGATCGACGGGAGGTGCTCGCGCATGCCGTCGGGCTGGATGACGGCGTAGAGCGACGCACCGGCTCGTTCGGCGGCGCGAGTCGCGATGATGTCGGTCATCGCCTCCAGCGCGCCGCCGTGGTAGGCCATGAATCCGACACGGCCGCGCAGCTCGGAGACCTCGCGCACGCCTGGTGTCTGCAGCAGGGCGGCGAAAGCGGTCACGGTCCCATGATCGCACCACAATCGCCGTACAGTGACGTCGATGCTCGTGTGGATGGATCTCGAGATGACCGGCCTCGATCACACCTCCGACGTGATCGTCGAGATCGCGACGATCATCACCGACGACGATCTGGCGATCATCGCCGAGGGACCCGATCTCGTCATCCATCAGCCCGACGACGTGCTGGCCCGTATGGACCCGTTCGTGGTCGAGATGCACACCCGCTCCGGCCTGCTGGATCAGATCAAGGCGTCGACGATCAGCCTGGACGATGCCGGCGCGGCCACGCTCGAGTTCATCAAGGGTCACGTGCCCGAGCCGGCGAGCGTGCCGCTGTGCGGCAACTCGATCGGCACCGATCGCCGCTTCCTCGCCGCGTACCTCCCCGACATCGAGAACCATCTGCACTACCGCTCGATCGACGTGTCCAGCGTGAAGGAGCTGGTCAAGCGCTGGTATCCGGACATCGACTCGAGCCGTCCGAGAGGTCAGGGCTCGCATCGGGCACTCGACGACATCCGGGAGTCGATCCGCGAGATGGCGTACTACCGCGAGCACGTGTTCGTCGCACCGCGGCCGCGATCCGGCCGTCGCGGATCTGCCGGTCACGGATCTGCCGGTCACGGATCCGGCCGTCGACGCCTGACGCAGTAGGTTCCGGCGCATGCGTGCCGTCGTCCTGCGATCCCATGGTGGTCCCGAGGTCCTGACGATCGAGGAGGTCGACGACCCGACGCCCGGCCTCGACGAGATCGTCGTCGACGTCGAACACACGGCGATCAACCGAGCCGACGTGCTGCAGCGGATGGGGCTGTACCCCGACCCCCGGGGCCGGGCGATCGAGATCCCGGGGCTCGAGTACTCCGGCGTCGTGTCCGCGGTCGGCGCCGACGTGTCCGGATGGGCGGTCGGTGACCGGGTGATGGGGATCGAGGCCGGCGGCTGCTACGCCGAGAAGGTCGCCACGCACGCCCGCCAGGCGCTGCCCGTGCCGGCAGCGGTGAGCTTCGGCCGACGCCGCGGCGATCCCGGAGGTGTTCCTGACCGCCTGGGATGCGCTGGTGGTCCAGGGTGGGCTCACCAGCGGGCGGTGGGCGCTCGTGCACGCCGGCGCCTCGGGAGTCGGAACCGCAGCGATCCAGATCGCCAAGGCGATCGGGGCGCGGATCGCCGTGACCTGTTCGGCGGGCAAGGCCGACGCGTGTCGTGAGCTCGGCGCCGACATCGTGCTGGAGCGCAGCCCGGCGGATTGGCTCGGCGAACTGCGAGCCGCGATCCCGGGTGGGGTCGATGTCGTGCTCGACGTGATCGGCGGCGACGAGGTGGATCGGAACCTGCAGGCGTGCCGCATGGACGGCACGATCGTGCAGGTCGGCCTGATGGGTGGCGGTTCGGCCAACGTGAACGTCGGGCTGATCCTCGGCAAGCGGATCACCTGGATCGGCACCACGCTGCGGGCTCGCCCGCTCGAGCGCAAGCTCGCGCTGAGTCAGCGGTTCATCGACGAGGTGCTGCCGCTGTTCGAGGCCGGGCAGCTCCGACCGGTGATCGACTCGCGCTATCCGTTCGATCGAGATCGCCGACGCCCACCGCCACATGGAGGCCAACGCCAACGTCGGCAAGATCCTCATCGATCTCTGATCGCCGCACGGCGACGTACACGTGGTGCCTGGCACCAGGTGTACGTCAGGCGGCGCGGATGGTGGGTGGGCCGGTGGTTTGGATGGTGCCGTCGGGGTAGCGGATGGTGAGTTGCCGGTTGGGGCCGAGGGTCACCTGCCCATCCCGAGTCGTGGATGTTGTGGTGGTGTCGGGAGCAGACGGGCAGGAGGTTGTCGAGGTCGGTGCAGCCGCCGTGGCGCCACCAGATGACGTGATGGAGTTTGCAGTGGTCGTAGCGCACCCCGCAGCCGGGGATCGCACACGTCGCATACAGCCCGCGCAGCGCTCGGCGTTGGGCCCGGTTCGCCAAGCGGGTGGAGCGGCCGAGGTTCAGGTTGCCGGGGGCGTGCAGCACGACCCCGTTGCGGACCACGACGGTGTGGACGTCGGCGTCACCGGCGAGTTCGGCGAGGACCCGCCACGGGACCTCGACGGGGATCGAGAACTCCGTGCGCGGACCGGTCGGTCGGCGGAGTCGTCGGCGTCGATGACCACGACGTACTCGGGTCGTCCCGGCTTGCTGGCGGTGCCGCCGGTGAGGATCAGGTCGGCCAGCGCCAACGCTCGCAGGTGATCCTGCTTGGCGCCGGGGTCGGTCGGACAGGTGTCCGGGGTCGACGTCGCGAACAACGCTTCGAGCGACTCACGCAGGCGGGCGTCGAGTCGGACACCGGTGAGCGGATCGAACCGGGCCTTGAGGTTCCACATGCCCTCGACATCCACCCACGTGCGCAGACTCGTCGCCCGCCGCTGACGCTCCAGGGTGTCCATGCCGTCGGCGGCTTGGAGGCGGCGGGCTTCGTCACGCACCCGCCGAGCGAACTCCGCCTGCGACGCATGCTCGGCGACATCCACCAACGCATCGACACGATCCAACAACTCTTCACGCTGCGCCGGGTCCAGGGTCTTGCCGGCGCGGGTGATCGCATCGACATGACCCGCCGTCACCGCACCACGATCCAACGCCGCGGCGATCGCCGGTGTCGACTCCAGCGTCGCCGCCCGTTCCATCACCGAGCTGGCCTGACCCAACGAACCCTTCGACGATCTCGGCGATCGCCTGTTCCGGGAACGACACCATCGCCGCCAACCGACGGGCCAGATCGGCCTCGGAGGCGTCCACCCAGGCCCGCAACCCCCGCAGCTCCACCAGCGCCGACTTCGCACTCGACACGACCCGCAGCATCGTCCGCGCGCACGGCGCCGATGCGCCCCACCCGGTCGACAACTGCGGTGATCTCCATACCACCAATCCTGACGAAGGGGTGTCACAGAGTTCCCCGGAATCCGAGGGTCCGTAGCTGTGACGTTCGTCACATCGAGGAGCTCGCCGGCAGCGTCTGCGGTCCGACACGAGGTCGCTCGTCGGCTCTGGTCGGCGGCGTTGCCCGACGGCACTATGGTGCATCTCGGAAAGCCGGAGGTGCGCGATGCCGATGCCGTTGTGGTGGGGACACGTCAACAAGCGGGTGTTCAACCCGCGGTCGCTGCGCAACGGCAAGTGGCAGGTGATCGATCACGTCGGTCGCACGTCCGGTCGGGCCTATCGAACGCCGATCGAAGCGCTCCCCGTCGACGACGGATTCATCATCGTGTTGGTCTACGGGTCGCGATCGGACTGGGTGCGCAACGTGCTCGCTGCCGGCACCGCAACGCTGGAGATCGACGGCGGCACGGTCGACCTCGTGGATCCGGTCGGTCATCACCGCGGACGAGGCGTTCGAGCGACTTCCTGCCGGACGCCAAACGTCCACCGAAGCTGCTGAAGATCGACGAGTTCCTCGCGATGCGGCGACGCCGAGCCGCGGTAGCACCGACGTGGAGCTCGAGTTCGACGGTGAGATCATCCACTGGCGGGGCCCGTCGCCGTTCCATTTCGTCAGCGTGCCCGACGAACCGAGTGCGGCGATCGAGTCGGTGAAGTCGCTGGTCACCTACGGCTGGGGAGCGATCCCCGTGCAGGCCCGTATCGGTGACACGAACTTCACGACGTCGCTCTTCCCCAAGGGCGAGATCTACCTCGTGCCGGTGAAGGATCGCCGTCCGCAAGGCGGAGCAGCTCTCGCTCGGCGACGTCGTGACCGTCACGCTGCTCCTGGACGTCTGACCGCCGACGGTCGATTCGAGCGTTCTGGCCAGTGCTCCCGTAGGATCGGGCGATGGAGCGCCGACACCGCCGCGCTGACGGCTGTACGGGCAACCGAGTGACCTGCCGCTCGCCCGATTGCGGAATGGGTCGACGATCAACTCGAGCGCAGCCGGCACCTTCTAGGCGTGACGTCCTCGCCGATCGCCGACCCATCCGCATCCTCGCCCCGTCTGGGGAATCTCGGCAGGAGAGCGCTCCATCTCGAGTCGTGGGCAGCCGACGCTCGCCCGAGCGATGCTTCCCGCGACACCGGTGACGGTCCACCTCGACAGCGGGACCGACGTCGTGATCGTCGAAGGCAACGTGGTCGGACCTTCGACGCGACCCGGCGCTGATCGCCGCGTACGACGACCACCAGTGCGATGAGCAGGGCGACGTTGGTCGTACCGATGCCTCGCGCTCACCACGAGTAGCGCAGCGACGAAGAACGATCCATCGGCCCCAGGCCGAACATCAGGCTCGGCGCAAACGCCGAGTTCCGGAGCAGCCCCGTGTCGGAGTGTCCACGTGATCGATCGGCTCGGTATCGCGTCCATGTCCACCGGCTACGCCACATGGTCGCCGTGCGCAAGGTCGTTGTCGGCTTCTTCACGGTTCACGTCGGAACAATCACGGCTTCTTCACGGCAGCGGTCCAGCGGCCCGGACCGGACGATTTCGCGAAACCCCCTTGACCCGGACGTCGGGATCGTGGTTGTCTTGGAACTCGGGCTCAGCACCCTGTGCCCGCCAACCCGCGAAGCGAAAGGACGAACGATGAGCATGTCACCGATCTCAGCACCGTCGGTCGCCTTTGCGCGCCCGCGGGTCGGTTCGCTCGGCTACGCATCGTGGCCGACGAATGCCGCCACCGGCTGCACCGGACAGATGTCCGTCATGGCCGTGAATCATGGCGACACCACCGGCACCACCGAGTCCAAGCGACTCACCCCCGGCCACCTCATGGGAGCCCTGACGTAGATCCGACGTCAGATCACCTCTCACGAGGCCGCCGGGTTCCGACCCGGCGGCCTTTTCGGTTTTCGGCCCCGAATCCATCCATCCATCCATCCAGCATCCAGCAACCATCCAGCAACCAGAAAGCCAGCCATGGACCTCCTCGAGAACACCTCGATCAACACCAGCACCGTCATCACCGACACCGTCAACCACGCATTCGAACAGGACACGAACATGACCTTCACCAGCCCCTCACACTCGCCCCCTCGCCGGCCGGGACTCCGGCCCGATCGGTCGCCAGCGAGCCCCGAGAACCGGACAGTCCGAGACCGCCCGGCGAGGTCGGCACCCGAGCCCCGGTCGCGCGCTGCGCCGACGGCCACGGCACGATGACGGGGTTGTTCTTCTCCGACAACGTCATCGACATCGCCCGCGCCAAGGCCATGTGCGGTCTCTGCCCGTTGCAGGCGTCCTGCCTCGCCGGGGCCCTCGAACGTGAGGAGCCCTGGGGTGTGTGGGGCGGTGAGCTGCTCTCGGGTGGCCGCATCGTCGCCAACAAGCGCCCCTGCGGTCGGCCGCCCAAGCACCCTCGGCCCGTGGTCGTCATCGACGAACTCGGACCCGTCGAGCTCCCCGTCGCCGTCGCCTGAACCTGCCCCCCCACACCCACCCCCGTTTGCGTTGCGTTTTCGATGACCCCCCGCATCGAGAACGTGACGCAAACGGAAGGGGGGGTGGAAAACAAATGCGAAGCACGAGCGGGGCGAGGCAACCCGGCGGGGGTGTCTCGTTAGCCTGAGGGCGTGAAGATCCGTCCGCGACTGCTCGTCGGCTCGCTCGTCGCCGCCGTGGCGGTGATCGCTGTGTTCGCCTGGACCCAGCGCTCCGACGGCAACGACGACACACCGCTCGACGCCCAGCTCTCCGATCCCGGCGCCGTCGTGACGTTCCCCACCGACGGCCTCGGCAACGACGCGGTCGAGGGTGAACCGTTCCCCGATGTGGTCCTCCTCGACGCCGACGACAACGAGGTCACGACCGCCGACCTGCTCGGCGAGCCACTCGTCGTCAACCTCTGGTTCAGTACCTGCCCACCGTGCGCGAAGGAGCTCCCCGCATTCGCCGAGGTCGACGCCGAACGCGACGATGTCCGCTTCATCGGCGTGAACACCATCGACTCGGTCGAGAAGATGCAGCGTTTCGCCGGTGACCGCGGCGTGGAGTACGAGCTGCTGCGCGACAACTTCGCCGAACTCGCCGACGGCGTCGGCGCCGTTGCCTTCCCGGTGACGCTGTTCGTCACCTCCGACGGCACGATCGTCCAACAGTCCGGCGCCCTCGACGCCGACGAACTCCGAGCCAACATCGACGCGCTCATGGTCGCCGAGGGCAGGCTGACGTGAGCCTCTCGTTCATCCGCGGGATGGTCGCCGCCGTGAATCCCTGCGGGTTCATCCTCCTGCCGACGTACCTCATGTACTTCCTCGGGATGCAGGGCGCAGCGCCGGGCACCCAGCGCGCCACGATGCGTCGAGCGCTGCTCGTCAGCCTCGCGGTCTCGGCCGGATTCCTGTCGGTGTTCCTCGTGGCGGGCGTGATCTCCTACAACTTCACCAACTGGATCAACGAGAACGCCAAGTACGCGACCGGCGCCATCGGCCTCGCCCTCCTCGTGCTCGGTGTCGCCATGCTGTTCGGCTACAAGCTGCCGTTCATGACGCCGACGATCAGCACCGGCGACACCCCGGAGCGCACGATGCGGGCCATGTTCGTGTTCGGGATCGCCTACGCCGTTGCCTCCATCGGCTGCACGATCGGCCTCTTCATCGCCACCGTGTTCAGCACGACCGCCCGGGAGGGCGTGGTCGCGGGCGTCGGCAACGTCCTCGCCTACGGCGCCGGCATGGCCCTGCTCGTGAGTGCCCTCACGGTCGCACTCGCCTCGGCGAACACGAGCCTGCTCAAGTTCCTGCGCGGCAGCCTGCAGTACGTCGACCGCATCGCCGCCGGGTTCGTCGTCCTGTCGGGGCTCTACCTCCTCTGGTACTTCTACTGGGTCGACATCGAGGAAGAGGGAGATCCGGTCACCGACTGGGCGCTCGCGCGGCAGGCACAGGCGAGCACGTTCCTGAACGACCACTGGCAGATCGTCGGCGTCGTCATGGCGGTCGTCGTGGTCGGTGCGCGCCGTGCCTACGTGATGACCCGGCCCGACCGACCCCCGACGCCGACCAGATCCGGCAGCGGTCGACGACCCGGCGGTCGCATCCGCCGATGTGAGCGATCCGGCCACCGGCGTTCAGTCGTAGAGGTCGACGTCGCCGACGGCGACCAGCGCGGCGTTCACGATGCTGCCCGTCGAGATCCCGGTGAGCTCGTAGAGGTCGGCGATCGTCCCCGACTCACCGAACCGGTCGACGCCGAGCGCGTACTGCCTCGTGCCGAGCGCGGAGCCGAGCCACGCCAAGCTGTGGCTCGCGGCGTCGTGCACGCTCACGATCGGACGTCGACGCTCCTCGGCCGGCACCAGGCGGTGCAGGTGGCTCGGCGACCGCACGACCCGTGCCGACGCCGTCGTGGCGGCGAACCCCGATCGCCAACTGCGGTACACCCGGTCCGGGCTCGTGAGATGGATCACGCTCGCCTGCACGCCCTCCGCGTCCAGTTCGGCGGCCGCCTGGATCGCCTCGGGCGCCATCACTCCGGTCGTCACGATCGTCACCGCCGGCCGACCGTCCTCGGGTCCGTCGATCAACCGGTAGCCCCCGCGGAGCACCTCGCCCCGCAGTGCCTCCTCGCCGAGTGTCGCCAGGACGGCGGCGAACGGTGCCTGATCGATCGGGCGGGTCGACAACCGCAGGTACCCGCTCGTCCCGTCCGGCCGGGAGAGCTGGTCGAGTGCATCACAGAGCACCCAGTCCACCTCGGTGGCGTACGCCGGCTCGAAGGACGGTGAGGTTCGGGAGTTCGGCGCCGACCGACGCGGTGATCGTCGACTGGTGCGCCCCTCCCTCCGGCGCCAGGGTCACCCCGGCCGGCGTTCCTGCGACGACGAACTTGGCGTCGTTGTAGATCCCGTAGATCAAGGCGTCGAGTCCGCGCAGCACGAACGGGTCGTACACCGTGCCGATCGGCAGGAGATGTCGACCGTGGTGATCGTGGCTCAACCCCAACTGGCCGAGCAGCATGAACAGGTTCATCTCGCTGATCCCCAGCTCGATGTGCTGGCCCGACGGGCCGGGCGCCCACTTCAGCAGCCGCTCGGCGCCACCGTGGTCGTCGCGCTCGCGGTGGGCATAGACCCCGCGCTTGTTGATCCACCCTCCGAGGTTCGTCGAGATCGACACGTCCGGCGCCGTCGTCACGATCCGCTCGCCGACGCCCTCGACATCGGCCAGGCTGGCCAGCACCCGGCCGAACGCCTCCTGCGTCGACACCCGTCCGCTCGTCACCACCGATCGGACACTCGACGGCACCGGCAGGATCGGCCGCGGCGTGGGCGGCGCGTTGTTGATCTCGCCCCCCACGGCGTCGCACAGCCGGCCCGCCGGCGAGTCAGGATCGAACCGGTCCCACTCGGTGGCGAGATCGAGGCCGACCTCGGCGCGGAACGCGTCCAACTGCTCCGGGCTCAGCAGGGCGGCGTGGTTCATGGGGTCACCGGCCATCGGCAACCCGTGACCCTTGATCGTGTAGGCGAACACGACCGATGGCTGATCGACCGCGAGGTCGCAGCTGCGGAACGTGTCGATCAGCAGACCGATGTCGTGGCCGCCGAGATCCGTCACGAGCGTCTTCAGCCCGTCGTCGTCGAGCCCCTCGGCGATCCGGACCACCGCCGGGTCGGCGCCGTCCAGGAACTTGCGCCGAACGTCCGCCCCGGACAGTGCGAACAGCTCCTGGTACGCCTCGTTGCTCAGCGCGTCGATGTGTGCCTCGAGCGCATCGCCGCCCGGTTCGGCGAACGCGGCGGCCAATCGGGCCCCGTACTTGGCCTCGGCGACGTGCCAGCCGGCGTCGGCGAAGAAGCGCTGCAGGCGGATCGCGGCGATGTCGGGGATCACCCGGTCGAGGCTCTGCCGGTTGAGGTCGATCACCATCGTGAAGTTGCCGAGCTCCTGCGTCGCCGGGTCGGCGATCGCTTCCCACACGTTGCCCTCGTCGAGCTCCGCGTCACCGACCAGCGCGATGAACCGGGCCGAGGGCTGCGCGCCGAAGTGCGAATCGGTGTACCGCCGCGTCAGCGCCGAGAAGAGTGGCGCGACGGCGCCGAGGCCGACCGATCCGGTCGAGAAGTCGGACACGTCGGGATCCTTCGTCCGTGACGGGTAGGCCTGGAGCCCGCCTCGCTGTCGCAGCATCGTCAGATAGGAACGATCGAGCTCACCCGTCAGGTACTTGATGGCGTGGTACACCGGCGACGCATGCGGCTTCACCGCCACCTTGTCGTCGCCGCCGATGTGCCCGAACCACAGCGCCGTCATGATCGTGGCGATCGACGCACACGACGCCTGGTGCCCGCCCACCTTCACCTCGCTGTCGCCGCGCCGGTTGGCGTGGTCGATGATGCGCGTCGCCAACCACAGCACCCGCTGCTCGATCTGACGCATCGTGGCGAGGTCGGGCGTGGCGAGTCGGGCGGGCGAGGTCGGGGTCGTTCACGGATGCCGACTCACGCGTAGTTGACGGCTCCGGCCTGCGCCGTCAGTTCCTCGCGATGGTCGGGATGAGCGATCGCGATGAGCGCCTCGGCGCGCTCCTTGATCGACCTTCCTCGAAGCTCTGCGACCCCGTACTCGGTGACGATCTTGTCGACCGTGTTCTTGGGGGTGGTGACGACATCGCCGGCAGCGAGCTGCGGCACGATGCGGGAGGTGCCGTGCGACGTCGTGGAATGCAGCACCACGAACCCCTGGCCGCCGTCGGAGTACATGGCGCCGCGGGCGAAGTCGTTCTGGCCGCCCGACGACGAGAAGTACTTTCCTCCGATCGTCTCCGACGCGCACTGGCCGAGGAAGTCGACCGTCAGTGTGGCGTTGATCGAGACGAAGTTGTTCTCGTTGGCGATGATGCGCGGGTCGTTCACGTAGCGCACGGCGTGCAAGTTCGATCGCGGTGTTCTCGTGGAGGAACTCGTGCAGACGCTCGGTCCCGAGCGCGAACGTCCCGACCACCTTGGTCCGGTTGAGGCGCTTGCGCACGCCGTTGACGACGCCCGACTCGATGAGGTCGACCACGCCGTCGGACACGAGCTCGGTGTGGACGCCGAGGTCCTTGTGGTCCGACAGTGAGGCCATGATGGCGTTGGGGATCGCACCGATGCCGGTCTGGATCGTCGCACCGTTCGGGATCCGTTCGGCCACGAAGGCGGCGATCTTGAGATCGGTCTCACCGCACACGGACGGGTTGGACCTCGACGAGCTTGCGGTCGCTGCGACACCAGCCGACGACCTGGGAGACGTGGATCTGGTTGCGGCCGAACGTGCGCGGCATGTCGTCGGTCACTTCGAGGAAGATGCGGCCCCGCCCGATGAAGCTCGCGGTGTAGTCGGCCGAGACGCCGAGGGAGAAGTAGCCGTGCCGATCGGGTGGTGATGCGGCGGCGATCACGAGTGGATCGTCGGTCCGCATCCGCATCAGGGCGTACACCTCCGAGAAGTTCCCCGGCACCAGGCCGAGGTGTCCGTTCGCGAAGTGCGGCCGCGTGATGTGCGACAGGAAGTACGAGATGTGTTTGAGGCGGGTGCCGAACGCGCCCCCGAGGTACGGCCGATCGTGGATGGCATGCATCTGGTGGACCCGAACGGCGTCGATCCGCTCGTCACCGGCGGCCGCGGCCGCTTCGATGGCATCGATCACGGCAGTGGGTTCCCCATTCCCCAATGGCACGATGATCTGGGTGCCGGGGCTGATGTGCTCCATCACGTCAGCAGGTTGGTTCGGTGCCGTCGTCGAGGGCGTGTACATGCCTCCACCGTAGGGCCCCGAGGGCGCCAGGTGGATACCGTCGGACCAACATGACCGAACCACTCGACCCCGCCGACGTTCCCGTCCGCCCCGCCGCCACCGTGATGCTGATCCGCGACGCCGTCGACGAGTCCGTGGCGGGATCGGCACCGACGCCAGGCATCGAGGTCTTCATGCTGCGGCGAACCGCCAACGCCGTGTTCGGCGCCGGCATGTACGTCTTTCCCGGCGGTCGCGTCGACGGCGTCGACGGCGCCGACGAGATCGCCCCGTTCTGTCGGGGACTCGACGACGCCGCGGCGTCCGACCAGCTCGGAATCGACCACGGCGGCCTGGCGTACTGGGTGGCAGCGGTACGTGAGTGTTTCGAGGAGGCCGGCGTCCTGCTCGCCACTCCCCGGACCGGCGGCCCCCTCTCGCTGCGCAACGAGGATCGTCACGAGGTGCACGACAGCTCCCTGTCGCTGGTCGAGTTGTGTCGACGCGACGATCTCGTGCTCGATCTCTCCACCACCCACTACGTCGATCACTGGATCACCCCCATCGGGGAGCAACGCCGGTTCGACACCCGATTCTTCCTCACCGAGATGCCCGCGGATCAGGAACCGCTGCACGATGATCGTGAGACCGTGGACAGCCTGTGGGTCCGGCCCGAGGTGGCGTTGCGCATGCAGGCCGACGGCGAGCTGATGATGATGCCCCCGACGATCGCCAACCTCCGATTCCTCGCCCCGCACCTCACGGCGGCCGATGCGTTGGCGGCCGGCGCAGCGGTCGAGCGTCCGAGGTGCATCCTGCCGAAGTTGCGTCGCGACGCCGACGGCAAGCTCATCGGTGTCGCCATGCCCGACGACGCCGACTACGACTCGCTCCCGTGAGCTGTCACATCACGGGTCTGACCCGGTGGACGCGGTCAGGTGGCGTCGAGTTGGGCGAACGCGGCGTTGACGGTCTCGAACAATCGAGCCGAGCAGCCCGCCATGTCGATCGCATCGGGATCGGTCGGGGGAGCGATGTCGGTCAGGATCCGCTCGGCGATCGCCCGGAAGGCGTCTGCAGCCGCTCCGACGCCGGCGAGCGCACCGGCTCACCGGCGTCGCCGCCGGCGGCGACCGAGGCTTCGAGCGGGACCTGCCCGAGCAGCGGCGCATCGATCGCGTTCGGCGAGCGCCTGTCCGCCGCCCTCGCCGAACAGCGCGTAGGACTCGCCGTGGTCGCAGGTGAACGAGCTCATGTTCTCGATCACGCCGATCACCTTGAGGAAGCTGCGCTGTGCCATGTCGGCCGCGCGCTGCGCAACCTTCTGCGCGGCGAGCGCCGGCGTCGTGACGACGATCAGATCGGTGCTCGGCAGCATGCGCGCCAGGCCCATCTGCACATCGCCGGTGCCGGGCGGCATGTCGATCAGCAGGTAGTCGAGTTCGCCCCACCGGACGTCACGCAGGAACTGCTCGACGGCTTTGGTCAGCATGAGCCCGCGCCACATCAGTGCGGTCTCCTCGTCGACGAGGAAGCCGGTCGAGACGACCTTGAGCAGACCCTCGCCGATGACACGCTCGTTCGGGATGATCTTGGGCTTGTCGGACCCCTCGACCGCGGCGGCCTCCATCCGCTCGGAGATGCCGAGCAGGCGGGGGACCGAGAACCCCCAGATGTCGGCGTCGAGCACGCCGACGGTGTGCCCGGCGGCCGCAAGGGCCGCCGGCGAGGTTGACCGTGACCGAGCTCTTGCCGACGCCGCCCTTGCCGCTGGCGATGGCGAGCACCTTGCACGACAGCGGCACTTCGGTGTCCGGTGCGTTCTCGCGAGCGTTCCAGCGGGCCTTGGTCATCACCGCGCTGCGTTCGTCGGCGTTCATCTCACCCCAGGAGATCTTCACGTCGGAGACGCCCGGATGGACCGACACCCGGGTCTCGACCTCCTTCTTGATCTCGGCGCGCAGCGGGCACCCTCCGATGGTCAGCTTGATGCCGACCGTGACCAGGCCGTCGGGCTGCACGTCGACCGATGGCACCATGCCGAGCGACACGATGTCGGCACCGAGCTCGGGATCGATGACCGTCCCGAGGACCGCCATGACCTCGTCGACGGTGCGGTGGGGCGACCGGTGGGCTGGGGCAACCGGGGAGTTCGGGGCCATGGGCGACATTTTACCGGCGAATCCCGTGTAATCTCCGGATGTGGAACAGGACCCGCTGGCCGCGATGGCCGGCACGCCGCAGCTCGACCTGCTCAAGGCGCTCGGTGACAACACCCGCTACGCCATCTACCTGGAGCTGGCCCGTTCCGCTCGGCCACTGGCGACCGCCGACATCTCGGAGTCCCTCGGGTTGCACCCCAACACCGTGCGCCCGCATCTGGAACGCATGCGCGAGGCCGGCCTCCTCGAGGTCGAGGTCGGCGGCCGTGGCGACGTCGGGCGGCCCCAACACCGCTACTCGATCGCCAAGACGGCGCCGTCGCTCGGTTTCGAACCCCCGACGATGCCCATGCTCGCCCGTCTGGTGCTCGCCATGGCTGCCCGCCTGCACGCGAGCGCCGAGGACGCCGAGGCGGTCGGCCGATCCGAAGGGGCGCAGCGGGCCACGCCCTACGAACGGGCGCCGTCCACGCTCGAAGCGCTCGTGTCCGACCTCGACCGGCTCGGCTTCGATCCGCTCGTCACCGACAGCCCCGACGACGAGGACGCCGCGGTGGTCGTCTTCGCCCACTGTCCCTTCGCCGACCTCGCCGAGCAGCATCCGGAGCTGGTCTGCGGGCTGCACCGCGGTCTCGTCGCCGGCTTCGTCGCCGAGATGGGCGACGCCGAGGTCACCGAGTTCTGCACCCTGACCAGCCGCACCCCGTGTCGTGTCACGGTCGGTTCGGCGCTACATTGACGACCACCGCACCCAGGAGGTTCCATGATCACGCTCACCGATTCCGCCGCCGTCAAGGTCCGCCAGCTCCTCGCCGACGAAGGTGCCGAAGATCTGGCACTGCGTGTTGCCGTGCGCCCGGGTGGATGCAGCGGATTCTCCTACGAGATGTTCTTCGACGGCGACATCGCCGCCGACGACACCCAGGCGGCGTACGGCGACGACGGGTTCGTGAAGGTCGTCGTCGATCCGGCGTCGGCGCAGCTCCTCGAGGGTGCGACGCTCGACTACAAGGACGGCCTCGACCAGTCCGGGTTCGCGATCACCAACCCGAACGCCTCGCGCACCTGCGGGTGTGGCCAGAGCTTCAGCTGAGCCCGTTCGAGCGACCTCGACCAGTTCGGTCCGGTCCCACACGGCGTCCAGCCGCTCGATCACCACGCCTGAGGCGTCGGTGACGAACAGCGCCGGCTCGTAGATCAGCCCGACCGCATCGACGGCCGGCGCCGGCTCGGTCGCGGTGTTGTCGATGTACACCTCGGCGTGGACGAAGGTGAACGGGTCGCCGAACTGGTCCTGGACGTCGATGATCGACTCGAGTGCCGGTGCGCAGCGTCCCGGTCTGGCAGAACGCCGGCGTGCCGACGAGGTAGACCACGGGTTTGCCGCCGGCGAGCGCTTCGGTCAGCGTCACCTCGTGGAACGGGCACGGCTCCGGTTCACTGGTGCAGATCGGGTCCACGCCGCGGGCATCGTCGACGGTCGGGGTGTCGAACGGCGGGAGCGGTCGACCGGGTCCGGGCACCGCGACGGTCCCTGCGTCCATGATCTGGAACGCGGCGCCCTCGGCCGGACCGCCCGTCGACCACGAGGTAGTAGACGCCCGGGTCGGCGACCTCGGTGCGGAAGGCGTAGTAGGGCCCCGGGACGACGTCGCGGCGTTGCGCCGTGATCGGCTCGCCGACGGGCTTGCCGTCGATGTCGGTGACCTGGGCGCCGAGCTCGTCCGGGCCGTCCTGGATCAGCTGCCCGTCGCTCGTCGCCAGGCTGATCGGGAGCCGAATCGTCCCCGGCTCCTGGACGTCCTGCGGGAAGCGCTGGACGATGATGTAGGTGCCCGCGGCGGCCGACGATCCGTCCGGCGGCGGCGATCCCTCGCGTGCCGGCGGCCCCGGGTGAAGCGGTGCCCGAGTCGTCCGAACCGCAGGCGACCAGGAGGCCGGTCGCAGCAGCGCCGACGAGGAACCCGCGGCGCGTGAACCGTCGGGACGCAGAGGTGAGGACCGGCGCGGAATCATGCGCGGCCGACGCTATCGCCAGGTTCCACGGTGGTGGTCGCGGCTAGCTTCGTGGGATGAGCAAGCCCCTCGGTCCCTACAGTCCGGTCGTGCGTGCCGGCGACTTCGTCATCGTCTCCGGCCAGGGAGGCATGGCTGACGGCAAGGTCGTCGACGGTGGCGTCACCGCCGAGACCACGCAGACGATGAAGAACCTCGCCACGCAGCTCGCAACGGTCGGCGCATCGCTGAGCGACATCGTGAAGACGACCTGCTTCCTCACCGACATGGAGAACTTCGCCGCCTTCAACGAGGCGTACGCCGAGGCGCTCGGCGACTCATCGTCCCGCCCGATCGACGGTCGCCGTGGCCGGCCTGCCCGCCGGCTTCCTGGTCGAGGTCGAGGCCTGGGCCTACAAGCCCGCAGTGAGCGGCAGTCCGGACCTCGGACGCGCTGTTCGTGGGCGCTGTCGCGGCGGCCCGACGATCGGCGAGCCTACGTCGACTACCACGACGAGGTGTGGGGCGTCCCGCAGCGCGATCCGAGCGGCGCTGTTCGAGTTCCTGATCCTCGAAGGTGCCCAGGCGGGCCTGTCGTGGTCGACGATCCTGCGCAAGATCGACGGGTACCGCGCGGCCTTCGCCGACTTCGACCTCGAGGTGGTGGCGGGGTTCGACGACGACGACGTCGAGCGCTGCCTGGCCGACGCCGGCATCGTGCGCAATCGCGCCAAGGTCACCTCGATCATCGGCAACGCCCGCGCCTGGCTCGCAGCTCGACGATCCCGTGACCTTCCTGTGGAGCTTCACCGACGGCGAGGTGATCCAGAACACGTGGTCCACGATGGCCGACCTCCCCGCCGAGACCGACCAGTCCCGCGCGATGAGCAAGGAGCTGAAACGGCGCGGCTTCGGATTCGTCGGACCGACGATCTGCTACGCGTTCATGCAGGCGACCGGGATGGTCAACGATCACGTCGTCGACTGCTTTCGGCACGACGAGTGCCGGGCGCTAGCCTGACCGCATGGCCGGAGCAGTGATCATCGTGCGTCGTGCTGTTGCTGATTCCCCGTCTGGTCATCATGAGTGGTGCCGTCGCCTCGGCGATCATCGGTGAGACCTACTACCGCACGACCGGTCGAAGCGCAACGAGGACAGCGAGCTCCTCGATCTCCGACTGACGGACCGCCGCCGCACGGCGTCGTCGTCTGACACACTGGCGGCCATGCACCGGCACGACGACTCGACCGAGGTCCTGACCGAGGCGATCGTGCGCTACGCCGCTCGAGCGGGTGCAACTCGACCCGCCGCCGCTCGACCACCCGATGACGCCCGAAGCGCTGCGCGACCGCGGTCGGCGACACGATCACGCCGGCCGGGATCGGCGGTCTCGAGGCGTTGCGGGTGTTCGAAGACGTCCTCGCGCCCGGCGTGCATCTCGGTCGACCACCCCCGGTTCCTGTCGTTCGTGCCGGCGGCGCCGACCGAAGCCTCGATCCTGTTCGACCTGGTCGTCGGAGCGTCGAGCGTCTACGCCGGCTCGTGGCTCGAGGGTGGCGGGGCGATCTTCGCCGAGAACGAGGCGCTGCGTTGGGTCGCCGACCTCGCCGGCATGCCCGCCATCGGCCGGCGGGGTGTTCGTCAGCGGCGGCACCGCCGGCAACCTGAGCGCGCTGATCGCCGCTCGTTGGCGGTGGCGACATCGCGCCGACGGTGCGCCACGATCGGACCCGTGGCCTGATGGTGGCGTCGGCCGGGGCTCACTCGTCGGTCGCCCAAGCGGCCCGAGCGATGGACGCCGACGTCGTGCTCGTGCCCGCCGGCGATCGCGGGGAGATGACCGGGCGGCGCTTGCGAACCGTGCTCGACGCACTCGACCCGCTCGATCGCGATCGACTCTTCGCCATCGTGGCGACGGCGGGCACGACCAACGTCGGGGTCGTCGACGATCTCGCGGGCGCCGCTGACGCCGCGGAGGCGCTCGGCACCTGGCTCCACGTCGACGGTGCGTACGGCGGCGCCGCGCTCGCCGCGCCGAGCGTTCGGCACCTGTTCGACGGGATCGAACGCCGCCGACAGCTTCATCGTCGATCCGCACAAGTGGCTGTTCGCCCCGTTCGACTCGTGCGCCCTGCTCTACCGCGATCCGAGCGTCGCCCGATCCGCCCACACCCAGCACGCCGAGTACCTCGACGTGCTGCACAGCGATGACGTGGCCGACGAGCCGTGGAACGCCAGCGACTACGCCCATCACCTGTCGCGTCGAGCGCGAGGCCTGCCGCTCTGGTTCAGCCTGGCCACCTACGGCACCGATGCCTACATCGAGGCCGTCGAAATGACCCTGCAGGTGGCACGGGAGGCCGCTCGCCTCGTCGACCGCCACGAGGCGACCGAGTTGGTGATGGAACCGGAGCTGTCGTTCGTGGTGTTCCGGCGTGTCGGCTGGACGCCCGCCGACTACCAGGCGTGGAGCGATGCCGAACTGCGCGCCGGTCGTTCGTTCGTCGTGCCGACGAGCTGGCACGGCGAGGTCGTGCTGCGCATCTGCATCGTGAACCCTCGCACCACCGTCGAGGACATCGAATCGATCCTGACAACGATGGAAGGACCCCGCCCGTGACCGACGACCGTGCCGATCTCGTGATCGCCGACGCCCGACGGGTCGCGACCATCGACGCCGAGCGCCGCGAACTGGACGATGCCTGGGTGGCGATCACCGACGGCCTCGTGAGCGGCGTCGGCACGGGCACCCCTCCGCCGGCCGACACCGTGCTCGACGCCACCGACTGCCTGGTCACGCCGGGACTCGTGAACGCCCATCACCACCTGTACCAGAACCTCACGCGGGCGTTCCCGCCGATGACGGACAAGCCGCTGTTCGGCTGGCTGCAGTCGCTCTATCCGCTGTGGCGTTCGCTCGACACCGAGTCGGCCTACGTGTCGGCGTGGGTCGGTCTCGCCGAGTTGGCGCTGTCGGGCTGCACCACGTCGTCGGATCACCTCTACCTCCATCCGCGCGGCGCCGGGGACCTGCTCGGCGCCGAGATCGAGGCTGCTCGCGATCTCGGGATGCGCTTCCATCCGACCCGCGGGTCGATGTCGCTGTCGGAGAAGGACGGCGGCCTCCCACCCGACGACGTGGTCGGCGACGACGACGAGATCCTCGCCGCGTGCGCGGATGCCGTTGCCCGCCACCACGATCGATCCTACGGCGCGATGACCCGCATCGCGTTGGCGCCGTGTTCGCCGTTCAGGGTCACCGAGGCGCTGATGGTGCGCACGGCGGAACTGGCCGAGCAGCTCGACGTGCGGCTCCACACCCACTTCGCCGAGAACGCCGAAGACGACGAGTTCAGCCTGGCGACGTTCGGGTGCCGTCCGATGGAGTACCTCGAGCGCACCGGATGGTGCACCGACCGCACGTGGGTGGCGCACTGCGTGATGCCGAACGACGACGAGATCCGCCGGCTCGGGGCAGCCGGGGTCGGAGCCGCCCACTGCCCGTCGAGCAACATGATCCTGTCCTCGGGGATTGCGCCGGTCGTCGACCTCCGCGCCGCCGGCGTGCACGTGGGGCTCGGGGTCGACGGATCGTCGTCCGCCGATTCGGCGTCGCTGTGGATCGAAGCGCGTCAGGCGATGCTGCTCGCCAAACTGCGAAGTGGCGCAGCAGCCGGCACGGCGCGCATGGCCCTCGAGATCGCCACGATCGGCGGTGCGGGCTGTCTCGGCCGGCTCGGCGAGATCGGCACGCTCACGGTCGGCGCGGTCGGCGACGTCGCCGTGTGGCCGCTCACCGGCCCGGCGTTCGCCGGCGCCCTGGCCGACCCCGTCGAAGCCTGGCTGCGCTGTGGGCCGCTGTCGGCTCGACACACGGTCGTGCACGGCCGACCCGTCGTGCGCGACGGCGCGCTGGTGTCGACGCGGGTCCCCGAGATGCTGGCCACGCATGCACGGCTCGCCCGTGCGATGCAGGGCTGATGTGCCTGCAGCCGTGCGGCAGCCGATGTGGTGCACGTCACGGTGACGCCGTTTGCGGGGTCGAACTGACCAGACTGTCGGGGTGAGTCGGGTCATCGTGTCGCAGCGTCGTCGCCGTGGGTCTCGTCGCGCTCGTCGGCTGCGGGTCCGCTGGTTCGACGGAGCCACGAGCCGAACTGGACTCGGGGTCGACTACCCGTGGAAGGACAACCGGGCGAACTGGCCGCCGATGGTCAGACGGCACGAGACGCCTCGGCCATCGACTCGGTGGTGATGATCGGGGATTCGATCACTCGTGGGTCCATCGACGCCCTCCGGAGGGAGTTCGGATCGCTCGGGTTCGCGAACGTGGCGATCGAGGCCGAGAACGGCAAGCGCATGGTGGTGTCGTCCGGCGACAACGTCGGCGGTTCGAAGGTCGCCGAGTTCCTCGCTTCCGGGGGAGACACGGATCACGCCAACGAGGTGTGGGTGGTGGCGCTCGGCACCAATGACATCGGGCAGTACGCGAGCGCCGACGAAATCGCCGCCGCGGTCAACGAGGTGATCGCCGCCGTCCCCGATGACGCGGCGCTCGTCTGGGTCGACACCTACTTCCGTGACCGTCCGGAGCAGACCCAGCTCGTCAACTCCATCGTGCGGGAACGGGTCGGCCGACGCGGCGACAGCGTGGTTGCCCCCTGGACCGCCTTCGCGACACAGCAGGGCGTGCTCAGCGGCGACGGTGTCCACCCGACCACCGATGGCACTGATGTGTTCGCCTTCGTCGTGGCCGACACGGTGCGCGAGTTCCTCGGCCGCTGACGTACACCCGGTGCCAGGCACCGCGTGAACGTCGACGGGACGTCAGCTGTCCCAGCGGGACTGCCCGAACCGGTACCCGACCGACCGAACGGTCTGGATCAGGTTGGCGTGCTCCTCGCCGAGCTTGGCTCGCAGGCGCCGGACGTGGACATCGACGGTCCTGGCGCCGCCGTAGTACTCGTAGCCCCACACCCGGCTCAACAGCATCTCCCGGGTGAAGACCTTGCCGGGGTTCTGGGCGAGGAACTTGAGGAGTTCGTACTCCATGTAGGTCATGTCGAGCGGCCGGCCGGCGATCGACGCCTGGTAGGTCTCGAGGTTCAGTGTGAGCTCGCCGTACTCCACGAGGTCGGCACGGTGCAGGTCGATGTCGGTGGCGAGCAGGTGACGCAGCCGCGCCTCGAGTTCGGCGGGATGGAACGGTGACAGGCAGAAGTCGTCGAACAGCTCGTCGCGATGTTCGAGGTCGGCCAGTTGCGCCGCCGCCGACGAGCACCATCACCGGGATCGAACGCTCGCCCTGCTTGCGCAGGTTGCGCAGGAACGCCCACCCACCGTCGGCGTCCTGGGAGAGATCGATGATGGCTCCGGCCCAGCCACCGGCGGGCTCGTGCTCGTCGACGGGCGCGTTCGGCTTCCACGGCTTTCCAGCTGTAGCCGGCAAGGTCGAGCGTGCGGGCGAGATCGGGAGAAGCCGGGTCGGGCACGATGGCCAACATCGATTCTCGGGCGGTGACCACGTCCTACAGCGCTCCGAGGTAGCGGTCCCGCTCGAACGGGGTGACCTGGGTCTTGTAGCCGCGCCATTCGCTGCGCTTGTTGCGCAGGAACCACTCGAAGATGTGCTCACCGAGTGCCTCCTGGACGAGTGTCGAGGATTCCATCACGGCGAGCGCATCGGCGAGCGACTGCGGGAGCTGCTGGATGCCCAGCTTGGCGAGCACGTCGTTGTCGATCTCGAACAGGTTCGCGTCGGCCTCGTCGGGCAGCTCGTAGCCCTCGTGGACGCCGCGCATCCCGGCGGCCAGCATCAGGCTGAACGCCAGGTAGGGGTTGCAGGCCGGGTCGGCCGAGCGGTACTCGATGCGCGTCGCCACCGGGTTGCCGCGCTTGGGGATCGGCACCCGGATGAGCCCGCTGCGGTTGTTCCGGGCCCAGCTGATGTGGACCGGTGCCTCGAATCCGGGGACGAGTCGCTTGTAGCTGTTGACCGTCTGGTTCGTGACGGCGGTGATCTCGGCGGCGTGATGCAGCATGCCGGCCATGAACGCCTTCGCCGTCGGCGACAGGTGGTAGGCGTCGTCGGCGTCGTAGAACGCGTTGTCGTCGCCTCGGAACAGCGACAGGTGGACGTGCATCCCCGAACCCTGGACACCTTCGAGCGGCTTGGGCATGAACGTGGCGTGCACGCCGTGGTGGGAGGCGACCTCGCGGACGGCGAGACGGAAGGTCATCATGCTGTCGGCCATCGTGAGCGCGTCGGTGTGGCGCAGGTCGATCTCCTGCTGGCCGGGTGCGTCCTCGTGGAAGCTGTACTCGACCGGGATGCCCAGCGCTTCGAGTGTCCGGATCGTCTGCTTGCGCAGTTCGCCGGTGACGTCGCTCGTGGTCAGGTCGAAGTAGCCGCCCTGGTCGATCGGCACGGGCAACTGGCCGGCCACGAGCGGTTCGAAGTAGAAGAACTCGACGTCGGGGGCGACGTAGAAGGTGAGGCCTTCGTCGTGGGCCGACTGCACGTGGCGGCGCAGGACCTGGCGGGGATCGCCCTCGAACGGTGTGCCGTCGAGGTGGTGGATGTCGCAGAAGATCCGGGCCTCGGGAACCTTCGGGTCGCCCCACGGGAGCAACTCGAACGTGTCGGGGTCGGGCATCGCCAGGACGTCGGCTTCCTGGACCCGGGAGAACCCGTCGATCGACGAACCGTCGAAGGTCATGCCGTCCTCGAGGGCGTTCTCGAGCTCGGCCGGTGAGATGGCGAGGCTCTTGAGATTGCCGAGGACGTCGGTGAACCACAGTCGTACGAGTCGGACGCCGCGCTCTTCGACGCTGCGCAGGACGTAGTCGCGCTGTTGGTCCAGCATCTCGGTCATTCTCCAAGTCTCTCGCGGTTCGGTCGGGAATGCGACAGGGCGGGAGCCGAAGCCCCCGCCCTGTCGGTCGGTCGCAGTTGGCGACCCGTTCGTGATCGGGTTACTTCATCGCGCCGCAGATCGTCTCCACCATGAGACGGGCGACGATGTACGGGTCGATGTTGGCGTTCGGGCGACGATCCTCGAGGTAGCCCTTCTTGTCGATGGCGACCTGCCACGGGATGCGGATCGAGGCGCCACGGTCGGACACGCCGTAGCTGAACTGGTCGTGGCGCTGGGTCTCGTGGGCGCCGGTCAGGCGGTCCTCGATGCCCGTGCCGTAGTTGGCGATGTGCAGGTCGGCCTTCGTCGCCGAGCGCCTTGCAGCCGGCCTCGATGTACTTGTAGCCGCCGTCGGCACGCATCTCCTTGGTGGAGAAGTTCGTGTGGGCGCCGGCGCCGTTCCAGTCGCCCTTGGCGGGCTTGGCGTCGAGGGTGGCGGCGATGCCGTAGTCCTCACCGATCCGGTAGAGCAACCAGCGGGCGACCCACAGCTGGTCGGCGACTTCGAGCAGGCCGAGCGGGCCGACCTGGAACTCCCACTGTCCGGGCATGACCTCGGCGTTGATGCCCGAGATCGACAGGCCGGCGGCGAGGCAGGCGTCGAGGTGATCCTCGACCAGCGGGCGGCCGTGGATCTCGTCCTCACCGACGCCGCAGTAGTAGCCGCCCTGCGGCTCGGGGTAGCCGGCCGGCGGGAAGCCGTACGGGCGACCGTTCTTCATGAGGGTGAACTCCTGCTCGATGCCGAACAGGGGCTCGTGCTTGGCGTACTTCTTGGCCGTCTTGGCGGCGAGGTGGCGGGTGTTGGTCGGGTGCGGCTTGCCGTCGACCAGCATCACCTCGCACATGACGAGCACGTCGTCGCCGCCGCGGATCGGGTCCGGGTAGCTGGCGACCGGCTTGAGCACGCAGTCGCTCTTGTCGCCGGTCGCCTGGTTCGTGCTCGATCCGTCGAAGCCCCAGATGGGCAGCTCGGCGCCGTCGTCGAGGATCTTCGTCTTGGAACGAAGCTTCGATGTCGGCGCAGTGCCGTCGACCCAGATGTATTCGGCCTTGTAAACCACAGTTGTCCTCAATTCGTCCACGATGGGTAGGGGTACAGGCGAACCAACTTACGGTGGTCGCCGATGGCGAGCGGCATCGTCGCAGCGATCCGTTGCCGAGTCGTTGCCCGGTTGTGAACGCAGTGTGAACTGGCTGCCATACTCGGTGCACGTCGTGATGGGAACGGTGGTGATGGAACGGCGAAGGGGAACGCCATGGAGACACGGACACTGGTCGACGGTCGCTACTTCTGTGAGGGGCCCCGGTGGCGCGACGGCAGGTTCTGGTTCAGTGACTTCTTCGCGCACGAGATCAGCAGCGTCGATCTCGACGGCGACGTCCGGGTCGAGGTGACGCTCGAGGGTGGCGAACGGCCATCGGGACTCGGATGGCTCCCCGACGGCAGGCTGCTGTTCGTGGCGATGCTCGCCCGCAAGGTGATGCGCCGCGAGCACGACGGCACCGTCGTCGAACACGCCGATCTGAGTGGGGTGGCGACGTTCCACTGCAACGACATGCTCGTCGACGATGCGGGTCGGGCGTACGTCGGCAACTTCGGTTTCGACCTCGATGCAGCGATGGCCACGATGGGTCCCGACGGGCTCCTCGGGGCGATGGCGGTCGACCGGTCGCCGTACACGACGGTGCTGAGCAGGGTGGACCCCGACGGGTCGGTGACGGTGGTGGCCGACGACCTGGCGTTCCCGAACGGGATGGTGACGGCGGATGGCGGGTCGACCCTCGTCGTCGCCCAGACGCTCGGCCTGGAGCTGACCGCGTTCGACAAGGCACCCGACGGCACGCTGTCCAATCGGCGGGTCTGGGCGTCGCTGATCGGTGACGACGGAACGCTCGTCGCCCCCGACGGCATCGCCGCCGATGGTGCCGGAGGCATCTGGGTCGCCAACCCCCTCGGACCCGAGGTCGTGCGCGTCGAGGAGGGCGGAGCGATCACGCACCGAGTGACGACCTCGACACTCGCCTATGCGTGTGCCGTGGGCGGCCCCGACGGCCGCCATCTCCTCGCCTGCACGGCGCCGTCGAGTGACGCGGAGACAGCCGGCGCGGCGGCACTCGGCAAGCTGGAGATCGTCGAACTCTGAGAGGTCCGCGCGCTCGCTGAGGCGCGTCGCGGAGATTCGTACTCCGATCAACGGTTGCGAGCGCACGGTGCAACATCGGTCACACCGGGACCTTCTGCTCTACGTGATGGATACCCCTAGGGGGATAGTGAAGAGGCCGGGATCGGTCCGATCGACCCCGGTGACAGACCTCGGATCCACCGACCTCTGTGCTCACGATGTCGGGGCATCTTCGCCTCGAAGTTGCTCCGCCGTCCTCGCAATGGCGGGTGTCCGCGAGAGCGTGACCCCGGAAGAGGAGGAGTCATGCGCAAGTCAACTCTGGTGGGAGGCCTCGCCGCGGCGCTGGCCTCCATGGTGCTGGTGCTTCCGCCGCCGGCAGTGGTGTCAGCCCAGGCGGGTGGCGGGGGCGGTTCCGGTGACGACTATGCCGACCTCTTCGTCGCGCTGCGTGACGTCGACGGCGTTCCGATCCTCTCCGGGACCTTCACGAGGAAGGTGGGGTGCGACGTGCCGTGCATCCAGCCGATCTCGTACGCAGCGGTTCCCGGCATCGACCCGTCGAACACCGTGACCAATGCCGGCCGACGGACGAGACGTCTACCTCATTCCGCTCGTCGGTGAGACCTCGATCGACGGGACTGCCCGTCGCCGCCGACACGGCCTGTGACCCGCAGGCGGCGTTCCTCCCCTACGTGTCCGAGGTCGAACTCGAGCGGTTGAACCTCGTTCGCACGTCCGACAAGGTGCTCTGGAAGAAGCTCGTCGACGTCGGGGCACGGCTCGATGGTGCCGACGAGATCACGCTCGACGGCGCCGGACGGATCACGACCTGGACCGGTGGCGTCGCCACCGCGATCGACGCATCCCCCGATCAAGGCGGCCATCTACGCTGCGAACCAAGGGACTGCGCCGGCGCCACCTCCGCCGGCAGACGGGAAGCCCGGGGCGGGAGCAACCAGGTGGCCTGATGGACACCGGGACCATTCCGTACTGGCTCCCTGTGGGGTCGCTCTGCCCGAATCCCCTGAGTATCCGTTGGGTAACCCGGCAGCGATCGGTGGATTCGACAACTGGGACCTGGCTGCTGCCGCCATCGGCACCGCAACGAGCAAGTCGGTTCCGGTCACGGTCGACACGATCCAGTACTACAACCGGATCGCTTCGCGAGGAGTCGACAACTGGGACTATGCCCCGAAACTCCCGACGACCGCCAACGGTGAGAAGTTCGTCGACTACACGAAGTTCAGCTACACGCGTGCCGAGGTGTACCAGGGCTGCACGATCTGGCTCGACGTTCGGACACTGACGTGGAAGTACGGCACCGTCGTCGACCGGATCGACGGCGGACGACTTCCCCGACGTGGTCGACCTCGGTACGTCGGGCACGGTGACGAACGTGGCCGGGTTCGCCCAGCAGGCCGACGACGTCCGCTCCGTCATCAACTACCTCCACGAGAACGAGGTCGTGGTCGACTCGGACGGATTCGGCTTCTACATCGACCCGGTGTTCCAGAACACGTGCGACACCCCGAACCCGGATCTCGCTCCGGAGGGCGTGGCCCTTGCGCAGGCAGAGATGGTCGACTACCTGAACGACGGCCGATCGAGCCGTGCCACCGACCGTGACGATCACTGCCGCACCGCAGTCGACCACGACCGCGACCGAGGCGACGTTCGCCTTCGACTGCGAACGCCGACACGACGAGGGTGCTGTGCGTGCTCGACGGCGGAGCGATCGAGGACTGTGCGTGAGCCCGAAGACCTACACCGGGCTGGCACCGGGAGTGCACACCTTCAAGGTGATCGCGATGGGTCGCTGCCGGCAACTTCGCCTCGGACACGCACACCTGGACGATCCTTCCGCCCGGTGAGGACACGATGATCACGCCGCTGACTCCCGTGCGGTTCGCCGACACCCGACCCGGCTGGGTGGCGGCGGACGGCCTGTTCTTCGGGACAGGTCCGGTGGCCGCCGGTGGTGTCGTCCAGGTCCCGATCGCGGGACGTGGATGCGGTGCCGGTTGGTGCGAAGGCGGTGGTTGCCAATGTGACCGTCGGTCGGATCGGTGACGCCGGGTTCGTGACGGTGTTCCCGTGTGGGACGATGCCGGTCACGTCGAGCGTGAACTACGCGGCGGGCGAGGCGGTCGCCAATGAGGTGATCGCCAAGTTGTCGCCGGTTGGTTCGATCTGTGTGTATGCGCATTCGGCGGTCAACGTGGTCGTCGACGTCGCCGGGTATGTGCCGGCGTCGTCCGACTACGAGGCGTTGACGCCGGCACGGCTGATCGACACTCGGCCGACTCCGGTGGCTGCCGGCAGTTTCATCGAGGTCCCGGTTGTGGATCGTGTCGGTGTGCCGGTTGGTGCGAAGGCGGTGGTTGCCAATGTGACCGTCGTCGGATCGGTGACGCCTGGGTTCGTGACGGTGTTCCCGTGTGGAACGTTGCCGGTCACGTCGAGCGTGAACTACGCGGCGGGCGAGGCGGTCGGCAATGAGGTGATCGCCAAGTTGTCGCCGGTTGGTTCGATCTGTGTGTATGCGCATTCGGCGGTCAACGTGGTCGTCGACGTCGCCGGGTATGTGCCGGCGTCGTCCGACTACGAGGCCTTGACCCCGGCACGGCTGATCGACACTCGGCCGACTCCGGTTGCTGCCGGCGGTTTCATCGAGATCCCGGTTGTGGATCGTGTCGGTGTGCCGGTTGGTGCGAAGGCGGTGGTTGCCAATGTGACCGTCGTCGGATCGGTGACGCCTGGGTTCGTGACGGTGTTCCCGTGTGGAACGTTGCCGGTCACGGCGAGCGTGAACTACGCGGCGGGCGAGGCGGTCGGCAATGAGGTGATCGCCAAGTTGTCGCCGGCTGGTTCGATCTGTGTGTATGCGCATTCGGCGGTCAACGTGGTCGTCGACGTCGCCGGATACCTCTGACCGTCTGAAGCGAGTGACGGTGTGATGCGACCTGCGGGTCGGCGGGGTTCGCCCCTCCGACCCGCAGGTCACCTACCCACGGCGGCGGCTTCGGCCGCCGCATCCGGAGGGTCGTCCACTCGGAGACCCCCGGTCGAACGAAGGAGGTTTGTGATGCGTGCATTCGATGTTCGTCTGGTCCGGTTGGCAGTCGCTGCGGGCGCCATCGCCGGATCAGCCCTGGTGAGTTCCGTCGCTGTTGCGACCGACGAGTCGTTCTCGATCGAGCCGTCCCCAACTGCTCCCGCCTCGATCGACGTCGAGCAGAACGCCGCCGACGTGATCGTCATCGACCTCCCGCCCGATGCGGCCTTCGAGGACATCGCGGTCATCGAGATCGTGATGCCCGAGCCGGAGGTGGTCGAACCCGATGTGGTCGCGACCGTGAGACGTCGAGCCGGCGGCTCGACGGCGTCGGTCGACCAGTCGACCACGAGTCGACCGGTCGCGGTGTCGCAGGATCCGATGCCGGCGGTCGCGCTGGACGCAACCGACCCGGGAGCCGTCGAGCCGGAGGAACCCGGTGGAGAACACCAGGGCGGCTCCGGCGGTGAGGGCAATCCGTACCGGATGACCTTCACGGTGATCTGGTACGACGCGGACGGCAAGCAGATCACGGCTCTCGACGTCGTGCTGCCGCCCGAGGTGCTGGCGCAGTTCGAGCTCGCGGCGGCGAGCCAGACCGGCAAGGGCAAGACAACGTCGGCCACATGCACCTACCCCGACGGCGGCACCGTGCTCCGTTGTGAGTTCCACAATCCGGGCCATGGATCGGGCACCGACGGTCTCATCATCCCCGCACGTCCCACGGCGACCTACGCGGTCACGGTGGACTGGCCGGTGGACGGCTGGACGATCACCGGCGCCGACGGCGACGGATACTCGGCACGCGACCTGTGCCCACGCGGCGGTGAAGGCGGCGGCGGCCACGCAGAAGGTGGCACAGAGGGCGGCGCAGAAGGTGGCGACAGAAGGTGGCGGCACGGAAGGTGGCGACAGAAGGTGGCGGCCACGCAGAGGCGGCGGCGGCGAAGCAGGCCAGGAAGGTGGTGGCGGGGTGTCCTGCGTGCACACGGTCGTGATGCGTCAGGTTGCGCCCGCACCCCTCCGCCAACCGAACCGCCTGCACCCCCCGCGCCGGATGCCGGGGTGCTTCCACCGGTCGTGACGCCGCCGGCGGTGACCCCGGCAACGGCGCCGGAGGTCCGATCCTCCGCTGCGGCCCCGGGCTCGCTCCCGGCCACCGGAGGTTCGATCTCGATGCTCCTCGTGATCGCTGGTGTCCTGGTCACCATGGGCTCGGCGATGGCCGGTCTGACCCGGCGCACGTCGTAGACACTGCTCCGCCCGACCTCGGCGAGGTCGGGCGGAGCCGCGCCTCAGCGGCCGACGACGGTGTAGGTGACGAGGTCCGGGTCGCTGTCGATCTGTTCGTCGGTCAGCGCGACCTTGCGCCAGTTCTTCTCGCTGAACCGGACCATCTGGGAGTCGAACACGGGTGAGGTGCGGTCACCCGACTCGCCGTACACGAGGATCGCCCAGGCTTCGGGCACGTCGCCGGTGTAGTCCACCGTCATGACGAAGCTCGTGCCCGAGTTCACCCGATACCCCTCCTCGCGCAGTGCGCTCCCCTCGGCGATGACGGCACCTCGTTCGGGCAACGGTTCACCGGAGGTGGACACGTCGCTCCACTGCACGACGTTGGTCACGCCGTCGTCCGCGACACCACCGTGGATCGGCACCCGCGTCTCGGACCGTTCGCTGAACTGCACGGCGCCGAGGGTCGAGTCGAGGGGGAACCCGGCGGCGGCGATCGTCCGGACGGCTCGACCCATCGCTTCCAGGAGCGGTGCCGTGTCCGGCGCCGGCACACGGGGCGTACGAGTCGGGTCGGCCGGATCGAACGAATCGGCGAAGAGCGGCCCCGCAACCTCGAACGCGGCGTCGTCGAACTGTGTCATCGTCTCGCGCCAGATGATCGGCCCCGAACGGTCGAGGTCGTAGACGCCGTCCCATCCGGCGAGCACCCGGCAGGCCTCGGTGAGGTCGACGGGCGCGTCGTCGACCTCGACGATCGGGCTCGGCGGTGCAGGCAGCCACCGCTCGATCGAGCAGCAGCCCGGCGGTCCGCCCGCTGTTCTCGAAGGCCGCCGTTCGCACCTCGTCGGCGTCGAACAGCCCGTCGGGACCCGCGAGGCCGGCCTCGTTGGCCGCGCCGAGTACGGCATGCGTTCTGGCGCGTGCGCATCGAGAGCGGGGTGTTCTGGGTGCCGTGCAGGAACGAGTAGGTGCCGGTCAGCGGTGCCTCGACGTTGGGGATCCAGTAGCTGTCGTTGGCGTTGAACACGTAGTCGGTCCGCTCGACCTTGGGCATGTCGGCGTACGCGACGAGGCCGGGGTCACGGGCGCCGGGATCGTCGACCCAGCGGAACCGGCTGTCGGACCCGTCGAGGAGCACGGCTCCCTGGTCGTAGACGAACTGGATGATCGGCTCGGTGAAGAGCTGGTTCAGGAACGCCAACTGGGCGTCGTCGCTCAGGTTCGGAGTCGCGGACGCATCGGCGTACCAGACGTTGCCGTCGGCATCTGTTGCCACCGTGTTGAACAGTGGTTGGCCCTGGTACTCGGCATTGAGTGCCTCGAGGTCGGCGATGCTCCGGACGTCGGCCAACCGGGCGTACTGCTCGATGAACTCGTCGTTGTCGATGTTGGCGTCGCGGTACGTGAGCACGTTGGTGTCGCTCCAACCCGACGCCGGGGAAGTCGATGATCGGGCCGTACTCGCTGCGCCAGAGTGTGCGGGTCTCGGTGTCGACGCTGCCGTCGGCGCGAAGGATCTCGACGCTCGCCTGGGTGGAGGTCAGGGGTGTGCTGACGCCGTCGACGAGATAGGAGGTCGGCGACTCCGGGTCGAGGGTGAGGTTGTACAGCGTCATCCGTTTGCCGTTGGACACGGTGTGGGTCCATGCCACGCCGTCGGTGAACCCGATCCCGATGCCAGGGACCCCGAGCAGGTTGGCGCCGTAGATGTCGTACTGCCCGGGGACGATCAGGTGAGCCTCCGAGAACCGCAACTCGCCTTCCCACGGGAAGTGCGGGTTCGCGAGCAGCAGCCCTCCAGAGCCGCCGGCGGTTCGCTCACGGCCGATCGCCCAGCCGTTGCTGCCGCGGTCCGAGCCGGCGCCGAGCCCGAGGTCGGGAACGTTCCACAGGTCGAAGCCCTCGGGGCGACTGATTCCCGACGGCGGTGTCTCCGCGGGCGGCTGCGCGGACCCGAGGTAGTCCACGAGCTTCTCGCTGCTCGCCAGCAGCGCGACGCTGCGGGCGTAGGTGTAGACCTCGACCGGCGTGAGCGGCCGCAGCCAGTCGGCTCCGGTGCACCAGCCGGTGATGCCGTCGCGGCCCACCTCGGCGAGATGGTCGTTCCACCCCGCGGTGTACGCGTCGAACAGTTCGACGATGTCATCGGGTGCCCGTGCGAAGTCCGCGGCGGCGACCGTGGCGATGTCGATCGCCCGCCAGGCGAAGTCGCTGTCGACGTTCTCGCCGTCGGCGCCCGGGCCGAGGTTCGCCGATCGGGTCGAGGTGACCTTGAACACCTGGTCGATGAGCGTGCAGCCGTGGTCCTCGCCGCTGACCCAGCCCTGTCCGTACGCGGCATCGACGATGCGGGCACCGCTGATGTGGGGTACGCCGTCGGTGGTACGTCGGATGGTCGCTTCGTACCTGGGTGGGACGAGCGTCGTGGTGGTCGTCGTCGTGGTGGTCGTCGTGGTCGAGGTGGTGTTCGGCGAGGTCGGCAGCGGGATCGACTCGGGTCCCTCACCCGGTGAGCAGGCGGCCAGGACGATCATCCCGACGAGCGCCACCCTGTTCCACCTCCCCGGGGTCCATCGCACCCGGCCATCGTGGCAGATGGCCGGGCTGCCTCCCCGACAGGCCCGCCGCTGCGACGTCCGGGGCTAACCTCCACGGTCGTGACGGTGCTGCGAGTCGCCCTCGCTCAGCTCAACCCGACGGTGGGTGACCTCGACGGGAATCTGGCGAAGATGATCGATGCCTACGATCGCGCCGAGGCGGCCGGCTGCGACATCATCGCCTTTCCCGAACTGTCGACGACGGGGTACCCGCCCGAGGACCTCGTGCTCAAGCCGGGGTTCGTCGCGGACAATCTCGACGTGCTGGCGAAACTGGCGGCACGAACCGGTCGGTGCGCGGCGATCGTCGGATTCGTCGACCAGGATCGCGATCTCCACAACGCCGCGGCCGTCTGCGCGAACGGCGCCGTGCTCGGCCGGTACCACAAGCGGTTGTTGCCGAACACGACGGTCTTCGACGAGGCCCGGTACTTCACGCCGGGCGACGACTCCGACCCGCTCGAGCTGTACGTGATCGGCGGGGTCAAGGTCGGGGTCTCGATCTGCGAGGACATCTGGAGCCCGTTCGGGCCGGTCGCCGAACAGGCGGCAGCGGGTGCCGAGGTGAGCATCAACATCAACGCATCACCGTTCCACACCGGCAAGGCGTTCGAGCGCGAGCGGATGCTCGCGACCCGGGCGGCAGATGCGCACACGGCGATCGTGTACGTGAACCAGGTCGGCGGCCAGGACGAGTTGGTGTTCGACGGCGGGTCGGTGGTGTTCGACCACGAGGGCACCCTGCTCGCTCGTGGTCCACAGTTCGACGAGGCGCTCGTGATCGTCGACGTGCCGGTGCCTCCCGTCTACCGCAAGCGGTTGCTCGACCCACGGGGACGCATCACCGACACCCTGCTGCCGACCGTCACCGTGTCGACCGCACCGGTGGTCCACCAGGGTCCGACGGTACCTGCGCTCGCCGAACCGCTCGACGCCGACCGCGAGTTGTACGACGCACTGGTGCTCGGCACCCGCGACTACTGCCGCAAGAACGGCTTCAGCGACGTCGTCATCGCCCTGTCCGGAGGGATCGACTCCACCTTCGTCGCCTGTGTGGCCGTCGACGCGCTCGGCGCGGACCACGTCCACGGGGTGTCGATGCCGTCGAGGTACTCGAGCGATCATTCGCGGAGCGACGCGCAGCTGCTCGCGGAGAACCTCGGCATCGACTTCCGCACGATCTCGATCGAGCCGGCGTTCCAGGCGTATCTCGACATGTTGGCGCCGTCGGTCGAAGGACGCGAGCCCGGGCTCACGTACGAGAACATCCAGAGCCGATGCCGTGGCCTGTTGCTGATGGCGCTGTCGAACGAGTTCGGCTGGATGGCGTTGACGACGGGCAACAAGAGCGAGCTCGCGGTCGGGTACTTCACGATCTACGGCGACTCGGTCGGCGGCTACGGGGTGATCAAGGACGTGCTGAAGACCCGGCTCTACGAGCTGTGCCGGTACGTGAACCGGACCGCCGGTCGAGAGGTCATCCCCGAAGGTGTGATCACCAAGCCGCCCTCGGCGGAGCTGCGTCCGGATCAGCGTGACGACCAGAGCCTGCCGCCCTACGAGGTGCTCGACCCGATCCTGCGGCTGTACGTCGAAGACGACCGGACGGCTGCCGAGATCGTCGAACTCGGTCACGACGAGGAGATGGTGCGCCGCATCACGCGCCTGGTGGACATCGCCGAGTACAAGCGCCGCCAGTCACCTCCCGGTGTCCGGGTGAGTCGTAAGGCGTTCGGCAAGGATCGTCGGCTGCCGATCACCAGCGGCTACCGCGGCTGAGCCGCCAGCAGCTCCACGACGTCCTCGACGTTGGAGCGCATCAGCTCGTCGTAGGAGTTGGCCTCGCCCAGGGAATCGACCGACATGATGCGGCCCGCTTCGACGGCGGCGTCGGTTTCGGCGATGCCGAACTCGAAACGGTTCGCGAAGTACAGCGTGCCGGGCAGGCTCACGTCCATCACCCGGTCGCTCTCCGCGATGGTCTGGGTCAGTTCGTAGAGCTCGGCGTCGAGGAGGTCCATCTCGGCGCGGATGCGGGCGAGGCACCGATCGATCAGGCCCGCGTCGAACTCACCGGATGCGGCCAACGCACCGCCGACGGCCTCCGAGAGTTCCTGGAACCGGATCGGGTCGAGCCAGACCCACGCGTCGGGACCGTCAGGGCTGTCGATCGTCGTGGTGACGGCGGGGACCGAGATGAGCAACGCACCATCGGGATCCGGGACGTCGGTTGCGGCGGGCTCGTCGAGGGTGAGCGACCGCGACCGGCGTCGTGCCGTCCTCGGGGAGGCCACCGATCCGCACCTCGAGCTCCTCCACGCAGGCCACCCGCGAGACGAGGTCGCCGAGGATGTCGTTCGGCACGACGACCAGCGGCGTCGGGGCCTCGGAGTTCGCCGTCGACTCCTCGCCCGTGCACACGGCCATCACCATCGCGGCCGGCGCGGCGAGCGCGGCCAGTGCCAGCAGATGTCGGGACCGCACGGCGGTCGACGATAGGCGATGCCGCGACCCGAGCGGCGTCGTGCATCACACTGGACCGATGGGTACTGGTCATTCACATTCCTTCGGCGCCGACGAGGAACTCGACGATGCTCGTCGACCCGTCGTTCGGCGCAACCTGTGGATCGCTGTCGCTGTCTGCGCCGTCGTCGTCGTGGTCGGCCTGGTGGCGCTGTGGCCCGGCGGAGGTGACGACGGGAGCAGTGATCCGCTCGGCCTCGGCGGCGAGCCGGTCAAGGCATCGGTCGAGTCCGTCGAGGACGTGCCCTGCTCGTTCGATCCACTCCTCGGCTGCAAGCTCATCGAGGTGCTCGTGTCGGAAGGAGAGCGGCGCGGGGAGGTGTTCGAGATCGAACAGCCGATCGAGAGCACCATCTCCTCCGGCGACGGCGTCCTCGTCGACATCGTCGCGCTGGGTGACGGCACCGAGCAGGCGGTGTTCTACGACTTCGAGCGCAGTACGCCGATGCTGCTGCTGGTGATCGTGTTCGTCACGGCGATCATCGTGCTGGGTCGTTGGCGGGGTGTCGGCGCGCTCGGGGGACTGGTGATGAGCTTCGTGATGATCATCTTCTTCGCGCTCCCGGCGCTCCTCGACGGATCCAATGCGGTGATGGTGGCGCTCGTGACCGCCGGAGCGATCGCCTTCATCGCGTTGTTCCTCGCCCACGGACGGGGGCTGGCGACGGCGACCGCGCTGCTGTCGACGTTCGCCAGCCTCGCCATCACGGCGATCCTGGCCGGGGTGTTCCTCGCCGCCTCGAAGTTCACCGGCTTCGGTGACGAGAACGTCGGCTTCCTCGACGCCCTCGGTACGCAGATCGACCCCCGCGGGCTGCTGCTCGCCGGCATCGTGATCGGGTCGCTCGGCGTGCTCGACGACGTGACCGTGACCCAGGTGTCCGCCGTGTGGGAGCTCAAGCGGGCCGCGCCAGACGCCAACTTCCGTGAGCTCTACGGCCGGGCGTTGCGGATCGGCCGTGACCACATCTCGTCCACCGTGAACACGTTGTTCCTCGCCTACGCCGGTGCGTCGCTGCCGTTGCTGTTGCTGTTCAGCGAGGCGAATCAGGGGTTCGCATCGGTGGCCACGCGGGAGATCGTGGCGGTCGAGATCGTGCGCGCACTGGTCGGGTCCGTCGGCCTGGTCGCTTCGGTGCCGATCAGCACGGCGCTGGCTGCGAAGGTGTTGGCATCGACGACGCCGCACCATCACGACCACGAGCTCGAGCCGGCGGACGCCCCGTGATCGAACTCGACGACCGGTTGCGCGAACGGATCACCTCGAACCTCGACCGTCACGACCGGCTGGTGCTGCCGCTCGAGGGTCGCCGTCACGCCGCGGTGGCCATCTTGCTGGTCGACTCGGTCAGCGGGTCGGATGCCGACGATCCGTTCGGGGCGTCGATCGAGGAGATGTCGGTGATCCCGTCGGACATCACCGGCCTCGACGGCGCCATGGCAGGTGTGGCCGGCGGTGCAGCGTTCGTGCTGTGCCGTCGCAGTGCCGGTCTGAATCGGCACGCCTCGCAGTGGGCGCTGCCCGGTGGACGCCTCGATCCCGACGAATCGCCGATCGAGGCAGCGCTGCGGGAGACCGACGAGGAGATCGGCGTGCGGCTCGACGAGTCGGCGGTGCTCGGTCTGCTCGACGACTACGCGACCCGGTCGGGCTACGTGATCACGCCGGTGGTGGTGTGGGGCGGCCCGGCGATCGAGATGGTGCCCGATCCGGGCGAGGTGCTGGCCGTCTATCGGATCGGGTTGCACGAGCTGACCCGGGCCGACTCGCCCCGGTTCGTCTCGATTCCCGAGAGTGACCGCCCGGTCGTGCAGGTCCCGCTCGGCGGCGACCTCATCCACGCCCCGACCGGCGCGTTGCTCGTGCAGTTCCGGTGGGTCGCGCTCGACGGGCGTGTCAACGAGCGGGTGGCGCACTTCGAGCAGCCCGTCTTCGCCTGGGGCTGAACGTGGTGCGGCGTCACCGCGCGCCGTCGTCAGCAGTCGAGTGACGTCTTCACGTCGTCGAGTGAGCTGCTGAGGTTGGCGGCAGCATCGGCGACCTTCTGCTTGGCGGCCTCGGGGTCCGTCTCGGCCGAGGCGACGGCGTCGTCGAGTTGCTGCTTGGCGTCGTCGAGCTTGGTCTGAGCGGCTTCGGGAAGGTTGGTGACGCCATTGTCGATCGCGGTGACCGCCGTGTCGGCAGCATCGGACAGCTTCTCGATGCCGTCACCGGAGAGGTCGTCGGTGTTCGCCAGCGCTGCGATCCCCGCATCGACCGCCTTGCATGCCGCGCTGTTGACAGCCTGTTTGGCCTCGTCGCAGGCCGATGAGCGGCAGGCACACGAGTGCCGCGGTGGCGATCAGGATGGTGCGTCTCACGTGAATGCTCCTTCGGTCGTTTCGGCGGTGCCGATGCTGTCACATCACGCGCAGCCTCGTTGCGCCGGCCGGCACGGCGTAGCTTGTCGCCATGTCGCAGCCCAACATCTTGCTGATCATGACGGACGAGGAGCGTTATCCGCCGCCGTACGAGACCGAGGCGGTGAGGGAGTTCCGCCGGACCCAGATGCCTGCCCGGGAACGCCTCCGTTCGGGTGGCGTCGAGTTGCACCGCCACTACGCGGGCTCGACCGCATGTGTACCGAGCCGGGCCACGTTGTTCACGGGGCAGTACCCGTCGTTGCACGGTGTGTCGAAGACCGACGGCATCGCCAAGCCCGCCACCGATCCGGCGATGAGCTGGCTGGACCCTGCCGCGGTGCCGACGATGGGCGACTGGTTCCGCGCCGGCGGGTACCGGACGCACTACCGCGGCAAGTGGCACGTCTCGCACGCCAACATCGACATCCCCGGCACGCACGAGGGGCTCATGGCCTCCGACGACAACGGCGCGCCGATCCCTGCCGCTGTCGAGGCGTACCGCAAGGCGGACCGGCTCGATCCGTTCGGATTCTCCGGCTGGATCGGACGCGAACCCCATGGCGCGGCGAAGTCCGACTGCGGCACGGTGCGTGACGGTGTCTACGCGGAACAGGTCGTCGAGATGTTCGCCGATCTGGCTGCAGCCCGTCACGAGGGGCCGTGGCTGGCGGTCGCGTCGTTCGTCAACCCGCACGACATCGCGTTCGCCGGCGGGTTGTACGAGTTGCTGCTCGGCTTCGAACCCACCGACGACACGGTGCCCGAGATCCCCGAGGCGCCGTCGCAGGCGGACTCCTTTGCCGGTCGACCGGCCTGTCAGGAGCTCTTCAAGACGGCCTGGCGCGGGGCGATCGCCGACCAGCCGGCCGACCTCGCCTACCGACGGTTGTACTACTACCTCCACAAGCTCGTGGATCAGGCGGTCGGCCGGATCCTCGACGCCCTCGACGCGTCGGGGATGGCCGACGACACCATCGTCGTGTTCACGTCCGACCACGGCGACATGCTCGGGGCCCACGGAGGCATGTTGCAGAAGTGGTGCAACGCGTTCGACGAGACCACGCGGGTTCCGCTGCTGGTGAGCGGTCCCGGGATCGTCCCGGTGACGGGCGGCATCTCCACGCCGACGAGCCACGTCGACCTGATCCCCACGCTGATGGGGCTCGCCGGCATCGACGTCGAGCGCGCTGCGGCGGGTGTGAGCGCGCATCACAACGAGGCGCACCCGCTGCCCGGCCGCGACCTCAGTGGCCTGCTGACCGGGTCGGCGTCGGAAGCCGATGTGGCCCGGCCGATCTACTTCATGACCGAGGACGACGTCACGCGGGGAAGCAACCAGGCGAACATCCTCACGGGTGTGCCCTTCGATGCGGTCGAGCACCCGTCGAACATCGAGATGGTGATCACCAGCCTGCCGACCGGTGCCGACGGCACCCAGGAACTCTGGAAGCTGAACCACTACTACGAGCGGCTCGACGAGTGGAACGCCGACCACGGCATCGCCCCGAACCCGTTCGCGCCTCCCGCCGCCGAGCCGGTGTTCGAGATGCACAACCTGTCGGCGGACCCGCAGGAGCGCCACAACCGCGCCGGCGACGACCCGGCCGTGCTCGGCCAGCTCCAGTCGGTGCTCGCCGCCCAACGGGATGCGCAACGCCTGGTCCCGAGGCTCCGCAACCCGTAGCCCACCGCCCGTGGCTCTTGCCGTTTGTGGGAGGATTTGGATGGGACGGGCCATCGGAACTCTCCCGCAAACCGTGTGGAGTGGGGTCAGAGGAGTGGACATGCCCGAGGAGTTCGAAGGTGATCTGGCCGGGTCGGTGTTCTGGGGCGCCGATCTCCGTGGGGCGACGTTCCGTGACGTCGATCTCACCGGTGTGTCGATCAGCCACGCCTGGCTCGTCGACGTGAACATCGACGCGTTGGTCGACCGGATGGTCATCAACGGCGTCGACGTCACCGACTTCGTCAACGAACGCGACCCGTGGTACCCGCTGCGGGCGATGCTGCGTGCCGCCGACCCCGCCGGAATGCGCGAGACCTGGGCGGCACTCGAGGCCGAGTGGGCCACCACGATCAACCTCGCGTCCTCGCTTCCCGACGCGTCGCTCCACGAGTCGGTCGACGGCGAGTGGTCGTTCGTGCAGACCCTGCGCCACATCGTGTTCGCGATCGACAAGTGGTTCACCGTGCCGGTGCTCGGTGAACCGTTCCATCCGATCGGGCTCCCCAACAGCGGCTCGGTGGACTTCCCGTGGCCCGACGTGGATCAGGCTCTGCAACCGTCGGTCGCCGAGGCGCTGGCCGCTCGAGCCGATCGCGCCGAGCGGGTGGCCGACTTCCTGGCGACCATGACTGCCGCCGACCTCGATCGCTCCGTCGACATCCTCGAGAACGGTCCGCATCCGCTCCGCGAGTGCATCTACACCGTCTTCGAGGAACCGTTCTGGCACAACCGCTACGCGCGACGAGATCTCGATCGGCTGCTCGCCTCGACCTGACCCGGCCCCGTCAGCCGGCGAGCAGGTCGGCGAGTTGTTGTCGGGTCGGTGGGGTGGTGGAGTCGGCAGTAGTCGATGCGGATGGTTCGTCGTTCCCAGTCGGTGGCGGGATCTGGTTCTTGTCGTCGGGTTCGTCGTCGGGTTCGTCGGGGCGTCGTCCGATGGGGGTCATGGGGGTGCCGTCGGGGCGGATGTCGATGACGTCACCGGATTGGTTGCGTTTGGATCGGATCCCGTTGGCGGTTTTCCACGGGTTGTGGGTGGAGCATCTCGGCAGACTGTTGGTTTGGTCGGTTCCGCCGTCGTCTCGTTCCCATTCGGCGAGGTGGTCGACGTCGCAGCGGTCGGCGGGCACGGTGCATCCGAGGTGGCCGCAGGAGTGTGACAGCAGCAGTGCCATGTCGCGGGCGGGTGCCGGTGAAGAGTCGTCGTTTGCGGCCGGCGTCGACGACGACTCCGGCGGCGTCGATGACGACTCGGCGGACCTCGGCGATGACGCTGGCAGCGAGCACGTCGGCGGGGGAGATCGTGACTCCGGTGGTGGTCTCGATGCGTTCGATGTGCAGGTCGAGGTTCGACCCGAGGCCGGGGTCGGTGCCGGTGAGTTGACGTTCGATGAGTCGTTGTAGGTGTCGAGTCCGACGAGCAGGTTGAGGACCGGGCGCGGTGCGATCCCGTCGGCGGGTGCCGACGGCAGCGGCGCGGAAGATCGCGCAGAAGGCGTCGAAGCGTCGTTGGGCGTCGGTGCGTGGCAGCAGCGATGCGGGTGCGTCGGGTCCGAACTCGGCGGTGCGGGCGGCGACGTCGGCGTCGAACTCGGCTTGGACGAACTGTTGGAAGATGCCGCCAGCTCCGCGGTCACCATGCCGGAGCCGCCGGTGACGCGCACGTCGAGGGTCCCGTCGAGTTCGATGACGGTCGCTGACCGGTGTTCGTGGGAGACCTCGTCGTCGCGTTCGGCGCCGTCGAGGTCGGCGAGTGTTTCGAAGCGTCGTGTCACGACGCGGAACTCTTCGTAGGAGAGGTGCTCGGCGTGACGCAACAGTTGTGGTGCGACCGTGCCGTACTGGTCGCCGACTCGGGGGTGGGTGGCGAGTCGGGCGAGTTCGTCGGCTTGGGCGATGCCGATGTGGCCGTTCATCAGGGTGTCGCCGAGTTCGGCGGTGGTGTCACAGGCGATCGCCAACCGGCGCAGCCGGGTGGCTTCGGGCATGGGGCAGTTGATCTGGGCGCGGACCCAGTGGCGGATGGTGCGGTGTCCGTCGATGGTGTGGATCGCTCGGCGTTCGCCTTCGCGCACGATGGCGGCCATCTCGGCGGCGGCACGTCGACGCTGCAGTTCCAGCTCGCGGAATCGTTCGGTGAGTTCGCTGTCGGTGAGGTCGATCACCGTGTTCAGCGCCGTTTCGAACATGGTTCGAATCCTAGCAAACACCAGATCGAGAAGACAACCAGAAGACGAATATATGTTTGTGAAAACGGCAGCAAGTATGACAAAATATGCAAGGGCGCTGTTCAGACCGCGACAACCTCGACCAAGGTGCCGAGCGCTCGGAAGTCGGCCGGGTTTCGCGTGTAGAGCGGCAGCCCCTGCGAGCACGCCGTGGCGGCGATGAGTAGGTCGACCGCCCGCGCCCCGCGGGCTTTGCGACCGGCGGCGACAACCGCGGCATAGATGCGACCGTACGCTCGAGCCGCTTCGGAATCGAACGGCAGTGGATCGAAGGCGGCTTCGGCGCGTTGCAATCGATCCTGCCGGCGACGCGCGCTCGTCGGGGTCCTGGGTGGCGTGGGGTCCGGCAGCGAGTTCGGCCATGGTGATCGCGCTGACCGCCGACTCGATCGGCAGCCGACCGGGGTCGAGGTGTTCGAAGTCGATGATGATCGATGTGTCGAGCAGGCCTCGTGGTTGCCGCTGGTCAACCACGAGGTTCGAAATCCTGGGCGGCGAGGGCGTCGAGATCGGCTCGGAACCTGCTGACGTCGATGGCCGGCGCATTGCGGAACATCGCCGCCACGGCATCAGTGGGAACGAAGCGATGGCGACGCATCGGCGTGAGTTCGCCCACAGGGGTTCCGTTGCGCGTCACGATGAAGGTCTCGCCTCGATCGAGCCGACGCATGATCTCGCCGCTGTCGTTTCGAAGTTCTCGTTGCGTGATCACCTGAGTCATCTCCGCAACGTAGCACGACGTGCTACAGGGAACAACCGGCCCGCTCCGCAGCTGCAGCCGTTCCCCCGCGAGGCGACGGATCAGACGGTGGCGTCGCGGCGCGGGAGCTTCCAGTTCGGGCGGATGAAGTGGCAGGTGTAGCCGGCGGGATAGCGCTCGAGGTAGTCCTGGTGCTCGGGCTCGGCTTCCCAGAACGGGCCAACGGGTGCGACCTCGGTGACCACCTTGCCGGGCCAGATGCCGGACGCATCGACGTCGGCGATGGTGTCCTCGGCGACCGCTCGCTGGTGCTCGTCGGTGTAGAAGATCGCCGACCGATAGCTCGGGCCGAGGTCGTTGCCCTGTCGGTCCTTGGTGCGTCGGATCGTGGATCTGGAAGAAGAACTCGAGCAGTGACCGGAACGACTCCTGCTCCGGATCGAAGATGATCTCGATCGCCTCGGCATGGGAGCCATGGTTGCGGTAGGTCGCGTTGCTCGACGTCGCCGCCGGTGTAGCCGACCCGGGTCGAGATCACGCCGGGCCGCTTGCGGATCAGGTCCTGCATCCCCCAGAAGCATCCACCCGCCAGGACAGCCCGCTCGGTCGTCTCACTCATGACTCATCTCCTCATCGCATCGTTGATCCAGCAACGGGGACAACGCCGGGGCATGCACGCATGTTCCCGGATCGTCGGCGAGGTCAGCGGCCGGAGTGACCGAACCCACCACCGCGGTCGACGCCGTCGAGTGACTCGACGACCTGCCAGGCGACGGACTCCACGCGCTGGATGACGAGCTGGGCGATCCGATCGCCGCGGGCGATCTCGTAGTCGGCATCGGGGTCGGTGTTGATCAGGATCACCTTGATCTCACCCCGGTAGGCGGCGTCGATGAGGCCGGGTCCGTTGACGACGCTGATGCCGTGCTTCACCGCCATGCCGCTCCGTGGCAGCACGAACCCACCGTGACCCATCGGGAATCGCGATCGCGATGCCGGTCGGCACGAGTGCCCGCCCACCGCCGGCGGCGAGCGTGGCGGACTCGCGTGCATACAGGTCGAGGCCGGCATCGCCCTCGTGGGCGTACTCGGGGAGTGGGAGGTCGGGGTCGAGTTGGACGATCGGTACCGGCAGGCTCACGACCCCGAGGCTACGAGATCAGGGGTCGAGCTCGATGATCTCCCAGCCGACCAGCGCGGCTGGTGTCGCAGGTGTTGGTCGATGTCGTGATCAGGATCCGCCGGTCCGCCTCGGACGCCTCGGCAGACCGATCGACGCCCTCGAAACTGCACGGCGCGAACGGCTCCACCCCGACGAGTTCGAGCTCGGGCTGCCACGAGTGGATGAACTCCTTCTCGGTCGCCAGCGCGAACTCGCTGTACTCGGCGTCGTCGATCCGGTCGAGCTCACGCCGGACGTCGGACCACACCGGCTGCATCTGGAACGATGAATCGACCACCACGAAGACCTGTTCGGTGTCGCGGGCGTTCCTCGTGATCAGCGCGTACCCACCGAAGACGACGGCGACGACGGCGATCCAGATCGCGAGCGGCTTCACGCGTCAGCCGCCGGCATTGAAGAGTGCGGCGATCTTGAACTCGACGTCTTCCTCACTGGCGTTGATGTTCGCAGCTTCGACGAGCGATGACACCCGTGACAGCTCGTCGAGGTCGGCCTCGAAGCCCGACCGTGTAGATCGGGATGCGGAGCCCCTCGATCATCCTGTCGACGTCACCGAACTGCAGGCCATCGGTGGTCTGGCCGTCGGTGAGCACGACGAGGATCGGCTTCACGTCGGGGTTCAACGCCCGCTGCTCCTCCAGCATCTGCAACCCGAGCACGATCCCGTCGTACATGGCGGTCCCGCCACCCGGGGCGAGGTCCTCGCCGATCGCTGCGAACTGGGCCTGCTGGTTGAGGTCGAACTCGCCGATGTCCAGCCGCTTCATCGCCGTGTCGTTGAACTCCACGACACCCACCTGGGTCTCGGGCTTGATGAACTCACGGGCCGACAGCATCGCCTTCTGCAACGACTGGATCCGTGTGCCCTCCATCGAGCCGCTGACGTCGACGACGAACACCGTCGCCACCGGACGGCCACCGTCCTTCTTGTCCTTCCACACGTTCTGCGCCTCGATCAGCGTGGCGCCGGACGGCACCTCCACCGTGGAGGTGTACGCGGGCGGATCGAAGCCGTACTCGACGGCGAGTTCCTGGAACTCGGGCTGCTCGGAGAACGTCGCGAACAGCTCGAGCGTCTCGAGCTGCGCCGGGGTGAGGTCGCCCACCCCGTACAACGGGTTGTCGTGCGGCGCCCCGAACGGGATGAACTCGAAACCCGACTGGAGTGACTCGGTGTTGGTGAACGTCTGCCACTCCATCACGAACGTGTCGAGCGTGCCGGTGTCCTTCTCGACCGAGTCGCGCATCTGCAGCGTCGTCAGCGCGACGAACGGCACCTGACGCTGGAACTGCTCGAACACGCTCGCCACGTCCGGCGACGTGAGTCGGGCCGGGTCGCCCTCGGCGATCGAGTCGAGCACGGTCAGCAGGAAGTTGAGACCGGTACTGGACGCGAACGGGTCGGTGTAGCCCATCACCAGGTCGCCCGCGATCACGGCGTCCACGAGGTTCGCCGCCGTCAACTCGCCGTACGTGGCGCGCAGCTCGTCGGCCGTCTCGGTCTTCATCACGATGCCGGCGACGTTCGGCACGGTCTGCGGCCGGATCTCGGTCATCGTCTGGGCTTCTGCAGCCATCTCGATCCACAGCTGGCTCGACGGCGTGTACGCGGTCGGCAGCTCCTGGCCGCGGGCGATGAACTGGTACCCGGTTCCCGAGGCGATGCTGCGCAGGTCGACACCGACCGGCGTGCCGTCGGCCAGAGTCAGGCCGGCCTCGTTGAACGCCTGGGCGACCTCGGTCATCCAGCCGTCGGTCGTGCCGAGTTCACCCGACTTCTCCGTCGACGACCAGACCTCGACGGCCTCGGTCCCCGCCGGTGCCTCGACGACGATCGGGAACTCGTCGATCGGCGGCAGGGTGTCGGCCAGGTTGGCGCCGGTCGGCGGCGGGATCGACGCGCTCCGGGTGACCGGGTTGTCGACCCAGTCGATGTCGCCGGCGAGCTCGTCGAGCTTCTGGAGCGCGGCGTCCTGGTCGAGCGGTTCGCTGCTCTCGCCCCCACCGCACGCGGCTGCGACGACGGCCAGCGTTCCGGCGACCAGCGCGAGCCGTATCGCCCGGTGGCGCGTCCGACGACCCACGGTCATTCGCTCTCCTTCGCAGTGATCTCGCCGATGTCGATCGTCCCGGACCCGTCGACCCCGGACCCGTCGACCTCGGAGCCGTCGACTCGGCGGAGGCGGATCGGCCCTGCTCCATCCGCTCGATGGCGGCTTCGCTCTCCGCGGTGAGGGCGTCGAGTTCGAGGATCGTGCCGGCCATCGTCGGCAGTGCCTCGCGTCGGTACTTCGAGATCTCGTCGAGTGCGGTGTCGATGTCGGCGAACGCGGCGCGCAGCGACTCCATGTCGAGCATGGTGCTCGACGCCTGCTGATGGATCTGGGTGCCCTGGGTCTTGAGCCGTTCGGCGGTGCCGGCGATCATCGCCGAGGTCGTCGTGTTGATGGCCTCGATCTTGTCGAGGACGATCTTCTGGTGCGCCAACGCCAGTGCGACGGTCACCGCCACCTGCAGCGCGCTGATCGTGACGTCGATCGCCCGGTCCACACCACGGATCAGCTCACGGTTGTTGCGGATGATGATCTCCATCGCGAGCACGCCCTGCTGGTTGACGGCCAGCTGCTGCTGCAGGTCCAGTGTCCGCTGGCGCAGTGCGAACAGGATGTCCTCCTCGACGAACTGGCGCCGGGGGTCGTCGGGCGTGATCTCCGTGGCGAGCTTGTCGACCACGACGGCATCGAGTTCCTGGGCGAGCGCGATCTGATCGGTGAGGGCGAGGGTCAGCTCGCGCATCTGCTTCTGATCCTCACCGAGGGTGACGTTGTCGCGCTTGAGTTGGTCCCGGCCCTTCTCGAGCGAGTGGACGATGGCGTCGATCTGGGTCTGGGAGCTCTCGTAGCGCATGAAGTAGCGCTTGAGCGGCGTGCCGACCCCGGGAATCTTGCCGACCGCCCGCGTGAACCAGCCGGCCTCGGTGTCGAGCCCGGTCGGGTCGAGCTTCTCCACTTCGATTCGCAGATCCGACAGCGACTTGGCGACCTCGCCGCCGTCCTCGGTGCCGTGGGAGATCTCCTTCAACGGTGCCTGCAGCATCCGGCTGCGAGTGGCCGACCGCTGCTGGAGGTCGCGGCCCATCGAGTCCACGGCGTCGCGGGCGGCGTCGCGGGCGTCCTGGTTCGTCGGGTCGATCGCCAGCAGCTGCTCGACCTGGGCCTCGGCCTGCGACCGCAACTCGTCGGTGGGCTCGGGCTCCGGCAGCGCCAGGGCAGCCTGCGCCGACGGGACGTCGAGGCTGAGGTTCAAGGTGCCGGGACTCGAGGTGCCGGTCTGGACGGGTGCGTTGCTCATGGAGTGGTGCCTTTCCTACGGTCGTGACTCACGCGTACTTGGCCGCGCGGTCGGCGAGTTCTTCGAGCGCGGCCATCGCCGCGTCGGCGTCCTCGGGCTTCTTGCCGATCGGGACGTCGGCGAGGGCGGTCGTCGTTCGGTCGAGTGCCGTGAGCGCCGACTCGTTCTGGGCGAGCAGCTGGGCGATCTTGCGCCGCTGCGTCTGGCGCAGCTCGCGCCGTCGTTCGAGGGTGGCGCGCTCGCGGTCGGCGGACTCGGCGTCGCTGTCGTCGCCGTCGAGTTCGGCCAGGCGGCGGTCGATGTAGGTCTCGTCGATCGTGCTGATGCTCTCCGACGCCAGCGCGATCTCGTGCAGGTTGTCGAGCGCCGAGCTGAACACCTGCTGCGACGTCGCGAGATAACGCCCGTAGGTGAGTTCACCGGCGTCGAGCCGGCGTTGCAGCACGTTGATCAGACTCTGGCGCTTCTGCAGGAGTGCATCGAGCTGCTCGGCGGGCTGCGTGTCGGCGAGCGCATCGAGTTCGGCGCGCAGCGTGGCGATCTCCTGCGGATCGACCTCCTCGACCCGCGGCACCTCGAACTGGAGCTTGGAGAGCGTCCCGGTCGCCGACATCGTGAACGGCCACGCCACGGCGGCGACGACGGTCAGCCCGATGAGGACACCGACGAAGATCCCCGGTGGATCGATCACCTCGAGCACGAGCCACACGGTCGCTCCGAGCACGACGACAGCGACCCAGGTGGGCGGATAGCTGACGACCGCTCGCCACCAGCTCTTCATCTCGCCTTGATTCGGTTCGAGAACACCACGACGTCGTCACGATAGCTGCGCTGTGGGTCTGGTCGACCTCAGCGGGTGTCGCTACCGTCGGTCACCATGACGCGTCCCGGTCGGTTCCCGCTCACGTACGACGAGTGTCGTGAACGGTTCCGATGGACCTGCACCCTCGCCGGCTTGCCGTTCGACGCGCACCCGATCGCGGCCAGGGGTCGATTCGGTCAGGAGCTGACGATCGACGTGGCCTCGTTCGGCGCATCGCGACCCCGGGCTGCGCTGCTCGTGCTCGCAGGTGTCCACGGCGACGAGGGGTTCTCGTCGTCCACGCTCATGTGCGACGCACTCGACCGATGGGTGGTGGCCGGCACCGATCCCGGCCTCCCGCCCGACGCGGCCGTGGTCATGATCCACGGCGTGAACCCGTGGGGGATGGACCACTGGCGGCGGCAGAACGAGTCGAACGTCGACCTCAATCGCAACTGGGGACGCGACGAACGCACCGAGGTCCCCACCAATCCCGGCTACGACGTGTTGCACCCCGACCTCGTGCCCGGCGGGAGCGAGCCACCGACTCCGGAGTCGCTGCTCGACCGCACCCGAGCACTGATCGACGAGCACGGCTACCAATGGGTCAAGGCGGCGGTCACCGATGGCCAGTTCCACCACCCCGACGGGCTCTACTTCGGTGGTGACCGCACCGAGGAGTCGAACCTCGTGGTCGCCCGCGTGGTCGCGGAACGGCTCGCCGGAGCCGAGGAGGTGCTGGTCGTCGACCTCCACACCGGCCACGGTGCCCACGGGACCTACACCCTGCTCTCGCACGTGCCACTCGACCACCCCGACGACGCATGGCTGCGGCGGGTGTTCGACGCCGACCGCATCGAGTGCACCGGCTTCGTCGGCCGATGGGTCGGTCGATGGGCCCGGCCGGGACGAAGCACGGTCAGATCGCGACGGGCCTCGCCTCGGTCGTTCCCGGGGCGACGTGGCGGACGGTGACGATGGAGCTCGGCACGATCTCGGACACCCGCATGATCGTCAACGAACGCGCCGAGCACTGGGTCCACTTCCACGGCGACCGTTCGAACCCCGACCATGCACGAATCGTGTGGGACCACCGCTGCGGGTCCACGCCGGACGACCCCGACTGGGAACGCTCGGCGCGAGCGCACGGCGCGGCGGTCCTCGACGCTGCGCACCGCACTGCTTCTCGAGGGGTTCGCTCAACCGGAGTAATGTCGGCGCTCCTACCAGCAAAGGGGGGTTCCGCCATGGGACTGTTCGATTCCGTCAAGTCGATGTTCGGTGGGCACAAGAACGAGGTCAAGCAAGGCATCGACAAGGCCGCCGACGTCGTCGACGACAAGGCCGGCGAGCACGCCGACAAGGTCCAGCAGGGCGCCGAGGCGGCCAAGGACGCCGTCGACAAGCTCCCCGACGCCTGATCCGACACGGCGTCGGGCCGGGCAGGGCCGGCTCGGCGGCGGGGTCGTAGGATCGGCCCCATGAGCGCACCACCGGACCGGCCGCCGTCGGTCGACGCGCTCGCCCGGTCGCTGGCGTCGGTCGGGTTGCCGCATCCCATCTGCGTCGACATCGCCCGCGAGGCGATCGATGCCGGCGACGTCGAGTCCGCGATGTCCCGCGCCCACGCCTTCCGGCGGACCCTGCTCACGCCCGTCGTCAACGCAACCGGCGTGTTGCTCCACACCAACCTCGGCCGGGCGCCGCTGCGCCATCACCAGGATGCAGCAGCCCAGACCGTCGAGTTCGATCTGTCGACCGGCGAGCGAGGCTCACGCCAGCACGCCGTCGGCCAACTGCTCGCCCGGCTGTGCGGCGCGGAGGCGGCGATGGTCGTCAACAACAACGCCGCTGCCGTGCTGCTCGTCCTCGCCGCGCTCGGCGCGGGACGCGACGTGCCGGTCAGCCGGGGCGAGAGCGTCGAGATCGGCGGTTCGTTCCGGGTCCCCGACGTGATGGAACAGTCCGGTGCCCGTCTGATCGACGTCGGCACGACGAACCGGACCCGGCTCGACGACTACCGCCGTGCGATCGCCCGGCCGGGCGCCGACGTCGCCATGGTGCTCAAGGTCCACCCGAGCAACTACCGCGTGGAGGGCTTCGTCGAGGAGACCTCGGTCCGGGAGTTGGCGACCCTCGGGGTCCCGGTGGTCGCCGACATCGGCAGCGGGCTGATCGACGCCAACTGTCCCTGGCTCTCGGGCCCGCCGCCGGCATGGCTCGCCGGTGAGCCCGCCGCGCTGCAGACCCTCGCGGACGGCGCCGCGCTGGTCACGTTCAGCGGCGACAAGCTGCTCGGTGGACCGCAGGCCGGGATCATCGCCGGTCGCGCCGACCTCGTCGACGCGTGCATGCGCCACCCGCTGGCACGCGCCCTGCGCCCGGGCGGTCTCGTGCTGGGTGCCCTGCAGGACACCGCGCTGATCTATCTCGACAAGCGTGCGGCCACCGAGGTGCCGTTCTGGGCAATGGTCACCACGCCGCTGGCAGCCCTGCGGCAGCGGGCCGACGACATCGTCGGGGCGGTCGTCGACGTGCATCCGAGTGTCACCGCCGAAGCGATGACGGCGCTGCCAGGCGCCGGCTCGGCGCCAGGTGTGACGATGCCGTCGTTCGGCGTCGTCGTCGACGGCGACCTCCTCGCAGCGCTGCGTGCGCACGAACCGCCCGTGATCGCCCGCTCCCGCGACGACCGCACGATGCTCGACCTTCGATCGGTGACGCCGTCGGATGACCTCGTGATCATCGAGGCGTTGCGCAGCTCTGCGCCGTCGTGACCGTCGTCGCCACCGCCGGCCACGTGGACCACGGCAAGTCGTCGCTGGTCCGAGCACTCACGGGTATCGATCCGGACCGCTTGGAGGAGGAGAAGCGTCGCGGCCTGACGATCGATCTCGGCTTCGCCCACACGACCCTGCCCTCGGGCACGCAGCTGAGCTTCGTCGACGTGCCCGGACACGTGAAGTTCCTTCGCAACATGCTTGCCGGCGTCGGCGGCGTGAGTGGGTGCGTGTTCGTCGTGGCGGCGACGGAGGGCTGGAAGCCGCAGTCGGAGGAACATCTCCGCATCCTCGAACTGCTCGGGATCGAGTCGGGACTGGTCGTCCTCACCAAGATCGACCTCGTCGACGCCGATCTCGCGGAGTTGGCGGCAATGGACGTCGCCGACCACGTGGCCGGCACCTTCCTCGAATCGGCGCCGGTCCTCGCCGTCTCGTCGACCACCGGTGCCGGCCTCGACGCGTTGCGCAGCGCGCTCGACCGTCTCGTCGAGTCGGTCGCAGTCGTCGACGGGAACCGACCGCGACTCTGGATCGACCGGGTGTTCGCCGCGAAGGGCAGTGGCACGGTGGCAACCGGAACCCTGGTGGGTGGTCGGCTCGCCGTCGACCAGCAGGTGGTGATCGAGCCGGGCGCGCGGACGGCGAGGATTCGGGGAATCCAGACAGCCGGTCGGTCCGTCGACGCCATCGGACCGGGCAACCGTGTCGCGGTGAACCTCGCCGGCGTCGATCACCACGACCTCGCCCGTGGCGATGCCGTGGTCGAGCCGGATCGATGGCGACTCACCGCTCGTCTCGACGCCTCTCTTCACGTGCTCGATGCGCTCGACCACGACGTCTCACGTCGGGGTGCCTACGTCGCGTACATCGGCGCCGGCGAGCACCCCGCGGCCCTCCGCGTGCTCGGTGCCGAAGCCCTCGCGCCCGGCACCGAGGGCGCCGTGCGCCTGTTCCTCGATCAGGCGCTGCCCCTGCTGCCCGGTGATCGGTTCGTGCTGCGGGAATCGGGTCGGGACGAGACGGTCGGCGGTGGGGAGATCCTCGACATCGACCCCGTGCTGCGAGCATCGAAGGCGGCTCCGGATCGGACGATCGAGCGGCTCGTGCGAGAGCGCGGCTGGGTGACGGCGAGCGAGATCGAAGCGCTCACCGGCGAGTCGGTCGACGCGATGGTCGGCGGTTGGCTGACGACGCCGGAGTTACTGGAGTCGATGCGTACCGAAATCGTCGACCGGGTCACCGCGGCGGGCCCGGCCGGCCTCGACGTCGCGGCGTTCGACGACCGCGAGCGGGCAGTGCTGGGCACACTCGACGCCGTGGTGGTCGACGCCACGACCGCCCGCCTCGCCGACGTTGCCGATCCGTATGCCGATCACCCGTATCTCGAGGAACTGCGGGCAGGCGGCTTCGCGCCGCCGCAACCTGACGCAGTCGATCGCGGCGAACTCCGCGAGCTGATCCGCCGGGGCCACGTGGTCACCCGCGACGGGGTCCACTTCCACGCGTCGACGGTCGATGCGGCCGGCGTCGTGGCCGCCGAGTTGCTGCTCGCGAACCCCGACGGGTTCACGGTGGCGCAGTTCCGCGACGCCACGGGGGCCAGCCGCAAGTTCGTCTTGCCGCTGGTGTCCGAACTCGACGCCCGGGGTGTCACCCGCCGCCGCGACGACGTGCGCATCGCCGGCCCGCGCCTGCCCCGATGATCGCTGCGCCTCAGGCGCCGGTGTCGGCCTCGGCAACGTTCGTCGTGGCTGACGCCGAAGCGGGAGGTGGGTCGGCCTTCTTGCGCATCTCGCGGTAGTCGCGGGCGGCGCCTTCGAGGGGTTCGACGTCGAGGGTGACGCCGTCGATCGCCGCCACCCGCAGCGGGTCGCCATCGGGAATCGGCGTCGCCCGGTTCGTGCGGGCCCTCCATCGGGCACCGTCGACCTCGACGATCCCTTCGGGATCCACGGCCCCGATCGCCACACCCTGCTGGCCGATCATCCACTCCCGGCCGATCGTGGGCGTGGAGAAGCGGGTCCGCACCATCGATGGCATCCCGACGATGAACGTGAGGGTGATGCCGCCGATCCCTGCGATCAGGGCGAGCCATGACGGTCGCATCGACGAGCCGGGGATCGGTTCGAACAGGAACCAACTCCCGACGATCGTCAGCACGATCCCGACACCGGTCCAGAACCGTGGAATGCCGACTTGGACGTCGACGGCGAACGCCAGCATCGCCAGCATGATCAGCCCCACCGCCCACGGCTGGGTCGGCAGGACGGCGAGGCCACTGAAGGCGAGCACCGTACAGATGGCACCGACGCCGCCGGCCAACCCGACGCCGGCCGTGAAGAACTCGAACACGAGCAGTGCCAGGCCGGTGAGCAACAGCAGGTAGGCAACCGGCGGGCTGGCGACGGTGTGGAACAGCTGATCGACGAGGGACAACTTCGAGAACCGGACGACCGAGACGGTGTCGAAGCGGGTCGACCCGTCGTCCAGCACGACGAGCTCGCTCGTGACGAGCACGACGCCGTTCTCCTCGTAACCGTCCATGGCCTGCACCATGTTGCTGATCGTCGGGACACCTTCGTCGTCGATGCGTTGCTTGAAGACACTCAGCGAGCGCGCGTCGGACAGCCCGACGGATCCGTTGCGAAGGCGTTCCTCGGCCACGCCGAAGTCGACGCTGACCCCGTCGGGCAGGCCGGCGGGGTCCAGCGGGACCCCGATGTAGCCGACACGTGCACCGGGCGCCATCCCGGTCACGTCGGCAACGGCGAGCAGTTGCGCGGCGGTGCCGTAGAAGCGGGCGCCACTCGGTCCGACCCAGATCCCGATCGGGATCGGTGCGTTCGCCACCCGCACCAGCAGCTCCTCCACGACATCGTCGGACACGACGGTGCCGTCGCTGTTGACCTGCAGGATGAGTGCCTGCGAGCCCTCCCGCTGCGCCGCGGTCGATGGCCTGGTCGATCGCCTCGACCAGGATCGGATCCATGTAGCCGCTCACCTGGAGGACGTCGATCCGCGCCGGTGCAGAACCGTCGGTCGGCCGGTTGTCGGTCGGGGAGGTGTCGCTGTCGGTCTGCGCCTGGACGGCGGGGCCGAAGAGAGTGAGCCCGGCCATCAGCGTGAGGATGCTGATCGCTAGTCTTCGCAAAGGTGCCTCCGGAGAGCGAATATCCGCTGCAATCGTTGACCGCCTCCCGAGTCGTCGTGGTGGCGGGCAAGGGGGGTGTCGGAAAGACCACGGTAACGGCTGTGATCGCCCGTGCCGCATCGAGCGCCGGACAACGTGTGCTCGTCGTGGAACTGGACGGCAAACCCACGCTCGCCGAACTGGTCCCCGATCTCGAGGTGTTGGCGATCGCCGCGCCCGAGGCCCTGGACGAGTACCTGCGTGAGCACGGTTTCGCGCGGGTCGCCGCCCGCCTCAACCGGACCGGCGTCATCGACATGGTCGGTACCGCAGCGCCCGGCATCGACGACATCGTGGTCCTCGGCAAGATCAAGCAACTCGAACGTTCCGGTGACTACGACCTGATCGTGGTCGACGGTCCCGCAGCCGGCCACGCCATCACGTTCCTGACCTCGGCGTCCGGGTTGGCCGAGGCGGCCCGCTCGGGTCCGGTGCGGGCCCAGGCCGATGCCGTGTTGGAGCTCCTGCAGGATCCGCAACGCTGCCAGGTCGTGCTGGTCGCCCTGCCCGAGACCACGCCCGTGAACGAGATGATCGAGACGGCGTTCGCGCTCGAGGACCGAGTCGGGGTTCGGCTCGGTCCGGTCGTCGTCAACGGCGTCGACCTCGGCGTCGAACTGCCCGATGACGACGCCATCGGCGCATGCCTCGGCTCGATCGACGCGGAGACGGCCAAGGTGTTGACCGAGGCCGCAGCGTTCCGCCGATCTCGCCGACTCATGGAGGCTCAGGAGATGGCTCGCCTGGCCGAGCAGCTTCCCCTCGAGCGCATCGTCCTGCCGGCCCGTCTCGTGGCAGGGCTCGGCCCGGGCGACATCGAGGCGCTGGCGGCGCTGATCTCGGCGCCGACACTGGGCGGTGACTCGTGACGGCGCGACGATCGCTCATCGACTCGTCGACCGTGATCATCTGCTGCGGCTCGGGAGGAGTCGGCAAGACGACGACGGCGGCCGTGATCGGGCTCGAAGCGGCCCGTCTGGGTCGCCGTGCCGTCGTGGTGACGATCGACCCCGCTCGCCGGCTCGCCGACGCGTTGGGGTTGCCCGACGGGTTGGCGTCCGAGCCCCAGCGCATCGAGCTGGACAGCTCGGCACTCGGTGAACCGAGCCATGACCCGGCCGGCGAACTCTGGGCGATGATGCTCGACACCGCGGCGACGTTCGACGGGCTGGTGCGTTCGCAGGCCGAGAGCGACGAACAGGTCGAGCGGATCCTGAACAACGCGTTCTACCGCAACATCGCCGGGGCCCTCAGCGGCACCCAGGAGTACATGGCCGCCGAGACACTGCACGCCCTGCACGCCGACGAGCGGTTCGATCTCGTCGTCGTCGACACCCCACCGAGTCGCAACGCCCTCGACTTCCTCGATGCGCCCGGCGTGCTGTCACGGTTCCTCGACCACCGCCTGTTCAAGCTCCTGATGCTGCCCACCAAGGGTGGGCTCAAGTTCATCAGCACGGCGACGCAACCCCTGCTGCGCGCGGTGGGCAAGGTCGTCGGGTCGGACGTGCTCGCCGACTCGGTGGCGTTCTTCCAGGCCTTCGCCGGGATGGAGACCGGCTTTCGCGAGCGGGCCGACGACGTCATCGCACTGATCCACGCGCCGGAGACGTCGTTCGTGGTCGTCGCATCGGCCCATCACGACACGATCGGCGAGGCTGTGTGGTTCGTCGAACAGCTGGCTGCTCAAGGCGTCGACGTGACGGCGGCCATCGTCAATCGGGCGCATCCGTTGTTCGGGGAGGGCTCGTCGGACGACGCCGCGGCTGCCGCCGAGGCGGCCGTCGGTGATCCGGCGCTCGGTGCGCTGTGGCGCAACGTCGCCGACCTCCGAATGCTTCGCGAGCGTGAACTCGACGTGATCGAACCACTGGCGACCAGTGTCGGCAGCGATCGAGTGGTCGTGCTGCCGCTGCTCGACCGCGACGTCCACGATCTCGCCGGGCTGCACGCCATGGGTGCGCATCTCTTCGATCATCCGGTGGCGGAGCGGTAGGTTCTGGACCGTGCACATTCTGATTGCCACCGACGCCGACTGGATCGTCGACGAAGTCACCGCCGCGCTGGGTGACGACGATGTCCACTTCACCGTCTGCCGTGACGGTCGAGCGGTCACGGGCGAGGTGAACAAGCAGGTGCCCGACCTCGCCATCTTGGACCTCCAGGTCGGCTCGATGGGCGGCATGGCGGTGACGATGGCGCTGCGGCTCGACGAATCTGCGGGCGCGGTCGATCACGTCCGCGTGCTGATGCTGCTCGATCGACGCGCGGACATCCACCTCGCCCGCCGCTGCGGTGCCGAAGGCTGGCTGATCAAGCCCCTCGACGCCCTGCGACTCCGTCGCGCCAGCTGACGCCCTCCTCGCCGGTGGCAGGTACACCGAAGGCCTGCCGGACGACGCCGTCGAGGTCGAGTCGATGGTGCCTCTGCCAGACGCGGCGGTTGCCGAATCGGCCGAGGAAGAACCCGCACCCGCGCTGTAGCATGGCCAGCCGCTACGGGGTGTAGCGCAGCTTGGTTAGCGCGCCACGTTCGGGACGTGGAGGCCGGGAGTTCAAATCTCCCCACCCCGACCAGGGCTGTCCGGTGAGCCGGCAGCTCGTGTTCCGTCCGGGCTCGGACAGGATTGCGTCAAATCCTGCTCAAGTCGGGCGTCGAAGCTGCCGATGACGAACCGTCCGCCAAGTCACGACGGGGGTTCCGCATGGCCACCTTTCATCCGCCCGCCACTCATTTCGATGAGCTCCTCGATCCCCTCGACCCCGGCGCGCTCGACGTTGCCGAACGGCTCGCGGGGCTCGATGACGACTGGACGGTGTACGTCCATCCGCAGTTGGGTCAGGACGTGCCGGACTTCCTGCTCGTGCACGACACCCAGGGCGTGGTCGTCGTCGACGTGGTGCGCGGACCCGATCACGACGACACCACCGCCCGTCGCCATCGCAACACCATCGTCGACCAGTTCTTCTCGTTGCCCGGCGACAGCCGTGATCCCGGATCCACGGTGCGCGTCGTGCTCGTCACGCCGTCGGCGGGGTCCGAGGACGGCGACCGATGGCGAGCCCGTCGGCCGACGACCTCACGCCGTTGATGCTCGCACCTGCCGACATCGCGGTGCCGGCGGAGTCGATCCGCCGCCTGCGGCACCAGCTGGTGGTCGACGGCGTCGCCCACGGCATGGTCACGCCGGTCCAGCTCAGCGGCGACGCCCGCATGGTCGCAGCCAACCCGAAGGGTTCGGCGATCCGTGGGGTGACGGGTCCGCCCGGAAGCGGCAAGTCGTTCGCGCTGACGGCCCGAGCGGCGCGGCTGGCCTCCGAGGGCAAGAGCGTGCTGGTGCTGTGCTTCAACCTGACGCTCGCCCATCGGCTTCGTGGGCCTCGTCGTGGCCCGATGCGCGGAGTACGGCGCGAACCCCGCCCGCGTCACCTGCACCAGCTTCCACACGTTCTGTGCTCGGGTCGTGGACGACGCTGCCGCAGCCGGGATCGTCGCCGCCGAACCCGCCCGCGGCACCTGGCCGGTCAAGATCGTCGAGAAGACCGCCGACGTGCTCGCTCGCGGGTTCGACCGCAGGTACGACGCCATCTTGGTGGACGAGGGCCAGGACTTCACCCTGCAGTGGTGGAACCTGCTGCGTGAGCAGGTCCTTCGTCCCGGCGGCGAGATGCTGCTCGTGACCGATCCGACCGTCGACCTGTACGGCAAGTCGAGCTGGACGGCGCCGAGCACGCTCGAGGCCGCCGGTTTCACCGAGCCGTGGATCGAGATGTCCGGCTCGTACCGCATGGCACCCGAACTGATCGAGTCGACGAACCGGTTTGCCCGCGAGTACGTCTCCGATGACGCGCCGATCCCTCTGGTGCCCGACGACCAGGTCGCCGTGGTCGGCCAGGTGTCGTCGGGACAGCGATCGTGGCGGAACATCGAGCGTGTCGCCGACCTCGGGCCGGCACTCGGTCAGGAAGTCGTGCGACTCCTGATCGAGAACCCGACGCTGCGACCCAGCGACGTGGTGTTCCTCTGTGAGTACCACCACGACGGCCTCGCCGCCGCCGCGGTGATCGAAGCCGCCGGGTATCCGGTGCACCACGTCTACAGCCGCGATCCCGATGAGCGTCAGCGTCGCAAGTCCAGGTTCTGGCCGGACGCCGATGCGGTCAAGGGGTGCACGGTCCACGCGTTCAAGGGGTGGGAGAGCCCGGCGGTCGTGCTCGGCATCGGCATGGAGGAACGCTCCCGCCGCCTCGCCTACACCGCGATGACACGTGTCTGCTCGACGCGGGGGCTCGACGAGTCCCATCTCGTGGTGATCAACTCCGATCCCCGAATGGTCGAGTTCGGCGAGACCTTCGAGCACGGCACACGGGTCGGCGCCGAGTCCTGATCCGCCGCGGCGAGCTACGGTCGCCCGACATGGACTTCGCCGAACTGCAAGACGTGATCGAACGGACCTACGGCGATCGCGATCGTGCCCGCGGCGTCTCCGCAACGGTGGCCTGGCTGGCCGAGGAGATCGGTGAACTGGCCCAGGCGGTGCGCAAGGGCAGCCACGAACAGCGCGTCCACGAGTTCGGCGATGTCGTCGCGTGGGTGGCGACGCTCGCGAATCAGCAGGGCGTCGACCTGAACGAGGCGATCGCCCGGTTCGCCGACGGTTGTCCGCGTTGCCTCAGCATTCCCTGCGAGTGCCCGTAGGCAGATCGCACGCAGATCCCGCACGAGGCAGATCCCGCAGGGTCAGATCAACAGTTCGGCGATCTGGATCGCGTTGAGGGCGGCACCCTTGCGCAGGTTGTCGTTGCTGACGAACAGCGCCAAGCCGCGTCCGTCCGCGACGCCCTCGTCGGCGCGAATCCGGCCGACGTAGCTGGGATCCTGGCCGGCGGCCTCCAGCGGCGTCGGAATGTCGGACAGCACCACGCCGGGCGCCTGCGCGAGCAGTTCGGTGGCGCGCTCCACCGACAGGGGGCGTTCGAACTCGGCGTTGACCGACAGGGAATGGCCGGTGAACACGGGGACCCGCACGCAGGTCCCCGAGACCAGGAGCCCGGGGATGTCGAGGATCTTGCGGCTCTCGTTGCGGAGCTTCTGCTCCTCGTCGGTCTCGAACGACCCGTCGTCGACCAGCGACCCGGCGAACGGGAGCACGTTGAAGGCGATCGGCTTGGCGAACTTGACGGGCGTGGGGAAGGTGACCGCCGAACCGTCGTGGGTGAGTTCGGCCGCCCGGTCGACGACCTCACGGACCTGCTTGTCGAGTTCGTCGACGCCGGCGAGCCCCCCGCCCGAGACGGCCTGATAGGTCGACGTGACGATCCGGACGAGGCCGGCTTCGTCGTGCAGCGGCTTGAGGACCGGCATGAAGGCCATCGTCGTGCAGTTCGGGTTGGCGATGATCCCCTTGGGGGTGTTGCGAACCTCGTGGCCGTTGACCTCGGCGACGATCAGCGGCACCTCGGGATCCATACGGAACGCCGACGAGTTGTCGATGACGATGGCTCCGGCGGCAGCGAACTTCGCCGCGAATGCCCGTGACGAGGTCGCCCCGGCCGAGAACAGGGCGATGTCGAGCCCGGTCGGATCGGCGGTCTCGGCGTCCTCGACGACCACGTCGGTTCCCTTCCACGGCAAGGTCGTGCCGGCGGAGCGGGCCGACGCGAAGTAGCGCATCTCGGCGACCGGGAAGTTGCGTTCCTCGAGCAGTCGGCGCATGACGCTGCCGACCTGGCCCGTTGCGCCGACCACGCCGACACGGAGTCCTGACGATGCATGAGCTGCAGACATGGGTTGCACGATAACGGTGGTCGTCGGCTCGAACATCGCAGGTTTGCGCGGCGCGCTGAACGGTTGCACGATGGCTCTGGCACAATCGTGCGATGCGTCGGCGTCCGCAACTCGTCCCCTGGAAAGCGGCTGGTCAGACCAGCGAGCGGCAGGTGAGCGGCGACGACGTCGTGCGCACCACCGGTTGGGTGTTCAACAACGAGACCGGGAGCGAGCTGACCCTGGAGCAGTTCGTGGCGACCGGCGACGACGAGGTGCCCGCCTATCTCACCGAGTTCGGCCTGCTGGCGGCGGATCCCGACGGGCGCACGAACGAGGACAAGACGCTGGTCGAGATCGGTTGCGGCATCGGCCGGATGACCTGTGCCTTCACCCGTGAGTACGGTGCGGTGGTCGCCTGCGACCTCGATGCCGGATTCCTCGAGCGGTGTTTCGAGACCGTGAGCACGTTCGGCAAGGTCGATCGGCTCCGCACGAGCCACGTCGTGGACGGTCGCACCCTGGACCTTCCCGACGACTCCGCGGACGTTGCGTTCAGCTACATCACCCTGCAGCACTGCCGACCCGAGGATGCGCGGGCCCTGACGTCCGAGGCGGTCAGGATCACTCGACCCGGTGGGAAGATCGCGCTGAACTACCGGGGCGGGGGCGCCCAGGACATCGTCCTGCTGCCGCTGGGTGCGATCGTGCGGGCGCTGTTCCGAATTCCGAAGTTCGGTCCCTGGCTCTCCCAGCAGCGCTGGGCGGCCCGGCTCGGCTGGCAGGCCAATCGCCTCCAGCCCGACCAGCTGATCGGTCTCGTCTCGGCGTCACTGACCGACATCGAGGTCTGGCGGAACCCGAAGAGCAAGTTCTCCGGCAGCGGAGCAACCGTGCGGGAGTTCGCCGGGATCAACCCGACCCACTACTGGCTGGTTGCCACCAAGCGCTGAGTCGTGCGGCCTCAGACCTCTGACTTCGACGACTCGGCGGACGGAGCGCGACCTGCTCGATCCGGTGGCGGTGGATCGCCCGGATCTCGATCTGCCAGCCCTCGATCTCGAGGGTCTCGCCGACGGTCGGGAACCGGCCGAGTTCGTCGAGCACCAGACCCGAGATCGTCGTGTAGTCGCCCTCGGGAAGTTCGACATCGAGATCGACCAGGTCGTGGATCGGGAAGGCGCCGGGCATCACGAGGGTGCCGTCGGCTTCGTGACTCACCGTTGCGAGGTCGGGGTCCGTCTCGTCGTAGATCTCGCCGACCAGCTCCTCCACGAGATCCTCGACCGTCACGATGCCGAGAGCCTGGCCGTGCTCGCCGATGACCAACGCCATCTGGGTGCGGTGCGCCTGGAACTCGCGCAGCGCCGTGAGGACGCGGGCGGCGTCGGGGAACGCCGGCATCTCGCGCATGACCGCGGTGACCGGCTCGGCGTCCCGCCCGATCAGGCTGCGCAGTCGGACCATTCCCACGGTCCGATCGAGGTTCCGCTTCTCCGCGACCGGGGCACGCGAATGACCGGACTCCAGCAGTGCTGCCAGCGCTTCGGCACAGGTGATCTCCGCGTCGACCACCATGACGTCGTTGCGCGGCACCATCACCTGGTCGAGTTGGCGCTCTGCGATCTCGAACGCGCCGTCGATGATCTGACGCTGCTCGGGCGGGAAGTTGTCGTGGATGGCCACCATGTCGCGGAGTTCCTCACCGCTGACCTCCTCCCGCTGCAGCGTCGGGTCACCTCCGAGCACCCGCACCGCGAGGTCGGTGGACTTCGACAGCAGCCAGACGACCGGCTTCGTGAGCGTCGAGAGCAGGTCGAGCGGCCGGGCCATGACGAGCCCCCACTTCTCGGCGCGCTGCATGGCGAGACGCTTCGGGGCGAGTTCACCGAACACCAGCGTGAAGTAGGCGAGGATCAGCGTGACGATGATGACCGACGTCGGCGCGGCGGCCCCGCCGAGGAAGCTGAGCGGCTCTTCCAGCGGCTCGGCGAGCGAGACGGCGGCGGCGGCCGATGCGAGGAACCCCGCGAGTGTGATCCCGATCTGGATCGTGGCGAGGAACTGGTTGGGTTGACGGGCCAGCCGCGCCAGCACGGCGCCGGTCGCCGAGCGGACCTCGAGTCGTTGCAGTTGGCTCTCGCGCAGGGCGACGAGCGCGAGCTCGGTCCCGGCAAAGGCGGCGTTGATGACGACGAGGATCCCGACGAGGAGCAGTTGCGGCCAGACGTCGGACATCGCCAACATTCAATCGCAGAACGACTCGCCTCGCCCTGGCCCGGGCCGTCTTCCGGACCCGACTCCGAACGACCGGCTCGACTACTTGCGTTCCGGGAGGGGGGCCGAGTAGTCGGCGCCGGAGTCCAGTCCGAATGCGGTGTGGAGCGCCCGTGCGGCCCGTTCCATGTCGCCGGCGGCGCACACGACGGACACCCGAATCGTCGAGGTGGAGATCATCTCGATGTTGATCCCTTCGTCGGCGAGCACCCGGAACATCTTCGCGGCGATGCCGGGAGACGACTTCATGCCCGCGCCGACGAGCGACACCTTGGCGATGTCGTTGTCGTGGGAGACACCCTTCGCCCCGATCTCGGTCGCCACCTGCGACACGATCTGCTCGGCATCGCTCATGTCGGCCATCGGCATCGTGAAGCTGATGTCGGTGATGCCCTGGGTCGACGTGTTCTGCACGATCATGTCGACGTTCACGTTGGCCTGGGCCAACGGCTCGAACAGCGCGGCGGAGATCCCCGGGCGGTCGGGCACGCCGAACACGGTGACCTTTGCTTCGCTGGTGTCGGTGACGACACCGGAGATGATCGGATCTTCCATCGAGGCCTCCTCGTTGGTGACCCACGTGCCGGGCTCCCAGGTGAATGCGGAACGGACGTGGAGGGGAACGTCATGATTGCGGGCGAACTCGACGGAGCGCAGCGCCAGCACCTTGGAACCGGCGCCGGCCATTTCGAGCATCTCGTCGAAGTGCACGCGTGCGAGCTTGCGGGCCTGCGGCACGATCCGAGGATCGGCCGTGAACACGCCGGTGACGTCGGTGTAGATCTCGCAGGCGTCGGCGTTCATCGCCTGGGCGAGTGCCGAGGCGGTGAGATCGGAGGCGCCGCGCCCCATGGTCGTGATCTCGCGATCGGTGCTCACTCCCTGGAAGCCGGCGATCACGCACACCTTGCCCGCCGCCATCGCCTCGCGCACACGGTCGCCCTTGACCTCGACGATCTTGGCCTTGCGATGTGCGGTGTCGGTGATGATGCCGACCTGGCTGCCGGTGAAGCTCACGGCGTCGATGCCGCGGTCGGCGAGCGCCATGGTCACGAGTGCGGCGGTGACGCGCTCGCCGGTGGTGAGCAGCATGTCCATCTCGCGTCCCGGCTGGGTCCGCGAGACCGAATCGGCGAGGGCGATGAGGTTGTCGGTGGCCTTGCCCATCGCCGACACGACGACGATCACGTCGTTGCCGCGCTTGCGGGTGAAGGCGACGTTGTCGGCGACGGCGCGGATCCGGTCGGGATCGGCGACGGACGTGCCGCCGTACTTCTGGACGATCAGTGCCACGAGGACGGCAGGCTACAAGCTGCTCTCGGGGTCCTCCTCGTCGGCCCGTTGGTTCTCCTCGTCGGACTGCGCCTCGTCGCTGGCGCTTCCCTCGGCGCGCGTGATCGCTCGGCGCGTCGATGCTCGAGCGCTCGGACGTCGGATCGGTCAGGCGCCTTTGACGACGTGCTCGACGACGTCGAAGCTCATCAGTTCGGCGCCCTGGGCGACGGGCTTGCGGGGCTCGCCGCCATCGGCGGGGGCGTTGCCGTCGGCCTGACCGCTCGCGTGCCCGCGCTCGAAGTCCTGGCTGGCCATCCACGCCTGGAAGTGCTCCTCGGTCGCCCAACGCGTGTAGACGAAGTACCGCGTTTCGCCCTCGGTCGGCCGCAGCAACTGGAAGTCCTCGAACCCCTCGAACTGCTCGACCATCTTCGCCCGCCCGGCGAAACGGCCTTCGAGTTGTGGACCCATCCCCTCGGGGATCGTGATGGCATTGATCTTGACGACGCTCATGCCTTCAGCATGCCGCGATCAGGCGCTGCCCACCAGTCGGGCGAGGGTCGCCAGCGCATCGAAGACGTCGGTGAACCTGGTCGTCAGCGGCGAGAGGCCGAAGCGGAGGATGTCGGGATCGCGACGATCGACGATGACCCGGTGCGCGCCGAGCGCCTCGTGGAGCCGGCGGGCCTCGGCGTGCCGGATCGGCGATGTGTCCGCCGCGCCGCATCGGATCCCGCGGGGTGGCCGTGTCGAGCGCGAACTGGTCGGCGACGTCGAGACCGAACCCGGTGAGACGGCGCGCCTTCTCGGCGATCGCACCGATTCCGGCTTCGACGGTGAGGCCGATGCCCTCGCGGGCGGCGGTGAGGCCGAGCACCGGCGGCGTGCCGTTGAGCATCCGCCCGATGCCCGGGCGCGGATCGAACGAGCGCTCCATGGCGAACTGGTCCGACTGCGCGAACCATCCCCAGATCGGTTGCGTGACTCGGTCCTGGACGGTCTCGGACACGAAGACGAACGCCGGCGCACCGGGCCCGCCGTTCAGGAACTTGTAGGTGCAGCCCACCGCGAGTTCGACGCCGGCGGCGGGCAGGTCGAGCTCCAGCACTCCGACCGCGTGGGACAGGTCCCACACCGTCGTCGCGCCCGCTGCGGCGGCACGGGCCGTTTCGCCGGCGAGGTCGGCGACCTCGGCGGTCCGGTAGTCCACGAGCGAGCGCACCACCACGTCGACGCCGCTGAGGTCGGCGACGCCGTGTCGAACCTCGACATTCCGGAGTCGGGCGATGCCGTCGACCACGTAGCGGTCGGTCGGGAAGTCGCCGTCGTCGATCGCGATCACCGCGCGGCCCGGCACGAGATCCAGCGCGACGTTCACCTGCTGGAAGATGCCGACGGTGGTCGATTCGTGGACCGCCACCTCGCCGGGTCCGGCGCCGAGCAGCGGGGCGAGTTCGTCACCGACGGTGAGTGCCAGGTCGAGCCAGTCATGCTCCCACCACGACGTGATGAGATCGCCCGCCCACTGATCGACCACCCGGTGCAGCGCGGTGACGGTCCGCTTGGGGGTTCGTCCGAGCGAGTTCCCGTCGAGGTAGATCAGCGCGGGATCCGGGATCACGAACTCGTCGCGCCAGCCCGCCAGCGGATCCGCCGCATCCAACGCCTCCGCATCTTCCCGTCGGATCACCCGCCCACTCTGCCACCCCACCGCCGCCACCCACCCGAAACTTCGCGGAATTCGGACGCTGGGCGACCGTTTCCGCGGGATTTTTCGGCGGGTCAGGGGCTCAGGGCGACGAAGGTGGCGTGGCGGACGTGACCGTCGTTGGTGAACTCGGCGATGTCGACGGTGGCGCGGAGCACCGGCTCGACCCAGGTGGCGGTGCGGCGGATCGCAGCGGGCGGTTCGGGTTCGAAGGGACACTGCCGCGTCGCGAGATCGTGGAGCCGGGCCGTCAACGACTCCAGCGTTCGCCGGTCGAAGCCGGTGCCGACACCGCCGGCGAAACGCAGTCCGTCCGCCGACGGGATCCCGACCAGCAGGGCGCCGAATGTGGTCGCCCGGTTGCCGGTGCCCTGTGTGAAGCCGCCGATCGTCAACTCCACCTGGGTGCGGTGCTTGATCTTCAGCCAGTCCTTCGATCGGGTCCCCGGCCGGTAGATCGAGTCGACCCGCTTCGCGATCACACCCTCGAGACCCTGGTCGCGGCTGTTGCCGCCACCAGCTCCGCACCGTCGCCGATCAGGTGGCGAGGAATGGTCCAGTTCGAGCCCGGCTCGACGATCTGATCCAGCAGTCGTCGACGGTCCGCGTACGGCACGTCGACGGTGTCGGTCCCGTCGACCTGGAGCACGTCGAACAGCTGCAGCACGGCTTGGCGGTCCGAGCCCACGCCACTGTGCTGCACCAGGTCGAAGCTCGGGCGACCGTCGTCGTCGAACACGACGAGTTCACCGTCGAGAATGGCCGACGAGGCGTTCAACGCATCGGCCAGCCCGGCGAACTCGGGCCACCGTGAGGTGACGTCGTGTCCGGCGGTGCTCTGCAGCCGGATCCGCCCGTCGGCGACGTGGACGATCGTGCGGTACCCGTCCCACTTGATCTCGAACGCCCAGGCGTCGCCCTCGGGCACGTGCGACGGCGAACCCATCGTCGCCTTCATCGGCAGGACCGGGAACCGAAGGCTCACGCCCGCCGACCTCAGCCCTCGGGCAGGCGACTCGACAGCACGCCGTCGGCCTCGAGTGCGTCGATCGCGGCGTCGTCGTAGCCCAGCAACTCGGACAGGATCGTGCGGTTGTCCTCGCCCCGGTAGCGAGGTACGCCGGACACACCGACGTCAGGGCTGGCACTGAACCGCCACGGCGAGTTCGGGACCCGCATCGTGCCGCCGGCGCGGTCGTCGACGGCGACCACGACGTTGCGTTCGCGGGCCCACTCGGTCTCGGTCAGCTCGCCCGGTTGGCGTACCCGGCCCACTGCGAGGTTGTGCTTCGAGAACTGCGCCTCGAAGGCCTCGGCGTCCGCCATCGTGAGTGCGTACTCGCGGATGATCTCGTTGAGTGCGTCGAGGTTGGCGAGACGGGTGGCCACGTCGGTGAATCGCGGATCGTCGGCGAGGTCCTTGCGCCCCATGGCGGCGATGAAGAAGTCGAACGTCCCCCGCTCGGCCGGATGGCCGCTCACGATCAACGACTCGCCGTTCGCCACCGTCAACACGAGGTAGTCGCCGGGCCGGAAGCTGCGGATCCACTGCGGATCGTCGTCGCCGTCCCACAGCGCATCGTGGAGGTGCTCGTTGACGTAGAGCATCGTCTCGGCCATCGACACGTCGATCCACTGGCCCTCGCCCGTGTGCTCACGCTGGTACAGCGCGGCGAGGATCGCCGACGCCGTCTCGAGTGACGTGTACAGATCGGCGTGGCTGTGGGGATCCTTGGCGAGCACGCCGCCGCGGGCGTTGCCCTGCGAGGCGATGATGCCCGACTCGGCCTCGACGACCGGGGCATACGCCCGCCGCTTGACCCAGGGGCCCGTCTGGCCGTAGCCGGAGATCGAGGCGTAGATCAGTCTCGGGTTCCGAGCGCGGACCGTGTCGGCGCCCAGCCCCAGCCGATCCATCACACCGGGCCGGTAGTTCTCGACGAGCACGTCGGCGTGCTCGGCCAACCCGAGGAGGATCTCGGCCCCCTGCGGCGTGGCGAGATCGAGGCTGAGGTTGCGCTTGCCGACGTTCTGCTGGACGAAGTAGCTCGCCAACCCGTTGCGGCGCGGGGTCGCGAATCGGGTCAGGTCACCTGCGGGCGGCTCGATCTTGATGACGTCGGCGCCCATGTCGGCGAGCATCCGTGTGCAGTGTGGACCCGAGAGCACGCGACTCAGGTCGAGGACTCGGACGCCCGACAGCGGACGGGTTCCGAGCGATGGTTCAGGGGCAGCAGTTGTCACGCCGCCATCGTGCCCGATCGGGACCCCGCAACGAGACCCGGCGCCGCGGGAGCATGCAGCGGCGCCGATCGGATTTGCCCGGTTCGGAATGCGAATCAGGGGCGCAATCGTGTAGAACAATGGGCGCATGAGTGACGCCCACGGCCCCATCGATTTCCTCCTCCTCGAGTTCACCGGCGGTCATGACCTGTCGGCGACCGCGCAGGAGCTCATCAACCTCGTCGACAGCGGCATCGTCCGCCTGTACGACCTCGTCGCCATCCAGAAGGCCGACGACGACACCTACGCGGTCCTGGAGCTCGACGAGTACGGCGAGCACCTGATGATCCTCTCCGGCGCCCGCTCGGGACTGCTCGGCGACGACGATCTGCAGGCAGCGGCCGACATCATCGAGCCGGGGACCACCGCCGTGCTCATCATGTTCGAGAACACGTGGGCGATCCCGTTCGTCGGTGCGGCGCTCGACGCCGGCGGTGCCGTGGTCGCCACCAAGCGCATTCCGGCCCTCGACGTGATGGCCGTGCTCGACGAACTCGAAGCCAGCTGACCCGCCTGACCACCGAACTCGTACCCAGGATCGAAAGGAACACGCCATGCCAGGTCTCATCCGAGGAGTCGCCCGTACCGCCGTCGTCGCCGGCACCGCCACCGCCGTGTCGGGCCGCGTGCAGCGTCGTCAGGCGGAGAAGTACACCGACCGTGACGCCCAGATCGCTGCCGACCGCACCACGGCGTACCAGCAGGACATGGGCTACGCGCAGCCCGCTCCCCAGCAGTACGCCCAGCCGGCTCCGCAGCAGTACGCGCCGCCGCCCGCTGCTCCCGCCGCGCCGAGCCAGGAAGACGTCATCAACCAGCTCAAGCAGCTGGGCGAGCTCCACGCCAGCGGAGTGCTGACCGACGACGAGTTCGCGGCCCAGAAGGCCAAGCTGCTCGCCTGACGACTGCACCGAACGCGCGTCACACCTGATCGCGCGCTTCTCCCGATAGCGTGCTGCTTGCTCTGGTCGAATTCACGGCCGGTGAGCGCATTCGGAATCACTCTCTGCTCCGGTCCTGCGCTGTTCGAGCAACATAGAGGAGTTCCCCCCATGACCATCATCGACGACGCCCCGCGCGTCACGTCCCCTGACAGCGACGCCACGGATGCACCGTCCGTCGCCTTCCGCGATCTCGGCCTGCCCGACTCGATCGTCCATCGCCTGGAGAGCCAGGGCAAGCACAACGCCTTCCCGATCCAGGCCGCCGTCATCCCCGACGCGCTCGCCGGTCGCGATGTCGCCGGCCGTGCCCCCACCGGTTCCGGCAAGACTCTCGGCTTCGGGCTCCCGCTCGTCGCCCGCCTCGTCGACGCCCGCCCCAAGCGCCCCGTCGCCCTCGTGCTCGCGCCGACCCGTGAGCTCGCCGAGCAGATCATGGCCGAGCTCACCCCGTTCGCCAAGGCCGCCGGCCACGACGCGGCCTCGGTCTACGGCGGTGTCGGCTACGGCGGCCAGCGCAAGGCGCTGGATCGCGGCGTCGAACTCGTCGTCGCCTGCCCGGGCCGCCTCGAGGACCTCATGCAGATGCGCGCGATCGACCTGCGCGACGTCACGACCGTCGTCATCGACGAGGCCGACCAGATGGCCGACATGGGGTTCCTCCCCGCCGTCCGCCGCATCGTCGAGCAGACCTCGAAGAACCGTCAGGTCCTGCTGTTCTCGGCGACCCTCGACGGTCCCGTGGCCAAGCTCGTCGCCGACTTCCAGCACAACCCCGTGCGCCACGAGGTCGGCCCCAAGGGCCCCGACGTCCACGCCGCTCAGCACCACTTCTGGGTCGTCGACCGTGAGGATCGCGTCAGCACCACCGCGGACGTCATCCAGCGCCTCGGCGCCACGATCGTCTTCACCCGCACGCGCCACGGCGCCGACCGGCTCGCGAAGCAACTCGGCCGCAGCGGCGTGACCGCCGAGCCGATCCACGGCGGCCGCAGCCAGGGCCAGCGCGACCGCGCGCTCGCCTCGTTCAAGAAGGGGACCGCCTCGGCCCTCATCGCGACCGACGTCGCCGCCCGCGGCATCCACGTCGACGGCGTGTCAGCGGTGGTCCACTACGACCCGCCGGCCGAGGACGCCACCTACCTCCACCGCTCGGGCCGTACTGCCCGCGCCGGCGCAATGGGCACGGTCGTGTCGCTGCTCGACACCAGCCAGAAGAAGGACGCGCTGAAGATGCAGCGCGGCATCGGTATCGACGAGCCGCTGACCGGCCCTCGCGTTCGTGATCTCGTGATCCACGCCGCGCCGGCCACCGCCAAGCGAGCCCGTACCGAGGAACTCGACGTCGAGCACCGCCAGACGCGCATCAGCCGCGACGCCAAGCCCGCGGCGGAGCGCCACGCGGACCGTCGACACCAGCCGACCGGTCCCGACCGGGAACGCCGCCGACGCCAAGGGCACGGTCAAGTTCTTCAACTCCGGTCGTGGGTACGGATTCATCACGCCCGACGACGGTGGCAAGGACCTGTTCGTCCACTTCTCCGTCATCCTCAACGACGGGTTCAAGACGCTCGACAACGGCGCCCGCGTCGACTACGCCGTGCGCGACGGTCGCAACGGTCACGAAGCGTTCGACGTCCGCGTCGTCCCCTTCGCCTGACCCACCTCCCGGAGTTCCGGCGCGTACAGGTCGCGCGAGACTCATCGCGGGGTGGGGAATAGGGTCGCGGCGTGCACGACGATCGCGACCTCGTCGAACGGCGCATCCAGCGCGAGCTCTGGGAGCGGGTGCTGCCGCTGGCGAACCCGGACGCCCGGCCGCTGACGATCGAGGCGGGCCCCGACCTCGACCATCTCGAACCGTTCACGCCGCGCACGAAGTGGGGGGCGCCGTGGGCCACGACGTGGTTCCGCTTCCGGGGAGAGATCCCCGCGGAGTGGGCCGACCGTCGAGTGGAGGCCGTCATCGATCTCGGCTTCCATCCCCAGGCCGCCGGCTTCCAGTGCGAGGGACTCCTCGTCGACGTCGCCGACGACGGCACGATGACCCCGTTGCAGGGGATCCATCCGAGGCGCACCAACTACGCGATCGCCGGCACACCCGGGCCCGTCGAACTCGTGCTCGAGGCGGCATCGAATCCGGCGTTCCCGAGCTACCGGGCCTCACCGCTCGGGTCGCTCGACACGGCCGGAGAGCGTCCGCTGTACACGTTCCGGCGGGCGGCGCTCGTGGTCGTGGATCCCGACGCCGAGGCACTCGCCTACGACATCGAGGTACTCGACGGTGTGATGCGGACACTCGCCTCCCACGACCCGCGTCGAGCGCGACTCCAGCGCATCCTGGCCGAGACGCTCGACCGCATCCCCGACGTCGCCGCCGCCCAGCGGGTGATCGCCCCGGCGCTGGCGGAGGACTTCGGCGACGCGACCCGTCACCGTGCCGTCGCGATCGGCCACGCCCACATCGACACGGCGTGGTTGTGGCCCATGCGCGAGACGAAGCGGAAGTGCACCCGCACGTTCGCCTCGGCGGTCGCCCTGATGGACGACTACCCGGAGTACAAGTTCTGCTGCTCGTCGGCCCAGCAGTACGCATGGATCGAGGACCGCAACCCCGAGCTGTTCGCGAAGATCGCAGCACGCGTCGAACGCGGGCAATGGGTCCCGGTCGGCGGCATGTGGGTGGAGGCCGACATGAACCTGCCGTCGGGGGAGAGCCTCGTCCGCCAGATCGTGTTCGGTCAGCGCTACTTCGAGGAGCACTTCGGTGCGCGTTGCACCGAGGTCTGGATCCCCGACGTGTTCGGCTACCCGGCCGGGCTGCCCCAGGTGTTCACCGCAGGCGGGATGCACCGCTTCGTCACCCAGAAGTTGCGCTGGAACAAGCAGAACCGGTTCCCGCACAACACGTTCTGGTGGGAGGGTCTCGACGGATCGAGAGTGCTCACCCACTTCCCGCCGGTCGACACCTACAACGCCGAGATCACCCGCCGAGGAGTTCGACTTCGCGATCACGAACTTCCAGGACCACGGCTGGAGCACCGACTCGCTGATGCCGTTCGGCCACGGCGACGGCGGCGGCGGCCCGACCCGCGAGATGCTCGAACGCGCGTCGCCGACTCGCCGAGGATCGACTCGCGCGCCACCCTGCGAGGTCGGATGCGCCGGCCGCGATCTTCGAGCGCATCGAACGTGAGGCCGACCGCGGTGCCCCGGTGCCGGTGTGGCGCGGTGAGCTGTACTTCGAGATGCACCGGGGCACGCTGACCAGCCAGACTGAAGACCAAGCTCGGCAACCGCCGTTGCGAGCGCCTGCTGCGTCGAGGCCGAGCTCTGGGCGGCGACGCTCGGACGGTCCGCCGATGTCGATGACCTCTGGAAGCGAGGTGCTGACCCAGCAGTTCCACGACATCCTGCCGGGCTCGTCGATCGCGTGGGTCCACGCAGGACGCCGAGGCGGAGTTCGCCGCCGTGCGAAGCGGAGCTGCAGCACCGGATCGCCGACCTCCTCGGCGAGATGGCGCCGGTGACGGCCGACTGATCGCCAACCCGGCCGATGCCCCGATCGACGAGGGTCGTGACGCTCGCCGATCGCCGGTGGCGTCGACCGGCGATCCGCCGGTCGCACGCAACGACTCTCCGACGGGACCCTGGCGTGCCGGATCACCGCGCCGGCGCTCGGGCTCACCGAGGCGGTGGCGCAACCGGTCGAGCGATCGGGTGGTGCTGTCGGACACGCTCGATGACGAACGCTCACCTCGCGGTTCGTTGGGATGCCGAGGGCAACCTGACCTCGATCATCGACCTCGCGCATGCCCGCGAGCTCGTCCCCACGGGCTCGTTCGCAGCGGTGCTCGAACTCGCACCCGACCACCCGGTCGAGTACGACGCCTGGGACCTGGAGTCGTGGACACGCGCCGGCGCCCAACCGCTCACCGGCGCCGAGTCCGTCGACGTCACGATCGTCGATGCCGGCCCGCTCGTCGGACAGGTTCGCGTCACCCGCGCGTTCGGTCCGTCGTCGTCCGTGGTCACCTACGAGCTGCGGGCGGGCAGCCCGCAATTGCTGGTCCACGTCGATCTCGACTGGCACCACGACGAACATCTGTTGTCGATGGCGTTCCCGCTCGACGTTCGCACCGACATGGCGATGTGCGACATCCAGTTCGGTGTCGTCGCCCGCCCGACCCATCCGTCGAGCCCGTGGGACGCCGCGAAGTTCGAAGTCTGCGCACATCGTTTCGTGGACCTGTCCGAGCCGAACTTCGGCGTGGCGGTACTCAACACCGGTCGCTACGGCCACCACGTCTTCGACGGCGGGGTCCGGGTGAGCCTCGCCCGAGCGGCCAAGTACCCGGATCCGGGCGCCGATCACGGCCACCACGAGGTCACGCTCGCAGTGCTGCCGCACGGGCCCGGGCTCGCAGCGGTCCGCGCCGCCGCCGCCAGGCTGAACGCACCGTTGCGGGTCGTCGGACGGCGCCGTCGCGCCGACCCCGGTCCTGACGGTGTCGGGGGACGACGGCGCGGTGCCCTCGGGGATCGAGGTCGATGCCGTGAAGTTCGCCGACGACGGCAGCGGAGACCTGATCGTGCGGCTGCACGAGGCGTGCGGTGATCGGGTCCGCGTCTCGGTGGCCTGCGCCCAGCGGATCCAGGAGGCGTGGCGCTGCAACCTGTTGGAGGAGGAACTGGCTGGCGAAGAGGTGGGCGACGGCATCGTCGCACTCACGCTGCGCCCGTTCGAGATCGTGACGCTGCGGCTTCGCCGAGCGTCCGGCTCCGACGGTCGGTCGCTCACCGACTGAGCGTTGCCTCGGACGGAGCCTCAGACCGGAGCGTCAGACCGGAGCGTCAGACCGGAGCGAGGTGGCGGAGCGCCGCAGCCGCGTAGAGCGCCGTGCCGGTGGCCATGGCCGACTCGTCGAACATGACGCGGTTGGAGTGGTTGGGCGCCGCGGTCGCCGGGTTCATCCCGCTCGGCGTGCCTCCGAGGAACAACATCGCGCCGGGGACGTTCTGGAGCACGTAGCTGAAGTCCTCGGCGCCCATCACCGGATGGGGGAGTTCCACGACGCTCTTCGGCGCCGGCGACCTCGCGGGCGACGTCCATCGACCAACCGGCGAACGCGTCGTCGTTGATGGTGACCGGGTATCCGATCACGATCTCGATCGTGCAGTCGCAGGCGTGGGCGGCGGCAACGCCTTCGGCGACACGCCGGATGCCTGTCGTGCACCTTGGCCCGGGTGCGCTCGCTGGTGGCCCGGATCGTCCCCTCGATCTCGGCGACCTCGGGAATGACGTTGTTGGTGGTGCCGGCGGTGATCCGACCGACGGTGACGACCGACGGATCGAACACGTCGATGGATCGGGTGATCATCGTCTGCAGCGCCTGGACGATCTCGCAGGCCACCGGGATCGGGATCGAGCGCGCGGTGCGGCTCGCTGGCGTGACCACCCTTGCCGATCACGCGGATGAGCATCGTGTCGGCCGACGCCATCACGGGTCCGCCCCGACCGCTGACCCATCCGGCCGGAAGCGCGGAGGTGATGTGGAGCGCGAACGCCGCGTCGACCGCCGACGCGGAGCCGTCGCTGAGGGTCGGCACGTCGAGCAGGCCTTCGTCGAGCATGAACCGGGCACCGTGGTGTCCCTCCTCGCCGGGCTGGAACATGAACAGCACCCGGCCGGCGATCTCGTCGCGGCGACTGCTCAACAGGCGCGCCGCGCTGGACAGCATCGCCGTGTGCGTGTCGTGGCCGCAGGCGTGCATGCAGCCGTCGACCCGCGAGGTGAACTCGACGCCGGTGTCCTCGGGCATCGGGAGCGCGTCCATGTCGCCGCGCAGCAGCATCGTCGGGCCGGGCCGGCTGCCTTCGAGCAGCGCGACGATCCCGCTGGTCGTCTCGTGCGTCGTCACCGTCGAGCGGCAGGTCTTCGAGCGACTCGAGGACCCGATCTCTCGTGATCGGGAGTTCGTTGCCGAGCTCCGGCCACTCGTGCAGGGCGCGGCGCATCGCGATCGTGCCGTCGAGCAGGTCCAGGGCGTGCGCGCGAACGGACTCGATCATCGGATCGGCGTCGGGAGTGCGATTCGAAGCGTCGGCCATCGACCGATCGTAGGGCTTCCGGCGCGGCCGTGTCATCGCCCACTGTGCGGCGACCCACCGGCCGCCCGGAACACCGGGTGCACCACGCAGCGAGGAGCACATCACATGACCATGTACGGAGCGAACCCCGAACAGCTGACCCATCTGGGCACCACGCTCAATCGGCAGATCGACTCGATCGGCCAGGTGATGGCCGCGGTCGACAGCGTGTTGCAACTCCACCACCTGGCAGGGCCCCGCCCGGGATCGGTTCGTCGAGGACTGGAACGGCAGCTTCAAGCAGGCCCTCAACAAGCTGAACGACGCATTCGGGCTCGCCGGTCGGGACTGCATCGCCCGGTCCGAGGAGCTGCGCCGCATCATGGGTACCGGTGTCTGACGGCGGTTGATCGCCGACGCTCTACGCTTGGCCGGGTGGCACACGTCGAGTTCACCATCGAGCCGTTCGTCGAGGGCCGACCCGGCCCACACGTCACGGCGGCCATCGATGCCGCCAGGGTGCACGGTGGCGAGGTCGACGTCGGACCGTTCGGCTCGTCGTGCAGTGTCGATCTCGCCGCTGTCGGCGACCTCGTCCGTGCCGTCACCGACGCGGCGTTCGTCAACGGTGCCACCCACGTGAGCGTGCACGTCGCCAGGGAGACGCCGACCGCGCCCCCTGCCTTCGTGCCGCCTCGGGAGGGGGACGCATGAGCGAGCCACGGTCCGCGCCGCCGACGGTGCATCCACTGATCCGCTCGGTGAAGCCGGTGCTCGATGCGCTCGGCGCCTCGTTCGTCGCCGTCGACGGCATGGAGGCCAGCGACGTGCCGCTGGTCTGGGAGGGCCGAACGATCGCAGGCGTGCGGATGCCGCCGCTGCACGGTGCGCTCGATCGCCTCATCGACGCGGTCGAGGCCGAACTCGGCGGTCGGCTCCCGCTGCTGTCGCGCGAGGACAAGCAACGCGCGGTGCGACTGCTCGACGAACGCGGCGCGTTCATCCTGCGCCGTGCGGTCGAGGACGTCGCCGACGCGATGGGTGTCAGCCGGATCACGGTGTACAACTACCTGAACGCCATCCACCGGTGAGCGTGACCGGTCGCCGCATCGACTCGTTCGACGTCGTCGCCTTCGACGCCGACGACACGCTGTGGCGCAGCGAGGACTCCTTCGAGCACGCCGAGCGTCGGTTCGCCGAGCTGCTGGTCCCGCACGTGCCGACCGGCGTCGACGTCGACGCCGCGCTGCGCGCCACCGAGAAGGCCGGATCTGTCCATCTCCGGCTACGGCGTCAAGGCGTTCACGCTGTCGATGGTCCGAGGCGGCGATCACCGTCACCGAGGGCAACGTGCCGAGCTCGCGTCCTCGGTGAGCTCCTCGACATCGGGCGCGACATGCTGACCGAGCCGGTCCATCTCCTCGCCGACGTTCCCGAGGTCCTGGCCGACGGTGTCGTCGCACGCCCGTGCTCGTGATGATCACCAAGGGTGACCTGGTCCACCAGACCCGCAAGGTGACGACGTCGGGCATCGAGCATCACTTCACCGACATCGAGATCGTGCTCGAGAAGGATGCCGAGACCTACGTCCGGATCCTGCGTCGGCTCGGCGTCGACCCGAGCCGGTTCTGCATGATCGGGAACTCGGTGCGCAGCGACGTGCTGCCGGTGATGGCGATCGGCGGCACACGCCGTCCATGTGCCGTACCACATCACCTGGGAACTGGAACGGGTCGACGATCACGGCGAGGACGTCGTGGAGCTGAGCTCCATCGCCGAGGTCCCCGTCTGGCTCGGTCTCGAATCAGAGCCGTAGGAGTTGGACCCGGTCGACACGGTGGTCGGCGGTCTTGTGCACGACGAGTGAGGCCCGGTCCCGGGTCGGCTCGATGTTCTCGCGCAGGTTCAGCCCGTTGATCTCGCGCCAGATCCGGCGGGCGGTCTCGACGGCCTCGTCGTCGCTCAGCTCGGCGTAGAACCGGAAGAACGAGTTCGGGTCCTGGAACACCGATCGCGCGCAGTGCGAGGAAGCGCTCCACGTACCACTGTTCGATGTCGGGCTCGTCGGCGTCGATGTAGATCGAGAAGTCGAAGTAGTCACTGACGAACTCCGGAGCTCCGCTGCGGGTCTGCAGCACGTTGAGCCCCTCGATGATCACGATGTCGGGCTGCGCACGACGACGTCGGTCGTCGGGCACGATGTCGTACACGACGTGGCTGTACACCGGCGCCTCGACGACCGCCTCGCCGCTCTTGATCTGGCGGAGCACGTGGAGCAGCTCACGCGTGTCGTAGGACTCGGGAAATCCCTTGCGGTTCATGATCCCGCGCTCCTCGAGGATCCGGTTCGGGTACAGGAAGCCGTCGGTGGTGATGAGATCGACCTTCGGGTGGTCGGGCCACTGTGCGAGCAGTGCCTGCAGGATGCGGGCGAACGTGCTCTTGCCGACGGCGACGCTGCCGGCGATCCCGATCACGTACGGGACCTTCGGTGCGATCGTGCCGAGGAAGGTCGCCGACACCTTGTGCAGGTCCTGGGTCGCGCTGACGTACAGGTTGAGCAGGCGGCTGAGCGGAAGGTAGACCGTGGCCACCTCGTCCATGTCGATGCGGTCGTTGATGCCGCGCAGCTTCTCGAGTTCGGGCTCCTCCAGGGTCAGCGGCGTCGCCGCGCGCAGGTGCGACCACGCCTGACGATCGAAGGTGAGATATCGGCTGGACGCCCCGGGCTCCGTCACGACGGCGACTGTAGATCGCGCCGCGCTCGAACCGACCCAACGTTGCGGTCCGCCAACGCGTGAATGAAAGGTTCGGTCGACGCGACATGTGTTCACGCGTTCGTCGAATCGGTGGGTCGTAGTCTGACGAGGTGAGCGTCGATCGCAAGCAGCTCGGTGCGTTCTACACACCCACCGAGCTCGTCGACGTCGTCGTCGCCAACGTGCTGACGCCGGAGTTCGTTGCGGCTCGTACGGCCGGAGGTCGGATCATGTCGGTGCTCGACCCTGCCTGCGGTGATGGTCGGTTCCTCCGAGCGGCCGGTCACCGGATTCGTGAACTCGGCGGGCGCTGCGTGCTGGGTGGTGTCGATGTCGATCGGGCCACGGTCGATCTGCTGCGGACCACGTCGCCCGAGATCGAGGTCGCGCTCGGGGACGCTCTCGGCCGGGAGTGGCCGACCGAGGGCACCTACGACCTCGTGATCGGCAACCCGCCGTTCCTCTCGCAACTCGCACGGCGAACGACCCGGGGCGGTTCCAGCAGTCGCGGTGGCGGACCGTACGCCGACGCCGCCGTGGAGTTCCTCGCGCTGGCCGCCGACCTCGTCGACCCCGCCGGCGGGCGCATCGCGTTCGTCCTCCCACAGTCCCTGCTCTCGTCGCGTGATGCCTCGGCGATCCGCGCCCGGGTCGACGAGCGCGCCTCGATGATCTGGTCCTGGTGGACCGGTGAGCGGGTGTTCGATGCGCAGGTCAACACGTGTGCGTTGGTGTTCGAGTTCGGTCGGCCGACGACTGCGATCTCGCCCACGTGGTCCCATGTGGTCACCCGACGCCGGGACGTACCCCCACTTCCGCCGACCCCGGCGACGCACGGCCGGCTCGGTGACCGGGCGCAACTCGAACGCGAACTTCCGCGACGAGTACTACGGCATGGGGCCGGCAGTCGGAGATCACGTCACCGGACCGGCGCTGATCACGAGCGGATTGATCGATCCGGGCCGCACGTTGTGGGGTGAGCGGCCGATCACGTTCGCACGACAGCGGTGGGCGCGTCCGCGGCTCGACCTCGATGCGCTCGACCCGAAGATGCGCGAATGGGCCCGCCGTCGCTCGGTGCCCAAGGTGCTGATCGCGAACCAGACGAAGATCATCGAGGCCGTGTGCGATCCGTCGGGATGCTGGTTGCCCGCCGTGCCGGTGATCGCTGCCTATCCCCGTGGCGCGCACTGGGACGACGTGCCGGCTGCGCGACGATGACGTCGTCGCTCGGGCGTGGGAGATCGCGGCGGTACTGACGTCCGGCTACGCGTCGGCCTGGCTGTGGCACCGTCAGGCCGGAACCGGCCTGTCCGCGGACAGTGTGCGCCTGTCGCCGACCGTGCTCGCGGAGTTGCCGTGGCCGTCCGGTGACCTCGGCGAGGCAGTCGCTGCCCTGCGCGCCGGGTGACGTGCGCGGATGTGCCGCGGCGGTCGACCACGCCGCCGGGGCGGCGGTCGACGTCACGGCGTGGTGGTGTGGCCTACTGGCGGGGATCGAGGCCCGACAGCCGGCGCCGACCCTGGAGGCGTGACAGCCCGGGTGAGCCGGCGATCATCCAGAGCAGGGCGAGGCCGATCAGCTCGGACAGGTGGATCAGCTCGGCGACCGGTGTCCGCGTTCCGGTCGCGATGTCGGCGATGACGCTGACCAGGGTGGTGGCGACCAGTGCGGCCGTGAACGGCAGCAGCCCGAACGCGCGGTGCGGTTTCCAGGCGGCGTAGGCGAACCCGATCGCCAAGGCCGCGCCGAATGCCCCCAGGTGCCGGGCGAGATGGGCGTCGGTGCCGGCCACGCTGCCGAACGATCAGCGCCGGGAGGCTCTGGACGAACAGGACCACGGCGACCCACGCCAGTGCCGGTCGCATCCAACCGCCCCGGCCGAGCCGGGCCGGGCGGGATCGAGCGGTGACGGCGGCGACGAGGTCGGGCACCGGCTCGGCGGGACGGATGCGCAGACTCCGGTCGAGCCGGGTGACCGCGAGCGAGTACTGCTCGCACCCGGGGCAGCCGTCGAGGTGTTCGGAGACCTGGAGGCGTTCATCCGAGGTGGCCTCGCCGTCGGCGATCGACGAGATCAGTTCACGCACCTGGCTGCAGTCCATGGTCGTCAGGTCGCCGGACGGCGGCGATTGGTTCCCGACATGCCTACTGACGTTGGTCACTGCCGATTTCACGTCGGATCCGGCGAGAATGTGGGCGTGGACCACCTGACGAATCTCCTGCTCGCGGCGCGAGACGGTGATCGTGGAGCGTTGGAGCGATTCGTCGCGGAGACGCAGGGCGACGTGTGGCGGCTGTGCCGGTACCTCGGCGACCCGGCGGTGGCGGACGACCTCGCCCAGGAGACCTACGAACGTGCCATCGGGTCGCTGCACCGCTACCGGGCCGACGGTCCGGCCCGCGGCTGGTTGCTGACGATCGCCCGTCGGACCTGCGTCGACCATGCCCGCCGGGCGGTTCGGCGTCGTCGGCTCGACGAGCGGGTGCAGCGCTCGGCGACGGCCGGGTCGCTCCACGGAACGATGGTCGAGCAGGACCCGTCGGGCAGGGTGGACCTCGATCACGTGCTCGCCCATCTGGACGACGACCGCCGAGCCGCGTTCGTGGTGACGCAGGTGATCGGACTCCACTACGACGAGGCCGCCGAGGTGCTCGGCTGTCCGGTCGGCACGGTCAGGTCGCGGGTGTCGCGTGCCCGAGCCGAGCTGGTCGACATGATGAGCGAGCCGAACGACGGATCGGATCGACCTGACCGATCGGCGCGATCGAGAGGCGGCGGGGTGAGCACCGGGAACCGGGCAGCGACTGACGGCGACCTGTTCGTCGTGCGTTCCTCCACGACGGGTCTCCTCACTCGGCTGGCGCTGGCGACGGGGATCACGATGGTCATGGCCGTCGGTGCCGTCGGCCTGCGGGTCCGACGCCGGGTCCGATGCCGGTCCGAGCCTTCCGCCGGCCGCCGAGAACGGACGCCGGCTCGCTCAGTCCAGTGGGTGCGCAGGCTGCCACGGCCAGAACTTCGAAGGCGGCGCGGGCCCCGCTCTGGTCGGCCTCGCCGGCTCCGAGGTGCTGCTGACCGATGGCACCACCGTGATCGCGGACGATGCCTACCTCACCAGGTCGATCTCCGATCCGGCTGCGCAACTCGTCGACGGTTACACCCTGAAGATGCCGGCCAACAATCTCAGCGCCGCCGAGGTGGCCGACATCGTCGCCTTCATCAACACCCTCACCGCAACGCCCTGACCGCAACGCCCTGACCCGAACGCTTGACCCGAACGTCTCGACCATGACCAAGCACCGACTGCTCCTCGTCGCCACGACGGTGATCGCGCTGGCCGCGTGCGGCGGCAGCGATGTCACGTCCAGTTCCTCCAGCGTCGAGGCCGACGCCGCGGAGCGACCCTTGGCCGGCATCGTGCGTGACCCCGCTCCCGTCGTCGACGGCACGACGTTGCCGTCGCTCACCGATCCCGGCGAGGACGTGGTGTTCCGCGCCGATCCGGGCGGTCTGAAGGCGGTGTACTTCGGGTACACCAACTGTCCCGACGTCTGCCCCACCACCATGGCGGACTGGACCGTGACCCTGCGACGTCTGCCCCCCGAGATCGCCGATCAGGTGAGCACGGTCATGGTCACCGTCGACCCCGAACGCGACAACGAACTCCTCACCGGGTACGTGCAGAGCTTCGTGCCCGACGCCGTGGCCGCCGGCACCCTCGACGCCGATCGTCTGGCTGCGGCTGCCGAACCGTTCGGTGTGAGCTACGACGTCACGACGAATGCCGAGGGCGAGATCGAGGTGTCGCACAGCGGCTTTCTCTACCTGGTCGGCGATGACGGTCGCCTGCTCGTCACGTGGCCGTTCGGCACGTCGTCGCAGGAGATGGCCGCCGACATCCAGCAGGTCTTCGACGCGCAGGCGGCGGGATCGTGAACGGCCGGCTGCTCGGACGTGCCGACAGCGATCACGGTGTTCGCCGTGGCGCTGATGATCTCGGCCTGCGGGAACGATGGCGGATCCGATCCTGCCACCCAGGCGATGGACGACTCCGAGGCGGCGACCTACGAGTACGTGATCCCGGCGGGCGCCGGCGAGGCGCTCGACGCCGGCACGCCACTCGAGATCCTTCCCGCGGAACTCGAGGTGCAGCGTCGGTGAGTCGATCCGCATCGTCAACGAGGACGATCGTGGTCACAGCGTCGGGCCGTTCTTCGTCGGCGCCAACGAGACCCTCACCCAACGGTTCTCGTCGCCGGGCGAGTTCGAGGGTGTCTGCACGGTGCACCCGAGCGGCCAGTTCGCCCTGATCGTGCGGGAGTGACATGGGTGTCGGCTGCGACGGGTCGTGGTCGCGCTGGCCGCGGCCTCGCAGCGTCGACCATGGTGGCCTCGCCGGCGTTCGCGGATCCGGCCGGGCCGACCGACTACCAGTCCGAGATCGTCTCGGTCGTGCCGACCACGTCGACCATTGCTCCGTCGATCATCGGCGGCGACTCCTTCTTCGAGTTGCGCGTCGAACCGGGTACCGAGGTGTTCGTCATCGGGTACCAGGGCGAACAGAACCTCTGGTTCCGTCCCGACGGCACCGTCTGGGAGAATCAGAACTCGCCGAGCACCTACCTCAACGCCGACCGGTTGGGTGGCGGCGGCATCCCGGACACGGCGACCGCTGATGCGGAACCGGACTGGAAACGGGTCGCGGACGACGGTCACTACGCCTGGCACGACCATCGTGCCCACTGGATGCAGGAGGCTCGACCCTTCGGTCTCGGGCCGGGCGATCAGATTCTCGAGGCGGTGATCCCGCTCGTGGTCGACGGCGTCGACGTCGACGTCACCGTCACCAGTACGTGGCAGCCGTCGCCGTCTCCGTTGCCCGCGATCGGCGGCGCCGTGATCGGTCTCTTGCTCGCGGTCGTGGCCTGGTGGCTCCGACGCAGTACTCGGATTCCGGCGATCATTGCGGCGCTGCCGGTCGTACTCCTCGCGGTCGTCGTCGGCACGTGGCAGTTCCTGTCGCTCCCCCCGGAAACCGGCCCCCGTCTGATCTGGTGGGTGCTGCCGGTGGTGGCCGCCGTGTGTCTCGGGATCGGGGTCGTTGCCGACCTCAGGTCGTCGCGTTTCGTCGCCGACGGCGCGCTGCTGCTCGTGGGTGTGGAACTCGCCATCTGGGGATTCGCCAGACGTGACGGTCTGTCGGCAGCGGTCATCCCCACCGACGCGCCCGCAGCACTCGACCGCCTCGTCACGGCGATGGCGTTGACGTCGGGTCCGGTGCTGGCGGGTCTCGCCGTGTACTGGTTGCTCCGTGCGCAGCCGACGCGTCAGCGGGTCCAGGGAGGGGCGGGGCTCACCGCACCCGGCCCACCCGTGAGCACCTCGTAGCCGTCGTCGGTCACGAGGATGGTGTGCTCGAACTGCGCCGTGCGCTTGCCGTCGGCGGTGACCGCGGTCCAGTCGTCGTCCCAGATCTTGTAGCTCACCGTTCCGAGCGTGATCATCGGTTCGATCGTGAACGTCATCCCGGGTCGCATGATGGTCGAGGAACGGGAGTCGTAGTAGTGCAGCACCTGGACGTCGGTGTGGAACTGCTCGCCGATGCCGTGACCGACGAACGCTCGCACGACGCCGTAGCGGTACTTCTTCGCGTGGTCCTCGATGGCGCGTCCGATGTCGCTCAGCGGGCGGCCCGGTTTCACGGCTTCGATGCCGTACCAGGTGCACTCCTCGGTGACCCGGACCAACTGGCGGCTCTCGGGATCGACGTCGCCGACGAAGAAGGTCGCGTTGGTGTCGCCGTGGACACCACCGATGTAGCCGGTCACGTCGATGTTGCAGATGTCGCCGTCCTGCAGTGCGCGGGAGTCGGGGATCCCGTGGCAGATCACCTCGTTGACCGACGTGCAGCAGGCCTTCGGGTAGTGGTGGTAGTTGATCGTCGACGGATAGGCGCCACGCTCGACGAACAGGTCGTGCACGTAGATGTCGATCTCCTCGGTGGTCACACCCGGCGCCACCATGTCGCCGGCGAGACGGAGGACCTCGGCCGCGACGTGACCGGCGTGACGCATCTTGTCGATGATCTCGGGTGACTTGATCCGCGGCTCGTCCCAGGGCACCGGCACCCCGGTCTCGGCGTACGGCGGTCGCTCGATGTCGGCGGGGACATCTCGGATCGGCGTCACGAATCCCGGCAGCACGCGGCCCTCCAACTTCTTGTGGCAGCGCTTGTACTTCCGGCCGCTTCCACACCAGCAGGTCTCGTTGGCCTTCGGCAGGATGGTGGGAACGGTCGCCGTGACGGACATGGCCACCACGATACGGCGTCGGGGGAGGTGCGGCCAGTGGTGCGCACGTTCGTGTGTCCTCCTCCGAGCGCGCCTAGCCTGTGCGACGTGTCCCCCGAAGAGGTGCAGGCCGCGAACCTGACGTCGCCGCTGTTGACCCTGGCGTCGATGGATCGCGATCGCCGTCGCATCGAGTCGGCGATGCTCGACGCCGTGGTCACGCCCGACCCGTACCTCAACGAGATCGCCTCCCATCTCATCGTCGCCGGCGGCAAGCGACTCCGGCCCGTGCTGGCGGTCGCCGGGGCACAGGTACTCGGCGAGCGGGCCTCCGACGACGTGGTGCGAGGCGGGGTGGCGTGTGAACTGGTCCACCTGGGCTCGCTGTACCACGACGACGTGATGGACGAGGCCGACACCCGTCGAGGTGTCGAGACGGTGAACGCCAAGTGGGGCAATCTGCAGGCGATCCTCGCCGGTGACTTCCTGCTGTCGCGGGCGTCGGAGATCGCGGCGTCGCTCGGGACCGAGGTCGCCGGCTTGCTCGCCCGAACGATCGGCTGGCTGTGCGAGGGGCAGATCGAGGAGCTCCGCCACACCTACGACACGTCACGGACGGAGTCCAGCTACCTCGCCTCCATCCACGGCAAGACCGCCTCCCTCTACGGGACCGCCGCCCGCATCGGGGGAATCGCGGCCGGGCACGACCGCCCGCTGATCGACGCGTTGACGGAGTACGGCAACAGCTTCGGGATGGTCTTCCAGATCGTCGACGACATCTTGGACATCACCGCGACCGACGAGCAGCTCGGCAAGCCCGCCGGTCATGACATCGTCGAGGGTGTGTACACCCTGCCGGTGCTCCGGACGCTGGCGTTGGGGACCTCGGCCTCGGCCGAACTGGCCGACCTGCTCGGCTCACCGCTCGATGCCGTCGGCCAGGACAAGGCGCTGGCGATCCTGCGGTCCAACGACGGCTTGGCGTCGGCGATCGAGACGGCACAGGAGTACGTCGAGCGGGCGGTTGCCGCCTGTGACGACTTCCCCGACACCGCCGCGACGCAGGCGCTACGCGACGCGCCGGCGGCGCTCGTCACGTCGGTGTCCGTCGCCGCGTGAGCGTTGCGATGAGCGACGCTCGCAACTGTCGCGCTCATCGCTCATCGCTGGGATGACCGTCACCGCTGGGATGAGCGGTCACCAGCTCGGGGCGAACTTCGCCATCGATCGGGCGACGGCATAGGCGCGTTCGGCGCCACCGGTCCGGTCGGTGCGGAACTCGTTGGCCGCGATGCGCAGCACGGCGCCCATGACCCGATCGCTGTGCATCCCGATCGCGAGTGCCGGGCGCAGCACCCCGGGGCGACCGAGGAATCGTGCGCTGAGCCGCCCCACCTTGTCGAACTGACCGACCTCGTCGGCGAGCATCGTCGGATAGCGCTGCAGCGACGTCGAGTTGCCGGTGGTCAGCGCCTCGTGGAGCACGTCGGCGGCGAGTCGTCCACATCGGAGCGCGGCGTCGACCCCGTCGCCGTTGAACGGGTTCGCCGCGCCCGCGGCGTCACCCGCGACGAGGAACGTCGGCCCCATCGTCGGGCCCACCGATCCACCCAGGGGAATCCGCAGGCGGGTCGGCGCCTTGAGCTGCGCGTCGGCGTCGAGTTCCCAGCGGTCGGCGACGCTGCGCGCGAACGAATCGAGCAACTTGAGTGCGTTGACGCCCCGCACGTCGCGGTACGTCGACAGCACGGCGACGCCGACGTTGACCGTTCCGTCGCCGAGCGGGATCACCCACCCGTATCCCGTGACGGGGTTACCACGACGGTCGGGGATCCCGAGCACCGACTCGATCCACGACTCCGAGCTGCGAGGGCTGGCGAAGTAGGTGCGCGTTGCGATGCCGTAGGGCCAGTTGCGGTGCCGGGTCGTGCCGAGCGCACGGCCGAAGCTGCTGTTGGCCCCGTCGGCGACGACGATGAACCTCGACCGGACGTTGTCGACGTGCGCCGACGTGTCGGCCAGTTCGGGGTCGATCCCGATCGACGCCCCCCGGACGAATCCTCGTTCGACGATGGGTGCCGTCGCCTCGTGCCCCATGAGGACGTGGGCGCCGGCCGTACCGGCGTGGTCGCGCAGGTGGGTGTCGAGCACGTCGCGGCGAAGCACCGCCGCGTGTCCGGGCAGGGTGTCGTGCGTCGGCCACGGCACGGTGACCTGCCGACCCCGATGCACCATGCGCACCCCGTGGATCCGGTGCCCGCCGAGCTGCAGCGGGTCGACACCCAGACGTGCGAGTTCGCCGAGGGCTCGCGGTGTGAGCGCGTCGCCACAGGCCTTGTGACGGGGGACCGGACGCTTCTCGACGACGGTGACGTCGTGGCCGGCGCGGGCCAGCCAGTATCCGACCGATGCTCCGGCAGGCCCGCCGCCGACGACGAGGACGTCGGTGTCCAGTGGGTGATCCGCTCAGCCGGCCGAGCCGGCGATGGCGACGGGGCCGATCGGGCTGATCTCGACGCCGCCGGCGTCGGGATCCGTCGACGTGATGTCGTACTCGCCGGCCTCGACGGCCGCGAAGATCGGCGACTCCTCCGAGCACCAGTTCTCGTACTCGTCGGCCCACTCCTCGCTCGTCGGGTCGGCGCCGCCGAGCGTGTACCGCTCGTGGCAGACCACCGCGATGATCTCGTACTGGGTGAGCTGGCTGCCGAACTGGGGCATCACGCCGCGTGCACCGGTGATGTGCGGTCCGCCCGGGCGGTCGGGGTTGCCGTAGATCTCGATGCCGGCGGCGTTGAAGCCCTCGGTGCCGTAGTAGACGTAGCGGATCTGGTCCTCGATCTTCGGGAACGTCGCCTCGACCGAGCCACCTTCGAACGGGTAGCCGACGCCGCCGCCGCCGGCGGCACCGTGGCAGCCGGCGCAGTTGCTGTAGATCTCCGCGCCCATGCCCAGCGGACCTTCGACGGTCGCGGGTGGTTGGGTCACGGCTCGGACGTACATGAACGCCCAGATGGGCATGAGGCTCAGGGTGGCCATGGCCCAGATCGGGATCTTCTTGCGCTGCTTGGCCGCGGCGACGTAGACGGGCTCCGGCGGTGTCGGTGGTGTCGGATCGGGTGCCGGAGCGGCCGTGCGGGCCGCTGGTCCGGTCGTCGCAGGAACCGACGCCGTGGTCGCGGGGGTCGAGCTCGCAGTCGTCGCCGGGCTGGTCGTCGGGGTGGTGGCCGCAGCGGCGTCGCCACCGGCTCCCGCATCTGCTCCGGCATCGTCGCCCTTGCCGATCGCGGAGCGACGCTCGCGCGAGCGCTTCAGGAGATGTTCGGGGATCTCGGTCACGGCACCGATGATAGATGGCGGCGCGTGGGAACCGGGAATCTGTGGTGCTCGAATCCGCGGTCGGCGCCACGGGTCACACGCGTGGAACTAATGCACAACCTGGCGCACCCGCCAGACTTGCGTGCCAGACTTCGTATCTCCGCAGCGGACGACTACAGTTCGTCGGTGATGTGATCGGTTCGGCAGTCATCCGAATTCGACGTAGCGACGTAGAAGATCCACCACGATAGGAACGACAGACATGATCGGAATCGACGTACTCGAGTGGCCTGGCATGAACCAGGCATTCATCGAGTTCGTTCCTCGGCACGCTCGTGTTGTCGTTGGTGATCATCCCCTTCGGCAAGCGGCGACCGGTCGACAAGCCGCTGCTGTGGGGAGACGCCCTCCTCGCGTCGACCTACATCTTCGGGCTGCTGTTCCTCGCGTTCGGTGTCGTTCCCCACCAGTGGATCGACCACGCCGACAAGAACCTCGGCTGGTCACGCGACAAGATCCTGTACGGGCCCGGCGGCATCCTGAAGCCCGAATCCGCAGGTGGCTGGAACCCCATCACCCTGCAGTACGAGGCCATCCGCGACATCGTCGTGGTGGTCCTGCACCTGATCTTCATCGGGCTGTACATCTACCTCGCGATCTGGTGGCAGAAGCGCGGCGATGTCAAGCCGAAGGAACTCGCCACCCCGACCTCCACCTACGGTCGCCCGCTGGTCAGGAAGAGCTGACCGCATGGCCCGTACCGACGCCAACCCCCCGATGATGCCCTACACCGACGCGTACACGTTGGTGGAGGTCGACGCGGACTACCTGTCCAAGGCCGTGAAGCCGAAGCAGTTCATCCACATCGACCAGACCGAGTGCATCGCGTGCGAGGGGTGCGTCGACATCTGCCCGTGGAAGTGCATCCACATGGTCTCCGTCGACGCCGTGGTCGAGGCCGAAGGGACCGAGCAACCCGGGCACGGACCCCTCCGATGCGTTCATGTTCACCATCGACGACGACATCTGCACCCGGTGTGCGCTGTGCGTCGACCGGTGCCCGACCGGCGTCATCATTCTCGGCAAGGCGGGCACCGCCACCGCTGCCGGCAACTCCCATGTCCGTACGAACAACCATGGCTACGGCTATGGCATGAGGCTCTGAGAGAATCACGATCCCTATGGCAAAGATCATCGACGACAAACCGCGACCGACCTTGAAGGATCGTGCCACCTCGACGGTCGACGCCGTGCAGGGCAGCCAGGCCTGGAGTTCGATCTTCCGGCCCGGTTCGATCTTCCGCAAGGGCTACACCGACAGCCCGCGTAACCGCAGCTACGTGATCATGAACTCGGTGCTGTACCACCTGCACCCGGTCAAGGTGAAGCGTCACGCGGTGAAGGTCAGCTACACGCTGTGCCTCGGCGGGTTGAGCTTCTTCCTGTTCATCCTGCTGACCGTGACGGGCATCTTCCTGATGTTCTTCTACCGGCCCGAGACCACCGCAGCCTGGAACGACATCCAGAACCTGCAGACGTCGGTGACGTTCGGGTTGTTGGTGCGCAACATGCACCGATGGGGTGCGCACCTGATGGTGCTCGCGGTGTTCCTGCACATGGCCCGGGTCTTCTACCACGGCGCCTACAAGCCGCCCCGTGAGTTCAACTGGGTGATCGGCATCATCCTGCTGACGCTCACGTTGCTGTTGTCGTTCACCGGCTACCTGCTGCCGTGGGACCAGTTGGCGCTGTGGGCGGTGACGGTGGGCACGAACATGATGGGCTACACCCCGGTGTTCGGCCAGGAGGTCAGATTCGTCCTGCTGGGCGGCAGGGAGATCGGTTCCGAAACGCTCCTACGATGGTATGTGCTGCACGTGTTGTTCCTGCCGTTCGTGATCGTCATCTTCATGGCGATCCACTTCTGGCGAGTCCGCAAGGACGGCGGGATCTCGGGTCCGCTGTGAGTGCTGTGACGACCGACAACGACTGGACGGTGAGGTGAACGATGACTGAAATCCCCGAGCATCTCCTCAAACGAGCGGCGGCAGCCCGCGAGAAGTCGGCGGAGGCCGCTCCCGCAGCCGAGACCCCCGCTGCTCCGGACGCGGCCACTGCGACCGAAGCTGCGGCGCCGTCGGACTCGCGGATCCCCGAGCATCTCCTGCAGCGCAGCAAGGCCGCCAAGGCATCGAAGGCCGGTGGCGACGCCGAGGCTCCGACGAGCGGTGGCGCCGTTGCGGTCGCCGAGAAGGTCGGTGCCGTGGTCGCCGCCGCACCGACGGGTGGCGGCGTGCCGGTCGGCGCCGGGCCGGGCGGGCACACGCAGCGCCTGCTGACCGTCGTCAAGTCCGGCTCGATCCAGGACGTCAAGGCCACGCCGGTCGACAAGGTCCACACCTGGCCGCACCTGCTCGCCGCCGAGTTCGTCGCGTCGCTGGCGTGCACGGCGTTCGTGTTCATCTTCTCGGTCTTCGTGCACGCACCACTGCTGCAGTTGGCCAACACCAACCTGACGCCCAACCCCTCGAAGGCGCCGTGGTACTTCCTCGGCCTGCAGGAGCTGCTGGTCTACGTTCCACCCGATGGTGGCCGGCGTGACGCTGCCCGGTGTCGGCCTGATCGCGCTCGTGCTCGCGCCGTACCTCGACCGGAATCCGTCCAACAAACCCGAGGACCGCAAGTTCATGTACGGACTGATGTCCGTCCACCTGATGTTCTGGGCCGTGCTGGTGCTCATCGGATCGTTCTTCCGTGGCCCTGGCTTCAACTTCGTCCTGCCCTGGGTCGAAGGTCTGTTCTTCGAGCTGTGATCGTTCACAAGGAGACCCCCCCGTCATGAGTACAACCGCCGTGATCGCCATCGCCATCGGCGTCGTGGTCGTGCTGGCCGCGATCTCGTTCTTCACGCTGGCACGTCGAAGCGACGTCCGTGGAGCCGGAGCGTTCTCCGGTGAGACCGTCAGCCGCGACCGCGCGGCGCGCAAGAACGCCGAGCCGATGGTCGACGCCCCGACCGCGGCCGACGTCGAAGCCGCCGGCGTCGCCGCCCGCAGCACCGAGGTCGCCGTGCCGGGTCGAGCCGACGCTCGTCGAGTGGACCCCGCCGGACCCCGAGGCCATCGGTGTCTCACGTCGCCAGTTCTTCAACCGGGCGTCGGTCACGCTGATGGGCGTCGGCCTCGGCGCCTTCGCCGCCGCAGCGTTCGTGGCCTTCCTGTGGCCGAGCGGCACGGGTGGGTTCGGTGGCGTCGTCACCGTCGGCAAGGTCGACACCATCAAGGCCGGCATCAAGGCCGGCAACGGGTTCTTCTACGTCCCCGAAGCACGGTCGTGGATCACGGAGTACCCGAAGGAGGCACTCCCGCTCGCCGAGACGGTGTACCAGGAGTCGGTCCTCGTGATCGATGCGTCAGGGACTGCTGGTGCTCAGCCAGAAGTGCCCGCACCTCGGCTGTCGTATCCCGGAGTGCCCCACGAGCCAGTGGTTCGAGTGCCAGTGCCATGGTTCGCAGTACAACCGGGCCGGCGAGAAGAAGGCGGGTCCGGCCCCTCGTGGCATGGACCACCTCCCGGCGACGGTGTCGGCGTCGGGCGTGGTGTCGGTGAACACCGGGGTCAAGGTGCCCGGTGCGCCGATCGGCACCAACACCACCGGACAAGAGGCCGAAGGCCCGCACTGCACCAGCGGTGGTGAGCACTGATGACAGCGATGGTCGCCCTGACGACGACCACGATCGGCATCATCGGCCTCGTCATCGTCGTCGCCGGATGGATCATCTACGGGTTGTTCAACGTCGCCGCCGGCCGCAAGGAGGCGGGCTCGGAGATCGAGCTCGCCCCGAACCGCAAGCCGTACTACGACGACGAGACACTCGAAGGTCCACGTCTCGAACGGGTGCAGCTGTGGGGCGTCGTGCTGCTCGTGGTCATCGTGGTTGCCCTCCCGCTCTACTGGGTGTTCGAGCCGAGCCGTCAGGCCGGGGCCGAAGAAGGGTGGGACAACCGGTTCGCCAGTTGGGGATCGCAGTTGTTCGCCCCGACTGCCGAGGGTGGCTACAACTGCGCCGGTTGCCACGGCGGCATGAAGGGAGTCGGCGGTGAGGCGCCGTTCACCGTCACCGATCCGGTGACGAGCGAAGTCCAGGCCGTCAACTGGAAGGCACCGGCGGTGAACACGGTGTTCTACAAGTTCGACACCGACGAGGTTCGCTTCATCCTCAACTACGGCCGTCCGTTCTCGCCCATGTCCCCGTGGGGTCTCGTCGGTGGCGGGCCACTGAACACCCAGCAGATCGACAACCTCCTCGCCTATCTCAAGAGCATCCAGATCCCACGCGAGAACTGCGCCGAGGGCGAGGATCCGTTGATCTGCGATTCCGGCAACCTGCCGGCAGAGATCCAGACCGAGATCCAGACGGCCGCCGAGAAGGCCGTTGCGGACGGTGAAGCGGACACGCTCGGCGAGGCGCTCTTCAACCTCGACCTTGCCAGCGGCGCCTACAGTTGCGCTCGCTGCCACACGCTCGGGTGGAGCTACGGCCAGCCGACGGTCTCCGGCCAGGGTGCCTTCGGCTGGAACCTGACGGGTGGTTCGGTGAACAACCACTTCGCCAGTCAGTCCGACCTCGTCCAGTTCGTCCAGAACGGATCGGTCTACGGCAAGCTGTACGGTCGCAACGGTCAGGGTTCGGGCCGGATGCCCGGGTTCGGGTCGCTGCTGACCGATGCCCAGCTCGACGCCATCTTGGAGTACGTACGGAGCCTGTGAACCCATGACACTGCTGGCAATCGGATGGGAGCCCGAACTTCGGGGCCTGCTCACCGTCATCATCGGTTTCGTCATCCTGTGCGGAAGCGTCTACGGGATCATGGCCACGAACCTCGGGTCTCGGCTCGCGTTTCTCGTCGCTGCGACGGCGCTCGCCGGCTGGATGATGCTGATGGGCGGCGTGTGGATGATCTACGGCATCGGCCTGCGTGGTCCCGACCCGACCTGGCAGCCGGTGGCCGGTTCGGCAGTGCTCCAGGGTGTCGACCCGCTCGGCGCCGCCGGAGTGCTCGATCCCAATGCCGACGTCCCCGACGAGCGACGCCCACCGAGTCGGCGGAGATCGTGCAGTGAGACGTTCCTGGACCAGGGCTGGGTGGTGTTGGACAAGGCGTCGCCGCAGTTCGGTCAGGCACAGGCCGCAGCGACCGAGATCCTGATCGAGGAAGAGGCCTTCACGGCCGGGCAGTTCGAGATCGTCGAGGTCTTCGACATCGGTGGCGAACGGTACCCCAAGATCAACGACAGCCTCGACTTCCTCGCCTTCCGCCACACGCCGCACTACGCCGTCGCCGAGGCCGCTGCATTCGTCCCGGTCCGGACCGAGCCGGGTCGGGCTCCGGTGCCACCGGAGCTGGACGAGAGCCGCGAGCGCGTGTACGTCTACATGGTGCGCGACCTCGGCGCCCGTCGCCAGCCGCCGGCGGTGTTGCTGATCGGTGGGGGCCTGGTGTTCGCAGGGCTCTGCTACCTCTTGAACCGTCGTGACCGGATCCGCCGCCACAATCTCGACCAGCCGCTCCCGCCGGCGAAGGTCGAGGCTCGTGTCAGCGCCGATGCCCGCCGAGCCGAGTCCGAGAAGGTCGGAGCCGGCGTCTGACATGAATCAGTACCTCCCGGTCGTCGTGTTGTTCCTCCTCGCCGTGGTGTTCGGCGTGCTGAGCTTCGCGGCATCGCGTCTGCTGGCGCCCCGGCGCCCGTCGACGGCGAAGGAGGCACCCTACGAGTGCGGGATCGTCCCGAGCCGTGAGCCTCCCGAGCGGTTCCCGGTGAGCTTCTACATCGTCGCGATGTTGTTCATCATCTTCGACATCGAGATCATCTTCCTCTATCCCTATGCGGTCTCGCACTCGACGCTCGGCACCTACGGGTTCTGGGCGGTCTTCGCGTTCTCGGTCGTGTTCTTCGCGACGTTCGTGTACGAGGTGGCTCGCGGCGGGCTCGACTGGGGCCCGCTCCAGCGCGGCCGCCTGATGACCGCAGACGCGTCGATGGTGTCACCGCAACGTACGCTGACCTCGACGGTGCGTCGGGTCGGCACCGAGGGTCGAATCCCCGGCACCGAAGAAGCTGCGTAGCGAGACCGCGTAAGGGTAGAGGAGTCATCACCATGGGCATCGTGAACGATGTGCGTGACGACGGCCTGGGAGGCCTGTCGCACAACGTCATCACCGGCAAACTCGAAGATCTCGTCAACTGGTCCCGCGCCCGTTCGTCGTGGCCGGCCTCGTTCGGGCTTGCCTGCTGCGCCATCGAGATGATGGCGACCGGTGCCGCGCACTACGACATCTCGCGGTTCGGGATGGAGGTCTTCCGGGCGTCCCCGCGTCAGGCCGACATCATGATCGTCGCCGGTCGGGTCAGTCAGAAGATGGCGCCCGTGCTGCGTCAGGTGTACGACCAGATGATGGAACCGAAGTGGGTCATCTCGATGGGCGTGTGCGCCTCGTCGGGTGGCATGTTCAACAACTACGCGATCGTCCAGGGTGTCGACCAGGTCGTGCCGGTGGACGTGTACGCGCCGGGTTGCCCGCCGACCCCCGAGACGCTGATCCACGCGATCGAGACGCTGCACGGTCTCATCGAGACCAACCAGATCATGAAGCGCCGCGACGAGACCGGCGCCGGGCGCGAACGTGCACGTCGAGTACATCGAGCCGACGGGCGTTCCCGTCCTGCTCGGCGCGAGGCCCGCATGACCACCGACCCCACCGTGACGTCGGTGTCGGACACCACGGGTAACACGACCGGTCAGCAGGTGGTGCACGTCGCCCGCGAGCGCTACCTCGACGTCGTCTCCGAGTACGCCGACGACGGCTACACGATGTGTGTCGACCTGACCGCGGTCGACTACCTCGAGCACGCCAACCGATCGCTGCCCGACGGCGTCACGGCCGAACGGTTCGAAGTGGTCGTGAACCTGCTCGACCTCCGTCAACGGCGTCGAGTCCGGTTGCGCGTCCAGGTACCCGAGGACGACGCGTCGCTGCCGACCCTGTTCGACCTGTATCCCGGCACCGAGGCCATGGAGCGCGAGGTGTTCGACATGTTCGGCGTGACGTTCACCGACCATCCGGACCTCACCCGCATCCTGATGCCGGAGGACTGGATCGGTCATCCGCTGCGCAAGGACTACGACGTGGGTCGCATCCCGGTGCAGTTCAAGGAGGCGAACGCATGAGCGACGCGACCGTCGACACGGCGTCCGCTGACACGGCGTCCGCTGACACCGGCACCGACCGGCACCGATTCCACCGACACGGGGACCACCGACTTCTACGAGCGTTCCGTCGCCGGCACCGACGAGGGCGGCCAGGAGCTGCGGTCACGCAGCGAACTGACCGCCAAGGAACTGATGCGCGAGGTCGGCTCGGTGCTGCGCATGTCGGAGGCCGACGCTGCTCGTCTCGGCGACCTCCCCGAGGACCCCGACGAAGATCAGACGATGATCATCAACATGGGTCCTCAGCACCCGTCGACCCACGGCGTGCTGCGACTCATGCTGGAACTGCAGGGCGAAACGGTGCTGCGGTGCAAGCCGATCATCGGGTACCTCCACACGGGCATGGAGAAGACGGGCGAACAGCTCACGTTCGCGCAGGGCGGCACCAACGTCACCCGGATGGACTACCTGAGCCCGCTCGCCAACGAGCTCGTCTTCTCGATGGCCACCGAGAAGTTGCTCGGCATCGACGGCGACATCCCCGATCGTGCCGTCTGGATCCGGATGCTGCTCGCCGAGATGAACCGCATGAGCAGCCACCTGCTGTTCATGGCGACCAACGGCATGGACCTCGGCGCCGTCTCGATGATGATCTACGGCTGGCGTGAACGCGAAGAGGTGCTGCGGTTCTTCCAGGAGGTCACGGGCCTGCGGATGAACCACAACTACATCCGTCCGGGCGGCCTCGCGGCCGACCTGCCTCCGGGGTGGCGAGACGGCGTGTTGCGGATCCTCGACCTGCTGCCCGACCGGCTCGACGAGTACGACATCTTGATGACCGGGCAGCCGATCTGGCGTGAGCGACTGCAGGGTGTCGGCGTGATCACCCCGGACGAGGCGATCGCTCTCGGTGCCACCGGCCCGATCCTGCGGTCCACCGGCGTCGAATGGGACCTGCGCCGCGACCAGCCCTACCTGCACTACGACGAGATGGACTTCGACGTGATCGTCGGGTCCTACGGTGACGCCTTCGACCGGTACGCGATCCGTCTCGCCGAGATCCGCGAATCGATGCAGATCGTCCGGCAGATCCTCGACAAGATGCCCGGTGGTGACTACCGCATCCAGGACAAGAAGGTGACGCCGCCACCGCGAGCTCGCATCGACGAATCGATGGAGGCGTTGATCCATCACTTCAAGATCTTCACCGAGGGCTTCAAGGTGCCCGAGGGTGAGGTGTACGTCGGCATCGAGAGCCCACGCGGCGAGATCGGCTGCTACATCGTGAGCGACGGTTCGGCCAATCCCGTACCGTCTCCACATGCGGGACCCGAGCTTCGTCAACATCCAGTGCCTGCCGCACATGATGCGCGGCGGTCTCGTCGCCGACGCGGTGGCAGTCATCTCGAGCGTCGATCCCGTCCTCGGAGGAGTGGATCGATGAGGCAGCTCGGAGTACCATGGCTCGTCTGTCCGATCACAACGTGGTCGTCGCGCGCGGAGATCATCGCCCGCTATCCGAAGAAGAAGTCGGCGCTGATCCCGCTGGTGCACCTCAGTCAGCAGCAGAACGGCTACGTCACCGAGGACGCGATGCGCCATGTCGCCGAACTGATCGACGTCACCCCGGCCGAGGTGTACGGCACGGCGTCGTTCTACGAGATGTTCCGGTTCGAGCCCACCGGCAAGTACCTGATCAACATCTGCGGCACGATGTCCTGCGCCCTGCTCGGGGCCGACGCGCTGATGCACCACGCCGAGCACACGCTCGGGATCCGCGCCGGATCGACCACCGCTGACGGTCTGATCACGCTCCAGCACGCCGAGTGTCAGGCCGCCTGCACGGAGGCGCCGACACTCCAGGTGAACTACCGCCACCGCTACCGCGTCACCCCGGAGGCGTTCGACGAGCTCGTGGCCGACCTTCGCGCCGGTTCGCTCGACAGCGAGATCCCCGCGCACGGCACGTTGGGTCGTCACCGCCAGCAGATCCCGGCCGAGCGGTGGGTCGGCGCCCCCGACCCCGACGACGTCACGGAAGGACCGGCCTGGATCCAGGTGAGCCCCGCATGAGCACCGACACCTTCCGCGAGAACACCGACCGCGTCGTGAGCCCGTACCCCTGGGCACCCGGCTTCTATCCCGGCGACCGCCCGCAGATCGTCACGTCGCGGTTCCAGTACGAAGACGGTTACACCCTCGAGCGCTACCACGCGACCGGCGGGTACGAGGGCTTGCGGGCTGCGCTCGCGAAGCCACCGGCCGAGGTCGCCGAGGAGGTCAAGAACTCCACGCTCCTCGGGCGCGGCGGTGCGGGCTTCCCCGCCGGCGTCAAGTGGGGGTTCACGCCCGCAGGTGTGTGGCCGCGCTACCTCGTCGTCAACGGCGACGAGTCCGAGCCGGGCACCTACAAGGACCGGCTCCTCATGGAGTGCGACCCGCACCAGTTGATCGAAGGCTGCCTGATCGCCTGCTACGCCGCCGGGCTGTCGCAGTGCTTCCTGTACATCCGCGGTGAGATGGCACTCGCGCACGAACGAGTGGCCGACGCGCTCAACGAGGCGTACGCCGCCGGCTACATCGGCAAGAACATCCTCGGCACCGACTTCGGCGTCGACATCGTGCTGCACACCGGCGCCGGCGCCTACGTCGTCGGCGAGGAGACGGCCCTCATCGAGTCGCTCGAAGGCGAGCGTGGCATGCCGCGTCTCAAGCCGCCCTACTTCCCGGCGGCGGTCGGCCTGTACGGACAGCCGACGATCGTCAACAACGTCGAGACCCTCGCCAACCTGCCGTACATCGCCGTGAACGGCTCGGCCGCGTACACCGAGGTCGGCACCCCCACGTCGCCGGGCACCCGGATGATCGCCGTGTCCGGCCACGTCGTGCGTCCCGGGGTGTACGAGATCGTCAACGGTTCCACGACGTTCCGCGACCTGCTCTACGGCGAGGACTACTGCCAGGGCATCCGTGACGGCAACGACCTCAAGGCGTTCGTCCCCGGTGGCGGCTCGGCGCCGTGGTTCACCGCCGACCAACTCGACATCCCGTTCGAGGGCCCGCAGGCCGGTGCCGCGGGATCGATGCTCGGATCGGGTGCGGTGATGGTGATGGACTCCACGACCGACATCCCCGCCGCAGCGCTGTCGCTGGTGCGGTTCTACGCCCATGAGTCGTGCGGCAAGTGTGTGCCGTGTCGCGAAGGTGGAACGTGGCTCTACCGCCTGGTGCAGCGCATCGTCGACGGCCACGGCACCGACGAGGACCTGCAGACCATTCTCGACGTCGGCCAGACGATCTGCCCCGGCGACATGCCGCACGCCTCGAGTGAACGTCTCGGTCTCGCTGCGGTGCCGTTCCCGTACAAGATGACCACGATCTGCTTCGTCGGCCCGTCGGCCTACGTGCCGATCCACTCGGCGATGACCCTGTTCCCCGAGGACTTCGCGGCGCTGGTGACACCACGCGCCGAACGACGCATGATCCCCGTCGCCGTCGGAGCCGACCAGTGAGCGCCGACACACCGACGCCTGACGTCGGGCCGATCACCGACGATGTCGTGACCGATGTCGAGTCTGCGCACGCCGAGCTGGCCGAATCGATCGACGATGCCGAGGTGATCGAGCCCGAGCCGGAGCCCGACCCGAACGCCGTCACGATCACGATCAACGGACGCGACGTCGCCGCTCGCAAGGGCGACATGGTGATCGCCGCAGCGCTCGGCGCGGACGAGTACGTGCCGCACTTCTGCTACCACCCGCGCATGGCGCCGGTCGGCATGTGCCGCCAGTGCATGGTCGAAGTCGAGGGCCCGCGTGGCCCGATGATGGTGGTGTCGTGCATGACGCCGGTCGCCGACGGCCAGGTCGTGCGGACCGACACCGATCAGGTCCAGCGGGCACAGGAGGGCATGCTGGAGTTGCTCCTCGCCAACCATCCGCTCGACTGTCCGGTGTGCGACAAGGGCGGCGAGTGCCCGCTGCAGGATCAGGCGTTCAGTCACGGGCCCGGTGAGAGCCGGTACGTCGAGGCGAAGCGTCACTACGAAAAGCCGATCCCGATCTCCGATCTCGTGTACCTCGACCGGGAGCGCTGCATCCTCTGCGATCGCTGTACCCGCTTCGCCGACGAGGTCGCGGGCGACAAGCTCATCCACTTCATCAGCCGCGGCAACGACACCCAGGTGATGACGTTCCCCGACGAGCCGTTCGTGTCGTACTTCTCGGGCAACACGGTCCAGATCTGCCCCGTGGGCGCGCTCACGGCCAAGCCCTACCGGTTCAAGGCCCGACCGTGGGACCTGTCGCAGCAGGAGTCGACCTGCACGACGTGCTCGGTCGGCTGTCGCACGGTGGTCCAGTCGAGCCGCGACGAGCTGCTGCGGTACCAGGGTGTCGACTCCGACCCGGTGAACTGGGGATGGCTGTGCGACCGCGGGCGGTTCAACTTCGAAGCGGTCAACTCCGAGCTGCGCCTGACCGCGCCGCTCGTGAAGCTCGACACCGGGCTCACCGAGACCTCGTGGAACACGGCGCTGCGCGCGCTGCGGCCGGGATGATCACCGAGGCGCTGAGCTCGGGCGGACCCGACAGCATCGGATTGCTCGGCGGTGCGCGTGGCACCAACGAAGACGCGTACGCGTGGGCGCAGCTCGCCGACGCGCTCGGTGTGACCCATCGCGACGCACAGCTCGGCGACGGTCTGCCGATGGAGATCCTCGGCCTCCCGCGAGCGACCATCGACGACGCCGCCAACGCCACGACGATCGTGCTGCTCGGCCCCGACCTGAAAGAGGAGCTGCCGGTTCTGTACCTGCGGTTGCGTGATGCCGCCGAGAAGCGGCGCAGTCGGATCATCGAGTTCTCCACCGTCGACACCGGCATGACGCCGTACGCGTGGACGTCGGTCCGCTACGAACCCGGCGCCCAGCAGACCGTCGTGGCCAAGACGCTCGCCGACGCCGACATCGCCGCGCAGCTCGGATCCGGCAGCGTCGTGGTGGTCGTCGGACGCCCCAACCTCGCCGAGTCGGCCGACGCCACCGTCGCCGCGCTGCAGGAGATCCTTGCGGCCGTTCCCGATGCCACCGTGCTGCCGGCGCTGCGACGCGGCAACGTGGTCGGCGCGCTCACGCTCGGTCTCGCACCGGCCGACGTCGATCACGACGCCACCGCGACGCTGACCGCTGCCGCCGAAGGCCGCATCGAGCTGCTGGTCCTGTTGGGCGCCGATCCGCTGAACGACTGCCCCGACGCCGACCTGGCCCGACGGGCGATCGCCGGCGCCCGGCGGATCCTGTCGATCGACACGTTCGCCAGCGAGTCGACCCAGCATGCCGACGTCGTGCTCGCGGCGGCTGCGTACGGCGAGAAGGCCGGCACGACCACCAACCTCGAGGGACGCGTGACGGCCCTCGCCCAGCAGGTCACGGCCACCGGTACGAGCCGTCCCGACTGGATGATCGCGGTCGAACTCGGTCTGCTGCTCGGTGACCGTTCGTTCGGTTCCGACGCACGCGCTCCGCGGCGTCTCGACGGTCGGGGACGTCACGTCGCTCATCGCCGGGACCGTCGGCGGCTTCGACGGGGCGACACCGGACGCCCTCGCCGCTGAGCCCAACGGGGTGCTGACCCGTCCCGAGATCGGGCCGCTCGCGCCGATTGCTTTCTCCGCACCGAGCCGGAACAGCTATGACTATCGGTTGGTGGTGAGCCGAAAGTTGTACGACCGAGCTGTGGGCACCCAGATGTCGCGTTCTCTCGTGAACCTCGCGCCGGGTGCAGCCATCCATGTGCACCCGCTCGACCTCGACGGTCTCGGCGTCACCGACGGTGACGATGTGCGGGTCGTGAGCGCGAAGGCATCCACGGTGCTGCCCGTCCGGGCGAACTCGATGGTGCCGCGCGGCGTCGCCTGGTCGCCCTTCAACCAGGGTGGGGCAGCGATCGAGGACATCGTGGACGGCGCCACCGCCACGACCGACGTCAGGATCGAACGGATCTGATGTCGTCGTTGCTCGCGCTCGATCCGATCACCGAGGGTTCGCTGCTGTGGACCCCGTTGTTGATCATCATCGCCAAGGTGCTGATCGTGTTCGTCATCGGACTCGTCGCGACGATGTTCATGGTCTGGTACGAGCGCAAGATCGTGTCGGGCATGCAGAACCGCATCGGTCCGAACAAGGCGGGTCCGTTCGGCATGCTCCAGACGCTCGCCGACGGGATCAAGTCGTTCTTCAAGGAGGACCTGCTGCCCACACGGGCGGACCGGGTGGTGTTCCGCCTGGCACCGTTCCTCGCGTTCGTGCCGGCGTTCATGCTGTGGGCGGTCATTCCGCTCGGCGGTGACTTCTCGACGAACGCCGACGGCACGGTGAACGACGGCACCATCACGATCTTCGGCGAGGTCACCCGGATGCAGCTCGCCGACCCGCCGGTCGGCGTGTTGTGGGTGCTGGCGATGTCGTCGATCGGCGTGTACGGCATCATGCTCGCCGGCTGGTCGAGCGGGTCGAAGTATCCGCTGCTCGGCTCGGTTCGCGCCTCGGCGCAGATGGTGTCCTACGAGGCCGCCCTCGGGCTCAGCCTCGCCGCCGTCCTGCTGTCGTCGGGCACCCTGTCGATGGGTGGCATCGTCGTCCAGCAGAACAGCTTCGTCGACTGGAACGTCATCTCGACCGGCATCGTGCCGTTCGTGATCTTCCTGATCGCGGTCACCGCCGAACTCAACCGGCCGCCGTTCGACCTCGTCGAGGCCGAGCAGGAACTGGTCGGCGGCTTCAACACCGAGTACTCGGGCATCCGGTTCGCCCTGTTCTTCCTGGCGGAATTCATGAACGTCGTCACGATGTCGGCCATCATGGTCACCTTGTTCCTCGGCGGGCCGCAACCACTGTTCGACATCCCGGTCATCCCGGGCGCGCTCGAAGGCACGCTTGTGGTTCCTCGTCAAGCTGTTCGCGTTCCTGTACCTCTTCGTGTGGCTCCGCGCCACGCTGCCTCGGCTGCGGTACGACCAGCTCATGGACCTCGGTTGGAAGATCCTCATCCCGATCGCCCTCGGATGGTTCCTGCTGCTCGCCGCCCTCCGCGAGTTCTCGCCGGAAGGTGACGCGCTCGACAGCGCTCGCGTCGTCATCATCAGCTTCGTCGTCGCGCTGATCGCCACGGCACTGTTCGTCGCCGCACTCCGGGTCAGCGCCCGCAACCGGCAAGCCGGTCTTTCCGGACCCGACCCCGAAGGACCGGGTGCCGTCGCCACGTCTGCTCGAAAGGGAGTGACCACCTGATGGGTTACCTCGAAGGGTTCGGCATCACGCTGCGCCAGCACCGGCTGTTCGGCGGCGAGCGGGTCACCACGGAATACTCCGGCGGGCGACGGGCGAAGAAGGTCGGCGACGACGCTCGCGACGTCAACCACGACGAGAAGCTCCCCCGGCCCGAGCGGCTCCACGGACGCCACGTGCTGAACCGGTACGAGGACGGCATGGAGAAGTGCATCGGCTGCGAGCTCTGCGCCGGGGTCTGCCCCGCCGACTGCATCTACGTGCGCGGCGCCGACAACGATCCCACGAATCCGACCTCGCCGGGCGAGCGCTTCGGGTTCGTCTACGAGATCAACTACCTGCGCTGCATCCACTGCGACATGTGCGTCGAGGCGTGCCCCACCGAGGCGATCACCGAGTCGAAGCTGTTCGAGTTCTCGTTCACCAACCGCGAGGATGCGATCTACACCAAGGCCGAACTCGTCGTGGACGACGACGGCATGCCGCGCAAGCTCCCCTGGGAGGACTGGCGCGCCGGCGACGACCTGCTCACCAGCGGCTGGATGCGGGCGACGTCACCGTCGGGTGACGCGACCTTCGAAGGCGAAGTCGGCTGGAGCGGCGAGCTGGGATACGGCGTGCGCGCCCCCGAGCCGGCCCAGGCCGAGCGGGACAAGACCGTGCGGGTCGTCGGGCAGAGGGTCGAGCGGTGACCGACGCGACGTTCCTCGAATACGTCGTCTTCTTCTCCGCCGCGATCATGATCCTGGGCGGAGCGGTGGGCGTCATCACGCTCAAGAACCCGGTGCACGCCGCCCTCGGCCTCGTGCTCACGCTGTTCGGTGTGGCCGTGCAGTTCGTCGCGATGGAAGCGACCTTCCTCGCCGCCGTGCAGGTCATCGTGTACGCCGGGGCGATCGTCGTGCTGTTCCTGTTCGTCATCATGTTGCTCGGTGTCGACGAGACGATGGACCTGTCGATCGAACCGATCCCGATCCAGCGGCCACTTGCCGCGGTCATGGGTGTCGGCCTCGTCGGTCTGATCGGTGCAGCGATCATTCGTGCCCGCGATGCGCTGCCGATCAACCCGGGAGACGGTGTCGCCACGCCGGGCGACGCCGGGGATTCCGACGCCAACATCCGCCAACTCGCCGTGAACCTGTACGGCGACCACGTGTTCGCCTTCCAGCTCACCTCGGTCCTGCTGATCGTCGCCGTGGCCGGCACCGTCCTCATGACGCGCAAGTGGCCGCGTGGCGACCGGGACCGAACTCCGGCCCGACCGACAGCGAGAGCAGCGACGCATGATCGCCGCGATCGAACCCACGTGGTACCTGCTGCTCGCATCGATGCTGTTCGGCATCGGTGCGTTCGGGCTGCTGGTCCGGCGCAATCCACTGATCATGTTCATGTGCATCGAGCTGATGCTCAACGCCGCCAACCTCACGTTCGTCGCGCTGGCGACCAGCCTCGGCGACATCAACGGCCAGACGGCGGTGTTCTTCGTACTGGTGGTCGCGGCGGCCGAGGTCGTCGTCGGCCTGGGCATCATCGTGTCGATCATGCGGCGGCGTCCGGGCGCCACCGCCGACGATCTTGCGGAATTGAAGGGCTGAGCGCACCATGGCCGACCTCGTCTGGTTGATTCCCGCGTTCCCGCTCGCCGGGTTCCTGACCATCTTGCTGTTCGGTCGTCGCCTCGGCGACCCGAAGGCCGGGTACCTCGCAACGGCGGCGGTGTTCGCGTCGTTCATCGTCGCCGCGCTCATCTACTTCGACCTCGTGAACAATCCCGAGGAGCAGCGCGAGAACGTGGTCACGCTGTTCTCGTGGATCCCGGTCGGCACGTTCCAGGTGGACCTCGCGTTCCTCGCCGATCCGCTGTCGATCCTGATGTGTCTGTTCATCACGTTCATCGCCGGCTGGATCCACCTGTTCGCCGTCGGCTACATGCACGGTGATCCCAAGTTCTCGAAGTTCTTCCTCTACCTCAACCTGTTCGTGTTCTCGATGACCATCCTGGTCCTCGGCGAGAACCTGCTCGTCACGTTCCTCGGGTGGGAGGGTGTCGGCACCTGTTCGTACCTGCTCATCGCGTTCTGGCACACCCGCGAGTCGGCGGCGACGGCGGGCAAGAAGGCCTTCGTCACCAACCGCGTCGGTGACTGGGGCGTCATGTTGGCGATGTTCCTCGCCTTCTCCGCGGTCGGGTCGCTGTCGTACACGGTGCTCAACGAGAACGCCGAGACGGGTGAGCTCGCCGCGTCGACGGCCTCGGCCATCGCGATCCTGCTGCTCATCGGCGCCGCCGGCAAGAGCGCGCAGCTCCCGCTGTACATCTGGCTGCCCGACGCGATGGAGGGCCCGACCCCGGTGTCGGCACTCATCCACGCGGCCACCATGGTGACGGGCGGGATCTTCCTGCTCACGCGGATCAACCCGGTCATCCAGGCCTCCTACGACTGGGTGCCGACCACGATGGCCTGGGTCGGCGGGCTCACGGCGCTGTTCGCGGCGACGATCGCGATGACCCAGAACGACATCAAGAAGGTGCTCGCCTACTCGACGGTGTCGCAGATCGGCTACATGCTGCTGGCGGTCGGCAGCGGTGCGTACGTCGCCGGCATCTTCCACATGGTCACCCACGCCGGCTTCAAGGCGCTGCTGTTCCTCGGCGCCGGCTCGGTCATCCACGGCATGCACGAAGAGCAGGACATGCGGTACATGGGCGCGCTGCGCAAGTTCATGCCGATCACCGCCGCGACGTTCATCATCGGCTGGCTGGCGATCGCCGGCGTGCCGCCGTTCTCGGGGTTCTGGTCCAAGGACGAGATCCTGCTCTACACGCTCGGCAAGAGCACGCCGCTGTACGTCATCGGCGTGATCACGGCGGTCCTCACGGCGTTCTACATGACCCGCCAGATCATCATGGTGTTCTTCGGCGAGGCCCGCTGGACCAGCCTCGCCAACGCCGAGGAGGCCCCCGAGGTCGCAGAGGGCGAGCCGCCCGTCGAGACCCATGGCGCCCACGGCGAGTTCAAGCCGCACGAGTCGCCGCCCATCATGTGGATCCCGCTCGTCGTGCTGTCGGGCGTCGCCGCGATCGGCGGCATCATCAACCTGCCCAAGCTGTTCGGGATCCCCTCCGGCACGGCGACCCGACTCGAGGAGTGGCTGCACCCCGTCGTCGAGTTCGGCGAGGCCGACATCTCCGGTACCTGGGCCTACGACAACAAGTACCTGCTGGTCGCCATCGCGGTGTTCTGCGCCCTGTTCGGGGTGATGCTGGCGTGGCTCGTCTACGAGCGCAAGCGCATCAAGCCATGGGAGCCGTCGCTGTTCGCCCACGGGTGGTACTACGACGCCGCCATCACCTGGTTCATGGGCAATCCGGGTCGTGAGGGCTTCCAGGCCGTCGCCGACTTCGACGCGAAGATCGTCGACGGCGCGGTCACCGGCACCGCCGTGGCGGTCAAGGCAACGGCCACCGAGGCGCGCAAGGGTCAGACCGGATACGTGCGCCAGTACGCCGCGGTCATCGGCATCGGCGTCGTCCTCCTCCTCGGCTGGTTCGTCGTGATTCGAGGAATCCTGTGATCCTGGCCGCCGAAACGGGACCCGTCGCGTTCCCCATCCTCACCGCGTTGATCCTCACGCCGTTGATCGGCGCGATCCTCGTCGCCCTGCTCCCGAAGGGCCGTCCCGAGTATCCGAAGATGGTCGCCCTGATGGCGTCGGTGGCGACCGCGGCGATGTCGATCTGGCTGATGGCGTCGTTCGAGTCGTCCGACGCCGGCTTCCAGTTCGTGTCGATGCACACCTGGATCGAGCCGTGGGGCATCTCCTGGCATCTCGGCGTGGACGGCATCTCGCTGTTCCTCGTCGTGCTGACCGGCATCATCTTCCCGTTGGCCATCCTCGCGGTCGATGCCCACCACGACGAGAAGGCCTACCTCGCGTGGCTGTTGATGCTGCAGGCGGGCGTGATGGGGAGCTTCCTCAGCCTCGACCTGTTCATGTTCTTCGTGTTCTTCGAGATCGTGCTCGTGCCGATGTACTTCCTCATCGCGGGTTGGGGCTACGAGAAGCGGATCTACGCAGCCACCAAGTTCTTCCTCTACACGATGTTCGGGTCGGCGTTCATGCTCGTCGGCCTGATCGCCACGGTGATCATCGCCAGCCGCCAGATCGGCTACGTCACGTTCGACCTCGTCGTCATCGCCGAGCAGGCGGACTTCGCCGCGTCGACCGGACGATGGCTGTTCTTCGCGTTCGCCATCGCGTTCGCCGTGAAGGTGCCGATCTTCCCGCTGCACACCTGGTTGCCCGATGCGCACACTCAGGCGCCGACCGCAGGCTCGGTCGTCCTGGCCGCCGTGATGTTGAAGCTCGGCACCTACGGGTTGCTGCGCTTCGGGGTGTACCTGTTCCCGGAGGCGTCGTTCTGGAGCCGCAACCTGTGGCTCACGCTGGCGGTCATCGGCATCATCTACGGCGCCATCGCCGCCACGATGCAGAAGGACCTCAAACGGCTCGTCGCGTACTCGTCGGTCGCCCACCTCGGGTTCATCGTGCTCGGCATCTTCGCGTTCACGACCCAGGCGATCACGGGCGGCGTGATCCAGATGGTCAACCACGGCGTGTCCACGGGCGCGCTGTTCCTCTTCGTCGGGTGGATCTACGAGCGTCGCAAGACCCGCCAGATCGCCGACCTCAAGGGCCTGCAGAAGGTGGCGCCGATCTTCGCCGCCGCGTTCATGCTCGTGATGCTGTCGTCGATCGGCGTGCCCGGGCTCAACGGGTTCGTCGGCGAGTTCCTGATCCTGACCGGGTCGTTCCTGACCGCTCGGTGGTGGACCGTGGTCGCCGCACTCGGGGTCATCCTCGCGGCGGTGTACCTGCTGTGGGCCTACCAGCGGGTGTTCCACGGCGAGCCCGACGAGGACAACAAGACGTTCCAGGAGTTGAAGGTCAGAGAGGGCCTGGTGCTGCTGCCGTTCCTCGGCCTCATCGTGTTCATGGGCATCTACCCGAAGCCGGTGCTCGATCGGATCGAGCCGAGCGTCGACGCCTTGATCGCGCGGGTCGAGGCGTACAACGACTACGAGGCGCCGACGCCGACCATCGAGCTCCGACCGGAGTCCGAGCAACCGGCTGACGACGGGGAACCGGCCGAGGAAGACGGCGAGACCGAGGTGGACGGCTGATGCTCGCCCAACTCGACACCTTCGTGGGACCGGAGATCAACTGGTTCGACCTGTCGCCGCTGCTCACGCTGCTCGGCGGGGCGCTGTTCCTGCTGCTCGTCGGGGCGTTGACGCCGGCGTGGCCCAAGCGCCTCTACGCCTTCGTCGCAGCGTTCACTGCCGGTGCGGCCGGTGTGCTGGCGATCGTCCTGTGGGACGACATCAGCGACAACGGCCCGACCACGCTCGTCGGTGGGGCGCTCGCCTTCGACAAGCTGGCGATGTTCATGACGATCACGATCTGCCTGGGCGTGCTGCTCGTGTCGATCCTGACCGACGAGTACCTGCAGGACACGCCGAACCAGGGCCCGGAGGTCTACGCCCTCTACCTCGTCGCTGCGATCGGCGGCATCGTGATGGCGTCGGCCAACGACCTGATCGTGCTGTTCCTCGGTCTCGAGACGCTGTCGCTCGCGCTGTACGTGCTCGCCGCGAGCAATCGGCGCAGCCGCCAGAGCGCCGAGTCGGGCATCAAGTACTTCGTGCTCGGCGGCTTCGCGTCGGCGTTCTTCCTGTACGGCATCGCCCTCGTCTACGGCGCGACCGGCTCGACGAACATCAGCGAGATGGTCGCCGCGCTGCAGACCTCGATCGACCCGCTCAGCGACGACACGCTGGCGCTCGCCGGCATCGCCCTGCTGATCGTCGGCCTGGGGTTCAAGGTCGCCGCGGCGCCGTTCCACGTGTGGGTGCCCGACGTGTACCAGGGCGCACCGACGCCGGTGACGTCGTTCATGGCGTCGGTCGGCAAGGCTGCCGCGTTCGCCGCGATGATCCGCGTGCTCGTGGTCGCGCTGCCGTTCTACAAGGACGACTGGCGACCGATCATCTGGGTGCTCTCCCTGCTCACGTTGCTCGTCGGCTCGATCCTGGCCGTCGTCCAGAACAACGTGAAGCGGATGCTCGCCTACTCCTCGATCAGCCACGCCGGCTTCATCCTGGTGGGGATGGAAGCAGCCGGCTACGGAGCGGGCACCTCCGATCCCGGCCCGGGGGTCCCGTCGGTCGTGCTCTACCTGATCCTGTACTCGGTGATCGTGATCGGTTCGTTCGCGGTCGTCACGGTCGTGTCACGCGGCCGCGGCGGGGACACGAACCTCGATTCCTTCTCCGGACTCGCCAAGCGTCAGCCGGTGTTGGCGCTCGGGTTCACCGTGCTGCTGCTCGCCCAGGCCGGCATCCCGTTCACGAGCGGGTTCATCGCCAAGTTCGGTGTGATCCAGGCCGCGGTCGAGGTCGAGAGCTACGCCCTCGCCGTGATCGCCATGGTCTGCGCCGTCATCGCCGCCTTCCTGTACCTGCGGATCATGGTCTCGATGTGGGTCGGCGACTCGACCGGCGATGCGTCCGACGGCGACGCCGCCGGGGGCAAGGTGGCGGTGCCGTTCTCGATGGGTGTCGTGATCACCTTGTCGGTGGCGTTCACGCTGGTGCTCGGCGTCCTGCCCGGATGGCTCATCGACGCCGCCGATCAGGTGACGCAGTACGCCCGCTGAGCTGGCAAGCTGAGGGGCTGTGAAGTGGCCGACCTGGAGCCAGGCGCTGATCGCCGCAAGCGTGGCGGGCATCGTCGCGTTGTCGCTGCGGCGGTCGCGGCCGACCCGAGCCGGTGACATCGCCGGTCCGGCGGCGCTCGAGTTCGCGTTCGTTGCGACCCTCTACGCCATCTGGCGGATGGCGAAGAACCTGCCGCTGGAGCAGGCCGACGGGGCGATCGAGCGGGCTCGTGACATCGTGCGGGTGCAGGAGTTCTTCCACCTGCCGAGTGAGCTGACGCTGCAGCGGTTCACGCTCGACCACGAGTGGTTGGCCCAGTTCTCGGCGGCGTTCTACGCCGTCGCGCACGTGCCGGGCATCGTCATCTTCCTGGTGTGGCTCTACGCACGCCATCGCGACGTCTACCCGCACTGGCGCAACGCGCTGGCCATCGTCACGGCGTTCTGTCTGTTCATCCGGTTCGTCAAGGTGGCGCCGCCGCGGTATCTCCCCGACCTCGGCTATGTCGACGTGTCGGAGATCTACAACATGTCGGTGTACGGCGAGGCGGGCACCGGGGTGTCGTCGCAGTTCGCGGCGATGCCGTCGCTGCACGTCGCCTGGGCGGCCGTGGTCGCGTTCGGCGCGCTCTCGGCCAGTACGAGCCGGTGGCGTTGGATCGGGATGGCGCACCTCGTCATCACGATGTACGTCGTGTCGGCGACCGGTCACCACTGGTGGCTCGACGGGATCGTGGCGCTCGGGTTGCTGTGGATCGCGCTGCGTCTCGACACGCTCGGCCGCCAGGTCGTGACGTCGCTGCGGTCGGCGTCCGTGCCGAGCCGGCGGTGCCGGTCACTCGAATCCGTCGAGCCGGTCGGAGGTCTCCCGTGAGCGCACACCCTGACGTCATCGCCGACCTCGATCGGCTCGGGCTCGACTACGTCGAGATGGACTGCGACCCGGCGCTGGCCGACACGGCGCAGTTCTGCGAGGCGTACGGCATCGCACTCGAGGAGTCGGCGAACGCGATCCTCGTCGCCTCGAAGAAGCCGGAGGGTCACCACGCGGTGTGTGTGGCGCTGGCCCACACCCGTCTCGACGTGAACGGCACCGTGCGTCGCAAGCTCGGCGTGCGCAAACTCAGCTTCGCCCCGGCCGACCTCACCCGTGAGTTGACCGGCCAGGAGATCGGCGGCGTGACGATCTTCGGCCTGCCCGAGGGCCTGCCGGTGTGGCTCGACGCTCGCATCCTCGGCTGTGCTCGCATCATCGTCGGGGCGGGTTCGCGCTCGGCGAAGATCAGCCTGGACCCGTCGCAACTCGTCGGCCTCGAGGGCTACGAGTTCGTCGACGACCTCGCCGTCGACATCCCGTCGACCTCCCCGGCGAAGCGACCTGACCCGGTCCTCCCGGACCCGACCCCACGGGACCGGCTCTGGTCACTTGCGGCGTCGCAGGGCCTGTTTCGCGGCGATCTCGTCGAGGCGGGCCCGGACCAACTTGCGCACCAACGCCTTGGTCAGTGGCCGGTCGACGGGGAACTGCAGGGTGCCCGGCGACGCCACGGTGCACCAGTCGGGGATCCCGGTCACCTGCCCGACGATGTTGCCGCTGTGCGGGAAGTAGGAGCAGTGGTGCTTGAAGCCGTCGAAACCGGCGACGGCCACGCCGTCCACCTTGAAGCACGGCATGTTGTAGCTGATGCACTCCTCGGCGTCGGGCAGCAGGTCGCGCAGCGTTGCTCGCAGTGCCGTCAGCGTGTCGCGTTGGGGCTGCGGGAGCGTCGCCAGGTGTGCACCGATCGGGTCGTCGGGACCGTTCATTCGCCTGTTCTACTCCGACGCCGGCTGGCCAGTGTTGGTGGAGGTGTTGACGGGGCGTGCGCCGTCAGGCTGCGGGCCTGACGGTCGGTGCCGTCACGGGGTGGGGTCGACTTCGGGGTCGACTTCGTTGGTGGACGGTGCCGTCGGGGAGGGTGACGGTGAGTTCTCGGGTGGTGGGGTCGAGTTCGAGTTGCCAGCCGCCTTCGTGGGCGAGGTGGTGGTGGCGGCTGCAGGCGGGGATGAGCCGATCGAGGTTCGTTTCGCCGTGGTGGGCGTCCCATTCGTCGAGGTGGTGGATCTCGCAGCGATCGAACGGCACGTCGCAGTCACCGATGCCGCAGGTGCGGTACATGGCGCGCAGGGCTCGGCGTTGGTCGTCGGTGGCGAGTCGTCGGCTGCGCCCGACGTCCAAGGGCACGCCGTCGCCGTTCAGGACGACGGGGATGATGTGGGCGTCGCAGGCGAGGCGTCGCATGGTGGCCACCGGGATCTCGGTGCCGTCGTGGAGTTCACACACCGAGTATCGCGCAGGCCGGTGGTGAGGGTGTCGAGGTCGACGAGTGCCAACAGTTCGACCCGACCGGGTCGTTTCGACCGGTTGGTCGAGGTGGCGAGTTCGACGAGGGCGCGGGCGGCGAGTTGGCCGCGGTCGGCGTGGTCGTCGGGGGCCTGCTGCTTGGCCAGGGCGGCGACTTCGGCGTCGATGGCTCGGAACAGGCGGGCACCGGTTTCGGGGTCGAACTCGCCGCGCAGCCAGTACATGCCGGTGTCGTCGTTGATCCCCTTGGACAGTGTCATCGCGGCGCGTTGCCGCACGGCGCGTTCCACACCCCGGTCGGCGGCCAACTGGTCGGCGAGACGCCCCACGAACCGGCGGAACTGCGCCGGTGTGGACGCCGCCGCGGTGCGGGCCAGTTCGTCATCCAACGACAGCAACGTCGTGCGGTCGGTGTCGTCGAGACGACCGGCGACCGCGGCGACGGCGTCGGCGTGTTCGGCACCGATACGGCCCTTGCCGAGCTGTGCCGACATCGACGGCAACGAACCCAACACCTCGGCACGCCGCGACGTTCGTTGCGCTTCACGCGGCGAGCAGTGCCCGGCGCGTTCGATCAGATCCCCCGCCGGAGCCCCCGACCCCGCCGCCGCGAGCACGTTCGCCCGGCGAGCCAGGGCATGTTCGGTCTCCGCGACGAACCCCTTCAACCGTTCCAACTCCCGGAACCCGGCCGCCACCCCACCCGCGTCGAGGCACGCCGGGTCCAGCTGCTCCAACCGCTCCACGAGTGCCCGCAACGACATACCACCATCATGACAAGGGGGTCTCACACAGTTCCCGGGCCCCGTCTCTGGGGGGTCAAGTCCTTCGGGTCCGGGTCGGACCGGCGTGGGTCGTCGAGGTCAGCGGTCCCGGCGCAGCGTCCAGCGGCGGGCGTCGAGTTCGGTTCGGTCGATGCGCATCGTCGGAACGCCCGGCAGCGCGTAGTAGCCGAGCACGACCGTGATCTCGTCGGGGTGCGCTTCTTGGATGCAGACGATCTCCTCGGTCGACCCGTCGTCGGCGGTGAGGATCCAGCGTTCCATCAACGACGCCAGACCTTCGTTCAGCACGTGCTGCTCGGCGTCGAGCCTCGTCGGGTGGACGCCGAGCGAGGCGCCGAAGACCGTCAGGGCGTGCCACCCGTCGGGTCGGTCATCGACGAATCCGCACAGCTCGTCGTCCTCGGGCCGGTTCACCGCGTCCATGCCCGCAGAGTACGTATCCACCCCGCCGCGAAGCGCGTCGTTTTCCTGTCGCAGCGGAGTCCTGCCGCGGGTCGGGTCCGGAACGACGGCGATGAGTCTGGGCGCGACAGGTCGCGTCGAGACTCATCGCGGAGCGTGGGAGGGCGCTCAGTCGAGCGGAGGATCATGCGGATCTCGTCGGCGCACGGATCCGACGGGAGCGGCTGGTACTCGCCCGTCTCGCGGAAGCCCATCGACTCGTAGAGGAGTTGGGCGGGAGCGTTCCCGCGGGTGACCCAGAGCCCCACCGAGGACGCTCCGGTGTCGGCCGCCCAGTCGATCACGGCACCGACGAGCAGTCGGCCGAGGCCGGTCCGTCGCACGTCGGGCGCCGTCCACATGGACACCAGGTGCACCTCGGTGGACTGGATCTCCTCGCGGTAGCCGCCGGCGATGCCGACCACTCGGTCGCTCCTGGCGGGCCAGCACGGTGATCCGCTCGACACCCGCGGATGCCCACCGCGCCCGATCGGACCACTCGGCGTCGGTGCGGGCGGCCTCCTCGGCGAAGGTCGACCCGAAGGCGGACGGGGTGTCGGCCAGCGCCGCGAGGCGGACGGCCCGGAGCTCGGGTCCGTCGTCAGGGGTGATCCGGCGGATGTCGACCGACATCGGCGCAGTGTCGACGATCGACTCGCCCGCACGCAATCGCGTTCACGCTGGTGCCTGGCACGGCGTGTACGTCAGGCGGGGCGGAGCCAGACGACGACGGCGCCGCGGACGCGTTCGTCGAGGGTGTCGCCGTCCAGCGACTTCACGACCTTGGGGAAGCGGAGGGCGTACGACCGCAGCAGGGGCTCGACGGCCTCCGGCTCGTCGACGCCGCGCAGTGCGTGCGCGGTCATCGGGATCCACGTGCCGGCTCGCAACACCTTGATCTGGCCCATGTCGGTGAAGTTCCTCCACCAGGTCTTGGTCTCGGGCTTGCCGACGAGCACGACGAGACCGACGTGGGCATCCGCGTACTGCACCGGTGTCGTGTACTCCGTGCCCGTCCGGCGGCCCTGGTAGCGGATCAGGATCGTCGACCCCGACAGGATCCGATGCGCGGGCGACGTGAGGATCTTCTCGACGACCGAGTTCGAGAACGCCATGACGCGATGCTATTGCGCTGACCGTGCCCGGCCCGCGGTCCGGTCCGAGCGCGTCGTGCGGAGCGGGTACTGTTCGGCGATGGGCCTGGGGGATGAGAAGTACCTGTTGTTGACCACGTTCAAGCGTGACGGGACGCCGGTGGCGACGCCCGTCTGGGCGGCGCCGCTCGATTCGGGTGAGATCGGATTCTGGACCAGCTCCGGCACGGGCAAGGCGAAGCGGATCACCCACACGGCCCGCGTCACCGTCCAGCCGTGCGACGCACGTGGCAAGGTGAAGTCCGGCTCGGAGCCGGTCGAGGCCACGGCCCGGCTCGTCGAGGGCGACGACATGGCCGAGATCCAACGCAAGATCAACGCCAAGTACGGCCTGATGACGAAGGTGACCAAGTTGCTCGGCACGCTCGGCGGGATCGTCAAGCGCAATCGCATCCCCTACGGCGATCGAGGCGTGATCATCGCCACGCAGGAGTAGCCGATGGCTCACGCGATCCAGATCACGGTCGACGCCGCCGGGCCTCGGGCACTGGCGGAGTTCTGGTGCGAGGTGCTCGGCTACGTCGAGCAGCCACCCCCGCCGGGGTTCGACACCTGGGAGGACGCCCTGACCGCGTTCGGGATCGATCAGTCCGACCCCGACCGTGCGTTCGCGATCGTCGATCCCGACGGCGTCGGCCCGCGGGTGTTCTTCCTCAAGGTCCCCGAGGGCAAGACCGCCAAGAACCGGATGCACCTCGACGTCCGCGTCGAGCCGAGCGAACTCCACACCCGCGCCGCCGAACTCGTCGAGCTCGGCGCCACCCACGTCGCCGAGTTCGACGAGCCCGAAGGTCACTGGATCACGTTGCTCGACCCCGAGGGCAACGAGTTCTGCCTCCACTGAACCCGTGACGGCGGACTGAGATGGCAGGGGAGCCCGACACCCGGGCGGAGTGGGAGGCCAACGCGCCGGCGTGGATCGAGATGAGTCGGGCCGGAGCGGACCGGTACCGCGACCTCGTCAACACGCCCGCATTCCTCGATGCCCTGCCCGACGTGAACGGGTCTGCGCTGCCTCGACGTCGGCTGCGGCGAGGGACACAACACGCGCCTCGCTCGTCGAGCGAGGTGCGGACGTGACGGCACTCGACATCTCCGGCGCGTTCCTCCGTGCCGCTCGTGGTGTCGATCCGACGGGCCGCTACGTCCACGGCGACGCGACCCGGCTGCCGTTCGCCGACGCCACCTTCGACGCGGCGACTGCGTTCATGAGCATCATGGACATGCCGGACCCGGCAGTCGCGATCGGCGAGATCGCCCGTGTCCTTCGTCCCGGTGGTTGGTTGCAGTTCTCGATCACGCATCCGGTCAACACCACGCCGATCCGGTCGTGGGTCGACGACGAGCGTGGTGTCCGCACGGCGCTGGCGATCGCCGACTACTTCGTCGAAGGCCCGATCACGACCTCGTGGACGTTCAAGGTCGCCGCCGAGATGCAGATGCGCCACGAGCCGTTCACCATCACCGCCGCCCGGCGCACGGTGTCGTCGTGGATGAACATGGTGATCGACGCCGGACTCACCATCGAGCGGGTCGTCGAGCCGGTCGCGTCCGAGCAGACCGCATCGCTCCATCCGGAAGTGGCCGACACCCGGATCGTGCCGTTCTTCCTGATCGTGCGCGCCCGCCGGTGAGTGTCGGTCGGCGTCAGCGGCGACCGCCGCGATGCAATACGGTGGCCATGACGTGCCAGCGGTCAGCTGATCGGAGGAGACCGGTGCCCGACTTCGAGTTGAAACCACTCACCGCGGACCACCGCCGAGCCGCGGAGGCGTTCGCGGCCCGGATCCCGCAGGGCGATCGGGCGTTCATCGACCGGTCGTTGCTGAGCCAGGTGTCGGTCGCCGGGTGGACGCAACGCACAGGCGCTCGACGCACCGGTGCATTCATCGGCGACGACATGGTGGCGATCATGACCGTCAACCCACAGCAGGGCTGGATGAAGGAAGTCGGGGAGCTCCGCCTCGTCGTGCTCCCCGAGGCGCGCGGCAGGGGCTTGGCGACGGCACTCGCAGACCGCGCCGTCGACGTGGCGACCGAGATGGAACTTCGCAAGCTGTACGTCGAGGTGCTCGCCAGCCAGCGCCGGGTCATCGACATGTTCGTCGCGCTCGGCTTCGAACAGGAGGCCGTCCTGCGTGACCACGTCGTCGACGGCGACGGTCAGCCCGGCAGTCTCTGCATCCTCAGCCGATTCCTCGACAAGTGACCGAACGACGAGAAGTGACCGAACGAGCCCACCGAAAGGACCGATCATGAAAGCCGCCGTACTGAACTCCGTTCCGGGGCGACTCGACATCGAGGACATCGAGATCGGCCAACCCGGGCCGCGCGAGGTCCTCGTGCGCACGGTGGCGGCCGGGGTCTGCCACAGCGATCTGCACTTCATGGAGGGCAAGTACCCGTTCCCGTGCCCCGCCGTCCTCGGCCACGAGTCGGCGGGCATCGTCGAAGCGGTCGGGTCGATGGTGCACTACGTCGAGCCGGGCGACCACGTCATCACCTGCCTGTCGGCGTTCTGCGGGCACTGCTCGCAGTGCACCGACGGCCATCTCACGCTCTGCGAGAACAAGCGAACCGAGCTGGTCCGCCAACCGGGCGAGCCACCGCGCCTCAGCCGAGACGGCGAGACGGTCAACCAGTTCATGCACCTGTCGTCGTTCGCCGAGAACATGCTGATCCACGAACAGGCGCTCGTGAAGATCGACGACGAGATGCCACTCGACAGGGCCGCACTGATCGGCTGTGCCGTCACGACGGGACTCGGAGCGGTGTTCCGCACGGCCCGCGTCGCGCCGGGCGAATCCGTCGTGGTGATCGGGTGCGGTGGCATCGGTCTGTCGGCGATCCAAGGGGCGCGGATCGCCGGCGCCAACAAGATCATCGCGGTCGACATGTCGGAGTCGAAGCTCGAACTCGCACAGCAGCTCGGCGCGACCCACCTCATCGACGCCTCGAAGGTCGATGCGGTCGATGCGGTCACGTCGCTGACCGGTGGCGGTGTCCATCATTCGTTCGAAGCGGTGGGCATGAAGCAGACCGCCGAGCAGGCGTACCGCATGCTGCGCAGTGGCGGCCAGGCGACGGTGATCGGGATGATCCCGGTCGGCACGATGGTGGAGATCCACGGTCCCGAGCTCCTCATGGAGAAGAAGCTGACCGGATCGAACATGGGGTCGAACCAGTTCCGCACCGACATGCCCCGCTACGTCGACATGTACCTCGACGGTAGGCTCCATCTCGACGAGATGGTCTCCAAGACGATCGGTCTCGATGACATCAACGAGGGCTTCGAGGACATGAAGGCGGGCAACGTCGCGCGCAGCGTCGTCACCTTCGGCTGAGGGTCGTCAGGCCACCTTGTCGAACTCGGCGAGCTGGTCGCCGCCAGGTTCGACGACGTCGCCGGTCTTGAGGATCTTCACGAGGGCGATGATGCCGAGGATGACGGCGACGTACAGCACCGGGGCGCCCGCGGCGGCGGGCTTGTCCTCGAGGTTCAGTCCGGAGTGGTCCTGGATGAACACCGAGAAGTCCCAGATGGCGTGCAACCCCATCGTGACGATCAGGGTGCCGGTGAGGCGACGGGTGACGTAGTACATCAGCCCGACGGCGAAGGCGAACACCACCTGCTGCAGGGTGCTGCCCACACTCTGTCCGAAGAACGCGTTGGGCACGTGCAGCAGGCCGAAGATGACCCCCGAGAACACCCACACCCACTTCTCGTGCATCGATCCGCGACCGCCGACGATCGCGAGACCGCGGGTCAGGAGTTCCTCCGAGAAGCCGACGAGGAGCGTGCCGATCGCCAGCCAGAGGACGTACTCGCCGACGCCGTCGATCTCGCCCCACTTCGTGGTCGCCAGGTTGCCGACGGCACCCAGGAGGAGCAGCACGGGGATGGTCCACATCCACCGGCTCCCCACCCGTCGGGGCTCGCGGATGGCCGGCTTCCACCAGCCGAGCACCGTGGTCACGATGACCAGGTACACCGCGCCCAGGGCAACGGCGAGCACGATGCCCTCGCGGACGTTCTCGACGGTGTCGCCGACCTCGTCGTACTCCATGCCGACCGCGGCCCACACGCTGAAGACGACGACCATGTAGCCGAGGATCGCCACGATGGACGAGAGGGCAGAAGGTTTCACACGCATCGTTGCATCATGGCACGGGGAGACGCCGGGGCCGTTGTCATCGTGGGGCGCCGTGGATCTCGGGTTCCCTGCGCTCCAAGGTTGCTGGGACGTCGGCGCGACGTGAGCTACTCTGGCGATCGTCCAAACTCTCTTTGGCAGTCAGCATTTCTTCACAGAAGAGGATCAACCGATGTCGTCCCACCCGACCCAACATGTTTCTCGACCGGGCGGCGTGACGCTGCTGGTCGTCCTCGGACCTCATTCAAGGAATTGCCTCGATCGCGGCCGGCATCTTCCTCGTGGTGGACAAGGACGACGCTGAACTGACGCGACAAAGGCGGCGATGTCCGAGAATCAGCTCCTCGGGCAGCGGAGTCGGCCTGATCGTCGGCGGAACGATCATGGTGCTGCTGTCGTTGGCGCTGCGCAACGGGAGCAATCTCGTCCGATGGTTGTTCGGCATCTTCGTCATGGTCGAACGTGGCCTACGGCATCTGGGGCATCTTCGCGCTGCACGGCGAGCAGCAGATGGCCGCCGCATTCGGCACGGTGTTCGGGCTGATCGTCCTGTGGATCCTGTTCGGCAACGAGCGCACCGATTCCTTCTTCGAGCACGGCTGACCGGTCGCGATCATGCAGCAGCGTTTCGTCGGAGAGCGGCTGCGTGCCGAGAGCGACTGCGCAGTACCGTTCCAGACCTATGACGGCCAGCGACATCGACCCCGGTGACCTCACCATCACGGAGATGGAGCGCCATCCCCCGGCGATCGATCCGCCGAGGGGCAAGGCACTACGAGCGATGAGCTGACTCGACTGCAGATCGAGATGCTGAAGATGCAGCTGTGGGCGAAGGAGACGAACGCCCGTGTGCTGATGATCTTCGAGGGTCGCGACGCCGCCGGCAAGGGTGGTGCGATCCGCCGGTTCACCGAGCACACCAATCCGCGCGGCGCCCGCGTGGTGGCACTCCCGAAACCGACCGAGGCCGAACTCACCCAGTGGTACTTCCAGCGGTACGTGACGCACCTTCCGTCGGGTGGCGAGATCGTGTTCTTCGACCGGTCGTGGTACAACCGTGCCGGCGTCGAAGCCGTGATGGGGTACGCGACGAAGGATCAGCGCGAGCTGTTCTACGCGCAGCTCCCGTCGTTCGAGCAGCATCTGGTCGACTCGGGGATCCACCTGTTCAAGCTGTGGTTCACCGTGTCCAAGCAGGAGCAGAAGCGACGCTTCGACGGCCGTCGCGGCGATCCGCTCAAGCAGTGGAAGCTGAGCCCCAACGACGAACTGGCGGTCAAGAAGTTCGCGCAGTACGGCGCCGCCCGTGACGAGATGCTCCGGCGGACCGACACCGCGCATGCGCCGTGGACCGTGATCAACTCGAACGTGAAGAAGTGGGCGCGGCTCGAGTCGATGCGTCACGTGCTGCACGAGTTGCCCTACACCCACAAGGACCACGAGGTCGTCCATGCCCCCGAGCCACTCGTCGTGCGGCCCGCGTCGTCGCTGGGGCTCCGTCCTCCTCGGTGATCGACTACTGCGGCGCGTGCGCGAACTCGAGCATCTCGACCAACTCGTCCGCGTGTTCGAAGACGACATCCGTGAATCGTTCGCACGCGTCCCGGCCGCGGGGTGTGAGCTGGATCACCACGGCTCGCCGATCGCTCGGGAATCACCCCGTGACGACGCTCCACGAGACCTGCCGCGTCGAGCTGGTCGACCAGGTAGGTGGTCCCACCGCTGGTCAGCCCCAGCACGTCGGAGAGCTGTCCCGGGCGCGCGTCGCCCCAGTCGGCCAGTGTGGCGAGGGCAAGGCGCTGGCGCGTCTCGGAAACGCCGATCTCGGCGTCGATGCGTTGGCTCAGCTGCGCCCCGAAACTGACGACCTTCTCGAGCGCTGCCAGTGATGTGGCCGACGAGGTCGCCTGTCGGCTGGACGAGCCGAGCGAGTGCAGCAGGTCCAGCATCTCCTTGACCAGAGGGTTCGGGGAGGAGAAGTAGGCGCGAAGCGCATCGTCCATCGTGCGGACCCGACGTCGTCCCAGGGTCGTGAGCTTGCTGACAGCCGTACGGTGATCCGTGGGACCTGGACGAGTTGTCACGAGCCCGGCCTCGTGGAGCCGGTCGAGCAGCTGGGCGATGCCCGAGCGGCTCAACCCGGTGAGTTCGATGAGCGTCTGGCGATCAGCACGGGCCCGCAAAGAAGAGCTGGGTGAGCACGCGGAGTTCGTTGTTGCCGGAGGTCCCGACCCGGCCAACCTGTTCGATGACGCCCGTCAGTTCCATCGAATACCGCATCGCAAGCACGAGCAGGCGTCTCCGCATCTCCTCCCCTCCCGGCGACTCGGATGGGATGTCGTTGCTCACCCGGTCGATTCTAGAGGGTGGCCCTGAGGGCCTGGCGCTCCCCTCAGCCCGCTGCTGAGCCGGTCCTGCGACGGGAGAGCACGACCGTTGCTGCTCCGATCGCCACGAGGATGGCGCCGATCAGCCCGGCACTCGTGCCCTCGACGGACCGGTCGCCGGCAGGGTGCTCGGGCCCACCGTGGTCGTCGGCGCCGCTCGGTCGGATGGCTGCGGCAGCTGAGCGTTCAGTCCACTGCGGGAGCGCCCGCCGAAGTGACGAGCGCGTCGACGGCCGCGTCGGGGTACAGCTCGTTGAGGATGGAGAAGAAGTAGAGCGACACGGAGGCGCAGGCATTGCCGGCGATCACCACCGAGACACCGGTCTCGGGGTTGTGGAGTTCGATGGCCTGCCAGCCGATCGCCTCGCCGTCGTGGCCGTACCAGCCGTCGCCGAGCTGGTAGATGCCCAAGCCGTACAGGATCGGTGCGCCCGGTTCGATCTCCGAGGTGGTCTCCAGGCGGGCACTCTGCAGCTCCTCGTCGAGGAGCGAGTTACCGCTCATCGACGCTGCCCATGTGCCGAGGTCGGCAAGGGTGGACGTGAAACCACCGCCACCGGCGCCGTACGACACGCTCCAGTCCGTCGGGTCGGTCGACTCGTCGACGCCGGTCGCGCCGTCGTTGGTCAGCTCCGTGACGCACTGGCTGTTGATGTGGCCGGCTGTGGACGGGTCCGGCATGGACGGATCCTCGAGTGGGTACGACGTGGCCGTCAAGCCGAGCGGTTGGGAGAGGCGAGTCTCGAGAATGTCGGCCAACGGGGCACCGTCGATCTTCTCGGCGATCATCTGCAGGATGATGAAGTTGGTCGTGGAGTACCGCACGGTGCCCTCCGGGAGGAGACCGGGCTCCAGACCACCGGCGACCAGTTCCTCGGGCTCCCACACCTTCGTGGGATCGGCGACGACCTCTGCGAGGATGCCACCGGGGACGTTCAGGTAGTCCTCGATCCGGCTCGTCATGTTCAGCAGCGACTCGACCGTGACATCCGCGATCTCGGGGTGGTCGGCAGCGAGGTCGGGGAGCAGTTCGGCGACGGTGTCGTCGAGAGCGACGGAGCCTTCCTGGATCATCTGCATGATGATCGCTCCGGTGAACGTCTTGGTGATGCTTCCGATGCGGAAGTGGTCCTCGGTCGTGGCGGGCTGCCCGTCGGCCGCGTCACCCTGCGCAGTGAGGTAGGCGCCCTTGGCCGGGTCCCACACTCCGACCCACAGTCCAGGTGCCTCGAGCTCGGGAGCGATGGCGTTGATGCGCGCCACACCCTTGGTGATGGCAGCATCCACGTTCGCCTGGTCATCGGCACTCATCTCCGCCATGTCGCCAACCGCGACGACCTCGGCGGACCCCGCACCGTCGGTGGACACCGCACCGTCGGTGGTCGCGACCTCGGCCGAGTCCGCCGGAGCGGACCCGGAGTCGTCGTCGGACGAACACGCGGTCACACCGACGAGCGTGGCTGCCACGACTCCGGCGGCGAGGAGGCGCTTGACGCGGCGTGGCGGTGGCGGGATTGCGGTGCATCGGAGGGTCCTCCTGGCGAAGTTGTGGTGGTGCCGGTTCAGCCGGCGATCTCGGCGTCGACGACGGCGGTCTCGTGGTCGTCGTCCTCGTCGAGGGCCAGTGCATTGAGCATGTCGTTCATGTGGTGGAACAGGATCCGCTTGCCCTCGACCTTGTACTCGTGGCCGGTGGACTCATCGGTGATCACCGCGGTGCGCACCGTCGCCTTCTGCTTCAGTTCGACGGTCAGGTTGTCGCGGTCGAGGGTGTCGATCAGCACGAGGTGCTTGGCGAGGATGATGCCCTTCGCGTTGTTCGACGTCATCAGGTACAGCTTCGTGGGCGACGCGGCCAGCACGATCACGGGCGGGAGCTCACCGGACGAGGCGACGTAGCTGACCTGCGATCGGCGCCGCCGGCGGCGCCGAGGCCGGCGGCGTCGACCGAGCTGCCGAGCGCGCTGCCGGCGGCGGCACCGGCAGCGACCTTCCAGGTCATTCCCTTCGGCTGGAAGTCACCGGCAACGGTGATGGCGCTGTCCCCGGTCGCCTCGCGGGCCAGATCGATCAGTTTCTGCTTCAGGTCCATCTGGGTCTCCTTGGGGTGAGCGCATCGCCTCGTGCCGATATGACGACCTCCAAAGATAACCGGTCGGTGTGCGCTTGGCTACGTCGAGCCGTCGCGAATCACCCCGGCAACCACGCGTAGCGAAAGGATCGCCGCGGCCGTCAGACCGACGTAGCCGAGCAACTCGTTGACGAGGAGGTCGTTGCGCACCACCGGCCCGGTGTCCGCCGCGATCAACACGACCGATCCGATCCCGGCAGCCGACGCGATGACGGCGAGCACCACGCGGTCGACCAACCGCGTCAGCACCCGCTGGTCCCGAGGGTTGGCGAACACCGACAGCTGTGCCGACAATCGACCCGACACGGCCTGACCGATCAGCTCGTCGACCTGCTCGGGGAGCCGACGAAGTCGGGGGAGCTGCAGCATGGCCTCCTCCTGGACGATGTCGCGGAGGTCGCGGACCGACGGTCGGCCGAGCCCGCGCTGCTCGGCGTGGTGGCGGCCGGCGTCCACGAGCGAGAAGCCCGGTCGGATCGACGTGAGCGTCCCCTCCAGGGTCACGAGGGTGCGGCTCAGGGTTCCGAACCAGCGCGGCAGCCGGATCCCGTGCCGCCCGACGAGGGTTGCCAGGTCCTGAAAGGCCGAACTGCCGATCCCGGCGCCGGCGCGCATGTGCCGGGCGAGCAGCATCTCGATGTCGGCGTCGAGGACGCGGATGTCCACGTCGCGATCGATGATCACGATCTGGCTCAACGCCTGACGGAGTTGCGACGCGGAGCCCGCGGAGGCCGCGGCCATCATCTCCATGACCGCGCGTGCGATGTCCCGGCGCCAGCCGCCCGACCGATCCCAGGTCGATCAGCACGATCCCGCCGTCGGCTTCGACGAGGATGTTGCCCGGGTGCGGATCGGCGTGGTACACGCCGACGTCGAAGATCTGGTGCATGAACGACTCGGCGAGGCGATCGGTCAGTTCGTCGAGATCGAACGCGCCGAGCGCGTCGACCTGGCCGATGTTCGGCGCCTGCACGAACTCCTCGACGAGGATCCGTTCGCCCGACAGCTCCCCGTACACCGTCGGCAGCCGGAGGCCGGCGGTGTGCTCCACCGCCATCGCGAGTTCCTTGGCGTTGTCGCGTTCGATGGTGAAGTCGAGTTCCTCGCGCACGCCGTCGAGGAAGTCGCCGGCGAGATCGACAGGGTGCATCGTGACCCCGAGCGGCGTGCGCCGCTCGATGAGCCGCGCGAGCTGCATCACGGCTTGGCTGTCGCGGGTCATCACCTCGTCGAGATTCGGTCGCTGGACCTTCACGACGACCTCGTCGCCGTTGGTGAGCCGTGCCCGGTACACCTGGGCGATCGAGGCGCTCGCCAAGGGCTCCCAGTCGAACGTCTCGAAGACGTCCTCGGGACGTTGCCCGAGTTCCTCGGTGACGTGCGGACGCATCGCCGACTCCGGCTGAGGTTCCGCGGCGCTGCGCAGCTTGCTCAGTTCCTCGCACCACGCGGGAGGCAGTACGTCGGGGCGCGTCGAGGCGACCTGGCCGAGCTTGACGAAGATGCCCACCGGCCTCCTCGAGCGTGCGGCGAACCCCGACCGGCAGCTCGGGACGCGATGCGGCCCGTGCCGACACCCCGTTGCGCCGGGCGATGGCGATCACCTCCCGGTAGCGACGCAGCGGGTCGACCTTGCTGCGGACGCCGGCCACGGGATTCGTGATGGTGACCAACCCGGCCGCTTCACCGGTGGCGAGCGAGCCGACCGGTGCGACGAGATCGATGAGGATCGCCACGCTCATCGTGAACAACGTGCCGAGGACGACGGCGATCGCTGCCATCGCGAACGTGGACCCCTCCCAGTCGGTGACGAGTCCGGCGACGATGACCGCGGCCGTCCAGCCGATGATCCCCGAGACGAGCAGCGCGACCCATCCTCGGCGGGCGCCGAGCAGGCGACCGGCCACGAACATGACGAGCAGACCGACGAGCGTGCCGAGGATCAGCCAGGCGAGGAGGACGAGCATGATCCCCAGCATGCCCCAGCCGTCGTGTCGCCGAGTGAGGATGTCCGGCGGGGTCGGCTCGTGCGCCGCTCGACGTCGACTCAGTCGTCGTCGACCGTGGACGACCCGACGTCATCCCACGTGGCTTTGGCGCCGCTGTGTCCGATGCGAGCGATCTGCAACGTCCCGAGCGACACCAGCACGACGGCGACGACACCGACGCCGGTACGGAGGTACACGATCTTGCGGTCCGACGTGCGTGATCCGTCGTCATCGGCCGGCGCCGATCGTCGCTTCTCGTACGACGCCGAAACCGGTGACGGCGACCGCGCCGACGAGCACGGCCGCCGCGGCCGCCAGACCCGAGTCGCCGAGCTTGGCGTGTTCTTCGACCTGCTCGGTTTCCTTGACCTGCTCCTCGAGGTACTCGCCGCTCTCCATCGCGAGGTAGGCGAAGACGGTCCCGACGGCAGCGATCACCACCACGGCAACGCCGAGACGCGCCCGCGCGGCGGGCCAGAACGCGATGAGCACCACGCCGATCGCCGCGAGTGGGACGAGGACGACCGCCGCATGCACCAGGAGCGGGTGGGCGGGGAGACCGAAGAGTTCATCCATGCCGACGACCGTAGCTGCTCCGGCGTCCGGCGCCGAGGTGCCCGTCAGGTCGCCTGGATGGCGTCGAGGACTTCCATGCGCGTCGACCGTTGAGCCGGGATCAGCGCGGCGAGGAACCCGAGACCGATCCCGAGCACCAGCACGAGCGCGAGCAAGCCGACCGGCGGGCTGAATCCCACCCCGGCGTCCGACGAGCTGTTGATGGCCCGCACGAGCGCCCAGGCGGTGAACCCGCCGACGAGCATGCCGGCGATCGTGCCGAGCGCCGAGATGATCACCGATTCGATCCGCACCATGCGCCGCACGCGCCGGTCGAGCATGCCGACCACCCGCAGCAGACCGAGCTCACGGCGTCGTTCGAGGATCGACAGCGACATGGTGTTGATGATGCCGATCAGCGCCACGATGACGCTCATCAGGAGCAGCCCGTTGACGGCGTTGATCAGGAAGTCGAAGATCGAGCCGATCTGCTGGCCGATCGCGCTGCCCGCCGTGATCGACACGTCAGGTCGAAGCGACAGCACCTCGTTGATCTGATCCTCGACGTCGGACTGGGCGCCCGACGCCACGTCGACGAACGCCGAGGCCGGTTCGGTCGCCCCGATGAACGAGTCGAATGTCTCGGCGGCCACGAAGTTGCCGGTGAATGCCACGTCGATCGACGCGTCGACGATGCCGACGACCTCGAGGTCGACCGTGTCGCCGCCGCTGTTCGTGAGTGTCACGGTCGAACCGAGCGTCTGGCCCGTCGGCGGTTGATCCGCCGATCGCCGCGCCACCGTCGACTGATGACGATGCCGTCCGGGACCGAGATCGTCGAAGGAACCTTCGGAGATCTTGACGCCCGCCGACTCCGAGAGCGCGGCGAAGTCCGCCGTCGAGATGGCCGACGGTTCGCCGTCCAACGCGACGGGCGCCCGTCGGAACGGGGTCACCTGCTCCACGCCGTCGATCGCCACGAGCTGTGCGACCAGCGCGTCGTCGATCGACCCGCCCGTGCTGTCGAGGAAGTAGTCGGCGCCGCTGAGCTTGTCGATCTCCTCGACTGCGAAGTCCTTGACGCTGGTACCCGCCACGGTCACCAACGTGACGAGGAACACGCCGATGAGCAGCGCGTTCGCCGTGGTCGCGGTGCGTTGGGGATTGCGGGCGGTGTTGTCGGCCGCGAGCCGGCCCTCGAGTCCGAACAGCTTGGCAATCGGTCGGAACAGCTTTGCCGCGACGATGGCCAGCAGTGGCCCGGCCACGATCACTCCGATGAACAACGCGAACGCGCCGAAGCCCAGGCCGGCACCGCTCCCACCGAGCAGGCCCAGCACGCCGAGCCCCATCAGGACGAGCGAGGTGATGATGCGTCCACGTGACACCGTGGAGCTCTCGACCGCGGCGTCGCGGAGGGCTTCGATCGGTTCGGTCTTGGCGGCACGACGGGCCGGGATCATCACCGAGAAGAACGTGATGAGCGTGCCGACGACGATGCCCTGCACGACCACGTTCGGGCTCACCTTGATGCCGCTGCCCGGCAGGCTGACCCCGAGCGCGGCGACGACGGTCACGAGCAGGTACGCGAGCAGGAACCCGGCAACCACACCGATCAACGACCCGAGCAGCCCGATGACGAGGCCTTCGACGCGCAGCGAGCGCTTGATCTGCTTCGGCGTTGCCCCGATTGCCGCGAGGACGGCCAACTCCCGGAGGCGTTGCTTCACGATGACGCTGAACGTGTTGTAGATGACGAACGCGCCGACGAAGAGCGCCAGCGTGGCGAACGCCTGCAAGCCGATCTTGAGGAACTTGCCGAAGGCGCTCGCCTCGGCCCGCTTGTCCTGGAGGAACTCGTCGCCGGTCTGCACCTTGAACCCCTCGGGCACGAGCGGCTCGACCGCTGCGACGAGGCTCGGTTCGTCGACGTTGCCGCGGATGTACAGATCGACGAACTCGGCCTTGCCGGCGTTCAGCCAGTCGAACGCCGTCGCCTCGGGGACCGAGACGGTGCCGTTCTGGTCGATCGCGTCGGTGCTCCCGAAGCTCGTGATGCCGACGATGGTCGCGTCGAACTGACCGGCGGCGGTGAGGACGACCACTTGGTCGCCGACGGCGAGGCCCTCGTCCTCGGCGAGGCCCTGGTCGACGGCGATCTCCCCGGCTGCCGTGGGCGCGGCACCTTCCTCGACGTCGACCGGGTTCAGTTCGTCGTCGGCGATCCACAACCGTCCGGTCGCGCCGTCGGCGAACGGCGTGCCGTCCGCACCGAGGAATGCGATGGGAGCGCTCAGGTCGCCGGCGACCGCGTCGACCTCGGGCAGCGCCGCGATCTGCTGGGCGGTCTCGTTGCTGATGCGCAGTTGATCGGCGAACTCCGACCCGGCGCCGTCGTCGTCGGCGACGATCGCCGCGTCGACGCCTGCGAACTGGCGGTTCACGTCACCTTCGAGCGCGTCGATCACGCGATCGGACATGAACCCGGCCGAGGTGAAGAACGCGACCCCGGTGATGATGGCGATCAGGGTTGCGATGTAGCGGCCGCTGTTGTAGCGCACGCCGCGCAGGGCGATCTTGATCACCGGATCAGCCCTCGAACTGCTTCATGCGGTCGAGGACACGATCGGTCGTCGGCGACTGCATCTCGTCGATGATCTGACCGTCGGCGAGGAACAGCACGCTGTTGGCGTACGACGCCGCGTGGGGGTCGTGGGTGACCATCACGATGGTCTGGCCGGACTGGTCGACGGCGTTGCGCATGAACGCGAGGATCTCCATGCCCGTGCGCGAGTCGAGCGCGCCCGTCGGTTCGTCGGCGAACACGATGTCGGGCTTGGGCACGAGCGCCCGTGCCACGGCGACTCGCTGCTGCTGGCCACCCGACAGCTGGCTCGGCAGGTTGTCGAGCCGGTTGGCGAGGCCCACGGTCTGCACGATCGTGTCGAACCACGCCTTGTCCTCCTTCTCGCCCGCCAAGGTGAGCGGCAGGAGGATGTTCTCCTTCGACGACAACGTCGGGATCAGGTTGTACTGCTGGAAGATGAAGCCGAGGCGGTCCCGGCGGAGCAGGGTGAGGTCGGTCTTGTTGAGCTTCGACAACTCGGTGTCGCCGACGAACACCGAACCCGACGTGAGCCGATCGAGGCCGGCGACGCACTGCATGAGCGTGCTCTTGCCGGACCCCGACGGACCCATGATCGCCGTGAACTGGTGGGCCGGGAAGTCGACGGTCACGCCGGCGAGGGCGTGGACGGCGGTGTCACCCGAACCGTACGTCTTGACGGCGTCGACCGCTCGTGCGGCGGGAACGCGTTGGGCAGTCGTCGAGGTCGGGGGGCTCAGATCGGTCATCGGGTTCCGTTCGTCGATCAGGCGTGGCGTCGAGGGCGGAAGTATCTCAGGGAGTCGAGCAGAGTAGCAGCAAGCGTGCGAGATGCTGCGCCGAGAGCTTCGATCGCGTCACCCTGCCGCAACGAGCGCAACCACGGCCACGACCCACAGGGTGATGTTCGTGATGTCCATGATCGGGTCGAGCCGGGCCAGCTTGCGGCCAGTGTCGCCGAGCCGCTGCAGGGCGAGCTGGCGGACGTGATGGGTCCACCGCAGTGCCCGGTACCCGCGGGCGAGGTTGAGACGATCGAGCACGCGCCCGATGCCACTGCCGAAGTTCGTTCTCGGCGACAGGCCGACCTCGTAGGCGCTGGCGAGTGGCAGGGCCAGGAGCAAGGCGACGAAGCCCGAGACGACCCGCAGCATCAGGCCGATCACGATCGGGGCGAGTGGCGACGACAGCTCGGATCCGAGTTCCGCGCCCGATTTCCAGTTGACGTCCAGGTTCGTCTGGGTGACCGTGCCGCCGATGATCCCGAGGGCCACCAATCCGTAGACCGACTTGCGCAGATACCAGACGATCAGCAGGTTGCGGGCGTCGGCTGTACCCGGCTGCAGCGCGAGCTCGGGTCGAATCCGCGGTGGCTCGGCCGCCGACGATTCACCAGTCACGAGACCGTGCGTCGGTCTGCCACCAGACCGGCGAGCCAGAGCCCGGCGAGGCCCGTCAGTACTCCGAAGCTCCATCCTCCGACGACGTCGGCGGCGAGGTGGACGCCGTGCACGATCCGCCCGATCCCGACCAGCACGGCGACCACCGCTGCCACGGGTCGCCATCGGCGGGGGAGCGCGACCATTGCCATGATCGCCGCGGATGCCGCCACGGCACTGTGACCCGAGATGTACCCGAGACCCGTGCCGTCCCCTTCACGCACCACGATGTCGGGCATGTAGGTCAGCGGTCGACCTCGCTCGACGATCTTCTTGACCCCCTTGGCTGCGAACCAGGTCGCGATGCCGACCACGACAACCGCGGCGCTGAGCACCAGGTCCCTGCGGAACACGGCGATCAGTACGGCCACGATGATCGGCCCGGCGAAGGTGCCCATCTGCATGACCGGGTACAACGCCGACGCGACCCAGCCCGGCGCGTCGTTGATCAGGTCCGTGAGATCGATCTCCGAACTCGGCAGCGGCCGCTGCACGGCGATGGCGTAGGACGACACCAGCCCGACCGCGGCGATCCCCGCGATGACGAGCGGGCGCCGGAACTCGGCCAGGTAGCGCCCGGTCACGCAGCGCTACTCGGTCGGCGGGCTTCGAACCTCGAGCGCACGAACCCGGTTGCCCCGACGACGGCGACACCGACGGCGACACCGATCGCTCCGCCGCCGACCACATCGAGCGGGTTGTGGGCTCCGAGGTACACGCGGGCGATGGCGTTGAGCGTCGCCACGACGAAGGGCACCCAGCGCCAGCGTCCGGGCAGTGCCACGAAGAGCACGGTTGCCACGCTCCACGCGATCACCGCATGGCCCGAGACGAACGAGAGACCGAACAACGGCACGTCGCGGAAGTTCCCGCACGCTTCGTCGAATGCATCCGGGTACCCGCAGATCGTCGTGCCCGGTCGCTCGCGCTCGACGAGTTGCTTCACCACGACCTTCTCGACGAACAGCTTCAGCGGGACGAGCACCACGAGCGCGCCGGCGAGCCACCACTTGCGGAACAGCGCCGCGACGACCGCCACGATGAAGGGAACGAACAGGAGCCCGGCCAACTGGAACACCCACATGGGACCTTCCAACCAGTCGGGCAGGTCGTTGACCGCGTGGAAGATCGATTGCTCCCACCCGGGAACCTCACCCCCGCAGCGACCATGCCGCACGACGATCGCCACACGCGACCGCGATCACGAACACGATGATCAGCGGTCGGCCACTCCGCGTCCCGTCGGTCGGGTAGGTCTCGACTGATCTCACGGTAGGAGCAAGATACTCAGTGGCATTGCACACCGCGTGTACCGTCCCACCGATGACCACAGCCACCGACTCGGCCGAGCCTGTCACGACTGGCGACGACGTCACGGGAAGCGGCTCGACCGAGCAGTCGACGCGGGCCTACGCCCGCTCGCCCGAGGACGTGTTCCGCCTCGTGGTGTTCGCAGCGCTGGCCCTGCTGTTGATGGCGCTGACCGCGTGGGCCGAGGAGTCGATCTTCGGCGTCGAAGAGGATCTGCTCGAGCTCTTCGATTTCCTCAGCGACAGCGTGCTCCGGGTGATCCACGGCACCGCCGAGATCGTTGCCCTGCTGATCGTCGCTCGGTGTGTACGGGTCGCGCTGTCGACGAAGCGCTACCGACTCGCTCGGCTATGTCGCCCTCGCCTCGATCGCCACCTGGGCCGCGATGTCGGGCATCGATGCGCTCATCGACCGTGACGCCCCGACCGTCGTCAACCAGCTGCTCGCGGGTACCAAGCTCGGTGACGCCACGCTGAACGGCGTCGTGCAGCTGTCCCAGCTGTCGGCCATGTTCATCGTCGTTCGCCCCTTCGTCGGCCGACAGTGGCGCCGAACCGGCATCGCGACGATCACGCTGCTGTTGATCGTCGAACTCCTCGTCGCCACGGAGCTCCCGGTCGACCTGTTCCTCGCGCTCCCGGTCGGGGCGATGATCGGAACCGCGGTACTCCTGGTGTTCGGGCGCCCGGACCGGCACCCGACCCTGGGCGCGATCGCCGCCAGCCTGGACGATGCCGGTCTCGCGGTCACGGAGGTGCACGCGGCCAAGGTCGATGCTCGAGGTTCGACGCCGTACTTCGCCACGCTCACCGACGGCACGGGTCTGTTCGTCAAGGTGCTCGGAGGCCAGGAGCGTGCTGCCGACCTGCTGTTCCGCGTCTACCGGTTCTTCCGGCTGAAGAACGTCGGCGACAATCGGCCGTTCTCCTCGCTGCGGCGCACGGTGGAGCACGAGGCGTTCATCGCGCTCATGCGCACGCGACATCGGGATTCGGACGCCCCGCTCCGCGGCGTCGTCGACGTCGGCGAGGACTCGATGCTGCTCGCCTACGAGATGATCGACGGGTCGTCGATCGACGGCGTCGAGCCGGAGGTGTTCACCGACGAGCTGATGCGCGAGGTGTGGAATCAGGTGGGGATCCTGCGCGCGCACCGGATCGCCCACCGGGACCTCCGGCGAGCCAACGTCTTCGTGCAGGACGACGGCGTGCCGTGGATCATCGACTTCGGGTTCTCCGAACTCGCCGTCGCCGACGAGATTCTCGACGCCGACGTCGCCCAGATGATCGCGTCGTTCGCCGTCGTCGTCGGCGCGGAGCGAGCGGTGCGGGCGGCGGTCGATGCCATCGGTCCGGATGCGGTCGGCCAGGCACTCCCACGCCTGCAGATGGCGGCGTTGAGCGGCGCGACCCAGACGGCGCTCAGGAACGACAAGGGTCTCTAAGACGTCCAAGCCCT